>NZ_JAPKNA010000009.1:0-38287 GCF_026344135.1 Alcaligenes parafaecalis | reverse complement strand
GGCCGAATGCATGGACTTGGTGGGCCAGGCAATCGTCTGTTCCGGGCTGCTGCCTGGAACAATAATATCCTGCAGGGTGTAGTTGTCCAGATAGCTTAGAAACTGAACCAGAGCCTGTTTGAGAATATTGCTCAGATTACAACGTCCGCTCAGGATGCAGTGGGTGCCGCTGCCCAAGCACTCCACCACGGCCAGATCGGTTTCGGTATAACGCACCAGTTCGCCCAGATTGATTTCTTCAGGGGCGCGAGCCAGCCGCATGCCGCCGTTTTTCCCCCGTTGCGTCTGAATCCACCCGCCTTTGGCGAGCAGGTGGGTGACTTTCATCAGGTGGGCTTGGGAAATCTGGTGGTACTGGGCAATTTCCGCGATGGTACAGAGCCTGTCTTCGTTCTGGCCCAGGTACATCAATTGACGCAGGGCGTAGTCGGTCAGATTAGTCAGGCGCATGATTAAGGCAGTTGCAGCTCGCTGGCCACTTTGGTGGGGTTGTGCTGGAACTGGTAACCAAACCAGAAGCTGCGGGCGATACGCTGGGCGTATTCCAGCGCCAGCTCGGCCATTGCCTGGTTCTCGCGTTCCTGACAGGTTTCCTTGAACAGACGCAGCCATTGTTCAAAGTGGCTGGCCTGGATGTGGCTAAGCGACAAGTGCTTGGCCATCGGGTTGCCGTTAAAGCCGTCTGTCTTGAGCAGCAGGGAGGACCAGAATTCCTCCATCACGCCCAGGTGCGTATCCCAATCCTTGATGCGCTCGGAGAAAATGGGGCCAAGGACTTCATCCATGCGGATGCGATCATAAAAGTCCCAAACCAGATCATGAATTTCCTGGCGGGTACACAAAGCATTGAGAGCCATAATATTTTGAATTTAAAGATATATATTTTATCTATCTTATTGGCCTGGCTCTTTGGGGTCAAGCCGGAAAGAAAATGGCTGAAAAACTTGCGGCTTTTACGTCTGATTTCACGCAGATTCAACGCGCGCCTTCCTACACTGGCTGCGAGTTTCAGAGTATCGATGTTGCGTGTTCAAGTAGGTGGCCCGTCTTGCGGCGTGCAAAGGTCGCAACGGTGGTCCAAGGCGTTCTTTATGAAAGATAAATATCACGGAAGGTAAATTGCACTAGGCGGTCTGGCGGGCTACGATTACTTTTTGTTGGCTGGATCCTGATTTTGTTACAGCATGGTGCTCAAGAAATAATGATTACAAAAAGACAGGCCCAAACGCTTTCCTGCGTCATCCCTGGTTTGAATGAAGCAGAAAACCTGCCCGCTTTGTTGCCGGTCCTGGTGGCAAAGCTGCGCGAACTGGTCCAGGATTTTGAAATCATTTTCGTTGACGATGGCAGCACTGACGCGACGCCGTTGGTTGTTGAGCAATTGCGTCAAACCTATCCTCAATTGGTCTATCTGCAGTTGTCGCGCAACTTTGGTAAAGAAGCGGCGTTGACAGCAGGGCTGGAGGCCAGTCGCGGGCAGGTGGTGGTGTGTATGGATGCGGATTTGCAGCATCCTCCTGCCTTGATTGAAGCCATGCTGGAGCGTTGGTCTACAGGCCTGGAAATGGTCTATGCCGTGCGGGAAACCCGCGACGACGAGACCTGGATGAAGCGGGTAGGCACCAGCTTGTTCTACAAGTTGATGCGCACCTCCAATGGCCTGCGGGTACCCCGGGATGCGGGCGATTTTCGTTTGATGGATCGCTGCGTTGTGGATGCCTTGCTGGCTTTGCCCGAGCGCAGCCGTTTCATGAAGGGGCTGTTTGCCTGGGTGGGCTTTCCTTCCGAGCCTATTTACTATTCACCTGCCGAGCGCCTGCATGGTGTCAGCCGCTTCAAACCCGCCAAGCTGTTGCGCTTTGCGGTAGACGGTTTGACTGCATTTACGACCTGGCCGCTGCGTTTGCTCAGTCTGGCTGGCGCTGTGTTGGCCATGCTGTCTTTCAGCTACGGCTTGTTCATCATCTTCAAGCATTTGATCTATGGGGATGCGGTCCGGGGATGGGCGACCCTGATTACGGTTGTTCTGTTCTTTGCGGGCGTGAACATGCTGTCGCTGGGGGTGGTAGGCGAGTACGTTGCCAGCATCTTTGCCGAGGTTAAAAACCGGCCTTTGTATCTGGTGCATCGTCGCCGGGGGCAAGGTTTGGCTCAGAGCGCTACATTGGCCTCAGACCAAGAGCAGAGTGCGACGTCTGGTCCTGCCCAGCAGCAGGATTGAAAGCAAATCCCGCCGTTTAATTGGCAGTTTGCTCTTAGTTGTAATTGAACGCTACATCGATACTCTGAATCGTTTTTTGACAGCCACGCGGGTGGCTGCCTAACCCTATTGGTTTGGCTTTGAACGATGAGTATCGAGAATTCCTATTCCCCTTCTGTAGCCACCTTGCCGCTGGGACAGCAGCGAGGCCCGGTCTATTGGCTGCGACGCTCTGTGCAGGGTCTGGGCACGCTTTCCAGTGTGTCGGTGGGCCTGTTGGCGTTGATGTGGTTTGCGCTGACCTTGGGGGCCTACCCCTTGTTGATCCCGGATGAAGGGCGCTACGTTGGTGTGGCTTTGTCCATGCTGGAGTCGGGCGATTATCTGGTGCCGCGCCTGGACGGCCTGCCGTTTTTTCATAAACCTCCTCTGCATTACTGGCTGAGTGCGCTAAGCCTGAAAGTGCTGGGTGTGAATTTTGTCGGTGCCCGTTTGGTGCCTGCCCTGATGGCGGCCTTGCTGCTGGCCGGGATGCATTCATTTCTGAAGCGTCACGCCAGCCAGCAACATGCGGGCTGGACGGCTCTGATTCTGATCAGCAGCCCTTTGCTTTTCGGCGCCTCTCATTACGCCAATCTGGATATGACGGTAGCGGCCTTGATCAGTAGCTGTGTGTTGCTGGGCGGGCACGCTGCCTTGCAGATGGAGCAGGGGCGTCCGTACCGTTTGGCCTTGATGGGTCTGTATGCCACAGCAGGCTTGGCTTTCCTGGCCAAGGGCTTGATCGGGATTTTGATACCCGGTGGCATTCTGGTGTTCTGGTTGCTGGGCCGTGCCCAGTGGCGCATTTTGCTGCGTATGTTCTCTGTCACCGGCTTGGGGGTTTTGCTGTTGGTGGCCACTCCCTGGATGTGGGCCATGCAGGCGCGCTATCCCGGTTTTTTTGATTACTACATTGTTTATCAGCACTTTCAGCGTTTTCTGGAAACGGGCTTCAATAATCCCCAGCCTTTCTGGTTCTACTTTGCCCTGATGCCTGTCGCCACCTTGAGCTGGACACCTTTCTTGTTCCGGCGTGTGCGTGGAGTGGCTAGTGCCCCTGATGGCTTGGGTGCCGTGCGTGGCCTGATGCTATCTGCTCTGTTGACCGTGCTTGTGTTCTTTTCTATCCCCACGTCCAAGCTGGTGGGCTATGTGTTGCCTGCTATTGGCCCTTGGGCCTTCTTTCTGGCGGATGTCGTGTTACGTCAAAGTCAGCGCGAAGGTGAGCCCGCAGTGGGACGCCGTGCCATCTGGAGCCTGGCTATCGGCGTGTTGTTATGTCTGGCTGCTGTGGTGACGATGGTGCTTCGCCCTCAGGTGAATAGCCGTGAGCTGGGCCGGGTTCTGGCGGCAGAATATCAGCCCGGTGATCGTGTCGTGTTTCTGAATAACTACCGCTACGATCTTGGTTTTTACGTTCCCGGTTTGCAGAGTATCAGCGTCATGGGACGTTGGGATGACCCTGACATCATGCGTACCGACAGTTGGCGTAAAGAGCTGCTGGAAGCGGCTCGTTTCGAGCCGCAGCGTGGGGCTTTGACCTTGATTGATCGGGAGACCTTACGCAAGCAGCTTTGCCAGGACAGCAAGGCGGTTTTCTGGTTGATCGGCGGGCCCGATGCGGTACGTCAAAGTCAGGTGCTGAATCATGCTCAGCGCCTGTACGAAGATCAGCGCATTGCGCTGTGGCGCTTTGATCAGGACGATCACGAGCTTATGTGCGGCGGAACGCCCAAAGCCGCCCAGCCACAAAGGTCAGTACTGCGAGACCAATAAGAATCAGGCCTAGCAGCAGGTCGTAGCGCAGGCCGGAGTGATTCAGTAAAAACGCATAGCTGGCTTCGTTGACCGCGAAGCCAGCGGCTGACACCAGAAAAAAACGTGACAGTGCAGGCAGAAAACGGGCATTCTGAGATCGGAACGTCAGCCAGTAATGGCCACCAAAGGACACCAGAAACGCAATCAGCCAGCCAAAAAGATTGGCCAGCAGCGGAGACAGGCTGAGCGTTTGCACCAGGGCGATTACAATGCCCCAGTGCGTGAAGGCGGCCAGGGTGCCGACCAGAATGAACAGAATGATTTGACGAGACATAAAGAGAAAGCGGAGCGAGCAGTGGCCAAAGACAGGCAAATCAGTATATGCGCGGATGATTTTGGCATGGCCCCTGCCGTGGACGAGGCCATTCTGAAATTGGCCCAGGCCCGACGCCTGACAGGAACGTCCTGTTTAGTGGATGGGGACAGCTTTGAACAAAATGCACCGGCACTGCGCCAGAGCACGCTGCAAAAAGGTTTGCACCTGAATTTTACCGAGTTTGCCTCGCAAGCGGGCGTCTATGCCATGCCGCTCAAGCAGGTGATTCTTCGTAGCCTGCTGCATCGCCTGGATAGTGACAGAGTTAAGGACAGCGTGGCTCGTCAGCTCGATCGTTTTGAGGACGTCATGGGGCAGGGCCCGGACTATATCGATGGGCATCAGCACGTGCATCAACTGCCCATGATTCGCGAGGCCTTGCTGGCGGAAATGGAATGCCGTTATGCCGCTTCCATGCCCTGGCTGCGCTATACGGGTGCTCAGCGTCTGGCAGCGGGCTTTGCGTTTAAAGACAGATTCAAGGCGCAGATTATTGCTGCCTTGGGTTCCAGGGATTTGCTGCGTCAGGCCAGGGCCAGGGGCGTGACCTTGAATAGCAGCTTTACCGGTGTCTACGACTTCCAGGGCGGCAAGGAACGCTATAGCGCCTTGGTACAGGCCTGGCTGGCCGTGATGCAGCACGGTGACAGCATGATGTGCCATCCTTCCTTGAGCAGCGTGCAGGACGATCCTGTGGGTATACAGCGTCTGGCGGAGTATGAGGTGTTGGCAGGCAATGACATGCAGCACTGGCTGGATCAATACAGCCTGCGCATTGCCTGAGAGAGACGCTTAGGCCGATTGGGCAGGCTGGCTGTGGCTGCCTTCGCCCAGACTGCGCTGCATGACGACCACATCAATCCACTGCTGGAATTTATAGCCCACGGCTGGCTGGGTGCCCACATGGGCAAAGCCCAGCGAACGGTGCAGGGCAATGGAGCCTCGGCTGTCATGGCCGGAGATGATAGCCACCATTTGCCGCCACGGACCTTTTTCACATTCCAGCAGTAATTGCTCCAGCAATGCTTTGCCCAGGCCTTTGCCAATCAGACCCTGAGCCAGATAGACGGAATCTTCCACGGTGAAGCGATAGGCGGGACGGGAGCGATACGTGCCTGCGTAGGCATAGCCCACGATTTGCCCGTCCAGTTCCGCGACCAGCCAGGGCAGATTCTGTTCGCGCACTTGTGCATAGCGCGCACGCATCTCCTGTTCGTCCGGCGGGCTTTGTTCAAAGGTCGCCGTACTGTGCAGCACGTGATAGGCATAGATGTTTTGCACCGCTGTCATATCGTCCACGGTGGCGTGACGGATCAGCAAGGCACTGGCGTGATTGCCTTGTGGCAGGGACGCAGAGAAAGGGGCTTGCGTACTCTCGGGGGGGAACATACTATTTTTCCTTTGAACAGATTTAGTTTATCCCGATTCCAGGAGTTTCTATGCCCTTCCCACACCAGTTTTTGACCGAGCAATTGGCCGTCGCCCCTCAGTTATCGGGAGAGGATATGCAAGCCGTGGCCGATGCCGGTTTTAAAAGCGTCATTATCAACCGGCCCGATATGGAAGGTGGCCCCGACCAGCCTTTGTCCGCCGACGTAATGCAAGCAGCCCAGGCGGCCGGTTTGCAGGTAGAGTATCAGCCAGTAGTGGGTAGCGCTATTACTTCTGCTGATGTTGCCCGTTTTGGCCAATTACTTGAAGCCTTGCCAGGCCCGACTCTGGCTTACTGCCGCACGGGCACTCGTTGTGCCGTATTATTCCGTGCATTGAACGAATCCTGACCTGGCTCAAGGTTCAGGTCTGTACTAGCTTGTCCTGTGCCGGTATGCAGCGGTAAGCTATCTGTCTCCATTCAAAGGGGTTATGCCATGTTCAAGAAAATTCTGATTCCAACTGACGGTTCCGAGCTCTCCTCCCAAGCAGCCAACAAAGGCGTGACCTTTGCCCGCCAAATTGGTGCCGAGGTTCTGGCTTTGCACGTGACGCAGCCATTTGCTGCCACAGTTGGCTTTGATGGTATGGCGGCTGCCTACGCCATCACCGACGAGGACTACGACAAGACCGCCAAAGAACAGTCGCAGAAATACCTGCAACAGATTCTGGACCGTGCCGAGACCGCTGGCGTCAAGGCAACCGGTAAATCCGTATCGAACTTCAACGTAGCCGACGGTGTGGTTCAGGTAGCCGAGCAAGAAGGCTGCGACCTGATTTTTATCGGTAGTCATGGCCGCAGCGGTCTGTCCCGCTTGTTGCTGGGTAGCGTGACCATCAAGGTGCTGAATATGGCCAAGAACACCGTGCTGGTGTACCGCGTTAAAGAACACGATTAATCGTTGTTCAGCCCAAAGAAAAAACCCGCCTAGGCGGGTTTTTTTTTGTGTCTGCGCTGTGTCTTACTGGCTGCGTGGTTCCAGTTGCTGCTTGTGGGCGACGACTGCCTGCAAAACAATGGGCAAGAGCTCGCCATCAGCGCTTTTGCCGTTGGGGTTTTCTGCAACGAAATCCAGCAGGGAACGGCGCATGCGCGGGTCCCAGAATTTCTGGATATGTTCCGCAATCTCGCGCAGGCCTTGTTCCCGATTGCTCAGGATTTCAAAGAACTGGCCGATCTGGTTGGCCATAGGAATCAAAGGAACAATATTCATGGTGATGTGGCCGAGCGGGACTCGGCAGAATTCAGGTAGTGGGGATGGCTGTACAGCGTGAAGCTGCGGTCACGGGCAAAGGCAGCCAGCATGACACCCAGTTCATCGGCAATCTGCACGGCATAGGCGGTGGGGGCGGAGACGGCCACCACAAAGTTGATGCCCATGGCAGCGGCCTTCTGGACCATCTCGAAGCTGGCACGGCTGGAGATCAGCACCATGCCAGAGCGTGGATCAATATCGTTGCGCAACATGTGGCCCAGCAGCTTGTCCAGCGCGTTGTGGCGGCCTACATCTTCGCGCACGGCCAGGATGTCGCCTTGCAGATTGCACCAGGCGGCGGCATGGGTAGCCCCCGTCAGTCGATGCAAGGGCTGGCTGGAGCGCAAGGCATCCAGCGCCTGGAAGATGGCGGCGGCATCGGGACTGTGCTCGGGAGCATCCAGACGAGGGAGCTGTCGGCGTACCTCGTCCAGGCTTTCCAGACCACATAAACCGCAGCCTGTGCGACCGGCCAACTGGCGGCGACGGGCTTTGAGCTGATGCTGGCAGGCACTGGCAATTTCGATTTGCAGCAGGCTGCCGCGCTCGCCTTCCAGCACATCCACGCCGCGTATATCGTCAGCCGTACGGATGATGCCCTCGGTCATGGAGAATCCGTAAGCCAGATCCTCCAGATCGCTGGGGCTGCACAACAAGGCGCTATGGCTGATGCCGTTGAATTCCAGGGCAACTGCCTGCTCGCGCGCCAGCGCATCCTGATCCTCTTGGGGCAGGTTCTCAGCTTGTGCTTCAGCTTGGGTACGCGCCTGCCGCCATACGGTGGCAGGGGCGCTGGCATCACGAAAATCTGCCTGGCTCACGCGGCAACTCCTTAAGGCCTGTTTAGACGCATCATACTTTCGCGACGGCCTCGTCAGGCTCATGCTGGTGGCTGTGATCCGCATGGGCCAAATCTTCGGCCGATAGGGTCTCGCCTTGCAAGAGACGCTGCTGAATATCGTGGAAACGGTTCCAGCGATTTTGCCAGGCCGACTCGGACGTGACGCGCTGAATCTGTACCGCTGTCACCTTGTACTCGGGGCAGTTGGTTGCCCAGTCCGAGTTATTGGTGGTGACCACGTTGGCACCCGACTCGGGAAAGTGGAAAGTAGTATAGACCACCCCTGGCTGCACTCGTTCGGTCACCGTCGCACGCAAGGCGGTCTCGCCTGCACGACTCTTGACCGAGACTTTGTCGCCACTGCGAATGCCACGATCTTCGGCATCCACCGGGTGAATTTCCAGCAAGTCTTCCGCATGCCAGGCCACGTTGTCGGTACGGCGGGTTTGTGCACCCACGTTGTATTGCGACAGGATGCGGCCAGTCGTCAGCAACAAGGGGAACTTGCGGCTGCTGCGTTCCTCGGTGGGCACGTATTGGGTCAGCATGAAGCGGCCCTTGCCACGCACGAACTCGTCGATGTGCATGGTGGGGGTGCCTTCAGGGGCTTGCTCGTTACAAGGCCATTGCACGCTGCCACCCAGTTCCTGGATGCGATCGTAGGACACGCCGGTAAAGGTTGGTGTCAGGCGGGCAATCTCGTCCATGATCTGGCCGGGATGCTCGTAGCTCATGGGGTAGCCCAGAGCACGGGCCAGGGCGCAGGTGACTTCCCAGTCAGCCATGCCAGCTTTGGGCTCCATCACTTTGCGTACGCGCGAAATGCGGCGCTCGGCGTTGGTGAAGGTGCCGTCTTTTTCCAGGAAGGAGGAACCGGGCAGGAACACATGGGCGTACTTGGCGGTTTCGTTCAGGAACAGGTCCTGCACCACCACACACTCCATGGCGGCCATGGCGGCGGCCACGTGCTGGGTGTTCGGGTCGGACTGAACAATGTCTTCGCCCTGGCAGTACAGGCCCTTGAAGCTGCCACTCAAGGCAGCGTCAAACATATTGGGAATGCGCAGGCCGGGTTCGGATTGCAGAGGCACGCCCCAGGCTTGTTCAAACAGCGAACGAACTTGATTGTCCGAGACGTGACGGTAGCCAGGGAACTCGTGCGGGAAGGAGCCCATATCGCAGGAGCCTTGCACGTTGTTCTGACCACGCAGCGGGTTCACACCCACGCCTTCGCGGCCCACGTTGCCAGTGGCCATGGCCAGGTTGGCAATGGCCATCACGGTGGTGGAGCCCTGGCTGTGTTCTGTCACGCCCAGACCGTAGTAAATCGAGCCGTTGCCGCCGGTGGCGTACAGACGGGCTGCGCCACGGATGTCGTCGGCGGATACACCGCAGATCTCGGCCATGGTTTCTGGCGAGTTCTGGGGCTGGCTGACAAAGCTGCGCCATTCATTGAAGGCAGCGGTATCGCAGCGCTCGGCCACATAGGTTTCGTTCACCAGATTTTCGGTGACGATAACGTGGGCCATGGCGGTCAGCATGGCGGTGTTGGTGCCTGGACGCAGGGGCAGGTGGTAGTCGGCCTGGATGTGCGGCGAGCTGACCAGTTCGGTCTGGCGCGGGTCGATCACGATCAGGCGAGCACCTTGGCGCAGGCGGCGTTTCAGGCGCGATGCAAACACGGGGTGGGCGGCGCTGGGGTTGGCACCCATCACGATCACCACATCGGTGTGCATCACCGAGTCAAAGGTTTGCGTACCGGCGGACTCACCCAGGGTCATCTTCAGGCCGTAGCCGGTAGGGGAGTGACACACGCGGGCGCAGGTGTCCACGTTGTTGGTGCCAAAGGCGGCGCGAACCAGCTTTTGCACCAGATAGGTTTCTTCGTTGGTGCAACGCGAGGAGGTAATACCGCCTACGGCGTCACGACCGTGTTGGTCCTGAATGCGACGGAACTCGGAGGCGGCGTAGTTGATGGCCTCGTCCCATGACACTTCCTGCCAAGGGTCCGTAATGCTCTTGCGGATCATGGGGCTCAGGATACGGTCCTGGTGAGTGGCGTAACCCCAGGCAAAACGGCCTTTCACGCAGGCGTGGCCACGGTTGGCCTTGCCGTCTTTCCAGGGTGTCATGCGAATGACTTTGTCGCCTTTCATCTCGGCCTTGAAGCCACAACCCACACCGCAGTAAGCGCAGGTGGTGATGACAGCGTGTTCGGGCTGACCCAGATCGATGACGGATTTTTCCATCAGGGAAGAGGTCGGGCAGGCCTGGACACAAGCACCACAGGACACGCAATCGCTGCCCAGGAAGCCATCGTTCTGACCGGCGGTAACACGCGATTCAAAACCGCGCTTGTCGATAGTCAGTGCAAAAGTGCCTTGAACTTCCTCACAGGCACGTACGCAGCGATTGCAGACAATGCACTTGCTGGAGTCGTAGGCAAAATAAGGGTTGGAATCGTCGGTGGTGTCGTCCAGGTGGTTGGCACCATCAAAGCCATAACGCACGCTGCGCAGGCCCACGACACCGGCCATGTCTTGCAGTTCGCAATTGCCGTTGGCAGGACAGGTCAGGCAGTCCAGCGGGTGATCGGAGATGTACAACTCCATCACGTTGCGGCGCAGCTTGTGCAGGGTGTCGTTTTCGGTTTGGACAACCATGCCTTCTTCCACCAGGGTGGTGCAGGAAGCAGGGTGGCCGCGACGGCCTTCAATGTCTACCAGGCACAGGCGGCAGGAGCCAAACGCTTCCAGCGAATCGGTGGCGCACAGCTTGGGAATATTGATGCCGGCCAAGGCGGCCGCGTGCATCACGGAAGTGCCAACGGGCACTTCAATCAATTTGCCATCAATGGTCAGGTTGACCATCTCGGTCTGGGTCGAGGCTGGGGTGCCCAGGTCACGTTCGCGTACGGCGACTGTTTCTTTCATGGTGATCTCCGTCTTAGACCTTGGCCAGGTCCTGCTCGGTTTGCGGGGCCAGTCCAAAATCCTGGGGGAAGTGTTCCAGCGCGGACAGGACGGGATAAGGGGTCATGCCGCCCAAGGCGCACAAGGACCCGGAGAACATGGTGTCGCACAGGTCGCGCAGCAGCTCGACATGGTTGTCCATATCTTCGCGGCGACGGATCTTCTGAATGGTCTCCACGCCACGCGTAGAGCCAATGCGACAGGGGGTACATTTGCCACAGGATTCAATGGCACAGAACTCCATGGCGTATTGCGCCATGTGAGCCATGTCCACCGTATCGTCAAAGGCCACCAGACCACCGTGGCCGACCATGGCATTGATCTTCATGTAGGCTTCATAGTCCAGCGGGACATCCCACTGGTGCTCGGGCAGATAGGCACCCAATGGGCCACCTACTTGCACCGCACGCAAGGGACGACCGCTGGCGCTGCCGCCACCGTAGTCGTACAGCAATTCGCGCAGGGTGACGCCAAAGGCTTTTTCCACCAGGCCACCGTTTTGCAGATTGCCGGTCAACTGGAACGCCAGGGTGCCACGCGAACGGCCCATGCCGTAGTTCTGGTAGTAAGCACCGCCTTTGGCCAGAATGACAGGCACGGAGGCCAGCGACACCACGTTATTGATCACGGTGGGCAGGCCAAACAAACCCTTGATGGCGGGCAGAGGCGGCTTCACACGCACCACGCCACGCTTGCCTTCCAGGCTGTCGAGCAGGGCGGTTTCTTCGCCACAGATATAGGCACCGGCTGCCTTGCGTACTTCCAGATCGAAGTCGCAGCCGCTGCCCTGAATG
Organism: Alcaligenes parafaecalis; assembly: GCF_026344135.1. Classification (NCBI taxonomy): domain Bacteria; kingdom Pseudomonadati; phylum Pseudomonadota; class Betaproteobacteria; order Burkholderiales; family Alcaligenaceae; genus Alcaligenes; species Alcaligenes parafaecalis. Next base: position 26,617 of record NZ_JAPKNA010000009.1, on the reverse strand, counting down.
TTCTTGCCCAGCCAGCCTGCTGCGCGCGCCGCCACAATGGCTTCGTTCAGCGCTTGCACGGCAAGCGGATATTCGGAGCGTACGTAGATGTAGCCATAGGTCGCACCGACGGCCAGACCGGCAATCGCCATGCCTTCAACCAGACACAGGGGATCGCCTTCCATCAGCATGCGATCAGAAAACGTGCCTGAGTCGCCTTCGTCGGCATTACAGACAATGTATTTCTGTGGAGCCGGTGTGTTCAGTACCGTGTTCCATTTGATGCCGGTCGGGAAAGCCGCACCACCACGACCACGCAGGCCGGAGTCAGTGACTTCTTTCACAATCGCGGCTGGCTCCATGGCCAGCGCTTTGCTCAAACCTTCAAAGCCGCCACAGGCCTGGTAGTCGGCCACGCTGATTGGATCAATAATCCCCACACGGGCAAAAGTCAGGCGTTCCTGGTTCTTCAGGTAGGGGATGGCGTCCGTCAGGCCATGACTCAACTTATGTGCACCGCCTTGCAGGAAACCGGCGTCAAACAGACCGGGCAAATCTTCGGTCTGGATAGGGCCGTAAGCCACACGGCCTTCTGCCGTCTGGACTTCGACCATGGGCTCCAGCCACAGCAAACCGCGCGAGCCATTGCGCACAATCTGTACATCCAGACCACGCTCTTTAGCCTGCGCTGCCAGTTGCTGGGCAACTTGATGGGCGCCCATTGCAACGGCCGCGGTATCGCGCGGAACATAAACGGTAATCGTGCTCATGACTGGGCCTCCTGGCTGCTTAGCAGGGCGTCCAGTTTTTCCGGGGTGACGCGTGCATGGGGTACGCCATCGAGCATGACGGCGGGGGACTGGGCACAGAGGCCCAGGCAGTAGACCGGCTCCAGGGTGTACTGGCCGTCATCACTGTTTTCATGGAAGTCGCAGTTCAGGCGGCGACGGGCATGAGCCGTCAGCTCCAGCCCGCCCCGCGCCTGACAGGCTTCAGCCCGGCAGATTTCCAGGGTATGAGTCGCGTGGGGCTGGGTACGGAAGTGGGCGTAAAAGGAAATAACGCCATGGATTTCCGCCCGGGACAGGGCTAGCTGTTCGGCCAGCACCGGCACCACGGACTCGGGAATACAGGCGAGCCGGTCCTGGATAGTGTGCAAAATAGGCAACAGGTTACCTTTTTGGCCGGCATGTTCCTGCACGGCTTGCAAGGTGACCTCTTCAGGAGTCAGACCGGACAGGTCCTGCTCCTGGGCATGAGGGATTGTGTGCATGTCCTGTGTGCGCGGTGCCCGGGTTGGGAGCCTGCGCCTCCATGTTTTTTTATGCACGGCTGTGCATATTATTTGACTATGTTTTCTCCCGTAATCTAACGACTTAAGTCCATAACTTCAATAAGCAATATTTCGCATATATAATGTTTGGTACATGCAGTGCAAAACATAAATACGAAAACACACTGGTCTTAAAAACACATGACCAAACAGAAATTCAAAGCCCGGCTGCGCTCTGAATGGATTCTGGAAAATGCCGACGGCGTGGAGCTTCCCATGGGGGATGTCCTGCGTCTGTTGGGTGCCATCGAGCGACTTGGGCACCTGGCGGGAGCCAGCAAAGAATGCCAGTTTTCCTACCGACACGCTTGGGGCTTGTTACGTAATGCCGAAAAACAGTTTGATGCGGCTTTGCTGGAAACCTCGCGGCGCAAAGGCACCAAGCTGACCGAGTTTGCCCAACGCTTATTGTGGGCCAACCGGCGTCTGGATGCGCGTTTGACGCCGACCCTGGAAAGCATGGCTTCCGAGCTGGAAGAGGAACTGGGCCGCTTGTACGCCCAGCCCCTGGATCGTTTGCGCTTTCAGGCCAGCCACGGGTTTGCGATTGAAGGCCTGATGCGCTTTGCCAACGAGCACGAAGGCTTGCCGCTGGAACTGCGTTATCGCACGGCCATTGAAGCGCTGGCTTCGCTGGAGCGCGGGGACTGCGATCTGGCAGGCTTTCAGGTTCCGGTGGGCGAGTTCGAGGTGGCTGCCATGCGTCGTTATGGACAGTGGTTGTCGCCGTCGCGTCACAGGCTGATTTTCCTGTCTACCCGTAGAACCGGCCTGTTTGTGGAGAAGGGCAACCCCAAGAACATCACGGGCATGGCGGATTTGTTGCGGCCGGATGTGCGCTTTGTGAACCGGCAAATGGGTTCCAGTACCCGTTTTCTGGCTACTTTGCTGTTGGGCCAGTTAGGGGTAAACACGAATGCGGTGTTGGGCTTTGAAACAACAGAATTGACGCATATGGCGGTGGCAGCTCATGTGGCCAGTGGCATGGCCGATACTGGGCTGGGTGTGGAAACAGCGGCCAGCCGATGCGGGCTGGAGTTCATTCCCCTGGCTCAGGAGCGTTATTTCATTGCGGTCGAGCAAGAAGCGCTGGATAAGGCTCCTATGCAGCAACTGATGAACGTGATTGGCGGTTCCGCGTATAGTCAATTCATGGAAGATCTGGTGGGTTACGACCCACGGGGATTGGGTCAGATCATGACCTTGGAGCAGGCCTTCGGGCAGGCTGCCGATCTGCTCTGGCGTTAGTCCCCTTAGCTTGACGAAAACACACATACACCATGAGACGGGGCCAACCCTGTCCTTGAACGAAAGAGAACACCATGAGCGATGATCATGGGCCAAAACGTGAACCGCTGTCTGTAGACGAGGTTCAGGCCAGGCCATATCAAGAAGCGGCTTCCCCAGGCTCCGAGGCTTTATCTGCGGGGCGGACTGACGCGGCGCCTGCTGGATCGGGGCTTGTACCGTCAGGCATTGAACAGGGGATTCAAACGAGTGCTGCTGAACCTGCGCGCCGTCCAACGGTGCGCATTGCTGCTGTGTCCGGGCAACCCTTGGACAAACGCCATCGTCCGTTTCGTGACCTGCGTATTTCCCTGACCGACAAATGCAATTTCCGCTGTACCTACTGTATGCCGCGGGAAGTGTTTGGCACGGACTACGAGTTCCTGCCTCATTCTTCCCTGCTCAGTTTTGAAGAGATTGAGCGCGTGGCACGGCAAGCGGTTGCCCTGGGCGTGCGCAAGCTGCGCCTGACGGGCGGCGAGCCGCTCTTGCGTCGCAATATCGAAGTGCTGATTGCCATGTTGGCCAAGCTGCGCACACCGGAAGGTAATCCGGTGGAGCTGACCTTGACGACCAATGGCACCTTGTTGGGCCGCAAAGCCCAGGCTTTGAAAGACGCGGGCCTGCATCGCGTCACCGTCAGTCTGGATGCTTTGGATGATGCCCGCTTTACTCAACTGAGCGATAGCGGCGTTTCTGTCTCCACCGTGCTGGACGGCATTGCCAAAGCTCAAGCCGTGGGTTTGAGCCCGGTGAAGGTCAATATGGTGGTGCGCAAAGGTCTGAACGACGATCAGATTTTGCCTATGGTGGAGCACTTCAAAGGCTCGGGCCAGATACTGCGTTTTATTGAGTACATGGATGTAGGCACCAGCAATGGCTGGAATCTGCAGGAAGTGCTTAGCGGCGCAGACATTGTGGAACGCATTCAGTCGCGTTTTGAGCTGGAGCCGGTGGCCGCTCAATATAAAGGTGAAGTTGCCAGCCGCTGGCGTTTCAAGGACGGTACAGGCGAAGTGGGCGTGATTACCAGTGTGACCCAGCCCTTCTGTGGGGACTGTTCACGCATGCGTCTTTCCCCGGAGGGACGCCTGTTTCTGTGCCTGTTTGCTTCTCAAGGTTATGATGTGCGGGCGCAATTGCGCTCGGATGCTTCCGACGAACGGTTAGCCGCCTATATGCATGGCGTCTGGACAGGTCGGCAGGACCGATATTCCGAGATTCGGGGCGAGCAGACCACGAGTCGTGAGCGTATAGAAATGAGTTACATCGGCGGATGATAAGCACACAGGACATCAGCGGTATTGTGTTGGCAGGCGGTCGGGCCCGGCGTTTTGACTTGTCGGGTCAGATCGATAAAGGTTTGCTGCTCTTGCAAGGCCAGCCTCTGGTTCAGCACTTGGTGCGTCGCCTGCGCCCACAGGTGGGCCCTATGTTGATCAGTGCGAACCGTAACCCTGAACAGTATGTCCATTGGGGCCGTGTGGTCCCCGACGCACTGGAACTGGAAGGCTATCTGGGCCCCTTGGCCGGTCTGGCCAGTGTGCTGGATCAGATCTCTACCCCGTGGGCCTTGTCCTGTCCCGTGGACTTGCCCTTTGTACCCGTGGACTTGGGCAAGCGCTTGATCAAGGCGGTAGAAGAGCAGGGCGCTGTCGCTGCCTATGCGCAAGCTGAACGCAGCCATCCCCTATGCCTGCTGCTGCGTACCGACCAGGCTGCTAGCCTGAAAGAGTATCTGCTGAGCGGCGAACGCCGTGTCATGACGTGGCTGGAAAGCATAGGCGCGGTGGAAGTGGATTTTCGCAATGCCCCTGAACGTGCTTTCTTCAATATCAATACCCCTCAGGATCTGGACCAGGCGCAAAGCTGGCAAGTTAGTTCCTGATCGGTGGTTTGATAAGAAACTCAGATTTGAGGGGCTGAACTGATTGGTTCTAACCATGTGTCTGCATGGTTTTTATCTTTCCTTCCAGTCACGGATAGCACATTAAAAAACCGCCCTGATCAGGGCGGTTTTTTTTATGGCCAAGTTAAAGCCTGGATGACTGTCCGAGCTTATGCCTGCCACTGGCTGTATTCATACAGACGCACCACATCGCCGGGGGCGACATGGGAGTCGGCAGGGATGCGGGCCAGTGCCTGTGCCCAAGGCAGGGAGCTGATCACGCCCGAGCCCTGATTATCGAATGGGCGCGCCAGCAGGCGGCCTTGCTCGTCGTTATCCACTTGTACTCGGATGAACTCTTCGCGGTCACCTTCAAAGTGGCGCTCGCCTTGCAGAATGCCGTAGCGAATCGTGGGCAGTACTTGATTGCGACCTTGCAGACGACGAATCAGCGGCGACACCATCAAGGAAAACACGGCGTAAGAAGACACCGGATTGCCGGGCAGGCAGACCAGGGGCTTGTTGTCTATGTACGCCAGTGCCAGCGGTTTGCCGGGCTTCATGCGCACTTTCCACAGATCTAGCTGACCGCCTATACCTTCGATGGCAGGCTTCACGAAGTCTTTTTCACCTACCGAGACACCGCCTACCGTCAGCACCAGATCGCAGCGTTGCAGCAGTTCTTTCAGGGCGTCCTGAATGGCTTCCAGTGTGTCTTTGGCATGAACAGCATGGACGGTTTCAACCCCTAGAGCTTGAAGCTGTGCACGCAGCATGGGGGCGTTGGAGTTGTAGATCTGGCCGGTTTTCAGAGGCAGACCGGCGGGTGTCAGCTCGTCACCTGTGGTCAGGATGCCCACCGTCAGGCGAGGGTAGACCTGCAACTGGGCGTGGCCCTGTGCGGCCAGTTGGGCAATATGGGCCGCCGTCAGTTTGGTGCCTGTGGTAATCAGTACTTCACCAATACGCATGTCTTCACCACGACGGCGGATGTTCACGCCTGCCACGGGCATTTCCAGAATGCGCACGCCTTGTTCGTCTTCCTGGCAGTTCTCCTGAATGACTACGGTATCGGCACCGGGCGGTAACATGCTGCCGGTAAAGATGCGGATCGCCATGTTTTCTTTCAGCGTCTCAGGAATATCACCGGCATAGCAGCGCTGCTGAATAGGCAGAACCTTGCCATCGACGATGTCGGCCAGGCGCAAGGCATAGCCATCCATAGCGCTGTTGTCGGCAGGCGGCATGTCCAGTTGAGCTTGAATATCCTGGGCCAGAATGCGTCCCAAGGCCTGCGACAAATCGCAGGTTTCGGTTTGGGTGGGAACTTGTCCTGCCTGGGCCAGCCGTTGCTGTGCTACGTCAAATTCGATCATAGGATGGATAAATTCGATAAAACAATTCGTGGCTCAGGAGATGAGGTCACGGTGTAAAAGGGGGCGTTCCGAGGTCCTTGCCGCTTTGCCTTGTGCAGGCATCAGGGTTTGGGTGGCTCCAGATACTCGGAGGCAAAATTGCAAGGGCGATGACGGCTGTCCAACTGCTCTTTCAGGATTTTTTCCCAGGCTAGTTTGCAAGCGCCGCCCGAGCCGGGAATGCAAAATAGCAAGGTTCGGTTGGCGGTCCCGGCTAGCGCATCGGACTGCAGCGCCGAGGAGCCGATGTCCTGATAGGACAGGTAGCGAAACTGTTCGCCAAAGCCGGTAATGATCTGATCGAGCAAAGGTGTCACCGCCGCAATCGTGGACTTTTTATGGCTGAAGCCCGTACCGCCATTGCAGATGATGGCGTTGATTTCCGGGTCCAGAATCCATTGGCTGAGCAGGGCACGGATCGCGTAGATATTGTCCTTGCTGATGGCACGCTGGACGCAGTAATGGCCGCTGTCGGTCAGGCTGTCTGCCAGGTAGTCGCCGGATGTGTCTTCATCTGGGCCACGGCGGTCTGAAATGGTCAGGACGGCCACATTCAATCGGGCAGCGGGTAAATCGCTCTTGGCTTTAGACATGCTTGTTGGTGTCCGCAGAAGTATTCCAGGCATCGGTTTTCTGGGCATCGCTATCGCGCTGCTGCACCCAGAAACGCTTGCCGTCGGCCAAGGTTTCGCGCTTCCAGAAAGGGGCGCGGGTTTTCAGCACATCCATGATGAATTCGCAGGCGCGAAAAGCGTCGCCACGGTGGGCGCTGGTGACGCCGACATAGACGATTTGTTCGGTCAGGTGCAGCTCGCCCACGCGGTGCACGACCAGCGTATCCAGAATGGGCCAGCGTTGGCGGGCCTGGTCGCAAACGGCTTCGATCTCGCGTTCGCACATGCCGGGATAGTGTTCCAGGAACAGGGATTCGGTGGCGGTGCCATCGGCCTGATCGCGCACATAGCCGGTAAAGGTCACCATGGCACCGGCCTTGCCGCCTGCCGTGGTGCGCAGCTCGGCGTTCAGGGCGGCAACATCAAAGTCTTCGGTCTGGATGCGAATCATCTCAACCTCCGGTGACGGGCTCGAACACAGCCACTTCATCGCCAGGGCGGACAGGGTCGGTGGGCTTGGCGTGAAACTGGTTGACCGCCACATGCAGGCGGCCTGCCATATCGCTCAAATTCGGGTGGCGCTGCAGCAGGGCCTCCGTCCATTGCTGGACAGTGCTTTCTTGTGGCCATTCCCAGTTTTCCTGGCGCTGGCCTGTGCGTTCGGCCACTTGGGCGAAGTACAGGACGCGCAATGTCAAAGGGCTTGTCATGATATCTCCGTGAAAGGGCTTAGACCGAGGCTGTCCAGGTGCCGCTTTTACCGCCGGTTTTCTCCAGCAGGCGGGTCTGTTCGATCACAATGCCTTTGTCGGCGGCTTTGCACATATCGTAAATAGTCAGGGCGGCAATGGAGCAGGCTGTCATGGCTTCCATCTCGACACCGGTGGTGTAGCGGGTGCGGCAGGTGGCCAGCACGGCAATGGTGCCTGCGGCAGCATCGCTTTCAAAATCAATGCCGACAAAATCCAGTGGCAGGCTGTGGCACATGGGAATCAGCTCGGCGCAGCGTTTGGCGGCCAGAACACCCGCCACACGGGCGGTGTTGAGCACTTCGCCCTTGGCGTTGTGCTGGGCCGATAGCAATTGGTAGGCAGCCGGGCTCAGGCGCACCACGGCGCGGGCAGTGGCAGAACGGGATGTCGCCGATTTGTGGCTGACATCAACCATCTGAACTTTGCCATCTTCATCCAGATGGGAAAGGTGCAAATCGGTGTTTTCGGTAGTGGTGCTCATTATCGCTCCGGGGACCGGGCCTTGGGCGCGGTTCTAATAGTTTATGGCTGCATTATATACACCCGTCCCGGTGCCTTTGCCTAAGGCCCCGGCGGGCTGCGGTCTTCCCGCAGGCGGGCCGGGTCCAGCATGCGTGCCAGTTCGATCAGGGTGCGGGACTGCATTTTTTCCAGTGCCCGCGCACGATGAACTTCGACCGTGCGCATGGTAATGCTCAGGTCCTGGGCAATCTGTTTGTTCAGCCGCCCCTCCAGGGCCAGAGCCAGCACTTCCCGTTCACGTTGGGACAGTGTTTCCAGCCGCTCTTCCAGGGCCTGCTCATTGGCGCGTTCGGCCTGACTGGCCTCGTAAGTGCGCAGCACGTCCAGAACGCGGTCCACCAGATCATTATCGTTAAAGGGCTTTTCGATGAAGTCTGCAGCGCCTTGTTTCAGGGCCGTTACGGCCAGGGGCAGGTCACCGTGGCCAGTCAGAAAAATGACGGGCAGGCAGGATTGGCGCTCGCGTAACTGTTCAAACACTTCCAGGCCGGACAGGCCGTCCATGCGGATGTCCAGCAAGATGCAGCCCTGACTGTCGGGCCCCAGTGCATTCAGAAAGGCCTCGCCGCTGTCCCACAGCTCGGTATTGACCTGTCGGGTGGCAAAGAGCCAGGACAGGGCATCTCGGATGGCGGGGTCGTCGTCCACGATGTGGACCAAAGGTGCGCGCTTAGTCATGTTCGATCAAGGGTAGGGAAAACAGGAAAGTGGCACCGTGGGGAACCCCGTTTTCAAACCAGAGTTTGCCATGGTGCAGCTCCACAATAGAGCGGCAAATATTCAAGCCTATGCCCAGGCCCTGGGCTTTGGTGGTGGTAAAAGCCTGGAATACTTCGCCCATGATCGTGGCGGCCACGCCAGGGCCCTGGTCAGCCACCATCACTAATACCACGCCATTGCTGGCCTGCATGCTGACTTCCAGGATACGGCGTTCGGCCTCCAGGCCAGACATAGCTTCGGCCGCATTACGCAGCAAATTGAAGATCAGTTGCTCCAGCAAGACCTTGTCGCCCATGACGGGCAGATCCTCGGGGTGGGCTGGAGTCACCAATTGGATTTGATGATGGCGCAATCCGGCCTTGGCCATGGCGAGTGCCCCTTGCAAGGCATCGGGCAGATTCAGCGGGCTAAGCTGAGGGTCCCGTTTGCGAACAAAGTCGTGAATTCGGTGAATGATCTGTCCGGCCCGGCGGGTTTGCTCGGCCAGACTTTCCAGCCCGCGACGTAGTTGTTTGGGGTCCAGCGGCTCGTTGCTCAAGAGGTTCAAAGAGCCTGCCGCATAGCTGGCAATGGCGGATAGTGGCTGGTTCAGTTCGTGGGCCAAAGTGGATGCCATCTCGCCCATGGTGACCAGCTTGGCCGTGTGGTGCAACTGTTCGGATTGCGAACTGGCCAGGGCTTCGGCCTGCTTGCGGGAACTGATGTCGATGATGGAGCTGATCCAGCCCACATGCTGCTTTTGAGCGTCAATCAGTGGCGACTCAAACACCTGCACATCAACACGGGAGCCGTCCGGCCGTTGAAACAGGGTGTCAAAGACCTGTACGGCGCGGGAGGATTTCAGTCGATCCCGGCGCTCCAGTGTTTCATCCATCATTTCCGGCACCCACCAGGGCATGGGTGGGGCCAGTCCAATAATCTCTTCGCTGCGGCGGCCCACCAGCTCGCAAAAAGCCGGGTTCACGTACAGCACTTTGCCATCCAGATCGCGGGCACGCATGCCGGTGACCATGGAGTTCTCAATGGCGCTGCGAAAGGCTTGCTCTTGCATCAGGGCCAGTTCGGCATCGCGCCGCTTGCGGGCGTAGTGATGCTGCATAGCCAGGTTCACCACGGCCAGCAAAGCCAGACCGGCAATCACGGTGAGCAGCAGGGTAAAGGTGGGGATGTTTTTTTGCGGGTAGGGCGTCATCAACAGACGCACGCCATGCAAGGGTGGGTCTACTGACATGGCGTAGCGTAGTTCGCTCTCGCCCGGTTCGCCTTTGGAGCGCATGGCGAGTGTCTGGTCGCCTTGATCGATCAGGGAGACATGATATTGCTCGGCAATCCACCAGGGCACGTTTTCCATCAGGATGGTGGCCAGGGAAAAAGTGGCGCGCAAGGTGCCGACAATATCGTTTTCTTCGTAAATGGGAACGACCAGATCCAGCACACTTTCCTGATGCTCATTGGAGAAGTACGCGGGTAACCAGGTGGAGGTACGCGGTGTGCTGACGTGGGCAGCAATTCGGGTGTCGGCACCGGGTGGGCGCACCAGCAAGGTTGTGCCAAAGCGATCCTGCACGGCGACTTTCAGCAGATCCGGGTGAATGGTCTTGAAATGCTGTAGCTGCGTGAGCGCTGTTTGGGTACTGATGGGATCGGAGTTGACTTCAATTTCGCTGGCAATGCGGCTTAAATTATTTTCATGCGAGCGTAACTGGAAGGATAAGGACTGTTCCACCCACAAGGCATTGCGGATCAGTTCGTTGGACTGTTCGTCATCCCGTTCCTTATTGACGGCCCAGGCAAACACCCCCATCAAGAGCACAATAATCAGGATGGCCAGGATAGGCACATAGGTGCTGATCGGGTGGGCGGCCAGGGTGCGCGAGGCAGCCTGGCGTATGAATCCGGACGGACGGGCAAGACGCATCATGACAAATGGTTTCGGATTTCCACAATAGATAATTTGGGGCTGCTTTTTTAAGCTACACGCTTTCACGCAAATCAATCAATAAAACGTGTCGGCTCTTAACCGACCGGAGGCAAACATGAAAAAGACCCTTGTGGCCAGCTTGCTGGCGTCCGTATTCCTGTCCGCGCCTGTTCTGGCTAACCCCATGATCATCAAGTTCAGCCACGTTGTATCGCCAGATACACCCAAGGGCAAGGGCGCTGTGCGCTTTAAAGAACTGGCCGAAAAGTACACCGAGGGCAAGGTGGTTGTCGAGGTCTACCCGAACTCGCAACTGTACAAGGACAAGGAAGAACTGGAAGCCCTGCAACTGGGCGCGGTTCACATGCTGGCTCCTTCGCTGGCCAAGTTTGGTCCTTTGGGCGTGCGCGAATTTGAAGTGTTCGACCTGCCTTTCATCTTCAACGATCGCACCGATCTGCGTAAGGTCACCGAAGGTCCTGTGGGCCGCATGTTGCTGGACAAGCTGGAGCCCAAGGGCATCAAGGGTCTGTCCTACTGGGATAACGGCTTCAAGGTCATGAGTGCCAACAGTCCCCTGAAAAGCGTGGACGACTTCCTGGGTCTGAAGATGCGAATCCAGTCCTCCAAGGTTCTGGAAGCCCAGTTCAAGGCACTGGACGCGGTGCCTCAGGTGATGGCGTTCTCCGAGGTGTACCAGGCGCTGCAAACCGGCGTTGTGGATGGCACCGAGAACCCGCCGTCCAATATGTACACCCAGAAAATGCACGAAGTGCAAAAGCACGCCACCGTGTCCAACCACGGTTACCTGGGCTACGCCGTGATCGTGAACAAGAAGTTCTGGGAAGGTCTGCCTGACGATATTCGCCAAGGCATGGAAAAAGCCATGGACGAAGCCACGGTTTACGCCAACGACATTGCCGAGCAAGAGAACAACGATTCCATGAAAGCCATGGAAGAGTCCGGCAAGACCCAGTTCTATCAGCTTAGCGATGCCGAGCGTGAAGAATGGGTCAAGCAGTTGCGTCCCGTTCACAAGGAAATGGCCTCTCGTATCGGTCAGGACGTGATCGACGCGTTCTACAAAGCAACCGAATAACGCCTGCTGCATCTGATTGTCTTGTACAGGTCTGACTCAGACCTGTTCTCTTTTCTTCCCGCTACATGCTTGTGTCTGCCCGGCCCCCGGGCGGGCAGACTGTAGTCTGGAGCTACCCATGTTTTTACGATTTCTGGACCGCTTTGAGGAAATGCTGATCTCATTTCTGATGGTGGCCGCCGTAGTGATTATTTTTGTAGCGGTCTGCCAGCGCTACTCGGTCAGTCTCTTGGCTGATCTGGTGTCCTGGTCGCGGGCTCAGGGTTACGAGTCCGTCACTGCCATGGCTCGTTCTACCTATCGAAGCGTTGCGGGCATCAACTTGCTCTGGGCACAGGAGCTGTGCATTTACCTGTTTGTCTGGATGGCCAAGTTTGGTGCCGCTTACGGCGTGCGCGTTGGCATCCACGTGGGTGTGGACGTGCTGGTGAACTCCGTGGGCCCACGCTGGCGTCATCTGCTGATCGTGATCTCCCTGTTCGCGGGTGCCTTGTTCACGGCCATTGTTGCCTGGATTGGCGGTCGCTTTGTATACGGCATCGCCCAGACCGCCCAAGTGTCGGCTGACCTGGAAGTGCCGGTATGGATCGTGTATCTGGCGGTGCCTGCGGGCTCCTTGCTGATGTGCTTCCGCTTCCTGCAAGCCTTGATGAATTTTATTCAGACTGGTCATTTGCCCCATCACGAGCCTGCGGCTGATCTGATCGCTGAAACAGAGCGCGGTGTGTCTGAATCCGAAGGAGCGCGCGCATGACCGCCCTGATTATTTTTGCCTTGCTGGCTATCCTGTTGCTGACAGGGATGCCCGTATCGATTGCCCTGGGTCTGACGGTGATGGGTTTCCTGTTCACCATGACCGAAGTGCCGATGGACAGTATTGCGCTCAAGCTGTTCACCGGGATTGAGAAGTTCGAGATCATGGCGATTCCGTTCTTCATTCTGGCCGGTAGTTTCCTGACGCATGGTGGGGTTGCGCAGCGCATGATTCGCTTTGCCGCTTCCATGGTCGGCCACTTGCCTGGCGGCATGGGTCTGGCGGCGGTGCTGGCTTGCGCTCTGTTTGCGTCCATTAGTGGTTCTTCGCCTGCTACCGTGGCGGCCATTGGTTCCATCATGATTCCGGCCATGGTCAAACAAGGTTACCCCGTGCAGTTCGGGACCGGCATTGTGGCTACCTCCGGCGGTTTGGGCATCTTGCTGCCACCGTCGATTGTGATGGTGATGTATGCCGTGGCCACCAGCGGCATGATGGTTGAAGGTCCTGATGGTGCCAAAGTGGGTACCGCCTCGATCGGGCAGTTGTTTATTGCTGGTGTGGTTCCAGGTCTGATTCTGGCCTTCTTCCTGGGCGCCACCACTATGTACCGTGCCTGGAAGCTGGACTACCCCCGTATGCCGCGTGCTTCTTACAAAGAGCGCTGGCGTGCCTTCATGGACTCCATCTGGGGCCTGATGCTGATCGTTATCGTGATGGGTGGTATCTACTCCGGTATTTTCACACCTACCGAAGCAGCAGCCATCAGTGCGGTCTACGCCTTTGTGATTGCGGTCTGGGTCTACAAGGATGTGAAGCTGCGCGAGGTCAAACGCATTGTGCTGGAATCGGCAGCCATGAGTGCCATGCTGCTGTACATCATCACCAACGCAGTCATGTTCGCCTTCATTCTGACTTCCGAGCAGATTCCCCAGGCGATTGCGGAATGGATTGTGTCGCAAGGCATGGGCCTGATTGCCTTCCTGCTGTTCGTGAACGTCCTGCTACTGGTGATCGGCATGGTGATGGAGCCTTCGGGCCTGATCCTGATCATGGCACCGATCCTGTTCCCCGTTGCCATGAAACTGGGTATGGATCCGGTTCACTTTGGCATCATGCTGGTGGTGAATATGGAGATTGGCCTGGCGACACCGCCGGTGGGGCTGAACTTGTATGTGGCGTCCAGCATATCGAAGTTGGGCCTGACCGAAGTCACCAAATCCACGGTGCCGTGGTTGCTGACCGGTTTGGCCTTCCTCTTGCTAATTACCTTTGTACCTGAAGTTACGCTTTGGCTGCCCCGCATGATGGGATGGCTGTAGTAGTCCTGAACGCTATCCGTGGTCAGGGCAGGGTGAGCCCATGATGTGGCAGTACGGCTTGATGCAATCTGCGCAAGACGTGAATCACCTTGAAGGCCGGGCGACAAGCCCGGCCTTTTTTGTGGGTGATCGGTTTGGGTACTGGCAGGTTTTTTTGCTGTATGTGCTGTGTTTTTCTGAGTGCCGGAACTGGCTGATTCCATAGCCCACTACAGGTTGCTGCCTACGTGTGCTTGTCGGATTGCCCTTTAGCGCCGAATGGTTTTTTCCTGGCTGTGTAGGCAAGTGAAACGTACTGATAAGTATTATTTGCCTATTAGACAGGCCAGTCTATTAGTATCATAGGTAGTTCGGGCCGCCATGCTGGCGGTATTTATTCATACGGAGACCTTATGTCCATTTCAGTCGGTGCGCGCGTTCCAGACGCGACCCTTAGCGAGTACATTGAAACCGCCACAGAAAGCTGCCCTCTGGGCCCCAACAACTTTCAGGTGGCTGATCTGGTTAAAGGCAAGAAAATTGCCGTGTTCGCCGTTCCAGGCGCATTCACCCCTACCTGCTCCGAGCAGCACTTGCCTGGCTTTATCGCCAAGGCAGACGAGTTCAAGGCCGCTGGCGTGGACGAGATCTGGTGCGTGGCTGTGAACGATCCTTTCGTGATGGGCGCTTGGGGTAAGTCCCTGAACGTCAATGGCAAAGTGCGTTTGCTGGCTGACGGCAGCGCCATCTGGACCAAAGCATTGGGTCTGGAATTTGACCTGACTTCCAAAGGCCTGGGCGTGCGCTCCAAGCGTTTCTCCGCCTTGCTGGAGGACGGCGTTGTCACACAATTGAATATTGATAACGACGGCGGCCTGCATACATCGGATGCAGACACCCTGTTGAAACAGGTAAAGTCGTAAGTATCTGATCCCGCGCCTGTCCGGCGTGGCGTGGGATAGAAGGATTACGAAGCGCTGGCTGCAAGCTGGCGCTTTTTTTTACCGTCTTCCCGGCTGGACCCTTGCTGGAAATCAGGGCGATAGCGGGAGCGGTGCCGCAGTTTTTTTAGGATGTGTGGATGCTGTCATCGGTGGGTGCGTTTTCGTCCCTGTACTTTGCGACCCTGATGCTGTTGTTGAGCTCGGGCCTGTTCAATACCTTCATGGGGGTGCGCCTGACGGCCATCTCGGTGTCAGAGGTATGGATTGGCGGGCTGATCGCAGTGTATTACCTGGGTCTGGTATTTGGTGCCCGTATGGGTCACCGCCTGATCATGGGCGTGGGCCATATTCGGGCGTACGCCGCCAGTGCTGCCATTGTCACCATCTGTGTGCTGGTTCAGATTCTGGTCGATTCCATGTACGTCTGGCTGCTGCTGCGCTTTTTGGCGGGCGCGGCCATGGTGGTGCAGTTCATGGGCATCGAAAGCTGGCTGAACGAGCAAAGCGACAATAGCCAGCGCGGCACTATTTTTGCCTTTTACATGGTGTTCTCCAGTCTGGGCACCGTGCTGGGGCAGTTGTCGCTGACTCTGTTCCCGCATCTGAATTACGAGCCGCTGGTCTTTGTGGCCATCTGTTCGGCCTTCAGTCTGGTGCCGGTGGCGATTACCCGTCGCAGTCACCCGCCTTTACAAGTACCTGCGCCGATTAACGCACGCTACTACGTGGACCGGGTGCCCTTGTCCATGATGGTGCTACTGGTGGCGGGTATGTTGACTGGGGCCTTTTATGGCCTGGCACCGGTGTATGCGGTGCGCGTCCATTTGAGCAATGAGCAGGCCGCCTTGTTTGTCGCGGTGTCGGTGGCTGCCGGGGTGCTGGCGCAGTGGCCGGTGGGCTGGTTGGCTGACCGTATGAATCGCGTCAAACTGATCCGTATCAACGCGATCTGTTTGCTGGCCCTGGCCATCCCTTTGTGGGGTTGGTTCGAGGCGCCGTTCTGGTTCTTGCTGGTCTTTTCGGCCATGTTCGGTGTTCTGCAATTTACGCTCTATCCCTTGGGCGCGGCCTTTGCCAACGACAACGTGGACCCGGAACGGCGGGTGGGTTTGAGCGCCATTCTGTACATGGTGTATGGCCTGGGGGCCTGTGTGGGACCGCTGCTGGCGGGCGGTCTGATGTCCTATGTCGGCAGCAATCTGTACTACATCTTTGTGGCGGCCTGTGGCCTGGCCCTGGTCTTGCTGGTTCGTCCGCAGAAGGTTCTGGGCGATCACTTGAGCCAGGATGCACCTACGACCTTTGTTCCTATGCCGGATAGCTTGCAAAGCTCGGCAGCGGCGGTGGCGCTGGACCCACGAGTGGATATCAGCTCTGACGTATCGCATGACCCGGTGTTTGAGGATCTGCCTCCGGTTGAAGAGCGTGTGCCTGCCGGTGCGGAAAGCGCGCCTGTGGAGAGCGAGGCAGAGGAGGCGACGGATACGCTGGCAAGCCTTGATAAAAGCGCCGATCCTGGCCTGGGAGGTTCAGGAGGCTCGCAGAGTGCAGCAGCCTCAGGGCACGTTGCGAATTCAGAGAGCCCGGCAGAGTCAGGTGGCTTGGGCGGTTTGGATGATGCAAAGGAAGGTCGCAAACCATCGGACCCTAGTCGCTAAGTAGCCGGCTGCATTCGTCGCGTTGTACTGCTACGAGTCTCATCAGAAACAAGCATTGCAAACTGCCCCTGAAAGCTGGACATCAATCCACGCTTCGGGGGCAGTTCGTTTGACTCAGGGTTTTGATTTTCAGGCAGATGCTTGTTTGGAGTCAGGGCTTAGATCTGGAACTCAGGCCCGCTGAACTCGGCTTCAACCTCAATCTTGCCCGCCAGAATGTCCTGTTGCAGCGCTGCAATTCGTTCGCGTACTTGTGTGGGCGTATCGGGGGCCATGATCAGACGTACCGCCTCAGGCTGCTGCAGGCCAACCTTGAAGATCTTGCCAGACTCAAACTTGTTTTCGCTCAAGTCCTTGCAGGCTTCAAATACGCCAATGCCCACATCGGCCCAGGCTGAGCCGACAAAGACATCCGGCTCACGGGCGACCCAGTCGATCACATTGCCAATCTCTTTGATGCCCAGTTCACGGCAGGCTTGCGTCGTGCCGCTACGGCCTTTGTTCAGCATGGTGTAGATGATGTCGGCCCCCGCTTTGGCCTGGGCCTGGGTGACGCGTGCGGCCAGCTCTATATCGTCCTGATTGCCGGAGAAGTTGGTCAGTAGTTTGACATCCGGATTGGCGTGTTTGACACCCGCCGCATAGGAGGCACGGGCGCGCAAACCCGGTGGCACCCGGATGCCGGACTGGTGGGCGACCACGCCGGTTTTGGTCATGAAGGCGGCATACGCACCGGCCAGCCAGGCCGATTCTTCCTGGCGTACGTCATAGCTGCTGAGATTGCTGGAGGTGACGGCACCTTGGGTGATCACAAAGCAAATATCAGGGAATTCTTTGGCCACAGTCAGAGCGGCGTCGGTATTCTGGCCACCATGGGCGATCAGTAAAGTGGGTTTGTGCTTGGTGGCCAGCTCGCGCAGGGCGGTGATTTGCGCTTGTGTTTCGTTGGCAACCTGATCTTTGTAATGACCGGTGATGGGCAGTTGAGCGACGGCTTTTTTAAAGCCCTGGTATCCGGCTTGCATAAAGCCGTTGTCGTCGATGTGGCCGCAGAATAAAGCGGCGACGACAGGCTTTTCTGCAGCCAGAACGCTACGGCTTAGCCAGGGGGCGGCCAGTGTGCCCACTCCGGCGGAAGCGGCAGCGAGCAGTAATTGTCGGCGGGTAAATCCGGTCATGGTCTTGTCTCCTGTGTAGTCTCCGACGTGAGCGTCGGTAAACGGTTTTTTTTCTAATCTACAGGAGATGAAACGCAGCGGTGCCTCGAAGTTTTAAATGTCAAATATACGAATTCTCGTATAGTGCGTTTGGCTGGGCGTGTATGAGCTACGCCCAGCGTTTTTTGTCTTTAACGCGGAATCAGGGCCACGATCGCGCCAATTGCCAGAGCCACACCCACCATATTGAGGGCGCTGAGCTTTTCTTTGAAGAAGCCCGCGCCAATTATGGCACCTAGAGCAATGACGCCAATGTTCATGGCCGAGAACACCAGGGTGGGGTTCTCCGGGAAGATCTGGTGGGCACGAATATAAAAGAAAATATTCCCGAAGTTCAGGGAGCCCAGAACCAGACCGGCTAAAAGACTGCCTTTATGCCAGCGGGTGCGCTTGGCCAGGAGCCAGCACAGCATTAGTACACCGGCCAGCGAAAAGGACACGACCAGGCTGCTGGAAAAGGCGGCGCCCGCTTTGGAGAGCTGTTTGAACATGATGTCGATCACGCCATAACCCAGCCATACCGCCAATAGCATCAGGGCCGGATGCCTGGTGCCCGAGTCCTGGCTGCTGGCTTGGCGGGGACGCATCAGCAAGCACAGCAAGGCGGTCAGGGCCAACGCGATCCCCAAAAGCTTCTGGCCACCTACGTGTTCGCCAAACAGCAAAAAGGCGGCCAGCAAGGGGATGAACAAGGACAGGCGTTGGGCAGCGTCGCTGAGAACAATCCCGGCCTGCCGTACCGCTGCGGCCATGAACAGAAAGACGCTGGGCAGTAACACGCCCAAGGCAATCAGAATCCACCAGGGTGTGGCGGGGTTGAGCAGGCGGCTGGGGTATGGCTGCAGCAGCACCAGGCTAAGCGTGACGGCCACGCCGTAGTTGACCAAGATGGCCTGGGCGACATCGATCTGCCGCTGGCGTGCAACTTTCAGCAAAATGGAAACAGCAACACTGCACAGAATGCTGGCGATCAGGGTAAGCATCTTAAAGGGCCTCGACCATAGCGCGGGGACGGGTTTGTTCCAGAGACAAGGGTGGCTCGGATACGGAGGTTTTTGCGGCTTCTAATTGCAGGCGGGCAAACAGATCCTGATCCGCTACAAATTGAGGGTTGCCGGTCGTCAGCAATTGTTCGCCATAGAAAATGGAGTTGGCACCGGCCATAAAGCACAGCGCCTGAGTGCTGTCGTCCATGGTTTCGCGGCCAGCCGACAGGCGCACGGCACTGGTCGGCATCAGGATACGTGCAATGGCAATAGTGCGAACAAACTCAAAAGGGTCCAGATCATCTACCTGATCCAGGGGAGTGCCGGGCACTTTAACCAGTTGGTTGATAGGCACGGACTCGGGGTAGGGGCGCATATTGGCCAGTTGAGCCAGCAGGCCAGCGCGTTCACGACGGCTTTCACCCATGCCGATAATGCCGCCGCAGCAACTGTTCAAACCGGCAGCACGTACGCGCTCCAAGGTGTCCAGACGATCCTGGTAAGTACGCGTGCTGATGATCTGGCCGTAGAATTCCGGCGAGGTGTCCAGGTTGTGATTGTAGTAATCCAGCCCAGCCTGTTTCAGGCGCTCTGCCTGACCATCTTTCAGCATGCCTAGGGTGACACAGGTCTCCAGGCCCATTGCTTTGACAGCGCTGACCATATCAATCACATGGTCCAGTTGCTTTTCCGTGGGTGAGCGCCAGGCCGCACCCATGCAAAAGCGCTGTGCACCTTGTGCCTGAGCCGCGCGGGCGGCTTCCAGTACCTGATTCAAGGGCATCAAGGGTTCTGGCTCCAGCTCGGTCTGATACTTGGACGATTGTGGGCAGTAGGAGCAATCCTCCGGACAGGCGCCGGTCTTGATGGACAGGAGGCTGGAGAGCTGAATTTGATTGGCCGGGTGATGCTGCCTGTGCACGGTCTGCGCCTGGAACAGGAGGTCCATAAAAGGGAGCTCGTAAAGCTCTGTGATACGACGAATTGTCCAGGGGGCAGGGGAATGTACAGACATGGCAGGCTACCTTATTCAGTGACGCGGCTATGCTAGGTTTTCTGCCTGTGAAAGACGACTATTGCGCCTGCTTAGTGTTGGTCTGCTTTGTTCCTGAAATGCTTATTTCGGTGATAGTTAAGCGAAGATGCTGCTAACTTCTCTTAATCGGAGTCGTTCCGTGCGATACAAATTGTTTCTCTGTCGATGTTTGCTAAATGTTTCAAGCATTGCTTATGCGCCTGATGACCGTGGCTTCAGCCTTTTTATCCGAGGTAAACTGACGGGCGATTTTGCGAAAGGATAAACATGCACGCGTTCGAGCGCCGCATCACCGTGGAATGGGGTGATTGCGATGAGGCCGGGATTGTTTTCTATCCCAATTATTTTTATTGGTTCGACTGCACGTATCAGGCCTGGTTGCGGCAGGTGGGTTTAAGCCAGCGCGTTTTGCGGCAAGAATACGATGCAGTCACTCCATTGGTCGATGTGGGGGCCAACTTCCGTGCGCCCGTCACCTATGACCGTGATATTCGCGTTTGCGTACAGGTAGCTCAATGGCTGGAGCGACGCTTCAAGCTGGAGTATCAGGTCTTCAATATGGATGGTGTGCTGGTTGCGACCGGCCATGAGTGGCGTGCCTGGGCACAGGTCTTGCCGGAAGGGCGGCTGAAAGGTGCCGCCATTGCCCAGGGCTTCCGTCAGCGTCTAGAAGGGAATGGGGCTGTTTAAGTCCGCCTGATCCGACACCGGCAGGCGCTGCTGCACCTGATGCAGTTGTGGCTTGCCATTGGCCGGGATATACACAAAGGCCAATTGCTTGAACAGGCGTGCTTGCCAGCGCGCTTGTTGCAAGCTGATATCCAGCACCAGCAGGCTGGGTTCATCTGGCCATTTGCCTCTGGGGTCCAGGTTGGTTGCGGGCCACCAGCGCAGGTCCAGCTTCTGCAAATCGCGCAGCAGACTTTCCTGAACCGCATCGTTAAAGGCGCGGCTGCAAATTTGTGCGCCTGGATTGCAGGCCGTCAGAATGGCCGCGCCACGGCTGTTTTCTTGATCCAGCAATTTATTCAGCGGGCGGTTGAGCTGGCCGATGCGCACATCTATATCGCCCTGCGGGCTATGGACACGGTAGATCGCCTTCTCGAAAGCGTGAGACAGGGCGGCGGGCAGGTCTTTCTGTGTAGACATAAGCTATCTTGCGTCGTTCTGTTCTCTAGACCCACAAGACTAGCAGTGGGATGCATGGTTTTTAAGCCATGCAACCATTATTTACACAGTTTCAGCCCTCAAGCAAGTTAAGCGGTACGTGGGTCCTGGATTCGATTCCAGATCGCGTACAGGCTAGGCAAGAACAAAAGCGTCAGGATCGTGCCAATGGCCGTGCCACCGATCAGTGTCAGGGCCATGGAGCCCCAGAACACCGAAAAGGACAGGGGGATGAAAGCCAGCACCGCTGCCAGGGCCGTCAGAATGACTGGCCGGGCACGCTGCACGGTGGCTTCAATCACCGCATCGTAAGGGGATGCGCCTTCGGCCCGGTTGGTCTTGATCTGCTCGATCAGGATGAGCGTATTGCGCATCAGAATCCCCGCCAGACCGATCAGACCCAGAATGGCCGTAAAGCCAAAGGGCTGCTGGAAGATCAGCAGGGCGGGCACACTACCAATCAAGCCCAGGGGAGCGGTCAGGAACACCATGATCATGGACGACAGCGAGCGAACCTGAATCACAATCACCAGCAGCATCAGGGCAATCATCACCGGGAATACGGGCAGCAAGGCATCGTTGGATTTCTTGGCCTCGGCGGTAATACCGCTCATCTCGATCAGATAGCCTGGCGGCAGTGTGGCCTGCAGAGGCGCAAACTCCTTCATGACGCGATTGGCGACCTCAGCCGGTTGCACGTGCGGCGCAATATCACCGCGCACCGTCATGGTTGGCAGGCGGTTGCGGCGGGCCAGCTTGGGCTCTTCCTGAATAATCTCCAGCTTGCCCACTTGCTCCAAAGGCAGGTTCTGACCTTGTTCATTCATCACCGTCAGGCCGGACAAGCGTGTCGGATCGTGGCGGTTGATGGCGGAGCTGCGTGCCACAACCAGGACATTGCGCAAGTCTTCGCGGTATTCAGCAACCGTGCTGCCATCCAGTTGTAGCTGGATTTGCTCGGCCAGGCTTTGGCGGTTCAAGCCCAGTGCTTGCAGGCGTTGGGGATCAACGTCCAGCTTTAATACCGGCACGCGTGAGCCCCAGTCCACGTTGACCTGGCGCATATCCTTGTCAGCACGCATGATGCTCATGGCTTGCTCGGAAATGCTGCGCAGCTTGTCCAGATCAGGGCCGCGTACCAGGAACTCAACGGGGTACTTGGTGGAGGGGCCGAACACCAGTTGGGTTGCGCGCACACGCGCTTCCGGGGTCAGGCCATCGGCTACCACTTGGCGAAAGCGTTGCAGCAAGTCGTCCCTGTCGTGCTGGTTGGCTGTCAGAACAACCAGACGTGCAAACGATGGATCAGGGAGTTCAGGGTTATAAGACAGGAAAAAGCGGGGAGCGCCTTGTCCGGCATAACTGGTGACCAGCTTGGTCTCCGGCTGCTCGCGTAACCAGCTCTCTACCTTGCGAGTCACCATCTGGGTGGACTGTATGCTGCTGCCCTCCGGTAGCTGCACTTCCACCAAAAGTTCGGGGCGATCAGAAGTAGGGAAAAACTGCTGTTTGACGAAACCCATGCCCACCACAGCCAGCACGAAAGCCAGGACCACAATGCCAGTCACCATGAACTTATGGTGCACCGACCAGGCAATCATGCGACGCAGACGCATGTAGTTAGGGGTGTCGTAGATGGCCTGATGGCCGCCCGGGCGTGCTGGAATGGCAGGCAGGAGCTTGACGCCCATGTAGGGGGTGAAGGCCACGGCAACCAGCCAGGAGGTCAGCAGGGCAGCGGCCAGAATCCAGAAGATATTGCCCGCGTATTCCCCGGCAGAGGAACGGGCAAACCCCACAGGCAGGAAGCCGATGATAGTTACCAGTGTGCCGGACAACATGGGGGCGGCGGTATGGTTCCAGGCATAGGCAGCCGCTTTCAGGCGGTCCATGCCTTCTTCCATTTTCACGATCATGATCTCGATCGCAATAATGGCGTCGTCCACCAGTAGACCCAAAGAGATGATCAGTGCGCCCAGCGTTACCCGGTCAAAGACCTTGCCTGTCATCATCATGATGACGAACACCATGGCCAGTGTTAGGGGAACAGCCGCCGCCACCACAATGCCCACACGCCACCCCATGCTGACCAGACATACCAGCAGCACTACGCTAAGCGCAGCGAAGAACTTGAACATGAACTCGCCAACGGCAGAGGCAATATTCACCGACTGGTTGGTGACGGTATCCAGCGAGAAGCCCAGGGGCAGGGCAGCCGCAATGTCTTCACGAGCTTTTTCCAGATCCTTGCCCAGATACAGGCCGTTATAGCCTTCCTGCATCACCACATCCAGCAGCATGGCGAACTGGGCATTATGGTGAATCTCGAAGCTGGGTGGGTCCTCGTAACCACGGCTGATGGTGGCGATATCGCCCAGACGCAGGTTGTGGCCTTGAACGTAGATATAGGTATTGCTGATGGCCTCCAGATCATCCAGGCCAGCGCTGATGCGCATATGAATGCGCGGGCCGTCTGTGCTGATCGCACCGCTGGCCGCCATGGCGCTGCGTTTGGACAAAGCCTGCAAAATCTGCTGGGGATTGAGCTGCAGATTGTGCAGCTTGGCCTCGTCCAGATCGACAAAAATGCGTTCGCTTTGTTCGCCCAGAATATTGACCTTCTTGACGCCGGGAACTTGCAGCAATTGGCTGCGTACCTTCTCGGCCTCACGGGTCAGCAGGCGTGGGGGCAGGCCGGGCGCCTGGAGCGCAAACAAGCTGAAGGATACATCCGAGTATTCATCGTTCACGAAAGGCCCCTGCACGCCTTTAGGCAAGCGGGGAGCCTGGTCCTGCAGTTTCTTGCGTAGTTGATAAAACTCGCTTTGGACGTCGGCAGGCGGCATGGTGTCTTTCAGGGTCACCACCATCAGCGCGGTGCCGGGCCGGGTAACGGTCTCGACCTTATCGAACCAGCGCAGTTCCTGCATGCGCTTTTCCATGGGCTCGGCCACCAGATCTTGCATTTCCTGAGCGGTGGCGCCGGGCCACATGGCCGTTACCGTCAGGACTTTGACAGTAAAGGCCGGGTCCTCGGCTCGCCCCAGTTTGACGAAGGAATAAATGCCGGATGCAGCCAGGGCAATAATCAGAAATAGCGTAATGGCCCGTTCGCGTACCGCCAGTGCGGAGAGGTTGAAGCGGCCTGTCATTGCTTGGCCTCGCGTGTTTCAGGGCGAATTTCCTGGCCTTCATGCAAAAGATTGGCCCCTAAAGCCACGATAGGTGTGCCGGCTTCCGGTCCTTCGGACAAGTAAGCGTGTTCCTGCGCCAGCTTGGCGATGGTCACAGGCTGCCAATGCACGGTTTTCTGATTATCAATCACCCATACGCCAGGGCCTTTGCCCGCATCGTAAAGTGCGGTCAGCGGGATTTGATTCAAGGCATTGGCGTCGGGAGGCGTCAAATGCACGATGGCGCTGGAGCCCAATCGGGCCGTGACGTTTTCATTCGCAAAAGAAAAGCGGGCCTGATAGCTGCGGGTGGCCGGGTCGGACGACTGGGCCAGCTCCCGTAATTGGGCGGGCAGACTTTCCTGGGAGTCGGTCAGTTCAATGGTGGCACGTGTGCCAAGGGGAATATCCCATTGCTCGGGCAGGCTGACAATGACATCGCGCGGGCCGTCCTGGGCCAGACGCAGCACGGCTTGTCCGGCGCTGACCACTTGCCCTACATCACCCAGTTGGGCCGTGATAATGCCGCTGGCTTCTGCCTTCAAAGAGCTGTATTGATCCGCATTGTGGGCGATCTCGGCCTGAGCCTGGGCGGACTTCAAATTAGCCTGGGCGCTGCGTAATGCCTGTTTGCTCTGCTCGTGAGCCTGACGGGATACGCCACCTTGCTCGACCAGCAGGGACAAGCGTTTGTAATCGGACTGAGTCTGCTCAGCCTGGGCCGTGGCGGCTTGTACGGCGGCCAGACGTGCTCGATGATCCAGTTGCAGGTCTTTGGGGTCCAGCGTCATCAGGAGCTGGCCTTTCTCTACGTGCTCGCCGTTCTGAACCTTGCGTGTATCAATCTTGCCGCCTACCCGGAAGGCCAAGGGGCTTTCTACCCGTGCACTGATCAAACCCAGAAAACGTCGCTGTTGATCTGCTTTGGGTTGAATCACGCTTTGAATGACCAAAGGAGCCTGAGTGCGAGGGTCGGCCTCCTGCGTCTGCTGGCTGCACCCCATCAGTACAAGGGCGGCAGACAAACTCAAAACAGGGCTAAGAGAGCGGAAAAGAGCCATTCAGGACTCCGGGTAAGTAAATGGTTGGGTGAACTGTAACTTGGGGCTGGATGCTCAAGGCATCAGGCTGCGCAGGATAAGCTGCGTCACCACCAGCAAACCCTGGCGGGTTTTTTCAGGTGGATGTATTTCCAGCAAGACAGGGTGCAGACAGGCGGTCAAGGCAAACAGGATGCCTTGCACCACTTCGTCCAAAGGCGTGCGACGCTCGAAGTCGCCGCTTTCACGGCCTGCACGCACCAGGGCGGTGATTTGAGTCAGCAAGTCTTCTCTGTGCTGATCCACCGTTGCCCAGTTGTTTTGCAGGGCTTCAATCACCACTTCCTGCATGCGGCCTTCCTGCAAGAACAGCTCCAGGCTTAGATTGCAGGCAGTTTCCGTGAAATGACGCAGGCGTTCGATAGGAGGCAGATCGCCATCAACAATCTGCTGTAGCTGCACGTGCATGCTATGGAGTACCGAATGGCAAATCGCTTGCCCGATAGCCTGCTTGGAGTCGAAAAACCGATACAGATAGGCACTGGATACGCCTATGGCTTTGGCCAGGCTGGCAACCGAGGTTTTGCGATAGCCATACAGACGGAAGTGCGTATGGGCCTGTTCAATAATCTGTTCGCGGCGATGATGTTCGGTCGGGCCGCGCTGGCCCAAGGTGCTGGCTGGCATGGAAGTTGAATGTTGAAGTAACGATAATGCAATACATTAACTTCCTTGGGGCTTGGGAGCAAGAAAATTGAGTGTCTGAAGCCAGGGGCTGGCCATTTGCGGGAGGGAAGGGCTGGGGTGCCGCGTCCTGGTAAGCTGCAAGGCGGTTGTCGATTGGGGTGCAGGGCGGTGAAAAGCCTGCTAGATTCCAGAACTATCTGGCTTTTGTGCTTTTTTATTGGAATATATGGGAGAGCGGAAGTGAGAAATTTGACTCGAATCATCGCTGCACTGGTGACGGGCCTATTGGTGGCGAGCCCCGTACATGCTCAGTTTTTTGGAAACTGGGAGTCTGATGGTCGGGGAGGTTATAGAGGGGTAGGTCGTAGTAGTGGAGAGGGCTGGGAGTCGGACGGCCGAGGTGGTTTCCGGGGAACGGGTCGGAACTCAGGTTCTGGTTGGGATTCCGACGGCCGTGGTGGTTACCGGGGGACAGGGCGTAATTCCGGGTCCGGTTGGGACTCGAATGGCAGCGGTGGTTTTCGCGGAACTGGGCGCAATAGTGGTTCTAGTTGGGATTCTGACGGCCGAGGAGGTCTCAGGGGGTCGGGAGCCAACTCGGGTGCCAGGTTGGAGTCCGATGGTCGCGGTGGATTCCGAGGGACTGATAGTCATTCGACCGCTCGTTGGGAGTCGGATGGGCGTGGTGGATACAGAGGTTCAGGCGCAAGTTCTGGGTCTCGCTTGGAGTCCAATGGTCGTGGCGGCTTTCGAGGGACAGGGAAAGAATCCGGGGCAGGTTGGGAGTCCAATGGCCACGGCGGGTTTCGGGGCACTGGCCGTAACTCTGGTTCCGGTTGGGAAACGAATGGTCGTGGTGGCTACCGAGGGACGGGTCGTAATTCTGGATCGGGCTGGGATGCTGATGGTCGAGGCGGTTTTAGAGGGACTGGTCGCAACTCAGGTTCCCGCTGGGAGTCGGATGGGCGTGGTGGCTATAGAGGATCGGGGTCTTATAACGGGCCAGCCCTGCCATTTTGATGTGTGCCCGGCGTTCAAGTCAGATAGTTCTAAGCGGGCATGAAAAAAGCCTGACAGATCGAAATCTATCAGGCTTTCTGGAATCTTTTGGCGGAGCGGACGGG
>NZ_JAPKNA010000008.1:0-41193 GCF_026344135.1 Alcaligenes parafaecalis | reverse complement strand
GTGGTTGCAAAAATCTTGAAGTAATAAGCCTTGCCTGCAGCGTGAAGGGTCAAACCTTCGCGCTGCAGTTTTGGTTTGCTACCCCCAAAAAGGGGATTTTTTACCCTGAATCATTCGGAATCCCGGATGTCAGTGATAAAAAGCCCCCACTTATATCGTTCTTTAGGATTACCCATGAAAAACCAGAAAATCCGCATCCGTCTGAAGGCTTACGATTACAAGTTGATCGATCAGTCTGCTGCTGAGATCGTAGAAACCGCCAAGCGCACTGGCGCTGTTGTTCGTGGTCCAGTACCACTGCCAACACGTATCCGTCGCTACGACATTCTGCGTTCGCCGCACGTCAACAAGACATCGCGCGATCAGTTTGAAATGCGTACCCACCAGCGCTTGATGGACATTGTCGATCCTACAGACAAGACCGTCGACGCTCTGATGCGTCTGGATTTGCCAGCCGGTGTAGACGTCGAAATCGCTCTGCAGTAATTTCTGCTTAGCTGTTCGAGATACATCGAAAGAAACGCCATGCAAAAGCATGGCGTTTTTTTTCGTCCATTCTCTTACGACCGGACACACTTTGCGTTGGCAACAAATGCGACGATGGGCAAGGTGAAGGAGGACAAGAATGATAAATCGGAGACGAACGCCGTTCCTGGGCCTATGGTGCTTCCTGGTTTTGTGGCTGTGCCTGTGGGGGACCAATGCGTCGGCGCAAGTGTGCCAGTCAGATAAGCCCATACGACTGGCAGACCTGAGCTGGGAAAGCGCCGCGTTTAGCACTGAGCTCTATCAGCAGATTCTGGAGAAGGCCTACGGCTGCAAAACCGAGCGTGTCCCGGGTTCTTCAGCGGCTCTGGAAAGTGCACTGGCACAAAACGATATACAAGTGATTGGCGAGATCTGGTCCGGGCGGACCGAGATTATCGAGAAGGCCATTAAAGCCGGTCAGGTGCAGGTGATTGGCAATACTTTGAAGGGTGGAGCCGAGCAGGGCTGGTACGTCCCGGACTATGTGGTCGATGGCGACCCGGAAAAGGGCATCAAGCCAGTAGCCCCCAACCTGCAGAAAGTGGAAGATTTGGGACGCTACGCCACGGTCTTTAGTGATCCGGAGCAGCCTGACAAGGGCCGCTTTTATAATTGCCCCTCTGGCTGGGTATGTGAAACCTTCAATAGCCGCCTGTTTGATCTCTATGGTCTGGGCGAGCATTATCAAAATTTCCGGCCTGGTACGGGTGCGGCTCTGGATGCGGCTATCAGTGCTGCCTATGACAGACGCGAGCCTATCCTTTTCTACTACTGGCAGCCTGCAGGCCTGATGGCCAAGTACTCCTTCAAAAAGCTGCGTAGTGCGCCTTTCAATGAGAGTTGCTGGGAAGCTGCCGTTTCGGGCAAAGGAAAGGTTTGTCCTACGGACTTTATCCTGGCGCATATTGGCGTAGCAGCCTCCACACCTTTCGTGGAGTCTTCCCCCGAGCTGGTGGCTTTGTTTGAGAAGATCCAGCTAGAGCCTGAGCAAATGAATACGATTATTCTGGGTATGACGGAAGGCGGGCAAAACGCCAGTACCCAGGTACAGAAGTTCCTGAAAGAGAACACCGAGCAATGGCGTCAGTGGATGCCAGTGGCTCAGGCAGATCGCTTGCAGGCTGCTTTGGAACCCCAAGTAACAAAACCAGTGGCTACGGCGCAGTCCCGCTTCTTCCCCGAGTGGTCAGCGGCAGATTGGGTTAATCGTCAGTTGTTGGTTGCTGTGCAGGATTGGGGAACTGGCTTTCGCCAGATCAGCGCCTGGGTTTTGACGCATGCCATCTTGCCAGTAGAGCGTGTCTTGCAGCAGGTGCCTGCGTGGGCCATTCTGGTTTTGACCGGTTTACTCGCCTGGTGGGGGCAACGGCGCTTTTTTCCTGTGCTGCTTTATGTCGGTGGCCTGTATCTGATAGGTGCAATGGGCCTGTGGGACAAGCTGATGCAAACCTTCACCTTGGTGTTGGTAGCGACTGTTTTTTCAGTCCTGATTGGTGTGCCGGTCGGCATTCTTAGCGCCCGCAGTCGCCTGCTTAGAAAAGTTCTGACGCCCGTGCTGGATGTGATGCAAACCATGCCCAGCTTTGTTTACCTGATTCCAGTGCTGATGTTGTTTGGCTTGGGGAAGGTGCCTGCCGTCCTGGCGACCGTCGTTTATGCGGTGCCACCCTTGATTCGTCTGACCAGCTTGGGATTACGACAAGTAGATAAACACGTCATGGAAGCCGCACAGGCGTATGGCGTTACGCGTTGGCAAATGCTGACTAAAGTTACGTTGCCTTTGGCTCGGCCCAGCATCATGGCGGGTATCAATCAGACCACCATGATGGCTCTGTCCATGGTGGTGGTGGCTTCCATGATCGGTGCCCAAGGTTTGGGGGAGGATGTCTTGGCGGGTATTCAGACATTGGATATAGGGCGTGGCTTGCAGGCGGGGGTAGCGATTGTGATCCTGGCCATTGTGATTGACCGGATTTCCCAATCCTTTGGTCGTTCCCAGCGTCATCGTCGCAAGGTCAGGAGGCAAGTATGAACACAGGCTCCAACGTCACCATTGAGCAGGCCTGCAAGATAGAGCTGCGTGATGTTTATAAAGTCTTTGGTAATCGGGCAACAGAAGCCGTTGAGCTTCTAAAGCAGGGGGCCGACAAGCAAGCCGTACAAAAGCAGACGGATTGTATTGTGGGTCTGGCTGGTGTGAATGCTTGCTTCCCAGCGCAACAGATCTCCTGCGTGATGGGTTTATCCGGTTCGGGCAAATCTACCTTGGTACGCCATATCAATCGCCTGATTGATCCCAGCGCCGGGCAAGTATTGGTAGATGGACAGGACATACTGCAACTGGATATGGCCAGCTTGCGGCAGTTTCGCCGTTTTGGAATCAGTATGGTGTTCCAGGCCTTTGGTTTGCTGCCCCATTTGACGGTGGTGGAGAATGTCGCCTTTGGCCTGGAGGTGCGAGGTGACAAGCGCTCACAAGCCCGAGAGCAGGCTCGGCAATGGCTGGAGCGAGTGGGCCTGCAGGACTATGCCGACAATTACCCCGATGAACTGTCAGGCGGAATGCAGCAACGGGTAGGTTTGGCCAGAGCCTTGGCCGTCGATGCCGATATTCTGCTGATGGATGAGGCCTTCTCGGCTCTGGATCCCTTGATTCGTTACGAGATGCAGGATGAGCTTTTGCGCCTGCAAAGCAGCCTGAACAAAACCATCATCTTTATTACTCACGATATTGATGAGGCTTTGAGGCTGGGTCAGCACATTGTGGTTTTGCGCGAGGGCAGGGTGGAACAAAGCGGCACTCCGGCCCAAATTCGTGATGAGCCGGTGAACGAATACGTAGCCCGCTTTGTGAATAAGGCGCACCAATAGAAACTGAGGCCTTGATCAATTTTCCTGATCGATGCTTTATAGCCAAGCCCTTCGAATTTGAAAAAACTGTTGTCAATCAAGCAGTTTAGGGCCGATTTTTGCAGTAAATCTTGCTTGGCTTTACAGCCGCGTGCTATATTTACTAGCTTAGCCAAAAAGTTTTGGCTATGGTCGTCGCGCAAATCATTGCGTGTACTCTCAGTTAGCCCCGACCAATCGTAGTTGGGAATGGAGAAAACGATGTCGAACTCGACACCTACGCCTGCCGCGTGGCGGCTGGGCCTTGTTGGGCGTAAAGTTGGCATGACCCGTGTGTTTACAGAGGAAGGCGAGTCCATCCCTGTGACCGTGCTGGACGTGTCCAACAACCGCATCACCCAGGTCAAGACGCCCGCAGTTGACGGTTACGCTGCTGTACAGGTTGCCTTTGGCACCCGTCGTGCAACACGCGTTACCAAGCCCCAGGCAGGGCACTATGCAAAAGCTGGCGTTGAAGCTGGCAGCATCCTGAAAGAATTCCGCCTCGACCCCGCTGCTATCGCCGAGCTTTCCGCCGGTTCCGTAGTTGCTGTGGAAAGCATTTTCGAAGCGGGTCAGAAGGTTGACGTTACGGGCACCACGATCGGTAAAGGCTTTGCCGGTACCATCAAACGCCACAATTTTGGCGGCCAGCGTAACAGCCACGGTAACTCGCGCTCGCACCGCGTACCCGGTTCCATTGGTCAAGCCCAGGATCCAGGCCGTGTGTTCAAAGGTAAAAAAATGTCGGGCCATATGGGTGACGTTACCCGTACGGTTCAGAATCTTGACGTGATCCGCGTCGACGCCGAGCGTGGCTTGTTGTTGGTCCGGGGCGCTGTCCCAGGTCACAAGAATGCCAATATCGTTGTGCGCCCTGCTGTGAAAGGAGCCTAATCCATGGAACTGAAGCTCCTGAACGAACAAGGCCAAGCTGCATCCACATTGCAGGCCAACGAAACCGTTTTCGGTCGTGAATTCAACGAAGCCCTGGTTCACCAGATCGTTGTTGCATACCAGTCCAATGCTCGCAGCGGTAACAGCAAGCAATTGACTCGTGCCGAAGTCAACCACAGCACCAAGAAGCCATGGCGCCAGAAAGGCACCGGCCGCGCTCGTGCTGGTATGACATCCTCGCCCGTGTGGCGTGGAGGCGGTCGTGCATTCCCCAACACCGGTGAAGAAAACTACACGCACAAGGTCAACAAGAAGATGTACCGCGCCGGTATCAGCGCGATTCTGTCTCAGTTGGTCCGTGACGAGCGTCTGTTGGTTGTTGATTCCTTCACTCTGGAAGCACCCAAGACCCGTCTGGCAGCCAACAAGCTGAAAGACCTGGGCCTGGAATCCGTGCTGATCATCACCGACGCGCTGGACGAGAACGTGTACTTGGCTACGCGTAACCTGCCTCACGTTGCTGTGGTTGAGCCACGCTACGCTGACCCGCTGTCCCTGATCCACTACAAAAAAGTGTTGGTCACCAAAGCGGCTGTCGCTCAGTTTGAGGAGATGTTGGGATGAACGCCGAACGTCTATTGCAAGTCATTCTGGCACCTGTCGTGACTGAAAAAGCCACGTACGTTGCCGAAAAAAATCAGCAAATCGCTTTCCGCGTCGCTCCTGATGCTACCAAGCCTGAAATCAAAGCTGCTATTGAACTGCTGTTCAAAGTAGAAGTTGAGTCGGTGCAGGTGCTCAATCAGAAGGGCAAAGAAAAGCGCTTTGGCCGTTTCATGGGTCGCCGCCGCAGTGTGCGCAAGGCATATGTCTCGCTCAAGCCCGGTCAGGAACTCGACTTTTCTGAGGTGAACTAATATGGCATTGGTAAAAGTAAAACCAACGTCGCCAGGTCGCCGTGGCATGATCAAAGTAGTTCACCCTGAACTGCACAAAGGCGCTCCTCACGCGGCTTTGCTGGAAAAGAAATCCAGTACTGCTGGCCGTAACAACAACGGCCACATCACGGTTCGTCACCGTGGCGGCGGTCACAAGCAGCACTACCGTATTGTCGACTTCCGTCGCAACAAGGACGGTATTCCTGCGAAAGTAGAACGTCTGGAATACGACCCTAACCGCAGCGCTCACATCGCATTGGTGTGCTACGCAGACGGCGAGCGTCGTTACATCATCGCCCCTCGTGGTCTGGAAGTGGGTGCAACGGTGTTCTCTGGCGCGGAAGCTCCAATCCGTTCCGGCAACACATTGCCTATCCGCAACATTCCTGTGGGTCAAACCATTCACTGCATCGAGATGCTGCCTGGTAAGGGTGCTCAAATCGCTCGTTCCGCTGGTGGTTCCGCTGTGTTGCTGGCTCGTGAAGGCACGTACGCTCAAGTGCGTCTGCGTTCCGGTGAAGTTCGCCGCATTCACATCGACTGCCGCGCCACGATTGGCGAAGTCAGCAACCACGATCACAGCCTGCGTCAAATCGGTAAAGCCGGTGCTGTTCGCTGGCGTGGTATTCGCCCAACCGTTCGCGGTGTGGCGATGAACCCAGTCGATCACCCGCACGGTGGTGGTGAAGGTCGTACGGGTGAAGGCCGTGAGCCAGTCAGCCCATGGGGTACTCCTGCAAAGGGCTACCGCACCCGTCGTAACAAGCGCACAGACAACATGATTGTTTCGCGCCGTAAGCGCAAGTAAGGGGCGAACACTATGTCACGTTCGATCAAAAAAGGCCCATTCGTTGATGCTCACCTGATCAAAAAGGTTGATGCAGCCGTTGTGGGTAACGACAAGCGACCAATCAAAACCTGGTCGCGCCGCTCTACCATCCTGCCCGAGTTCATTGGGCTGACGATTGCCGTTCACAATGGCCGTCAACACATTCCCGTTTACATCAACGAGAACATGGTTGGCCACAAGCTCGGCGAGTTCGCTTTGACCCGTACGTTCAAGGGTCACGCTGCGGACAAAAAGGCCCGGAGATAAGTGATGGAAACTACAGCAATTATTCGTGGAGTCCATATTTCGGCGCAAAAAGCACGTCTGGTTGCGGACATGGTCCGCGGCAAGTCCGTCGCTCACGCTCTGAATACGCTGACTTTCACTCCCAAGAAAGCCGCTGGCATCATCAAGAAAGCTCTGGAATCGGCTATTGCCAACGCTGAGCACAATGACGGCGCCGACATCGACGAACTGAAAGTCACCTCCATTTACGTGGACAAGGCTCAGTCGTTGAAGCGTTTTTCTGCACGAGCCAAAGGCCGCGGTAACCGTATTGAGAAGCAGACTTGCCACATTGTGGTCAAAGTCGGCGCTTAAGGAGTCACAATGGGACAGAAAATCCACCCAATTGGGTTCCGCCTGGCTGTTAACCGTAACTGGAGCTCGCGTTGGTACGCTGACGGTGCTGAGTTCGGTACGATGTTGGCTGACGACATCCGTGTGCGCGAATACCTGAAACGCAAGCTGAAAAGCGCCTCCGTTGGCCGTGTGGTCATCGAGCGTCCTGCCAAAAATGCTCGCATCACTATTTACTCGGCTCGTCCTGGTGTAGTGATCGGCAAGCGCGGCGAGGACATCGAAAGCCTGAAGGCTGACCTGCAGCGTCTGTTGGGCGTGCCAGTGCACGTTAACATCGAAGAAATTCGCAAACCTGAAACTGACGCTCAACTGATCGCCGACTCCATTGCTCAGCAATTGGAAAAACGCATCATGTTCCGTCGTGCGATGAAGCGTTCCATGCAAAACGCCATGCGTCTGGGTGCCCAAGGCATCAAGATCATGAGCTCGGGTCGCTTGAACGGCATCGAAATCGCTCGTACCGAATGGTACCGCGAAGGCCGTGTGCCTCTGCACACCCTGCGCGCTAACATCGATTACGGCACTTCCGAAGCGCACACGACGTACGGGATCATCGGTATCAAGGTCTGGGTCTACAAGGGCGACATGCTGCCTAACGGCGAAATGCCTGTTGACACCGTAGCCCCTGAAGAGCGCCGCCCACGTCGTCCACGTGGTGACCGTCCTGAAAACCGCCGTCCAGGTGGTCGTGGTCGCGGTCCTCGTAAAGACGCGGCGTCTGCTCCGTCCGAAGGAGAATAAAACATGCTGCAACCTTCTCGCAGAAAGTACCGCAAAGAGCACAAAGGCCGTAACACCGGTCTGGCAACTCGCGGTGCGCAAGTTTCGTTTGGCGAATTTGGTCTGAAAGCCACTGACCGTGGCCGTCTGACTGCTCGCCAGATCGAAGCAGCACGTCGTGCAATTAACCGTCACATCAAACGTGGTGGCCGCATCTGGATCCGTATCTTCCCCGATAAGCCAATTTCGCAGAAACCTGCTGAAGTTCGTATGGGTAACGGTAAAGGTAATCCAGAGTTCTGGGTCGCTGAGATTCAACCAGGCAAAGTCCTGTACGAAATGGAAGGTGTTAGCGAAGAGCTGGCACGTGAAGCATTCCGTCTGGCCGCTGCCAAGCTTCCTATCTCGACGACGTTCGTAACGCGTCAGATCGGTGCTTAAGGAGACGTCATGAAAGCCAGCGAACTCCGTACTAAAGATGCCGCCGAGCTCCAAAAAGAGCTCGAGAGCCTGTTGAAAGCACAATTTAACCTGCGCATGCAGCGTGCTACTCAACAGCTTTCCAACACCAGCCAACTGGGCAAAGTACGTCGCGACATCGCTCGCGTCCGTACCGTCATGGCTGAGACCGCAGGAAAGTAAGATGAGCGAAACTCAAACTACCGCAAAACGTCAACGTACCCTGATTGGTCAAGTTGTCAGCAACAAGATGGACAAAACTGTCGTCGTTCTGGTTGAACGCCGCGTTAAACATCCTTTGTATGGCAAGATCATCGTCCGCTCCAATAAATACAAAGCGCACGACGAGACCAACCAGTACAACGAAGGCGATACCGTTGAGATTACCGAAGGCCGTCCTATCAGCCGCAGCAAGTCCTGGACTGTTGTGCGTCTGATCGAAGCAGCCCGCGTGATCTAAACGCTTGCTCAGATGCCAGGCTCAGGCTTGGCTCTGATAAAAACCCCCAATCTGTTTACAGCTTGGGGGTTTTTTTATGGGCAAACGTATTGCTATGGCTGTTGCTTGCGCCACTGTGCCGGGCTGACGCCGGCACTACGCCTGAATGCTGCGCTAAAGGCGGCTGCCGAGCTATAGCCGATACGTTCGGCAATCTGTTCCATGGTCAGGCCCTGCTCCAGTTGGCGTTTGGCCAGTTGCATGCGCAGCTGCAGCAGCACCTGGGCCGGAGCCATCCCGCAGAGTAGGGTAAAACGACGATGAAAGGCGGCGCGGGACATGTTCAGATAGGCGGCCATGTCGTCCACCGACCACGCTTTGGCCGGTTCGCGCAGCAGTTGTTCGATCAAACCACCGAAAGCAGGGTCGCTGGCCAGATGAATCAGGCCCGCTGGCAGAGCGCCTTCTGCGGGTGATTGGCCGATTTGCTGGCGCAAGGTATAGAACAATAAAAGCTCCACCAACTTTTCCAGCAAGCTGGAGTTAGCCTGCGGCTGACGTCCCATTTCCGCCTGAATCAAATCCAGCAACGGCCGCCCGGAATCGGCATCAGCCTGCGAGCCATCAATCAGCAAGACATCTGGCACGGTTGCCAGTAGCAGCTCACTCAAGCCACGGCCCAGATCCAGAAAGCCACAGAGCAGCCCCGTGCTGTGTGCCACATTGGGCTCCAGGCTTTGCATGGTTTGACGGCGCATCGCCGCATTCCAGTCGGGTGGTGTGGGTGATGAGCTTAAACGATGGGGTACGTCCCTTAAAAAGAACACCGCATCGCCTGCCTGCAGGGCCAGGGCTTCCTGATGTTGAATATGCAGCCAGCATGGTCCATGCAAGACCACATGAAAGCCTGCCCGTTGATGCCCGTGCAGGCTGCTTTCCCATTGATTGCAGTATTGGCCCAAGTGAAACAGGCTGGCCGAGATCTCCAGCCCGGACAACAACAATTCCTCCACAGGGTGTCCCGTGTCCTTGGAGTCGATGGCGCAATGGCCGTCAGGAAAGGCAGAGTCGCTCATGTGGAAAATATGCTTATTTCTTTTCGTGGATATTTTTAATAGGAATACCGCTATGTTCGCACATGGAGATAAGGCACCAGTCGATCGACAATAAAACCTTCTCGGATTAACTAAGGAATTGACGCGATCATGACCCGCCTAACTTTGCATACTGTGGACTCCGCTCCTGACGCGGTCAAACCCGCCCTTGAAAAAGCGGTGCGTGGTAGCGGCTTTTTGTCCAATTTGCTGGCTATTTTGGCCAATGCCCCGGTTGCCTTGCAAGCCTATCAGGATATGTCCGCCTTGAACGCCACGGCCAGCCTGTCGCTGATCGAGCGCGAGGTGGTGCAACTGGTGGCTGGGACCACTCATGGTTGCCGTTTCTGCGTGGCAGGCCATACGGCCATTGCGACTAATAAAGCCAAGCTGGACCCCGAAATCCTGGCCGCCTTGCGTGCTCGTGGCTTTGACCAGATCAATGACGAACGCCTGCAGGCTTTGGCCTTGTTCAGCCGCGCCGTGATTGATACCCGTGGTCAAGTGTCTGACCAGGCCTTGGCGGATTTCCGTGCCGCTGGTTATGGCGATCAACAAGCACTGGAAGTGATTACCGGTATTGGCTTGGCGACTATCTGCAACTTTGCCAATAATCTGGCCCGTACACCGCTTAATAGCCAGTTGGAGGCCTACGCATGGGAAGCGTCTTAACGCAGTCTGAACGGGCTGTGCTGGTCTCAGAACAGCCTGTTTTGTCGCCCGGCCTGGCCCAGTGGCTGGAAGAGCATGCTCTGTGCCTGGATAGCGATGCCTCCCAGTCGCAGGCCTTGCTGCCACGTCTGGCGCAGGATGGTTTGTTAAGTCTGGGCTTGAAAGCGGACTTTTCAGACTTTGGTGATGCGGTTCAGTCCATTGTGGAGGTGGCCGAGCACTCCCTGACGGCAGGCTTTGTCCTGTGGAGCCAGCGTACGTTCATTGAATACCTGCGCGATGTGCAGGATCCAGCTATGCGCGAGCGCTATTTGCCCGGTTTGCTGGATGGCAGCATTGCTGGTGCGACGGGCCTGTCTAATGCCATCAAGTTTTTGGGTGGCATTGAAGAGCTGCAAGTGCGCGCACAGCCCGAGCAAGGGCAGTGGCAGTTTCAAGGTCGCTTGCCCTGGATCACCAATCTGCGCCCCGGGAAATGTCTGGTGGCCATTGTGGCCGCCATGCCTGAACAGCAGGCAGGTATTTGGGTAGCAGAGTTGGGTGACCAAGGTCTGGAGCGCTCGGAAGATCTGGATTTGGTTGGGCTGCGTGGCAGCAATACCGCGGCCTTGACCTTCAATGCCGTGCGTTTGGGCAAAGAGCGTCTGCTGCATCCCGAGGCGGGCCACTTCGTACGCGCGGTGCGCCCCCGTTTCATGGCGCTGCAATGCGGCATGACGATGGGTTTGGCACGACGTTCTTTGAAGCAAGTGCTGGAGGCGCCACGCTGCCAGTGGGTGCAGGAACAGCCCGCGCGCCGCTTGCTGGATCGCGTGCAGGAACTCTCGAATGTGCTGGTGGATGCCGTACGCAAACCCGGTTCGGCTACCCCTCCGGATCTGTTCAAGGTCCGCATTGAGCTCAGCAGTCTGGCCTCGCAAGCCGTAGCTCTGGAAAGCTCAGCCATTGGTGGTGCGACCTATATGCAAGGTAAACATCCCCAACTGCTGCGTCGCTATCGCGAAGCCATGCTGGTGCCTTTGATTTCGCCCACCGTGGCGCAGTTGAAGGCCGAACTTGGGCAGGATGCGCCATGAGTCTTACCGCCCCCTCTTATCTTTATTCGGAAGGGGTCGGGCTTTTAGCCGCGAAGGGCATCAGTCTGGCCTATGGTGGCCAGACTATCTTGCAGAACCTGGACTTGAACGTACGCGCAGGCGAGATCGTGGCGTTGCTGGGGCCTAGTGGAGTTGGCAAGTCCTCCTTGTTGCGAGTCCTGGCCGGTTTGCAGACTCCCACACTGGGTGAGGTTTCTTTCCTGGGGCAAGCCGTGCGCGGAGTTCATCCTGCTTTGGCGATGGCGTTTCAGGAGGCCATTCTCCTGCCCTGGCTGAATGTGCAGGCCAATACCGGCTTTGGCCTGGGCTTTGCGCGACAACCCACCGTATCCGCCGCTGAGCGTCGCCTGCGAGTTGAACAGGCGCTGCGCCAGGTTGGACTATATGAAAGCCGTCATCAGCGTCCTGGTGCCTTATCGGGCGGTATGGCACAGCGTGTCGCCATTGCGCGTTGTCTGGCTCGACGTCCACAAGTCTTGTTGATGGATGAGCCTTTTGGTGCGCTGGACGAAGTAACCCGTCGTCAGATGCAGGAGCTGATTCTGTCGATACGCGACCAGACCGGCTGCGCCATTGTGCTGGTCACACACGACATTGATGAAGCCCTCTTGCTGGCCGATCGGGTCCTGCTCTTAGGTGGCCGTCCTGCCGGTTTGCAGCGTGAGTGGAGCTGCCCGGCACATCCCCGATCTCATTTGGACAACTGGCTTCAGGCCATACGCCTGGAAATTGTGGCCAGCCTGGAGCAAAGCCTCTCCCAGGCGGTTCACGCTTCTGTTTTGTAAGGTGCACTTCATGATTGAATCTCCTACGTCCCGTACCCGTCGTGACTTGCTGAAACTGGCGTCCCTGCTGACCGTTGCGGGCGCTGCACCTTTGCTGGCCCAAGGGGCTGCCCGTGCACAAAGCGAGTCGAATGCGCCCTTGCGTATTGGTTATTTGCCCATCACCGATGCCACCGCCATGCTGGTAGCGCATCACAATGGATACTTTGAAGAAGCAGGCATTGCGGTTGAAAAGCCTGTGATGGTGCGTAGTTGGGCCCAGTTGATCGAGGCCTTTATTTCAGGTCAGGTCAACCTGGTGCACTTGCTCTCGCCCATGACGGTGTGGGCGCGTTATGGCAGCAAAGTGCCTGCAAAAGTGGTCGCCTGGAATCATATGAGCGGCTCTGCAATCACTGTGGCCCAGAACATCAGCTCTGCCGAGCAGTTAGGTGGGCAGACAGTGGCCATTCCTTTCTGGTACTCCATCCATAACGTGGTCTTGCAGCATGTGCTCAAAGCGCATGGCCTGACGCCGGTGGTGAAAAATTCCGGTGCGCTGGCTCCCAACGAGGTCAATCTGGTGGTGATGGCACCTGCTGATATGCCCCCCGCTTTGGCATCGGGGCGAATTGCCGGTTTTACCGTGGCTGAACCGTTCAATGCCTTGGCTGAAACGCAAGGCATGGGCCGTATCCTGCGCTTTACCGGCGATGTCTGGCGTGATCACGCCTGTTGCGTGGCCTTTATGCATGAGCAGGATTTGCAGACACGTCCCCAGTGGTCACAAGCTGTTGTGGATGGCCTGGTCAAGGCGCAGATCTGGATACGGAGTAACCGTGCTGAGGCAGCCAAAATCCTGTCGCGTGAAGGTGGAAATCGCTATACCCCGCATACCCAGGAGAACCTCTTGAAAGTGCTGTCTCCAGATCCGGCAGATCGTGCTCAATACGTGAAGTCGGGTGTGATTCGTCACCCGGATTGGGACGATCAACGTATCGATTTCCAGCCTTATCCTTTCCCCAGCTATACCGAGTCCTTGGTGCAGATGTTGCAAGGGACCCTGATTCAGGGAGAGCGTGGTTTTCTGGAAGGTTTGTCCCCGCAACACGTAGCCAGTGATTTGGTGGATGATCGCTTTGTACGTGCAGCTCTGGAAAAACAGGGTGGTCTGGCGCAGTTTGGTCTGGCAGAGCAGTACACCCGCAACGAGAGCATTGTTGTATGAGTTTGAGTGCGTCTGCTTCTTCCACCAGTGTGACGTCATTGACGCAGTCCGATTCGCGATCGGCGGCGTCTTTACCACGTCCCAAAATGAATGCCTGGATTGCCAGCACCCTATGGGGGCTGGGTGGTTTGTTGGCAGGAGTCGTGCTGTGGTATCTGGCCACAGCCTGGTCCAGCAGCCCTTTGATGCAACAGTTCGGGCCTGCCGCTGCGTGTCATAGCTTGCTGGAGATACTGGGCTGGTCGGAGACCTGGATGCACGTAGGCGCCAGTTTGCAGCGCATTTTTGTGGGGCTGGCGATTTCATTGGGTGTCGGCGTGCCCGCCGGTTTGCTACTGGGCTTGTCAGCCCGTGCTCATGCCGCATTGACACCCTTGTTCCAGTTCCTTCGCATGATTTCGCCCCTGTCCTGGATGCCTATTGCCGTCATGGCCTTCGGGATTGGGGACGCGCCGATTTATTTTCTGCTGGGTGTAGCCGGTGTCTGGCCTGTATTGCTCAATACTGCTTCGGGCGTACGTCATTTGAATCCGCGTTGGTTGATGCTTGGCCGTAGTCTGGCAGCCACCAAACTGGAAACACTGCTGTATCTGATTTTGCCCGGCATTGTCGGCTCGGTGCTGACAGGTAGCCGATTGGCTATAGGTGTCTTGTGGATTGTGCTGGTGCCTTGCGAAATGCTGGGCGTATCAGCCGGTTTGGGTTATTTGATTCTGGATACACGTGATCGCATGGCGTATTCCGAACTGATGGCGGTGATTGTTTTGATTGGCCTGATTGGTTACTTGCTGGATAGTGCTTTGCGAGCCTTGTTTGCGGCTTTTGGACAGCGTTAGATAAGTAGCCTTTTGGGGCAGGCGGGTGACAGGCTGTGGCTGTTTTTTGTCTTTGGGAAAAATAAGTGACAGAGAATCATCATGCCACCTGTCGTTGTCTATTTTGCTCTTATAGACGCCGACAGTTTTACCTTGTGCTTAGTGGCTTTTTCAGAAGCTGCAGAAGATAAAAAAGGCCCTCAACATGATTAGATGTTGAGGGCCTTTTTAGATTCAGCTTGACGCAGTATTTAAGGACGCTACTGCCGTACTGGTTGGAGTGTCGTGCAAAGCAGGGACTCTAGCCCTGCCTTGATGACTGTCTTCAGGCAGCGACCAAGGTATTATCCGCGTCCTGCGTAATCGCTACACGTGGACTTAGCTGATCAATCAGCTCGCCATACCAGGACAAGGTAGTGCCCAAAGTGGCGACCTGGCCAATCACCAAAATGCAGGGGCTGGCAAACTGATGTTGTTGTGCATCCTGGGCAATATTTTCCAGTGTGGACAGCAAGGTGCGCTGTTCAGGGCGCGAGCCATTTTCAATCAAGGCGCAGGGCGTAGTGGCACTACGGCCACGCTGTACCAGCTCATGGCTAAAGCCCAGAATTTGTTGCAAGCCCATGTAGACGGCGACCGTCTGGCTGGTATCCAGCAGCGGATTCCAGTCCTCAATACCGTGACCGCTTTTGCGATGTGCCGTTACGAACTGCACGGACTGGGCGTGATCACGGTGTGTCAGGGGAATACCGCTATAGGCTGCACATGCGATAGCCGCAGTGATGCCGGGCACCACCTCAAATGCGACACCGTGTTCAGCCAGATATTCCAGCTCTTCACCGCCCCGGCCAAAAATAAAGCCATCGCCACCTTTCAGACGAACCACGGTTTGGCCTGCGCGAGCATGTTCGATCATCAGTTGATGAATGCGGTTTTGAGTCTGGTGATGGTCCTCGCCCAATTGCTTGCCGACAAAAATGCGGTGGGCATCACGGCGGGCCAGTTCCATGACCTGGTCGGAAACCAGCCGGTCGTACAGAATCACATCGGCACGGTTCAGGGCGCGCAAAGCATGCAGTGTCAGCAGGCCAGGATCGCCCGGACCGGCTCCCACCAGAATCACACGGCCTTGTGTGGCACGGGGCGATTCAGGCTGTTGCAGCGCGTTTTCCAGGCTTAGGCGGGCTTGTTCTGTTTGATGACTGCGTAGTGCAGCGCCGACTGGGCCATCTAGCAGCCAATCGTAAAACCGTCGACGGGCACCCAGCTCAGGGCGGGCGCGGCGGATGGCACTGCGGTACTCCTGCGCCAAGCGGCTAATCGCGCCCAAGCTATGGTCCAACATGGTTTCCAATTGCTCCCGTACTCGCCGTGCCAACATGGGGGCCGACCCGGCAGAGGATATGGCAATAATCAGCGGAGAGCGGTCCACAATGGCGGGCACCTGGAAACTGGACAACTCAGGATCATCCACCACATTGACCAGGATGCGGGCCTCTTGTGCATCCTGGGCGATGACCTGGTTCACATCCCGTTTGTCCGTAGCCGCAATAATCAGCCAGGCTCCTTGCAGATGCTGGGCCTGATAGCGCTCCCGAATCAGGGTGATGCGTCCTTGCCGGGCCAGCTCTTCCAGACTGTCCACTACATAGGGGGCGACCAGCGTCACTTGGGCCCCGGCAGCCAGTACCAGACGCACTTTGCGTTCGGCGATTTCTCCACCGCCGATCACCAGCACCGCGCGCTGTTTCAAATTGGCGAATAAGGGAAAGAGATTCATAGTCAGGCCGGTTGTAAAACCAGAGGAATCAAGCGGCTTGAAGGCTCGGCAACCACGCCAGCACGAACCAGGAAATCCCCAAAGTGTTCGCCTTCCAGACGCTCGGCAGCAAAGCGGCCAAAGAGCTCATCCAGAATGCTCAGAATTTCAGGCTCGGCAATATTCTGGCGATAGATCACGTTCAGGCGTTCGCCGCTGAAGTTCGCGCCCAAACGCAAGTCGTAGCGACCCAGCGCACGGCCCACCAGGGCAATTTCACCCAGATAAGGACGGGCGCAGCCATTGGGGCAGCCGGAAATACGCAGCACAATACGCTCATCACGCAGTTGATACTTGTCCAGCAAGGTTTCCAGCTTGGGCAGCAGGATGGGGGCGTAGCGTTCGCTTTCCGCCATGGCCAGGCCGCAGGTGGGCAGAGAAACACAGGCAATCGTGCTGCTGCGTATGCCGCTTTGTGTCTGGTACACATCCAGCTTGTGGTCTGCTACCAGCTTGTCGATCTTGGTCTTATCTTCTTCAGGCACATCGGCAATGATCAGGTTCTGGTTGCAGGTCAGGCGGAATTGTCCTTGGTGAATCTTGGCAATCTCACGCATACCCGTCAGCCAGGGACCGACTTCGGTATCCATGATGCGGCCCGAATCGATACGCAGGCTCAGGTGCCAGCGGCCATTGCTGCCCTGGGTCCAGCCGAAGCGGTCGCCATTGTGGTCAAAATGGTAGGGGCGCGAAGGCTCCAGGGTTTGACCACTACGGTTTTGCACTTCTTCCAGGAACCAGTCGGCACCCAGCTTATCCACGGTGTATTTCAGGCGGGCATGACGGCGTTCGTCGCGGTTGCCGTGGTCACGTTGTGTGGTGATGACGGCTTCGCAAACGGCCAGCAATTGCTCGGGACGTACAAAGCCGATCACGCTGCCCAGTCGTGGGTAGGTGGTGTCATCGCCATGTGTGGCACCCATGCCGCCGCCAATGGCGACGTTAAAGCCTTGTAGCTGATTGTTTTCGATGATCGCGATCAGGCCGATGTCCTGCGCAAACACGTCCACATCATTCAAGGGAGGCACGGCAATGCCAATCTTGAATTTGCGGGGCAGATAGGTCTTGCCGTACAGCGGTTCAAAGTCCTCGCCATCAATAGCGTCTTCGACTTTTTTGCCATCCAGCCAGATCTCGGCATAGGCGCGGGTCTTGGGCAGGAAGGCTTCGGAAATCTTGTCGGCCCACTCCTGAACCAGACCATGTTGCTCGGACAGCAAGGGATTGGTGGCGCTGACCACCTGACGGTTCACGTCGCCGCAAGTAGCCAGTGTCGTGGACATGGCGTTGTTAATGGCTTGCAGTGTGGGTTTTAAAAAAGGCTTGCGCACGCCATGCCATTGAAAGGTCTGACGGGTGGTGATGCGCAGGCCAAACTGGGCCCATTCACAGGCAATTTGGTCAAAGGCCAGCCATTGGGCCGGTGTGACTACGCCGCCGGGCAAGCGGGCGCGAATCATGAAGCTGAATGCGGGCTCCAGTTTTTGCTTGCGTCGCTCTTCACGTTGGTCGCGATCATCTTGCTGATAGCTGCCGTGAAATTTCAGCAGCTTGTTATCGTCTTCGCTGATGGCACCCGTAATCGGGTCAGCCAGACCCTCGGTAATGCCACCGCGCAGGTAGCGGCTATCAATTTTGACTTGCTCGATAGCGGCAATTTTCTTTGTTGTCATGTCCTTGCTTCTCAGTAAACGTCGCGGGCGTAACGGCCCTGCGCCGAGAGTTCTTCCAACCAGCTACGTGCCTGGTCCGCGTCCAGTCCGCCTTCTTTGCGGGCAATCTCTTGCAGGGTCTGGTGCACGTCTTTGGCCATCTGGTTGGCATCACCACACACATAGATGTGGGCACCACCCTGAATCCAGGCGTAGACATCGGCGGCTTTTTCCAGCAGTCGATGTTGAACGTAGACTTTGTTTTCCTGATCGCGTGAGAAGGCCAGATCCAGGTGCTGCAACTGACCGTCTTGCAAGGCGCGTTGCCATTCGGTCTGGTAGAGGAAATCGGAGTGAAAGTGGGGGTTGCCAAAGAACAGCCAGTTGCGGCCTTCACCACCCTGGATGCTGCGTTCCTGAACAAAGGCGCGGAACGGGGCAACGCCAGTGCCTGGACCAATCATGATCACGTCACGGCTGGTATCTTCAGGCAGGCGGAAACGGGTATTGGGATCAATAAAGACAGGCACGGTATCGCCTTCATTCAGGCGTGCCAGATAGTCGGAGGCCACGCCCCAACGATCCTGTTCATTGAATTCGTAATGCACATTGGCCACGGTCAGGTGTACTTCTTCGTCCACCTCGGACTGACTGGAGGCGATGGAGTACATGCGTGGTGCCAAAGGTCGCAGAGACTGCACCAGTTCAGTCGCGCTCCAGGTGGCAGGGAAGCGTTGCAGGACATCCAGAACCTGATGCGTTTTCAGGAGCTCTTGCAGGGTGCTCAAACCCTCTGTGCCAACAGCAGTTTGCAAGGTTGCATCGCTATTGCGCTTGGCCAGTTCCACCAGGAAAGGTTTGGTTAGCTGGGTCAGCTCAC
The DNA here is from genome assembly GCF_026344135.1 of Alcaligenes parafaecalis. Classification (NCBI taxonomy): domain Bacteria; kingdom Pseudomonadati; phylum Pseudomonadota; class Betaproteobacteria; order Burkholderiales; family Alcaligenaceae; genus Alcaligenes; species Alcaligenes parafaecalis. The sequence goes on along the minus strand of NZ_JAPKNA010000008.1, from coordinate 22,831 downwards.
GGTAGTGGCTCAGCCATTCTTGCAGCGTGTGCGATTTGTCCTGAATGGTGACGACTTCTTGCGGGTCCAGTTTCAAGGTCTGGATAACGGCTTCGACCAGTGTGGCGTTCTGGGTCGGCCATACACCCAAGGCATCACCCGGTTGGTATTTCAGGCCGCTGCCTTCCAGAGACAATTCGTAGTGAAAGATATCGCGGGTGCTGTCACGGCCCGTAATGTTCTGGCTTTGCAGGACCGTGGCCTGGAACGGATTGTCACGCGTAAAGCTGCTGCGGGCCTGTGTTTCCAGCACAGTGACATTGCTGGTCTGAGCGGCAGGAATGGCGGCTGCGGCGTGGGCTTGGTGATCGGTTTCCAGAAAACCAAAGGCCTTGTCCTGCCAGGGGGCGGCGACGGTATCAATATCCAGATCGGCCAGGCCTGCGTCCAGAATGCGTTCTGCACCCAGAGCCAGCAGACGTTGATCAATCTTTTCTGCGATCCCACAGAACAGGGGATAGCTGGAATCACCCAGACCCAGCACACCGAACTTCAGTTCTGGCAGTTTTGGGGCGCGGGCACCAGACAGGAACTCGAAAAAGGCAATGGAGTCATCCGGTGGGTCACCTTCGCCCTGGGTGCTGATAACGACATAGAGCAGACGTTCGTCTTTCAGTTCGCGTGTGGGGTAGCGATCAGCGCGCAGCAGGCGCACAGGGATTCCGGCGGCTTCGCAGCGTTGGGCAAAGGCCTCGGCGACGCGTTGGGCATTGCCCGTTTGGCTGCCAAAAATAATCGTGGCGGGTCGTTGGGCGGGCGCTGTAGCGGCAGGCACCAAAGACAGTTCAGGAGAACCCGGCACTTGAGCCGGGAGGCCGGTGTGGCGCACTTGGGCGACACCCGCGAGGTAGCCGGACAGCCAGTTCAGGGACAGCGGATCAAGCTCGTCGGTAATTTGGGCAATCGCCGTGCGATTTGCGTCCGAAAGGCGGGACAGGGCGTGCATTCTGACACTCGCTTATATAAATAGTTTGTCCCATTCTAAAGAGCGGTATCAGGGCTACGAACGATCTGATTCTTATTTGTTTATGAATCCTCCGGTTAATGAAAAAGGGGCATAAGCCCCTTTCTTCTTGGTCTAAGCGCGTGCTGAATATCTGTTATGGACGCAGCTCGCGGCGCAGGATTTTGCCTACGTTGGTACGAGGCAAATCGTCGCGGAATTCCACAATGCGCGGGCATTTGTAGCCGGTCAGATTCTTGCGGCAGAAGGCAATAACGTCTTTTTCAGTCAGATCAGGATTACGGCTGATCACATAGAGCTTGACGACTTCGCCTGCTTTTTCATCAGGGACACCGACGGCGGCGGCTTCGACAATATCGGGGTGCTGCGCGGCTACGGCTTCCACCTCATTGGGGTAGACGTTAAAGCCCGAGACCAGAATCATGTCTTTTTTGCGATCCAGCAGGAACACATAACCGTGCTCGTCCATATAGCCAATATCGCCCGTTCGTAAAAAGCCGTCACGGTCAAAGACCTTGGCGGTTTCATCGGGACGTTGCCAGTAACCGGGGGTGACTTGAGGCCCGCGAATGCACAGCTCGCCCGTTTCGCCCAGGGGCAGATCGTTCTGGTTTTCGTCGCGTATGCGGATGTCAGTGGATGGCACGGGCAGGCCAATCGAACCGGTGAACTCTTTCTTATCCAGCGGGTTGATGGTGGCGGCAGGCGAGGTTTCAGTCAGACCATAGGCCTGGGCCAGGGGTTTGCCCGTTGCTTCCAGCCAGCGCTTGGCGACCACTTCCTGAACCGCCATGCCCCCGCCCAAGGTAAAGCGCAGCGAGGAGAAGTCCAGCTTGCGAAACTCGGCATTATTGAGCATGGCATTGAACAGCGTATTCACCCCGGTAATGGCGGTAAAACGCAGCTTGGACATGTCCTTGATCATGGACGGAATATCGCGTGCATTGATGATCAGCAGGTTTTCCGCTCCCAAGCGCAGGAACACCAGCAGGTTCGCGGTGAATGCGAAGATATGGTAGAGCGGCAGGGCGGTGACAACGCAGTCGATCTGGCCTTCTTTCAGATAAGGACGAATCCAGGACAATGCCTGACTCAGGTTGGAGACCAGGTTGCCATGTGTCAGGACGGCGCCTTTGGCGACCCCGGTGGTACCGCCTGTGTATTGCAGGCAAGCGATGTCATCGTGCGTCAGGGTGACGGGGCTTGGGGGGCGGGTACGGCCCTTTGCCAACACAGTTTTAAAGGGGATGGCACCGGGCAAGGACCAGGCAGGCACACCTTTTTTAACGTGGCGTACCACTTGATTGACCAGCCATCCTTTAAAGCTGCCCAGGCAATCACCCACACTGGTCACAATGACCCGCTTGATGGGCGTCTCATGCAGAATTTCCTGCAGTACATGCGCAAAGTTTTCAGCAATGATGATGGTTTCTGCGCCGCTGTCCTGCAGTTGGTGGCGCAGTTCACGAGCGGTATACAGTGGGTTGGTATTGATAATGGTGGCCCCACTGCGCAGCACCCCATACAGGCTGATGGGGTACTGCAGCATATTGGGCATCATCAGGGCGACGCGGTCGCCTTTTTTCACACCGGCAGTTTGCAGCCAACTGGCCAGGGCCAAGGCATTGTCCGATAGCTCGCGGTAGCTCATGCCTTTGCCCATGCTGATATAGGCAGTGCGTTGGTCGAATTCTTTGCAGCTTTGTTCAAATACATCCAGCAAGGACGAGTACTGCTGGGCCTGATCTTCGATAGTGGCAGGAATACCGGTGGGGTAGTTCTGCAGCCAGACTTTATCCATGAAGCGCTCCAAGGCGTGTAGGTTCAAGACAATCCCAGCAGGGCCTTTTTGAGCGATTCCTGGGCAGGTTTCTTGCCTAACCAGATTTTCAACAAAGCAGCGGTCAGATCAGGGTGAGAAAGCTCGCCCAGCGTCTTGTCGTTAAACAGAATCTTGACCTGGGGGGCGTTCATGTCCAGCACCACGATATCGCCTTCTTTGGCCTCGCCAACCTGGCGCATCAGGTCTTCAAATTGCTTGATGACGGGATCCAGTTCTTGTTTTTCAGGATCAGTCAGGTTGCTGTGAATGCCATCTTTCAGGGCATCGATCAGGGTTTGGGCGTCCAGGTCGCGTTTCAGAACCAGGCGTATCTGGTGTGGTCCGGGGGACTGGATAATGGCTTGCGCGTCTTGCGAAGGCGACGCGGTGTAAAGGGCGGCAACGTACACATCAAAAACTACTTTCTTGCGCAGGCCCGCTCCATTCAGTTTCAGGCTTTGCTGCTCGACGGTGACCGTATCGGGGACGGTGACATTTGCGACAGTAGCGGCCTGGGCGGCGGGTAACCCTAGGGACAGACTTAAAATCAGAGCGGCACAGCGGGGGGTAAACATGAAGCGGTCCTCCGGCAAATTAGCGTGATTGTGATTTCTGCTTGTAGAAGTGGGCGTCGGCGATGTAGATGGTGCGTTCTACCGTGGTGTAGATCTGGCCTTCAGGGTCCTGGATCTGCACGGTAAATGTGGCTTCGGCCTCGTGGTATTGGTCTAGCTGTCCTCGTATTGCGTCCAGTTCTTCTGGATTGATTTGAAAGTTGGCATACAGAGTCTGGTAGCCCGGGCGGCGATACTGGATCTCTGCATTTTTGTCCCAGACAACGACGTGACGTTGCAAGCCAGCGAGCAGCATGGTGGCGTGTACGCCGTCTGTAATGGCAAAGAGGGACCCGCCAAATAAAGAGCCATTGATGTTTCGAGTTCGACGACGCAATGGCAGGCGTACGACGATGTGTTGCAAGTTCGCTGAAACTTTGTGGACCCGCCCTCCGGTTGCCCGGAAGGCGGGGTGCCAGTTAAAGCCCAACTGCAAAAAGCGCGCACGCCATGTTGGAGGCAGGTGTGCGAGCAGCTCCATGCGGCGACTGCGGGCCATAGTGCATCCTTAGAAGCGATAGCTGAACTGCACGCCCAGAATGTCACCACTGTTTTTGTAGGTACCGCGAGTCAGACCACGGCCTTTCAGGTCTGTGTTGTTGTTCATGTCTGTGTTTTTCAGGAACAAGTGGGTGTAGCCGATATCCCAGGTGGCGTTCTTGCTGGCACGGTATTGGGCACCCAGGGACACCCAGTAACGGTCGCTATCAGGCAGGGCGGTTGGGCGGTAGTTCTTGTCGCGTACGGGCGATTGGTCCCAAGCCACACCACCCTTGAAGGTCCACTGTTCGTTGTAGTGGTAGTTGGCGCCCAGGGCTACGCGCCATGCGTCCTTGAATTTCAGCTCCAGGCCGGAATCCTTGGCACCGGGGCCGCTGTTTTCAATGGTCAGGCGTGGGATGCTGCTCCAGCCAGTCCAGGACACGTCGGCCAGCAACTGCCAGCGCGAGTTCAGGTCGTGCACCAAGCTGACAATGGCGGTGTCAGGCAGCTTGATGGTGGCTTCCGCATCCCAGTTGATGTTGGGAGCCGGAATGCCTGCAGGCACGTTGCGGTTGCGCAGCTTGGTATCGCCGTCAGCCGTGACCTTGATTTGCGAGCGGTAGGACACGCCCAAACGGGTGCTGGGGGTGATCTGGTACAGCAAGCCTGCGTTCCAGCCCCATGCGTCGCCTTTCATCTTGACGCGGGTGTCCATGTCCAGTGGGCCCAGCGCCGGGTGATAGCCGACAGGCGTGGCCAGGCGGTAGTCCGCATCAATGTGCAGCCAGTTCACACCCACGCCGAAGGACAACTGATCGTTGACCTTGTAGGCCACCGATGGGTTGACGTTGATGGTTTCAATGGCAAATTTTTCGGAGTGGTAACGACCCACCCAGCCTTCGTCATATTCGGTTGTCAGACCAAAAGGTACGCCAATACCCAGGCCTACCCACCATTTGGGGGAGAGCTGATGGGACAGATAAATATTGGGAACGGCAGCGACTTTACCCGCATCACCACCCGAGCCACCAGTGGCTGGACGGCTGGCGCCACCTGTCAGAGCCAAGGGGTCGGTACTGCCTTTATCGGAAAATTTGAAGGTGGGTTTAATCGCATTAAAACCTGCCGAGAAGTTTGTCTCGGGCAGCAAGGTCATGCCAGCCGGGTTGAAGTAGATCGTGCTGGCATTGTCACCAATGGCGGCCGAGCCTGCATAGGCATTACCCAGGCCGCTCGCATTTTGTTCCAGCAAGTTAAAACCAGCCGCATGGGCTTGACCCATACCAACGCTCATTCCCAGCGGAATCAGCAAGGCGGGAATGGTACGCAAAGCTACAACCATCTTTTTCATGTCTCTTCTCCAAGGTATAGGTGCGACGTCTGACAGAGGCTTGGGACAGGTTTTAAAACACCTGTTTGTTTTCTATGGTGCATGACCTAGGCCAATCGGCGTATAGGTATTTGTGCCAATCTGGGTTAATTCCGTTGTTTTTGTGTTGCTTTGTAATGCAGAGGCCCCCCTCTGAATGGGGCAAAGCCGGTACCGAAAATTACACCGGCATCGGCCAGATCATCGTTCTCCACCACACCGATACGGACCTGATGTTCGGTCTGTTCAATAAGGGGTTTAATCAAACGATCAGCCAGACCGCTTGGGACGGTTCCTGCAGGAGGTTTCTGGGCTTTGCCATCTTTCCAGGTGTAGAAACCCTGGCCGGTTTTACGGCCCAGTTCCTGACGATCCAGGTGGGTTTTCAGGCAGGCTGGCATGGCAGCTTGCTGGCTTAGTTGAGCACCCGCATCACGGGCAATATCCAGGCCCACGGTGTCGGCCAATTCAAGCGGGCCCATGGGCATGCCGAACTGCACCATGGCTTTATCTACCGTTGCTGGGTCCAGACCTTCGTCCACGCAGTGCATGGCTTCCAACATGTAGGGAGCCAGGACCGCATTGACCAGAAAGCCGGGGCTGTCCTTGACGGGCAGGGGCAGCTTGCCAATCTGGTTCACAAAGGCATAAGCGGCACTGCGCACCTCGGGGGACAGGAGCTCGCTTTCCACGACCTCGACCAGCGGCATGCGAGACACCGGATTGAAGAAGTGAATGCCCACCAGGCGTTCGGGATTGATCAGATTCAAGCTGAGCTCGGATAGAGGCAGGCTGGAGGTATTCGTCGCCAGAACAGCACCCGGTTTCAGGCTGGGTTCAATGCTGGCGTACAGGCTGCGCTTGGCATCCGCGTTCTCGAAGATGGCTTCCAGAACCAGATCCGCCGAGGGGATACCGTGGCCGTCCGGGTCCGGGATCAATCGATCCAATGCGGCTTGTACCAGCCTGCGGTCTTTCAGACGGCGTTGGAACAGCTTGGCAGCACGACCCTGGGCCTGAGCAATACGTTTGCGGTCCTGGTCCTGTAGAGTCACACGCATGCCTTTCAGCGCGCATACGGCGGCAATATCGCCCCCCATGACGCCCGCACCGACCACATGAATATGTTTGACCTCTTGAGTGGACGAATGCTTGCCCACGCTTTTCAGGCGTTCTTGCAGATGGAACACACGCAGCAGATTAGCGGCGGTGTTGGAGCGGGTTATTTGCTCAATCAGCTCGGGTGCCTTCAAGGCATTGCCGTTGTGCTTTTCCCAGATCTCCAGAATCGCACGGGGTGCTTGATAGTGCTGATAGGGATCGCGTTTCGCCAGTTGCTTGCGTACCTGATTCGCGACCAGGGGGCGTAGCAGCTTGGTATTCATCAGACGGGGCAGCCCTTTGGCGCGACGTGGCTTCTTGCCACTGAGCACCTGCTTGACGGCGGCTTGCTTGGCCAGCCGTGCAGGAACGCAGGCATCGACCATACCCAGGCGGGCCGCTTTGCGTGCATCCACGCTTTTGCCGCTCAGCATCAAGTCCATCGCTGCGGCGGGGCCTATATATTCAGGCAAACGCAACATGCCACCCCAACCGGGGAAAATACCCAGCATCACTTCAGGCAGAGCCAGACGCGTGTCGTCTTGCTCCACGGCCAGGCAGTAACGGCACGCCAGGGCCAGCTCCAGGCCACCGCCCAGGCAGTGACCTTGCACCAAGGCCAAGGTGGGATAGCTTTGCTTGGCCAGCTTGTTGAACACCGTCCAGCCGCGTGTGACCAGTGCCAAGCCCTTTTCAGGGTTGTTGTTGTGCTCGGAGAACTCATCAATATCCGCACCAGCCACAAAACCGGCGGCCTTGCCGGAGTAAATGATCAGTGCTTTGGGTTGATGGCTGCTTAGATAGTCCAAAGCCTGATTCAGCTCTTGCAACACGGTGGCGGACAGTCGGTTGACCGAACTGCCCACGCAATCGATCTTCAGCCAGTTAATTTGCTGATCGTCCGTGTATAGCGTGAAATTTTGCAAATCCAAGTTAGCGACGGGCATCATGATTCAGTTCCTTGCAGCGATTCGATCAGCATGGCGCCGCCTTGACCGCCGCCAATACAAATAGCGGCCATGCCCAGACGCAAGTTGCGACGACGCAGGGCATTCAAGCAATGCAGCACAATCCGGGCACCAGAGGCACCCACCGGGTGGCCAATCGCAATAGCGCCGCCGTCCACATTGAGCTTGTCCATATCCAGCAGTCCCAAAGCATCACGACCCAGATGCTTTTGGCACCACTCCTGGTCGTCCCATGCAGCACGACATGCTAGTACCTGTGCTGCAAAAGCCTCGTTGATTTCCCACAAGTCCGGACCATTTAAGGCCAGACGGTTGCGTTCCAAAATAGGGGTGGCGGCAAACACGGGGCCCAGGCCCATCGTGGCGGGGTCCAGACCGGCCCATTGCGCATCCACAATGCGGCCAATGGGTTTGAGTTGATGCTCTTTGACTGCGGCCTCACTGGCCAGAATCAGCAGGGCTGCACCATCAGTCACCTGGGAGCTGTTACCCGCGGTGATATTGCCCCAGGGGGGATCAAATACGGGGCGCAGCTTGCCCAGCTTTTCCGGGGTGGAGTCTTCGCGCACACCGTCATCTTGCGGGTAGTTATTACCGCGCTGATCGCTAAGCGGCACAATTTCTTCAAAGGCGTTTTCTTGTTGGGCTTGCAGTGCCAAACGGTGGCTGCGCGCGGCAAACTCGTCCATTTCCTGACGAGTAATGCCGAATTCGTGCGCCAGGTTTTCAGCAGTCTGTCCCATGGATAAACCGACCACGGGATCAGTCAGCCCTTTGAGCAGGCCGATAACGGGTTTCAGGTAGGACAGGCGCAGGCCACGCAGCGCTTTGATACGCGCGCCCACACTGCGGGCTTTACCCCACACGGCCAGCCAACGCACCATTTCGTCGCTGAACAGAATGGGGGCGTGAGACAGGGCGTCTACACCACCGGCCAACACCAAATCCGAGCGTCCGGTTTGAATGGCTTGAACGCCGGAGTCCAGGGCCTGCATGCCCGATGCGCAGTTACGCATCACGGTCCAGCCGGGCACTTTGTGACCTGTGCCCAGACGCAGACCCAGTACCCGGCCGATATTGGTTTCATCGGGCGAGGGGGCGGCGCAACCCAGAATGACCTCGCTAAGCTGCGGGGCCTCAAAGGGTTGGCGCAGCAGCAGCTCGCGGCCTGTTTGCACGGCCAGATCTCCAGCCGAGAAAGGGCCGGGCGCGTTGCGCGCTTTTAGAAACGGGCTGCGTGCGCCGTCAATAATATAGACCGGTTGAAAACTCATACTTGGCTCCCACTGGCGGCGTCAGCGGCGGGCTTTTCCCGACGCAGATCGAAGGGGAAATCATCCACGGCAATAACCCGGTCGCGCACAATGTCGCGGGCCTGGATTTGCTCGTATTCCTGAGCGGTGATGCCACCGGCCTGGAAGACGGCTTCGGCCAGATCGCGTACGTTGGCTTTGGGGTTGTCCTGCAACTGGCCACTTTTCTCGAACTGACGGATTTTGGCGTCGATGTCGCGGGTGTTCAGCGAAGCCAGCAAAGCCGCTTCAATCGCACCGACGGGCTCTTGGTCGTCTTCAGGCAAGTAGGTGTCGTAAGTCAGGCGATCACGAGTTGGGCCGGGTTTGGTCAGCAGTTTGGCAACGGTGTGATCCAGTCGGTCGTCCGGGCCCAGACGGCGCTGACCCAGAGGGAAGACCAGGAAGCGCAGCACGGCAGCCAAAGGACGGTTCGGGAAGTTTTCCAGTACCTTGTCCAGAGCATGTTGAGCACGCATCAGAGCGTCTTGAGCCGCCCAGTGAGCCAAAGGTGCATCTTCTTGCTGGCGACCTTCGTCTTGGTAACGCTTGAGTACGGCGCTAAGCATGTACAGCTCGGACAGCACATCGCCCAGACGCGAGGACAGACGCTCACGCATTTTCAGCGAACCGCCCAGTACCAGCATGGACGCATCAGCCAGCAGAGAGAACGCAGCGCTGTAACGGCTGGCCTGGCTGTAGTAGGTGTGCATGGCTTTGGACGTGCCAGTGGGGCCACTTAACAAGCGCCAGCCACCCAGACCCAGCCAGAAGGAGCGGCCAGTGTTTGCGAGGGTGTAGCGAATGTGTGCCCAGAAGGCTTCGTCGAACTTGCGCAGACCAGCTTCACGGTCGGGGTTCAGGGCCGCGGTCATCTCTTCCAGAATGAAGGGATGGCAGCGGATGGCGCCTTGACCAAAGATGATCAGGCTGCGGGTCAGAATGTTGGCGCCTTCTACCGTGATACCGACAGGGATTTGCTGATACGCACGGCCCAGGAAGTTTGATGGGCCAAGGCAAATACCTTTACCGCCAATCACGTCCATACCGTCGTTCACCACGATACGTCCACGTTCAGTCACGTGGTATTTGACGATGGCCGAGACCACGGAAGGCTTCTCGCCCAAGTCCACGGCAGCAGCCGTCATGGTGCGGGCGGCATCCATCGCGTAAGTGTGACCAGCGATACGGGCCAGGGCTTCTTCCACACCTTCAAACTTGCTGATGGCGCTACGGAACTGAGTGCGCACGGCAGAGTAGCCACCCACGGCGCGGCTGGTCAGTTTGGCCATACCGGTAAAGGAGGAGGGCAGGGAGATGGAGCGGCCAGCAGCCAGACATTCCATCAACATGCGCCAGCCTTGGCCAGCCATAGCCGGGCCACCAATAATGAATTCCAGCGGCATGAAGACGTCTTTGCCACGAGTAGGGCCGTTCATGAACATGGCGTTCAAGGGGAAGTGACGACGGCCTGTGTCCACGCCGGGGTGGTCGCTAGGGACCAGGGCGCAGGTAATGCCAATATCTTTTTCACCACCCAGCAAACCGTCCGGGTCATACAGACGGAAGGCCAGACCCAGCAAGGTGCAAACAGGAGCTAGCGTGATGTAGCGCTTGTCCCAGGTAACGCGCATACCCAGGACTTCCTGACCTTCCCATTCGCCTTTGCACACAATACCCACATCCGGGATAGAGGCTGCATCGGAACCGGCCCAAGGGCTGGTCAGGGCGAAAGCGGGAATGTCACGGCCGTCAGCCAGGCGGGGCAGGTAGTGTTGCTTTTGCTCGTCGGTGCCGTAGTGCAACAGCAGTTCAGCCGGTCCCAAGGAGTTGGGCACCATCACCGATACGGACAAGGCCGAGTTGCGAGTCGACAGTTTGGCGACCACCGCCGAGTGCGCTTGCGCCGAAAAACCGCGACCGCCGTATTCCTTGGGAATGATCAGGCTAAAGAAGCGGTTCTCTTTCAGGTAATTCCAGACCTCGGCTGGCATGTCGAAGTCTTCCTGGCTGACTTGCCAGTCGTCAATCATGGCGCAGGCCACGTTGACTTCATTGTCCATGAACTGACGCTCTTCTTCGCTCAGCCGGTAGGCTGGGTAAGAGGCCAGGGTGTTCCAGTTAGGTTTGCCGCGAAACAGTTCGCTTTCCCACCAAACCGTGCCTGCTTCCAGCGCATCGCGCTCGGTTTGGGACATGGCGGGCAAAACGCGCGAAAACGCGCGGTAGATGGGGCGGCTTAGCCACTTGCTGCGTAGGCTCCGGTTTTTGAGAACGTAGACGCAGCCTAGCACCAGCACTATCAATAGCAAGGTCACAAACATAGAAACTCCGGACTAGCTAAAAAAAAGAAAAGAAGGCCCCCACGCTGCGCCTTTGGGTTGCTGCCCCCCGAGGGGGTGCTTTTACCGGGGGCGCCGAGCCTTGGGAGCGGCCCGGCGGTAAAAAATGCCCCCACGCTGCACCTTCGACTTGCTGCCCCTAAAAGGGGCATGGTTCACCTGGGTACAGCTTGGCAGTCGGGACGACCGGTCAGCTCAGGCGTTGGCGGGTAAAGGAGCTCGTAATCCACCCAGCAGGAAGCTCATCAAGCGTTGTTGCAGTTGCTGTTCACTTTCGGGGCTGTCGCTAAGGGGTAATTGCAAAGCCCGACGCAATGATTGGGTGCCCATCAATGCGTAGGAAGTGGCACCCAACATGAAATGGAATCGCCAGATAATTTCTTCTTCCGGCACCGTGGGCAGGGCTTCGTGCAAAGCCTGCTTGAAGGGCAGGAAGATGGCGACTTGTTCATCCCAACAGATAGACTGGATGAAGTCCTGCGGTGCCGGGCGGTCTTGCCCAGGCAAAGGAATAAACGAGCGGGGGGCGCCGTTGCCCGAGCCAGCCAGCCGGATCAGGGGGCCAAAGAAAGCATCCACAACCTGGGAGGCTTTCAGAGGGCCTTCACCGGCTTGCTGGCGATAACAGGCCAGCTTTTCCAGACGCTCTTGATTGATGCTGTTCAGGCGGCGTTGAAACACGGCCTGTGTAAGTCCGTCTTTGCTGCCGAAGTGATAATTGACTGCCGACAGGTTCACCTTGGCTTGCGCCGTAATCTGGCGCATGGAGGTATTTTCGTGACCATACAACGCGAACAGATGTTCGGCTGCATCGAGAATAGAGGACTGTGTTCGATCAGAGCGTTTCACCGTTAATTCCTAATTTCAAACGAGTGTTTGAATAATGTAACGGGAATGCGTAGTTAGTACAGTAGGGGTTCACCCTAGCCCCGCAAAGCGGGGCCAGGAGCCAGTCTTAGATCTGGGTCACAAATTTGGTGACTAAGTATCCGTCAAAGGTTTCAGCACCGCCTTCGCTACCAATGCCGCTGTCTTTGACACCGCCAAACGGGGTCTCGGGCAGGGAGCTGCCAAAGTGGTTGATATTGACCATACCCGCTTCCAGCTCTGTGCCCAGTCGATGCGCATCTTGCAAGGATTGGGTAAAGGCATAGGCCGATAAACCAAAAGGCAGGCTGTTGGCACGGGCGATAGCATCGTCCAGATCACTGTAGCGAGTCAGGGGGGCGATGGGGCCAAAAGGCTCTTCAGTCATGACCAGGGCATCGTCGGGTAAATCCGTCAGCACCGTGGGCGAGAAAAAGAAACCGTCGCGCTTGATCTGTTCGCCGCCAAGCAACACTTTGCCGCCTAGTGAGCGGGCGTTGTCGACAAATTTTTGCATCATGGGGATACGGCGCTCGTGGGCCAAGGGGCCCATTTGTGTATCCGGGTCCAGACCATCGCCCACTTTCACATTCGCCAGTTCCTCGGTGAAGCGATCCACAAATGCCGTGTAGATATCGTCGTGGATATAAAAGCGCGTGGGGGAAATGCAGACTTGCCCGGCATTGCGAATCTTGAAGCGAGCCAGTTGACGAGCCGCACGTGCCACATCGGCATCAGGCAGGACCAGCACGGGAGAGTGGCCACCCAGTTCCATGGTGATGCGTTTCATATGAGCACCGGCCAGCGCGGCCAGTTGCTTGCCCACGGGTACAGAGCCGGTAAACGAGACTTTGCGCACGATAGGCGAGCGAATCAGGTAATCCGACACCTCTTGCGGCACACCCCAGACAATATTCAGTACGCCAGGAGGCAGACCTGCGTCATGGAAGGCTTGAGCAATCGCCATGACTGCACTGGGCGAATCCTCGGGGCCTTTCAGAATAATGGTGCAACCCGCTCCAATAGCCGCGCAGATTTTGCGGATGGCCTGGTTATAGGGGAAGTTCCACGGTGTAAACGCTGCGCAGACCCCGATGGGTTCACGCAAGACCATTTGCTGCACTTTGGGATTGCGGGCAGGGATGACGCGGCCATAAATACGGCGGCATTCCTCGGCGTGCCAATCTGCATGGTCAGCGCAGGACTGAATTTCACCCACTGCCTCGGCCAGTGGCTTGCCCTGATCCAGGGTCAGATTGCGGCCGATTTCCTGAGCGCGTTCGCGCGACAGTTCAGCAACCTTGCGCAAGATCGCACTGCGGTCCATGGGTGAACTATGGCGCCAGCTTTTGAAAGCGGTCTGAGCCGCATCCAGTGCCGCATCCAGATCCGCCTGGGATGCCAGGGGCAGTTGGCCCAGCGTGCTGCCATTGGCAGGGTTGATGACGGCCTGGGTCTGGCGACCTTGTCCATCCAGAAATTGACCATTGATATACAGGGCCAGGTGTTGATACATGAGCGGCCTCCAAGTTGTCTGTGTTGCTAACTAGATACGTACCTTTCCGATGGTATCGGGCGGGAAGAAGCGGGACAAGCATGGGTGGTAGGGATCGCAGCAACGGATTGTTCAGAGAAGCAACAAAGGAGTGCAAAAAAGCGAAGGACTGGTTCGATTGTTATAAGTTTTTGATATTCAATCTCTTTTTAAAAACCTGACGGAGAGATGAAAAGAGACATCAAAATGCAATAAGAAATCGTTACAAGTGCAGCATTCTTAATTGGAATGATTGTTATGTTTACGACACAGAAATTATTTTTATCGTTTGATGAGAACTGGGATTTCTCTTGATGTAACCTAAATGCTTATTATGGTGAAAGTTTTTTGTAGATTATTACCAACGGTTGTCAGCGGCGAACATGACACAACAATTCTTGGTTAAGCGCCTAATTGCTCAGAATCGTTTAATTTCATGGCTTTGTTGCTGTTTTTGTCACAGGCTATTTATCATTTTTAACATTGTGATCGACGAAGGCCCTTGTAATCTAAGATACAATTTGTCCCGTGATCCACGTGAACAGTTGCACTCTACGTCACGCAAAAGGTCACAATCAGACACAAGGTTATGCTCCAAGAATACAGGTCAGAAGCCTGTAGCTCCGCCTTGTCTTGCCCCGGTCCATTATGAACATACTGCTGCGGTTGGCGATGTGCGTGCCAACCTTAGATGTAAAGCCCATGTGCAATACATAGGTGTTGGGCCCTCGGGTGGTGTTCCTTTCACTTGGTTTAAGTGGCACACCGAACCCATTCTTCTTTCATTTTTGTACTTAAATTTGATCTGGCAATGCGTTGCAACGATGACGTGATGACGTCTGTCGTGCGATGTTGCACAGGATCTTACGGAGGCCGACGTGCGTGGTAATAAAACTCTAACGGTAAGTTCGCTACTGACAGCGCTACTGCTGGCGCAACCAGTGCTAGCCCAGGAAAGCAGCTTGAGCTTCAAGGACAGTATTGAGCGGGCAATCATGTCCAATCCTGAACTTGGCGCTCGCTTTCAGGATTTCCAGTCTGCGCTTGAAGGCCAGAATGTCAGCCGTGGCGCCTTGATGCCAGAAGTTAATGCCCAGGGTTGGGTTGGCAAAGAATGGCGTGGCAGCACCTCGGGTGCTCCGTCGACCAACTGGTCGCGCAATGGCTACAGCCTGCAACTGCGTCAGTTGATTTTTGATGGTTTCTCCTCGATCAACCAGGTCCGTCAGCTCGGTTACGAAAAACTGGCTACTTATTACGAGCTGTTGGCTTCGGTCGACTCCCTGGCGCTGGAAGCGGCCAATGCACACATTGACGTGTTGCGTTACCGCGAAATGGAAAAGCTGGCTCGTGAAAACTACGGCATGCACATGAACATCCTGGGCCAGATCCAGGAGCGTTCCGCATCCGGCGTGGGCCGTGGCGTTGACCTGGAACAGGCCTATGGTCGTCAGTCCTTGGCTCAAAGCAACATGATGACCGAAGCAGGCAACCTGAACGACGTGTTGCAACGCTACCGCCGTATTGTTGGCGTGGCCGCTCCTGAAGTCATGCAAACCGCTCCCAGCCTGAGCGAATCCATTCCCGCCAATACCAAGGACTTTTTGCCATCGCTGCGCACCAGTCCCATGATCTTGGCCAAGCAGGCGCTGTACCAAGCGGCTGAGTCCGGCAAGCACGTGGCCCAAGGCCGCATGTCGCCTACGCTGGAATTCCGTGCTGCTACGGGTAAAGACAAAAATGATCCTCCCGGTTCCGCTTACCGCAATTCGCAAAGCAGCAACGTGCAGTTGATGCTGTCGTACAACCTGTTCCGTGGCGGTGCTGATGCAGCCCGTATCCGCCAAACCACGGCTCAGCAATATGCCGCCCGCGACGTGCGTGATTACACCTGCCGTAACGTGCAGCAAGATCTGGCTGTCGCCTGGAACAACATCGAGCGCTTGCGTGCTCAGTTGCCATTCCTGAAACAACACGAACTGGCTACCTCCAAGGTTCGCGTTGCTTACATGCAGCAGTTCCAGATTGGTCAGCGCTCCTTGCTGGACTTGCTGGATACGGAAAACGAATTGTTTGATGCTCGCCGTGCTCTGGCCAATGCCACGTACGACTTGCAGCAAGCTGAATACCGTTGGTTGACCCTGTCGCACCGTCTGGTGTCGGCGGTTGGCCTGGCCCAGCCTTACTCGGAGCAGCCTGAAGAAGCCACCAAGCTGGATTTCCCCGAAGAGGCATTCCAGGCTTGCATGACGCCAGTTCCAGATACGTCCAATTTGACCCCTGTGTCGGTTGACTATCGCGATGGTATGGCTCCGCCCGTCCTGCGCGAGAAAGCAGCCGGGCTGTAAGTCTCTGCTACTTGGCGTATTAGATAGTGAAGGAGGCACGTATGAGTCAGAACGAAGATGATTACAAGCAAGAGCTTTCTGCCTCGGATGCAGGTTTTATCCGGGTGCTGGAGGATTTGATTGATGCACTGATTGCAAACGGTGTACTTCGTATGACTGATCTGCCTCCGCAGGCTTTGGCCAAATTGAATGAGCGCAAACTGACCCGCCAGCGCCTGCGGGATTCGCTGGATTTGATTAATGACGATGAACCACTCATCTGATAGCACGACACCCACAAGCGGGGAATTCAGTATCCCGCCTCATCTGACCCATGATGATCCGCTCCTGACCTGCTTGGCAGAGATTACCCGTATCCATGGTAATCCCTGCACGCCGCAGCACTTGTCGGCGGGTCTGCCTTTGCAGCGAGGACGACTGACGCCCGCGCTACTAAGTCGGGCGGCGGCGCGAGGCCATTGCACGGCCCGCATCTGGCGTCGACCTTTCACCGAACTGGACACCAATCTGTTCCCGGTTATTTTGTTGCTGAACAATAACCGGGCATGTGTCTTGCTGAGTCTGGATGATCAGCAGGCGCGGGTGCACTTTCCGGAAAGCGGTAGCCCCAGTGAAATCAGTCTGGACGCTCTGCAAGCGCAGTACTCCGGGCTGTTGGCCGTTGTGCAGCCGGATTTTCGGGTTGAAGCACGTGCTAAAGATGGTGTTGCCCCGATCAAGGGCAAGCACTGGTTCTGGGCTGCCGTGGTGCAGAACTGGCGCCTGTATCGCGATGCGATTGGCGCCGCCTTTCTGATCAATCTGTTTGCCCTGGCCATTCCGCTCTACACCATGAACGTGTATGACCGGGTCGTCCCCAATAAAGCGATTGAAACCCTGTGGGTGCTGTCGATCGGGATTGGTCTGGTGTTACTGATGAACATGTTGCTGACCAGCGTGCGAGCCTATGTGGTCGATGCCGCCAGCAAACGTGTGGATATTCAGTTATCGGCTCGCATAATGGAGCGGGTGCTGGACTTGCGCATGGAGAACCGACCGCCGTCGGTGGGCTCTTTTGCTGCCAACCTGCGCTCGTTTGAATCCGTGCGCGACTTCATCGCTTCGGCCAGTTTGACCACACTGGTCGATTTGCCTTTTGTGCTGTTGTTTTTGGCTGTGCTGGCGTGGATCTCGCCCTGGATGCTGATTCCGCCGGTTGTCGCTATTTTTATTATTTTGGGTATTTCCTGGTTCGCCCAGGCGCGTATGGAGCGTTTGACCAAACAGACCTTCCAGGCGGCCGCTCAGCGTAACGCAGGTTTGGTCGAGTCTCTGGCTGGGTTGGAAACACTGAAAGTGTTGAATGCCCAAAGCAATGCTCAGCGGGCCTGGGAACAGTCCACCGAGTATCTGGCTCGCCAGGGCGCCAAAATCAAGCTGACCTCCACCCTTACCGTTAACACAGTGCAAATGCTGCAGCAGATGGTCACCATCAGCGTAGTCATTATCGGGGTGTACCTGGTTCAGGAAACCAAGCTGACCATGGGTGGCATTATTGCTTCCTCCATGATTGCTGGCCGCTGTCTGGCTCCCTTGGGGCAGGTGGCAGGTTTGATGATGCAATATCAGAATGCCCGTACCTCCTTGGGTTCGGTGGATTCCTACATGCAGATGCCGGTTGAGCATCCCGAAGAGCGTCACTTTGTTCCTCGTCCCTATCTGGAAGGCTCGATTGAGTTTCGTAACGTCAGTTTCACCTATCCCGGTGCAACTCAGAACGTGCTCGACAAGGTCAGTTTTTCCTTAAAAGCGGGCGAGAAGATCGGCATTATTGGTCGTATCGGATCTGGTAAAACCACGCTGTCCAAATTGATCCTCGGGCTGTACAAACCGACCGGCGGCACCGTGGTGCTGGATGGCATTGATAGCTTGCAGATAGACCCGGCTGACGTACGTCGCTCCATGGGTTATGTCTCGCAGGACCCCATGCTGTTTTATGGCACCTTGAAACACAATCTGATCATGGGCACGCCTTATGCGACCGACGAGCAGATGCTGGCAGCAGCCCGCCAAGCCGGTGTAGACGATTTTGCCCGACTCCATCCTGATGGCTACGACATGATGATTGGCGAGCGTGGTGAATCCTTGTCGGGAGGTCAGCGCCAAGCCATTGCCGTGGCGCGTGCCCTGATTGGTAGCCCGTCTATTCTGTTGCTGGACGAACCCAGCAGCAATATGGATAACCAGAGCGAATCCGCATTGCGCCGTAGCCTGCATAAAGAGTGCGAAGGTAAAACGGTGGTGCTGGTGACACACCGCACGGCCTTGCTGGAGCTGGTGGATCGCCTGATCGTGATGGATATGGGCCGCATTGTGGCCGATGGTCCGAAAGATCAGGTCGTTGCTGCCTTGCGTAGTGGGCAGATCGGTAAAGCCCGGAGTGCAGCATGAAGATCAAAAATCTGATCGCTTGGGTGCGTACTCAGCTCGACAATTCCGATTCGCCACCTATTGGCAACAATATGGTCAAGAACGCTTCCTGGACAGCTCGCTACCAGGAAGTGCGCGGCTCTACCTTGCTGATCTGGCTAAGCCTTTTGGCGTTATGCGTGCTGATCGTCTGGGCAAGCCTGGCCAGTATTGATGAAGTTGTGCGCGGCGAAGGCAAAGTGGTGCCTTCTCGCCAGGTGCAGATTGTGCAAAGCCTGGACGGCGGCGTTGTTGAAGAAATTCTGGTGCGGCCCGGTCAATCCGTGGAAGCCGGTGAAGTGCTGCTGCGAGTTGATCCTACGCGTGCCTCGTCGTCTCTGGGTGAGAACGAAGCCGAATCCTTGTCCTTGATGGCCAAGGCGGCTCGTCTGGAAGCCATTGCGGCCGACCAGCCCTTTGATATGCCCAGCGAAGTTCTGGAGAAAGCACCGGATCTGGCTGAAATGGAGCGCCGTGTCTGGCAGGCTCGGACAGAAGAGCTTCGCACTAATATTTCGGTGGCTCAAGAGCAGTTGAACCAGCGCCAACAGGAACTGCGTGAAACGCAGGCTAACCGTGACCAAGCGGCATCCAGTTGCGGGCTGACTTCGCAAGAACTGCAAATGACTCGTCCTTTGCTCAAGAGCGGAGCGGTGTCCGAAGTGGACTTGCTGCGCTTGCAACGTGATGTAGCTCGTTACTGCGGTGAACAGAAAGCAGCTACCGCACAGATCAGCCGTATTCAAGCCTCCATTCAGGAAGCTCAGAACCGTATTGGCGAAGTGGAAATCATCTTCCGCAACCAGGCCCGTACCGAGCTGGCTGAAACACGCGCCAAATTGGCTTCTCTGGAACAAGGCCAACGCGCCTTGGCTGATCGTGTGCGACTGGCTGAAGTGCGCTCGCCTGTGCGCGGCACGGTCAAGACGCTGTCTGCCAATACGGTAGGCGGTGTGCTGCAACCCGGTAAAGATATTCTGGAAATCGTGCCTACCGATGACACCTTGTTGTTGGAAGTACGTATTAATCCGCGCGATATCGGGTTTCTGCACTCGGGACAGACTGCCGAGGTCAAGTTCACGGCTTATGACTTCGCCATCTATGGTGGCTTGCCTGGCGTGCTGGAGCAAACCAGTGCCGACACCATTACCGATGAAAAAGGCAATTCATTCTATATAGCTAAGGTACGTACTGACACGGTTTACGTCGGTGACGATAACCGTCCAATCTTGCCCGGTATGGTGGCCGATGTGCACATCCTGACGGGCAAGCGGACAGTTATGCAGTACTTACTCAAACCTATTCTCAGGGCCAGATCCAACGCCTTCAGGGAGCGTTAAGGCCGATCGGTCCGTTGGGGGAGTAGCGCTGACGATAGAGGTGTAACACCCGAGTCAGACCAAGAGCTGATGGCTTATAGCTCGTGTTACCAGTAAGGGAAAAGCGGTATGCGACAAGTAAATTCGGTTTTATTTCTGACTGCCGATGAGGCGTTGTGGCAGCATTGGCGTCATCTGGAATCCGTGACCTGGCTGCCCGCCAGAGGGCAGGGCATGGACGATTTATTGCGTTGGAAACAACAGCATCGTGATCTGGTGGTGGTCGATAGCGCCCTGGCTTTGTGGAACCATCCTCAGTGGGCCCAGGCCGTGCAGGGCATGAAAGTAATTATCGCCAGCCCCCGGCCACTGGATACGGAAGGCCAGTCTGTTCTGGCTTTGGGTGCGCGTGGTTACATTCATGCTTACAGTTCCTCCCCGCTGCTGGTGCAGGCGCTGGATCATGTGGCCAGTGGCCAGGTCTGGGTGGGCGAGTCCTTGCTGAGCCGTTTGCTCAGCGATGTCACCCGTCGTCTGGAACCGAAGGCGGGTTGGGAAAGCACCTTGACCAGCCGTGAAGTCGAGGTTGCGCAACGCGCCTCGCTGGGTCACTCCAATCAGTTGATTGCAAACGATCTGGGAATCACCGAAAGAACGGTGCGCGCCCATCTCCAGGCTGTTTTTGAGAAGCTGGATGTAACAGATCGTTTGATGTTGGCGCTAAAAGTACACGGCATAGCCTAAGCGCCTGCTCGCCGTCCCGTTCGTATTGTTAAGTTAAGTCAATAACAATAAATAAAACAGCGAACTGGCGGCGACGCCAATATCGAGCAGCGGGTCAACTCGCTATTCTCTGATCAAAGAAAGTCAATTTCAGACTGCTGCGTCGCCGCGGTCTTTTTTTAGGAATCAGACAGTCATGGCACTGGATACTGTTTTAGTAACCCGAGTTGAAGGTACGGCATGGATTCGTACCAGCGATGGTTCAAAAGTAGCTGTAAAAGAAGGGATGCGTGTCCCTGTTAACGCCGAGATCATCACCGAGACCGGCGCCAGCGTCGAACTCGAAATCCCAGGCAGCCCACCCATGACGATTTCCGATAACCGGTCTTTCCTGGTTAGCGGCGATATCGCAGAAACGGATGTGGACCCTGTGGCAGCCGCCCTGGCTAACCCCAACGATCCAGCCATTACGGCTGTGTTGGCCGCTTTGGAAGCCGGCAATGACCCATTCTCCCAACTTGACCCAACCGCTGCCGTATTGACCGGTGGTGGCGAAGGCGGTGGCAGCAGCTTCACCCGTCTGGTCAGCATTGTGGAAACCACGCGCCCACTGGCACTGGAATACCCACGTCCTGGCGTGCCTAATGTTGAAAACGTGCGCTTGGGTGGCTACAGCGGTACAGGCGAAGAAGAAGCCGGTCCCCTGGTTCCCCCCTCCGTTACCGTCAAGATCAACGACGACGGCACGGTTACCTTCACGTTCACTGAAGTGCCATTTGGCTTCGACATCGAAGACATCGTGGTCACCGGCGGTGGTCGCATCGAAGGCCTGACGCCTGACAATAAAGATCCCAAGACCTGGACCGGCACACTGGTTCCCCCACCGAACTACGAAGGCGAAATCACCGTCAAAGTACCTGACGGTAGCTACACCAACGAAGTGGGCACACCAGGTAACGGCGGCGAAGACACGACCACGGTCGACACTCTGCCTCCAGAAGCTGAAATCACCATCGACCCCATCACGGGCGACGACGTGATTAACAAAGACGAGTCCGACGGCGACGTCACCATCACCGGTACGGTGGGTAAAGACGTCAAGCCAGGCGACAAGGTCACCGTGACCATCGGTGGCAAAGAGTACGAAACCACCGTTAACCCGGACGGCAAGACCTGGAGCGTGGACGTTCCTGGCTCCGAACTGGTCAATAACGACAAGATTGAAGCCAAAGTCACTACGACTGACGAGGCTGGCAACAGCACAACTGTCACTACCGATCGTCCTTACGAAGTAGACGTCACGCCTCCTGAAGCCGAGATCAAGATTGATCCGATCACGGGCGATGACGTTATCAACAAGGAAGAGTCGGGCGGCGATGTCACGATCACCGGTACGGTGGGCAAAGACGTCAAACCTGGCGACAAGGTCACTGTGACCGTAGGTGGCAAAGAGTACGAAACCACCGTTAACCCAGACGGCAAGACCTGGAGCGTGGACGTTCCTGGCTCCGAACTGGTCAACAACGACAAGGTTGAAGCCAAAGTCACCACGACTGATGACGCTGGCAACACAACGACCGCTACCGACGAGAAGCCTTACGACGTAGACGTTACGCCTCCTGAAGCCGAGATCAAGATTGATTCGATCACGGGCGATGACGTTATCAACAAGGAAGAGTCGGGCGGTGACGTCACGATCACCGGTACGGTGGGTAAAGACGTCAAACCAGGCGACAAGGTCACTGTGACCGTAGGTGGCAAAGAATACGAAACCACCGTTAATCCAGACGGCAAGACCTGGAGCGTGGACGTTCCCGGCTCCGAACTGGTCAACAACGACAAGGTTGAAGCCAAAGTCACCACGACTGATGACGCTGGCAACACAACGACCGCCACCGACGAGAAGCCTTACGACGTAGACGTTACGCCTCCTGAAGCCGAGATCGCGATCAACGTGATCGCTGAAGACGACGTAGTCAACAAGGCCGAGTCTGAGTCCGACGTGACCTTGACGGGTACGGTTGGCAAGGACGTCAAGGCTGGTGACACCGTGACCGTGACGGTCAATGGCAAGGACTACACCACCACGGTTAACGCCGATGGCAAGACCTGGAACGTAGACGTTCCTGGTGCCGAACTGGCCAAGGACAGCAATGTTCACGCCAAGGTGGAAACGGAAGACGCCGCTGGTAACCCAGCTAGCGCTGAAGCTGACCGCGGCTACGGCGTAGATACCGATCTGCCAGAAGCCGAGATCGCGATCAACGTGATCGCTGAAGACGACGTGATCAACAAGGCCGAATCGGAAGGAGATGTCACTGTCTCTGGTACGGTGGGTAAAGACGTCAAGGCTGGTGACACCGTGACCGTGACGGTCAATGGTAAGGACTACACGACCACCGTTAACGCTGATGGCAAGACCTGGAACGTGGACGTTCCTGGTGCCGAACTGGCCAAGGACAGCAATGTTCACGCCAAGGTGGAAACGGAAGACGCCGCTGGTAACCCAGCTAGCGCTGAAGCCGACCGTGGCTACGGCGTAGACACCGACCTGCCAGAAGCTGAGATCGCGATCAACGTGATCGCCGAAGACGACGT
>NZ_JAPKNA010000007.1:0-59726 GCF_026344135.1 Alcaligenes parafaecalis | reverse complement strand
GCGGCCAAATCGTAGAGGCGCCATCTGCTGCCTGCAGGGTGGTAGCTCTGCCACTGTGCTCTGTCTGTAGTACAGGCCCAAACCCCCTGGCCCGATCAGGGCTGGCCCACGCCGCCTCTTCACGGCCGTTATGGGCAGATTTATCTCCCATTGATACTCGATAGCCCCGCTCTGCACCCCTCAGGCCGCATCTCAACGCCCGTTCTGGGCACACTTATCCTCCCTTCTGTATAGACTCTCCTCGCTCCTTCTATCTACATGGTGGTAGCTCTGCCACTGTCATACGGTTAATGCCCAAAGTATGGGTAAAATAGTTCGGTCTAGTTATTGTTAATGCTTGTTTCAGGAGAACCGAATGAATCAGCCCATTAGCCCCGAGCTTGAACCAGGCTTGTCGCTGCGCAAAATCACGCACATCTGCTATGGCTTGTTTTCTTTGGCTATGATCAGCGCAGGTATCTTTGGTGCTGCTGCTGTGGCGGCTGTGATTCTGGCCTACGTCAAACGTGGCGATGCATCGGGCACAATTTATGCCAGCCATCTGGACTGGGTCATCAAGACGTTCTGGTGGGGTTTGCTCTGGGTAGTTCTGAGTGCTCTGTTGACGACTATCTTTATTGGTTGGGTAACCGCTCTGGTAGCCTTGGTCTGGATTATTCACCGTCTGATCAAGGGCTGGTTGGCCTTGGCCGGTGGTCAGGCTTTGGGTCACGACTACTAAGTAGCGTCAGGATCAGGACTGCTCTGGTAGAGGCAGGAGAGAAGTATTTAAAAAGGTGCTCTGATGAGCACCTTTTTTTATGTTTTGTTGTTTGTGTTGTTTGCTGAGGTGATTCTGCTTTGTTGGGTGGCGTGACTTTGTGTGGATGTGCCGGAAGCTTCCTGGCTATACCTCTTCTTGCTCTGGATGACCCCCCGCATTGCTGGGAATCTCTGTCCATGAAGCCTTCAGGGGGCTAGCAAGTGGATCTGCTCAATGTGCATATGGTGCAGGCACTCGCGCAGCAGTAGCAGGTAAATACCCAGATTTTGATTATTGACCAGCTTATGGATATTTTCCAAAGAGCCAGCGTTGATCATCTTCAGGCTGATGGCTCCTTGGCTGGCTGCAGCGTAAAGGGTGAACAGATCGTCAATCATGTCCCGATTCAGAATGTGCTGCTCGCTGCCTTGGGCTTCATTGAGCCACGCACTCAGTTCTTCCGCAAATTCCCCAGAGGCAAACACCATGAACTGACGCAGGTCCAGGCTGGCTGGCATGATAGCGTCTTCCACAACTTCGATAGCATGTTCCAGTTGGGCGGCACGCGAACTGGAATCGGCAAAACAGCTAGCCAGTAGCTGTACGCCGCTTAGTTCCGGGAAGTGCTCGGTATGCACCGGGACGCCTTTATGAGCCAGGTTGATTTCAGCGTGATCGGCACTGAAGTCCAGGATGGCCACTTGCGCTTGAGGATGGGCGGCTTGCAGATTTTGTAGCAGTACCGGAGTACTGGCTGGCGGTGGTGGTCTGGAGCTCTCTGACATAACTATCCTTAAGGTATTTCAATCTACCTGCTCTGGTTCTCCTGCCCGCTTGAATAGAGCCAAAGCAAGATGCCTTTGTTCGTCATGATCCACGATAGGGGCCGGGTAATCGTGTCCCAGCCTGAATTCCAAGGGGAGTTGCTTGGCTTGCCAGGGTGCGTGCACCGCTTGTTTATCCAGGGATGCCAGTTCTGGCACATAACGCCGTATAAATTGCCCGTCCGGATCAAATTTACGTGATTGGGTGATGGGGTTGAAAATGCGAAAGTAAGGTTGCGCATCACACCCGGTAGAAGCAGCCCATTGCCAGCCTCCCACATTGGAAGCCATATCGTAATCAAGCAGCTTTTTAGCAAAATATTGCTCACCCCAACGCCAGTCTATCAGCAAGTCTTTCACCAGAAAGGAGGCGCTGATCATACGAAGTCGGTTATGCATATAGCCAGACTGGTTTAACTGACGCATCGCGGCATCCACAATGGGGTAGCCCGTCTGCCCATCTTTCCAGGCTTCAAACCAGTCTGTGCGGTTGGGGAAGGGGAGGTCCTTGTAGGCGGGCCTGAAGCTCTCTTTGGCGGTTTCCGGGTGATGCCATAAGAACTGTTGGTAGAACTCACGCCAAATCAGTTCACTGAGCCAGGTAGCGGCACCTTCGGAGTCGCTGGGCCAGGCCAGGGAAACTGCCTGACGGATAGAGAGCGTTCCAAACCGTAGATGTGGCGCCAGGTAAGAGACGCCTCGCTTGGCTGGAAAATCCCGGCGTTCTTGGTACGCATGAATTCTGGGTTCAAATTGCTCCAGCAAGGTTTGCGCCCCTTTCCAGCCTGCCGGATTCAATAGCTGCTCGCGGGACTCGTTCTGGAAACCCAAGTCAGCCAGATCGGGCAGGTTTTGAGCAGGAAGCGCAGCCCACTGTCCTTGTATGCAGTCATAGGCCTGAACATCTTCAGAACGGATGCGGCCCAGCCAGTTGCGCTTATAGGGCGTAAAGACGGTATAGGGCTGCTGCTGTTGCGTCAGGATTTCATCGCGAGCAAAGATGACTTGATCTTTAAACAGCTTCAGATTGACGCCTTGGGCCGCCAGTGCCTGGCCAAGCGTTTTGTCACGAGTCAGGGCAGCGGGCTCATAGTCCTCATTTGCATAGATGGTTTTTGCATTCAGGCTGGCGGCCAGTTCGGGGATTTTCTGAATGGGGTCGCCGTAAACTGTGATCAGCTCGCTGCCGTGCTGGCGTAGTTGTTCCTGTATTTGTAGCAGGCTGTCGTGGATAAAAGCCAGTCGTACATCCTCTGCAGGCAGGGATTGCAGGATAGTGCTGTCAAAGACAAATACACAGGCCACGGGCAGGCCACTTTTTAAGGCATGGTGCAAGGCCGCATGGTCGTGCAGGCGCAGATCACGGCGTAGCCAGCACAGTACGTGTGGTGTTGTCTGGGGGGGAGTAATAGATTGAATCGGCATGAAGACGAAAAAGCAGGGGGCTTGATGCCGCCGTATAAAAAAGGGCCGCGGCTGAAAGCTCAGCGACGCGGCCCGATATTGCCAGAGGTGCCTGGGCACCCCGTGCTTATTTCAGGTGAGCGCTGACCAGCTTGGTCAGTTCAAACATGGAGACCTGATCCTTGCCGAACAAAGGGCGCAGCTTGGCGTCGGCATTGATGTTGCGACGGTTCTTGGGATCTTGCAGATCGTGTTTCTTGATGTATTCCCAGATTTTCTTCGTAACTTCAGTACGCGGCAGCGCGCCAGAGCCAATCACCGCAGCCAGTGTTGGGCTAGGAGTGAGTGGTTTCATGAAGGCTGCATTGGGTTTGCGGGTAGCAGGCTTTTTTTCAGTGCTGGCCATGAACGGAACTCCTGAGAAACGAGTTGAAGGGGCGGGTTATGCGCTAGGGCACGACTTGTCTGTCAGCATACCGTGATACTCCCTATACGTCCAAGCCCTTTGTGAGTCGGAGCTTTGCCGGTCTGTAAGCAATTTTTCCAGTGTTTACAGGCTGCTGCAACGCACTATGGATTTGGGCTCGGGATTCCTGTGCCAATCATGCGCAGCACAGGTAGCTGTAGCATAATAATGGATTCGGCCTGCTGGAAGGCAATTGTGGCGCCTGTTGCTTTACTGATGGTGAAAAGCGCGGGTCCTTTGTTTGATATTGAGTAAAGATATGAGCCCTACTGTGGATACCCTGGTCATCCGTCGTCCTGACGATTGGCATTTGCACCTGCGCGATGGCGCCGTGTTGGAATCGGTCTTGGGCCATACCGCGGCACAATTTGACCGGGCCATCGTCATGCCTAATCTGACCCCGCCGGTAACCTCCACGGCACAGGCGCTGGCTTACCGCGAGCGTATCTTGAGCGCCTTGGCCAAAACCGAGTATGTCGGCAAGTTTGAGCCTTTGATGACTTTGTACCTGACTGACAATACGCCACCCGAGGAAATTGTTCGCGCCAAGGAAAGCGGGGTGGTGCATGGGGTGAAGCTGTATCCTGCCGGTGCCACGACCAACTCCGACGCCGGTGTGACGGATCTGCTGAAAAACTGTTCCAAGGCTCTGGCCCAGATGCAGGAATCGGGTATGCCTTTGTTGATGCACGGTGAGGTCACTGACCCAAGCATCGACTTGTTCGACCGTGAAGCCGTATTTATCGAGCGCGTGATGATTCCTATGCGCAAGGCTTTCCCGGAGCTGAAGGTGGTGTTTGAACATTTGACCACGGCTGAGGGTGCAGCTTATGTCAGCCAGGCTGACGGCCCGGTTGCCGCGACCATCACCGCTCATCACTTGCTCTATAACCGTAATGCCTTGTTCCAAGGCGGCCTGCAACCACATTGGTACTGTTTGCCCGTGTTGAAGCGCGAGAAACACCGCCAGGCATTGCTTGCGGCTGCTACTAGCGACAGCAATCGTTTCTTCCTGGGTACGGACAGTGCACCGCACTCGCGTAGCCGCAAAGAGCAAAGCTGTGGCTGTGCGGGCTGTTATACCGCACTACACGCGATGGAGCTGTATGCCAGTGCTTTTGACAAGGCAGGGCGTCTGGATAAGCTGGAGGCATTTGCCAGCCTGAATGGTCCCGCCTTTTACGGTCTGCCCGTCAATGAAGGCACAATGACGCTGCAACGCGCCGAGTTCATGATTCCCGAATCCGTGGAAATGGCGGGCGAGCCTTTGATCCCGCTCGCAGCCGGTCAGGCCCTGGACTGGAGTGTGGTGGGCTAAGTTATAGAGAAGCTGCCCGGCTCAAATGGTATTAGTCCTATTTGAGCGGGCAGGTCTTTATAGCGGATGTCCTCACGTGATAAGTCCGTGGAAACTGTTTTTCTTGATATTGAATGGTCCGCCTTGGCGGTCCGAATGGTGGCTACTGGATTGGTTGTGGTGCTGGTGTCCTGGTCTGTCGGGGCATTCGGTCCCTTGATCGGTGGCGCCTTGGCCGGTTTGCCCATGGTCTTGGGCCCCGGTTTTTATTTTCTGGCCCAACAATTTCCGGCCGATTATGTGCAGCAGGCGGCAACTTATGCCGTGTATTCGCTTAGCGCGACTCAACTGTTTTTGCTGCTCATTATTCTATGTGCTCCTACCTTATCGCCCTGGCGTACCTTGTTGTGTGCGGTGGCAGGCTGGGCGGTCGCTGCTTTTTTGCTGTCCTTCATGCCGATACAGCCTTGGCTAGGCCTGGTCTTGTTTATTGCCGTTACCGCTTTCAGCTTGCGCGTGTCGCGTCACCTGGCAGGGATGAAGGGAACCAGCAAGGCTAAAGCGGGGTGGGGGCTGCTGATATTCAGAGGGACACTGGCTGGTCTCTTGGTGGCTGTGGTGACAACCAGCAGTTCACGCTTGGGGTCTAGCTTGTCGGGGCTGATTATGGCCTTCCCTATTGGCTATACCGTGGTGGCCGTGACGATTCATCAAACGCTGGGCGCTGCCAGCCTGGTTGCGACCTTGCGTTCGGCCTTGTGGGGGACGGGGAGTCTGGCCGGTTTTTGTACCATGCTGGCCTTGACCTTTACCCACTTTCATTGGCTGACAGCCTTGTTGCTGGCTGCCGCCGTGTCGATTGCGATTACCTTGCTATTGGTGTTTCGCCCCTGGGCTCGGCGGGGCTAAACACTTATTCGGCGTCGAACAATTCCTGACCCTGAGTGTTACGTGGTGGCGTTAGCCCCAAGTGACGCCAGGTGTTCAGGGTGGCAATGCGGCCTCTGGGGGTGCGTTGCAAAAAGCCGTGCTGGATCAGATAGGGTTCGATGACATCTTCAATAGTGTCGCGCTCTTCACCAATGGCAGCGGCCAAGCTGTCTACCCCAACCGGGCCACCGTCAAATTTATGGATGATGGCTTCCAGCAGTTTTCTATCCATTAAATCCAGGCCCTGCGGGTCCACTTCCAGCATGGACAGGGCGGCTTGTGCGCAGTCGGTATGGATGACGCCGCCAGTTTTGACCTCGGCGTAATCGCGCACCCGGCGCAAGAGTCGGTTGGCAATACGGGGTGTGCCGCGAGAGCGGCGGGCGATCTCGTAAGTGCCTTCGTCTGTCGTACTGACGTTAAGCAGGCGGGCGCTGCGCGCCACGATATGCGTCAAATCCTTGACGTCATAGAACTCCAGACGGGAGACAATGCCAAAACGGTCCCGCAAGGGGTTGGTCAGCATGCCTGCTCGGGTTGTCGCGCCGACCAGGGTAAAGGGCTGCAAATCCAGTTTGACGCTGCGGGCGGCCGGGCCTTCACCAATCAAAATATCAATCTGGAAGTCTTCCAGGGCCGGGTACAGAATTTCTTCGACAACGGGGGAGAGACGGTGGATTTCGTCAATAAACAGGACGTCGTTGGGTTCCAGATTCGTCAGCAGAGCAGCCAGATCGCCAGGGCGCTCCAGCACGGGGCCGGAGGTTTGACGTAGATTCACGCCCATTTCATGGGCAATGATGTGAGCCAGAGTGGTTTTACCCAGACCGGGCGGGCCAAACAGCAAAACGTGATCCAAGGCCTCCTGACGTTGTCGAGCAGCAGCGATGAAAATTTCTAGCTGTTCACGCGCACGAGCTTGCCCGACATAGTCCTCCAGCATCTTGGGCCGTAAGGCGCGCTCGATGGACTCTTCGTTGGGCGACAAGGGTTTGGGCGTAATGATGCGCTGTTCAGAAGGCAGGCTGGAGAGCGAATCGGAGTGTATGGCCATGATGACTACGCTGATTGAATATACAGTATGGTACACCAAGCGCTAGCCGCCTGAGTATTGAGGCTCGTGGCAGCGTGCACAGAGTGCTTATGCAAATCGTCGGTCTTCTACAGGGAGGATCGTTTTGTGCCGATGGGTCTAGGCTGCTTCGCTTGGCATCCCGCATAATGTGGGTTGGAATTTTCAAACGAGATTTTAGCCATGTCCCTGGAGTTACCTGATTTTGCTGATGTTGTGGCTGCCGCAGAACGCTTGGCGCCTGTGGCACACCGCACCCCGGTCCTGACTTCCACTACATTGAACGAGCGCCTGAATGGCGAAGTCTACTTCAAATGCGAGAACTTTCAGCGTATTGGTGCTTTCAAGTTCCGAGGTGGTTTCAATGCACTGGCGCGTTTGACGGATGAACAGAAAAAAGCCGGTGTCGTGGCATTTTCTTCGGGTAATCATGCTCAGGCCGTGGCCTTATCAGCCAAGCTCTTGGGTATACCGGCCACCATCATCATGAATTCGGATGCGCCGGTTCTGAAGCTTGCTGCGACGCGCGGTTACGGGGCCAAAGTGATTGAGTACGATCGCCTGACCCAAGACCGTGCCCAGATTGCCCAGGACTTGGTGGAGCGCGAGGGTCTGACTTTGATCCCGCCTTTTGCGCATCCTGATGTGATTTCTGGGCAGGGCACAGCGGCATTGGAACTGTTCCAGGAGGTGCCCGATTTGCAGCAATTCTATGTTCCCTTAGGTGGGGGCGGTTTGCTGTCGGGCTGCTTGCTGGCCGCCAAGGCCATAGCA
Organism: Alcaligenes parafaecalis; assembly: GCF_026344135.1. Lineage (NCBI taxonomy): Bacteria > Pseudomonadati > Pseudomonadota > Betaproteobacteria > Burkholderiales > Alcaligenaceae > Alcaligenes > Alcaligenes parafaecalis. The sequence continues at coordinate 52,217 of NZ_JAPKNA010000007.1, read as the reverse complement.
CCGGTTTGTGAGGTTTTTGGGGTAGAGCCGCAGGCGGGCGATGATGCGCAGCAGTCTTTGCGTAGTGGGGAGATCGTCAAAATTGCGCCACCCGCATCGATTGCAGATGGGGCTTTGACGCAAGCGCTGGCTCCCATGACATTTGAGCTGATCCGCAGCATGGTCACGGACATTTTGACCGTACCCGATGCTGAGCTGGTTCAGGCCATGCGTTTCTTTGCGGAGCGTATGAAGATGGTGGTGGAGCCTACAGGTTGTTTGGGTGCCGCCGCGGTAATGCGTCAGGGTGATTTGCAAGGCTGTAAAGTTGGCGTGCTGATCAGTGGCGGGAATGTGGATGTATCTGCCTTGGGGCGTCTGCTCGCTTGATGAATTGAGTGGTTTGCAGATGCAGGCAGTAAGCCGATAGGCCAGCCAATCATCGCATCAATAAAAGCTCAGTCGCCACGCTGTCTTATGAATAGATAAAAAGCCGGGCCATTCATTATGAATGGCCCGGCTTTTTATACATTGCAGCTTCGTATCAAGCGCGTGACAGAGACTTCAATGCCTGCTTGATCCCTTCCGATACATCAATATCATCCGGCAAGGCTTTGACAGCAATAGTGGCTTCCTTGTTGGAGTAGCCCAAGGCTTCCAAAGCGTGCAGTACATCATCACGGCTATTGGGAACGGCGCTGACTGTGCCACCACTGCCCAGGTCTGCACCCAGTTTGCCACGCAGTTCCAGCAGAAGACGCTCGGCGGTTTTCTTGCCTATGCCAGGAATCTTCACCAGACGGGAGGTCTCCTGGCGCGTAATAGCATCGGCCAGTTCTTCAGCGCTCATACCCGACAGCAAGGACAGGGCAGTGCGAGCACCAATACCCGTCACTTTGATCAGCGCCTTGAAGGTGCTGCGCTCGTTCAGGCTGGAAAAGCCAAACAGTACGTGGGCATCTTCACGAATGGCCAGGTGAGTGAACAGATTGACCTGTGCACCCAGTTCTGGCATTTGGTAGAGCGTGCTCATGGGAACATCGATTTCGTAACCGACACCACCTACATCCACACAGATGGTGGGTGGTTGTTTTTCGATCAAGGTACCCCGGATGCGACCTATCATGACATTCCTTCTGGAGAGTTAACCCAAGATCCGGCCAGCGCGAATGCGACGGCGCGGGCCTGTTGTTATGGCTCCGCTTTTTTGCAGGCCACCCACCACACTGGAGTGATGGGCATGGCTGATGGCGCAGGCCAGTGCATCGGCCGAGTCCGGTGCGGGCAGGCCATTTAATTGCAGCAGTCGCTGTACCATCAGTTGGATTTGTTCTTTGGCAGCATGACCGCTGCCGGTGACGGTTTTCTTGATCTGCAAAGCTGTGTATTCATGTACATCCAGCCCACCTACGGCCAGCGCGCACAAGGCGGCGCCCCGTGCTTGCCCTAGTAAAAGGGTAGAGGCAGGGTTGCTGTTCACAAAGACTTTTTCGATGGCAGAGGTATCGGGCTTGCTTTGCTCAATCACTTCAGTGATGTGAGTCAGAATCAGCTTTAACCGCTCTGCCAGAGGCAGATCAGGCGGGACCACGATGGTCCCGCTGGCCACATAGCGCAAGCTGGGCCCCTGGGCGTCGATCACTCCGAAACCAGTGCGACGCAAGCCAGGGTCTATGCCCAGGATTCGCATATTAGTGACGGAAGTGGCGTGTGCCGGTCAGGACCATGGCAATTCCACGCTCGTTGGCGGCGGCAATGACTTCGTCATCACGCACGCTGCCGCCGGGTTGAATCACGCAGGTGGCGCCCGCCTCGGCAACCACATCCAGACCATCGCGGAAGGGGAAGAATGCGTCGGACGCGACTGCCGAACCTTGCAGGATCAGACCAGCGTTTTCAGCTTTGATGGACGCGATGCGGGCAGAGTCCACACGGCTCATCTGGCCAGCGCCTACGCCCAGTGTCATGCCTTGACCGCAGAACACGATAGCGTTGGATTTCACGTACTTGGCCACGTTCCAGGCAAACAGCATGTCTTGCATTTGCTGGGCAGTAGGTTGGACTTGCGTCACGACCTTGAAGCCTTCGGTGTTATCGCGGAACGTGTCGGGCGTTTGCACCAACCAGCCGCCACCGACACGCTTGACGTCAAAAGCGTTGTGAGCCTGACCGGGCTGGATGCTCAGCACGCGCACGTTCTTTTTCGCAGCAAACACGTCCAGAGCGCCTTGAGTGTAGGAAGGTGCCAGCAGCACTTCCACAAACTGGCTGCTGATCGCCTGGGCAGCAGCTTCGTCCACTTCGCGGTTGAAGGCAATAATGCCGCCAAAGGCTGAAGTTGGATCGGTTTGGAATGCTTTGCGATAGGACTCTTCGGCGGTTTCGCCCAAGGCTACACCGCAAGGGTTGGCGTGCTTGACGATGACGCAAGCGCCCGCGTCAAAGCTGCGTACACATTCCCAGGCGGCATCGGCGTCAGCAATATTGTTGTAGGACAGTTCCTTGCCCTGCAGTTGCTTGTAGCGACCCAGCAAACCTTCGCCAATGGTGCCGTCTGTGTAGAAGGCCGCGCTTTGGTGCGGGTTCTCGCCGTAGCGCAGAGTCTGTTCCTGTTTGAGCTGAATGGTCAGCACATTGGGCCAGGTGTTCACTTCGGGGGCGCTGTCCTGGGCAGGCTCGGCTTGAGCCAGGCTAGTCAGGTAAGCCGCAATGGCACCGTCGTAAGCGGCAGTGTGGGCGTAGACTTTGGCAGCCAGTTCCAGACGCAGGCCGTAAGAAGGGTGACCAGCAGGGCCATCCAAATCAGCCAGTACACGCTCGTAATCGACAGGGTCAATGACGACACAGGCGCCACCTTCAGGCGTGCCATGGTTTTTAGCAGCAGCACGCAACATGGCGGGGCCACCAATATCAATGTTCTCTACCGCATCGGCAAAGGTGCAACCAGGCTTGGCAATGGTTTCACGGAAGGGGTAGAGGTTGACGACCAGCAGATCGATACGGTCAATACTGTGTTCTTCCAGTGTCTTCAGGTGTTCGGCGCTGTCGCGACGGGCCAGCAGGCCACCGTGAATTTTGGGATGCAGTGTTTTGACACGGCCATCCAGAATTTCTGGCGAACCGGTGTGCTGGGCCACTTCGGTGACGCTCAGGCCAGCCTGGGCCAGCAGCTTGGCAGTACCGCCCGTGGATAGAAGCCGCACTCCGCGTTGGGCGAGTGCTTGGGCAAATTCGACAATACCGGTTTTGTCGGAGACAGAGAGAAGAGCTGTCTGGATTTTCATGGAAGGTGAGACGTGAGAGTTAGGAATCAGGGTTGCAGATTGTGGGCGCTGAGCTTCTTGCGCAAAGTGCTGCGCGTGATGCCCAGCATTTCTGCGGCCTTGGATTGGTTGCCCGCGGATTTCTCCAGGGCAACTTGCAGGACAGGCCGTTCCACGCAGGAGATGACCATCGACAACAGATCGCGTGGCTCGGATTCGCCCAGATCGGCGAAATAGCGTTCGAGGCGTTCACGTACGGACTGTTCTAGTGGGTTGGTCGTTGACATTTTTTTCTGAAGGTATACGTAGTACTTAAATACAAAAGAGCCACACAGCGATCTTTTATTGCAGGTAAGGCTGGTCCAGTTCGCATTCTTGAAACCAGTGAGTAATGGCTTCTAATTGATCTGCACAGTTTTCGATACGATTAATCTGATCCAGCCAGTGTCGGGAGTCCGGCATATCCGACAGATACCAGCCAATATGTTTGCGGGCAGTACGTACTCCAGTGTGCTGCCCGTAGAAAGCGTAATGGTCTTGCAGGTGTTCGATCATGCAATCGCGCAACTCGCCAAAGGTGGGGGCTGCCCGATGTACGCCATGTTCGAGATAATGCAGGATTTCCCGGAAAATCCAGGGACGTCCTTGCGCGGCTCGACCGATCATGACGGCATCCGCTCCGGTGTACTCTAGTACGAATTTTGCCTTTTCGGGACTATCGATATCCCCATTGGCGATGACCGGAATAGAGAGACTGTTTTTGACTTCGCGTATGGTGTCGTATTCGGCGTGGCCCTGGTAGAAGTCGCAGCGGGTGCGACCATGCAAGGTCAGGGCGGCGATGCCGATATCCTCGGCCAAGCGGGCAATACGAACAGCATTGCGCGATTGCGCATCCCAGCCGGTACGGGTCTTGAGTGTAACCGGAACCTGGTAGGGAGTACATGCCTTGACAACGTGCTCAAGGATTTCAACGATGCGTGGTTCGTCGCGCAACAGGGCGGAACCCGAGGCCACATTACAGACTTTCTTGGCCGGGCAACCCATATTGATATCGATGATACGGGCACCTTTGCTGATATTGAACACAGCCGCTTCGGCCATCATTTCAGGGTCGGAACCGGCAATCTGTACGGCGACCGGATCGGCTTCGCCTTCGTGGTTCAGGCGTCTGGCGGTTTTAACGCTATCCCATAAACGCTTGTTGCTGGCGGCCATCTCCGAGACGGCATAACCGGCACCCAGCGTTTTGCACAGACGACGATAAGGTCTGTCTGTGACTCCAGCCATGGGAGCAATGAAAATAGGGTTGGGAAGGGTCCAGGGGCCGATACGCATGGGGGAGATTTTAACCCTGCGACACGGGTTCGTGGGCAAGGACTTACAAGTGAAAGGGGGTAGGCCCCGGATCGGGGCCTGTGCAATGCCAGTGCTTAGGCGCGCATGCCTTGCAGCAGTTGCCGGGCAAAAGGTTGTCGGGCGAAAGGCAGTGTATCCATCGCCAAGAGTCCCAGACCGCAGGCATGCTGGATCAAGGGGTTCTTGGTAGCAAACAGGCGCGGCAAGGTGTCGGTGATGGCGGCAGTCAACCAGCGATCGGGGCGACGCAGACGGGCATAGCGTGCCAAAAACGGATCGGGGTTTTGACTGCAATCCGCTTGCCAGGCTGCCAGGCACTGTGACAATTGCGCGACATCACGCAAGCCCAGATTCAAGCCCTGACCGGCAACGGGGTGCAAGGTCTGGGCGGCATTACCGACGGCCAACAGGCGCTCGGACAAGCGGCTGGGGCCAGCATGAAAGGCCAGGGGGAAAATGTGGCGCTTGGATACCAGTTCCAGATGCCCCAGTCGTTCGCCAAAGGCTTGCCGCATTTCAGCCTGGAACTCCTCAACGGGAAGCTCAGCAAGGGACTGACTGCGTTCGGGGCTGTTGCACCAGACAATAGCGTACAGATCCGGGGCGTCCGGGTGAGGCAGGGCGGCGAAGGGGCCGTGTTCTGTAAAGCGCTCGTAAGCCCAGCCGGTTTGGGGTTGACTGGCGCGTACCGTGGTCAGCAAGGCGTGCTGCCCGTAATCGCGTCGTACCCCGGTGGGGCGTACGCCATCGCATTGCACCGCAATCAAGGCGCTGGCTTGACCTGCATCGTGATCAATCAGAATCTGTTTGGGGGCGGAATGTGTCCGAGCTTCCTGGGCGGACAGCAAGGTGACGCCGCTGTCTCGAAGCCGGGCGTGCAGGGCCCAGAGCAAATCATCGTAATGAACGACCGCGCCCAGATCGGGCACACCCAGCTCATCTGCCTGAATCAGGCAACGGCCCAGACGTCCTTTTTGGGAGACATGCACGGTGCGCATCAAGGCGGCGCGCTCGGGCCAGGCCTTGAGTTGATTCAGAATCAAGCGGCGGCTACCGTGGTTCAGGGCCAGGGTACGTGGATCGCCTTGGCTATGTTCTGTGCTGGCCAGATTGAAGTTTTTCCCCAGGACGGCGATGCGTGATGGGCTTGGGTGCTGGGCAGCCAGCATCAGCGCCAAAGATGCGCCTACGGGACCGGCGCCACAAATGGCGATGTCGTAGTCGGTGGCATTCATGGGGGACCTCATGACGGCAAGGAAGTAATTCGGGTATTGTACGGGAAGGTGGCTGCCAAATTGGCCTTAAGCAAATGGTAGCTGTGCGCAATGCGTGGGGCCTTGTCATCTTGACAGGCTCTGGCACAAGCCCGGATTGGATGCCCTGCATGTCTCACCAGACTTTGTCTCTTGAACAGACCAAACCTTTTCGCCATAAAGTCACCGCCGCGTGGCTGTCTCTATTATTAGGCGCGGTGGGCGCACACCACCGCTATTTGGGTAGGCGCTTCTGGTATGGTCCGCTGGTTTTTACGGGGCTGGCCGTCCTGGGAAGCATCGTTTTTCAACACGGTCTGGACTCCCTGTTTCCCAATTTGCTGATCCTGCCGGTTAGCGCCGGTATTGTGGAGGCCGTGATTCTGGCCCTGCGCAGCCCGCAAAATTTTGATGCCATCTACAACCCGCAAAGCGATCAGCATAATCAGCATGGCTGGCCCAGTGTTCTGACAGCAGTGGTGTCTACAGTTGCCTTTGCCAATATCAGCCTGTTCTGGCTGGTGCACATCATCATGGCCTTTTATCGCTATATGGGCTGGCTGGATCTGTCTGTGTATTAAACACATCAAGTGCCTTGTAAAGTAAAGGTTTTTCACAGGACTTCCCTTGTAGAGGGGCCTGGCTCACGTTACAATACGGGTTCTTTCGTTTTATAGGAGCTGTGTGGTGAATCCCGACCCCGGCGACAGTGCTAGTCGAACCATTTTCGACTTAACCTTGTCCAGGCGCGTTCAGGCCCGCTGATTCCTTCACAGCTTGCCGCGTCCTGGAAGTTTCAGGGCGTGGTGTCTCAGGCAGCTACTCTGCTGCCTTAAATTCCCCGCCATTTCATTCTCTAAGAAAGCCTTTGGCTTTCCGAATCCTGATGTGTTGCAACTTTAATGTGCAATAGGGGGAATGTATGCGTATTTTCGATCTCTTTTTGCGCCGTGCCGGCATCCAGGCTTCTGCCCTGCGTGCCCGTGCACCCTTGTCCGTCTCCCGTTTGACGGTTGTGTGTCCTCGTGGCGATCTGGCCCAGATCCGGCGCCGTATCTACTCGGACCTGAATACCGCGGGTATCCGCGTGGCCAATGTACAGGTAGACCACTCCGATACACACGACACGGCCTGCGTTACCTTGACCTGCCCGCCTGAACTGCGAGCAGAGCTGATGCAACGAGCACGGCTGATTCGGGATTATCCCGGTGTGCTGAATGTGAAGTGGGCAGGACGGGAGCGTATTGCTATAAACTAAACCGCAACTGGATTTGCGGATGGCGCTGCTATGTCCTTGCTTGACTGGCTGACACCTTGGGAGTTTTCTCCTGTTCTGCTTTTGACCTTTTTGCTGGTCATCGCTTTGTACGTCCGGGGGCGGCAAGTTCACCGCCCCAATCTTTTGCGCCAGTCCTTTTTCTGGATTGGCCTGATTCTCCTCTATCTTTCCCTGCACACGCGCCTGGATTATTACGCCGAGCGCATGTTCTTCATCCATCGGGCCCAGCATTTGATCCTGCATCATCTGGGGCCCTTGTTCCTGATGGGGGCGTATCCGGGGCAAACCTTGCGAGCTGGCTTGCCCTTGAGCTGGCGTCGTGCTCTGGCGCAGTGGCTGCGTCGTCCAACTGGGCGGCGTGTGCAGGCTGTGTTGACCAACCCGGTGCTGGTCGCTTTCCTGTTTGTTTTCCTGGTCCTGATCTGGATGCTGCCGACCGTGCAGTTCTATTCCATGCTGGACTGGCGTTTGTACCGGTTGATGAACTGGTCTGTGGTGATCAGCGGGATCATGTACTGGAACCTGATTCTTGATCGTCGACCTTCGCCACCGGCCCGGCTGTCGGTGGGTGGGCGTATACTTTCGCCGGTCATCACGATGGTGCCCCAAATGATTGTGGGCGCCATCATCACCTTTACCGAGTACGATCTTTACCCCATTTTTGATTTATGCGGCCGTGCCATTCCGGGAATGGATGCCTTGGCCGATCAGGTCATGGGGGGCCTGATTATGTGGGTGCTGGCCGGTTTGGTGGAAGTGTTTGGTCTTTTGTATGCCTTGGGCACCTTGATGCGCTTGTCAGCTCGTCACCGTTTGCCAGAATCTCGGGCACGAACAGGCGCTATGATGGCCAGGGCCAATTGATTTTGTCGGGAGTATCCATGCAGTCCAAACCCGTCCGTTCCATGCTGTCTCTAGCCTTGGCGCTGTCGCTGGCGTTTAGCCCAGTGCTGCCTGTACAGGCGCAGCCTATCGGAATTCCGTCCATGGGGGCGGCCTCGGGCGCCGAGTTGTCTCCCGCTTTGGAACGTACTCTGGGCAATGCCATCATGGAGCAGGGCAGGCGTTCGCCTGAGTATGTGTCGGACCCGGATATCAATCAGTATTTGACCGATATGGGACGCAAGCTGGCCCAGTATGGCCCAGCGATGGCACAGCCGGTTACGGTGTTTGCCTTGCGTGATAACAGCATTAACGCCTTTGCTTTGCCCGGTGGCTATATCGGTATTCATAGTGGGCTGTTTACTGCCTCCAGATCCGAGTCCGAACTGGCCTCGGTGTTGGCCCACGAAATTGCCCACGTGGCGCAACGTCACGTCGCTCGTGGTATTACACAAAGTGCACAAAGCAATCATTTGCTGATTGCTGCCTTGGCCGGAGCCTTGTTGGGAGCTTTGGCCGGTAGCGGGGATTTGGCGATGGGGGCGGCCGCGTTTGGTCAGGCCGCTGCCGTGGACAGGCAACTGGGCTTTTCGCGTCAGGCCGAGCAGGAGGCCGACCGGGTTGGTTTCGAGATGCTGCTCAAGGCCGGTTACGAGCCTCAAGGCATGGTGCAGATGTTCCAGCGTCTTGCGGCAGCTTCGCGCCTGAACGAGCGTGCAACGGCCAATGAATATGCCAGCACTCACCCCATGTCGCTGCAACGTGAATCGGATATCAGTAACCGGGTGCGGGGTCTGCCGGAGAGTAATTACCAGGACACTTCTTCGTTTTGGTATATCCGCGCCAAATTGATGGTGATGCAAGCTGGAGGTGGGCAGTCCTTGCGCGTCCTGGAGCAGGCTTTGCAAAGCACGAATCAGACACAAAGTGATCTGGAGCGTTCGGCCGCTCAGTATGGTCTGGCCTATATTGCGCAGGGCCGTCAGGATTATGAGCAGGCTCGTATTCACCTGGCAGAAGCGCGTGCCCAGGGTAAATATCAAGCTCCTGAATTGGATACCCTGGACATTCGTATAGCGATTGCGGATCGCGATGTGCAAGGTGCCTTGAGCTTGGCCAAACAAGCCTGGCAGCGTTGGCCCAAGAGCCAGGGTGTCGCCTTGGCCTATGTGCAGGTCTTGCAGCAACTGGGGCAAAACGATCAGGCGCAATTGTTCTTGATGGATCGCATCAAGCAGTGGCCGGATGAGCCGCAACTGCACCAGTTACTGGCTCAAACCTATGATCGTCTGGGTGATGGTGTCAAAGCGCGCCGAACAATGGCCGAGTACTACCAATTGGTGGGGGCACTACCGACAGCAGTGGAACAGTTGCAGCAGGCCCGTAATTTGACTCAAGACTTTTATCAGCAATCGGAGCTGGATACGCAAATTCGCCAATTGCGCGAGCGCGTGGAAAGTGAGCGTGTCTTGTTGGAACGCTTCCGTTCCTGAGGTTCTTGAAGGCCGGAGCCCGCTTTACGCAAACCTAGCTATTCGTTTCAAAAAAGCGGGCCAGCCGTGCAGGTAGCCACCCCATATTGCCGGGGATGCTGCCTGTGATGAAACCTACATGCCCACCCTGAGCTGGCTGGTGCAGCAAGATGGAATCCGAGCAATCCTGAATCGTTGGCAAGCTGGCATGCGGCACAAAGGGGTCGTTGCGGGCATTCAAGACCAGCGTGGGGACTTTGATGCTGCGCAGTAAAGGCTTGCTGGACGCGCGTGTCCAATAATCCAGTGCATGGCTGAAACCGTGCATGGGCGCGGTATAAATATCATCGAAGTCACGCAGGGTACGGGCCTGGTTCAGGCGTGCTGTATCGACCATGCCTGGAAAGCGGTGAGCCTTGTCCTGCAGCTTGCTGCGCATGCTTTTAAGAAAGTAAGGCGAGTAGAACCAGCGCCCCATGCGGGACTCGGACAAGTAGCGGCCACACGTGACCAGATCCAGCGGCACTGAAATGGATGCGCAGGCTTGCAGCCAGGAGGCTTCGTCGCCCGCTTCGCCCATATATTTCAGCATGGCATTGCCACCCAGCGAGGTGCCAGCCGCGTGCCAGCGTACATTGGGCAGATGGCCGCGAACGGTATTCAGAATAAAGCTGATTTCTTCCGAGTCGCCCGAGTAATAGGCGCGTGCCATGCGATTCGGAAAGCCCGAGCAACCCCGGAAATGAGCCACCACGACAATCCAGCCACGGGCGCGGAAGTATTGCGCAATGGCCTGGATGTAGTGACTGCGGCTGCTGCCTTCCAGCCCGTGAAACAAGACCAGGGCATGGGTGTCGGCGCTGCTGGGCAGGCTGTCCCAATCTTGCGGCTGCATCCAGCGGCGGGCCGCCGTGCGGGCGAGATGGGCGTCGGGTTGGGCTGTAGCACCACTGGCCAGTTTGTCTGCAAACAGTCCGGGTCCGGTCCAGTCCAGATCCAGAAAGTCGCCATCAGGCGTATCAATGCGCTGACGTACAAAGGCGATGTGGTGATGGCGGGCAAAAAATGCCCCATGAATAGTCTGTACGTGCCCGCCAGGTAACCAGGCGGGCAGGGGGCAGGCGCTGGAATCCAGACGGGCAACCACGTCTGTGTGACGCCAGGGTTGCGCGTCTGCTCCGGGCGCAGGGCCCGGCTCTATCGCATTGCCAGAGGGGGGAGCAGTAGGGTCCAACGAAGCCAGATTCAGAAATTAATGACCGTGAACCTTCTCGCCTTCTTTCAGGCGGTAGCGGGCACCACAGTAAGGACAAGCGGCTTCGCCGGTTTTGCTGATATCGATATACACGCGAGGGTGCATGTTCCACAGAGTGCCGCCTGGACGGGGGCAATGCACGGGCAGTTCGTCGGCTCCGACCATAATCAGTTCGTGATCTGCTTTTTTAGGTTCGATAGCGGCGCTCATAGGGTTCCTGATAAACAATGAGAGGGGTAAGAATACCTTGCACGCAACGGCGGTGCCGAACTTTACGTGCGTAGACTAGCGATTGTAGCAAGACCCGGCCTGTTTTTTCGTGACCTTATCAAGAGAGCAAGATGTTCGTGTCCCGCTTTTGCTTCTAGAATAAGAAAAATCATAAGCAAAGCTGTCGCTGCTGTTTACAGCACGTGGGCAGCGCATCTCAGGAGACGGCGTGTCAGCCATAACAAGAATATCGGCCTTGTTGCCTAGTGCACAGGATCGTGTGCATATGCGCGCCGGATTCATCGACTTTATTCCCGCCATGATTGCCACCGTTGTCTGGGGCTTTGTGACCGGGGTAGCGATGGTCAAGTCGGGTTTGAGTGGCTTTGAGGCGACCTTGATGACGCTGTTTGTCTATGCGGGCTCGGCCCAACTGACGGCTTTGCCGCTGATCGAGTCCCATGCGCCTTTGTGGCTGATTTTTACCGCTGGCTTTATCGTCAATATCCGCTTCATTATTTTTGGGGCGGCCCTGCAGCCGTTTTTCCGCCACCTGAGCTGGAAAAAGCGTTTGGGTTTGGGCTATATCACCAGTGATATGGTGTTTGTGCTGTTCATGTCCAAATATGGAGACTCCAAAGAGCGCGGTTCGCGCGAGCATCTCTGGTACTACCTGGGAATTATTTTGCCAGGCTGGTTAAGCTGGCAAATTGCCTCCCTGTCCGGGATTGTATTGAGCGCTTATGTACCCGCCTCCTGGTCTTTGGAGTTCGCCGCGATCCTGGCCTTGCTGGCGCTCCTGATTCCCTTGGTCAATAACCGCGCCATGTGGTCCTGTTTGATCACCGCCAGTGTGATTGCCTGGGTCGGACAGGCCTTGCCTTTACGTTTGGGACTGGTGGCAGCCGTGCTTGGCGGGGTGTTGGCAGGCGTGGCGGCAGAACAACTGCAACGGCATAGGGATGCACGGTGATGAGCGATTGGCAGTATGATTGGTACGTTTTGGGTGCAATCGCCCTGTTGGTGTTGTGCAGCTTGCTGACCCGCTCAGGCTATTTCATGTTTGGTGATTTGCTGCCCCTGACCGAACGTATGCGGCGCGCCTTGCGCTTTGCTCCGGTGGCTGCTCTGGCAGCAATCATTATCCCGGAACTTTTGCCTTGGGCTTACGGCGACACCCCCCGATTGGATATTAAAGCGCTGGCCAGCCTGGTAGCTGTGCTGGTGTTTATCCGTACCCGTAATGCTGTTTGGGTAATCGTGGCCGGGATGGTGGCGTTCTGGCTGATACGTGCCGTGATGCCATAAAATCCTGACGCGAGTACTTACACGCCCGTGCTGCTGTTGAAGCAGGCGGGCATAAGTTAAAATAGGATTGTTACAAATGCTTGCCACTCGTGGCAAGCCGACTTTTTGCGTACATGACAGATAAAACTCCTTCGACCCCCAATGACCTTACGTTTGCTGATTTCGGTCTGCACCCTGGAATATTAAACGCCGTTACCGAGGCGGGATATTCCAAGCCTACGCCTATTCAGGCCGAGGCGATTCCCGTGGTGCTGGCTGGCCGTGACGTGATGGGGGCCGCTCAGACCGGGACAGGTAAGACGGCAGCCTTTTCCTTGCCCATCCTGAATCGTCTGATGGCACACGCCACGACCAGCGCCTCGCCTGCCCGCCACCCTGTGCGGGCTTTGGTGTTGACGCCGACCCGAGAGCTTGCCGACCAGGTGGCTGAGAGCATTGCGCTCTACAGCAAATCGGTTCCGCTGCGCTCGACCGTGGTGTTTGGTGGCGTGGATATTGGTCCGCAAAAAGAAGCCCTGCGTCGTGGTGTTGAAATTGTCATCGCCACCCCAGGCCGTTTGCTGGATCATATTGACCAGCGCACGATCAATTTAAGCCAGGTCAGCATTCTGGTGCTGGACGAGGCTGACCGCATGCTGGATATGGGCTTTTTGCCCGACCTGGACCGTATTGTTTCCTTGCTGCCCAAGAGCCGCCAGGGCTTGCTGTTCTCGGCAACCTTCAGCAAGGAAATTCGCAAGCTGGCCCGCAACTTCCTGAATGATCCTGTCGAGATCGAAGTAGCCGCCCGCAACGCAACCGCTTCTACCGTGACCCAGGTGGTTTACCCCATGTCGGCAGACGACAAGCGTCGCGCCGTGGTGCATCTGGTCAAGACCAAGAAGCTGACTCAAACCATTGTCTTTTCCAATACCAAGATCGGTGCCGGACAACTGGCCCGTTATCTGGAGCGTGAAGGCATCAAGGCTGAATCCATCCACGGCAACAAAAGTCAGTTGGAACGGATGAAAGTCCTGGAGGCCTTCAAGGCCGGTACGGTGGATGTGCTGGTGGCAACAGACGTGGCTGCACGCGGTCTGGACGTGGCCGGTATGCCCTGCGTCATCAACGTGGACCTGCCTTACAACGCCGAAGATTACGTACACCGTATCGGTCGTACAGGTCGAGCAGGTGCGTCGGGTGAAGCCATCGCCTTGATGGCTCCAGATGAAGAGCATCTGCTGCTGGAAATTGAAAAACTGATCGGGACGGCTGTGCCGCGCCTGAAGCTGGATCTGCCTTCAGTGGCTTCGTCTCGTTCCAGCTCCAGCAATAACCGCCACGAGCGTGGTGAGCGTCGTTCGTATCAGTCGAACACGCCACCTGTGGACGAGTTTTTCCTCAAGCCTTACGAGCCATCAAACGCGGCAGCACCCAAGCCAGCAGTGAGCACACCTTCCAATGCAGCGCGCAAGCGCTCGGTGGGTGTCTTGTTAGGCGGCGGCCGCTACTAAGGCGCGCAAATCCCCTGGCCCGGCCTCAATCACCGGGCTGCGTTCTGAGATGCTGTGCACCAGACGCTCCAGATGTTCGATATGAGGCAGCATGGGACCGTAAAAAACGGTCCCATTTTCGTTCTGGATCAGCAGCGTGGGGAAATCTTCAATATCTTCATCGCCCACTAGCTCGGGCTGCTCTTCAATATCGATCCAGATCAGGCAGGCCTGAGGAAACTGTGTGGCCAAAGCCTCAAAAGCAGGTTGGTACTGCTGACAGGTTTTGCACCATTCGGCACAGAAACAGGCAATCAGCAAAGCATCGGGCTCGGCGTGCAGGTGGGCCGCCAGGGCGGGCAGATCGTGTTGAGCGTTGAACAAGGCCATAATTTCATACAGACAAAAAGAAGCGACTGTGTCTATGATACTCGGGTAATCGATTTTGCTTAGCAGGAGCAGTATGTCCGTTTCTTCGTCTGCCCCATCGCGATCGGGCCCCACAGGTAGCTGGGCCAGCGTCTCTACCGCCTTCAAGCGTTCCTTGGTCTCGCAATTTCAACCTCGCATGCTGATTGCCTTGGTCATGCCGTTTCTGATCATGTTTGTGGGCCTGATTTTGCTGAGCTGGCTGTTGTGGACGCCGATCCAGAACTGGTTGCTGGAACTGCTGGGAGGCTGGAATGCCTTTGAGTCTGTCGACCAGTGGCTGGTGGGCCTGGGCCTGTTTTCTCTGAAAGTGTATTTGGCGCCGTTGCTGGCGCTGGGTATCTTGCTGCCCATTGCCGGTGTGCTGGGCCTGATCATTGCCGCTGTGCTGGTCATGCCTTTGGTGCTGGGCCATTTGCAGCAGAAAGACTATCCCGATGTGATCAAGCAAGGCCATAACGCGACGGTGGTGAGTGTCTGGAACGCTGTTTGGGTTGGTACTTTGTTTGTGCTGGGCTGGCTGGTCACTTTGCCTTTATGGATTTTCCCGCCGTTTGCGCTGATTCTGCCCGTGTTGTGGTGGGTCTTTGCCCTGACGCGTATCTTGCGGGTGGACTCGCTGGTAGAGCATGCAAATGTCCAGGAGCGCAAATTTCTGTGGTCCCGCCTGAATAGCCAATATTGGCTGATTGGCCTGATCTTTGCCTTGTTGAACCTGATTCCACCTGCCTGGCTGGTTCTGCCTGTGTTCTCGGCCTTGGTGTTTGCTCACTTCTCTTTGGAAAACCTCCGTCGCCTGCGCCAGCAAGAGGCAGTTGCGGCTTCTCATCCGCTTATTGACCATGACAACTAAGGATCAAGCCGTTATTCGGCTGATTATCATTGGCGATGAAATCCTGTCGGGACGTCGCTACGATAAACATTTTTCAAAGCTGATCGAGCTGCTGGGTGCCAGGGGCTTGCAATTGGGGGGCGCACAGATCATCCCCGATGATCTGGATACAATTGCCGCTACCCTGGAGCACAGTTTTGCGACACCGGATATTGTATTTTGCTGTGGTGGGATTGGAGCCACACCGGATGATCAGACTCGTCAGGCTGCGGCCAAGGCCTTGGGCGTGGCTCTGAAGCTGCATCCTGAAGCCGCCGCCTTGATTACCGAGCGTTGTGCTGAAAACGAGCGCAATGGGGTGGGCAGTGCCGATATGTCCTTGCCCGAGAATCAGCAGCGTTTGCAGATGGGAGTGTTCCCGGAAGGGGCAGAGATTGTGCCCAATACCTATAACAAGATTCCTGGCTTTTTTATTCGCAATCACACCTTCATGCCCGGCTTTCCGATCATGGCCTGGCCCATGATGGAGTGGACGCTGGATACCCGCTACCGGGAGTTGCACCATTTGGCTCATCGGGTGGAGCATTCTTTTCTGGCTTTCAACTTGCCGGAGTCCCGGATTACGCCTGCCATGGAGCATGTGGAATTGAACTGGCCGGGCGTGAAAGCCTTCAGCTTGCCTAGCGTGGGCGAGTCGGGCGGGCAGCCGCATATTGATCTGGGTGTGAAAGGGGAGCCGGAAGCGGCGGCCGAAGCCTTGGCTTATTTGCGGCAACAGGTGTTGGACCTGGGCGGGAGCTTGAGCCCTGCGCTAAAATAGCGCTTGCCAAGCGCGCGGCCATTTCATATTATGGAATTTGTTGCGTTGCATCATAATTCTCCTAATAATGACAACAAATTCCTTTACGCCTTCTAGCGCGTCGTCCAGCAATGGTGGTCAGATGTCGATCCAGGTTCTGGAACGCGCCATGATTCTATTGGACGAACTGGCCAAGCAGTCTGAGCCTGTCGCATTGAAGAATCTGGCGGCGGCAACCGGCCTGCATACATCGACTACTCACCGTATCCTTAACGATCTGGTGGTGGGGCGCTATGTTGAACGGGTGGACAGCGGTTTGTACCGACTGGGCATGCGTCTGCTGGAGTTGGGCTCGTTGGTCAAAGGACGTTTGAACGTACGTGCGGCCTCCTTGGCTCCGATGCGCGAGCTGCATAAATACACCGGCCAAACGGTGAATCTGTCCTTGCAGCAGGGCGATGAAATTGTCTATGTAGAACGCTCCTGGAGTGAAAGCTCCGGCATGCAGGTGGTGCGCGCCATTGGCGGGCACGCGCCTTTACATCTGACCTCGACCGGCAAGCTGTTCCTGGCTTCCTGGGAACCGCGTCAGGTTCGCGCTTATGTGATGCGCACCGGTCTGGCAGGGGCGACCCGTAACAGCATTACTCAGTTGGAACTGCTGGAACGAGAATTGGCCCAAGTTCGTCGTCTGGGTTACGCCCGCGACAATGAAGAGCTGGAGATGGGCGTACGCTGTATTGCGGCTGGCGTGTACGACGACACCGGCAAGCTCCTGGCGGGCCTGTCCTTGTCGGCTCCTGCCGAGCGTTTGCACGACGACTGGATTCCCGTTCTGCTCAGCACGGCTGCCAAAATTTCCGAAACTCTGGGATACGACAAGCAGCGCTAAGTCTGTGTTTTTACGCTGTTTATGCGTTTTGACGATAAGCTCAGCACTGTTTTGTTGCAGCGCAACAAATTCCGTTGACTTTGATTTGGATAGCGCTTAAAGTTGAATTGTTGCGTTGCAACATAGAAGGTTTGCCTTGCGTAGTTGCGAATGGGCCGGGCCTTCTTCAGACCCTTGTCTAGTAACACTGACACTAATTTCACGCTGGCTTGACCCAGGCCACGTATCTCCAAGGAAAACATCATGAGTGCTATTCCACAAAACGTACTGGAATCCCAACAAGCTACCTTGAACAATCTGTTCGCCGCTCAAGGTCAATTGCTGCAAGGCTTTGAAAAGCTGGTTGGTCTGAATCTGAATCTGCTGCGCAGCTCGCTGGAACAAGCGGCTGGCCAATCCCAGCAAGCCATCAATGCCAAAGACGTGCAAGACGTTGTTGCCCTGTCACAAACCGTGGCCAAGCCTAACGCTGCCCAAGCTCTGG
This sequence comes from Alcaligenes parafaecalis, assembly GCF_026344135.1. NCBI lineage: Bacteria > Pseudomonadati > Pseudomonadota > Betaproteobacteria > Burkholderiales > Alcaligenaceae > Alcaligenes > Alcaligenes parafaecalis. The sequence continues at coordinate 35,049 of NZ_JAPKNA010000007.1, read as the reverse complement.
AATACGGCAAAAGCGTGTACGACATTTTCTCCGATCTGCAACTGAACCTGTCGCGTATCGCTGAAGCTCAATTGGCTCAAGGCCAGCAACACGCTGCTGACGCTATCGACCAACTGGCCAAGAATGCGCCTACCGGCACTGAAAGCGCTGTTGCTCTGCTGAAGTCTTCTTTCGCTACGGCTTCCAACGCGGCTGAAACCGTTGTTAAAGCTGCTCGCCAAGCTGCTGATGCTGCTGAGAGCAACATCCAGGCTGCTACTAACGCCAGCTTGAAAGCTGCTGCTCAAGTCACTGAAGCCAGCAACAAAACTGTTGAAGCGGCTGCCGCTGCTGCAACGGCTGCTACCAGCAAGAAGTAAGCATTTGCTTGCCTGATTTGATCAGGTGCTAAAGAAAAAGCCAGCTCAATGAGCTGGCTTTTTTCTTGTGCGCAATGCAGGCGGTGCTGCAGGACAGGATGCTATTGCCCGCATAAAGCGGGCAATGTGCGTTTTACAGAGCGCGGATGCACTCGGAAATCAGAGCCGGGCCTTTGTAAATCAAGCCGGTATACAACTGAACAGCCTGGGCACCTGCCTGGATTTTTTCCTGAGCCTGGCGGCCGCACTCGATACCGCCTACCCCGATAATGGGGAAGTCGGGGCCTAGTTGCTCGCGCAGACGACGAATCACGTTCAAGGACAATTCGTGTACGGGTGGGCCGGACAAACCGCCTTGTTCCTGACCATGTCGCAAGCCTTGGACCGCATCGCGCGACAAGGTGGTGTTGGTGGCAATAATGCCATCCAGACCTTGAGACGGCACCGTGTCGGCAATGGCATCAATCTGCGATTGATCCAGGTCGGGGGCAATTTTCACCACAATAGGTACGTAGCGCTTATGCTCGTCGGCGAGCTCGGTGCGCAGTGATTGCAAGGCACCCAGCAGACGGGCCAGTTCATCCTGAGCCTGCAAAGCACGCAAGTTTTGTGTGTTAGGCGAGGAAATATTGACGGTGACGTAGTCCGCGTGAGGGTAGACCGCTCGCAGGCAAGTCAGGTAGTCCTGATCGGCCTGTTCGATGGGGGTAGTCGCATTCTTGCCGATATTCAGACCCAGAATGCCGCCTTGCGAGCGAAACTGGCTGCGGCAGACGTTCTCAATAAAGGTATCCAGGCCGTGGTTGTTAAAGCCAAAGCGGTTGATCAGGCTATTGGCTTCAGGCAAGCGGAACAGGCGTGGTTTGGGGTTGCCCGGCTGTGCTTTCGGGGTGACAGTGCCGACTTCGACAAAACCAAAGCCCAGTGCGCCCAAAGCATCAATATGCGCGCCATTTTTATCCAGACCAGCGGCCAGACCGACAGGATTGCGCAGTTTCAGACCCATCAGTTCCAGAGGTTTGCTGGGCAGGTCTTTGAGCAAACCACCCAAAATAGGGGTTTGGTGGGCGCAATGCAGGGATTTCAGAGTCAGTTCGTGAGCGTGTTCAGCATCCAGACTGAACAGCACCCGGCGAGCCAAGGGATAAAGGCTGAATAGGGCAGACATGGGGATCGATAAAAGAGGACGTTAAGCCAGCCATTCCCAACGACCTTTCATCAGGAGCTGGTAGGGGCGAAAGCGGGTTTTGTAGGCCATTTTACGGCTTTCTTCGATCCAGTAGCCTAAATAGAGCCAGGGCAGAGATTGTTGACGGCAATAGTCCAGTTGCCAGAGCACGGCGTAGGTGCCCAGACTGCCGGTGTCGTCGGGATCAAAAAAGGTATAGACGGCGGAAAGCCCGTCTTGCAGCACGTCGATGACCGCCACGATTTTCAAGGTGCCGTCGGGTTCACGAAACTCCAGCAGGCGCGAGGTGACATGGCTGGCCAGCAGAAACTGGGCGTACTGGGACTGGTCGTCCTCGTCCATGCCTGCGCCGGGGTGGCGACTGGCCTGGTAGCGACGGTACAGCTCGTAGTGTTCGGCATTCCAGTGCAGGGGCAGATCTTGCACGATCAGATTGCCGTGACGTTTTTTGGCTCTGCGCTGGGTTCGATCGGGTTGAAAGTGCAGGGTGTCGCAGCGCAAGGGCAGGCAGGCGCGGCACTGATCGCAGTAGGGGCGGTAGGTAAAGGTGCCGCTACGCCGAAAGCCTTGCTGGACCAGTTTGGAGTAAACCGTGTCGTTAATCAGGTGTGCAGGAGCGGCAACCAGGGAGCGGGCCTGCTGCTCAGGCAGATAGCTGCAGCGATAGCTGGCGGTGGAATAGAATTGCAGCGTTTGGGGGCTGGTGGGTGCTTTGGGATAATTCATGCGACTCTGCCAAGCGTGATAGAGCCATTATGGGATGCTCGCGCCAGCCTAGCAAGTTGGGGGCAGGCTTAGTTGCAAAGCCCCACGCGGCCAGACCGGGCTGGGCTGGTCTTTGGCCCAGGCCAGGGCATCCATGAAATCTGCTCGGGGAATGGGGCTGGCACCCAGGCTGGCGAGATGGGCCGTCTCTTGCTGGCAGTCTATATAAGGCACACCGGCAAATTTCAGGAAATCCACCAGATGGGCCAGGGCGATCTTGCTGGCATCGGTTTGCAAGGCAAACATGGATTCACCAAAAAAGAAGCGGCCCAGATTCACACCATACAAACCACCCACCAGCTTGTCATCCACCCAGGTTTCTATGCTGTGGGCGTAGCCGGTGTGATGCAAGTCGGTATAGACCTGCTGAATATCCGGGCTGATCCATGTGCCAGTGGCGCTTCGTTGGGCTGCGCACTGGCCTATGACCTGCTCGAAGGCCAGATCGCAGGTGACACGGATGGGGGGATGATCTTCGTATTGCTGACGCGCGATTTGCCGAAGCTTTTTACCTAGCGAACGGGATATCTTGAAGTGATCTACTTCCAGCACCATACGCGGATCGGGGGACCACCACAGAACCGGATCGCCTGGACTGTACCAGGGAAACATGCCCTGGCTATAGGCCTCCAGGAGGCGTGGAACACTTAAATCCAATCCGGCGGCGACCAGCCCTTCGGGGCTGGCGTGTTCAGGGCTGGGCAGGGCCTGATCAGGAGCGACCCATACTAGCGACATGATCAGTCGTGGTCGCGGGGGGCGATATCAAATTCGTGAATCTGGAAGCGGCCTGCCTTGTGGTCGGCGACGTAGCGCTCCAAGGTGGCGCTAACGGTACGGAAGGCCAGATTGTCCCAAGGGATGTCGTCCAGGTGAAAGAAGCGGGCTTCCAGAGATTCCGGGCCGGGGTCCAGTACATCACTGGTGACTTTGGCCAGATAGTACACATGGACTTGCTCGGCGTAGGGCACGCTGATAACCGTGAAGAGAGGGCCCGGCTCGACCTGGGCACCGGCCTCTTCAGCCATTTCACGCAAAGCGCCTTGTCCCAGCGTCTCGCCCAGCTCCATGAAACCGGCTGGCAGCGTCCAGGTGTTGTAGCGTGGCTCGATGGCACGACGGCACAGCAAGACTTGATCGTCTTTCCACATAGGCACAATACCCACCACGTTGCGGGGGTTCTGGTAGTGAACAGCACCGCAGCTTTCGCAGACATCGCGCATGCGGTTATCGTCCGGTGGCACCAGGCGTGTCAGTTTGCTGCCGCATTGATTGCAGAAGTTTTGTGTGCGTGGGGCGGGGAAGTAGAAAGAGGCGGATGGCTGGGTCATGCAGATTCTGTGATGGCGGTTCAAGTGGGATCGGGCTCTGGCAAAACAATATACGCCAATTCCTCGGCGGGCGACACGCAGGAAGACCAGACTGTCAGGGAACTCGGCGTGGGGTAGGCGGGTAAATGCCAGCCAGTACTTTGATTGGGCTGCTCCAGGTCCAGGCTGTCCAGCCCTTGTTGCGCCGGATTTCGTAGCTGTTCCAGCAGAGCGGGCATATCGCGGCCTGCCAGCAAGGCCGGGCCTGCTGATATGCGCAGATACAGCATGCCATCAGCACTGATGAACCAGGCCTGGATGGTCTCGACCGGGCGGCCGGTGTGGTCTTGCAAATGGGCCTGATCTTCTGCCAAAGACACAATCAGGGGGGCGGCATCCAGACGTATATAGACGCGCTGTGGACCATTCTGGATAAACCAGCGGCCTTGCTCATCCGATTGGTAGTTGCGATTGAAAAATGCCAGCAAGCCCTGATGGGCAATACGCTCTCCAATCTGATCGGGATGCTGGTTGGCATCGCCAGCCGGATGATGTCGCCAATGGCCGGACTGATCCAAAGAAATATACCCGCTGACGGCAGGTACATTGGGCCATTTTTTCATGGCATCAATAACAGCAGCATCCATAAGCATCAGCCTTGCAGGGACGAAAACAAAGGGTGGCAACCGTATCGGTGCCACCCTTGATGGTGTTGGGCTGACAGGAAAGTCAGCCCCTGGGCAAGGCGGGTTGATGCCTTAAGCCATATAACTGCGCTGCATGGTTCCGGGGATTCCGTGCGAAAGAGGCTTTTCAACTTTGATTTCCGGGGTGTCATCGCCTTTCAGGGCTCTGGATAACAAATTGGACAAGCGTTCGCGCACATCCTGGGGCACATGGCTAAAGACACCCGAGAGCCACTCGATGTAATAGGGCAGCAGGTGCTCGCACAACTCTTGTCCGGCTTCGGTGAGTTTAACAGTGAGCACACGGCGGTCCGAGGTATTGTTTTGGCGCACCAGCAGTTGCTGCTGTTCCAGCCCGTCAAGCAAGCCGGTAATGGTGGCGCGGGTAACGCCTGCCTGTTCTGCCAGGAGGGCAGGGCTTAGGCCAGAGGGCTGGCGGCTAAGCAAAAACAGGAGGACAAGACGGCCTTCGGACAGGCCAAACTCATTCAGAACTGTGCTGGAAGCGCGATTAATGCTGGAGGCCAGCGACAGAACGCGTAAACACAGTTCGATATCCTCGGTTTTGGGGTGAGCCTGGCGGTGGGATTCGCTCAGGATAGTTTGGTATTTCAGATCGAGTAATTTCATAGTGCTGTGCCGTTAAGGAGTGCGCGGCAAAGAGCAGTAGTTATTTAGAAAGAATCAACAAAACCCAATAAAATCAGGTTTGCTTTCTTTTATTACTGAGCCGCTGCTTTTAATGTGGAAATTTATCTTATTTTTTAATTCCATTTTTACTGATTTAAACATCTTTTATTGATCAGGAATTTTCATTTAGTAAAATAAGACCAGTTTTTTTCAGTATAAGCGGCCATGCGTTTATAGAATAGTCTTAATGCCTGTGTATACTCTTTCGCCTTCCGTTTTTTCTCAAACTGCAAGGTTTCGGGACTTCAAACTGAGTAGGCAAGGACATGACTTTTGATCGTGTGTTGTGAGTCTTATGGCTTAAACGCATCAAAATGATGCAAGCACGCAACGCTCGTGTTCAAAGTGCCAGACTCTTGTTACCAACAAGATGAGTGAGCTATATCGGAGATACACCGCTAAAGTAAGCAGGTTTTCAACTGTCAGTCAGGAAGATAAGGCGGCGCAAACCAAGAAAAACCGCAAAACGACGCGCATGCGAGCGCACGGCGTTTACAATGTTCACAGCGCTTCCCGAGCTCGACGATGCCTTCAAAAAAGGCGGTTGGATCATTCACCCCGCTTGGCGGATTGCAATAGAGGCCCGTTTTTTACGGGCCTTTGCTTTCCGGATTTGGATACAAGCATTATCCAAAGCTTATTAGCGGTATTTGCCAGCATGTCCCCGAGCCCCTGCCAAGTTCGCAAGAAATGGTAGGGCTTTGTTCCGTTTACAGTCCGGGATCGAGTATGAGGCGTATCAAAAAAGTCTTGCTATCGTTATTAAGGAAACGAAGGAATTATGAGTCAGTTCCGTATCGAACATGATTTGCTGGGAGACCGCCAAGTCCCCGATGAAGTCTATTATGGTGTTCATACCTTGCGTGCCAAGGAGAATTTCCACATTACCGGTACGCCTATTTCAACTTACCCGGAACTGATTAATGCTTTGGCGCTGGTCAAGCAGGCCGCTGCTCAGGCCAATTTCAAACTGGGTTTGCTGGAACAGGATAAGCACGACGCCATTGTGGCCGCATGTCAGGCCGTACAGACTGGCAAGTGTCACGAGCATTTCGTGGTAGACATGATTCAGGGTGGCGCAGGTACCTCGACCAATATGAATGCCAACGAGGTTATTTGTAACCTGGCCTTGGAACATATGGGTCACAAGCGCGGCGAGTACCAATATCTTCATCCCAATGAAGATGTGAACATGGCCCAAAGCACCAACGACGTCTACCCAACGGCTTTGCACCTGGCTGCCTACCGTTCGCTGGACCCGTTGTTTGCCGCCATGGAGCGTCTGCGTGATGCCTTCCTGAAAAAGTCCGCGGAATTCTCCTCGTACATGAAGATTGGCCGCACCCAGTTGCAAGACGCTGTGCCCATGACCCTGGGTCAGGAGTTCAACGCATTTGCCACCATGATTAACGAAGACATTGTGCGCCTGAAAGAATCGCGCAAACTGATGTGCGACGTGAATCTGGGTGGTACTGCGATTGGTACGGGTATCACGGCTCATCCTGAGTACGCTCAGTTGGCTGTGGCTGCGTTGTCCGATCTGTCTGGCGTTCAACTGCGCGTTTCTGCGGACTTGATCGAAGCTACCCAGGATTGCGGCGGTTTCCTGCACCTGTCGGGCGTGTTGAAGCGTGCTGCCGTCAAGCTGTCCAAGTTGTCCAACGACTTGCGTCTGCTCTCTAGCGGTCCTCGTGCTGGTATGGGTGAAATTTGTCTGCCCGCCGTGCAAGCTGGTTCGTCCATCATGCCCGGTAAAGTCAACCCCGTGATCCCGGAAGTGGTCAACCAGGTTGCCTTTGAAGTTATCGGCGCTGACATGACCGTGACAATGGCTGCTGAAGCCGGTCAATTGCAGTTGAACGCGTTTGAGCCTGTGATTATTCACTCCCTGCTGCGTAGCATGGCTTTGTTGAGCAATGCGTGCGACACGCTGACCCAGTTCTGCGTGGTGGGTATCACTGCCAACCGTGAATGCCTGGAAAGCAATATTGAGCGTTCCATTTCCCTGGTCACTGCCTTGAATCCGTTTATCGGTTACAAAGCGGCAACCTCGGTGGCCGCTGAAGCCTTCCAGACCGGTGCCAATATTCGTGACGTGGTTCTCAAGCGTGGTTTGATGGACGCCGAGACCCTGAACGATGTGTTGCGTGCTGAATCGCTGATCCAACCTCGTGATCTGCGTGCTGCTGACCCAGCCTGAACCAATCTGAACCAGGCCTGATTTGGCCCTAAGTTGGCCGACGCCGGTTTTAGTTTGGGAAGCCTCCATTTTGGAGGCTTTTTTCTGCCCGCTCATTTTGTAGAAGAGGGATACTGTGGCCTTGTCTACATGCAGGAGCAGCAGGGGAATATGGAGTCGGTTTATCTGGCGGTTGCCTTTGGCGCCATTGTGGCGGGTTTTGTGCAGGGCCTGTCGGGCTTTGCCTTCGGTATGGTGGCCATGTCCTGCTGGGCCTGGTTTCTGGAGCCCCAACTGGCGGCGGTGCTGGCGGTGTGTGGTGCCTGGACGGGACAGATGATTGCCGCCTTTACCCGGCGACGCACGTCGTACTGGCAGATTCTCTTGCCTTTCTTGTTCGGTGGCCTGCTCGGCGTGCCTTTGGGAACGTATCTGCTGCCTTTTCTGGATGCGGCGGTGTTCAAGGCGTTTTTGGGCACCTTGATGGTGATCTGGTGCCCCATCATGCTGATGTCCAGTCGTCTGGGCCATGTGCGCGTGCGCAGTCGCCTGGCCAATGCCCTGGCGGGTTTGATTGGTGGTGTGATGGGCGGTCTGGGCGGGATGACCGGGGTGATTCCTACCCTATGGACCACCATGACGGGCCTGCCCAAAGACGAGCAGCGTGCCGTGATTCAAAACTTCAATCTGGCCACCTTGTCCGTGACCTTGCTGGCGTATATCGCCTCCGGTTCTATTCTTCCGTCCATGCTGCCCTCGATCGGGCTGGTCATGCTGGCGGTGCTGATTCCCGTATTGGCGGGCGCACGTCTGTATGTGGGTATCAGCCAAAGCACATTCCGCGCCATTGTTTTAAGTCTATTAACCCTGTCCGGGGTGGCGATGTTGCTGTCATCCGTCCCTCAGTTGCTGGCGCGCTAAGGCAGGTGGTTTAAGCCTCTAGGGTAATGCTCTATATTCGATACGGGCCTGTACCCCTCATAATAAGTGTCGGCACTGGGAGCGCATTTCGGGTTCCCGCCCACTGGAGCAGAGCCTGTGAGGTTTCTGGGATTTCAATTGTTGTTTGGTGATCACTTGGCACGCAGTGTGCGTGGGGTATCCTGCGCGCCCCCCTGCAAGGCTTGAGCCCAAGTTTCAAGGCGTTTTACGCCATCCTTGATTACCTGATTACAGTTGGAGTCTGCTATGACTGACTTGTTTGAAAATCCAATGGGCCTGATGGGCTTTGAGTTCATCGAATTTGCTGCCCCCCAGCCTGGCGTGATGGAACCTGTGTTTGCGATGATGGGTTTCACCAAAGTGGCGGTACACCGTTCCAAGAAAGTGTCCTTGTACCGTCAGGGCGAGATCAACCTGATCCTGAACGAAGAACCCAAGAGCCACGCTGCTTATTTTGCTGCCGAACACGGCCCTTCGGCCTGCGGCATGGCGTTCCGGGTGCGTGATGCGCAGCAAGCGTATGAGCGTGCACTGGAACTGGGCGCCCAGCCTGTTGATATTCCTACCGGCCCTATGGAACTGCGTTTGCCTGCGATCAAAGGGATTGGCGGCGCGCCTCTGTACCTGATCGACCGTTTTGGCGAAGGTAACTCCATTTACGATATTGACTTCGTCTACCTGGAAGGCGTGGACCGCCACCCTGTGGGTGCGGGCCTGAAAGAGATCGATCACCTGACCCATAACGTGTACCGCGGCCGCATGGCCTATTGGGCCCAGTTCTACGAGCACCTGTTCAATTTCCGCGAGATTCGTTACTTCGACATCAAGGGCGAGTACACCGGTCTGACGTCCAAAGCCATGACGGCTCCCGATGGCAAAATCCGTATCCCTCTGAACGAAGAGTCGGCCAAGGGTTCGGGCCAGATCGAAGAATTCCTGATGCAGTTCAATGGGGAGGGCATCCAGCACGTCGCCTTCCTGACCGATGACCTGATCGCCTCCTGGGACCAGCTCAAGGCCATGGGCATGCGCTTTATGACAGCGCCCCCACAAACCTATTACGAAATGCTGGAAGGCCGCTTGCCTGCGCACGGCGAGCCAACAGCAGAGCTGCAGAACCGTGGCATTTTGCTGGATGGCACATCGGAAGGTGGCCACCGCCGTCTCTTGCTGCAGATTTTCTCGGAAACCGTGATGGGCCCTGTGTTCTTCGAGTTCATCCAGCGCAAGGGCGATGATGGTTTTGGCGAAGGCAACTTCAAAGCCTTGTTCGAGTCCATCGAGCGCGATCAGTTGCGCCGTGGTGTACTGCAAGCTGATTAAGACGGTTCGGTTCTAGCGCTAAAAGCGCTGGTATGAATCTATCCCCACTGTGTGGCGTTTGCCGAACAGTGGGGATTTTTTTTGCCTATTTACTCTTGCTTGGCTCGTGAGGGCTGCAAGATTCTGAACAATTCCAGCATCAGATCCGATTGGGTAATCATGCCCACCAGTTCTTTATGATCATTGACCACCGGCATATGGCGATGGCGGCCTTGGCTGAATAAAGGAATCAACTCAGCAACGGACCAGTTTGCATTGGCGGTGACGGCGGGCGTCGTCATGATCTCGGCCACTGTCGGGGCCGAACGCTGGCGGGGACTTAAAAAGCGCTTGATGCGCTGGCGCAGATTGTCCGGCTGATCCAGCCCGGCACGTTGCAAAAAGTCTGATAAAGCCAAAATACCAATCACATGCTTGTTCTGGTCCAGCACCGGCAAGGCTTTGACCTTGCGCTCGCGCATCATGTCCCAGGCTTGTTGCAAGGGCGTGCTGATCTGGCAGGACAGGGGCGAATCATTCATCAAGGTCGCGCAGCGGCGTGTGCCCAGATTGCGTCGAAAGGCCGACTGATGCACATAGCTGACCAGCTTTTCCAGATCATCGTGGCTGATATTCAGCGTCTGGTTGTAATGGCTTAGCGCTGCATCGTAATCCTGGTCAGTAAAACGGGACGGGATAGTAGCGGGACGGGCTGCTGGCTTGTGAACAGGCGGATACGCAACCCCCGTCAGCCGGTTGTACAAAATCCCCAGCAGAATCAGCACGCAGGAATCAAACAGCACCGGAAACAGCACAAAGTCGTAGTTCTGAATGCCATTGAGCGCCGGGAACACGGCCATGGCTACGCTGGGTGGATGCACGCAGCGCAGGGCCAGCATGATGGGCGTGGCCACACACACGGCCGTCGTAATGGCGGCAATCGGGTGGGGCAGGAGAATGGCGCAAGTGATCCCGGTCAAGGCGCCCACCAGATTGCCCAGCAATACATTCCAGGGTTGGGCCAAGGGACTGGTCGGCACCAGAAAAATCAGCAAGGCGCTGGCAGCCAGGGACGCCACCAGCCAGTGATGTGTGTGCGCAAAATCTGACAGGGACAGGCTAAGGGAGGAAACAATCAGCACGCTAAGCGTGGCGCCTAGCGTGGCACGCAGCATTTCAGGACGTGCAATGGCCAGCGACTTGGGGCGCAGGCTGTCAAACCAGTGACGAAGTAAAGCAGGCATACCCATCAGGGGGAAGTAGGAAAACAGCCTTAAATCATACTGCTAACACTTCACTTCAGGGCTTAGCCCCGTGCTGAATACCGGGAATGATGGCCGGGCCCTTGCGCTCGGTGGCGATTTGTTGGGGTACGGCATCAACCGTAATCACAATGTGTTCACGCTGCAGCGAATCCAGCAGCACGCCGGGGGCCAGCTCCTGACCAGGGCGATACGCACGTACCGGCTGTTGATTGATGCTGAGCAGGGCCGCGCCAGTCTGGCCGCTCACAATCATGCCGTGCAAGCGCAGCTCAGGAAGGGCGGTGCTGCCTCCAAACCATTGCGCGATCTGATGCGTGCTGATCTGCTCGCGGTGGTCTTCATCCAGCACCGGCGCAATCGTGCCGTCCGATGGCAGATACAGGTTGATCAGCAGGTTGAGCAAAGCCAGCGCGATACCGGCCTGACACAAACGCAGCCAAAGATGTGACGGAAATATGGCGGAAATAATACCCATTTAGACTGCATCGCATAGTGCTTTCGCAGACGGCCCGTATGGCTGTCTTAAGGGCTCTTAGTGTGCGTGTGCTGCATGAAGCCCGTATGACAAGAGCTTGAGTTTTTTTGGGTGACTTATTTCCTTCATGTCTCGATCTACTTTATCTCGCAGTCCAGCACGTCGTTTGGCTGGATCTGTTCAGTCCCGCGCTCAACAAGGTTTCTCTTTGATTGAGGTCATGGTGGTGGTGGTCATCATGGGCATTATGGCGGCCCTGGTTGTCCCCAGTCTGATGGACCGTCCTGACCAGGCTCGTGCCGTGGCGGCTCGTCAGGATATCGCGGCGTTGACACAGGCGCTGAAGCTGTACCGCCTGGATAACGGCCGATACCCCAGCACGGCTCAAGGCTTGTCGGCGCTGTATCAGCGTCCCACCCAGCCGCCCGAGCCGCGTAACTGGCGTCCATATATGGACCGCTTGCCCAGCGACCCTTGGGGCAATCCTTACCAATATCTGCAACCCGGCGTGCATGGCGAGATTGATGTGTTCTCGCTGGGAGCGGACGGGCAGGCCGGTGGGTCTGGCAGTGATGCCGATATAGGCAATTGGGACTGATGTGACACAGCGGGGCTTTTCTTTGATCGAGACCCTGGTGGTCTTGCTGATCGTGGGCATTGTCAGCAGCGCAGGTTTAAGTGTGCTGGTACTGGACCGCGATCAGGGCTTGCAGCGGGAAGCCCGTCAACTGGCCTTGCGTCTGGCCGAATTGCAAGGCTATGTACGTGAAAGTGGTCGTCAAGTGGCCTGGACGGCAGATCAGCAAGGCTATCGTTTCAGCCTGATTCCGGACGTCACCGATGGCAGCAGCCCCACACCGGGCTGGCTGCGCGATCAAGCCCGCTTTGCCCAGTTATTTCCCCAGCGATCCTGGTCTTTGGACTCGGTGCGTGTGCGCCTGGAGCCAGTAGGACCGTGGGTTTTTGTGAATGAATGGTTGTCCGCGCCACGGCAGTTGGAGCTGGATGATGGCCACGAGGTCCTGCATTTACGCAGCGATCCGACAGGCCGTTTTGATGTGCAGTCATGACAGAGCGTGGCATGAGTTTGATTGAAGTATTGATTGCACTGGCGATTGTTTCGGTCGCGTTGACGGCGGGCTTGCGGGCACTGGGTTTGAGTGCGTCTGGCAGCCAGGCTATGTACGAGCGCAGTGTGGCCTTGCTGGCGGTAGACAGTGTGGTGGCGGAAATGCGTTTGCGGCGTCTGTTTCCCGAGCCAGGTGAAACCGTAGCTCCTTGCCGTCAGGGTTCCTTGAACCTGCAATGCAAGCAAGTGGTGCAGGCCACGGCCAATCGCTTCTTTCGTCAGGTGACGGTGCAGGCTTTTGTCCCCCAAGGCCCTGTGCTGGCCGAGCTGCACGCGACTTTGGCGTCCTTGCCATGACAGACGCTGGCCAGGAAGGCTTCACGCTGGTGGAAATGCTGGTGGCCTTGACCATTATGGCCTTGATCAGCCTGATGTCCTGGCGTGGTCTGGATGCTGTTTTACATGCAGATGAGCAGCTAAGCCGACAGGCGCGCCAGACCCAGGCTTTGTTCAATACCTTGTCCCAAATGGGCCGGGATCTGGAGTTGCATCTGCCTGCCGTGCCTCGTCCAAGCGATCCAACTGGTGCGATAGCGGTGTTGCCACCCAGCATTCATTGGCAAGCGCAGGGCGAGGGGCCCGCCATTCTGATGATTGAACGCCGTGCTGAAGCGGGGGCGGGCACCCAGCAAATTCAATGGCGTTTGCAGCAAGGCGTGTTGCAGCGGGCCATTGCCCAGGCTGGAACGGTGTACCCCTTGCCAGAGCTGGGCCCATTGCAAGATGTGCTGGAGCAGGTGAGCGCCTGGAATGTGCGTATCTGGATTCCGGCACGTGGCTGGCAAAGTTGGCCCTGGCCAGAGCAAGCCGGGGCAGCCGCGACTGGCATAGAGCTGACGGTGCAACTGGAAGGGCAAGAGCATCCTTACCGCAAAGTGGTGATGTTGCTATGAAGCGCCCATCCCAACAAGGCATGGCGGTGATTAATGCGCTGGTTGTCGTGATGGCGGTGTCGATTGCCACCATGGGCATCGTGCAACGCCAAAGTGGCTTGGCCACACAACTGGCCAGTGAGCGCGATTACCTGCAGGCCAATTGGTTGTTGCGCGGTGCGCTGGATTGGGCGGTGCTGGTGCTGCGTCTGGACTCGCAGCGTTCGGCGGTGACCCATAAAGGCGGACTGTGGGCTCAGGCCCTGAGCGAGCTGAAGATAGAGACCCCGGACAAGACCCGGGCGGCTTATTTCTCCGGCTACATCCAGGACGAACAGGGCAAATTCAATCTTGCTTTATTGCTGCGTGATGGGCGAGTGCAGGCTCCTTACGTGCAGGCGCTTGAGCAGTTGCTGGGCAGTGTGCAGCAGCCGCCTTCTTTGGCTTTGGAGCTGGCCCAGCGACTAGAACGGGCACAGGCCGGACAAGCCCCGTGGCCTTCTCATTTGCAGGATTTTTTTCCGAATGCGGTCCAACAGGCCAAGCAGCTAGAACCTTATCTGAGCTATTTGCCGCAGGCCAAATCCTTGAATGTGAATACCGCCAGCGCCCAGGTTCTGGCCGCCGTGCAGCCTTCGGTCAGTCTTGTGGAGTGGCGTGGCTTGTTGGAGCAGCGTGACCGGGGCCAGTGGTTCCGGGATCAGGCCGATGTACAAGCCCGTTTGCAACGTCAGGAGGCGCTGGAAGGGCAAACGCTGACCGTGCGCAGTGAATGGTTTTTATTAAGTGGAGAGTTGCGACTTGACCATAGCCGGGTAGCGACCCAGGCCCTGATTAACAGGGCAGCGGATCGCAGCCGGATTGTCTGGGTTCGTTGATGTGATGAGCAAAGTGCTGCGTATTTATTTGGACTCTCCACCACGGCTGGATCAGCCGGTGGATTTTGTGCTGCGAGACAAGCGCGCCAAAGTGCTGCGCCGGGGGCGGGGAGAGGTGCAAGCCTTGAAAGCCTTGGCCCGTTCCTTGGAATTGGTCTTGCCTGCAGGGATGGCGACGGTCACCGAAGCGCGTATTCCCTCGGTCAGCGCCTCTCGACGTCAGGCGGTGGCGTGCAGTGCTGTCGAGCCCATGTGTTTAAGCCCGATCGAACAGGTGTGGGTGGCCTGCTCTGCCGCCGGGCCGTCGGGAATGAGCCAGTTGGCCTGGACGGAGCGTCAGCCCTTGTTGGCACTGGGCGAGCAGGCTTGTCAGTTCGGCTTGCCCTTGAGTGCTGTGTACGCCTGGTCGGACGGCCACGAGCAAGACCGGCAAGGACAAGGCCAAAGCCTGACCATACCGGCTTGCTCTTTGTTGATGCCGGAGATGGCATCAAGCGGTGGAAGCAGTGTGCTGCGTCAAAGTCTGTGGTGGACCCTGGCAGCCGTGTTGAGCTGGACGCTGGTGTTGCAGCAGCAGGCGCAATCCTTGCGCTCGCAGATGAAGCAGACGCAGACCCAGATGGAGCAGGCTGTGCGACAAGCTTTACCGCACCTGCCCGTTATCGTCGCGCCTTTGACTCAGGCCAGACAGCACCGTGATGGTTTGCTGGCCGAGAAAAGCCCCGCCTCGGCCCCCTTTGATCGTTTGTTGATGGCCAGTGCGGTGCAGTGGCCAGCTTTGCAGGGACAGGTAAGGGCATTGAATTTCAAAGATCAGCAACTGCATTTGACCCTGGCCAGCGAGCTGCCTGCACAGCCTTTGGCGGCTGAATCTGATTTGGAATGGAAGCAGGGCGAATCGGCGCGGCAGTGGGAAATTGGGTTTAGCAAAGCGGCCCAGCAGTCCAATCAGCAGGGGGCGCAGCAATGAACAAGTTCACTGCTTTGAAGCCCGTACTGCTGAACCTGCAAGGCAAGCTGGCCACCGCCAGACAGTATTGGCAGGCCCTGAGCCGCCGGGATCAACTGGCCTTGTCGGTATTGGGCGCTTTGTTGGTGCTGATGCTTTTGTGGTTGCTGCTCTTGCGGCCTGCGGTGCGTGATCTGGCCTTGGCCAAGCAGGAGTTGCCCCGCTTGCAGTACGAGATGGCGCAATTACAAACCGTGCTGGCCCAGATTCAGGTTCTGGATAAAGAGCTGGTAGCGCCGCTTGATGCGCAAGGGCAAGACAAGGCCTTGCAGCGTAGTTTGCAAACCTTGGGTAGCCAGTGCCAGCCAGAGGAGGCGCAGGCTGAGCAGCGGGTTCTGGTCTGCCAGGCTGTGGCGGCGCCTGCCTTGATGGACTGGTTGATGCATGCCCCCCGTGTTCTGGGCTTTGCGGTGCAGGAAGTCAGCATGAGTCGCTCCGTGGTGGATAGCCGTGAACGCGCGGGCCTTCTGGATGGCCGCATTGTGTTGCGTGCGGGAGAGCCATCATGAAAAAGCTGGCAAAGATAAGTGCCTGGGGATTATTGACGCTGCTCTTGCTCCTGGCCGCAGTGCCGTTTTTACCTGCCCGCGTGATGCTGGTCTGGCAAGCGGAGCAATTGCCCTTACGGCTGGAAACGGCGCATGGCAGCCTGGCTTCTGGGCAGGGCTTATTGGTAGTGGGCTCGGGTTTGTTGGCTCGCACTGTCCCTGGCCCTGTTAGCTGGCGCTGGCGTTTGACGCCCTGGCCGCAGATGGAGTTAAGCCATGCCTGGTTCGATCAGCCCGTGCGTTTGCAAGCCAGCCTGCAAGGTTGGCGCATTTCAGGTCAAAGCCTGACCGCTCCCGCCGCGCTGTTGGGGCGTCTGCATCCTTTATTGCAGACCGTGCAGCCACAGGGACAGTTGCAATTGCGCTGGCCCAGCCAAGCACTGGCCGCCGAAACCGGACCCTTGCTGGAACTGGATTGGCGCAATGCACGATCCGCTTTGGCCGCTCAAGCCGAACTGGGCGATTACCAATTGACCGTCAACCGCAAGGGCAAGGGCGTGCAGCTTAGCCTGCGAACACTGGCGGGGGATTTGACCTTGGCAGGACAAGGTCAGTGGGGGCCGGATGGCGGGCTGTTTGAAGGACGCGCTCAAGCCAAACAAGCCGATGATCAACGCTTCAAAGAATTATTAGAGGCCCTGGGGCCTCAACGTCAGGGTGTGACCCAATGGCGAATCGCCACAACGACTAGCAAGCAGGAATAACGATATTTTGACTATGAGTACCTTGACTAAACGACTTCCTGGATTGCAGCCTCGCTTCCTTTTAAGCCTGGGTGCGGCCGTGCTGTTGAGCGCCTGTGCCAGCAATGGTCAGAAACCTGATCCTGGCCCGGATCCTTCTTCTTTTTTTGCCTCCGTAGGCAAGGCACCGATCAGCAGCAGCCAGAGTGATCCGCGCTTTGCTACCAGCAATACGCCTTCGCCTGCTGTTACCCGTCGGGTTCCGCAGCGGGTAGGAGGCAGCGCGGCCCCGATCGATTTGCCTGACCCGGCTCAGTTCCCGCAAGGCAATGACATTACCCTGAATTTTGTGGATGCCGAGCTGGATGGCGTGGTGGCGGCCCTGGCGCGTTTCACCGGGCAGAACTTCATCGTGGACCCGCGTGTGAAAGGCCAGTTGACCCTGGTGTCTGAAGTCCCCGTAGATGCACGCACAGCCTATGAAATGCTGCTGTCTGCGTTGCGCATGCAAGGTTTTGCCGTGCTTCGTAATGGCAAGGTCAGCCGCGTGGTGCCTGAAGCCGAGGCCCGTCAGCAAGGCGGTGCAGTGCGGGCCGCCGGGGCGGGAGCCAGCGGCAGTGGCGAGCTGGAGACCCGTGTCTTTACCTTGCGCTATGAAAACGCCACAGCCCTGGTGCCTGTGTTGCGGCCCATGATTTCGCCCAACAATCCTATCAATGCCTATCCCTCCAATAACACCTTGGTTGTCACGGACTACGGCGACAATCTGGATCGTATTGCGCAGGTGATTGCCGGGATCGATACCCCTGCCGGTTTGAACACCGACATCATCCCGATTGACTATGGTGTGGCGCTGGATGTGGCGGCCTTGGCCTCGCAAATGCTGGATACGCCCGGCAATGATGTAGCGCAACGCATTACCGTCGTGGCCGACCCGCGCAGCAATTCTGTATTGGTGCGGGCAGGCAGTCCGGCTCGTCTGGATCTGGCGCGTGATCTGATCCGACGCATCGACAGCCCGGAGAGCAATAAGGGCAATTTGCATGTGGTTTATCTGCGTAATGCTCAGGCTGTGCAGTTGGCTGAAGTGTTGCGCGCGGCCTTGACTGGGCAATCCGGCTCGGGGACGTCCTCTACCGGGACACAGCAGAAAAGTAATAGTCTGGCGCCAACACCGAGTACC
Organism: Alcaligenes parafaecalis; assembly: GCF_026344135.1. Lineage (NCBI taxonomy): Bacteria > Pseudomonadati > Pseudomonadota > Betaproteobacteria > Burkholderiales > Alcaligenaceae > Alcaligenes > Alcaligenes parafaecalis. The sequence continues at coordinate 17,585 of NZ_JAPKNA010000007.1, read as the reverse complement.
GGCATGGCAGGTGGTGCCAAGGCTATGAATACAGCAGCGACCCCAGCCCAGCCACAAGGTGAAGCGGGTTTGAGTGCTGTGAACAATGCGAGTGGAACTGTGGCGTTCAGTGCAGGCGGTGCCACGGTGCAGGCCGATCCGTCCACCAATACGCTGATTATTTCGGCACCTGATCCGGTGTACCGTAGCCTGCGTGAAGTGATTGATCAACTGGACCAACGTCGCGCTCAGGTTCTGGTGGAAAGTCTGATTGTGGAAGTGAACGCAGAAAATGCGGCCGAGTTCGGCATCCAGTGGATGACCGGGGGCGGCAATATTGCCGACGGCTCGGGCTTTGTAGGTGGTGCCAATCTGGGCGGCAGTGGTATCACCAAGGCCGGGGCGACCACACTGGATTCGCTGGCGGCAGGCTTGAGCCTGGGTGTAGTGAAAGGCACGGTGAATGTGCTGGGCCAGCAGGTCGTCAACCTGGGTGTGCTGGCGCGTGCGCTGGAACGTCAGGGTGGCACCAACATTCTGTCCACTCCGAATCTGATGACGCTGGATAACGAAGAGGCCAGCATTATGGTGGGCCGTACCGTTCCGTTTGTGACGGGCCAATACACCACCACCGGCGATGGGGCCAGCAATCCTTTCCAGACCATTCAGCGTGAAGATGTAGGCCTGACCTTGAAAGTGCGTCCGCAGATCTCGGAGGGCGGCACCGTCAAGATGGCGCTGTACCAGGAGGTCAGCAGTATTGATACCGCCATGTCCGTATCGGCCAACTCGCCCGTCACGCGCAAACGTGCGCTCAGCACCAATGTGCTGGTGGATGACGGCCAGATCATTGTGCTGGGCGGTTTGCTGGAAGATTCGATTGAGGACGGCACGCAGTCCGTTCCCTTGCTGGGCGATATTCCGCTGGTGGGTAACCTGTTCAAGTACGAAAAACGCAAGCGCACCAAAACCAATCTGATGGTGTTTTTGCGCCCTCATATCGTGCGTAACGCTCAAGACAGCCAGAGCTTGTCTCTGGACCGCTACAACTATATGCGCGCTGTACAGACGGGCTTGCCGGATCGCTCCACCTGGTTCCACCCGGATGCAGGGCACATGGTTCTGCCGCCAAGCAGTGGTGCCGTGGACTTGCGAGAGAGCCTATGACCCGTTTGCCGTACTCCTGGGCACGCCAGCACCGGGCCGTGCTGACGCAACAGCAAGGGGTGGGTTCGCTGGTGATTAGCGAGCGAACACCGGATTGGGCTTTGGTGGAACTGCGGCGGCGCTATCCTGAATTGCAGGAGCGGCAAATACTGGACGCGGAACTGGATACCTTGATTGATGCCAGTTACGCGCAGGGCGATGATGCCGCCAGTGTGGTGGATGCGGCAGCCAACGAGGTAGACCTGGATCGCCTGATGCAGGAGCTGCCCGCCGTCACTGATTTGCTGGAAAACCAGGACGATGCGCCGGTGATCCGCATGATCAATGCCTTGTTCACTCAGGCAGTGCGCGATGGGGCCAGTGATATTCACTTGGAACCTTATGAAACCCATTCCGTTGTGCGTTACCGCGTGGATGGCCGTTTGCGCGATATTGTCAGCCCACGGCGTGCTTTGCACGGTGCCCTGGTCTCGCGTATCAAGATTATGGCCAGCTTGGATATTGCTGAAAAACGCTTGCCGCAAGATGGCCGTATTGCCTTGAAAGTAGGGGGGCGGGCCCTGGATCTACGCGTATCAATTTTGCCCACCGGACACGGCGAACGGGCGGTGATGCGTTTGCTGGACAAGTCAGCCGGGCAATTGGAGCTGGAGCGCCTGGGCATGGCGCCAGATATTCTGGCGCAGTTGGATGAGCTGATTCATCAACCGCACGGCATTGTGCTGGTCACCGGCCCTACTGGTAGCGGCAAGACCACCACCTTGTACGCCGCACTGGGCCGGGTCGATACGGCGCGCAGCAATGTGCTGACGGTTGAAGACCCCATTGAATATGACCTGCCGGGCGTGGGCCAGACGCAGGTGAATCCCCGGATTGAGTTGAGTTTTTCGCGAGCCTTGCGTGCCATTTTGCGGCAAGACCCGGACATCATCATGATTGGGGAAATCCGTGACCTGGAAACGGCGCAGATTGCCGTGCAGGCATCCTTGACGGGTCACCTGGTCCTGGCGACTTTGCACACCAACGATGCAGTCTCGGCCGCGACACGCTTGGTGGATATGGGGGTGGAGCCTTTCTTGCTGGCTTCGACCTTGCGTGGGGTCCTGGCCCAGCGTTTGATCCGCAAGCTATGCCGACATTGCCGTGTGCCTGCCGAGCATGGTCAGTATCATGCCAGCCCGCATGGCTGCGAGCACTGTGCCCATACCGGTTATCAGGGCCGTACCGGCATTCATGAGCTCTATCGGATCGATGAACGTGCTCAACACTTGTTGAATGCAGCGGGGGCGGAGCCCGCCTTGCGCCAGGCCGCCCGCGAATCGGGTATGCGCAGCTTGCGAGAAGACGCCCAGCGCTGGGTGGAGCAGGGCATCAGCACCACTGAAGAAGTCTTGCGCGTGACGCGCGAGTTATAGGCGGGCAGCACAAGATGGGTACCTATCACTATGAAGCAGTAGACCAGGCCGGGCGTAGCGAGCGTGGCGTGCTGGAGGCCGATAGTGAACGACTGGCGCGCCAGCAATTATTGGCCCGAGGCCTGCTGACCGTTTCCCTGAAAGCCGGACGCAGCCGGGCTGCGGCCCGTGCCCGCAGCGTGGGTTTGCGCCGTACCGAGTTGTCCTGGCTGACACGTCAATTAGCCAGTTTGGTGGCAGCCGGATTGTCTCTGGAAGCCAGCCTGGGCGTGGTGATCGAACAAGCCACACGTCGCCCCCTGGTGCAACTTCTGGCGGCTTTACGTGCCGATATCCGCGCAGGCCAAAGCTTGAGCGATGCCCTGGCCAATCACCCGCGCGACTTCCCGGAAATCTACCGGGCATTGGTCCGTGCCGGGGAGCAATCGGGCGAGCTGGAGCAAGTGCTGGACAGGTTGGCCAGCTTTATCGAAGACAGTGGGGCCTTGCGGGGCAAGGTGCTGACGGCCTTCATCTATCCCGCCATCGTCAGCCTGATCTCGGTAGCGATGGTGGTGTTCTTGCTGAGCTATGTGGTCCCGCAAGTGGTGGGAGCTTTTACCCAGGCCAAGCAGCAACTGCCCATGTTGACTCGCGTCATGATCAGCGCCAGCGATTTGCTGCGTGAATGGGGGCTGGTGCTGTTTATTGTGTTGGTGCTGATCGCCGTGCTGGTCGCTTTTCTGCTGCGACAACCGGCCTTGAAGCTGGCGTTTCATCGACGCTTGTTAGGTGTGCCTGTTCTGGGAGGCTATCTGCTGGGCGTGGATACCGCTCGTTTTGCGGCGACCTTGGCGATTCTGGCCGGTAGCAATGTCGCCTTGCTGACCGCTCTGGAAGCCGCCGGACGTACTGTATCCAATCTGGCCTTGCGCGATGCCGTGAACCAGGCAGCCATTCGTGTGCGTGAAGGCTTGCCTTTAGCCAGCGCGCTGCAACGCAGCGCCTTGTTCCCACCACTATTAGTACAACTGATTGCCAGTGGGGAAAAAACCGGCGAGCTGGCTCCCATGCTGGACCGTGCGGCGACAACTTTGTCGACTGAACTGGAACGTAAAGCACTAACCATGACTGCCTTGCTGGAACCCTTGATGATTCTGCTGATGGGTGGTTTGGTGCTGCTGATTGTGCTGGCCGTGATGTTGCCGATTATTGAGATGAATCAGCTGGTGCAGTAAAAGGCGGTAGTGTTCCTGCTTGCTTTCTACGCAGAGTATTGCCGCCAGATTGGTGTTTGGCGGCAATGCTTGCTACTTTTCAAGTTTCCTGCACTGTCCTGGCTATGATGAGGACATGGCTTTGATACGGCGTATTGTCCTGGGGTGTACGTCATATTTTTCCGCAACGATTTCCAGCGGAATCTGATTGGTCAGCGCAATAAGAGCTTCTTTATGTTGGGCTGGCGATAAGGCTGGGCGTCTGCCTAGCGGCCTGCCATTGGCGCGTGCAGCCGCCATTCCTGCACGAGTACGTTCGCTGATAAGCGATCGTTCAAATTCGGCCAGGGCGGCCATCATATGAAAAAGCAATCTGCCGCCCGATGTCGTGGTGTCTATATTTTCCGTCAAGGAAATGAAATGGATATTTTCTTTGCCTAAACGATCGATCGTATCGACCAGATAACGTAGTGATCTGCCTAGTCTGTCCAGACGCCAAACAATAAGAGTGTCGCCCGATTTCAATTTTTGCAGCAGGTTATTCAATCCTGGTCTTGTTGTTTTAGAACCGGATATTCCTCTATCTGTATAAATATTATCACAATCCACCTTTTTTAGCGCCGCGATCTGCAGGTCCAGATTCTGGTCCTGTGTTGAAACGCGTGCATACCCATATTTCTTGCTCATAATGCCCATCTTCCTAGCGCAAGGCGTGGCCTCCTTCTCCTTCCCCCCCCTTCGACTACATCTCAGTGCAATCGACGTCAGTAAATTCAAGATGGTCTAGTGGAGTTTTGGCCACACGATGTCAAGTTTTACTAACTATATGCAAACCTGCTGCCACGTAAACGGCGATTGAGGTCGCTCGTACTGCAATAAAAACTATTACGTAATTTTTATGAACGCTTTGTTTCTGATGCAGATACTGAGTAAGTGTTAGCGACTGCGACATATGTGTCAACTCGCAGCAGGTCTGGGTCGATGCACTTTCTGAAGAACGTTGCAGCCCGCCATAGGCAAGCGTTAACAATGGTTAAGAAAAGGCATGAATAGGCTTGAGATTTTGACAAGAAGCCTCCTTTTAGTCCCAACCGAATAGCGCATCGAAATGATCCTTTTCAGCGTAATTTACACATATAGAAATGCCGATTTGTTATGAATTGGATGTTGACATAAAGGAGGCTTTTTGACTGTGACCCGGTTGAAAGTAAGACGCTGATTCAGGCTCAGCGTCCAGAGTGCCGACCAGCGATGCGAGGCGCGTAATGGGCGTCCAATCGGTAGAGTCTTTGTCTTTCTGGTTGCAGCAAGTTGCCCCTTCATGCAGCTATCTGCTGTTAGGACTGCGAAGCGTGCAGTCTCTAGCGCAAGCGTACGATGCGCGTTTGTTTCGACAAGCCCTTTTGTCTGCCATCCAGGAGCGTCTGCGTCCTTATGGCGTAACGCGTGGCGACATTCTGGTACTTGATCATGCTGTGCTGATTGGCTTGACGGATTGCCGCTTGCCTACCCAGTTTGACAGGGACTTGTTCCTCGAGCGATGCAAGGCGGCCCTGTGCTATGAGCCTGTCAGGTGTGGCGCTGAGCGCATCCTTGTGAATGTGGTACTGGCCTGGGTGGAAGCATCCGTCGACCAGCCGGCTTGCCTTCCTCATCTGCGCTCGCTGGCAAGCACGATTGCCTTTTCCGAGCTCAAGTCGCAGGACTGCGAACAGACGCGACAAGACATGGCTCTGGTAACCCGTTTCTTTGCAGATATGCAAGACGGCAAGATTGCTCTGTCATTTCAACCCGTTGTATTTGTCCAGAACCGAGAAAAAGTTCTGTATTACGAAGTCCTGTTGCGCTGGGACGATGACGACTCAGGCTTCCAGTCAGCCTCGTGTGCCCCCGTTGTGCAGGCGATTGAGCGCTTGCATATTACGGAACGTCTTGATGCCAGTGTCCTTTGGTCGGTGTTGCAGCTACTGGAGCGTTATCCGGACATACACCTGGCCTGCAATATTTCTCCCTTGTCCTTGCAGCACGGGCCGTGGTGGCGGTTGTTGATTGCAGGGCTGGGCAATGTTCCGCAGTTAGCCAGTCGTCTGACTTTGGAAATCACGGAGACGGCCCGCGTCTTTGACCAAGAGGCCGCAGTCAAGCTGCTTTGCTCCTTGCGCAGCGTGGGCTGCAAAGTCGCCATTGATGATATTGGAGCCGGATTCAACACCTTGGATCTGGCCCGTCAGATCCGTCCTCACGTCATAAAAATCGATAAGTCCCTGGTGAATCAAGCACGGCACGAGGACGGTGTCGCTGCCCTGAACGCCTGGGTTCAGACCTCTTGCAGCATCAGCCAATACGTCATCGCAGAAGGCATTGAAACGGAGCTGGATTTCCAGTTGAGCGTTGATGCCGGTGTGCACGCCGTCCAGGGCTACCTAATCGCATCTCCTTGTGTTCACCCCCCATGGGAAGGGGCGGAACCCTTGTTCGTTCGAGACAGTTTAAACCCCACACACCCCAACTTTGCACTCAACAGTTATTCCTTAAAGGATCAGGAACAGAGATGAATCACGTCTATAAAACCATCTGGAATGAGCAAACGGGAACATTTGTTGCCGTTTCTGAACACAAAAGGGCCAGGAGCAAGCGGTCTGGCTCGGTCAAGGCGGCGGTAGCGGGCGCGGTATTGGCGACCGGTGCGCTGGCCATGGGCAGCTCTTGGGCGGCCACTGGCATTGGCGGTGGCACGGGCGCTGGGACTGCTATTTCGAAGTGTACGGGCGACGCTAAAGCTAACGCAGGCAAGAATAATTCAATTGCTATTGGTTGCAACGCTTTAGCTGATGATAAAGATGATTTAAATGCATTTTTTTTTGATAGAGAAAATCCATACAATAAAAACATAGATACAACCGGATACTATGAGTCTGTTGCTATAGGAAAAGGCGCTAAAGCTAAAAGAGGTTCTATCGCTTTAGGAACTGGCGCTCGAGCAGCGAATGACGGGCTTCAATTTGCAATCGCTATTGGTTCGCAAGCAAAAGCACAAAATGTTGCATCGTTGGCAATCGGCCCCACAGCATTGGCTACTGGTAATGCTGCGTTAGCGCTGGGGCGTCAGACTGCTGCTACGGCAGATTTTGCACAAGCAATTGGTAACGTCGCTGCAGCAACTGGACTTGGATCTCTTGCGGTAGGACACTCAGCAACAGCTACCGGTAAGCGTTCTATCGCTATTGGTGCTGCAGACATTGATAGAGCAGGTAGTACGGGAACCCAAAATGGCACTGTTTACATGAAGGGTGAGCAGACTCTAGCGACAGGGCAAGACGCCATAGCTTTTGGGGCAGCCGCGAATGCCAAGAGTAATTATTCGCTAGCAATTGGTGCTCATGCTGAAGCAAGCGGTTTAAATTCGACAGCAATGGGCTATCAGGCAAAAGCAACAGGTGAGAATACTTTTGCTTCGGGTGCAACTTCTAATGCCTCTGGTAAGGATGCGTTTGCTTTAGGTGCGTATTCCCAAGGTCAGGGTGATCGTTCTTTTGCCATGGGGCCAAACGCTAAAGCTCTTGGTGTAAATGCATTGGCTTTAGGTAGCTTGTCAGAAGCTTATCAAAACAACTCGATTGCAGTTGGTGTTGGTGCTAAAGCTAAATTTGCTGATAGTGTCGCACTCGGTTCAAAATCTTCGGTGAATCATAAAAACAGCATTGCAATCGGTACAGAATCTACCACCAATGACTATACAACTCACGAGGCCTTTTTGTATAAGTCCGGGGCTGCTGGTGCAATCGCTACGGGCGCCGTTTCTATTGGTAATGGTGTGGGCAGCGTTGTTGGAGGTGCAGGTAAAGAAAGGCGTTTGCAAAATGTAGCAGCTGGTGGTGCAGACACTGATGCAGTAAATGTATCTCAGCTGAAGATGCATAAAGCAATTACCGATAAAACTGGTGGTGATTTTGCTGAAAACCTAGGCGGTGGTTCAACCTATGATCCGAAGACAGGGGGGGTTAGCAATCCCACTTATAATATTGGTGGCAATAATTACAATAATGTTGGTGATGCCCTTTTGGCCGCTCGCACTGTTGTTAAAGCAGGTAAGAATATCGGTGTAGAGGAGTCAAAAGGCACCGAAGGTCAGGCAATTTTTACAGTAAAGACCCAAGAAAATCTAGACCTTACTAGCGTGACTACTGGTCATGCCGTAATGAATAATGATGGCTTCAAGGTGGCTGACGGTAGCAACAGCAGCACTGTGGGTGCAGGCAATATCAACGTGAAGGATGATGCCGGTACGACGGTGATTGCGGGCGACAAGGTGACGGTTGGTAGTAAGAACTCTGTCGTGATTAATGGTGATACCGGTACGATTGGCGGATTAACCAACAAGACCTTTGATCTAAACAACTTTACTAGCGGTCAAGCTGCAACGGAAGATCAACTGGTTCAAGTAAGTGGTGCCCTGACTGATAAGGGCTTGAAGTTCAGTGCTAATGCTGGTGGTCCATTGGCCTCCAAGTTGGGCTCCACCGTTACAGTTGCTGGTGCCCAGACGAATACCGATTGGTCTAAGTTTGACGCTGGTCAGAACATCATGACTCAGATTGAGCAGGATGCGTCTGGCAACAGTGCGATTCGTGTTGCCTTGTCCAAGGACATTACGGGTCTGGAGACCATTATCCTGGGTGAAAACGGGACACCGGGTAAAGACGGTGTAGATGGTAAGCCTGGAGTGGGTATTAATGGTAAGGACGGCTCCATCGGTATGACCGGTAAAGACGGCGCAGGTGCCGATCTGACGGTGGCGAAGGGGGCGCCGGGTCTGGCCGGTAACGATGGTGTTGATGGTAAGAGCAAGACACGCCTCGTCTACGAGAAGTCCGATGGCAGCATCGAAGAAGTGGCGACCTTGAATGACGGGTTGCGCTTCGTGGGGGATGACGGCAAGGTGGTTGAGCGCAAGCTTAACGAGACCTTGGGTCTGTTTGGCGGTGCTGACCTGAATGCCCTTAGCGATGACAACATCGGTGTGGTTCAGAAAGACGATGGTAGCTTGGGCATTCAGTTAGCCAAGAACCTGAAGGATCTGGACAGCATTACCATCAACAATGGCCCAGTCATCAACGGTGACGGCATCAATATGGGTGGCAAGAGGATTACCAATCTGGCCGCTGGTAAGGATGACACCGATGCTGTAAATATGTCGCAGTTGAAAAAGGTCTCAGACGTTGCCAATGCAGGCTGGAACGTGACGGATGCTGACGGTAATAGCGTCAACATCGGTCCATATGGCCAGGTGACGTTTTTAGGGGATAAGAACATCGCGGTTGAACAGACCGGGACCGATGATGATGGGCAGCTTGAAGTCAAGTTGAACAAGGACATCGATCTGGGTGCTGATGGCAGCCTGAAGACCGGCGATACCGTCATCAACAACGCAGGTGTTGCGGTAGGCAATGACGTACATCTGGGTAATACCGGCCTGACCATTCACAATGGCCCCAGCATTACCCTGGCTGGTATCAATGCGGGTGATATGCGCATTACCAATGTTGCCGCTGGTCGCAATCCGACCGATGCCGTGAACTACGGACAGCTCCAGCCTATCGAGTCCTTCATTGGTCTGGATGGAAACGGCTCCTTTGCCTACAACGGTGGCCAGCACTCATCCTTGAAAGATGTTCTGGACAGCATGCATTGGAATGTGGAGGCGCCAGCTCCCGGCAAGGAAGACGGCAATACCGGTGGTTCCAATGACAATGGCAACGGCAACGGCAACGGCAACGGCAACGGCAACGGCAACGGCAACGGCAACGGCAATGGCAACGGCAACGGCAATGGCCCTGGTGGCGGCAACAATGGCTCCGGCGACGGTACACCTATCCACAATGGCAACACGGTGGGCTTTGTTGAGGGTGACAACATCGTTATTTCCAAGACGGACCGGGTCAATGGTGCAGGCCAGACCGTTGGCGCTGATATCAAGGTGTCGGTGTCCCAGGATCTGAAGGTCAATTCCATTACGGCGGTGAATGTTCACGCGGATGAAATTCAGATCAATAACGGTGGGCCGATCATCAACGAGAACGGCATCAATATGTCCGGCAAGCACATTACCAATGTGGCGGCGGGCATCAATGATACCGATGCGGTGAACGTGAGCCAGTTGAATCAGGTTGCGGGCAATCTGCAAGGCCAGATCAACAATATTCGCCACGATATCAATCGTCTGGATAACCGATTAAGTGCAGGTGTGGCTGCCGCAATGGCAACAGCGTCGCTGCCTCAGGCTTATTTGCCGGGCAAACACATGATGTCCATGGCCGGTGGCACCTGGCGTGGAGAGTCCGGTATGGCTATTGGCTTCTCCGGCATTACCGATAACGGTAAATGGGTCTATAAGCTCTCGGGCAATACCACCTCGCGCGGTGATTATGGCGGCGCAGTGGGTGTTGGCTACCAGTGGTAATCCAGCCCTGACTCTACGGTGCATCGGCGTATGGACGCCGATGCACAGCACACACTTTTGAAGGAATTCAGATCATGAAAAAAAATTGGTTTGGGGCTGCTTTGCTTGGCAGTCTGGTGCTTGCTGGTTGCGGCACCTTGAGTCAGGTGGACTCGGATGGTCACACAGAAAACCCGGTGTTTCCTGACGTGGACAAAGCGACTTTTCACACGGGCTCTTATCCCAATATCGACAATCTGCGTCAGGTTCGGGAAGGTGTGACGCGTGATCAGCTTTATGACTTGTTAGGTCGCCCGCACTTTGCTGAAGGCTTCAAGGTTCGGGAGTGGGATTACCTGTTTCACTTCAACACGGTACAGGGCATCAAGACTTGTCAGTTCAAGGTGCTGTTTGATCAGGACAAGCTGGGTCGCAGCTTCTATTGGAAGCCCAGCGATTGTGCTGCTGTTCTGGATGCGACGCCCAAAATGGCGACGATTCAGCCATTCTCGCTTTCCGGGGATGTGGCTTTTGCATTTGGCAGTGCGACCTTGACCAGCGCAGGCGTGGCGACAATTCGCGATATTGCCGGTCAGCTAAAGCAAATGTCTGACATCGAACAGGTGACGGTCTCTGGTCATACCGATCGGATCGGGAATGCGGCATCCAATCAACGCTTGTCGCAGCAGCGTGCCGAGACAGTGCGGCAGGCCTTGTCGGCACAAGGCATTCCAGCCGCCGCGATTGTGACGCAAGGCTTTGGTCAGGACCGACCTCTGGTGCAGTGTGATCAGCACAATCGCCGTGATTTGATTGCCTGCCTGGCACCGAATCGTCGGGTTGATATTGCAGTTCAAGGCCAACGCTAAGTTGGATGCAGCAACAGCGCGCGCACCTGGCCAGGCTGGGTGCGCGCCATGTACCGAGATAACAATGAATATTCTGCACAAATTAGCTGTGCTGGTTCTGGCAGGCGGCTTGGCGGCGTGTCAGCAAACGGCACCTCGTCGTATCCCCGAACCGGTCGATCCTGCTCCGCCTGCCATGCAAAGCTCGGCGGTGTCGACGAATGCCAGCCCGGCAACGGCTGCTCGTAATCAATCTTCAGCCGTGATTACCCTGCATCTGGCGCAGGAAAAAGCGGAAGCGCCCTTGGTTGCGGTGGATGTGGGGGGAACCTCTCTGTATGCGCTGCCTCAGCCGGTGTTGACGCAAGCCGATCTGCATCGTGTCACCCCGGTGACGGCACAAGATCAAGGTACGTTTCTTTTGCTGGAGATGAATCAGAACGGCATTACCAAGCTGCGCAGCGTCACGGCTCAGGCGCAAGGTCACTATCTTCTTTTAAGCGTGCAAGGGCAGTTGGTCAGCGTGGCCCGTATCAGTGAAACGATTTCCGACGGACGTTTGCTGATCGGAACCCAGAATGCCCAGCATACACAGGCCATTATTAAATTGATGCAGGGTGGTCAGTGATAACAGGACTGCGTATCGCGCCCTATGTATGATTTTGATGTGGTTTTTCTCCTGATTGCACAGCCTGCATCATCGCGTGTGGGCGATATGCTGGCCCTGCATGATTATCTGGCTGGCTCAGGGGTGTGCACGACGGTAGCAACCAGCCCTACGGACCTTGCCATGCTCGGAAAGCGCCTGCGCATTCTGATTATTGATGGGGAGGGCGAGAGCGCGTTTGATGTCTATGACGTGATCTCGGCGATGCGTCAGTTGGATAATGTCGCCATCCTTTTTCTGGCTGATGAATCCCCACTGTCCTGTGAGCGTGCTTTGTATGCGGGGGCAGAAAGCTGTTTACCTGCCCGTAGTGCGTACTCCACTGTGTTAAGAACCGTGATTGAGTTGGGAAGTACCCAGCCAGCGGCTCCCATCAATGATGAGAGAGTCGCGATGAAAAGGAAGAGGCAACGTAGAAGGCACTACATTGGTTTGAACCTGAGGTCGCGCTTTTCCCGCTAGACGTACCGGGAAGAGCAGACATTCACGTTTCACGTCAGTAAAAAAAAGCCCCGATGCCAAATGCGGACATCGGGGTAAAAAGTGTGCGTGGTGCGCACGCACACATAGTCAGACGGTGAAACTATAGAGCTAGGGCGTTTAACACTTACAGGTAGGCGGGGATCCCCAGGGCTGGATCGCTGACGCCGTGCTCACCAAACTCCACTCGGCCAGCAAAGCGACGGTAGTAGCTCGGGTCGCTGTTGCTGCGCACGACAAAGTCGTACCAGTGGCCGCTGGACTTCAGGGTCCAGGATTGCTTGGATTGCTTGCCCGGTTCAACCGTGACTTCCCATGGGCCGTCTTCGCGGTAGGCCATGGACTGGATGGTGAAAGTACAGGCGGACTGACCACCGTTCATCATTTCCAGATAGATATCACCCTTGGACACCTCGTAGCAGACGCGGATTTCGGGACGGGCGGCTTCGGCTTGGCTCAGCACGCTGACATCGCCACGGAAGTGACGGTGAAAGCCGTTCGGTCCTAGTACCCACAGGTCGTAGTGACCCAGGTTATCGGCTTGTACGTCCCAGACATCGTCCAGAATCTGGTCAGGAGCGACCATGTAGCGGCGGGGGATACGGTCCAGGTTCAGCTTGTCGTAAACGTGGAAAACAGCGGCTGCTTTACCCGTGTTGGAGAACAGCAGTTGGACGCCTTTTTCGCTGTCGCAACGGGCGCTGACGTGCAGTTCGTATGGCAGGGCTCGCGATGGACGCACGCCGGTTTGCTGCACGGGAATGCGCTGGTTGTCCACGGGTTGCGGCACTTGAGCCAGACGTTCCTGGGCGCTGCGGATGGAGTCGGCGTCTTGACGGCTGCGACGGCCGTTCAGCGTAGGCAGTGGTTCGTTGTTCGGACTGGTAAAGTTGAAGGCGGTGGTCAGGTCACCGCAGACGGCACGGCGGTAGGGGCTGATGTTGGGCTCCATCACACCAAAGCGCTCTTCCATGAAGCGGATGACCGAAGTGTGGTCAAACACCTGGGAGTTCACCCAGCCGCCTCGGCTCCAGGGGGAGATTACGTACATGGGAACACGCACACCCGGCCCGAAGGCTTTGCCATCGCGGGGAGGCTGGCCCAGCAGACCTTTGGGGCTGGGGTAGTTGTAGTACTCAAACGCGAGTTCTTCTGCGCTCAAGGATGTCTTGCCAGCCGACTTGCCGGTGGCCGGATCAATGGACGGAACAGAAGGCGAAGGCACGTGGTCAAAGAAGCCGTCGTTCTCGTCAAAGTTGACCAGCAGAACGGTCTTGCTCCAGACCTCGGGGTTGGCGGTCAGCGCGTCCAGCAGTTCTTGGGTATACCAGCCACCTTGCACCGGGCTTGATGGGCCTGGGTGCTCAGAGTAGTTGGCGGGAGCGACCACCCAGGAAATCTGGGGCAGATTGCCTTCTTCCACGTCCTTGCGCAGTTGGCCGAAGAAACCGCCATCGGGCATGGTGTTGGCAATGCCTTTGTACAGCGGGTTGTCGATATTGTCCGAGGGCTCGTAAGGTGGGTGAGTCAGCGGATGGCGGGACTTTTCGTTGGCGCGGCGGTATTGCTTGAAACCCGCCAGCGAGTTGTCGGTGAAGTTGTCAGGCAGGTTCTGGTACACCTTCCAGCTAATACCGGCTTCTTCCAGACGCTCGGGGTAGGTTTTCCACTCGTAACCCAGCAAGGACGGGCCTAGGCTGTCCCAGGCGTTGTTTACCGTGCATTCGCCGCTGCCCGATGGGCCGTTGGTGCCGGTCCACAGGAACATGCGGTTGGAGTTGGTGCCGGTGTGCATCGAACAGTGGTAGGCATCGCACAGGGTGAAGGCGTTAGCCATGGCGAACTGGAACGGCACTTCGGCTTCGCGGTAGAAACCCATGGAGTGGCGGTTCTTGTGCTTGGGCCAGAAATCCATGCGGCCATGATCCCAGGCGGCCTGACCGTCGGACCAGGAGTGCGGTGTGCCGTTGACACGCTGGGCATTGCCTTTGGTGCTGTCCAGGTGGTAGGGCATGACTGTTTCAGTGGAGCTGACGTTCTGCTGCCAGACGTTGCGGCCATTGGGCAGCGGAATGGTGAAGCGGTCCCCAAAACCGCGCACACCTTTCAAGGTGCCGAAGTAATGGTCGAACGAACGGTTCTCTTGCATCAGAACAATAATGTGCTCGACGTCTTTGATCGTGCCTGTTTTATTGTTGGCGGGAATGGCCAGGGCTTTGCGGATGCTGGGAGGAAAAGCAGCCAGGGAACCTGCAGCCAGGCTTGCGCCCGTCATATTGCGTAGGAAGGTGCGGCGTGAAGTCATTGTGCTTAATCTCTTAATCAATCAAGGGGCGCATTTCAGTTGCGGCGCGGGTTCTGGCGTGGGTTTGCCGGGCTCGGTGGGCTCTTCGGGCGAGCCGGGGTTGTCCGAGCCACCGTTGTCACTACCGCTGCTGCAAGCAGCCAGCAGGCCGCAGAACATCAACAGGACGGATGCGCGTTTTATGCGCTCAAAGGTGAATGAAGCGTTCTTGGGAGTCATGAAAAGTCCTTGCGTGGCGATCAGGGTTGGAGGCTGGACAGAGGCTGGCGCGATTCAAAAATACTGGTCAGTTCGTCCGTGCTCAGGGCACGGTCCCACATGGCCAGTTCGCCAAAGTCCATATTGATGTCGCTGCGTCCCCAGCGTTTGTAGTACTGGCCGGTAACGTCTTCGTTCAAACCCAGCTCGCCCGTGCCGGTGCCACCCAGGGCTTGCAGCGTGCGTGCTTCCAGGGCAACCGAACCAAATTGGGCGCCTTTCTTGGGATCGAATACGTGGCCCAGCATCTTGCCTTCGGCCTTGTCGATGACGACGGCCACATAGGCCCATTCATCGGGGGTGATGTTGTAGCCCTGGCTCTCGTTGCGGCCGCCACCGTAGCCGGTGTTAAAGCGGATGTCGCAACCACCGGCGTTAAACAGGCCCAGCGCAAAACCGGGGTTGTTGCCCGAGTCGTAGTTCTTGTTGGCCATGATGGAAGCGCCGTAACCCTGACAGTTGTTGGGCGTGCGTAGCCAAAAGCCGATGGTCAGTTGCTGCACGCTGCTCAAGGTGAACAGGTCGCGGCTCATGGACAGGCGGTAGCCTCGGTTGCCGTTGTTGTCGGCATTGCTGCCTACGATGCGCAGACCACCTTTGGCGGTGCTGGGGTCCAGGAAGTCACCGGCAATCAACTGACCGGCTGGGACGGCAGGTGTGGAGGTTTGCAGGCTGCTGCCACCTTTGGCGTCGGTAAAGGGTTGCGCGTTGAAGGTGTAGTAGCTGCGCAGACCGTTTTTCAGGGTGTCAGCCAGTTTGGGGGGCGGCTGGTAGCCTACGTCTGCTTTCAGGGCCGAGGCGGCTTGGCCCACCTGGACCGAGTAGTACAGGGAGTAGGTTTGGGCGGTGTCCGAAGCGGGTAAAGGATCGGAGTACTGCGTGGTACCGGCGGGCAGGGTGGCGATCAGCTTGCCATCGCGCATCACCTGGATTTCTTGCGAGGCCTCGCCTTGCAGGATCCAGTTCAGGTCCACCATGTTCTTGTCGGCCGGTTTGTTGAAGGCCAGATTGCGTACACGGGTTTCGGCTTGCAAGGGCGAGCCGCGGAAGCGGTATTGCTCGTTTTGAAGGCCCAGGTGTGACAAGACGGTAGGCGCGATGTCGATGACGGCGGCCAGGGTGTTCATGTCTGTGGTGCTGCTGATTTGGCTGTCGGCGGCGGGCAGGGAGGCCAGGGTTTTATTGGTGGCAATAAAGCTGGTCTTGTTGCGGTTGAATTGGGAGCCAGTGGTGCCGCCGAATTCGTCCAGGCCGTAGCTGGTGGTCAGAATGATCAGCCAGTCTTCCGAGGCGTCTGCCTGTTTGCGCTTGTCGATCAGGGCAAACAGTTTGTCCAGCGAGGCCAGGGACTCCTGTACGGCTTGTTGATAGGCCGGGCTGCCCAGGCCACCTTGGGTGGCAGCGCGGGCGGGGGCCTGGATCTGGGCCAGAATCAGGGATTTGCCTTCTTGCAGGTACTTTTGTGTTTGCTCGCTGACACAGCTATCGGAGTCGGTACAGTTGGCAGCTTCGATGATGCGGCCTTCTTGCAGGTCCTGGCTCCACAGTGTGCGGTAGTTGGCATTGCTCAAGGCCAGGGCGGCCTGGGTGGGTTTGGAGGTTTGAGCGACCAGGGTGGGGCTATTGAGTTTGGTGTCTTCCTGGCCGACACCGCGCAGGCCGTGCTGGTCTGCCCAGACGCCGGTGATCAGGGAGGCCCAGCCGGGCAGTGGCAAGGTGCGCTGTTCGCTGGCGGTGCCGACATAGCCACCGGTTTGGGCGGGGGCGATGGTCAGGTTTTTCAGGGCGGGGTGTTGGCCTGCCTGGCGAGCTTGCAGCAGGGCTTCGTAGCTCAGGCCGTCAAGGGTGACGATCAGGGCTTTTTTGCCGCCCAGTGCCTGGGGTTTGTCGCCGGGTTCGACGGTAGGGGTTTCGGGGTCGACGCCGGGGTTTGCCGGGCCATCGTTACCACCGGAGCCGCTGCCGCAGGCGGTCAGCAGCAGTGCCAGGGACAGGGAGATCCCGGCTTGCTGCAGGCGCTGCACGGTGTGGGATTTTTGGGGACGGGAGGTGAAGGTCATACAGCCACTCGTGGAGAGAAGGAAAAAAGAGAGGCCGGACTGTGCGTGGGGGTGGGCTGCTCAGTCGGCATCGGATCAGGACTGCGGGCAGTGTAGGAAGGGCGTATGACTGCCCTGTGAACGGATGGCTAAATCCGCCGATGATTGGATTGTGTTTTATGGGGTGGGCTGATTAGCGGGGGAGTAGGGGGAGGGGGAGCGTTGGCTGGCTGCGGCCTGGCGGGGATGTGGCGGTTTGATGGATGGTTTGTTACGGGGAGGGGGGAGTGGCGGGATTTGAGCGATTTTTTTATGTTTTAGGTTCAAAGTTGTTGGGTTTGGGTTTGGGTTTGGGTTGAGGTGGAGTGCAGGCTCGGGGGGATTGATGGGGGTAACTGAGGGGAGGATTACCGGAGGGCATTCTTCGTAGGCCACTGCTCGAGGTGCAGGCACAGGGGGCTGGGGCGGACTACTTGCCGACGCTGCGCGTCGGTGCCCTTGTCGGAGTGTCAATCGGGGCGCAGCCTGAACTCGCCCGGTGGTTTGTCCCCCGGACAAACCACAAGCGTCGGGCTCAAACAGCAGGCCGCTTGCATCCCCGATTAACACTCCGACCGCGGCAAGTAGTCTGACTCGCCCTGCGCCCCCTGTGCCTGCACCCCGAGCAGCTCTCAACGGGGCGTAGAGTGATGCCCGGAGTTCTTGTATGTGCGGACTGCTGTTTTGAATCGTGATGGCTGGAACTTGTTGTTTGGGCTGGCTTTGAAAACCGTCCGGGAGGAGGGTTTTCAA
>NZ_JAPKNA010000006.1:0-276735 GCF_026344135.1 Alcaligenes parafaecalis | reverse complement strand
TGAGGAGGTGTGGCTGCGCGTAGTCGGTGAGTGGGTGGTGTCTGGAGTTGGGCTGTCGGAGGCAAAGCTCAGTCAGATTGAGAAGCCAATTCAAGCTGCTCTTGTTATACACATTGGAAGATTGAGGACGACCGGGTTTTACAGTGTGGTTAGCGGCTGTGTCGGGAATGCCAGCATGCTCGGCTTGGTCAGTCCGGTCAGTGCCTGGATGACTTTTCTGGCTTGCTCCATGGGGGCGCTGCTGATGAAGGCGCTGTTGCCTGTTTGTATTTGTGTATTCAGGCAGTTCGCTTGTTCCAGGCGGCGGTGGACTTGGGCGGCGACGGCGAAGGAGGGTTCCAGAATGTGGAAGCGCGAGCCGCTGATGGCTTCGATGGTGGGGCGCAGGAAGGGGTAGTGGGTGCAGCCCAGTACGAGTGTGTCGGCTTGGCTTTGCAGGGCCGGGGCCAAGCGTGCCTGGAGTTCTGCTTCGATTTCCGGGCCTGACAGTTGCAGGGCTTCGACGCGGTCGGCCAGGCCGGGGCAGGGAATGCGGATGACTTCTATGTCGCTGGCGTAGCGCTCAATCAGGTTTTGCAGGCCGCTGCTGTCCAGAGTGCGGCTGGTGGCCATCAGGGCGATGCTACGGCTGCGGCTTAAGGCAGCCGCCGGTTTGATGGCCGGTTCGATGGCGATGATGGGGATGTTGAGTTGGGCCCGCAAGGTGGGGGCGGCAACCAGGGTGGCGGTGTTGCAGGCGATGACGAGCGCTTTGCAGCCTTGGTCGACCAGCACTTGTGCCATGCGCTGGGTGCGTTCCACGATCCATTCGGGGGAGCGGTCGCCGTAAGGGGCGCAGTGTGAGTCGGCCAGATACAGCAGGTTCTCGTTGGGCAGGGACTGGCGCAGGGCGCGCCAGATGGACAGGCCGCCCACGCCCGAGTCAAACAGGCCGATAGGAGCCTGAGCAAAGGTGGACGAGGTGGATGGACTCATGGCGCTGGATAATTCTTGTGGAGCAAAGCTCGTATTATGGCGCGTTTGTGGTCCTTGGAGCAGGGGGCGGGTTCTGCCTGGAGACAAAGTTAAGGTTTCTAGTTGCAACGAGTGAGGTGGGGTGTGGGCGGCCGGTGTTTGGCCGCCCTGTGTGGCGTGTCAGGCCAGTTGCTTCAAGACGCCGCCCACCGCATCAAAGAGTGAGCTGAGTTGGGCGGGTGTGCTGGTGAAGGGCGGGCCAAATTGCAAGGTGTCGCCGCCAAAGCGTACGTAAAAACCTTGTTTCCATAGTTGCAGGCCTGCTTCAAAAGGACGGATGGCGGGGTCGCCATTGCGGGGTGCCAGTTGAATGGCTCCCGCTAAACCGCAGTTACGGATGTCGATGACGTTGGGGCAGTCGCGCAGTTGGTGCAGGGCTTGTTCAAAGTGTGGCGCCAGTTCGGCGGAGCGTTGCAGCAGATTGTCTTGTTCCAGCAATTCCAGTGCGGCCAGACCGGCGGCGCAGGCCACGGGGTGGGCGGAGTAGGTATGGCCGTGGCTGAATTCGACGGCGTGCAGTGGCAAGTCCTGGCCCATGAAGGTTTGGTAGATCTCTTTGCTGGCAATGACCGCGCCCATGGGAATGGCGCCGTTGGTCAGTTGCTTGGCCATGGTCATGACATCGGGTGTGACGCCAAAGTATTCGGCTCCGGTGTGGGTGCCCAAACGACCCAGGCCGGTAATGACTTCATCAAATACCAGCAGGATGTTGTGCTGATCGCAAATCTGACGCAGGCGTTGCAGGTAGCCGGTGGGGGGAACCAGCACGCCTGCCGAGCCGGAGACGGGCTCTACAAATACAGCGGCGATGGTACTGGCATCGTGCAGTTCGATCAGTTTAAGCAGTTCATCGGCCAAAGTAAGACCGCCGGTTTCAGGCTGGCCGTGGGTGAAGGCGCAGTCTGCTTGCAGTACGTGGGGCAAGTGGTCGGCATCCATCAACTGGCCAAACATTTTGCGGTTGCCGCCTATGCCACCCAGGCTGGTCCCAGCCACGTTGACGCCGTGGTAGCCGCGGGCTCGGCCAATCAGGCGGGTTTTGGTGGCCTGGCCTTTGATGCGCCAGTAGGCACGCACCATTTTGACGACGGTGTCCGTACATTCAGAGCCGGAGTTGGTGAAAAACACGTGGTCCAGGCCTTCAGGGGTGAGTTGAGTCAGCTTGTCGGCCAGTTGAAATGCGGCGGGGTGTCCAAACTGAAAGGCGGGGGAGTAGTCCAGTTGCCCCAGTTGGCGATGCACGGCTGCCTGGATCTCATGGCGGGCGTGGCCTGCACCGCAAGTCCAAAGCCCGGACAGGCTGTCAAAAATCTGGCGGCCGTCCTGGTCGTACAGCCAGTTGCCTTCGGCTTTCACGACCAGGCGTGGGTCCTGCTGAAAGTGCCGGTTCGCGGTAAAGGGCATCCAGTGGGACTGGAGATTGAGTTCACTGGCGATCTGCTGGGGCGCAAAGTAGGGTGAGTTCACGTCGGTCTCCTCAAGGCGGTGAATACCCCCAGTGTAGGGAGCTAAGTTGTTGAGTAAAATACGTTTTTATTCAACTTCACTTATTGTTTTACTCACCTATATGCATCTGAAAGGACTCTTGCAGGTTTCCGATTTTGATTTGCGCCTGCTGCGTGTGTTCAGAACGGTGGCGCAAGTGGGCAGCTTTTCGGCTGCAGAGGGTGTGCTGGGGATTACGCGCTCGGCCATCAGCTTGCACATGAGCGATCTGGAAAAGCGCCTGGGGGGTATACGGTTGTGCCAGCGTGGCAGGGCGGGTTTTGCCTTGACGGAAGAAGGCCGGCAAGTGCTGCGGGCCAGTGAAACCTTGATGGCGGCGGTGGAGAACTTCCGTAGCGAGGTTAATCAACTGCATTCCAGTTTGAGGGGAGATTTGAATATAGGGTTGATGAATAGCCTGATCTCGCAGCCACATATGCACATTACGTCGGCCTTGCGCACCCTGCGGCAAAACAGTGATGCAGTGCGTGTGCATATCAGCATGAGTACGCCGGGGGAGATAGAGCGTGGCTTGTTGGAGGGCCGCTTGCACATGGGCGTGCTGCCTGAAACCAATGCGCTTAGCGGTTTGGAGTACCGCACGCTGTATGCCGAGCCTTATTTTCTGTATTGCTCCTGGGAGCATCCCTTGTTCCGTACCGCTCAAAAAGGAGAAGTATCACCTGCAGATTTGCGCGCTGCGGCTGCTATTGCTCCTGCGTATCGCATGAGTTCGGAAGCCATTGCCCAGCATCAGGATTTGAATTGTGTGGCGACGGCCAGTGATCGAGAAGGCATCGCTTTTCTGATTCTGACCGGCGAGTACATCGGCTTCTTGCCCGAGCATGTCGCTGCCCGTTGGGTGGAAAAAGGGCAGATGATAGCGGTGGACCCGCAGCAACGCCAATTCACGATTCCCCTGTCGCTGGCCATGCGCAAGGATCGGCAGGCGCATGCGATTGTGGATTATTTTTTGAATGCGCTGGACTCTGTTGCGCCGAATTGAAATGGCCAGCGTCGTGGCTGGCCGTGTGCTTGTTGGACGTCTCTGACGTTTGCGCCTAGGTCGGGCTGGCCCGGTGCCATAACAAGGTGCCCATGCCCAACTTGCCACCGACGACCACGGGGTCACGGGTGATCAGTTCCAGGGCTCCTTCTGTGAGCCGCGCCAGTCTTGGCTGGGGCACGTCTACCCAGTCCGGGTCTAAGGACATATCCACAAAATGGGTCACACAGTGGGTTTGCTCATCGACCTCAAACGTACCGGCATAAGCCAGGTAGCTGTCTATCAGGCTTTGGCAGGGGTCTTGCACGGTTCTGTCACTGCTGCTCAGTTGGGCGGCCATGTAGCCTGTTCCCGTATAAATCAGCATGCCGATCGGGTTGGGGCCTAGACCTGGATAGGCAGGCGAGCCATCCGAGGGGACGAAATCAAACGACACCAGTTTCCAGACGCCAATCAGTTTGCTACGTAAGGTATGCGACATCAAAAACTCCTGAATAGTCGGTTTTTTTCTGCAGTAAAACCGTTTTATCATGAGGTTTTTGTCTATATATATCAATCTATTAGCGATTTTTATTTCCTATCGATCAACCCTATGGGTCTTTATTTTTTAAGTGACAATGGCCTGCACAGATTGCCCAGTATTTCAAGGGCACTGCTGCTTTGATCGGTCCAGGGATGACCAAAGTTCAGGCGTAAACAATGGCTGTAGTTTTGGGTGGTAGAGAAAATAGAACCCGGTGCCAGACTGATGCCTTGTGACAAGGCCTGACGATGCAAGTCCAGGGTCTGTACGCTTTTTTCCAGCTCTACCCAGAGAAAGTAGCCGCCTTCGGGACGCGTGGCACGGGTGCCTGTCGGGAAGTAGCGTCCCAGGGCTTTGGAGAACTGTTCATACTGATTTTTCAGTTGGGTGCGCAGGCGACGCAGATGCTGGTCGTAGGCTCCTTTTTCCAGATAGCTGGCCAGTGCCAGTTGAGTGGGAACGGGAGAGGTCAGCGTTGTGGTTAGCTTGGCTTTGGCAACCTCGCGGGTATAGCGTCCCGGCACGGCCCAGCCTACTCGATAGCCGGGGGCCAGGGTTTTGGAAAAGGAGGAGCAGTGCATCACCAAACCCTGGCGGTCAAAGGCTTTGGCGGGTCGTGGGCGTTCGGTATCGAAGTACAGCTCGCCGTACACATCGTCCTCGATCAAGGGGATTTCGTGGCGGGCCAATAGTTCTACCAGTTGTGCTTTTTTGGCGTCCGGCATCAGGCTGCCCAATGGGTTCTGGAAGTTGGTCATCAACCAGCAGGCTTTTGGGGAGTGGCGCACGATGGCTTGCTCCAACGCATCCAGATCGATGCCCTCGCGTGGGTGAGTGGGCACTTCCAGAGCTTGCAGTTTCATACGCTCCAAAGACTGCAAGGCAGCATAGAAAGTGGGGGACTCCACCAGCACGATATCCCCCGGCTGGGTGACGGCGGCCAGGCAGAGATTCAGGGCTTCCAGTGCGCCATTGGTAATCACGATATCGTTGGCGTTGACGGCCATGCCTTGAGCCAAGTAACGCAAGGCAATCTGCCGACGCAAGGCGGCATGGCCTTGGGTCAGATCATCCAGGCTGGCCCAGGGATCTTGCTGTTTGAGACTGGCTGATAAAAAGCGGCCCAATCGTTCCAGTGGAAAGAGCAGGGGACTGGGAAATGCCGATCCCAAGGGAGCAACGGAGCGCTCTGAACTGGATTGCAAAATCGCCATGATCAGGTCGCTATTGTTGACGCTGGTGGCTTGCAAGGGAGGCTGGGACGCGGTGTCGGCTTCCAGCGTATGTGGGGCCAGATGAGAGCACACGTAATAGCCCGAACGCGGACGCGCCTGTATTAGCCCCTGTGCTTCCAGGCGGTAATAAGCCTGGAAGATCGTCGAGGCGCTGATCTTGTGCTTATCCATTAACTGACGCACCGAAGGCATGCGTTCGCCCGCCGCGACCGTGCCCTCCAGAATGGCCTGGGCCAGCTCTTTTGCCAGAGTCTCATACAGTTTCATGCGGCTTAATAATCCATCTGATACGGTTAATTCGCCAAATGTGGTTTTTTTATTATCTGATGGGTAAGGCTGTAAGCACAAGCAATCCGCTATTTACGCCGCTTACAGGACAACTGATAGGGTTTTTGAAGCTTTAACTGATTCTTGGAATGCTCTGTACCGACAGGTAGCCTTGCGAGTGTTTTCGTCCGTGCCCCTGCGGGGGACGGCCCTATCTCATCAGAGGAATACCATGAACCCGACGGCGCTTTTGCTTGCCGCATTCATCCTGTCGATTGCCGGGCTTTTTGCCTTTATCTGGTCCTTGCGCAAGGGCCTGTTCGATGCTGACGTCAGTGGTGCACGCACTATTTTCCATAAGGGCGAGATCGGCCAGCCCGAAGAGCCTTCTGCCGGTGATGCTCAACGGCAAGCGCTCAGTCTGGCTGCCGCTGACCATCTGGCAGAGAACCACGGCCAGCAAACCAGTGCTGTAGAGATGGAGGCACGCGAGCAGGCTGACCGTTCCAGCTCCATGCCTGCTTTTTTATTGATTGTCTGTGCGGTGGTCTGGCTGGTGGTGGCGTCTTTTGCCGGTCTGATCAGTTCGCTGAAACTGCATTGGCCCGAGTTCCTGGGCGATGTGTCCTGGTTGAGCTTTGGCCGTCTGCGCACGATTCACCTGAACGGTGTGGCTTATGGCTGGGCCCCGATGGGCTTGCTGGGGCTGACAATCTGGATGCTGCCGCGCCTGCTGCAAACCCCACTTTTGGGTGGCCGTTTGGTGATGGTCGGTGGCTTGGTCTGGAACGCGGCTCTGGTCGCCGGCATCGGGGCCTTGGCCATTGGTTTGAATGCTGGTTTGGAGTGGCTTGAAATTCCCTGGCAGATTGGTGTGTTGTTTGCCTTTGGCGGCATGATGATCGGTATGCCTCTGGCCTTGATGCTGTCGCAACGCAAGGTCAAGCACTTGTACGTGTCGGTTTGGTACATCGGTGCCGCATTGTTCTGGTTCCCGATCCTGTATCTGGTTGCCAAGGTTCCGGGCGTGCACTTTGGCGTCGAGCAAGCCACCATGAACTGGTGGTTCGGGCATAACGTATTGGGTCTGTTCTACACCCCCATGTCGATTGCGGCCATTTACTACTTCCTGCCTAAAGTCATTGGGCGTCCCGTACGTTCCTACAACTTGTCTTTGCTGGGTTTCTGGACGCTGGCCTTTTTCTACGGTCAGGTCGGTGCGCACCATTTGATCGGTGGTCCTATTCCTGAATGGCTGATCACTCTGTCCATCGTGCAAAGCGTGATGATGGTGATTCCGGTGCTGGCCTTCTCGGCCAACCAGCACTTGACCTTGAAAGGTCACTTCAGTGCGCTGCGTCATTCGCCGGTTCTGCGTTTCATCGTCTTTGGCGCCATGATGTACACCGTCGCGTCCCTGCAAGGTTCTGCTGAAGCCTTGCGCTCCCTGAACTCCATTACGCACTTCACGCACTTCACCGTAGCGCATGCTCACCTGGGCATGTATGGCTTTGTGACCATGGTGATTTTTGGTGGGGTGTACTTTGCCTTGCCACGCATTCTGAATACCGCCTGGCCCCGTCCTGCCTTGATCTCCTGGCACTTCTGGCTGGTGGTGGCTGGCTTTGCGGTGTACATGATCACGCTCAGCATTGGTGGCGTACTGCAAGGCTTGGCCTTGCTGGACCCAACGCGTGGCTTTATGGAATCCGTGGCTGTCACCATGCCCTGGCTGCAAGGTCGCTCCATTGGCGGCGCCCTGATGACTTTGGGCCATCTGGTGTTTGCCCTGCACGTCTTGCTGATGATTGTGAAGTCCGGTGCGTTCGCCTTGACCGAGTCTCGCTCGGCTGCCGTGCGCCGTACTGCTGAGCTGGAGGTTTGAGGACATGGAAAACGAACTGAAGTTGATTATCGGGTCCATGGTGACCTTGTCCCTGGCCACGGCCGCCATGATTGTGGTGCCTTTTCTGCAGTTGAAAGACGAGCCTGCACCGGAAGGCTTGTCGCCCTATACCAGCCAGGAAGTACGTGGCCGGGCGGTGTATCGGGGCAATGGTTGTATTACTTGCCACACTCAGCAGCCCAGTAC
The DNA here is from genome assembly GCF_026344135.1 of Alcaligenes parafaecalis. NCBI lineage: Bacteria > Pseudomonadati > Pseudomonadota > Betaproteobacteria > Burkholderiales > Alcaligenaceae > Alcaligenes > Alcaligenes parafaecalis. The sequence continues at coordinate 269,113 of NZ_JAPKNA010000006.1, read as the reverse complement.
CACGGGAGCCGGTGTCGCTGATGCCAGCCGTGGCTGGGGACGCGCCTCTGTGGCGGGGGATTATCACTATGATGATCCGCCTTTGCTGGGCACCATGCGTACCGGGCCGGATCTGTTCAATATTGGCGTGCGTCAACCTAGCCAGGATTGGCATCTGGGCCATTTGTACGATCCGCGCGCGTATTCGCCAGGTAGCAATATGCCTCCTTATCGTTTCCTGTTTGAAGCCAAAGACCCGGATCAGGTGCAGCCTGATGAGCGTGTGGTCAGCCTGCCGCCGGGTGTAGCGCCAGAGGGCAAGGTGGTAGTGGCACGTCCGGAGGCCTTGGATCTGGTCGTGTATTTGCAGTCGCTCAAGCACGTCTATCCAATCTTGAGTGCTGATGTCGTGGAGCGCGAGGAATGAACAAGCCTGTGCAAAATCGTCAAAGCGAGAACGCCGATCCCCATGAGCAGTACAACCCGGTTCCGCGAGTTGTGATTCTGGTGATTTTGGCGCTGCTGGCCTGGGCGGTGTACTACATCGTGTCGGCTCAGCCTAATAGCTCTCCCCGCTTGGGTGATCAACGACCGTTGGCTGTGTTGGCTCCTGCCCCTGCCAGTGCCTCTGTGGATGGCAAGCAGCTTTATGCCAATGCCTGTGTGGCCTGCCATCAGGCGACGGGGCAAGGTTTGCCGGGAGTGTTTCCCCCTTTGGCTGACTCTGAATGGGTGAAGGGCGAGCCCAAGGTGTTGGCTCAGTTAGTGCTGCATGGCATTAACGGGCCTATCACGGTGAAAGGGCAGCAATATCAGGGAGCAATGCCTGCTTTTGCGGAGCAGTTCAGTGATGCGGAGCTAGCCGCCGTGTTTAATTTCATTCGCCATGAATGGGGGAATGAGGCAGAGGCGCTTACTCCTGAACTTGTCGCTGAAGCGCGTGCGGCTAGTGCGGAGCGTACTCAGCCTTGGCAGGGGGAGCAGGAGTTACAGGACTGGATTGCAGCGCAGTAAGACGCTGGGATGCTTTTGAAAGGAATCAATAATTAGAAGCACGTTTTGAAACGGTAGCACGCCGGGAACAGGCCCCCGGCTTTTGAACCGATATCTCACCCGACCCCAGGGTTGGAGATGTCGGTTCTTTTTTTGTTGTTTGGTCGTCTCGGTGAGGGACGCCGCTTGGGGCCGGGTTCAGGGGCTTGGGCTTGACTACTTGCCGATGCTGCGCATCGGTGCCCTTGTCGGTGTCTTGATCCGGGCGCACTCTGAACTCGCCCGGTGGTTTGTCCCCCGGACAAACCACAAGCGTCGGGCTCAAACAGCAGAGTGCTTGCACCCCGGATCAAGACACCGCCTGCGGCAAGCAGTCTGAATCGCCCAAGCCCCTGAACCCGGCCCCCAAGCGGCTCATAACGGAGAAATACAAAAAAACCGATTTGGGGTGGGAGGAAGTGCTGGTTGTAGAGAGGACGGGGGGCTGTGTAGCGATCCTCGGTTTGGCGCTTGGTAGGGTTTGTTGTTGGCTAAGTTGTTGAGATGAATTGGAAGGCTATTGTGATTGAGCGTAGCGAGAACTCGTAAACCAGGGGCTTTTAGAGGGGGCTTTGAGATTTGTCTCTGAGCATCTGGATCTTGGAAGCAAACCGGCTTGAATCGTGGATATGCATCACTGTGAACCACTTGGGTCCCTGCAGAGGGACCCAAGTGGTGGCTTCATGGAGACCGATCTCATCATTCAAAGACCGGCCTCACTTGTGTTAACGCAGGTAAAAACCCACCTTACGCTGCTTTCTTCCGTAAAGTCAGCCACAGACCAGCCAAGATAGCGACCAGTCCCAATCCAGCCCGAGCGGCCAAGGTATTCCCCAGAATCAGGAAATCCAATCCCGCTGTCACCACTGGCACCAGATAAAATAGGCTAGTGACATTGACCAGATTCCCGCTGCGAATCATGCGATACAACAGCAACTGAGCCAGCACGGAAATCACCAGGCCAAGCCATATCACCGGCCCCCAAAAGCCTAGTGTGTTTTCCCAGCGAATCTCTTGCCCCAAACCCAGGGACACCAGAATGAACAAGCCCAGAGACAAGGAGTACTGCAAAGGCATGCCTTGCAAAGCACCGACGGGCTGACGCTTTTGCACAATCGTCCCCACCGTAATACTGAGCAAAGCGGCAATTGCAAACACCAGACCCGTGACGGACAAACGGCTGACAATCAGGCTTTGATAAACCACCAGAATCAGGCCAGTCAAAGACAAGGCCAAACCAGCCATACGAGTCAGGGAAAAACGCCGTTCGGTCAATGCCAAGGTCAGAATCGGCTGTACACCCAAGATTGTGGCCAGCAGACCCGGCGTAATCCCTTGTGCCAGGGTTTCAAAATAGAAAAACGAATACAGCCCGATCATCAGCAAACCGCTGATTGCGGGCAGCAGACGTTGCCCTTTGGGCGGTAGCCAGCCGCCATTGAAGTGCCCCAGCAGGATCACCATAGGCAGGGCGATGGCAAAACGCAGGATCAGCATGGCCATGACCGAGCCATGGTCCAAACCCACACGCGTGAAAATACCCGCGCTGCCCCATAGCAGCACGAACAAAGCAATAGCACCCGCTTGGGCGCGAGAAGAAGAAATCATGATGTTCTTTATCTGTCTAAATAAATTAGGTTTGTCTGCAAAGACATTCCAGGCGCATCGGTAGCGCAGGGAAAAAAAGACGAAGTCTTAGGAGCAGACGCTGTAGACGCGTGTGTCGACGACGACGTCGGACACGACTGCGGCTTGATTGACGACGCCCGGGGCGACGACAGTCATCAGCAAGACAGATGGAGGAGGAGGAGAGCCCGCCCGCAGCGACGCGGCCCGCGATAGGGGCAGAGTGCTTAGCAAAGAGGATGCGGGGCGGTTCATGGAATAAGAATCAGATCGTTAAATCGATGGGCTACTTTAGCACAATTTTTATTTAGGACGCCAATAGTCAGCCGCTAGGGTAATCGCTAGTACAGGCGAGAGACCGGGCTATGTAAGAATTGCACCGATCGCGATTTCAGATCGCTGTAACATTTCCGAATTGAAACGACATCTGCTGCCAATGTTGCCAGCGTTGATGTTGGGCAAAAAGGCCCAGACTGGTTCATCCCTTGAATCCGTCTGGGCCTTTTTGTTTGCCCGAAATAAGTCCGACCTCATAGTTAGGTTGCGAACTATCTGGAAATGCCAAACAGCAAGAAGCCATTGCGATACACAGAGCTCACGCAGCGCCAGGAGGGTCCTGACGCCAGCCAGGCCGGAATCGTCACCTTGTTTTGGAGGCTTATGCCATGTTGGGTGTTGCGCTTTTCTTTATTGGGGCTGTGCTGATTGTTAATGGTGTGGGTTTGACTGGACGTATTGAAAGTCGGGACCTTGCCCCCTTTAATTTGCTGGTGGGGCTGCTGGCCCTGTTCATCAATCTGGTGGGCTTGCAGCGTGGCGAGCAAATGGCGGATTTCTTTGCCGTTGCCGGTGGCTTGCTGTTTGCCTTTACGTATCTGTATCTGGCCGTGGTGCAGTGGTATGGCCTGAAGGGCGTTGGCTTTGGCTGGTATTGCCTGTTTGTGGCTATCAGTGCGCTGGCCTTTGCCTGGACGGCGGGTGATCCACGCTTGATCACCATGTGGCTCTTGTGGTCCAGCTTGTGGTTCCTGTTTTTTCTGGCTTTGGGACTGGGTCGCACAGTACGTATCTTGCCCGTGTACACCATCCTGATTGGTGCGCTGACATGCTGGTTACCCGGCACGATGATCTTGATGGATGCCTGGTAAGCAAGGCAAGAATGGAACGTCGTTTGGGAGCCGAAGTCATGCTGTTTTTTGGAGTAACCTGATGCTCGCTCGTAGTGTTTATTGGCAGGTCTGTCGACCTGCGCCTCTACCATGCTAGACAGGAGATGGACTTTGGCTCACAACGACCCCGTACGCGTCGGCGTTCTTTATTCCGCAACCGGCATGACCTCTACCATTGGCCAGTCGCAATGGCAGGGGACCAAACTGGCGATTGATGAAATCAACGAGGCCGGTGGCCTGTTGGGGCGCGAATTGGTTGCCGTGTGCTACGACCCGGCTTCCAAGCCCTCATGCTATGCCGAGCAGGCCGAGCGGCTGATTGTGCATGACCGCGTCAATGTGATTTTTGGCGGTTATATGTCCAGCAGCCGCAAGGCGGTGATCCCAATTGTGGAGAAATGGAACAAGCTGCTGTTCTATCCCACTTTGTACGAAGGCTTCGAGTTCTCGGGCAATGTGATCTATACCGGCGCCGCGCCCAATCAGAACAGCGTGCAACTGGCGCATTTCATGACCAGTAATTTCGGGGCACGGGTCTACATGATTGGCTCGGACTATATCTATCCCTACGAGTCCAACCGCATCATGCGCGAGCTGGTGATGCAGCATCCTGACAGCAAAGTGCTGGGCGAGCACTATCTGCCTCTGGATGCCAGTGAAAGTGATTACAGCCGCATCATGCAGGACATACGGGACAAGCAGCCGGACTTTATCTTTTCTACGGTGGTGGGGGATTCCACGGCCAATCTGTATCGCGCGTATGCCAATGCAGGCTTTAATCCGCAGACCATGCCCATTGCCAGCCTGACGACCTCGGAGGCAGAGATCGCGCAGATGGGGGCAGAAATTGCCTGTGGCCATTTCACGGCAGCACCGTATTTTCAATCGATAGAGTCAGAGGTCAATGCGCGTTGCCTGGCCAGCTTGCGCAAGCGCTTTGGCGCTGACTGCCACCCTAATCTGTGTTGGGAAGCGGCCTATTCACAGATGCATTTGTTCGCCAATGCGTATCGACAATCGGCCAGTGATGCGATCGAGGACTTGTTGCCTTATCTCTTGGGCAGTGAGCTGGATGCGCCTCAGGGGCGGATCAAAGTTGATCCCGATAATCACCACACTTGGCTCTACCCCCGGATTGGGCGCATTAACGCCGATGGCGAATTCACGATTGTGCGGCAAGCAACACGCCCCGTCTCGCCCGACCCGTATCTGGTTACCCACTCTCTGGGTGACTGGACTGCCAAGCTGGATACTTTGGAGACATAAAGCGTGGCCAACTCCTCTTCCTACGGTGATGAGCCGGCAAACAAGCCCCTGCGAGCGCGGAACCGGTTTCCGCATGCCACTTCGCCACAGTTGAAGGAACTGCGGCAATTGACGATGGTGGTCATGCACCCGGACGATAGCGATGGCCGCTTGCTGACCCAGCAACTGCAGCGTATTGGGTGTGCGGTCCAGACGATCTGGCCGCCCACGCAAAACCTGCCTTCAGGAACTGATCTGGTTTTTCTGGCTGTGCAACCTGATCTTTTGCACCTGCGCCTGGATTGGGTATGTGATGAGGAAGCACCCACCATTATTGCGGTGGTCAATTATGAGAACCCCACTATTGTGTCGGCGGTGCTGGATCTGAATATACAGGCGATTTTACCGTCGCCCATTCGTTCTTTTGGTCTCTTGTCTACCGTCGTACTGGCCCGTAAATACCATAAGGAACTGCGTCAGCAACGTCGTCTGATCAGCAAGTTGCAGAGTAAATTAGTAGGGCAACGCCATGTGGCGCAAGCCAAGACGATTTTGATGCGTGCCCATCAGGTTTCGGAGGATCAGGCCTATGATCTGATTCGCGAGCAGGCCATGAACAAGCGCAGCACGATTGAAGATATCTCGATTGCCATTGTGAATGCCAGTGAAGTGCTGTCCTTGGGGCAGAAAGGTTCGTCCTTGCAGGGGAACTAGCAAGGTTTTATAGCGTTTTTCTAGAGCACTCCGCTGCCAAGCGTAGAGATAATGAGCCATCAGGAATATGAACAGACCCGGTCTGACTTCGTTGTGACATCGGAGCAGCGCATGGCCTGGGTACAGTTGAAAAAAAACCGTGATCAGTTGTGCGAGCAATTGGAGACCCTGGAGCGTGGTCACCAGGACTTGAGTAAATTTCTGCTCAAAGCCAAACGCAATAACTGGATTGCCTGCACCTTGGTGGTGATTTTTACCGTGCTTGGTTGGTTGCTGGATGCTTCGGCCTGGCTGCGTTGGTATGTATTGCCGATTACGCTTTTCTGCTGCGCTTTGTTGTGGTTTGGCGGGAAGCTGCTGGACCGGCTGATGCAAAGCAAGATTGCGAATCTATCCGAGTTTCTGCAACAGACGGATGCCCAAATAGAAAAGGGGCGGTCCATCTTTGAGACAGACCACCCCCAATCCCATCAAGTCTGAAATTACTCAGTGATGCTTGGCGTTGCCACTCCCCAACCCAAGGCCTGATACAAGGCAATCACATTCAGGTAGGAGCCGGTTTCAGCCATTGCCAGCTCTTGCCGGGTCTGGTTCAGGCTGCGTTGATTCTCCAGCACTTGCTGATACGCACCTGCGCCCACTTCATAGCGCGTCAGGGCACGAGTGTGAGCATTTTCCAGATGCGAAGCAGCCCGTGTCAGGCTAAGCAGGCTTTCCTGATGTTGCGTCAGCCTTTGCAAAGAACCCTGAATTTCCTCCTGGGCCTGTAGCAGGACTTGCTGATAGTGCAGACGTGATTCGTCTGCCACGGCTTCCATGCCTCGCAAGCGTGCCTTGGCATGCCCTAAACGAAGAGCAGGCCATTGCATGGCAGGCGAGACATCGAAGGCTCGCGCAGCATTACCCAGGTTGCTCCCCCGCAGAGCAAAGAAGCCGATGAAACCAGCCAGATCCAGACGGGGGTATAGCTCGGCGGTGGCTGAGGCGACTTCGTGCGAGCTGGCCAGAATCTCCTGTCGTGCAGCGCGTACGTCAGGCCGGTTGAACAGCATGGCGTTTACATCGCCCAAAGGCAGGGAAGCGGCCAACGGCGCTTTGGCGCTGGGCAGCGGTGTATCGATGGTTTCGGCTTCGCCACCGCTCAAGACCTGAATGCGCAGGCGGGCCAGTTCCAGGTCGCTGCGCAGTTGCGGCACTAGGGTTTTGGCACGCTCCAGACCGGCGTGGGCATTGTCCAGATTCTCGGGCAGTTCCCGGCCCAGCGATACACCGGCTTGCACCAGTTTGAGGGTATGTTCCCAGCTTCGTACATCGTCCTCTGCCAGGGCCACGCGCCGTTGCAAGCCCTGGGCCTGCACGTATTGGCGTGCCAGTTCAGCGGCCATCGCCTGTCGAGTCAGCTCCAGTTGATCCGCGCTGGCTTCGCTGCGTGCCTGGGCAGAGCGGGCCAGTTGTTCCACACGGCCAAACAGGTCGATCTCCCAAGTGGCTTGCATACCCAAGCGCCAGTTCTCGGTAATGCCGTGATCAATGGAGCCGTCTGGCGCGGTAAATTGTGCGCCGCTACGGTTGTAGCTGGCCTGGGCAGTGACTGCGGGCAGCCTGTCATGCTGGCGCTCGTCGATCAGGGCGCGGGAGGCCCGCCAGCGGGCTTGTGCCTGGGCAATATCCAGATTGTGATCCAGAGCCTTGGCAATCAAGGCGTCCAACTGGGGGTCTTGAAGCAAGGTCCACCAGTTTTCGCGCTGCTCAGGGGCTTGTGCAAACTGACTGTTCCAGTTGCTTTGGGCCAAGGTCGGGGCGGTGGGAATGGAGGTATCCAGTCCCACGGCGCAGCCGCTCAGGATCAGGCTGGGGATCACCAGTCGCAAAGCACGTGCCACAGGGACGAGCCTGTTTGATAAAGCATGTGGCGTCATGATGCGTGTTCTCCAGTCGAAGGGCGCAGGGCCTGAGCCAGGTCGCGCGCCCGCGGGGTGTCTGCTTGATGGGCGTGATCACGCGCCAGCAAGGTATACAAAGTAGGCAGGATGAATAAGGTGAAGACGGTGCCGATCAACATGCCCGATACCAGCACCACGCCCAGGCCAAAGCGGCTGCTGGCACCCGCGCCCGAGGCAAACAGGAGCGGCACCAGACCAAAGACCATGGCCCCGGTTGTCATCAGTACAGGACGTAAACGGATACGGGCCGCTTGCAAGATGGCTTCAGGTTTTTTCAGCCCCTCTTTGAATTGCAGCTCATTGGCAAATTCCACCATCAGGATGCCATGTTTGCTGATTAGCCCCACCAGGGTCAGCAAGCCAATCTGGGTATAGATATTGAGCGTGCCCAATCCTAGCGCCAGAGGCAGCAGTGCGCCGCATAAGGACAAGGGGACGGTGACCAGAATGATGATGGGGTCCACCAGGCTTTCATATTGCGCGGCCAGTACCAGATAAATCACTACTAATGCGGCCAGGAAGGCCCACACCAGAGACTGGCTTTCCTGCGTGAACTGGCGCGATTCGGATTGCCAGTCATGGGTAAAACCGGCGGGCAATTGGCTGGCGACCTCATCCAGATAGGCAACGGCCTGGCCCAGGGTGACGCCGGGCGCAGGAATGGCTTGCAAGGTGGCCGAGTTCTGCTGATTGAATTGGCGCAGGCTGTTCGGTTCCACTTCGCTGTGAATCTGGACCATGGTCGACAAAGGCACCAGCTCGCCATTGGCACTGCGTACAAACTGGCGGGTCAGAGCCTGGGCGGTCAGGCGCAGTTCGCGCTGGCTTTGCGGAATCACGTCATACGAGCGACCATCCAGCGAGAAGCGGTTCAGGTAGTTTTCGCCCACCAGCACAGCCAGGGAGTCTGCAATATCACGCAGGCTGATGCCCATGCTGGCCGCTTTGCTGCGGTCGATCTCGACGCGGGAAACGGGCTTGTTGTAATCCAGATCACTGTCCACCACCACAAACAATCCGCTTTCACGCGCCTGCTGTTTGACCCATTCCATGGTGTCGTACACCGTGCGGTAGTCGCCGGGACTGCGCAGCACCAGTTGGACGGGCAGACCGCCGCTGGAGCCGGGCAAGGGGGCGAGCTGGAAGGCGAAGATACTGCTGCCGGGAATGCTGCTGACGCGTCCTTGCAGCTCACCTTGTACGGCGCTGGCATCGCGCTCGCGCTTGCTCCAGTCTTTCAGGTTGATCCCGCCAAAGCTGGCGGCCGGGCCGTCTGTGCCCACAATCAGCCAGGTGCTCTCGGTTTCGGCTACGTCACGATAGGTATCGTCTAGCAGCTTGCCGTCGCGCTCGGCATAGGCCAGGTTGGCGTTCTGTGGGGCTTTCACGGCCGTCAGCACGCTGGCCTGATCTTCAATCGGTGCCAGTTCGCTGTGTGTCATTTGATAGAGCACAGGCAGGCTGATAAAGACCAGCAGGGCCATAGCGCCGGTAAGCCAGCGGTGACGCAAGGACCGGGCCAGCAAGCGGCCATAGCGGGCAGACAAACCACCGAAGAAGCTCTCGGCCAGATGGGCCATGCGACCTTCATCTTGCTGAGAGGGCAGCAGCAAAGAGCTCATCACCGGGGACAAGGTCAGGGCCACCACACCGGACACCAGCACGGCACCGGCCAGCGTCAGGGCAAACTCTTTGAAGAGCGCTCCGGTCAGGCCGCCCATCAGGCCAATCGGTGCATAGACGGCGGCCAGGGTCAGGGTCATGGCGATAACAGGTCCCGCCACTTCCCGTGCGCCCAGCAAGGCCGCCACCACGGGTGAGCGTCCGGCGGCAATGTGACGGTGCACGTTTTCAACCACCACAATCGCATCGTCCACCACCAGCCCGATCGCCAGTACCATGGCCAGCAATGTCAGCAAGTTGATACTGAAGCCAAAGGCCAGCATCAATGCGGCCGCACCCAACATGGACAGGGGAATGGTAGCCAGGGGAATCAGCACACTGCGGAAGGAGCCCAGGCACAGGTAAATGACCAGCACCACGATAATCATGGCTTCGGTCAGGGTCTTGAGCACCTCATCAATTGAGGCTTGAATAAAGCGGGCGGTTTCAAAGGCCAGAGCCACTTCAACACCGGGTGGCAGGGTGGCTTCAATAGCGGGCAGGCGATCACGAATGCCTTCCACAATGCGCAAGGGGTTGCCGCCAGGGGTGGGGAACAAACCCAGGTGAATCGCGGGCAGGCCATCCATCAAGGCGCTGGTTTCGGTCGCCGCCGCACCCAGTTCCACTTTGCCCACATCGCGCAGTCGTACCAGGGACGTGCCGTCTTCACGCACAATCAGGTCCTGGAATTCGGCCACGCTGGTCAGGTCTGAATTGAGCTGAATATTGCTCAGTACATGCTGGCCTTTGACCATGCCGGGGGCGGCCTGATAGTTATTGGCTCGCACGGCCTGGGCGATATCGGCGGCTGTCAGTTGATAACCGGCCATGCGGTCCGAATCCAGCCATAGACGCATGGCCAGCTTCTGACCACCAAAGGTCTGGATTTTCGCCACGCCGTCAATGGTGGAGAACATGGGTTCGACCACGCGGGACAAGTAGTCATTCAACTCCGGGATGGAGATCGACGTGGTGGAAAAACCGACATAGGCCACCGCCGTGGAGTCCCCGGAGGAACGCTCCACCACCGGGTCGTAGGCACCTTCAGGCAGGCGATAACGCACCTGGCTGACTTTGCTCATGACTTCGGTCAGGGCCTGGGTAGAGTCGCGGTTCAGTTCCATGCGCAAGGTCACGACACTGCGGCTTTGCACGGAGTTGGAGGAGAGATAGTCCACCCCTTCCACCGAGGCCAGAGCCTGGGCGATGGGCTGGGTCACAAAGCCTTGCATCAGTTGTGCAGAGGCGCCGGGGTACTCGGTGGTAATCGTGATGGTGGAGTTTTCCAGCAGGGGATACTGCCGGATGGGCAGCTTGTCCAGGGAAAACAGACCCAGCATCAGGAGCAGGGCGCTGACCACCAGGGCAAGTACCGGCCGACGAACGAACAAGTCGGTAAAGCCGGGACGGGAGGTGGTGTTCATACGGGCTCCTTATCCTTGGCGGTCTGCACGGTGGAGCCGTCCTGAATCTTGATCTGACCGGCGCTGACAACGGTATCGCCTGCTTTTAGCCCATCGGTAATTTCGACACGCTCATCCCAGGCTTCGCCGGTTTGCACCGATACGCGACGCACTTGCCACAAGCCCTGGTCCTGAGGGGTAGCAACGAATACGGTTTGCCCGTAAGCGGTATAGGTCAGTGCGGTTTCAGGTACGGTCAGCACGGGGGCTTCGGCCGGGCGCTTTAATTGTGCGCGGGCATACATACCCGCCTGCAAACGGTGTTCCGGGTTGTTGAGCACGGCTTGCAGGCGAACGCTGCGCGAGTCTCCAATCAAGGGGTCAATCGCACTGATCTTGGCCTCGAAGGTTTCTTCGGGCCAGGCATCTACCTGTATCTGCAAGGTCTGGCCCACATTCAGGTCACGCAAACTGTGCTCGGGCACGGTCAGGTTGACGCGCAACTGGCTGTCATCAACCAGGCTGGCAATGGTTTGGCCTGGCTGCAGATAGTGGCCCTGGTGCAGGCTGGTGATACCGATACGGCCTGCGAAAGGGGCGTTGATCTGCTTCAAGGCCAGCTCAGCGCGCTGGTATTGCAGTTGGGCTTGAGCCACGGCGTGATCGGCCTGGGCCTGATCCAACTGTTCCTGGGTAGCGGCTTGCTGTTCTTTCAATTTGCGCACGCGGGTCAATTGAATGGCCGCCTGTTTGACCTGTGCTTGCTCCCGACGCACGCTGGCTTGTTCCAGTTCGTCATTCAACACAAGCAGTGGCTGGCCCGCCTTGACCGCCTGTCCGGAGGTGAAATCTATCTTGCGAATGCGGCCGCTGGTTTCTGCGCTTAGCAGCACTTGTTGCCAGGCTTCCAATGCTCCCACCGCATGTAAAAGACGGGGAGCAGTTTGAGACTCTACATTTGATAGCTCGACGACGGCGGGTGGGTAGGCGCCACCAGCCTGTGCTTCTTGTGAGGCGGGCAGCAAACGCCAGCCCAGGGCCAATACGCCGGCCAAAACGGGAATCATGATCCATGTACGACGCGAACTCATGCTGCTTGCCCTCCCTGTACGGAGGAAGGCCACAGAGGCAGTTTGTTCGGGAGAGTCCAGCCGAATCGTTGATCACTTTGTGACCAGTCTTCGGGTTTGAAGTACGTGGCTGACACAAGCAGGGATTGCCGCAACCATGACAACGGTCCGGCAAACATAATCCAAATGAGGGGAGGCATGGCAGGTTCCTGTGACAACAAAGGGGGCAGCCAACACGGCTTGCCTTAATTAGGTACCTGGACTATAAAACCTCAAGTTAACTTGAGGTCAAGGGGTGGCAAGATGGCAAAAACAGCGGATTACAGTCGTGTATTGACGGTGGGGGAAGTGGCTAAACGCAGCGGTGTGCCTGTGTCGACCGTGCATTTTTATGAATCCAAGGGCTTGATCGCCAGTACCCGAAACAGTGGCAACCAGCGCCGTTTTGAATCGGTGGTCTTGCGCTACATTGCGATCATCAAAGTGGCGCAACGCACGGGGATTCCGCTAGAGGAAATTCATGAGGCTCTGAGTGGTTTGCCACCGGGGAGCAAGCCATCGAGCAAGCAATGGCGGGCCATGTCCAGTCGCTGGCAAGACAAGCTGAATGATCGTATTGAACAGTTGACGCGGCTGCGTGATGAGCTGACCCACTGTATTGGCTGTGGGTGCTTGTCGATGAGTGAATGCCCCTTGCGTAACCCAGCCGATATTCTGGGCCAGCAAGGGCCCGGCCCCCAGATTTTGGAACGAAAACTGGAGGCCGGATCAGAGGCTTAGGTCGGGTCAGGCGACTGTGCGTAGAGTGCGGTGGCCTCGGAGGTCACCAGGGCCTGATAGCGCTCGAAGTGGTTCAGGATGTCGTTAATAACCTGGCTGGACGACAAGCCCATCAGGTCATAACCCCGACTGCCATCAGCAAACACCGTGCGCACTTGCCATTCGTGGGGGCGCGTCTGCTCATTGCGGGCAGCGGCCGCCGTAAAGCTGGCGACACGGCGTGCGCTCAGTTCCACGCCATAGACAAAGTTGCGTTGGTTATCGGCCTGGATGGTCAGTTGAGCCTTGTCTTGCTCGCCTGTGTCCAGGCTGACATTCAAGTCGCGCTTGCCCAGCTCATCGGCCACGGCTTGCAAGGAAGGCAGGACGGTATCGGCCAGGAAGCGACGTGCATCACGCTGATTCGGCGTATGCAGAATGGTCGACAGGCGTCGACGCCAGGATATTTCCGAACCCGGGGCAGGCCCGGAGGCAGGACCCTGTTGACGGCGCAGGCGTGACATATCCGCTTTCATGCCCTTGAACAGCCCCAGTATCAGCAAGAACATGATGATGGCAAAGGGCAGGGCACTGACCAGCGTGACAGTCTGCAAGGCGGTCAGGCCACCGGCCAGCAAGAGCAGCGAAGCGGTGGTGCCTTCCAGTGTGCACCAGTAGATACGTTGCCAGACGGGAGCGTCTTCCACACCACCGGCAGCCAGCGTATCGATTACTAGCGAACCCGAGTCGGCCGAGGTCACAAAGAAGATAGCAACCAGAATAATCGCCAGGGTCGAGGTCACATTGGACCAGGGCAGGTATTCCAGGAACTCGAACAGCGCGACAGAGGCGTTGGCTGCCGCATCCTGTGCAAGCTGACCCCCGGCTACCGTCATGTCCAGGAAGATGGCGGTGTTGCCAAATACAGTCATCCAGAAGAAGGTAAAGACCGTGGGCACCAGCAAGACACCCAGCACAAACTCACGTACTGTGCGGCCACGCGAGATGCGGGCAATAAACATGCCGACAAAAGGCGACCACGCAATCCACCAGGCCCAGTAAAACAAGGTCCAGGCTTTCATCCAGCTTTGCCCGCGGAACGCTTGTGTACTAAATGAACGTGCAAAGAAGTTATCGAGATAACCGCCGATATTCTGTACAAAAGCATTCATCAAAAAGGCGGTTGGCCCCACGGCGAGCACAAACAGCATCAAGGCAATAGCAACCAGCAAATTCAGTTCGGACAGGCGGCGAATACCGACGTCCAATCCACTGACCACGGACAGCGTTGCCAACGCGGTCACGACCACAATCAAAATAATTTGCAGCCAGGTTTCCTGGGGCCAGCCAAATAAATGCTCCAGACCGGCATTGATTTGAAGCACGCCCAAACCCATGGAAGTGGCAATGCCAAATAACGTGCCGCAAACGGCGAAAATATCGACGCTATCGCCAATCCAGCCTTCGATGCGTTTGCCAAATAAGGGATAAAGACCCGAACGAATCGTTAAAGGCAGGTTGTAGCGAAAGCAGAAATACGCCAGCGATAAACCCACGACCGCATAGACGGCCCAGGCATGAACGCCCCAGTGAAAGAAGGTGATGATCTGCGCCTGGTGGGCGGCTTCCACTGTGCTGGCCAGACCCGAAGGCGGGGCAGAGAAGTGTTGCAGTGGCTCGGCCACGGCAAAGAACATCAAGCCAATGCCCATACCGGCGGCAAATAGCATCGCCATCCAGGTGAGATACGGGTAGTCAGGCTCTGAATCATCCGGCCCTAGTTTCAAATTGCCATAGCGGCTTAAGGCCAGATAGACGACGGCAAAGAAAAAGAGGGCAACAGCCAGGATATAGAACCAGCCGAAACTTTTGATGACCCAGTTTTGTAACTGTTCAAAAATAAGTGCGGCATCTTTAGGGAAAATGATCCCGATCAGCAAGAAGATCAGGACGATAAAGGTAGATCCCCAGAACACCCGTGGATGTAGCGTGCTTTTAAAAGGCAGCCCCATGTCATGCTCCGTTTGTAACTAAGAGCGCACAGCTTAACGAGAACGGCCGCCTGTTGAAAGGTTTGTTAGATTAGGAAATATTTGCTCAGGCTCGGAAAGGATCTATGGGCAAAATCAATTCCTGATGCCCGGCCTGACGCGTTAATTCCAATTGATGCAAGACACTGGCACTGGCTGTATGCACCGCAGAATGCAGGTCTGCGCCCAAAATCAGGTGGGCCAGCAAGGTGGAAGCAAACAGGTCACCCGTGCCTTTGGCAGCACAATCCACGCGGGGATGGCTAAGCAAGGTGTCGGCGCGTGGCTCTTTGCGGGCCATTAATAATTTGATCTGGCCATCCTGCCAGGACTCGGGGGCGGCACTGGTGGCAATGACCCATTCGGTACGGCCATTGAGCAAGGTGTGCGCGGCAGCCGAGCTGGCTTCAACGGTGTCGCAAGGCTGTTGGGTCAGCAGGGACAGTTCGTAATTATTGGGTGTCAGGCCAGTGGCCAGGGGCAGCAGGGTTTTGTGATAGGTCTGGATCAGGGCCGGATCGACATAGACCCCTACATCCAGATCACCAATGACCGGGTCCACAATAACCAGGATATCCGGGTGTTGCAGTAACAGCGTTTTCAACCAGTTTGCAATGATGACAGCCTGGTTCGCGCTGCCCAGATATCCCACCAGGACAGCCCGTACCTTGTCCAGCGCGCCCCGTAACACCAGGTCGTCCAGAAAGCCTTCCAGCCATTCGTCGGGTACGGCACCGCCATGCACCGTGGGATATTGCGGGTTGTTGCTGAGCAACACGGTAGGAACGGCAGCGACTTTAAATCCGTGTCTACGCAAGGTCGGGCCAGCAACATTGTTGCCAACCCGACCGTAGACGACTTGGGACTGAATGGAAACGACATCCACATGGTAGGGATGTCGTTCCCGGTCAACGAAGCTTACTGCTGTGTTCATGCAGCGCAATCGGCCTTATCGGTTTGTTTAAGTTGACTGAGCCAGCTAGTCAGCACGGTTGCGGCGGCGGCGTGCAGGCGTTTTTGGACCGCCATGGCTTCCAGACGCAGCATTTGCGGATCGATATCGGCTTGGCCCAGTTCGTTAGCATGGCCCACCAGCCAGCGTTCCAGTTTGCTGGTGTCAGCTTCCAGGTGAAATTGCAGGCCCAACACCTGTGTGCCAAAAGAGAAAGCCTGGTTCGGACCCACATCGGTACTGGCCAGGTGAATGGCGCCGTCCGGGATATCGAACTGATCCCCGTGCCAGTGCAGCACCGGAATGCCGCTTAGGGCGGCCAGGGGCGATTCTTTGCCCGCTTCGCTCAGTTTCAAGGGGGAAAAACCAATTTCTTTGACACCCAGAGGGTACACATTGGCTCCCAGGGCGCGCGCAATCAATTGTGCGCCCAGACAAACACCCAGCAAGGGTTTGCCAGCCAGCAAGAACTTGTTGATCAGTTCCAGCTCATCGCTTAGGAAAGGGTAAATCTTTTCGTCGTAGGCGCCGATAGGCCCGCCCAATACAACCAGCAGGTCAGCGTCCTGTTCATCTACGTGGCGTAGTGACTCGACGGAAGGGTCAATGTATTGAACTTGGTAGCCCTGTTCGAGCAGAACGGGTTCCAGTGTGCCCAAGTCTTCAAAATGGATATGACGCAGTGCGATGACTTTCTTCATAAGGGTTTCTTTCAATCCAGAGGGTAAGGATGTCAGCTCGTGGTACCGATGTCTACATTAATGGCACCGGATAGGGGGAAGGTGCAACACGCCAGCGCATGGCCCTGGGCTTTGTCCTGATCGCTCAGGCAAAAGTCCGGCTCGGAACGGTATTCGCCATCCGAGATCTGGACCCGGCACGCACCGCAAATACCCGAACGGCACTGGCTGCGGATAGGCACATCGCCCGCTTCCAGCATTTCCAGCAAGCTGCTGCCCGGTTCGGGCGACAGCGTTTGCCCCGTTGTACGTACATTGATCTGCAAAGGAGCGCTGCCTGCTTCAGGCAGGATTTCCACGCCGGACTTGGCAGGCGGGGAAAAGGCCTCGATCAACATATGCGAGATGGGGTGCGCCTGAATGGTGTATTCGCGCAGCGCCTGGGCAAAGCCGTGGCTGCCACAAATCACCACCGCCTGCGGGTCCTTCAAGAGCTCCAGGTTTTCAAAAGAGGGGCGACCCACTTTGAAATGAGCGCTATCGCGGATTTTTTCCTGCGTGACAAACACGGTCAGCGTGAACCAGCTACTGGTCAGATCCAGTTGCAGCAGTTCGTGCAGAAAGGGAATGTCGGCAATACGGGCAATACTGAGCAGCAAATGTACTTGTGGTACTGGCAAGCCGTCCTGGGCTCGCGCCGCCAGTTCTCGCAGCAAGGCAATAGGCAGGGTAATGCCAATGCCGCCTGCGATCATGGCGATACGCTCGTAACCCACAATAGAGTCCACCGAGATATCACCCGCCACATATTGCAGGGGCACATTCATGCCCTCGCGCAAGGTGGCGTGCAAGTGATCGGAGACGCTATTGCGGCCCGATCCTTTAACGGCAATTTCAATCAGGTCTGGATCGGCCATACGAGTGATCGAATACATACGCTGTTGAAGAGTGCCGCCGGTATCGGGGTAGCTCAGGGCGACATGCTTGCCCGCCTGCAGGCCCTGCAGGAAATCAAAGTGGCCACTTTGCACGCGCAAGGTGAAAACTTTGACATTCCCGGCCTCTGGGCGAACGGTCTCGCAGCGCGCCTGAATCATGGCTGTCATTGCAGCGCCTCCTGTTGCTCGGCTTCAGGCTGGGCCTTGCCGGATTTGCTGTTCAGGCCAATGCGCTCGATCAGGCTTTCTACCGAACCGGTGTACACACCAATTTCGTTGGAGTCGCCCGTGTCGTGCAAAATGTCGCGGGCATTGGGGAAGTTCACCATGGAGAACACTTTTTCCCAGGCGCCCATTTCATTGTTGGCAAACATTTCTACGGTGCGCAAAATAACGGCACGCATATGCTCGCGCTCTTTCTGGCTCAGGCCGTGAATGATGTCAGAGGCCACAAAGCTGAACACGCTGGAATGGCTCCACTCGTCCATGGCATGGGTGCGGGTGACTTCATGGCACACGGTCTGGATGCTCTTGTCCTCGGCCATGGTCTTCAGATAGTCGGTAATCAGGGTCTCGGAGGCGCAGGCAATCGCAAAGCGGGTCAGGCGACGCTCGGATTCCGAACCGCAGTGGCTCAGGATTTCATTGCGCCACTGCACCAGGTTGAAGTTGGTGAAGTCCAGGGGCTGCAGGCCACGCATGGAGTAGATGTAGTTGCAGGCCATAATCGACATGCGAGTGTGCAGGGCTTCGTCCAGCAAGGCCTGGGACATCACGTCTTGCAGCAAATTGCGGTTGGCACTGGGTGGTGGCGTCTTGATGATGTCTTCGCAGGAAGGCGTGACCACGTTGCACTCAACGTAAATGGTCTTGAGGTTGTAAATCCCCCAGGCGTAGGACAAGCATTGCGATTTCAATTCTTCAGGAGCTTCCAGCCAAGCCTGGTGCTCGCGAAATGGCAATAAGCATTCGCTGAAGTCTGCTTTGTTGGCATCGAAAGCCAGATTGTTGTAATCAGGCAATTCCTGATTAACGGCAGCCCGGTTTTTCCAGAGTACAGACAGCTTTTGCAGCATATTACGTACGGCGTCATCAGTTTCGTAGCTTTTGATTGTCATTTCAAACTTCCTTGCTGTGTTGAGTGCGATCTGTTCGAAATGAACAGATCGTTTCGTTATTCCACCCATCTTTATTTCCAAATGGAAATTCGCAGGCTTAAAAGAATGTGCTGATTTCGTAGAATAAGGACCAAAAAAACCCCGTTGCCGGGTTTCTTGAGGCTTGGGGGATCAGCGTGGTTGAACTGCCGTTAAAGCAATGGCGTTTCCTGTAGTCATGGGAAAACTGGGGATGTTTTTTTCGTTTGCAGATTGAAAAAAGTGATAATCTGCTTGAGCGTTTAGAAGTATGGGTGTTGAGTATTCGTTGGCTGCATTCTAATGATCCTATGACAATAAATGACAGACCATTTCAAGATCATTTAACAGACCACTTGATAATAAATTTATGATCTCCGTTTTAATTCTTGAGTGAATTTATCGGAATTGGCTTTCGCCCTGTGTTTTAGCGGGTTTTGATTGTTTTATGCTTTGAATATTTATTCAAATAACAATAATTAAAAGTGGTCTGGTGAATTAACTTTTAATGGACTGTTTGATAGGGCGATAAACAGAATAGGATGTTTATCTTTCGCCCTTGGAATCGTCAGGCCAAGGGCCGCGCTTTTGCTTCGTGCCTGAATAATGGCCACGACCTTGAAGCGGCCAATATCTAAACAGGAACTCCCATGAAGAGTCTTGCCGGTGGCGACACCCCCCACCTGCCTCTGGTGGGTTCGCAATTTCTACAGCAAAGCGATCGCAATCTTTGGGACATCATCGAAGCCGAGCGGCGTCGTCAACAACACACCATTGAGCTGATCGCTTCCGAGAATTACCTGAGCCGTGCTGTCCTGGATGTACAGGGTTCCCTGCTGAGCAACAAGCAGGCGCAAGGCTATCCGGGACACCGGATTTACGGCGGGTGCGAACAGGCAGATCAGACTGAAGAGCTGGCTATTGAACGGGCCAAGTCTGTCTTTGAGGCGGCCTATGCGAATGTGCAGGCTCATTCGGGTAGTCAGGCCAATCTGGCGGTGTACCTGGCCTTGCTCTCGCCAGGTGACACGATCCTGTCCTTGGATCAATGTGCGGGTGGCCATCTTAGCCACGGCTCGCACTTCAATGTGTCGGGGCGTTGGTTTCAGACCTGCTCCTATGGGGTGGATCGCCAAACGCAATGGGTAGACATGGATCAGGTGCGCGCCTTGGCCCACAAGGAGCGCCCACGGCTGATTATTGCCGGGGGCTCGTCCTACTCACGCACGCCCAATTTTGCAGAATTCCGGCAAATCGCCAACGAGGTCAACGCGTACCTGATGGTGGATTTGGCCCATAGCGCCGGGCTGGTTGCGGCGGGCCTGATGGAGTCGCCAGTCAAACATGCGCACGTCACTACGTTTTCCACACATGGGACCTTACGGGGCCCGCGTGGCGGCATTATCTTGTGCAACGAGCCCAAGCTGGCAGAGCGCTTGAATCAGGCTGTGTATCCAGGGCTGCAAGGTGGACCTTTGCTGAACATCATGGCGGCCAAAGCGGTGGCGTTGGGTGAAGCCATGAGCCCGTCTTATAAAGCCTACGCCCAGTCCGTTATTGTTAATGCTCGCAGTCTGTGCCGACGTCTGTCTGAAGGGGGGTTGACCGTGGTGTCAGGCGGGACGGATTGTCATTTTGGGGTGGTGGATTTGCGCCCCTGGGAGTTGTCCGGCCCCTTGGTGGAGCGGGTATTAACCCAGCTAGGCATCAGCCTTAGCAAACACCGGGTGCCTTACGAGCAAATAAGTGGTGCTTACTCCGGTATCCGCGTAGGAAGTGCTGCCTGTACGACTCGCGGTTTGGGCGAAGACGACTTCAAGGAAATTGGCGACATGATTTTGGCTTTGCTGGGTGGGGTGCGCAGTGGGGCGCGCAATCCACGAACCGAAAATGCCATTCTGGAAGGGGTCACCGACCTGAACCGGCGATACCCCTTGATGTACTGATTGCCCCCACTTAGCCTTTGCCCTGACGCAGGGCGTTGGCTAGACGCAACATGGCGGACTCGATCTCATACGCGGTCAGTGAGGCATAACCTAATAACCAGCCCTGTTGTTTTTCTTCACCGATGTACAGGCGACTTAAGCCTGGCAGTTGTACTCCCGCACTCAAGGCACGACGCAGGGTGTGTTCCTCGGACCAGCCCGGTTCCAGAAAGCAGGGGATTTGCAGACCGCCTTCGGGGCGGGCAGCGCGGACAATCCCTTGCAAATGCTGTTCGATCGCTTCCAGCATGATCTCCCGTCGTCCTGCATACAGCTTGCGCATGGCGCGGATATGGGAGTTGTAGTGTCCGTCTTCCATAAAACGTGCCAGCGTCAGTTGCAGGATTTGTGGCGTATGACCATCCATGATGCTGCGCGCCTGGGTGAAGGGTTTGACCAGTTCGGGTGGCAGGGCCATGTACCCCATGCGCAGCCCTGGATAAAGGGTTTTACTGAAGGTGCCCAGGTAAATCGTGCGCTGGTATTTATCCAGGCCCTGCACACAAGCGGTCGGCAATCCGTCGTAGTGAAACTCGCTGTCGTAGTCGTCTTCCAGAATCCAGCGACCATTTTCAGCGGCCCAGCGTATCAGCTCCAGGCGGCGTTCCAAGGACAGGGTCGCGCCGGTGGGGTATTGGTGGGAAGGTGTGACGTAAATGCAATTGGCTCCGCTGCGATCTTCATGCAAGAGCTCGGTACGCAGACCTTGTTCGTCCACACCAATAGGTACAACTCGGGCCTCGGCGGCTTCAAAAGCTTTGCGGGCACCAAAGTAGCCGGGGTTTTCAACCAGAATGGGTTTGCCCGCATCCACCAGCAACTGAGCACACAGGAACAGGGCTTGGCGCGTGCTGCTCAGAATCAGGATCTGGTCCGCAGACACTTTGGCTCCGCGCTCCAGATTCAGGTAGACAGCAATGGCTTTACGCAGGGACTCCGTGCCTTGCGGATCACCGTGCAGCAGGATATTGGCTCGAAAGTCTTTCATGGCCTGACGCTGCAAGCGTTCCCAGACATCCGTGGGGAAGTTGCGGGTTTCAGGCAGGCCCGTGGCAAAGGCCTTGATGGTCTGCTGGTCGGCAATGCCACCACTTTCAAACACGGCGCGACCCCGGCGGCTTAAGCCCGTACCCGGTTCCATCACGCTTCGTTTCATATCCTGAGCCTTGATGCGGCGGTAGGCGCTGCCACGCAGCTCGGTGCCTACCGATTCGGAAACATAGCTGCCCGAGCCTTCGCGCCGCACGATAAAGCCGTCGCGGTGCAGTTGGACATAGGCATTTTCAACCGTATCGCGCGCCATGCTCAGGGACTTGGCCAGGGAGCGCGTGGCAGGCAGCTTGACTCCCGGACCCAGGGCACCATCCAGAATCAGTGCCCGCAAGGCACGCTGAATGCGCTGGTGAAGATCCAGGGATTGAAGTTCGTCATCGTTAAGACGCATCTTCAAGGTGTCCAGTTCAAACGAACGCGTCATGCGGTCTGCTCCAGAGAATATTAATGGTCTGACTAGTCAGACCATTGTGCTCGTAGACTTGATTGTCATTGCCGAAATAGGGGGGGCCTGTTCCGGCGTTCAGGTTTGTACAGGATCTCAGCAAGTATGTCCCGACCCTTTAATTTCAGCGCAGGGCCCAGCGCCTTGCCAATGGATGTTCTATTGCAAGTGCGTGATGAGCTGCTTGATTTCGCTGGCACAGGTTTGTCTGTGATGGAAATCAGCCATCGTTCCCAGCCCTTCATGGATTTTGCCCATCGTACCGACGCTGCGTTGCGCCGTGTCCTGGCGGTTCCATCGGACTATCACGTCTTGCTGCTGCAAGGTGGTTCTTACTTGCAGTTTTCTCAAATTCCGATGAACTTGTTCCATCAAACAAACACAGCGGACTATATACATACGGGTTTATGGTCGGAACAAGCAGCTAATGCCGCCAGGCAATATGGAAAGGTAAGAATCATAGCCAGTTCTCATGAAACTGGATTTGATCGTATTCCCGAGATTAATGAATCTAATATTAATCTGGATGCGGCTTACTTGCATTACACAGAAAACGAAACAGCACAGGGCTTGCAATTTTCAGCACCACCTGTCTCGCCTATTCCATTGGTGTGTGATGCTTGCTCCAGTTTGATGTCAAAACCGCTTGACATTTCGGCGCATGATTTGATTTATGCATCTGCCCAAAAAAATATGGGGATTGCTGGAGTCACGCTTGTTGTCCTGAATCCCGCTATTTTAGACAAACCTTTAACAAGTACACCACAAGCCCTGGATTTTTCCATTCAAGCAAAAAAACAATCCTTATTAAATACGCCTTCCACCTTTTCCTGGTATGTGTTGGGTTTAATACTGGAATGGATTGAGCGTGTGGGTGGAGTAAATGTGTTGCATGAAATAAATAAGAAAAAATCACAACTGCTCTATGAGGTTATTGATAGAAGCAATGGTTTTTATATCAATAATGTTTTGCCTGACTATCGATCCATCAATAACGTTCCATTCCATATTTCCAAAAATAATGTAGATGCTTTATTTGCAGAAGAAGCACAAAAAAATGGTTTTCATGGTTTGAAGGGACATCAATCAACGGGGGGCTTGCGCGCCAGCATCTACAACGCCGTCACCTTGGATGCGGTACAGGCGCTGGGGGAGTTCATGCGCGAGTTCGAGCGCACGCACGGGTAGGGCGTGTGCCTGCTTTACACAGCGGCCCGGCAAGTGGCTGCAACTTGAGTTGAAATTTTTTAAGGAAAAGCGATGTACGACAACACACTCAGCCTGGCTGAATTCGACAAGGAATTGGCGCAGGCCATCCAGGGCGAAGAAAGCCGTCAGGAAGATCACGTAGAACTGATTGCCTCGGAAAACTACGCCAGCCCCTTGGTGATGCAGGTGCAAAACTCGGTGTTTACCAATAAGTACGCCGAAGGTTATCCCGACAAGCGGTATTACGCTGGTTGTGAATTTGTGGACGTGGCCGAACGCCTGGCGATTGAGCGCCTGAAAGCCGTGTTCGATTGCGACTATGCCAACGTGCAGCCTCATGCTGGAGCACAAGCCAATACTGCCGTGTTCCTGGCCTTGCTCAAACCAGGCGATACGGTCATGGGGATGAATCTGGCTCAGGGGGGACACCTGACACACGGTAACCCCATCAATATTTCCGGGCGTCTTTACAACATTGTTCCTTACGGGGTTGATATCAAAACCGGCTTGATCGATTACGACGAAATGGAGCGTATTGCCATCGAGACCAAGCCCAAAATGCTGATTGGTGGTTTTTCGGCCTATTCCCGCGTGAAAGATTGGGCACGCATGCGCCAGATCGCGGACAAAGTCGGTGCCTGGTTCTGGGTAGATATGGCCCACGTGGCGGGTCTGGTCGCGGCGGGCGAGTACCCCAGCCCCTTGCCATATGCGCATGTGGTTACCAGTACGACACATAAAACGCTGCGCGGTCCACGTGGTGGCGTGATCATGGCCAAAGGGCAAAGTGAAGATTTCTACAAACGTCTGAACTCTGCCGTTTTTCCTGGCGTGCAGGGTGGCCCCTTGATGCACTTGATTGCCGCCAAGGCGATTGCTTTCAAAGAGGCCCTGCAGCCGGAGTTCCGTAGCTATCAGCAAAACGTGGTGCGTAATGCCCGCGCCATGGCCACCGTATTGATGCAGCGTGGTCACAACATCGTGTCAGGTGGGACGGATAACCACATGATGCTGATTAATCTGTCGGCCAAGCCTTATACGGGTCAGGAAGCCAGCGATGCCTTGGCCGATGCCTACATTACCGTGAACAAGAACTCGGTGCCTAACGACCCGCGTTCGCCCATGGTGACTTCCGGGATTCGTATCGGGACGCCTGCCGTCACCACGCGTGGCTTTACCGTAGCGGATTGCGAGCAGTTGGCTCATTACTTGTGTGATGTGCTGGATGCTTACGAGGCAGGCACCCTGGACAAGATCAAGCACGATATTCGCGAAAAAATTGTGACCTTGTGTCGACGCTACCCGGTATATCAGGTGCAGACAGAGCCAGCACAGTTGTGAACTGATTAACTTCTTTATAAGGGCCCAGCTACTTTGGTGGCTGGGTTTTTTTTGTCATGAATTTAATGTCTTCTGTTTTTTACTCTTTCTCTTCCATTGCCAATATTTTCTTTTTCAGTTTTATTATTGTTGGATTTCTTTTTCTTGTCTTTAATCGTGCTTATTTTGTATTTTTCAATAAGCTCTGGGCTATTTTTCATCGAGAGGAGTTTTACGATTCCTATCTGGACTCCACACGGAAAAACACGTTGGATGTTGAGCGGTTCAAGGTGATGTTTGGAATGGGTAGGGGACAGGGAATTCGTACTGTGAGGGATACGCATCAAGCGATTAAGTGGGCAGATAGCGTTGCTATCCCTTTGAGAACTTTGGGTAGAGCAGGGGATTGGGTCAACTGGCCAGAGCAGGATGTGAAAAATCCTGGTTATTTTCAGAGGGGAGTCTTGTGCGTGTTTATTGCGCTTCTTTGCCTTTTTTTGGCTCCCGCTTCTATTTTGTCTTTTGGTTCTGAGTCTATTGTCAAATTTAAAGAAAGTGAGGTTTGGGCTTGGCAGGGTGAACAGGGGATGAGATCGCTTCTTGCTCCGGATGGTAAGCGATGGGTTTTTAATATAGCGGATTGTTCGCTGGAAGCAAGGAATTCGGAGACGCCTCTCTTTCAGAATGAGATTGACTATATTTGCAACTCTGTTCAGTCAGGAGCTTATTTCTCCAGTTTGAAATCAGGGGTGAAGTCCCAGCGTTATTTTGGAATTCCGGCCTTGATTTATCTGGTGTCTTTTTTGATCTTTTTATTCAGAGCAATGCAATCCTGCAATGCGGCACGGCGTGCGTATCTTGTTCTTCACCCGTGCCGCTGCAAGAAGTAGCAAGGTAATCAGTCTCGCACGGCCCAATCCTGATAGCCCTTGGCCCGCAGCTCACACGCCGGGCAGTGCCCGCAGCCATATCCCCAGTCATGCAGCGTTTCGCGCTCATTCTGGTAGCAGGTATGGCTGTCTTGCTGGATCAGCTCCACTAAAGCATCTGCGCCTAGCTGGTGGGCCAGTTCCCAGGTGTCTGCCTTGTCCAGCCACATCAGTGGCGTTTCCACGGTCAGCGGGCGCTCTATGCCCAGGCTCAAGGCCACTTGCAAGGCTTTGAGCGTATTGTCTCGACAATCCGGGTAGCCGGAGTAGTCGGTTTCAGACATGCCACCCACCAGCGTATCCAGGCCCCGGCGGTAGGCCAAGGCACCTGCCAGGGTAAAGAACAGCAGGTTCCGACCCGGTACAAAAGTATTGGGGAGCCCGTCTTCCTGCATGGCAATCGTCATGGATTCGGTCATGGCACTGCCGCCAATCTGAGCCAGCACGCGGGCGTCCAGCACATGATCTTCCCCCAGGCGTTCTGCCCAATGCGGGAATTGCTGGCACAGCTTGTCTCTTAAGGTCTGGCGGCACTGCAATTCCGCATGGTTGCGCTGCCCGTAGTCAAAGCCCACGGTTTCCACCAAGGCAAAGCGGTCCAGTGCCCAGGCTAGACAAGTGGCTGAATCCTGTCCGCCCGAAAATAAAACCAGTGCCCGGCGGCGGGGAGTGTGCGGCTTCATGCCTTGACCTGTGCGGTACTGAGCGCGCGGCGCTTCATGGTGCTGATCAGGGAGTTCAGCAGTACGCCATACATGGGCACAAACAGCAGCAGGCTGACGCCCAGCTTGATAACGTAGTCCACCACGGCAATTTCACCCCAGTGCTCGGCCATGAACGGGTTGCTGCTGCGCCAGAAGGCGATGCCGAAAAAGGCCAGGGTATCCAGAGCCTGTCCAAAGATGGAAGCGGCTGCGGGTGCGATCCACCATTGCTTATAGTCGCGGCGGATGCGATCAAATACCTGCACATCCAGCAACTGCCCTAGTACATAGGCAGCAAAACTGGCCAAGGCAATGCGGAAGACAAAGCTGTTGAATTCGCCTAGTGCTTGCAGACCATTGAAATGGCCTTCGTTAAACAGGACGGACACCACATACGAGGCGATCAAGGCCGGGAACATGGCGCGGGTAATGACGCGACGCGCTTCGGACTTGCCCATTAGACGGACTGTCAGGTCTGTGGCCAGAAAAACGAAGGGAAAGCTGAAGGCTCCCCAGGTACTATGAAAGCCGAACAGTTCAATGGGAAGTTGAACCAGGTAATTGCTGGCGATCACAATAAAAATGTGAAACGCAATTAAAAGTCGCAAATAGAACGACAGCCGTGAAGACGGCACGGTAGGCAGAGTCATGTCTGAACCTTTTTGGTGGATGGGGTGAGGGAACCCATTGGAAATAGACTGCAACCGATTATTGTACGGGCAGTTGCTGTTCGAGGGAATGATCGTTGCCCTCAAGTGTAGCGTGAGCGCCCGAGTCGCTTATACGTTTGGCTTGATGAGGATTATGAGGAAAAGCGAGCGGGTTGCAGCAGCGGGCCATGAGCCCGGCTCTATCACCAAGGCAGCCGAGCCGGTGTTGCCTGCTTCACCTGGACGAGTGCTTAGGCCGTTGCAGGCTGCAGGCACTCGATTAGCAAGCGCTTGTGCAAAAGATGGACTTCCTCAAAAGGCACGGGCGAGTTCTGCGGACCTAGAACCAGCAGAACCATAAGCCACATCAGGGAAGGGGAGGCCGCCAGGATGTAGTCAGACGAGCTGACGTCGGGGCGGATGAGACCACGCTGTATGCCCAGTTCAAAAAACGCCTGATTGGACATGTAGTTCTGACTCAGGAGTTGTTTGCCCCAGTAGTGCGCCAGATCGGGCACGCGGCCGCTCTCGGTCATCAAGAGTCTGAACATGGCTTGCACGTCCGGGCTGGACAGGCGTTTGTACAGTTGCTTGAGGTACTCATCCACGATACAGGACAGGGTGTCGGCATCCGATGTATCGGTCAGCTCAAAAGTATTGCCATCGGGTGGCAGCAGGGTGCTGTGGAGCATGTCCTCGAACACTTCATCCTTGCTGCTGTAGTGCGCGTAGATCCCGGACTTGGAAATGCCGGCGCTGGCGGCAATCCGTTCCAGAGAGGTTCCCAGAAAACCCCGATGGGAAAATTCTTCAAAAGCGGCTTTCAGGATTTCGCGTTTGCGCTCGGCCGAGGGCAGGTAGCGTCGCTTGCTTGTGGTTTCGTTTTTTGGAGGTTTATTTTGGTGCGAGTCTGTCATGTCACCCTGTGTGGATGGGCAAGATATGGGGCTTGCAGTATATCAGGCCACTGCTTTCGGGCTGGCGTCTGATCAGGTCTGTAGTGGCTTGAATCCCTAGCCGGGACGGCAGCTTCGTTTTGTCATATAGCTAAGAAATAATTGTTCTGTTGCCTGTTTGAAGTGCCATATGTTTCAGTGGGTTGCATGGTCTTTGTTGTTTTTAAAAGCCTTCCCTTTTCAGTGAGGGTTTATTTATTTTTATGCTTGTTTTTATTTCCCCATTTCATATCAGGCACGTTATAACAGGAAAGGTGGCTTGAGCTGACCGTTTTTTATCTGTCATGAACTTGATCTACCGCAAAGGTTTTTTATAGGTCTTTGTTAAAAGGCCTGCATGCAAAAAGTTTAGATGTAAACTGGTGTATTATTAAAAAGACTAAGCAGTCGTATCTGCTTTTTTCTTTATGTGTACTTTTTGCGGAGTGGCAATGGTAAGCAGGCAGTGCATCGATCAGACTGAGCATTTAGACGCATCCGCACGAGCCGCCTGGGCCCGTATCTGGAGCTCCATCTCCCCCGAATCGCAGTTCATGGCCTGGATGGACTGGATACGTCATCTGACCCTGAGTCCCGGCAAACAAGAACAATTACGGCAGTTGGCCCTTAGTCAGTGGGAACAGTTGTTCCGTGACTGGAGCGAGGAGCTGGCCGCCTCTGCCCAGCTTCCTGCGCAAGCCCCTGCTCAAGCAACCCCCCCCGCTCAGACAGACCGCCGGTTTGCGGATCCCGCCTGGGACCGCTGGCCCTTTAATTTGTTGCGGCAAACCTATCAGGCGCAGCAGCAATGGTGGCAAAGCGCAACCGAGGGTGTGGCAGGGGTAGAACCCCATCATCAACAGTTGATTGCCTTTGGTGCCGAGCAATGGCTGAACATGCTCAGCCCCAGCAATTTCGCACTGACCAATCCTTTGGTATGGGATAAAACCCTGGCAGAGCAAGGGGATAACTTCAGCCGTGGTCTGGAGCATTGGCAGCAGGATATGCAGGCCCAGTTCGCGGGCGAGCCTCCTGTCGGTACGGAAGATTTCACGGTAGGGAAGGATTTGGCGGCGACACCAGGCAAGGTGGTGTTGCGCAATGAGCTGGTGGAGCTGATTCAATACACCCCCACCACGAAACTAGTACACCCAGAGCCTATTTTGATCGTTCCGGCCTGGATCATGAAGTACTACATTCTGGATCTGTCTCAGCAGAATTCGCTGATCAAATACCTGGTCGACCAGGGCCATACAGTGTTTTGCCTGTCCTGGAAAAACCCCGATGCCAAGGACCATGCCTTTGGCATGGACGACTACATTCGTCTGGGCTGGAAAGCCAGTCTGGATGCCGTCAATGCCATTGTTCCAGGCCAGAAAGTGCATGCTACCGGCTACTGCCTGGGTGGCACCTTGCTGGCTATCGCGGCGGCCGCCATGGCACGCGATGGGGACGACAGGCTGGCTTCCCTGACTTTCTTCGCCGCTCAAACCGACTTCTCCGAGCCTGGCGATCTGTCCCTGTTCATTGACGAAAGCCAGGTCAGCCTGCTGGAAGCGCAGATGGCCGATGAAGGGTTTTTACGCGCCAATCAGATGGAAGCCGCATTTCAAATGTTGCGTTCTGCTGATTTATTGTGGGCGCCTATGATCAATAAATATTTATTGGGCGAACGTCGTCCCTTGAACGATTTAATGGCCTGGAATGCAGATGCCACACGTATGCCTGCCACCATGCACTCGCAATATTTGCGCCGCTTGTATTTGAATAATGATTTAAGTCAAAACCGTTATCCGGTTGAAGGCCGTATCGTTTCTCTGGCGCAAATCAATTTGCCTGTTTTTTGCGTGGGCACCGTTTCCGATCACGTCGCACCCTGGCGTTCGGTTTACAAGCTGCATTATCTGGTTCCTGCCGAGATCACCTTTGTCTTGACCACAGGTGGTCACAACGCCGGAATTGTCAGCGAACCCGGCCATCCGCGTCGCAAGTATCAGATCCATACCCGAGCCGCAGGCACTGCTCCTGTTCTGGTGGACGAGTGGCAGGCACAAGCGGCCTCGCATCCGGGCTCCTGGTGGTCCGCCTGGACCGAGTGGCTGAAAGCTCGCTCCGGTGCAGACGTGAAGCCACCGCAAATGGGGGCGGCCAAGCAAGGCTTTGCCCCGGTGGGCCCTGCGCCCGGTCAATACGTATTAGTGAAGTAAGCAGTCAGGTCATGCAAGCTCGCTAAACAGTGAGCTTGTCGCTCTGTGTTATGTCGGCGATAGGCGCAAGCCCATCGCTGACGTGCTGTTTTGTCTTGACGGCAGTTTCCCTTTTTCTCATTAGGCATTTTTTACAATGGCCCCACAGACCTACGATTTGAGTCTCAAGCACCGAAGCGCTGCGCGTCGCCCTCATTTCGCGCTGGCTGCCTTGCTGGTCACCCTGGCGGGTTGCGCCTCGATGGCGCCCGATTACGATCAGCCAGCTTCCCCTGTTCCGCAAGCCTATTCAGACCTGTCGGCTGGCTCGGCCACTGCGGTACGAGCTCGCGACTTGGGCTGGCGCGAGTACTTTAAAGATCCGGTTCTGGGCAAGCTCATTGAGACCGCACTGGAAAATAACCGCGATATGCGCGTGGCGGTCCTGCGGGTGGATGAGGCTCGCGCCATGCTGAATTTGCAGCGTAGCGAACGCTTCCCGGAATTTACTGTAGGTGGTCAGACCGCTCGTTCGCGCGTGCCGGGGGATATGAATCCTAGCGGCCAGGCCGTAACGGGAGGCGATTACCGCGCTCAAGTCGGGTTGACCAGTTGGGAACTGGATTTGTGGGGGCGGGTCCGTAGTCTGGAAGATGCCGCCTTGCAAGGCTGGCTGGCGACCGAAGCGGGCCGACAAGCCGTTCATGTGGCTCTGGTCTCGCAAGTGGCCAATAACTATATTGTGGTGCGCGAGCTGGACGAGCGTGTGCAGATCGCTCGTAAAAGTGTAGAGACTCGTCAGGAGTCCTACCGTATTTTCTCCCGCCGCTACGAGGTAGGAGCAACGTCCAAACTGGATGTGACCCAGGTGCAAACCTTGCTGACCCAGGCCCAGTCCATGCTGGCCCAGTTGGAGCAGCAACGTGCTGTGCAACTGCATGCTCTGCAGCAGCTATTGGGTGCAGACCCTGGAGTTTCCCCAACTGGCGCGCCATTGAATGAAAACGTCATGCTGGCTGAACTGGCCCCCGGCCTGCCTTCAGACCTGATGATGTGGCGTCCCGACATTATTGCAGCTGAACACAAGCTGCGTGCGGCCAATGCCAATATTGGTGCCGCGCGAGCCGCTTTCTTCCCGCGCATCGCCTTGACAGGCAATTTTGGTACGGCCAGTGCCGAGCTGGATGGCTTGTTTGATTCAGGCAGCAAGGCCTGGATGTTCGCCCCCACCATTTCCCTGCCTATTTTTGACGGCGGCCGTCGCAGCGCCAATCTGGACGTCTCTTATGTACGTCGTGACATGCGTGTTGCCGAGTACGAGAAAGCGATTCAAACCGCCTTCCGTGAAGTGTCAGACGCCTTGTCGACCCGTCATTGGTTAAGTCAGCAACTGGAAGTCCAGTTAGTGGCCCGAAGCGCCCAGACCGAGCGCGCTCGTTTGGCACAAATGCGTTACGACAACGGCTCGGCCGCTTATCTGGAAGTGCTGGATGCGCAGCGCGATTTGCTGGATGTGGAGCAGCAAGTCGTGCAAACGCGCCGTGCGCTTCTGGCCAGCCAGATTGCCATGTATAGCGCCTTGGGCGGTGGTCTGGACCCCGCCGAGCCCCTGACCAACACCCATAACTCCTCTACTTCGGATCCATCCTCGAGCCAGCTATGAGCAAACAATCTTCCTCTTTGAAAAAAAATCTTGTTCCTGTCCTGATCGTTGCTGGGGTTCTTGGCCTGGGTTGGTGGGCATGGCAGAAAATGTCCAACACTGGCCCGGGAGAAGGCTTTGTGAGCGGCAATGGCCGTATCGAAGCCACCGAGATTGATATCTCCACCAAGTTTGCCGGCCGTATCCAGAGCATTGCCGCTCATGAAGGCGACTTCGTGAAGGAAGGCGAGGTTCTGGCCATCATGCAGCAAGACAGCCTGGAAGCGGCTCGGGATGAAGCGGTAGCCGGTTTGCGTCAGGCAGAAAACAATGTGGCTGCCTCTGAGGCTCAAGTGGCCTTGCGTGAAAGTGATGCCATCGCCGCCAAAGCTTTGATTGGTCAGCGTGAGTCGGAGCTGGATGCGGCCCAACGTCGTCTGGCCCGTTCCACCACCTTGTCCAAAGAAGGCGCCGCCTCGGCTCAGGAACTGGATGATGACCGCGCCCGTGTGCGTGGTGCTCAGGCTGCCGTTGCTGCTACCAAGGCCCAGGCCACCGCAGCAGAAGCCGCTATTAACGCTGCTAAAGCTCAGTTGATTGGCGCACGTTCTGCCGTGGAAGCCGCCACGGCCGCTGTCGCCCGTATCGAAGCCGACTTGCGCGACAGCAAGCTGGTCAGCCCCCGCGATGGCCGTGTGCAATTCCGCGTTGCTCAACCCGGTGAAGTGCTGGGTGCCGGTGGTCGTGTGCTGAACGTGCTGGACCTGTCCGATGTGTACATGACCTTCTTCCTGCCTAGCGAAGTGGCGGGCAAGGTCGCTCTGGGGACCGAAGTTCGTCTGGTGCTGGATGCCATCCCTAATATTCCGGTCCCCGCTACGGTGTCCTTCGTGGCCAGCTCGGCCCAGTTCACGCCCAAGAGCGTAGAAACTGCCTCGGAGCGCCAAAAGCTGATGTTCCGCGTCAAGGCCCAGATTGCCCCTGAATTGCTGAAAAAGCACCTGGAGCAAGTCAAGACCGGCTTGCCCGGTGTGGCCTGGGTGAAGCTGGACCCCAATGCCAGTTGGCCTGAGTCGCTGACTTCTACCTTGACGGAGTAAACCATGCCCAAGCAGCAAGCGGCGGCCGTTGCTCGCGTTGTTGAGCTTAGTCAGCGTTATGGCGACACGCTCGCACTGGATCGTTTAAGCCTGGATGTTCCTGCCGCTTGCATGGTCGGACTGATTGGTCCTGACGGCGTGGGTAAATCCAGCTTGCTGTCCCTGCTGGCGGGTGCTCGCGTCATTCAGGAAGGGCGCATTGAAGTGCTGGGTGGCGATATGGCGGAAAAAAGCCATCGCGACCAGATTTGCCCGCGCATTGCCTACATGCCTCAAGGTCTGGGCAAGAACCTGTATCCCACCTTGTCGGTGGAAGAGAACTTGCAGTTCTTTGGCCGCCTGTTTGGGCATGATGCCGCCGAGCGTCGCCGTCGCATTGATGACTTGACGCGTAGCACGGGCCTGTATCCCTTTTTGACCCGTCCGGCTGGCAAGTTGTCCGGTGGTATGAAACAAAAGCTGGGTCTGTGCTGCGCACTGATTCACGACCCGGATTTTCTGCTGCTGGACGAACCCACCACCGGTGTTGACCCCTTGGCTCGCAAGCAGTTCTGGGACTTGATCGAGCGTATTCGCATCGAACGACCCAGCATGAGCGTAATTGTGGCCACCGCCTATATGGACGAAGCCCAGCGCTTTGACTGGCTGGTGGCGATGGATGATGGCCAGATTCTGGCTACCGGCACGCCCAAGGAATTGCTGGAGCGTACCGAAAGTAAAAGTCTGGAGCAGGCCTTTATCCGCTTGCTGCCTGACGACAAACGCCAAGGCCATAAAGCAGTAGAAATTCCGCCTCTGGAGGTGGATGCCGACGATATCGCAATTGAAGCCGAAGGGCTGACGATTCGTTTTGGTGACTTTACGGCTGTCGACAGCGTGTCCTTCCGCATCCGACGCGGGGAGATTTTCGGCTTCCTGGGCTCGAATGGTTGTGGCAAGTCCACCACCATGAAGATGCTGACCGGGCTGTTGCCCGCGTCTGAAGGTCAGGCCTGGCTGTTCGGTCACGAGGTGAATCCTAAAGACATTGATACCCGCCGTCGCGTGGGTTATATGTCGCAGGCTTTCTCCCTGTATAGCGAACTGACCGTACGACAAAACCTGGTGCTGCACGCTCAGCTTTTCCACGTTCCTGCCGAGGAGGTTGAGGCTCGTGTCGCCGAGATGGTGGAGCGCTTTGATCTGGGGCAGATTCTGGATCGCCTGCCTGACGCCATTCCTTTGGGGATGCGTCAGCGTTTGTCTTTGGCAGTCGCGATGGTGCATAAACCCGAGCTGCTGATCCTGGATGAACCCACCTCCGGCGTGGACCCGGTAGCACGTGATAATTTCTGGCGCTTGCTGATTGAGTTATCCCGCCGCGACAAGGTCACGATCTTTATCTCGACCCACTTCATGAACGAGGCCGAGCGTTGCGACCGCATGTCCATGATGCATGCTGGTAAAGTGCTGGATAGCGACACACCGGCCAATCTGGTTAAAAAACGCGGTGCTGCTGATCTGGAAGAGGCTTTTATCGGCTACCTGCTGGAAGCGAGTGGTCCTGAGCCAGAAGTGGAAGCCGCGACAGAACAGGCCGTGGTTTCTGATGAACAGGAACATGGCGGCAAACCAGACCGTTTCAGCTTGCAGCGTCTACTAAGCTACACCTGGCGCGAGGCGCTGGAGCTACGTCGGGACCCGGTACGAGCGACCCTGGCCCTGGCCGGTTCCCTGATTTTGCTGTTTGTGATGGGTTTTGGTATCACACTGGACGTAGAGGATTTGCGCTACGCCGTGCTGGACCGCGATCAAACTAGCATCAGCCAGAACTATGCTTTGAACCTGTCCGGTTCCCGTTATTTTCTGGAGCAGCCGCCGCTGACAGATTACGAGGACCTGGACAACAGAATGCGGCGCGGCAAGATTGCGCTGGCGATTGAAATCCCGCCCGGCTTTGGCCGTGATGTTCTGCGCGGCAGCAAACCAGAAATTGCCGCCTGGGTCGATGGCTCCATGCCAACCCGCGCCGAGACCATTCAAGGCTACGTCAAAGCCATGCACCAGCAATGGCTGATTACGCAGGCCAAGGAGCGCCTGGGGGCAGGGGCCTTGGTAGTGCCCGCCAGTATTCAGGACCGTTACCGTTACAACCCGGACGTCAAGAGCTTGCCCGCCATGGTGCCCGCGGTGATTCCGGTGCTCTTGCTGATGCTGCCTGCCATGTTGACGGCGCTGTCCGTGGTACGCGAAAAAGAGTTGGGTTCCATCATCAATCTGTACGTCACGCCGGTGACGCGAGTGGAGTTTCTGCTGGGCAAGCAGATTCCCTATATCGGCTTGGCGATGATCAACTTTTTGTGCATGTGTCTATTGGCGATCACGGTCTTTGATGTACCGATCAAGGGCAGTTTCCTGACCCTGAGTGTGGCGACCTTGATGTTCTGCGTGATCTCAACCGGCATGGGTCTGGTGGCGTCCACCGTGACGCAAAGCCAGATCGCGGCCATGTTCTTTGCCATGATTGGCACCATGCTGCCCGCCACGCAACTGTCCGGTTTGTTGAATCCGGTGTCTTCCATGGAAGGGATCAGCCGCTGGGCGGGCGAAGTTTACCCGGCCACCCATATGTTCAACATCAGTCGCGGGGTATTTAACAAGGCGCTGACTTTCTCGGATCTGCATGGTGCTTTGTTCGCTTTGCTTTTGGCGATTCCGGTGGTGTTGGGTGCGGCAGTCATGCTGCTGAAAAAGCAGGAGAAGTGAGATGAGAAAACTCAAGAATGTGCTGTTGCTGGGTCGCAAAGAGCTGTGGAGCCTGGCGCGCGACCCCATGATGTTGCTGCTCATCGTATATGTGTTCTCGGTCTCGATTTACACCTCGGCAACGGCCCAGCCGGAAACCCTGAACAACGCACCGATTGCGATTGTGGATCAGGATCAAAGCCCTTTGTCGGCCCGTATTACCTCGGCCTTTTATCCGCCGGAATTCATTCACCCGCACATGATCGAGTACGGAGAAATGGACTCGGGCATGGATACGGGGGCGTTCACCTTTGTGCTGAATATTCCCCCCAATTTTCAGCGTGACGTGCTGGCCGGGCGCAGTCCTGAAGTGCAATTGAACATTGATGCTACCCGCATGAGTCAGGCTTTTACCGGCAATAACTACATCCAGCAGGTGGTGATGGGCGAGGTCAACGAGTTCGTGCGGCGTTATCGCAGCATTGATACCTTGCCGGTGGATCTGGCCTTGCGGATTCGTTTTAACCCCACACTGGAAAAAGCCTGGTTCGGCAGTATTGCCGAGGTCATCAACTCGGTGGCCATGTTGTCCATCATCCTGACCGGGGCTGCCCTGATTCGGGAGCGTGAGCACGGCACCATCGAACACTTGCTGGTGATGCCCGTTACACCGGGCGAGATCATGGCCTCCAAAGTCACGGCGATGGGTCTGGTGGTGCTGATTGCCACGGCGGCTTCGCTCAATTTTGTGGTGCGCGGATTGTTGGGCGTTCCTATTGAAGGTTCTATCCCGCTGTTCTTGTGTGGTGCGGTGCTGTGTCTGTTTGCCATGACCTCCATGGGTATTTATCTGGCCACCTTGTCGCGCAGCATGCCGCAATTCGGTTTGCTCCTGATGTTGACCTTGTTGCCCATGAACTTGCTCTCGGGCGGTCGCACGCCCCGTGAGAGCATGCCGGAAATTGTGCAAAACCTGATGCAACTGGCCCCCACTACGCACTTCGTGTCTTTAGGGCAGGCCATATTGTTCCGCGGTGCTGGTATTGAAACCGTATGGCAACCCTTTTTAGCCCTGCTGGTGATTGGGACAGCCCTGTTTGTCCTGTCGCTGCGGCGTTTTCGTAACACCATCTCTCAGATGGCTTGATGGACTGGGCCCCCTCAGGGGGCACTTTTTTCCTTTAAGGAGATTTCGATGAGCATGGAGACACTTCCCCTGGATCTGTACAAGGCTAATGTTGAGTTGCAACTGCGTATCACCCGCCTGCTGCAGGCGGGTGGTCATCGTTGGTTGGAGTCCGTACAGAAAAGCAGCATGAGGAGCATGGAGCAGACCACGGCTGAAATTGAAGGCCTGCTGCAAACCGGCAATTGGCAGTCTCTGGCGACCTTGCCTGCCGACACCTTCTGGCGTTTGTTCCAGCACGGTGTGAATGACAGCCAGACCATCAATGAACTGGCCATTCAGAACCAGACCGAGTTCACCAACGGTTTGCAAGAAGCGCTGGAAGCCTGGCAGAAGTCGGTCATGGGCGTGGTCAGCAACACCAGCGCCGCTGTGCCAGTCATGGATATTTTCAAGCAGTGGGGCGCACCTTGGGCAAATGCTGCCAGCGCCTCTGACACTAAAAAGGGAGCATAAGCGGTATGTCTACGGTTAAACGCACTGCGTTGGTGACAGGTGGTATGGGCGGTCTGGGTCAAGAGATCGCCCGTGCTTTGCATGATGCGGGTCACCATGTTCTGGTGACTCACTCGCGCAGCGATGCTGATGCCCAGATCTGGCTGAAAGAGCAGGCCGACGCAGGCTATGTGTTCCAGGGCTATCACGTTGATGTGGCGGACTTCGAGTCGTGCCAGCAAATGGCGCGGGCGATTGCAAAGGATGGTCAGCAGGTCGACATCCTGATCAATAACGCCGGTATTACGCGCGACGGCACCTTCCGCAAATTGAGTAAAGACAAATGGGACGATGTTTTGCGCGTCAATCTGGACTCGGTCTTTAACGTCACCAAGCCCTTTATTGACAGCATGCTGGAGCGTGGCTGGGGCCGTGTGATCAATATCTCTTCTATTAATGGCAGCAAGGGGCAGTTTGGTCAAACCAACTACTCGGCCGCCAAGGCAGGGATGCACGGCTTTACCAAGGCGCTGGCTCAGGAAGTGGCGCGCAAGGGCGTGACGGTGAATACGATCTCCCCCGGTTATCTGGCCACGCAAATGGTCATGGCTGTGCCTGAAGATGTGCGTAACAGCATCATCGCGGGCATTCCTGTGGGCCGTCTGGGCAAGCCGGAGGAAATCGCGGCCTTGGTTACTTTTATTGCCAGCGAAGCAGCCGGATTTATGACGGGTAGTAATGTCGCCATGAATGGCGGCCAGCATATGTACTGAGCCCGACTCGGTTCGGCTGCTGCCTGTATGGGCCCGCTAGTCGGGCCTGCGACTTATGAAAGGAATGGATATGCACAAAGATATCGCGATTGTTGCGGCGACTCGTACCCCCATTGGACGCTTTCAAGGGGGGCTGTCTACGGTGCCCGCCCATGATTTGAGCGCACAACTGATTCGTGCCGTGCTCCAGAGCACAGGCGTGGCAGCCGAACAGATTGATGAAGTCATTCTGGGTCAGATTCTGACTGCTGGAGCCGGGCAGAACCCGGCTCGCCAGGCGGCCGTGAACGCTGGCCTGCCTTATGAAGTCCCCTCCATGTCCCTGAACAAGCTCTGCGGTTCGGGCCTGAAAGCGGTGCATCTGGCGGCGCAGGCCATTGCCTTGGGTGATGCGGATCTGGTGCTGGCCGGTGGTCAGGAAAGCATGAGCCTGGCTCCCTTTGTGGTGCACAAGGCGCGCACAGGTTTGGGCCTGGGCCACGCCATGATGGACGACACCTTGCTGCGCGACGGTTTGACTGATGCCTTCCATAACTACCACATGGGTATCACGGCAGAAAACCTGGCCGAGCGTTATGACATCAGCCGTGAACAGCAAGATGCTTTTGCGGTGGAGTCCCAGCGTAAAGCTGTAGCGGCCATGGAAGCTGGGCGTTTCAAGGACGAGATCACCCCGATCGACGTGCCCCAGCGCAAAGGCGATCCTGTCCGTGTCGAGGCCGACGAGCAACCACGCGCACAAACCACACTGGAATCCCTGGCCAAGCTGCGTCCTGCCTTCAAGAAAGACGGCACGGTCACGGCAGGTAACGCGTCCACCATTAATGATGGTGCCGCGGTGCTCTTGCTGGCCAGCGCCGACAAGGTCAAGGAATTGGGTCTGCCCGTTCTGGCGTGGATTCGTGGCTGGGCCAGCACGGGTGTAGACCCGGCCATCATGGGGATTGGCCCTGTGTCGGCCAGCCGCAAGGTCTTGAAGAAAGTGGGTTGGGAAATTGATCAACTGGACCTGATCGAAGCCAACGAAGCCTTTGCCGCCCAATCGCTGGCTGTGGCCAAAGACTTGCAGTGGGACATGAGCAAGGTCAACGTCAACGGCGGTGCGATTGCCTTGGGTCACCCCATTGGTGCGTCCGGTGCGCGCGTGTTGGTCACCCTGATTCATGAACTGCGTCGCCGTGGTGGCCAGAAAGGTCTGGCGACCTTGTGC
The DNA here is from genome assembly GCF_026344135.1 of Alcaligenes parafaecalis. NCBI lineage: Bacteria > Pseudomonadati > Pseudomonadota > Betaproteobacteria > Burkholderiales > Alcaligenaceae > Alcaligenes > Alcaligenes parafaecalis. The sequence goes on along the minus strand of NZ_JAPKNA010000006.1, from coordinate 230,286 downwards.
ATTGGTGGCGGTCAAGGCGTAGCCATTGCCATTGAGGCCGCTTGAATAGCTAGCTGATTGAAGGGAGAAGATGATGACAGATAAGTCTCGTGACGACCGTACGGCCTGGTCCCCCTGGAACCTGGGTCAGACCGTCTCCTCGTACTTTGTGGACGCCTGGCAGCGCGCCATTCTGTATGCCGATATCGAGCGTCAGGTCGGGGATCAGTACCAGGCCCAACGCAAGGTAGAAGTGCCGAATGTGCTGAACTTCCCGGCCGAACTGGTCATGTCGGGTCTGACTCTTCCCCGACCCGTTAACTATCTGATGGTGCGTATTCTGGCACCGGAAGATCAGCCTACCGACCCCAGCAAACGCCCGTTTCTGGTGGTTGACCCTCGTGCCGGTCATGGGCCGGGCATCGGTGGCTTCAAGTCGGATAGTGAAATCGGTGCCGCGCTGCAAGCGGGGCACCCTTGCTACTTTGTCGGGTTTTTACCGGACCCTGTTCCTGGCCAGACGGTTGAGGATGTGATGCGTGCCCATGCTGCCTTTGTCAGCAAAGCGGCCGAGCTGCATCCAGAAAGCCAGGGCAAGCCGGTGGTGATCGGTAATTGTCAGGCGGGCTGGCAGATCATGATGGCGGCGGCTGTGTGGCCGGAGTTGTTTGGTCCCTTGATTCTGGCCGGAGCCCCCGTGTCTTACTGGGCAGGCCGCAACCCCATGCGCTATGCCGGTGGCTTGCTGGGTGGTAGCTGGTTAACAGCGATGACCAGCGATCTGGGCAATGGTCGCTTTGACGGTGCGTGGCTGGTCAAGAATTTCGAGAATCTGGACCCGGCCAATACCTTGTGGTCCAAGCAGTACAACGTGTACGCCAATGCAGACACCGAAGCCGAACGCTATATCGGTTTCGAGAAATACTGGGGCGGTTATGTATTTCTGAACGATGTGGAAATGCAGTACATCGTGGATAACCTGTTCATTGGCAACAAGCTGTCTACGGCACAGTTAATGACCTCCGACGGCATCCGCATCGACCTGCGCAATATCCGTTCGCCCATCGTGGTGTTCAGCTCTTTTGGCGACAACATTACGCCGCCCGCACAGGCACTGGGCTGGATTACTGATCTGTATCTGGATGACGATGATGTGCGCAGTCACGACCAGACCATCGTCTTTACGACCCATGATCGTATCGGGCATTTGGGCATTTTTGTGTCCGGTAGTGTGGGCAGCAAAGAGCACCGCAAATTTGCCAGCACCATTGATCAAATTGATCTGCTGCCAGCCGGAATTTATCGTGCGACTGTCGAAGAAACGCCCGATGACGACACCTTGCTGAATGACCCCTATTTGATGTCGGTGCGGCAAAGCAATCTGGCTGAAATTGCCGAGATCGTGCAGCCTGATCCTGAGTCGGATCGACGCTTTGCAGCCGCAGCGCGTCTATCTGAAATCAATCTGGCGTTCTACAAGAGCACCTTGCAGCCTTGGGTCAAAGCTCTGTCTACTCCCTATACCGCGGCATTGCTGGAAGCCGTTAACCCCATGCGTCTGTCGTACGAGTCCTGGACCAGCGCCCATCCCTGGGCCGCCACGATTCATCAGTGGGCAGAAAACATCGCACAGCAGCGCCAGACCGTGGATGAGGACAATATTTTCCTGGAAGCGCAGGAGAATTTCTCCCAGGCTATGGAACGGGTCCTGAACAATTACCGTGACCGGCGCGACAGTATTTATCAGATCTGGTTCGATACCGTTTACGGCTCCCCTTTGCTGATGGCCCTGGCCGGTCATGCACCGGGCGATTCTATCCCGGCGCGTCCCCATCCTGGCAGCTCGCCCGAGCATCTGGCTTTTGTACGCCAGCAAATGCACAGATTGGATGGTTTGTTGAACGAAGGCGGGTTGCTGGAAGCAGCACTGCGTGGTTTGTTCCATATTGCCAAGCAGCGCAACAGCGTGGACGAGCGTTATCACCATGCCGCCATGCGTTTGCGCGAGCAATACGACACGGGCAATTTTGATATTGAAAAAATGCGTGCTGCAATTCGCGAGCAGGCCCTGGTGCTGGCGCACCACGGTCATAAGGCCGTGGAAGCGATTCCGCATTTGCTTAGCAAGCAGACGCCCGAGGAAATTCGTCTGGTGGCATCCCTGATCAAGAAATTGATCAGCGCCATCGACGAGCAAGACCCCGCCTCTGAGGCGGTGACTCAAGCTTCCCAAGAAGTTCTGGGCTTGTTCGAGGCTGCGGCCAAACAGCAGGAGCAGGCGGAAAAATCGAGCCATATGGACACCAAGACGGTAGCCAAAACTACGGCATCAGCCGCCAAGAAAGCGGCAGCTCCTGCGCCGGTGAAATCTGTTGCCCAAGCCTCGACCGCGGCGACTGCAACACCAGTGAAACCTGGTGTCCAAGCCCCTAAAGCGACAGAAGCCAAATCAAAGACAGCCACACCGGCAAGTAAAACGCAGCCAGCCGCTAAAGCAGCAGCAAAACCGGCCCAGGCAAAGCCAGTGAAACCGGCTGTGAAATCGGCAACAAAGCCCTTGGCTCAAACCGAAGCAGCCGTGCCCGCTCAAGGCGTAGAGAAGACAAGGGCCAAGCAGGGTGCAGTAGCGGGTTCGGGGGCCGCCAGCAAGTCAGCCAGCACCGGCGCTGCGGCATCTAGGAATCGTCAGCGCAAATCCTGAGATTTGGCGTGAATGAATTTTTGAAGGAGTTTCGAACATGAAGTATTCATTTTCCGGCCACTCTGTTCTGGTAACGGGTGCGGCGTCCGGCATTGGCGCCGCCACGGCCCGCATGTTGGCAGCCAATGGTTTGTCGGTCGTGGTGTCCGACGTACAGGCTGATGCCGTGCAGGCCGTGGTCAAGGAAATTGAGCAGGCCGGTGGCAAGGCCGTGGGCAATGTGGCGGACGTCACCCAGCCTGATCAAGTAAAGGCGGCTGTCGATTGCGCCATTGAGCATTTCGGGGCCTTGCACTTTGCCGTTAATAACGCCGGTGTGGGCGGAGATTCCGGCCCGGCTGGTGAAATGGACTTGGACGGCTGGCGTCGCTTGATTGACATTAATCTGAACGGCGTCGCTTACGGTCTGCGTTACCAGATCCCCGCCATTTTGGCGGCAGGCGGTGGTGCCATCGTGAATATGTCTTCCATCATGGGCCTGGTGGCTAATCCTGCTTTGCCCGGTTATAACGCCGCCAAGCACGGAGTTGTCGGCCTGAGCCGTTCCGCAGCCCTGGAGTATTCCTCCAAAGGCATCCGCATCAATACCATTCACCCCGGTTATGTGGATACTCCCATTCTGTCGGGCTTTGATGAGGCCGCGCGTGCTGCTTTGGTGGCCCAGCACCCGATTGGTCGTTTGGGCCATGCGGATGAAATCGCCCATGCCATTGCCTTCCTGCTTTCGGACGGTGCCAGCTTCATGACGGGCGCCTGCATGGTGGCCGATGGGGGCTACACCTCTATTTGAGTTGGGGGATCACGTCGCTGCGAGAACAAAATCAGTATTTCCATCCAGAACCAGCCAGCGAGAATCCGGGCCCCATCTTGTATTGGGGCCTATTTTTGAGGAGTTCCACAATGAAGTATTCATTCTCTGGTCACTCAGCGTTGGTGACGGGTGCGACGTCGGGTATTGGCGCTGCCACCGCCCGTTTGCTGGCTGCGAATGGCTTGTCTGTGCTGGTATCCGGTAGAAATCGTAGTGCCTTGGAGGAGGTGGTCAAGGAGATCGAACAAGCGGGTGGCAGGGCGCTTGCTCAAGTGGCCGATGTGACCAAGTCCGAGCAGGTAAAAGCGTTGGTGGATTGCGCCATTGAACATTTCGGTGCTCTGCACTTTGCCGTCAATAATGCAGGCATTCTGGGCGGCTCCAAGCCGGTGGGGGAGATGGATCTGGATGACTGGCATCGCCTCATCGATACCAATCTGAATGGTGTGGCCTATGGTTTGCGCTATCAGATTCCGGCTATTTTGGCGGCGGGTGGTGGCTCGATTGTCAATATGTCGTCCATCATGGGGCTGGTGTCCAATGCACGCTTGCCGGGCTATAACGCGGCCAAACATGGGGTAGTGGGTTTGAGTCGTGCGGCGGCTCTGGAATACTCCTCCAAAGGCATACGCATTAATACGATCCATCCCGGCTATGTGGATACGCCGATTTTGTCGGAATACGACGAGGCGGCGCGGGCTGATCTGGTGACTCAGCATCCTATTGGCCGTTTGGGCCATTCTGACGAAATTGCCCATGCCATTGCCTTCCTGCTGTCGCAGGGGGCCAGCTTCATGACGGGATCATGTCTGGTGGCTGACGGGGGCTATACCGCTCGTTAAGTGACAAGTTTGGCGGCTCTTTTTTGTGTTGGAGCCGCCATCCTGTGCTCAAAAATATACTGATGCCGATACTCGATACTCGATACTCGATACTCGATACTCGATACTCGATACTCGATACTCGGTCCTTGATGTAACAAGGCCCGGGTACTGCTGTTCCAGCCTTATTTCACGCCAATAATCCTGATTGTGGTGATCGATACCGAGCCGGGCGGCACGCCTGTGGCGACATGAGCCTCGGTGATAGGGATATGGACTCTTGCAGAACCACCAATACCCAGTTGTTTGACGATGTCTTGGAACAGTGGCGGTAAGTCCGTGGTGAGGCTGGTTTTGGTTTCTCTGGCCGCTAGCACTTCACCTGTTCCCAGTTCTTCATCCAGCTCAAACAAGATATCGCTGCTAGCGGTCACCATCGGCGCCTTGCCCTTGTTCAAGATTTTGTAGACCACACCATCAGGCATTTTGACTGCGCCTTTTTCGGCCCCAGCCGCAGCAAGAACAGACTTGGCCTGCTTTTCGTTCTTGGACAGCATGGCCTGTTCCAATAACTTGTCTACGTTGGCCAGTTCCACAGAAATGATGCTGGAAGACAACTGCAGGCGCTGATCGATTTTGTCGCTAAAGCCTTGGGAGAAGGCTTGCAAGTCCAGTTTTTTGCCAATGGATGCCAGTTTCTGTGTCTCGTGAGGCGCACTGTCCGCATACCAAGCACCAATGGCATAGCTAAGGCGGACATCTGATGAGGCGGCGTCATTCACAATCATACGCCGGGGTGTTCCCTGAGGTTCGGCCTTGCTTGAATTAAGCGCCTGTGCGACCAGCCGGTGCTGCAGGTCCTGCTTGGCTGCTTTCAGCTCGTCTATTTCTTTTTTGAGGGTGGCCATTTCAGAAGCGGTCGCAGCAAGGCTGCTTTCTCGTGACAGGCGATTGGGTAAACCCTGGCTCCGGGTTCTTTGCAGGCTTTTCAGCTCAGATGCCAATATATGCTTCTGATTGAGCTCCTCTTCCAGGCGTTGGCTTAATTCCTTGATCCGTGCCAGGTTTTGTTCCTGATCGATGGCGATGGGCGCCAGGACCATAGAGCCGTCTGGTTCCGCCTGTAGCTGCAGCAATTGTTGTTGCAATTGGCTGTTCCTGCTTTCGGTGTCGGACAGACGCTGCTGCAAGGCGATCAACTGAGTGTTGGCCTGATGCAGCTCGTTTCGGAGCAAGGCGTCGTTATTATCCTGATCAGAATTGGCAGCGAAAGAGGGGGCTGCATTTAGTTGTGCAGCATTTGTGGAGGGCTGGGGGCGCGCAAGACCGTCGCCAATGATGTTTTCCTGGGCCAGACGGTCCAATAGGCCAGTTCCAACTGAGTGAGAGGCTTCATAAAAAATCAGCAAGGTGCAGCATAGGGCGGCGTTGAAGTACTTTTTCATAGCTTGTTCAGGGATTGAACGCGATCGACCATATTGGAATAGACGGCGTTGTTAATCCGGATGCAAACCAGGGATAGCATTTTGTTCACTTCGGTCAGCATGATTTCAGACGAATTTGCATCAATCAGGGATTCATTGGCTTTGTAGACGCTAAAGTGCTTATCAATGGTCTGCATTTGCTGCCGATATTTTTCGTAAGAAGCGGGGTCCAGTTCTTTTAGTGCAGCGAACTCTTGATAGCACTTGTCTTCCTTGCCGGACGCGGCGGATTCCTGGGCGAGGCGAATCGGGGCGGTAGCTTGGCAAGCGGACAGAAAACAGGCGACCAGGATGGCCGTGCCGGGAACAGCGAATCGCATAAACACCTCGAGACGTTCGACTATCTTTATTCAGGTTCTTTGAGGGGACGAGCATTGAGTTCGAGCGTTGCAGGCAAGCTTGGAAATGCAGGTTCTCGCTCCCTGTGTTGAACAGTGGCGGAGATTGGCGTGAGCGGCTTGCATGGGCTTGTGCTGCACTGAAATTGGATCATGCGGGTGCGGGCAAAAAAATAAGAACTATCTGATTTTCATGGCTTTCGATTGTCGACAGGAATGCAAAAATCGCACTGTGACTCATGGGGAAGGTGTGATTGTGGCTAGACTTGATTGAAAGCCAACTCGCTTGTTGAGCGGGCAAGCTCCTGATCTACGGTTTGTCTGACTTTTGAGGCGGTATATAGATCAGCGACAGAAGCAGGAGCACCAGACAGAGGATTCCGGACAGAATATTGGTGCCGCCCCAGCCTGCAAAGCTGAACAGGAAGGCGGGGGCAAAGGCCCCCAGTGTGGCGAAGATGGACACGCCCAGATCATTCAAGCCTTGTACTTCCAGAGCTTGTGGTTTGCCTTCCAGGTTATTGGTCAGCAAGGCACTGCCGCCCACATAAGTGAAGTTCCAGCCCAGGCCCAGAATCAGCAGAGACAGGCTAAGTGCTGTATAGCCGTGGGCCACGAGATTGCTCAGACTGCTGAGCAGTAAAAGCACGATCCCGCTGATGGCAATGGTTTTCAGGCCAAACTTTTGAATCAGAATGCCAGTGAAAAAAGAGGGGGCAAACATGGCCAGGACGTGCCATTGAATGGCGGTGCTGATGTCCGAGAAATGCACATGCAGATGAGACATATACATGGAGGCCTGAATCATCAGCAGATTCATGATGCCGTAGCCTATGGCGGCAATGCAAATGGCAGTGGCCACCGTTTTGTTGTGTAGAACCAGTGTAAGTGTCTGGCCGCGGCTGGCTTTCTTGAGTGCCGTGTTATGGACCGGCTTCACTCCTTTGATGAACAGATTCAGGATCAACGACACTACAGCTAGCATGGTGAAGGCGCCATAGCAGGCTGCAAACTCCTGCCCGAGACTGCTCGTTTTCAAACCCTGTATCAGCAAGGGGCCTGATACGGCAGCAATCACTCCGCCGGCCACTACCAATGAAATGGCTCGCGGTTTCAATGTGCTGTTCAGCCCGTCCGTGGCCGCAAAGCGATTGAAGTTGGCAAAGGCAATATAGATTCCCAGCAGGGCGTGCGAGGCCACCAGCCAGGAAAACTGCTTCATTTCGATAGCCCAAAACCCCACCACCCCTGATGCCGCCAAAGGCAGGCTTGCCAGCAGAAAGGATTTCTTGCGACCTATGGCAGCCATCAATCTGGAGGCGGGCAGGGTAAAGAGCATCACAAACAGAAACTGAAAACCGTAGGGCACGGTGGATAACCAGGGCTCGGGGGCCAAACTGCCACCTACCAAAGCAGCCATGGTGACAGACATGACGGCAGTGGTCAGGTTGATGGATTGGGCCAGAAAATAAAGGTAGGTTCTGTAAGGAAGGTGGGTGGCTGTCATGGTGCTACGTGGCGAGGGATATTGAAGCTGATAGTGCAGTCAGGAACAGTGGAAGTGTGATGCAGCGCTTTCTGCGTGTGAGGGAGAAAATGCTTGTGGTGATTTTGGCCTTGTCGGGTGCACCTGTCTCGAACAGTCGGTGTACTATTCTGAAAACTGTTAGCTAATTTTTTCTAACAGTGTTTGGGGAGCAGGCAGGCATGGATTTTCACGAGCGTTTGAAGGACGCCATCCTCCAGGGCGAGTGGGCGGCGGGGCAGCAATTACCTTCGATTCGCAAGATGATGGCAATGGAGGGCTTGAGCCATCACACCGTCGTCAGTGCATATACTCGTTTGGTGGGCGAGGGCATGCTGGAGGCCTTGCAAGGCTGCGGTTATTTCGTGGCCCGCTGGTCCGGTTTGAACGAGGACCTGCCCATCCTGTCTTCCGAAGCTCCGATGGATCCCTTATTTAAACTGCTGCAGGCCAAGCCCGAGCAGTGCAAGCTGGGCTGTGGTTGGTTGCCCCTGCCTTGGCGGGATACGGATGCGCTGGCCAAGGCCATACGCAAAACGGCCCGATCTGGTCGTAGTGGTTTGGTGGAGTATGGCGATATTCATGGTTATCTGCCGCTACGCAAGCAGTTGTCCCTGTTGCTGCGTCAATCGACCTTGATTCAGGTTTCCCCTCAGCAGATTTTGACGACCCTGGGGGCAACCCAAGCCTTGGATCTGATCTCGCGCACGGTAATTCGCGCTGGGGATCATGTTCTGGTGGATGAGCCTTGCAGCAGTAATTTGATCAAGCTGATTCGTTTGTGCGGTGGGATACCTGTCGGGGTTCCCCGTCTGGCGGATGGGCCCGATGTGGCGGCGCTGGATCGTATTTTGCAGACTCATAAAGTGCGGGCTTTTTTTTGCAATAGCACTTTTCATAATCCAACGGGTGCGGGTTTAAGTCCCAAGGTGGCTTTTGAAGTGGTAAAGCGCGCAGCCGAACACGATTTTCTGATTGTGGAAGATGATGTGTATGGGGATTTTTTCCCTGGTGTGCGTCAGACGTTTGCGGGGTTGGGGGATTTTGAGCATGTGGTCTATATAGGTAGTTTCTCCAAGTCGCTGTCGGCTTCCTTGCGGATCGGGTATCTGGCTTGTGGGCCGAGGTTGATGGAGTCCTTGCTTCGTCTGAAATTGCTGACCAGTGTGGCCATACCGGGGTTTTGCGAGCGTTTTGTGAATACGATTCTGGCCGATGGCACCTATGCCAAGCACACGCAGGCGATTCAACGACAGTTGATGACGCATCAGCAAATTGCGCAAAAGGTGCTGAAAGAATACGGCTGGGAGTTCGAGGTGCAGTCGCAAGGTGGGATGTTCTTGTGGATTCGGCATCCGGATCTGCCGGATTTGACGGACTTTATTCAGCGGCTGGAGAGCAAAGGAGTTCTGCTGATGCCAGGCAGTGCGTTTGCTGTCAGCAAGGAGTTCAAGGACAGGACGCGATTGAATGTGGCGCATCTGATGCCTGAGGTGTTTGATTGTCTGGATGTGAGTGGGGGAGCTTGATTCTTGGCCAGTATCTGGGTTTTTTTGCAAAGACGCCCCTCAAGCCCGCCGCTCGGCCAATCGGCTGAGCCCTTGCCGGTGCTGCGCACCGGTGCCCTTGGCGTACCATTGCTCCGGGCGCGCCCTTAACTCCGGGGGGGACTGGTCCCCCGGACCAGCCACAAGCGTCCCCGTCAAACAGAAGGGCGCTTGCATCCCTGCGCAATGGTTCGCCTGCGGCAATGACTCTGACCCGCCGATTGGCCGAGCGGCGGGCTTGAGGGGCTTGGGAAATACATAAAGAACAAGCCAGAATGCCGGTGTGGCGTTCTGGCTTGTTGGTGTAAAAAACCGGCCCCGTTTGCCTATGCATACAGGTGGGGTCGGGGTCGGCTTAAGGCTTCAGAGCGGGTTGGTGTCCTGCCAGGGGTTTCATCGATTCCACGGCGTAGGCCACGTTCAGAATGCGTGCCTCTTCAAAGGCAGGTCCGATGATTTGCAGGCCTACGGGCATGCCGTTGGCGATACCGGCAGGCACCGTGACGGCCGGCAGACCGGTCAGGTTGCTGGGGCCGGTAAAGCGGATGCCTTCGTCGATGAAGTCCAGTGTTTTTCCATTGATGTTGACGGTATCCACGCCAATGTCCGGTACCTGGCAAGGCAGGGTGGGGGCGATGATGACGTCTACGTCGCTGAAGGTGCCGGTAAATTGCTGTTTGAGGGCGCGGCGTACTTGCTGGGCTTGCAGGTAGTCGATGCCGCTGAACAGTTCGCCCAGTTCAAACAGGAAGCGAATGTCACCGCCAAAGTCTTCTGGGCGTTTGATCAGGTCCTGGTGGTGGATGGTCGCCGCCTCGGTCAGGCTGACGGCCAACTCGGCCCATTCGGAGTAGCGCAGGGCAGGCACGTTCAGGGGGATGACCTTGGCGCCCTGTTTTTCCAGGTCGGCCAGGCGGTCGCGGATGACTTTTTCAATGCCGGAGTCGACGTTCTTGAAGAAGTAGTCTTCGATGATGCCGATGCGCAGACCTTTGACGTTGCCGTTCAGAGCGCTCAGGTAGGAGCCGACAGGGACGTTGGCGCAGGTCGGGTCGCGGGGATCAAAACCGGCAATCACTTCCAGCATCGCGGCTGCGTCTGCTACGGTTTTGGACATGGGGCCAACGTGGTCCAGGGTCCAGGCCAGTGGGTAGACGCCAAATTTACTGACGCGTCCGTGCGTGGGTTTTAGGCCCACGATGCCGCAAGCGGCCGACGGGATGCGAATGGAACCGGCCGTGTCAGTACCCAGCGTGTTGTAGGAGCTGTGGGAGGCAACGGCGGCGCCGGATCCACCGCTGGAGCCGCCGGGGACGCGGTCGGGATTCCAGGGGTTATGCACGGCACCAAAGTGCGGGTTGTTGTTGTCGATGCCCCAGGCATACTCGTGCATGTTCAGCTTGCCGGTGAAGATCACCCCGGCATCGCGCAGCTTGGTGGCAACGGTGGCGTCGTCCTTGGAGATAAAGTCTTTGTGAATCTTGGAGGCCATGGTGGTGACCTCGTTCGCAAAGTAGATATTGTCTTTCAGCGCCAGGGGCACGCCATGGAACACGCCCTTGTACTTGCCGGCCATGATGTCCTGTTCGGCTTGCGTGGCACTGTTTCTGGCCTGCTCGGCGGTGACGGAGATGTAGGCGTTGGTCTGTGGGTTCGACTTGTCGATGTAGGCTAGTAGATTGTCGGTCACTTCGACAGGGGAAACAGCCTTGTTGCGCAGTTTGTCCGCCAGTTCAATGACGCTTAGTTCCAGCAATTCCTTATTCATGGTGATCCCCTCCGGCCAGGTGTTTGATGGCAAGGTCGGCATCGTCAATGGCAATACCTTCCAGATTGCCCTTCATGGCTTGAATCTCGCGCCATTTGGTCTCCAGCTTGGCCAGATGTTCGGGACTGGGGTGTATTCCTTTTGCAGCCAGGGTGTCTTTGACACTTACAGTCATTTGTCCTCTCCTTATCGTTTTCAAAACCGTGCATGCGCAAATGACGCGCACAAAAAAAGCCCCACCCCTTGTGAAAGGGAATGAGGCTTTATTGCCTGCATGTCACTGGCAACGTTGGCAGCGCATACAACTGTTTTAGCAGACTCAGATGTCTGCTTTTTCAATCTACAAAATATTGATGCCTAAACATACTGGGGTTTACCAGAGGGCGTCGGGGGCGGGAGAGACAGCTCGATTTTGCAGCTTTCCTGTCCCTAAACTGTGCTCTTGAGCCGGCTTGGGTCACAGGTTTAGACGGTGGGTGAAAAGCACTATCGGAATAGTCTTATGGTTTGTTGGGGTATGAGTTGGTGAAATTGTATCTGGGTCTTTTTACATACCTATTTAAAAAAAGGCAATCCCATGAGAAATAAAAAGCGCAAAAGTAAGTTGTGTTCAATGCTGGTGGCCATTTTTTTCCCCTGCTTTGCCGTGAATGTTATTGCTCAGGTTAATGAGGATTGCCTAAGAAATACGGGTTTGAATTTATATGACTGGAAAGTAGAGCCTTATGGAAATGGGTTCTCTAACGGTCAGATAATAGCCTCGGCATTGACAAACTCGACATTCTTTTATTCGCCACACGAGCGAAAAGCCAGTGTGGATGCAGGGGGGGTGAATGGTCGTGCTCACCCCTATAACGCTATTCCCATGCCCAAAACACCAGGTGTGGGAGTACGAGTTTCCTGGAATGGATTTCATAGTATTTACGCTTTTACTGCCTCTTCTGTCCGTCCTAACGGAACCCCGGTTTCTGTTCCTTATATGGGGGGGATGTTGATTGGAGAAGGCCCCAGAAGCTATACGATTACTTATTATTTCAAATACGAAATTGTGGTGATCGATGCGGAAAAATATAAAGGTGGAAAACTGGTGGTCAGCAATGAGCAGGCCATTCGTGCTGTTGTTTCTCGGATAGGTGAAAACGGTGGGAAGACAATTTGCAAGAATGGAATGCTTGATTTGCTGACTCCCTTGGTTAATGGGGGGGGAATCCCGGAAATGCCCAAACCTCCAGCTCCTACCTGTTCGTCGGCGGACCTGAACCGGGTGGTGTCCATGCCACCCATCACCCTCTCGCAGTTGGCCGCGTATGGCAGCAGTCGCAGCGAGGGGAGGATCGCTGAACAGAAGTTTGAACTGGTAGGCCGCGGTTGTCCGGCAGGCACCACAATCAAGGCCTTTTTTACCGATACTCGTGCCAGTTCGGAGCCCAAGAGTTATTTGCGTTCTTCACATCCGTCGGTTGGTGTGCGTCTGTATCACCGGGATAGCCAGCAGCCAATCGGGTTTGGTCCTGCGCCTGTAGGTTCCACTTTGCCGGACCGGCCTCCTGTTGTGGAAGGGCCAACAAGCAGCTCTTTATCTGATATGCATTTGCCTATCACCGCCCAGTACGTGCAATTGCCCAATGTGCAAAGCGGCACGGTGACACCAGGCAGTTTGCAGGCCGAGGCCGTGGTCACTTTCATGTATGACTAGGCCTGGGATGGCATCCGTTCATACAAAGAGCGGGCCGTACTGGCAAGGGCTGGGGTTTTCAGACTATTCCTAGGCCAGTAGCCCGCAGAAAATTTTACGATCTCAGTTATCGGTTCTGGCCTGGAACTTCCAGTCTGTTCATTGTTAGCCGGGGACATTCATGTTCGCACCATCCACTTCTCACATGCCACCTACGATGGTGATGAACTTGCTTGGTCAGCTTCGCTCGGAGTCCGGCTTGTGGATGCCACGGCGCATTGTCCCTGCTGTCGGGCGTTCTGCCAATACAAGCGCAACACCGGTAGACAGCAAGGCCTTGAGCAGCCGCATAGTCCGGCCTTACGGCTTTTCGGGCCGTAGCGTGTGCGCTCAGGCTGAACAGGGTGGGATGTTGATTACGCGGGCCGTTTTGCTCGATGCCTTGCGAAAGGAGCAGGTTCAGGCGTGGCTGCAGCCCAAGGTCTCGGTGCATTCCCAACAGTTGGTTGCGTTGGAGGCCCTGGCGCGCTGGCGTCACCCTCAATGGGGTGTCTTGTCACCCGATGTGTTTTTGCCCTGGTTCAGTGAGCATGGCCTGGATGAGGCTTTGCTCTTGCATATGCTGCAAGAGGTAATAGGTTTGCAGGCCTATTGGCGTCGTCAGGGTTTGGCGGTGCCTGTTGCAGTGAATCTGCCCACTCATTTGCTCGATGATGTCAGCCTGCCAGATCGTTTGATGGCCTGTGTACAGGAACAGCAGGGGCAGGCCAGCCAGATTACGTTGGAGTTGCTGGAAGACTCCAACACCCGGACGCCTTGCGCCTTGTTTTTAGGGGCTTCACGCCTGGTGGCGATGGGCTTTGGGCTGGCGCAAGATGATGCCGGGGTGGCCCACAGCTCAATGGAACGTTTGATGTCAACCCCGTTTTCAGAGCTCAAACTGGACCGGCAAAGTGTGAATGGCTTGGCGCACAGTCGCGAACAGATCGAACAGGTGCACGGCTGGATCCGGGTGGCCAAGGAGCGTGGCCTGCGAGTTACCGCTGAAGGAGTAGAGCAGCAGGAGGATCTGGATTGCTTACGACAAATGGGCTGTGATTATGCCCAAGGCTATCTGTTCGCCAAACCCACTCCAGCCTTTGAGCTGGATATGTGGATGCGTCAGCGTTGGGCGACATGAATCAAGCATGCCCGGCTGTGCCTTGTGCGTATTCAGGAGAACAGATTGTTCTGGGTACAGAACGCAATCAGGTCCTGGTTGTTATGCACATTGAGCTTGCGCATGGCCGATGCTTTTTGTGCACTGATGGTTTTGATGCTGCGGTTCAATTGCTCGGCAATGGCGCTGATGGAGTCCCCCATGGCAAACAGGCGCAGGACCTCAAATTCTCGGGGGCTCAGGGATTTCAGACGTTCCTGTACCGAGCTGGACAGCACGTCTTTTGGGGTATCCTGCTTGAAATTGGCCGGGTAGTACTTTACGCCTTGACGCAACAAGTGCAGGGCGACCAGAACTTCAGAGAGCTCGTCCTGTTTAAGGACAACTCCTTGTACGCCAGCATCGTACAAAGAAGAAATAATCATGGGGTTGGACACCATGGTCAGCACAATCAGTTTGACGTCGGGGAAGTGGCGCCGTAGATAAGAAATGAAGCGCATCCCGTCGCCATACTGCTCGTCGCCGGGCATGGAGTAATCGGTAATGATGGTATCGGCCTGGTTTTTCTGCAGGTGCTCGACCAGCCCCGAGGGGCTGGCTGCTACGGCTTCAACGCTCAGGTTGATATCGCGGCTCAGCAGCTCGCGTATCCCCATCAAGATCAATGGGTGATCGTCTGCAATGATGACGCGCAGTTTCTGAATGGCGGGCATTCGGGTTTCCTTGCCTGTTTTGCTAGACTTGTTCAATCAACTCGCGTAGTGCTTGGCACACGGCAGCGGCTGTATGAACTTGTGTTTCAGTTTGTTGAGTATTTTGCCTGAAATTCTGTTCCAGTTCTTTCACTCTGTCAGCGATTTCATGCAGACCCATTACCACCAGTGCTCCAGCCATACGATGCAAGACGGCCTGGCTTTGCGCCGCATTTTGCTCTTGCAGGGCTTGTTCCAGAGTCTGTAAATCCTTGCTCATGGTGCTGCGGAAAATCTCCCGGTAGCGTTTGGGCACAGGTGAGCGGGCTAACGATTCCAGCAGACTGCTCAGGGTGGCCAGATTCATGGGCTTGACCAGGCATGCATTCATGCCGCTCTGCGTACAGCGCTGGGCTTCGTCGCGCATGGCGTTGGCGGTAATACCAATGATGGGTGCATTCATGCCTTGAGCACGCAGACGTCGGGCCAACTCGTAGCCCGTCATGTTGGGCATATTGACGTCTGTCAGCAGCAGATCATGGATGTTGCCATCCCAAAGACTCAAGGCTTCTTCGCCATCTTGAGCCAGGGTCACCTGGTATCCCAAACGTTCCAACTGTTCACGCAAGGTCGCCTGATTGAGCGGGTTGTCTTCTGCGACCAGCACATGCAGGCCAGGGCGACTGGGGGGCTTGATCGCTGCTTTGGCGGGTGGCGCGGACTCCATGATCTGAGCAGGCGTGGTGTGTTGTTGTGCCTGCCAGTGCTCCAGGGAGAGGGCGATGCTTTCGGGACTGGTGCCATCCGCCTCGGGCAAGGTGCTACTGCCATCGCGTGCCGAGACACTGACGTAGGGGCCGAGCCAATGAGGCACCGGCTTGCTGCCGGGCATCATCACATCCAGCAAGATCTCCTCGGCCTGTCCTGTCAGGGAATTGTTGGGCAGCAGGGCTTGTGCCTGGGCATTCCAGCGGATGAGCCAATTGCAGATCGACTCGGACAATTCGGCATGGGGTGTTCGCACATGCAGCTTCATGCCATGCAGGTTTGGGGCAGGGCGGGTTTCGATCGCTTTTGGCTCTATGTCCAGGTTCAGCGTAAAGGAGAAACTGCTGCCCAGTCCTGGCTCACTGGTTAACTGAATCTGACTGTTCATCAGTTCGGCCAGACGGGCACAGATGGACAGGCCCAAGCCAGCTCCGCGTATGGTGTGCTCGCCCGCATGGGCGACATAAAAGGGGGTAAACAGTTTGTCCTGTCGTTCGTGCTCAATGCCCACACCACTGTCAGCCACCTGAAACATTAATTGGGCTTTGCCTTGGGCAATTTGCTCAAGACGCAATCGCACAATAATGTGGCCGGCCTGGGTGAACTTGATGGCATTGCTGATCAGATTGCTCAGGATCTGACGTATGTGTAGTGGATCGCCTAAGACGCAAGGGGGTACATCCGGGTCTACACGGCAAAACAGCAGCAGGTTTTTTTGCTGGGCCATGGCGGTATAGGTGGCGGTGCAATCCTGTACTAAAGCAACCGGGTCCAGGGGCACAGATTGCACATGGGTCTGGCCCGCCTCAATCCGGCTGATATCCAGAATGTCACTGATGATCTGCAACAACTGGCGCGAGGCACCTTGAATTCGGTCTACCTGTTGATGTTGCTGGCTATTTAATTCGGTCATGGACAGCAACTCCAGGGAGCCCAAAACTCCGTACAGGGGCGTGCGAATCTCATGACTCATCGTGGCCAGGAAAGCGGACTTGGCCGTACTGGCTTCATCGGCGGCCGCGCGCGCGCGTTGCAGTTCACGCTGGATTTCTTCTTGTGCCGTCAGGTCCATCAACACACACAGCAGAACGTCCTGCTCATGATAGCGGCTGGGTGCGCAGGCCAAATGCAGGCTGCGTCCATCTGCTAAATCTACTTTGCCTTCGGTGGCCTGCGCTCCCTGTTGCTGCAAGGCGTTCAGGGCTAAGGCCAGGGGTGCCTGTTCAGGTACTACATCCCCCGCATCCAGCCCCAGCCATTCCAGGGCCTGGGCATTGCCAAAAATAATCTGTCGCCTTTCTTTGTTGATCACGCACAGGGCTACCGGCGAAGTAGCAATAATGCTGCGGTTGAAGTCCCGGCTCTCCAGCAGCGCACGTTGGGCCTGACGTGCTGGTTCCACCACACGGCGCCCGTACCAGCGGGCATAAGCCATGCCGCCCAGCAAACTCAACAATAAAAATGCGACCGTGCCCAGGGGCACCCACGTGCTGTTCAGCAACTGACTGGGGCTGATCAGGTAGCGCCCTGTCCAGGTACCGGAGGGATCGCTCATTTGAAAGGCCAGGCCCCGCCAACTGATGCTAAAACCATCGTGCTGCAAATCAGGGGAGTCGTTTTTACCGATCAGCAATCCCTGCTGGGTATGGTGCAGCCAGAACCGATAGCCGACAGGTGCTTCGGACTGATTGAAAAATTCCCGCAACCTGCCCTTGTCAAACAGACTCATGGCCTGGAATCGGGCAGGGTCTGCACCCGGTACGGGCAGGCCGGGCAAGGCAATCGGGATGATGCCCAGCATATGCAAAGGGTGCTCGGGCAAGGAAACCCATTTCACCGGCTGCGGGCCGGATAAGGGAGTGCTTGACGGTTGAATATGTTCACGTGCTTCCTTGTGCGACGCAATGGGCAAGACCGTATCCGTGCGGGAGGATTCCAGCTCCGGAATGCTCAGGCTGTCCTCCATGTCGGGATGGAACAGGAACAAGTAGCCGGACGGGAAGTAGGATCTGGCCCAAAAGGACGCAAAGCTGTCGGCCAGATCGGCCCCCAAGGTTCCGTAGGCCTCTTTGGGGGCGCGGCAGTGCTGCTCGCAAATCATGGAAAAGGAGACGCTGGCGGTGGGCCGCCAGATATTCACGGAGCGGCCGCTTTCTACCGGCGGTGGTTCCGGCTCTGGCCCGGCCTGCAGTTTGGCAGCATCAGCCTTGAGCTGCGCCAAAAATCGTTCCTGTTCGTGGATATAGGCCACCGTCACGGCGAAATCGGATTTCAGACGATGGCGCTCCTGGCTAAAAAAATGCTGGCCGCCGACGACCAGAGCGCCCAGCAAAACGAAGGAAACAGGAATAACGCTGAGCAATAGTCGCGTGTGTCCACGCGAGCGTCGCGTCATACGATTAAAAGGTGAGTTGGCCATGGTTCTCCGTGAGGTCGCCGATTTGGGCAATTCCTGCCGTATCATACCGCCCTGCGCCGCGGTAGCGACGTAGCATTTGTGGGTAATCGGGCTGGTTTAGAGGGTCGGAGGCTGCAGGCTATCGCGCAAGGTGGCCATGGGCAGAGGTTTGATCAGCAGGGCATCCATACCTGCAGCGGACCATTCTTTGTCTTTATCCAAAATGGCATTGGCGGTAATGCCAATAATGCGTCCCTGGTACCCTTCCGCGCGCAGGGCACGGGCCAGAGAGTAGCCGTCCATGCCGGGCATGAACAGGTCTGTAAACACAATATCAAATTGATCTTTGTTTGCCAGTGTCAAGGCGGCTTCGCCGCTGGCTTCCAGATGAGTAGTGCAGCCCAACAAAGTCAATTGCTCCTGAAGAATTTGCCGGTTAACCGGGTTGTCATCCACGACCAGTACATGTTGGGTGCGCATGGAAGGCTTTAATGCCTCTTTGGCCGGCTGGGGCGCGCAATCCAGCGCTTGAGCCTGCTGCACCGCTTGCATGATATGTTCCATGGCAGTCGAGGCGGTGTAGAAGCGGTCGGGATTGTCGGCTTGAGGGGCTTGGGTCTGGGTATTGGGTTGAACCATGACCTGGCGGCCTGTCCACTCAGGTGTACTGGTGGCAAAAGACGGCCAGCTATGCACCAGTACAGCCCCCGGTTTGGCGACTTGTCCGGTGTAGGGCAGGGCATAGGCACCCCAATGACGGAGCCATTTGCTGACGTTGGAGACAATTTCCGGGATGTCTCCAGTCACATAGACGGGGCGGAACGCCAATTGGGATCCGGGCGTCGGAGCTGTGCCGGGCGGTGAGGCCACAGGCAAAATCACTTCGAACGTGATACTGGTGCCCAGGCCCGGTTCACTGACCACGGACAGGGAGCCACCCATCAGGCTGGCCAGGCGCTGACAAATGGGCAAGCCCAGACCCGTGCCAGGCTGCTTGTTGGTGCCGCCTTCGTTAAGACTGAAATAGGGCAGGAATAGTTTGGGCAGAACCTCTGCACTGATGCCCTGTCCGGAGTCCGTAATCTGAAACCGCAGTGACAAGCGATTACCCGGCTGGGGCTCAGTATGCAGACGCAGCACCACATGGCCAGAAGTGGTGAACTTGATGGCATTGCTGATCAGGTTGCTCAGAATCTGGCGAATCTTCAGGGGGTCACCGATAGTGGGGACCAAGGCCCTGACAGGGGTGATGGAATATAGTAGCAAGCCCTTGTTTTGTGCGGTTGCAGCAAACGCTGCAATAATTTCATCCACCTGCTCCTGCGCACAGAACTCGCGCGGTTCCAGGGTCACGTGCCCCGCTTCAATACGGGACAAGTCCAGCGACTCACCTACTACTCGGAACAGCGTTTCGGCCGAGCGGCGCAAGGTGTCCAGATAGGGCGAAGGGTGTTGTTGTTTTTCGGACAGAGACAGTAGCTCCAGCGTCCCTAGAATTCCGTACAGGGGCGTGCGGATTTCATGACTCATGGTGGTCAGGAATTGAGTTTTGGCGATATTGGCGTTCTCCGCCAGTTTGCGGGAGTGGCGCAGGGCAGCCTCTTCGGCCTTTTCAGTGGTGACGTCAATAATGGAGCACAGGGCCGCAGGATGTCCGCGGTAATTCAAGCTGATGGCATGTACACGTACACTGCGGCCATCCTTCAGGGTAACGTCGGTGCATGCGCTTGGCTCATGCTCACCGGGTAAGCGCGTACGCCATTGATCATCACCTTGCATCCAGGTGCGTGCCTGCAGGTTTTCTTGAAAAACCACTTTACCTTGTGCGTCGACCAGGGCCAGGCCGACAGGAGCCATGGCAACCAGCTTGCGATTCAAGGACACGCTATCGACCAGGCTTTGTTGCTGCTGGCGAGCAGGCAGCAACAAGCGCCTCCGGATTAGGGAAGCGCCGACCAGAACAACGGTGGTAAAGACCGTGAGGGTCAGCAAGGCCGTAATCAAGGCGTTGCGGCCATCGTGCAACAACTGCCTGGTTGGCAGGGCGTAGAGTACTCGCAGGCCGCCCGTCCCAATGGACTTGCTCAGGATGATATGTTTGGGCCAGCCTTTGCCATCAAAACCGAAATAGTCTTGTTGCACCCAGCGCAATTCAGAAGCATCGGGTGGAGCGCTGCTGTACAAGACTGCTTGCCCGCGGACATCGAACAGAATGTACTCCGTCCCGGTTGGTGGAGGTGTCAAGGTTAGGACCTGATCGATGTTGTTTAATTCCAGGCCCAGCCAGGCCCCCTGGCGATTATCTCGATCGACGGGCGTATAGGCAACCAGTTGTGAAAGGGCGTCATTGTCCTGATGCAGCCAGAGTACGGAAACCTGACGAGCATGAGGTTCTTTATTGATGGTACTTAGACGCGTGGCCAGGGCATCCACTTGTGGTTCCCAGTGCAGACGCTGGCCGTCGCTCTCCAGGCGGTAGTCCCGCGCGGGGTTTAACTCGCTGTAGCGTAGGGTGCCTGTTCGATGAATGGCATTCCAATGGCGGCGCGTCAGCAAGAAGGTATAGCGATCAGGTGAGCCATTGTTCGGCGTGTCGAGCGCCTCCAGATTGTGACTATTGGATGAGAGCAGCACCGTGTCGGGAGAAACCGCAGCCGCGGCCACGGCGCGCAGCAGGACCTCACGCTGGTCAAAAAATAATTGGGCGTGGTCGGCTGCGCCGTTCAGTTGCCGACGATACTCGGAAATCAGGTGCGTAGCCGATGCATACAAATATGCCCCGGTGCCCAAAGAGGCACACAGGATAAGGATTAAGGACAAGGCACCCAGCAAGACGCTGGGAAAGCGAGGAACCTGCATGCAGGGCAGGTTCTCTCGCATGGGGCTGCCTGTTAGCTGAACGGTCCTCATGCTGTTCCGTCCTGGTTTGCGCCCTGTTTGGCCAGATCGCCGGGCAGCATGGGATCGGGTTCACGCTTGACACAGTTCAGGCGAAGCAACTGATAGTTCAGGCTCTCGGCTTGTTCGGCCAGCTCGTAGCGGGCACGACACAACTGGCCGTTACGGCTGATATCCAGATAGCCGCGCATTTGTTCAGGGGAGATCATGGTCAGAATACGGCCACGCGGGTCGGTCATGCCCAGTTGCTGGCCGACGGCATCCCGCACCATGGCGCCAAAGGGCAAAGCTGCACCTTGTTCATCGCGCAATTCAAACTGTACGCGGTAACCGACCTCGGCCTTGAAGGTGGCTAGGGCAACCGCACCGCGGGTAGGGACGATTTGCTGTACGGTGTTGTCGAATTCGGCATTGCGCGGGGCGTTGCGTGTATCCAGGCTGACGTGGTTACTGCGGTAGGGGGTGGCATTGGGGATGATGGCGTAGCCGTTCGAGCCGGTCTTGACACCAGCGTGGCTGGACACGCCTACCCCGGCTACAGGCGGCTCCACTTTGGCCAGCATGATGGTCTCACCCAGCGCCTGCCCCAGATTCACCCCACCGCTATGCGCGACAACCGAACCATTGGCCGAGAAATTGCCGGAGCTGTGCTGACTGCCATAAGAGTAGCCGGCATTCATGCGGGCAAAGGAGGTTGCCGTTCCCACGTTGACCGAGGCGCTGCTTTCACCGGCAGCACTGCGGCCACCAGCAACGGCGTAGCTGATCTCGTGATCGGTAGGCAGCAGGCCGCTGGCACCGGCCTGGACAGCATTGCCACTATTGTCGTGGCTGACCGTGGTGAAGCTTTGCGGTGCATTTTGTCCGCTGCCCAGAGGAATGCTCAGAGTCAGCATGACAGCGTTGTCGTGCGAGCGCGAAGGACCAAAGGAAGACTGCAGGTTCCGGGTACGGGTGTACGACAGGTTGTAGTTCACCTTGCCGATATGGTTGCTGTAGCCCACCGACAAGCTGTTGGAGGAGTTGTTCTCCCAGTTCTTGTTGTAGGAAGCGCTCAGGTACAGATTTCCACCGCCTACAGGTTGGCTGATATTGGCATCGATACGCTGGCGCGAATCACGTTGACCGTACAGGCGCAAGTGCGCTGGCGCTTCAGTGGCGGTGACGTGATCGGCCAGGGTGCGATAGCCACGGCTCAAGTCGTGACGCATATTGATGGATACATTTGAGCCGGTAGCCTCGATGAACTTGTTGTAACGCAGGTTCATGCTGGTGCCCTGGGATTGCTGGCCCTGGACACGACTGGTGGAGCGGGTCGCATCCAGCGAGACCGCACCCAGTTGGGTATTCATGCCGACCCCCAGGGAATAGGCATTGAAGTCTTTGGACACTTGCACCCCAGCGGCCAGGGTGGTGTTGGCGCTGACGCCATACAGCATGGAGCCGCTGACAAAGTGGGGACGCTCCTGCATTTCGTCGTTCAGGCGCAGTTGACCGGCGGCGATGTCATAGCTCAGGCGGCCTTCACGCACCATCAAGGGCGGTGCAGAGAATGCCTGGCGCAAGATGCGACGCGAACCATCGGCTTCGATAATAGTGATTTCCAGATCACCGTTCGAGCCCGAGGGTGCCAGGTCACTGATGGCAAAAGGACCGGGGGCGACGTTGGTGGTGTAGATCACATAGCCGTTCTGGCGCACTTCTACTGTGGCATTGCTCTCGGCCGTGCCACGGATAACCGGCGCGTAGCCTTGCTCGCTGTCGGGGCGCATAGCCTCGTCCGAGAGCATTTGCACACCCATAAAACGCACACTGTCAAACAGTGGCGAGCGGGTATACGTTTGCCCAGCCAGCAATTGGCTTTTCAGGGCCACGATATCGCGCTGGGCGTAGGTGTTCTGGCTGGTAAAGGAGCTGGAACGATTGGTGCCCGAGGTGTAGTAGGAGTTGTTGCGTACGCGCCAGGGGCCGATATTCACACCCATGCGCAGGTCCGCGCTCAGGTGGTTGGTGGAGGACATGCCTTTACTTTGATCGCGGCGTACATTGACGCCGTAGTTCACAAAGGCAGCCGTCTGGCCCGAGTCCCACAAAGAAGGATCAACATAACCGCGTTTGCTGGGGCTCAGGTAGATCTGCGGGATGCTCAGCAGCAGACGCAATTGGGCACTTTCATAGACCACCGTGGCGTCGGGCACAATCTCAGGCAGACGCAAGCAGGTGGATTCAGTCGACACCGGAGTGGGCAGTTTGCTCAGATCAACCCCGATCTGATCGAGCATGTCCTTGTTAAAGCAGGGCTCGTTTTCGTCGGTACGCGGGTTGCGCTTGAAGGTGATGTCGCGTCGTCCGGTACGCTGCTGGTTCACGTACAGGTCCACGCGCTGTACGCCTTCAGCTACGTTGCTGTTCGAGAGTAAGGTGCGCAAGTCAGCGGTGGAGGCGTTGCCTTGCAGGAAGGCCATGTTAAATGCCATGGAATCGCCGCTATCCAGAGCAGCGACTTGTACAGGCTTAGCCTTGTTTTCTTCGGGAGCGGGCACGTTAACGGAGGAGGACGTCTGAGCCTGGGCAGCACAAGCTGCAAATACCATGCAGGGCAGCAAGGCAATCCGCAACGCGGCCAGCGGCTGGCGGCTGATGGGATGAGTGCGATGGCAGAACAGATGGTTTTTTGTGAACATGACTCTGCACCCTGGGGGCGTGATTGACGATTTGAAGACGTGCAAGGGCTCCTGCTACTGGCCGGGTGCCAGTAGCCGAAAGGGTCAGACGTGAGACGCGGGGAGTGGGCGGCGGGTCGTGCCGCCGGCTTACGGGGTGTCCGAGCTCAAGGCGCGGGCCTGAACTTTGCTTTGGCCGTTCAGGCGAACTTCATAGGGATCGGCGCTGCCGTAGTCACTGATCGCACGAAACTGCAAGGTGTCTTGTGCTCCGGAGCGACCCAAGGGCAAGCGGCGGGTCTGGCCAGGGGCAATCATGCCGGGCTCTTCCATTTCCTGGCCCTTGGCAGTGCGCAGGGTGGACATGGACACGTGGTAAGCGCTGGGGTTGTGGATCTCCAGCATAGGTGCGCCCTGAGCGTTGACCACGGACCACTGCAAATCGGCAGGGGCCTGGGCGGCTGAACCGGGTAAACCGTCAGGACGGAAAAATAATTTGATGCGTTGGCGAATGGCTATTTGCAGCTGATTGTCACCGGGACTCTGTTGCGGGATTTCCTGGATGTTCAGCCAGAGCACGGTTTCGCGGTCACGAGGCAGGCCCTGTTCACCACCGGCATAGAGCACACGCATCACTTGCTGGCCGTTAGGGGCCACTTTGACCAGTGCCGGGGTAATGGCAAAGGGTAGTTCTGCTTGATCGTGATCGGTATTCGTTTCCAGCCAGGACTGAACCAGGATGGGTGAATTGTCGTTGCGAACCACAATGGAAGCTTCTTGCTGCTTCTCGGGCAGGATCAGGCGGGTACCGCTCAAGGAGATGGATGCCTGGGCCTGGTTGCTCAACAGCGCAGCGCTCAGGGCCAGACATCCAAAAGCCAGTTTCTTGAAAGTTAAGATAGACATGGTTCATTCTCCTTGAGGGGTTAGGTCTGGCGAAAGGGATCACCCTTCGCCAGTGGTTCAGCAGCCTTATTCGTAAGACAGCTCGTAGGCAACGGTCGCGTTGGCTTGGCCACCGACAACATCAGCAACTGCAGCACCGGCCTTGCGGGTGTAGTAGGCGGTCAGAGGAATGTTGATGGCGCCGTCAGCGTAAGGAGCTTCCAGCTTGGCGGTGCCGCTGGTGAAGTCCAGAATGGTTTGGTCGCTGACCAGCATGATCTGGACGTTTTGTGCGCCGCCAGTTACTGCAATGCCCTTGCCGGAGGTGGTGGTAGGAGCCAACTTCAGTTCAACTTTGGTGCCGGTGGCACATTCGATCTGCATATCGATGTTTTTGGAGATCGATGTGATGCCGCCAGCAGAGGTAGCCGGCGTCGCTTCAGTGCCCAGAGTCTTGGCCGACACAGGGCCCATATCGACCAGCATGTTGGCACCAGAGCTGGAAGCACCAGGAGAACGCACGGTGCAGCTATCAGCGTTGATGCTGCCTACAAAGTTGATGTTGCCGCGGGCAGCAGTCGTGAGCTCGGCTTGGGCACCGGTAGCAGCAAAAGCGGAAAGGATAGTGAGGCCGAAAAGGATCTTTTTCATGATTGATTTGACTTCCGATTGTTGGACAAACGAAGCAACCTTGTTGTACGCCTTGGGGCGCTCTAAGGTTCCCAGGAGTGTGCTCTGTTTGGGCACAATTGAAGTTTAGGAAATCAATCGGGGAAAAGATTTAGGACTATTCTTAAAATGTGGTCCTATTAATTGAGCGGGCTTTTTTTAATTGTTTTCTGTCAAGTGGATTGTTTGCTGATTTTGCAGTTCTTGACTATTGGGTGTGATTGGAGTCGAGTATCTAATAAAAAAAATAAAGTACTCTAGGAATAATTTCAAATAATTAAATGAGTCGAGCTTTTAAAATCTCATCATTAATTGGCTCGGAACCGGGCCGAAAACGAGTTTTGGTGAGTGAGGAGCGCGATATGCGGAACTATCTATTCAAGAAGCAGAAGTTATCCCGTCAGTTGTTCGCGTGGACTAAAGTGCTGATGTCGCCCCTTGTCTGGCTGATGGGGTAGGCCAGGCTCAAGCGCAGTCGACGAGCTGTTTCAGGTCCCGAGACCTGACGGCCAGTTACACGCTGGCCCAGTTCTATAGTTTTGAACTGGTGGTTATTGATGACAAGGTATATAAAGGCGGCAAACTGACCTTTACTGAAGCCAATAAAGTCCTCGTTATGACAGCCAATCAAAAAGGCACGGCTAATGCCCAGCTTTGTATTAATGGATTCGTGGACCCCATGGCGGCTTTGACCAGCACAGTGCAAGTGCCCGAGTTGCCCAAACTTGCCTTGCCTAGTTGCAAATTCTCGACCAATATCTTGACTCAAAATGTGGTTCTGGGGCCGATTGATCCTAGTCAGATTGTGCCTGCAGGTGCAAGTCGATCTTCAGGTGCGTCAGGGCAAGCCCATTTTTTTATTTGCTGGCGGGGGGCTCCTGCCAGTGTAAATAGGCATTGCGGGTTTGGGTGGAAACGGACTCCAGAACCTTTTGATGGGTCACCTTATGGCGTGCCAGCAAGCGTGCATCGGCCACAGAGCGGGACTTGCAGAACCAGTGGCAGCTATGTTGAAACAGGTATAGCTCGGCGGACAGATGAAAGGCCCGGCTTTTTGGGTCCAGATGTTCGGGGTTGTCCACCCTATGACGCAGTCCGGCAGCATGAATCTGCAATAGCTGGCGGAAGTCGCGCGTCATTGACGGGATAATGCGTTCGGCATAGGGCACACAGAAGGGCAGCATGCCCACTCGGGTGTTTTCTGCTGGTTCTTTTTGCAGAAGATCGGCCAGGGATTGAATCTGGGTAGCTACCGCGTTTTCGGTCTGGGCAAACATCTCCAACACCTGCAGTTGGCGTGAGGGGTCCTGTTCGCCAATCGCGCGGGTATAGCCTTCCGTCAGCGTTTCCATATGGCGTTCCAGATGGAAGCTGCTCAAGTGGCGACCCAGCAAGATAATGCGTCCGCGTTGATACCGTGCCCGCACAAAGTGCAGGGCGATCGCGGCGACCAGAAGAAGAATTACTGTGTCCATCATCCGTGTTTCCGTGCAGGGCCAGGCACCTTGTTGTTTTCTACTGCAGCGCAAAGCCTGGCTATAAAAATATCGGCTGCCAAATAGCAGTCGGCCATTGTATCCCGCCATTCTTTATTCTTGTTTTCATTCTCAGTGGGGATGACCAGCATAAAGGATGAGATAAGCAGAATACCGATTGCTGAAATCAACAGACGCGCCGTTTGGCGCGTCTGTTGTTATGCTCTTCCTATCAAGGAGCAAGCAGTAAATGGGACACTGCTTGTGTGGCTTGGAAGGCCAATCCGCAGGATGACTCGCGTTCAGGCTTTCGTAGCGGCTGGCAAGCCTGGTCTGTCTGGTGCTTGTGATTGTTCCTGACTGATCTGACGTACTACCAGCAGCATGCACAAGGCCGAAACAATAATGCAGGGAATCGCCGAGCTGATGACGCCAGCGGCTCCATATCCCTGGCTAAGCAAGATGCCAGCAAGGGTTGGACCCAGAGTTGCGCCGATACGGCCAACGGCTGCAGCGGTGCCGACGCCGGTGGCACGCACGGAGGTGGGGTAGACAATACCGCCAAAGGCATACAGCACGCCCTGGCAACCAATCACAAAAGCGCCCGTCAGTGCGGCGGCCCAATACATTTGTGTCAGGCCGGCTGCAGCGTTCAGGCTTAACAGACCAGCCAGAATACCGCCGTACATCAGTGCAATAACCAGGGTTTTGTGCCAGCGGTCGGTCAGATAGCCCAACAAGACCGTGCCCACGGTTGCGCTGACCATGAACCAGAATTGGGCTGTGCTGCCTTGCTTGCGGCTAAAGCCCAGTTCCTGGAACAAGGAAGGAAGCCAGCTCAGCATCAGGTAGACCACCATCAGCGTGAAAAAATAGCTGACCCACAAGAGCAGGGTGCGGGTGGCCAGACCATTGCTGAACAGATCCTGGAAGCGTCCTTGTACGATGGTTCGATTCTGGCGTGCTTGCAAAAACTCGCGTGACTCGGGCAGCAGCCACACCATGACAGGAATGACGAGCAGTGGCAGCAGGCCGCCCAGGTAGAAGATATTTTTCCAGTTTTCACCAAAGTTGGAAGCGGCGACCAGCGATAAAATGGCTGCCCCAACGGGCATGCCCGCATACATCATGCCCACGGCGCGGGCACGGTGTTCGGGCTTGACGGACTCGGCAGCCAAGGTGATCAGGTTGGGCATGGCTGCGCCCAAACCAGCACCGGCCAGAAAGCGCACCAGCAACAGGGTGGCCATGCTGTTGACCCAGGCGGTGAACAAGGTAAACAGGGCAAAGATGGCGACCGAGGCAATCAACACGGCTTTGCGACCGTATTTATCTGCCCAGCGCCCGCCCATCAGGGAACCGGGCAGTAGCCCTAGAATGCCTGCGCTTAGAAAATAGCCCTGATAAGTTTTATCCAGTCCAAACTCGGCTGCCACGCCTTTAACGGCAATGCCAGCAGCTTGAATATCCATGCCTTCGATAACGGCGATCAGAAAGCAGATCGCCACCGTGATGACCGCGTGCCTGCGGCCGTGGGTTTGTGTCATTGCAATGTCTCCTCGGTTGACCGGGACGTTTTTTTTATTGCTTCTGCGACCTGCCCGCCCCGAATTCAGGGCGCAGAAATCCGCTCACCGCGTGTTAAAGCGGCGGTGAGTCGGGGTAGAGCTTTTTTAGAGTTCCGGAGTCAGGCCGTCGCGGCTTGTCGTTGCAGCAAGTCCAGAGCCACGTCCACAATCATGTCTTCCTGGCCGCCAACCATGCGGCGCTTGCCCAGCTCGACCAGAATGTCCACGGTTTTCAGGCCGTATTTCTGGGCGGCTACTTCGCTGTGACGCAAGAAGCTGCTGTATACGCCTGCATAGCCCAGGGCCAGAGTCTCGCGGTCTACGCGCACTGGGCGATCCTGCAAGGGGCGCACAATGTCGTCTGCTGCGTCCATCAGGGTGTACAGATCCGTGCCATGGTTCCAGCCCATGCGTGCGGCGGCAGCAATAAACACTTCCAGCGGGGCATTGCCGGCTCCGGCCCCCATGCCTGCCAGGCTGGCATCAATGCGGTCGCAGCCTTCCTCCACGGCCACAATGCTGTTGGCCACACCCAGGGACAGGTTGTGGTGGGCGTGAATGCCGGTTTCGGTTTCGGGTTTGAGCACATCCTTGAAGGCGCGGAAACGGTCGCGCACATCGTTCATGTTCAAGGCCCCGCCCGAGTCGACCACATAGCAGCAGGTCGCCCCGTAGCTTTCCATCAGCTTGGCTTGTTCGGCCAAATGTTGCGGCGTAGTCATGTGGCTCATCATCAGAAAGCCCACCGTGTCCATGCCCAGATTGCGGGCATATTCGATGTACTGTTTGCTGACGTCGGCCTCGGTACAGTGCGTGGCCACCCGCACAATGCGGGCACCGGCGTCATAAGCGGCTTTCAGATCGTGAATGGTGCCAATGCCTGGCAGCAGCAAGGTGGCAATCCTGGCATGGGTAATGACTGAGGCTACGGCCTCAATCCATTCCAGGTCGGTGTGTGCGCCAAAACCGTAGTTGAAGCTGGAGCCACACAGCCCGTCGCCGTGGGCCACTTCGATGGAATCGACCTTGGCCTGATCCAGGGCACGGGCAATATCCATGGCGTTTTGCAGGCTGTATTGATGACGCACCGCGTGGCTGCCGTCGCGCAGGGTCACGTCGGAAATAAAGAGCTTCTTGTTGGGATCGTGTGCCATTGTGATGTCCTTGCGTGTCATGCGGTTTGCGTGAGCAGGCGGGTTTGGGCCAGTCGCTCGGCGCAGGCCAGCGCAGCACTAGTCATGATGTCCAGGTTGCCAGCATAGGCAGGCAGATAATGTGCGGCGCCTTCCACCTCGATAAACACCGAAGTTTTCAGGCCGGAGCGCCATCCCAGACCGGGCACATTGATGGGCTTGTCCTCGGGAATTACATCGAACTGCACTTTTTGCTTGAGGCGATAGCCGGGCACGTAGGCCTGAACCTTGTCGGCCATGCGCTGGATGGACTGCTCGATTTCCGCTTCCTTGCCCGGATCGCTGAGGGTGTAGACGGTATCGCGCATCAGCAAAGGCGGCTCGGCCGGGTTGAGCACAATAATGGCCTTGCCCACGGTGGCACCGCCTACGACCTGCATGGCTTTACTGGTAGTTTCAGTGAACTCGTCAATATTGGCGCGGGTGCCCGGACCGGCGGATTTGGACGAGATCGAGGCGATGATCTCGGCATAGTGCACGGGGGTCACCTGCGAGACCGCTGCAATGATGGGGACAGTGGCTTGCCCGCCGCAGGTGACCATATTGATGTTGGGCGCCTCCAGATTGTCGTCCAGGTTCACGACCGGGATGGTGTAGGGGCCGATAGCCGCAGGGGTCAGGTCAATGACCTGGATGCCATGCTCTTGCAGGACGGCATTGTGACGGGCGTGGGCTCCTGCGCTGGTCGCATCAAACACAATGCGAATGTCTTTGAAGTTGGGCAGCTTCAACAGCCCGTCCAGTCCTTCGTGGGTGGTGGGCACGCCAAGGCGGGCCGCACGGGCCAGGCCATCGGAGGCCGGGTCGATCCCGACCATCGCGGCCATTTTCAGGTGTTTGCTTTGGCGCATCACCTTGATCATCAGGTCGGTGCCGATATTGCCCGAGCCAATGATGGCGACGGCAATGCCGTTGGGGTTTGTCATGTGTGTTACTCCGTACAAAGAGGACTTAGCCTGCGCTGAAGGTGACGGATACCGAGCCTATGCCCTCGATCACGGCTTCAAAGTGATCGCCGGGGGCGACGGGAGCCATAGGGCCTAATGCACCGGTCAGAATCAGATCGCCGGCCCGTAGCGGTTCGCCCAGTTTGGCCATGGTGCGGGCCAGCCAGGCGGCGGCATTAAAGGGGTGGCCCAGGCATTCGGCACCGCTGCCGCTGGAGGCCAGTTCCCCATTGCGATGCAGGCTCATGCGGGCATTGCGCAGGTCCAGGCCGTCCAGGCGACGGGCGGGGCCGCCCAGCACGTACAGGCCGCTGGAGGCGTTGTCGGCCACGGTATCCACAAAGCGGATATCCCAGTTGGCAATGCGGCTGCCCACGATTTCCAAAGAGGGCATGACCCAGCCTACTGCTGCGGCGACATCGCCAAAGCTGGTGTCGGCATGGGGCAGGTCGCGCTCCAGTACCAGGGCAATTTCGGCCTCGATCTTGGGTTGCAGGACACGTTCGACAGGGACGGTTTCGCCATCGCCATAGGCCATGTCGGCAAACAGGGCGCCAAAGTCGGGTTGCGACACGCCCAGTTGCTGCTGGACCTTGGGGTTGGTCAGGCCAATCTTGCGGCCCGTCAGGCGACGACCTTGGGCTAGTCCACGGGCAATATTGATGCGTTGGATGGTGTAGGCCGCCTCGGCATTGTCTTCACCAATCAGGCTGCGAATCGGGTCTATGGACTGATTGCTGCTCTCGGCCTGGCGCAGTCGGCTGGCCAGGGTATCAAGCAGATCGCTGGATGCCGTATTCATCTTAACGCTCCAGGAAATCCAGAACCAGCTGGTTGAATTTCTCGGCATGTTCCCACTGCGCCCAGTGACCGCACTGGTTGTAGACGTGCAACTCGGAGTTGGGAATGCCAGCCAGCAAACGCAGGCCGGTATCGAAAGGTACAACACGGTCCTGACGGCCCCATATGATCAGGGTAGGGGCGGTAATGCCGGGTAGACGCGGGCTGAAATCGGGGAACTGGCGGGGATTGGCTTCCAGGGACTTCAGGAAGTTTTCCAGGTGGTCCTTGCGGCTGAGCATATTGTTCAGACGGGCCTGCAGCAGCTCTTCAGTCAGCACGCTGGCGTCGAATACGAACACATTGTTAAAGCGCTTCAGGTTTTCCAGCGTGGGTTCGCGGTAAAGACCGTTCAGCAGCTTGATGCCTTCGCTGGGCATGGGGGTAAACAGGCTCATGCCACCTGTGCCGCCACCCATCAGGACCAGCTTGGCAACGCGCTCAGGCCAGGTCAGGGCAAAGGCAACCGAGCTATGGCCGCCCATGGAGTTGCCCAGCATGTGGATTTTGTCTATGCCCAACTGGTCAATAATGTTTTTCACCACACGGGCGTTCAGGTCGGAGCGCGAGCCGCTGTTGACAATGGAATCGCTCTTGCCCCAGCCAGGACAGTCGATCAGCAGGACGCGATAACCAGCCTGGGTCAGCGACTCAATATTGCGATTGAAGTTGGCCCAGCCGGTGGCACCGGGGCCCGAGCCGTGCAGCATGACAACCGTCTGTTCGCCCTGACCCAGGTCGTTGTAGTGGATGCGCAGTTCTTTGCCTTCCTCGACCACGGTCGCGAAACGGCTGTAATCAGATTCATTCAGACTCATGACAATCTCCTGATGTTTTGTTGTGGTTGATTTCAGTTCTTGTTGGGATGGGCAGACAGGCCGCCAAAACCGGCAATCCACTCCGGAATTTCGCGGTAGTAGCGATGTCCTGCTTCGTAAGGGCCATAGGCCGACAGCCCGGCAAAGGCGGCTACCCAGGTTTTGACTTCGTGGGCGCTTCGGCCTGCCAGGGTGGACACGTCGTCGTTGGCGACCTCATCGAGCTGGGCATAGCCCTGCGTTTGCAGCAGATCCAGAAAGTTCTGGTCCCATTCGGGGTTGAGCGGATGCAGAACAGAAGGGTCCTGGGTGAAGGCTCTGCCAGCATCGATCGTGCGTTGTGTGCGGGCGGCACGGGCTTCGGGCGACAGCGTGTAGCCTTCACCATCCAGCGAGCGTCGTACGGCATCGGGGGCTTCGGCGTAGACGGGTACGGGAGGTTGATGCGACAAGCCGCCCGAGCCGATCCACAGCACGCGCTTGCCGGTAGAGCGGGCCCATTGCCCGATGGCCTCGCCCAGCAAACGGGCACGCTTGAAGGTCGGCAAAGGGGCGGCAACCGAGTTGATAAAAACCGGGATGACGGGGTACTGATCCAGACTGCCCACAAGATGTTCCAGTGGGTAGGCGGCACCATGATCCAGTTGCATATCGTGTGAAATGGCCACGTCCACGCCGCTATTGATCACATGGGTGGCGCATTGTGTGGCCAGCTCGAAGGGCACATCCAGGCGTCCGACCAGGCTGTCAAAATCGCCAATGGCATGCGCGCCCGTGCCTATGCAAAAGCTGGGCATGACGTTGTAGAAAAAGCCGTTGAAGTGATCGGGGGTGAACAGCACGATCAGATCAGGCTTGAAGGCCGCAATCCGTTCGCGGGCGGCTTTCTGTACCGCAAAGACCTCGTCCAGTACCGCTTGAGCCGGGTCGTGATGCCCCAGCAACGGCGTGTGTGAAAGACACTCCAGGTGTGCCAGCATGTCAGTCTCCTGATTCTGATTATGGGTGTACGGGTGCCGCCGCTTCGCCAGTCAAGGCGGCGAGGGTGGTGTGGCTGTTTGCTGCCTGCGCGACTTGTTTGGCCAGATTGCGCAGGTTCTGGGCGGTGTCGTTCCATACCTCCAGCGGCAGGACGGCCCGGTGTTCAATCAGCTCTTTAAGCGGGCGCATATCGCGGCCCTGATTGACGGTGATGGCACCGCAAATGGCCCCTTCAGGGTCCAGACCAATCAGGACAAAAGGAGGCGTGTCCAGCTTGCCGCGCAGGATCCAATGGGCAGCGGCCATGTCTGCGGCGAATTGAATGTTCAGATCGCACTGGTCTGTCCAGAACCAGGCTGGGCTGGCCTGGGCAGGTTCCTGGTCCAGCATGTGGCAAACGGCCATGCAAGCCTGACGGTTGGCGTTCTCCCAGGTCTCCTGTCGTTGCCAGCGGCCATCCAGACCAATTTGCACGGTGGTATCTCCCGCGGCATAAATGGCAGGCTGGGAACTGCGGCCGTGTTCATCAATCACAATTGCACCCTGTTCGGTGTGCAGTCCGGCACTATCGGCCAAACGGGTATCAATGGTCACACCGACACCGTAAATCAGCAGATCACCTTGCAGTTGCTGGCCATTGCTCAGTGTCAGCGCCACTTTCTGTTCTTCGTCCAGGCGGGCCTTGCTGACCTGTGTGCCCAGGTGAAAGCGCACGCCGCGAGCTTCATGCACGGTCTGCAGATACTGGCTGAGGACTTCCGGTGCGTTGCGCGACATGATGCGGCTAGCCGGATCGATCAGCTCCACCGTGGCACCCAAAGCGACCAGGCTGGATGCCAGCTCCAGGCCAATCACACCGGCACCGACCACCAGCACATGGCTGCCAGGTTTGAGCTGAGCGCGAATGCGGTTGGCATCGTCCAGGGTGCGCAGAACATGCGATACCGAACCTAGCGCGTCCAGTTCGGGCAGACGTCGGGCTTGTGCGCCCGTTGCCAGCAAGAGGCTGTCGTATTGCAGAGTTTCGCCGTTGGACAGGGTGATGCAGCCTTGTTCAGCGTCAATCGCTTCGGCACGGATACCCAATTTCAGGCTGATGCTCTGCTCGTTGTAAAAGCTGGCTGGATGCAGGTTCAGCTGCACATTGTCCGGGTCCAGCAAGGCGTCTTTGGACAGGGGCGGACGTTCGTAAGGCAGGTGGGGTTCCTCTCCGACCAGGGTGATCTGTCCGGCAAAGTCACGGCGGCGCAGTTCAGCGGCAGCCGTGGCACCGGCCTGTCCCCCACCAATAATCACAATATGGGGTGTCTGCATCACAGCTCCAGTCCACCGGCCACATTGCGTATGCCGCGTACTCCCAGACCTGCGTCGGCATTGATCATGACGCCGGTCAGAGTCTGGTTGTTCTGGCGCGAGGCTAGCAGCACAAAGGGGCCGGTAAATTCTTCAGGTTCGGGAAAGAATTGCAGGGGCAGGATTGCTTTGATGGCATCCGGTGAACGCGAATCCATGATGCGCGTATCTTGCTGCCCCAAGGCTTGCGGGCCACGCAAATCGGTTTTCATGCCGCAAGGCCCCACGCCGTTGACACGGACTTTAGGCGCCAGCTCAAAAGCCAGTTCACGAATCAGACCGACCGCGGCATGTTTGCTGGCGGTATAAAGCGGGCCACCGCCTTCGGCGTAAAAGGCCGAATTGCTCAAGGTGAAAATCATGCTGCCGCAGGATTTGACCAGTTCGGCTGCCGCCGCCTTGGCACCGAGCAGATAGCCTTTGACGTTGATGGCAAACAGCTCGTCAAAGCCTTTGTCCAGTTGCTCCATGCTGATGTTGATCAGCCTAGCGCCATGGTCCCAGACTGCGGCATTGCCAATAAAGCAGTCCAGCTTGCCAAAGCGGGCGACCGTGGCCTCCACGGCGTTCTGGTTGTCGGCTGCGCTGCACACATCCCCCTGGATGGCCAGCACCTTGCCGTCGAACTTCTGTTCCAGATCGGCACATTTTTCTGCCGAGCGCTCCAGCACGGCCACGGATGCGCCTTCCTTTAAAAAGCGCTCGACCAATGCCAGACCCAGGCCTGAACCGCCGCCGGTAATCAAGGCGACTTCGTTTTGTAGCCAGCCATTCATGCCTGGGCCTCCAGATCGATATAGACCATGCCTTCGCTGATGATCACCGGATAGGTGCGTAACGCCTCGGTCGCGGGCTGGCACAGGGCAGCGCCCGTTTTCAGACAGAAACGGGCAGCGTGCAGCGGGCACTCCACGGTGCCGTCGTCCTCGATATAGCCTTCGGACATGGACGCGTTGCCATGAGTGCAACGGTCGTCTGTTGCATAGAAGGTGCCATCAATATTGAACAGGGCAATCTGGCGGTCGGGAGTGTCTATCTTCAGTGCCTCGCCATCGGCCAGGGCACCGGTTTCACATGCGGTAATGCGTGTCATATCAATCAACATCGGAAAGTGAGCAGGGTCAGAACAGAACGCTCAGGTTGTGGGATGTAATGACGACTTGATCCAGAACGATCTCGCGTTCATACAATTCCCAACCAAAGCGCTTGTCTGCGCGGCGTACATAATCCAGGCGCTTGCCGGCGTACCAGGTCTCGTCCTTTTCTTTCTGGGCGCGGTACAGGATATAGTTGCTGCGTATCTCGTAACCCTGGCCGTCGGCGGTGGGGCGGATACGCAGGTTGCTGACAAAGTGGCGGGTGCGCGAAGGCGGCTCCTCCGCCCAGGCCATGCCGGTTTCCAGGCGGGCAACGCGACGCTCCAACTGGAACTTGTTGTCGTTGAAAATCCAGGTGGTCGGCGGTTGCACGCTGCGGCGGCGATCACGGGTTTGTGCATTGCTGGTGCTGCGCATGTGGTAGTGAATGTCCTCAGACAGCAGGTCAAGCCAATCGCGAAATTGCCAGTCGTCCAGCAGTTCGGCTTCCATGTAAAGGAAGTCGGCAATTTCATGATGCAGTTGCATGTCGACGATGGCTGTTTGGGTCGGTTCTTCAATGACGGCGCTCATTTCACCAACTCCTCTTCATAGATGCGGCTGCGCTCCAGTACTTCATCCCAGGTCTCGGACACCATCAGGTCGGCCCAGTACTTGTACAGACCGCGAGCGGCTGTTTCGGAGAAGATGTAGTTGGTAACGCCTGGCACGCCATCGCTGCGCAGACCCTCGTTACCCAAGCCCATTTCCATGCACAACTGAGTGCCACGGGCGCGTTTGCCACGCAGGATTTTCTGAATTTCAGCCCAGTTCTCGGAGTCGTCCTGCTCCAGGAAACCGGCGGGGCCAAAGGCGCGGGTGGCGCTGCGTTCAAAGGCGGCCTTCACATCGTCGGGAGCGGCGGCATCGGCAATACAAAATGCCCAGACCTCCACCTGGTTCGGGCCACGTGGATGCCAGACGCGCAGTGTCGCCGTGCCGTTCAGCCAGCTCAGTGTGGGGAACATATTGTTGTGACCGGCCAGACGCAGGGCACGCACTTCGCCCAGGCGCTCGTGGGCTTCGGCATAGGTGTCGCGAAAGTACTGTGAAACTTCGCCATCTACCCATACGTTGGCGTCGGGCTGCTCGGTAAAGAAGAAGCCACTGCCATGGCCGCGTTGGCCATATTGAACGGCGTCCTTGGCGGTTTCCCAGACCGGGCGTGCGGTTTGGCCAGCGCCCAGTGCCTTGTCCTCATCACCAGGTTTCTGGCCCAGCACTTGCACGGCAGACGCATGCGAGAACAGGGCGTGATATTGGTCAGACGCGAACTGCTCGGCGGGGAATTTCCAGTTGCATTCAATGGTCCATTTCTGAACACCGCCAATGATTTCGGTACCGCCTTCGCGCCGGTCCAGCACACCGTCCAGGTACCAGGCAATGTCGCCCATGTACTCTTCCAGATCAGGGGCGGTGGCGTCCCAATTGCCAAAGACCAGGCCTTTGTATACTTTGACGCGGGTCACTTCCTGCAGGCCCCACTTTTCCTTGCACAAGCCTTGCGGATAGGCGCGTGGTTCCAGCGGTACATCCACCAGATCGCCGTTGGTGCCATAACTCCAGCCGTGGTAGGGACAGGTAAAGGCTTTGGTATTGCCCGAGTCGGCATAGGACACGCGCATCGAGCGGTGTCGGCATTGGTTCAGAAAGGCCTTGATCGAGCCGTCTTTTTGACGAACCACGATAATCGGGTCTTCGCCCATATAGGTATTGAAGAAGTCTCCCGCTTTGGGAATCTGGCTGGTGTGACACAAAAACAGCCAGGTGCGGCCAAAGATGCGTTCCAGCTCCAGCTCATAAATATCCGGGTCGGTGTAAATGGAAGGGGTAACGCGTCCATTACGTGCATCGACCAAGGCTTCGATTTTTTCAGGGTTGATTCCCATCGCTTGCTCCTCGCTATTGCAATGCGTGCTTTTGCAAAACAGGTTTTTGTCGCCAACGGCAAAATGTAGAAGCTTGAAATGAATCCGACCAATACTTGCTTTAGATCGGGTGATCGGCAAACCCGATAAGTCCGCTTTAAAACCCTGGTATGGATAGGGCTTAAGTCTGAAGTCCAATATTGATGCGGTCTTACAGAGACATAGGGTTTACGTGAGCTTCAATTGCTGCGCTGCAGCAATGAGAATCGAAGCTGTTTTTGAAGTCTTGGTAGCAGCGACAATAGTGCTTACAAGAACGGCCTGTTCAGGTGAGATACCGCAGGCCGAGCCAGATGCTGTTCGGGTCCGAGCCGGGCAGAGGGCGACTAATTTGACAGGAGACAAACTTGGAATTGCGACACTTGCGTTACTTCGTTGCAGTCGCGGAAGAGTTGAATTTCACCCGTGCTGCCGAGCGGCTCTACACCTCTCAACCCTCCTTGAGCGAGCAGATCCGTAATCTGGAGGAAGAGATTGGCTATCCCTTGCTGAACCGGACTCGTCGCAAAGTTGAGCTGACAGAAGCGGGGGCTGTTTTCCTGGATGATGCCCGCGAGATTTTGCAGAAAGTAGACGAGGCGGTGATACGTGCCGGCAAGGCGGCTTCGCAAGCCAGGGAAGTGCTGACGATAGGTTTTGTGCCCGCGGCAGAAGTCCGTATTTTCCCGGCAGTCTTGCCCGCTTTCCGTGCTGCTTTTCCGCAGGTGGATGTGGTGCTGCGCAGTCTGACGTCCAACGAGCAGGAAGGGGCCATGGCCCGAGGGGAATTGGATCTGGGTTTTATGCGCGGTCCGGTGCGGGCAAGCAATGTCTGTAGCGAGGTGGTACTGGATGAGCCTTTGCGAGTCTATCTGCCTAAAGGCCATCGCCTGGAAGCGTATAGCCTGATCCCGCCCGCGCGCTTGAACCGCCTGCCCATGATTGCGGTGGACCGCTCCTATGGCCGTTCCATGCACGATGTGCTGGCTCGTTATCTGGCCCACCATAAGGTTGTGCCCGAGCACACCTATAACTCGGCCAACCCCTTGATGAGCATTAATCTGGTGGCGGCCGGTTTGGGCTACACCTTGCTGCCGACTTACGCGGAATACTTCATGCCCAAGAATGTGGTGTCGCGGCCCTTGATCGGCGGTGGCCCGCGCTGCGAGTTATTGATGGCCTACCCACGAGAGACCGGCAGCATGAGTGAAGCCGCTGCCAGCCTGATAGAGCGTATACGGGAGCTGGCACGCTGGCATGGTTCGGGACCTTCAGCGGTCAGTCATTTGAAACAGGCGCCCAATAAAATAGCCTGTATGTAGTCACTCACACAGGCTACGACATTTTCTATAAGAAGACGGACTTTATCTTATTTTTTGATAATGTTGATCTCGTTTGAGAGTTCAGGTGCATTTATTATTGTGTCCAGAACTGGGCAGGTTCTTTCAATGAAACTGACAAACTCTTTTATTTCTTCATCACTGTTGTTGGCCTGAATATAGTATTGGGATGTGATTTTATGAAATCCCATTTTTGCTTCTTTGTTGATTCCATAGAATCCATCGGTATCTATTTCACCGTCCATCTTGACTTTGATGTCGATTAAGTCAATTTTTTGACTCTTTGCAAAAGCTTTTGCAGCAATGCATTTGCAGGCACCAATGGCTGAAAGCAGCGCCTCCAAGGGAGTCATGCCACTATTTGCATCGCTTTGCTTGCCCGGTTCAGTCAGGAAAAACGAGGAATCCCTTGCTGTGCATTCAATCTTTAGTTGGTCGATTAACGTAGCAGTAGCGGAAAAAATGTGGTTGCTCATGGCTTTTCCTTTTGTTTGCGACTTGTTAATTGGCTAATGATTTCAAGGCGATTGTCTGTTTTTCCTGGCTCTTGTGTGTTTCTGATTTCTTTGGTGAAAACAGACGCGAGTTCGCAGTACCTATTGCCTTGGTCTGTAGTTTATATATTTTTCTTTGTGCCGCGAGTTTTATTTTAAAACCTGGCTTGGCAAGCGGATAGCCTTCATCTTCTGGCATGGGTGACAGCAGTTTTTTGACTCGGCAACGGCACTAGTTATTATGAGCACGAGGCTTTTTTATCGACGTTGCCGGTTCTTGGTTTTGCCTCTGGGACAGCCCTTTTTACTTATCTTCCACAAAGCGCATGCGGAAGCGGCGGCCTTTGATATTGGTCTCTGCAATGCGGTCAAAGAATTGACGGGCAATCCCACGATCCAGAGCCACGTAGGAGCGGGCGTCGGTAATCGCAATCTTGCCGACCTGATCCCCTTTCAGACCTACATCACGCGTCAAGGCACCCAGCAAATCGCCGGGACGCAGCTTGTCTTTTTTCCCACCCTGAATTTCCAGCGTCATCATGGGCGCGCGCAGCGGCTCTTTGGATTGGGAGCGCAAGCCTTTCAAATTGCCCCATTTCACTTCACGGCCCTGGAAGTCTTCAATCAGCTTGACCCAACGCAGTTCGTTGCGCGAGACCAGGTTCAAGGCCAGGCCTTTCTGATCACCACGGCCAACACGGCCTACGCGGTGGATATGCACTTCGCTGTCCTTGGTGACATCCACGTTAATGACCGCACCCAGGTTCTGGATATCCAGACCGCGAGAGGCCACATCGGTCGCCACCAGTACGGCGCAGCTTTGATTGGAAAACTGCACCAGAATTTCGTCGCGATCACGCTGTTCCAGATCGCCGGTCAAGGCCAGGGCCTGGATGCCTTCGGATTGCAGCTCTTCCACCACTTCCTGACAACGCATTTTGGTGTTGCAGAAAATCAGGGTAGAGGCGGGGCGGAAATGTTCCAGCAGTGTCACCACGGCAGACAAGCGGTGCTCGGGGTGAACTTCGTAAAAAATCTGTTCGATCTGGCTGGCATCGTGCAGCGCTTCCACTTTGACTTCTGCGGGGTTTTTCAGAAAGCGGGCGCTGAGCTTGCGGATATTGTCCGGGTAGGTGGCCGAAAACAGCAGGGTCTGACGACGGGGCGGGCAGTGCGAGGCAATGGCCACAATATCGTCATGAAAGCCCATATCCACCATGCGGTCGGCTTCGTCCAGCACCAGGGTCTTCAGGGCGGACAGGTCCAGATTGCCGCGTTCCAGATGATCCTGAATTCGGCCAGGCGTTCCCACCACTACGTGGGTACCGTTGCGCAAGGCTTCGGTTTGCGGACGCGAGGGCACGCCGCCACACAGAGTCAGCATGCGCACGTTAGGAATCTGGCGGGCCAGACGGCGCAGTTCGGTGGTGACCTGGTCGGCCAGCTCGCGCGTGGGGCAGATCACCAGGGCTTGTGGTGTCAGCTTGCTGGGGTTCAGGGTTTGCAACAGACCCAGGCCAAATGCGGCGGTTTTGCCGCTGCCGGTCTTGGCTTGGGCGATCAGATCACGGCCTTGCAGAATCAGCGGCAGGCTTTGCTCCTGAATGGCCGTCATCTTTTCAAAGCCCAAGCTATCCAGGGTTTCGAGCAAGGCAGGAAGCAGGGGGAGGGTACTGAAAGAAGTAGAGGGCACGATGGGGGAGCTCACAAAAACTGCCTGAAATAAAGAGAATAGCTATTGTAGCTGGGCGCTGGACTGGGCAGGGGCAGTGCTGTGGTTTTTAGTGCTGTATGGGACTATTGCTCGGTGTCTGGGGCCGTGTTGGGGGCAGCCGGGATTGCTGGGCAAGCCACACGCAGCAGCTTGCGAAAACGCTCGCACTCCATGTGCGAGGGGGCCTGGCATTGGGCAACATGACGCAGCATATGGCTTAGGGTTTTCATTCGACGAATTTGGCGATCAATGTCATTTGCGCGTTGTTGCAAAGTGGGGCGGGGGAGATCGGAAGGTGTGTCTTTATCGAACATTTTGCCGATTTCTTCCAGTGAGAACCCCGCTGCTTTGCCTAAGGAGATCACCGCCAACTGTACCAGGGTGTCTTCGCTATATTGGCGCCGCAGGCCGTTGCGGGCCGGTGACTGGATCAAGCCAATTTCCTCGTAGTAGCGCAATGTGGAGGTGCTGACTCCACTGGTTTTGGATAGGGCCCCAATATCAATCAGTTTCATGCTTGACCTCAAGTTGGCTTTAAGTTGCATAGTAGGTGAACACCCCTCTGACAACAAGAAGTTGGACATGAAAAAACAAATGATATCGACGGGCAGCACGGGTTTGCTGCTTGCTTTGGCTGGTTCTATTTTGCTGGCCTCTTTGGGGACCAGTATTGTCACGGTGGCTTTGCCCACCCTGAGCCGGGTATTTTCGGCAGGCGTCCAGCAGGTTCAGTGGGTCGTGCTGGCGTATCTGCTGGCGGTGACGGTCACGATTGTGCTTGTGGGTCGTCTGGGAGACTTATATGGGCATAGGCGTGTCTTGTTAACGGGTTTGGCGCTGTTCACCTTGGCCTCGGCACTGTGTGCAGGGGCTCCAAGCCTGGGGTGGCTGATTGCCGCTCGTGCGTTGCAAGGATTGGCAGCGGCTATCTTGATGGCGTTGCCCCTGTCGATGGCTAAAGGTTTGGTACCCAAAGCGCGGCTGGGAACAGTGATGGGCTTGATGGGAACCATGTCAGCGATAGGCACAGCTCTGGGGCCGTCCTTGGGAGGGGTGTTAATCGGCGCCCTGGGTTGGCGTGCCGCCTTTGTCTTGCTGGGGCTGGCAGGATCAGGATTATGGGTATTGGCCTTACGCGGTGTTCCCCATGAGAAAGCAACTGGTGGCTCTGCTCAAAGCATGGATTGGGCAGGCAGTGTCTGGTTGTTCATCACCTTGCTATGTTTCTCTTTACTGGCCACTGGCGGCAAGGTGGGGCTGGCCATCCAGCCCTGGATCTGGCTGATTCCGGGTGTCGTGTCGCTGTGGCTGTTTATCCGAACCGAACGACAGGCGACTCGCCCTTTGGTGCCTGTCACTTTGCTGGGGGAACGCGCGTTGGTGAGCTCGCTCAGCATGAATCTGCTGGTGGGTGCCATCATGATGTCTACCCTGGTGGTCGGGCCGTTTTTTCTATTTTTTGGGCTGGGTTTAAAAGAGGCTGAAACCGGCGTGGTGATGGCGATGGGGCCATTGGCGGCTGCCTTGTCCGGGGTTCCTGCAGGCCGTATTACGGATCGCTTTGGTGTACATCGAACCCTGATGCTGGGTTTGCTGCTGTCGGGTATGGGGCTGTGTTGCTTTGCCATTTTCCCTCACTTTTTTGGGGTGGCAGGCTATATCATCGCGCTGGTTCTGATCACGCCCGGGTTCCAGTTATTTATGGCCGCCAATAACACGGCTGTCATGGCTCAGGCCGTGGAAGAACATAAAGGCCTGCTGTCGGGTCTGCTGGGCTTGTCGCGCAATTTGGGCTTTATGGCCGGGGCTTCTTTACTTCCCCTGGTATTTGCGTCTTTATTGGGCGGTCAGGTGGTGGCGGAGAGCTCTGCACAGGCGATTAGTAGCGCCTTTTCCATCACTTTCCTGATTACCGCAGGACTCTGTGTATTGGCGATTGTGCTGGCCTGGTGGGGCAGGTCATCGCAGCGCGCCTCGGCGTCTTGTTAACAGGCAAAAGACATCAAGTGATGCTGTTATTCAGGCCTAACGGCATTGCCGGGCAGCCTTGGCTGCCCCAATATCTGAAAGCGCCGTTGTCCGACGCTCTGCATCAGGCTTTACGCGATGCGCCTAAGCGCTCTGACAAACGGTTGGCCAGCTTGCGCATGGCTTCACCGGCACGGCGCTGTGCGGCTTCATCGGCTTCCTGAGTCAACAAGCTGACGGCCACACCGGCTACCGCTGCCCGGTTATTGGAATCAAAAACCGCTGCTCCAAAACAGTGCATGCCATCACGCACGCCACAGGCGTCTACGGAGTAACCCAGGCGCTGTACATCGTTCAGTTCCACCATCAAATCATCTTTATTGCGTGGGCCATGAACGGTCAGCGGTTCTGGCCAGGGATGATTCAAGGCTTGTTCCAGATCTTGCCCTTGCAGCGTGCTCAGCATGGCTTTGCCGGTAGCGGTATAAACCGCGGGCAAACGCATTCCGGCGCGGAAGGTAAAACCCAGTGGCCGGGTGCCGTTTCGGCAGGCGATATAGACCACATCCTCACCATCCAGAATGGACAGGGTAATGGTCTCTTCAGGCAAGACGCGCATATCGTCCCACGCCGCAAAAAACTCTTGCGTCAGGTCCAGTTGGGACAGGAAGGCATTGGCCCAGCCCATGACGTGTGTGCCCAGGGTGAAACTGCCATTTTCCA
The DNA here is from genome assembly GCF_026344135.1 of Alcaligenes parafaecalis. Lineage (NCBI taxonomy): Bacteria > Pseudomonadati > Pseudomonadota > Betaproteobacteria > Burkholderiales > Alcaligenaceae > Alcaligenes > Alcaligenes parafaecalis. The sequence goes on along the minus strand of NZ_JAPKNA010000006.1, from coordinate 187,048 downwards.
ACTTACGAATCAGGTGCAGATCCAGCAAGGTGGTGCACAGACCATACAAAGAGCTTTTGGGCATACCCAGGCGTTTGACCAGGTCCGTAAATGACAGGGGCTCCGGCGAGGCCGCCAATTCGTCCAGCACGGTGACTGCACGTACTACAGCCGGAACCAGTTTCTTCTCTTCCACTACGACTAACTCCATAACAACACACAGGAAGTCCACTAAGCCCGCCTGGGCGGGCTGAACTCGGGAAACAGGGGTAAGGGTCTGTCAGCACAGCAAGCGGCATCCCACGGACAATCAGACCGCAGACCAAGCGTGCAGGTCCTGAATTAGGCCAGATTTGCCGCATTGATGCCAGCGCTACATTGTGCCCTTAAACCCCCCGGAATAAAAAATACGGTGACTGATGCTCTACGGGTAAACCCGTAAGCCGATTCGTTGACGTCACGATTTTTCGGCTCCTATAATTCTATCAAGTTCACTATAAGAGAAACAGGTTCAGCATAATGAACAATATCGCGGCATCATTGATTAGCAAACTGAAGGATCCCAGCCTGGCTAAAGATCAGTCCTGGACCGCTCAGGGTTGGGTCTCGGCAGGCGATGGCAACACCTTCGCCGTTCTTAATCCTGCTACGGGCGAGTGCCTGGCCAATGTCGCCAGCCTGGCCACAGCAGAAATCGAATCGGTCATCAGCGATGCTGAAGTGGCCCAGCGCGAATGGAAAGCACGCAGCGGGCACGAACGCGCCAAGCTGTTGCGCGCCTGGTTCGATGCCATGGTTGCCAATGCGGATGACCTGGCCACCATCATGACTATGGAACAGGGCAAGCCCTGGGCCGAGGCTCGTGGTGAAGTGCTGTACGCCGCCTCCTTTGTGGAGTGGTTCAGCGAAGAAGCCAAGCGTGTGTATGGCGACGTGATGGGTCACCCTCAGTCGGACAAGCGCATTGTGGTGGTCAAGCAGCCTGTAGGCGTGTGCGCGGCCATCACTCCCTGGAACTTCCCTGCGGCCATGATTACCCGCAAGGTGGCACCAGCCCTGGCTGCTGGTTGCAGCATTATTGTTCGCCCTGCCGACCTGACTCCCCTGACCGCCGTGGCGCTGGCCGTACTGGCCGAGCGCGTGGGTATTCCTGCTGGCGTGTTCCAGTTGGTCACCGGCCAGTCCCGCGTGGTGGGTGCGGTCCTGACCGCCAGCCCTATCGTGCGCAAGCTGTCCTTCACCGGTTCTACAGAAGTGGGCCGTTTGTTGATGGCGCAATGTGCTCCCACCATCAAGCGTCTGTCTTTGGAACTGGGTGGCAATGCTCCGTTCATCGTGTTTGACGATGCTGACCTGGACGCTGCCATTGAAGGCGCCATGGCTTCCAAGTACCGCAACAGCGGCCAGACTTGTGTGTGTGCCAATCGCTTCCTGGTGCAAGACGGTATTTACGATCGCTTTGCCAAGGCCTTGAGCGAGCGCGTTGCTGCTCTGAAAGTGGGCAACGGTATGGAAGAGGGCGTGGAGCAAGGTCCGCTGATCGAGCAAAAAGCCGTCAACCGTCTGCGTGAATTGATTGATGATGCCGTCGAGCACGGCGCCAGCGTTCTGCAAGGTGGCGCTCCTCATCCTTTGGGCGGTACGTACTTCTCGCCCACCGTGCTGGGTGATGCAACGCCTGCCATGCGCGTGGCTCGCGAAGAATTGTTTGGCCCTGTGGCGCCTTTGTTCCGCTTCAAAGACGAAGCCGAAGCGATCGCGATGGCCAATGACACCGAATATGGTCTTGCTGCCTATCTGTTCACCCGCGACAACGCACGTGCCTGGCGCATGGGCGAATCGCTGGAATACGGCATGGTCGGCGTCAATACCGGTTTGATTTCCAACGAAGTGGCTCCGTTTGGGGGCGTCAAGCAATCCGGTCTGGGTCGCGAAGGCTCTCGCTACGGTATCGATGAGTACCTGGAAATCAAATACATGTGTCAGCAGCTGTAAGTTGATACATACCCGCGCCTAGCGCAGCGAAGGGGGCCGCTCTTATATATAGAGAGCGCCCCATCAGCAGAAACCCACAATAAGCTAAATACGGAGACGCTATGTCTATCCTGTCTGCAACCCCACGAAAATTGACTTTGGCCCTGACACTGGCCACCGCTGGCATCATGGCCAGCACGACGGCCAACGCTGATGATGTCAAACCCATCAAGATTGGTGTGGTTACTTTCTTGTCCGGCGCTGCCTCCGGTCCTTTTGGTGTGCCTGCCAAGAACGCCGCTGAACTGACCGCTGCTCAACTGAACGACGGTAAAGTTCCTGCCCCTTACAACACCAAGGGTCTGGGTGGCGCACCGATTGAACTGGTCTTTATCGACGAGAACGGTGGTACGGCCAAACAGGTTAGCGAATACCGCAACCTGGTTCAGCAACAGAACGTGGACATCGTGGTTGGCTACATCTCCTCGGGTGATTGCCTGGCCGTGGCCCCTGTTGCTGAAGAGCTGAAAAAACTGACGCTGATTTTCGATTGCGGCACACCACGCCTGTTTGAAGATGCCAGCTACAAATACGTGTTCCGTCCTGTGGCCCATGCCACGATGGACAACGTGGCGGCTGCCCGCTTTGTGCTGGAGCGCAATCCTGAGCTCAAGAGCTACGCCGGTATCAACCAGAATTACGCCTGGGGCCAAGACGCCTGGCACGATTTTGAAGGCACACTGCAAGCCCTCAAACCCGGTGTAGAAGCCAAGACTTCGCAAATGCCTAAGCTGGGCGCCGGTCAGTACAATGCTGAAATCTCGTCCCTGATGGCCGCTCGTCCTGAAGTGATTCACTCCAGCTTCTGGGGTGGCGATCTGGAAGGCTTCGTGGTGCAGGCTCTGCCACGTGGTCTGTTCCGCAACACTCTGACTGTGCTGACCGCTGGTGAAACGGCGACTCACCGTGCCAACAATCAGATCCCTACCGGCACCATCATCGGTGCTCGTGGCCCACACGCTGCTTTCGCTCCTGACAATGAATTGAACCGTTGGTTGCGTGCCAGCTACCGCGAGCAATTCAATGCAGATCCTAGCTACCCATCCTACAAGATGACGCAAACCCTGCTGGGTCTGAAAGCAGCTTACGAAAAAGCCCAGGCTGCCAACGAAGGCAAAGCTCCTTCCACCGAACAAGTGGTCAGCGCCTTTGAACACCTGACTTTCGAGAGCCCATCGGGCGACGTCACCATGTCCCTGGGTCAAGGTCACCAAGCTGTTCAAGGCACGACCTTGGGCGTGGTGAAAAACGACAAGGGCGTGATCAGCTTTACCGATCTGCGTCACTTCAAACCTGAAGAAGTGACTCCACCCGAAGGCGTGAAGTCCATCGACTGGATCAAGGGCGGTCTGAAGTACTGATCCGAGCAGGCGTCCTGAAAAGGACGCTGCCCTGAAAATCCGGGCATGCAAGATCTTGTTTTGCATGTCCGGTTTTTACCGCTAGGCCACTCCAAGGTACAAGTTTCTCCCATAAGGGGAAGCGAACCGAAGGCGTGGTGGCATTTTTTATTCCATTTCCACAGAAACCGACTATGTCTCTTCTTTCTGCTGCCCTAATAGATGGCATCATGTACGCCGCCTGGCTGTTTCTGGTCGCGGTCGGACTCACGCTGATCTATGGTGTGATGAAGATCCTGAACATGGCCCACGGCAGCCTCTATACCATTGGCGCCTATACCGCCGTCACCATGGTGACGCAGTGGCTCTCTACCGATCAAAGCCCTTACGGCAGCTATCTGATGCTGATCCTGGCCGCGGTTATTGCCGGTCTGGTCCTGGGTCTTGTCATTGAATACGGCTTGCTGCGCTTCTTCTACCAGGAAGAACCTGTTGTCTCTTTGCTGATTACCTATGCGGTCTTCCTGATTCTGGAAGATACCGTCAAGCTGGTCTGGGGCGTTGATCCTTACGTGATCGCCGAGCCTTATGGTTTGTTGGGTAACGTCGAATTCGGCGACCTGTTCTACCCCACCTACAGCTTTGTGATTGTTGTGGCTGCCATTCTGGCTGGCCTGTTCCTGACCCTGTTCCTGAAGTATTCGCGTCAAGGCCGCATCTTGCTGGCCGTGATTCATGACCGCGAAGTCAGCCAGGCCATGGGCATTAACGTGCAACGCTACTTCCTGCTGACCTTTATTGCAGGTGCCACGCTGGCCGCCCTGGGTGGTGCGCTGACGGCTCCTACTATTTCTGTCGCTCCCGGCATGGGTGTTGAGGTCATTGTGATGGCCTTCGCCGTGGTCGTGATCGGTGGTCTGGGTTCCTTGCCCGGTGCCGCTCTTGGGGCCGTGATTGTTGGCCTGGTGCGCTCCTTTGCTGTGCATTACTGGCCCGAAATCGAACTTTTCTCCATCTACGCGGTAATGGCACTGGTGTTGGCCGTCCGTCCTAAAGGATTGTTTGCTGCCGCCGAGGCCCGAAAGATATGAACAAGACCAACATTACGCTTAAGCAGGGCATGATTGCCCTGGTCATTACGGTGGCCGCCCTGATCGTGGGCTTTGGCTTGCCGTCCTGGCAGTTCCTGATTACTGTGGCGCTGGCCAAGGGCCTGGTTGCCCTGGGCGTGGTGCTCTTGCTGCGCTCGGGCCTGGCCTCTTTCGGTCAAGGTCTGTACTACTGCATCGGCGCCTATGGTGTCGGTATGGCCATGAACTACCTGGACTGGCGCGAAGCTCTGGTCCTGCTGCCCTTCGCTGCTGCTTGCGCTGCCTTGCTGGCCTGGGTGCTGGGCTTTTTGCTGGCTCGCTACCGTGACATTTTCTTTGCCATGCTGAGCCTGGCTTTGTCCATGATCATGTACGGCCTGCTGGTGCGTAACCCTAGCCTGGGTGGCAGTGACGGCTTTAACGTGCATGCGCCTTCCTTCATGTGGGGTGCTTTTGCAGAAACCCTGTCGCGTCCTGGCGTGTTTGTCCTGACCGTGGTGCTGGTGGGTTTTGTGCTGTGGGCCATGCAAGGCTTTCTGCGCAGCCGTGCCGGTCGTCTGGGACCAGCAATCAAAGACAATGAAATCCGTGTTGAGTACCTGGGTGCTTCGGCCTATCGCAATATTCACCTGAGCTACGTGCTGGCTGCCGCTTTGGCCGGTCTGGGCGGTGCCCTGTCCTCGCTGAGCATCGGTCACGTGGACCCTGAACTGGCGTTCTGGACCACCTCGGGCGAGTTCATCTTTATTGCTGTGCTGGGCGGTACCCGCAATGCTTACGCGCCTTTCCTGGGTGCCTTGAGCCTGGAACTGATTCGCACACTGGCTTACCAATATGCGCCTAACACTTGGCAGATCGTGATGGGTGTCAGCATGTTGGCCCTGATTGTGTTCTTGCCAGGTGGCCTGATCAGCATCTTGAACCGCCGCAACAAGGCGGCTAACACCACCGATTCTTCTTCACCGACAGGGGCCCGCTCATGAGTCAGTCACCCTTGATTTCCGCTAAAGGTTTGTGCAAGCAGTTTGGCGCTGTCCACGCTGCACGCGATATGACCGTTGATATCCATGCGCAAACCATTACGGGCCTGATCGGTACCAATGGCGCAGGTAAAACCACCTTCGTGAACATGTTGACCGGCTATATGAAGCCGGACTCCGGCAATATCTTTTTTGCCGGTCGTGAAATCACGGGTTTGCCACCACGGGAAGTAACCCGTTTGGGGATTGCCCGCTCTTTCCAGATTCCTCAGTTGTTCACTTCTCTGAACGCATTGGAAAACGTGGAAATCGCCTTGGGCGTGGCCAAGCAACCTTTGTCCGAAGCCAGTGCGATTCTGGAGCGTTTTGGCCTGAGCGCCTTCGCCCAGTCCCAGGCAGGCACTTTGCCTGAAGGGATTCGCAAACTGCTGGACATCGCGCTGGCCATGGTAGCCCAGCCTAAAGTGCTCTTGCTGGACGAGCCCACCAGTGGCGTGGCCAGTGACGAAAAATTTGAAGTGATGGACCGTGTCATGAAAGTGGTCCGCGATGCGGGCGTGACGGTTCTGTTTGTGGAACACGATATGGAAATCGTGCGCCGCTACAGCGACCGCGTGCTGGCTTTCTACGACGGCACTATTCTGGCCAACGGCACTCCTGATGAAGTGCTGGCCCATGAACAGGTTCGTGAATACATCATCGGCGAGCCGGTGGGACGCAATAAACAGGAGGCCGATAATGCTGCTTGATGTCAAAAATCTGGATGTACGTATTGGCCCAACCAGCATTCTGCGCCAGGTAAACCTGCAGGTGCGCCAGGGCCAGATCGTGGGCCTGGCCGGTCGTAACGGTGCGGGTAAAACCACGCTGATGCGCACGGTGATGGGCTTGCTGGCGGTGGACAATGGCTCGGTCATGTTTGATGGTCAGGAACTGGCCAAGATGCCCGCCTACCGTCGCACCAGCCTGGGCATGGGTTTTGCCCCCGAGGATCGCAAACTGATCCCCGAGCTGAGCGTGGAAGAGAATATCCGCCTGCCCGCCTGGGCCCTGAAATCCCAGGATATTGAAGAGCGCCTGGACCGTGTCTGGCGCATCATCCCTGAATTGAAAGTCTTCGGCCCACGCCGCGCCCTGCAATTGTCGGGTGGTCAACAAAAGCTGGTCGCGATTGGCCGTGCCTTGATGACTGCTGACAAGCTGCTTTTGCTGGACGAGCCTTTTGAAGGCGTCGCTCCTGCGCTGTCCAAGCGTATTGCAGAAGTGGTGGGCGAGCTGAGCAAAGAGGGCTTTAGTGCTTTGTTGTCCGGTGCTGACTTGCAGCACGCGGGCAATGTGATCGATTACACCTACCGGATGGACCGCGGCCGTATCGAAGTACCGCAGCCCGCCATACCATAAGGAGAAAGCCCATGTCGGCATTCGAGTTCAGAACCACCCCCGCTATTTATGTTGAAAGCGGAGCCGCTGCCCGGCTCGGTCAGATCCTGCGCAAGCGTTTCTCGCAAGAGCGCGTTTGTCTGGTAACCGACCGATTCCTGCACGAAAGCGGCTTGCTGGATCCTGCCCTGGCTGATCTGAAAGCCAACGGCTGGAGCGTGCAAGTGATTGACGATGTTATTGCCGATCCTCCAGAGCACATTGTTTTGCAGGCAACCGAGCGCGCTCGCCAGGCCAAGACGGAAATCGTCGTCGGCCTGGGAGGCGGTTCATCCATGGACGTGGCCAAACTGCTGGCCGTCCTGCTGGCGTCCGACCAGCCCCTGCAAGAGATGTACGGCATTGATAATGTGCGCGGCTCGCGCCTGCCCTTGGTGCAGATCCCGACCACGGCGGGAACAGGCTCGGAAGTGACGCCTATTTCCATCGTGACCACCGGCGAAACCACCAAATCCGGCGTGGTGGCTCCCGAGCTGTACGCAGATCTGGCCATTCTGGACTCCGAACTGACATTGGGCCTGCCTCCCCGTATTACGGCGGCGACCGGTATCGACGCCATGGTGCACGCCATCGAGGCCTACACCAGCCGTGTCCTGAAAAATCCGCTTTCGGACAACCTGGCCAAACAAGCCTTGCGTCTGATTGGCGGCAAGCTGGTGCACGTTTGTCGTAACGGCAAGGATGCTGCAGCACGTCAGGACATCCTGCTGGGTGCGACCTTGGCTGGCCAGGCATTTGCGAACGCCCCCGTGGGTGCCGTACACGCCCTGGCTTACCCGATCGGCGGTATTTTTCACGTGCCACATGGCTTGTCGAACTCGCTGGTTCTGCCACATGTGCTGCGTTTCAACGCTCCGGCTGCAGCCCCGTTGTATGCCGAACTGGCTGAAGTGCTGATCCCCGGCATCCAGGGTGATGAGGCCTCCAAGACCGAAGCCTTCATCAACTTCATGGAACAGATCGCCATTGATACCGGCATCGAGCGCCAACTGCGCGAAGTCGGCATCAAGGAAAGCGACCTGCGCCGTATGGCCCAGGAAGCCATGAAACAAACCCGTCTGCTGGGTAACAACCCCCGCGACGTGACCGAAGACGACGCCTTCGCTATTTACAGCGCCGCATTCTGATAGACCGCTAAACAGCGGAAACCTTTTGCCTGAGTCTGGTGCTGTGCCGGCTCAGGTTTTTTTTCGCCCAATTTTAGGTCTTTAGCTTATATGCCTCGAATGTTACATTTTTCATTGTTGAGGTCTGAGCTTTTGCTTGATGCTGTATCTGCATCAGCGTAGTCATGATGCGTAAGTGTATAAAAAAGGGGGAGGAGGAGTGTCTACAGCTTGGAGTGATGAAGAGCTAGCAGCGTCAGTACAGAGCTATCAAAAAATGCTAGATAACGATCGTGACGGTATTCGCTACGTTAAGACGGAGATCTATAAAGAATTGGCGCGGAGGTTTGGCCGTACTGCGAAAGCCTATGAGTACCGTATGACCAATATTTCGGCTGTACGCCGAGAACTAGGCTTACCGTGGGTTGCAGGACTGCTCCCTTTGGGAAATGTAGGGTCTGAAGTGCGTTCCAGACTGATCACCCTGATAACAGGAGAGCCTCCTACTAAGGCTCAATCAGTGGTTGGCGCTAAAGAAAGTCCGTACTGGCAAAAAGCTTTGCAAGCCGTAGTAGAGCTAGGTGGAAGCGCTAGCCGGAAAGAAGTGGGAAGCTGGATTATTGAGCACGATAGCGACTACAACACAAAGAATCTATCAGATTTGTACATGATGTCCGTTAACTCTAAAGCGCGGACAGGCTATGAACGGAACAAGAACCCTCGTAGAACAGACGAGGGTTACGCTTGTGATTGCCTGTTTATGCTAGGGGGAGGGCGATTTGAGCTGTATGAGCCTGAAAAACATGGGGTCTGGGAAATTTATCGGGACCCAGCTTCAGGCAGTCGGCTTGGTGTGTCAGTCCGTAAGGTAAGTAGTTTGGTTGACGAAGCCTTGAGGGAAGCCGAGTCAGAGGTGACAAAGACTTCCTATTTCGATCCTACAGATAGTAGTGATGCCAGAAAAAAAGTAATGACTGAGATCGTTCGTCGACGAGGGCAGCCCGCTTTTCGTCGAGCATTGATGAGTGCGTATGAGGGGTGCTGTGCTATTACGGGATGTACCTTATCCGCCGTATTAGAAGCGGCCCATATTTATCCCTATGAAGGGGAGCACACGAACGTGGTGTCTAACGGCCTTTTATTACGTGCCGATATCCATACGCTATTTGATCTTGGTTTGATCGTGATTGATTCCCAGAGTATGACGGTACAGATATCCGTAGAGTTGCAGGGTACTGAATACGAGGCTTTACAGGGGAAGCCGTTGCGCCAAACGAAAAATGACTTTGATCAAGCGAGTGCGCAATCTTTAGACTGGCATCGCAGTCAATTTGCTAAGGCGAGTTAGCGGCCAGCCCATCGACTGTTGGAGCCGGGCTTACATATTGTCTGCAACAATCAAGACCCCAATCCGTTCAGCTAGATCTAGCACGGCATCATAGGTAGCTGGATCTTCGCTCAACTTGTGTGATGGGCCTTGGGGCTTTAATCCGCTTTTGGTAATACGGTCCCCAAACAGCATCACAGCCCGCGCGGAATCATCTTGCCGAGACACCCAACATAAGCCTTGGGCTTGGGGGCATTGTTGATAAATAGCAGCCGCCCATAAGCGCGTGGCGGGGTACTGATCTTTTTCTGTATCGATTAGCTGTTTGCGTGTCACACCCAACTTCCGCAAGGAGACGCTGGCCAGATCGACCAAAATCAAGGGGACATTGATTTGCACCATGGAGTGCACCTGGGCTAGCAGCTTCTTCTTGTCATAGCTTTTAAAGCCTGCGGCATGCGGGACGTCATGAAAGATGGTTTCCATCATGGCGCAGTCACGGCTGGTGCCACCGTACAAGGTGGGGATGGCTTTGCCTTTGTTGTCCTGAATCGGACTGAAGCGCGCATTGCCTTGCGTACCGGGATTGAACTGGGCAGCCGAGTATTTATCTTGATGGACACGATGCAGCAACTGCCCTTTGGGCCACTCCATCAACGTCAGCCGTAGCTCACTACCTGGTACGGGAATGCCGAACGTCCCTTGCTCTGGAGCAGGCTTACCGTCCATCACTATTGACGAGGCTGGATTAGCCATGAGCCACGGCTTGAACTTCGTCTTGAGCCGCGGCAATGACTTTCTCCGGGGCTGAGATCAACAAGTCTTGAGGGCGTTTTCCACCCAGAAAGCTATTGTTGGACATGAACCAGTAGGCCATGCCCCAGCTATCTTTATGCCCGGCCAGAATCTCCAGAACCTGAGCCAAAGGCTTGGCTGGACGGAAGCTGGTAGCTGGGTCCAGACCATAGCCGGGAAAGTAATCCGCACCACCATGATTAATGGCAAAAATCTGCCCCTGCTTCTTCCATTTATTAGGCTGGGCGCTAGGGTTGCGGGTACTTAAGCCCGCCAATTGCGCGACATCAGCAGCACTAAGCCAATCCCCACTTTCCAGCACAGCCGTGCGGGCTTGAACCAGCATAGCGGCTTCTTTCAGCAAGCGAGGAGAGGGTGGTGTACGTGGCACAAGAACTTCAGCCAGACGCTCCAGCGACTCCTTGTCTTGACGCTCCTGTAAAACCTCGAACATGGACGAGGCCACATTGGTGAAGTTCTCTGCCAAGGCCTTGAAAGCGGCAGGTTTGATGTGATCAAACGCCAGTACCAAAACTTGTTCGGCCTTAGACCGTCCTAAACTTGCCTTAACCTCTTTGGGCGTACCCACCAAGGTCGAGACACTGGGACTACTTACCAGGACGCTCATGGATATACTCCTTAAGGGTTATTTTGAATTATTAATAATATCATAACCCTGATAACCCAGATCTAGACCTGCTAGCGGTTAGCTCTCATGCGCAAAGTCGGCTGTGAAGCGCGGTGATGGCACTAGTTTTTTCTGTGACTACACCAAATCAGAGTTTGATCGCCGACTTTTAAGTCTGAGTATGGTCTTTCTGTGAGCCTAACTTCTGCTTACAAGAGCAGTCCTACCCAGTACTGAGGGAGGCGCTCCACCGTACTAAACTAGCCGGGTTCCGCAGGGCATCACATGGGTTATCACCCTATGTCCTGACGCCGTCAGCAATGGTGTTCCTCCCTATGCTGTCCTTGTTGAATCGACTGCCTTTTTCTCACCATGATTGCGATCTCATTTTCTTCCTTACAAAACCGGCGGACGCTGACCTTGTGTCTGGCCGGGGCCTTGCTGGGCCTGCTTGAATGGGTGGCCTTCAGTAATTTGATGGTGGCGCCTGCGTCCCGCGAGCATATTTGGGTGTCCTTGCTGTTGGCAGTGGGAATTTTTGGGGTGGCGTCCTTCTCTTTGCTGATGCATGTGTCTGCGCGCAAAGCCTTGCTGGCCTCTCTGGGACTGGGCGTTGTTAGCGCTGTGCTGATTCTGGAAGGGCAAGGTGGGTATGCGGAGGTTGAGCTCTTTTGGCGCGCACCGCAGATGTGGGTGGCCATAGGCTTGTTGTCGACCATTACCTTGCCGTTCTTAGCGCTTGTCGTGGAGCGGCGTCAGGACTGGAATAAATATCAACGTCTATTTGATGTGAGCTGGTCCATGGTGTGCTCCTGGGCGGTGGCGCTGTTCTTCTGCGGCCTGGCCTGGGGCGTGTTGATGGCTTGCCATCTTCTGCTCAGTTTTGTCGGTATTACGCTTTTGGAGGATGTGCTGCTGGAGCCTACCGTTGCGGCGGTGGTGTCTGGTGCTTTGGTGGGGGCAGGTCTGGCGGTTGCCTCGGACTCGGAGGGTGGCTATTTGTCACCGATATTGTTGCTGAAGTTGCTGCGTTTGCTGACCCCCTTCTTGCTGGTGGTGATGGTGGTGTTCATTGTGGCTTTGCCCTGGCGTACCGGTGAAGGTTTGCCACTGTCGGCATTGTGTGTGGCGGCGGTATTGGGCGCGTCGACTCTGGTGTCTTCGGTGGTGGCGGATGACGATGTGAATGCCAGTCCAACGCCATTGCTGCGTGCTTCGGCCCGCTTGCTGGGTTTTGTGATGCCTGTGTTGGCGGCCGTCGCTGTGTGGGCAATCTGGGCACGGGTTGATCAATATGGCTGGACCCCGATTCGTGTCTTGGCAATGACGGCTGCTTTGGTGGCGGCTGGCTATGGTTTGAGCTACTTCTGGGCGGCCTGCCACGCCAGGAACTGGATGGCAAGAGTACGCCGTTCCAATATTGGCATGGCCTTGGTGTTGATTGTTCTGGCGGTCGTCTGGTTGACCCGGATCTGGTCTCCCGAGGCGGTGTCCGTAGACTCCCAGGTGGCACGGCTGGAAGCCGGTACTCTTGCGCCGGATGATTTTCCGGACACAGAGATGAGAATGTACTGGGGCAAGCCAGGGCAGGAGGCGGTGCGCCATCTGGTGGAGCGGGACATGTTGGTCGACAAGTCTCAGGAAACGGAGGAGGCTGTTGACCCTGGCCAGGAGCTGGAGGTCTGGAACATCGGTGAGGACAAGGCGCGGCAGATGTTGATGAGCTCTTTACCCAGTTCTCCTGCAGATCATCCTTTGCGTCAGTCTTTTATCGAAACCTATCCAGGCTGGGACATCGCCTATCTGGCCAAGGCGTGCGAGACCCGGACGCCCGCTGAGCACGCTGGTTGCTTGCTGGTTTTTGCGGATTTGTTGCCAGGCGAAGCAGGAGAGGAAGCGATTGTTCTGTCGGTCAACAATCCCATGAATATTGGTGCTGTGTTTGTGCAGACGGCTGAGGGGGGATGGGACAAGGCGACAGCTTTTACGCCTGGTTTGTCTCTGGATAATATGGGCGCCGTTATTGATGGCATTTACGCCAAGGGGGCGGTGATTGAACCCGCACCTTTCAATGTGTTGAAGTTGCCCGATGGCGGCTTTGTGGGGGTGGGCCAGCGCCCTTGAGAAAAGAGCGCTGATTCTGTTCAGTGGTGATGCCTTACGGGCATCACGGCTGGGCAGCGATGCGTAACGCCGGTTTCAAGGACGCGGCCAGCATCTGCCCATGGTTTAGTTCGCTAAAGTTCTCGTAGCTGACATTCAGCCCCGCATCCTGCAAATGTTTGGCCAAATCCTGCGTGGACCATTGAGCCGCTGCATTGCTCATGGACGTATTGCGACGTTGTCCACCCACCATGATGGCGATTTGCTTGTCTTTTGCCCGTGTCGTATCAAAAGCCTGAGCTGTCTTGACCAGAATGCCATCGTGCCACCACAAGGAAGGATCGCCAGCGACGTAGCGCTGGTACAGGTCCGGGTGGGTGAAGAGAGTATGCAAGGTGAACAGACCGCCGTACGAGTGACCCCACAGCGTTTGGCGGGAGCGATCAATAGGCTCACGCTCTTCCACGGCGGGCTTGATGTGCGTTTCTATATAGTCCAGAAAAATATCTGCGCCACCTCCTAGACGACCCCGTACTTCTACAGGCTTGCTGACGCCGTTTTCCGTAACGGGAGGCGTGTAGTCGAAGGAGCGGGCAATTACATCGTGACGAGCTTCAGTGTCATAGCCAATCGCTACCAATACTGGGGCAGACAGGGCACTGATGGCTTTCAGGTCGTCCACGTCAATACTGGCCATGGCGGCATTGCCATCCACCATGTAAATCACCGGATGGCCGCGTGCGGGCGCAGGCCGGTTCGGCGTACCTATCTGTACTTTGTAATGACGTTTGCCGTCTTCCGAGGCCATGATCAAGGTTTCAAAGCGGTAAAGGCTTTGTTGCTGGTCCACGATGGTCGGGCCCGCTGTTTCGTTCCAGGGGCGTTGGCTTTGTTGAGCTTGAACGGGAAGTGTGAAGGCCAGGCAGAGCGTGGCAGCACTGAGCAGAAAGCGGGGCAGGGAAGTTTTCATCAAGGTCAGATCACAGAAGGCTAAACAGGAATCATTCTTGATTATAGGGCCGCTTGCGACTTGGCAAACAAATACCCGGATCAGCATTCAGCAAATCCGGGCTTTTTTTTCTATAAGGCCTGATCAGGCAGTGCAAAGGGGTTCAAGCCTGTGCGGCCATAGCCTTCTTCAGTGGCGGCATCATCCAGTATCAGCGTAGCCAAATCGTCAGCGACGCTTTCCGCATTGGGTTCGCGTTCTTGAGAGATGACTTTCAGATAGCTATGGCAATGCCCGCAGCTTTCTGCACGCACCACGGCTTCGGTCGTGTCGAAGCTCAGGTAATCCAGGTCGCCTGCATCGGCACAGTTGGTGCACTTGGCGCGAACCATATGCCATTCGCATTCACACAAGGAGCAATGCAGATAGCGCAGGCCTTGGCGGGCGCCTTTGTGAATCAGGCTGGCGACCGGAGCACTGCCGCAAACCGGGCAACTGGCAGACTCTTCATCATTTGTCGCAGGCAGAGGCACTGCTCGCGCCGTCAAGGCGACTTCCAGCGACAAGGCGGCCCACAGGAAAGGAGCCAATGCCTGGGACACGGCGTCAAACTGGTTTTGTGCCAGCGCCAAACCGGCATCCAGACGAGCCTGGGCGCTCATGGCACGCAGGGCATCCAGATGAGGGGTGATGGCAGGCGAAGCGTCTGGAGCAAGCTGGCTCAGCAGCACATCCAGATGGGCCAGCCAGGCACCTTGACGAGCGATCTCTACAGGATCAACGGCCACTGCATCGGAACGGTTTTCAGGCGAAACTGCTGCCTGAGCCTGAGCCTGAGCCTGAGCCTGAGCCTGAGCCTGAGCCTGAGCCTGAGCCACATCCGCCGCCAAACGCAGATAGGCCTCCAGCTCATGCCCTTGAGCCAGCTCACGCAATCGGGATGCGCGGGCGGTGTAGAGCTCATGCAGTTCAGGCCGCAAGATGGGGTCGAAATGTCGAGTAGATTCTTCCGACGGAACCGAGCGACGGACAGGAACTTCGTTCATGCTTTGCCTTCCTTCGCGTCTTTTTGGGTGGCTTGCAGCTCTTCATGCCAGCGGTCATGGTGATGACGTATCCAGGCTTTGGAGACATAGCCCGTCACCATGCCGGTGATGGAGCCACGCACCCAGATAGCCAGATAGATATGGCCCAGAATCAGTAGAATCAAGCCAATTCCGGCGACCGAGTGAATCAGGATAGCCAGGCGCAGGACGGGGATAGAAAAGAATTCCGCAAAGTAGGCACGCCACATGATCAGGCCCGATACCAGCAGCGTGACGATGGACAGCATGATCAGCCAGAACAGCACCTTCTGACCGGCATTGTATTTACCGATTTTCAAAGGCTGTTTGGTGTTGTTCAGGACCACACCTTTGACGTTGCGAAACCAGATCAGGTCTGTTTTGGCGGGCAGGTTGTATTTCACAAAGCGCACGAACATATAGCAAAGCCCGGTGAAGACCGCGATACCCAGAAAGGGATGCAGCACTCGGGCTAGTTGTGGCGTGCCCAGAAAGGAACTCAACCAGGAAAAGGATGGGTAGAACCAGGACAGCCCCGATGTTGCCGCCAGAAAAAAGCACAGCACTACTGCCCAATGACACAGGCGTTCGGGGAATTTGGTGCGCAGAACCAGATTACTTTTCTTGGCCATGATCGCCTCCTTCAACGGCCTTGGTTTCCGTGTCGCTGTGATCCTCGTCTTCGTCGACGCTATTGGGTCCCACTCCGATGAAGTGGGCAGCCATACCGGCTAGCGCCACTGCACCGGCGATGGCCGCCGCAGGTTTGAGCACGTCTTTCCAGCCACCGACCACAGAGCTGATTTGTGGCTCTTTGGGCAAACCGGCATAGCGCTGGGGGTCGTCTGCATGTTGCAGCACATACATGACGTGGGTGCCGCCTACGCCTTGAGGATCGTAGAGACCGGCGTTTTCATATCCGCGCTCGTTCAGATCCTCAATGCGGCTTAGGGCCAGATCTTTCATTTCCTGCTTGGAACCAAAGGCAATTGCACCGGTTGGGCAGGTTTTGGCGCAGGCAGGTGCCTGGCCTACCGTGACGCGGTCCGAGCACAGCGTACATTTGTAGGCTTTATTGTCTTTCTTGGAAATGCGCGGCACGTCGAAAGGGCAGCCTGCCACGCAGTAACCGCAGCCCACACACAGGTCGGACTGGAAATCCACAATGCCATTGGCATATTGAACAATTGCGCCGGGAACCGGGCAGGCTTTCAGGCAACCCGGGTCTTCGCAGTGCATGCAGCCATCCTTGCGGATCAGCCACTCCAGCTTGCCTGCTTCGTCCTCGTGTTCTGTAAAACGCATCAAGGTCCAGCTATCGGGGCTCAGGTCGCTGGGGTTGTCGTAGACACCGACGTTTTCCTCAACCTGGCCGCGCAAGTCGTTCCACTCATTGCAGGCAACCTGACAGGCTTTGCAGCCGATGCAGATGGACACGTCAATCAGCTTGGCGACTTCCATCTGGTGGTCACGTACCTGCGGCGCGGGCGTGACGGAGTTGGTGGCCGAACGGCGCACTATGTTTTGCGAATTCATGCCGTGGCTCCCTTCATTTTCTCGACATTGACCAGGAAGGCCTTGAACTCCGGTGTTTGCGTATTAGCGTCGCCTACGCCGGGGGCCAGGGTATTGGCCAGAAAGCCCTTGCGGGTTTCACCTTCAAAGCCCCAGTGGCAGGGGATACCAATTTGCTGCACTTCCTGACCGGCAACGGTCAGGGTGCGCATGCGCTTGGTCACCACAGCCTTGGCGGTGATGTAGCCGCGTTTGGTGGTGACTTTGACGGTATCGCCGTGACGGATGTCTTTTTCTGCCGCCAGTTGTTCGCCAATCTCCACGAACTGTTCAGGCTGCAACATGGCATTCAGGTATGAGTGCTTGGTCCAGTGTCGGAACAACTCGGTAATGGAGTAGGTGGTGGCCACATAAGGGTAGTCATGACGGTTGCCCATACGTTCGGCATCGTTGGAGAGAATCCGCGCCGTTGGGTTATGTGTCACTTTTTCGTGCAGCGGGTTCTTCGCAATCGGGCTTTCTACCGGCTCGTAATGCTCGGGGAAGGGACCATCATTAATGCCTTTTTCCGAGAACAAACGGCCCAGCCCTTCGGGCAGCATGATGAAGGGTGCGGCAGGACTGCCGGGTGGCAAGTTGGCCGGGAAGTCCGGTACATCCGCCCCGGTCCACTGTTTGCCATCCCAATGCAGGATTTGACGCTGCGGGTCCCAGGGATTACCCATTTCATCCATGGACGCACGGTTGTACAGAATGCGTCGGTTGGCAGGCCAGGCCCAGGCCCAGCCGGGGGTGTTGCCCAAGCCGGTATCGGTATTGTCCCGATTGGCCATCTGGTTGCCCTTGTCTGTCCAGGAACCCGCAAAGACCCAGCAATAGCTTTGGGTGGTGCCGTCATCACGCAATTGTGCGAAGTTATCCAGCAACTGGCCTTTGCGCAGAATCTGCTTGCCGTTCTCGTCGAAAACGTCAGCCAGCGCATAGCCATTAGCCTCTTTGGCCACTTCTTCCGGATGCGGGAAATGCGGGTCGTGATAGGTGTCGGCGTCCCAGGTCATGCTCAATACTTGCTCGGGACAGGCACCGCCTTCTTCTTCGTACAGACGACGCAGTTCCATCATGATTTCGCCCAAAATATTGGGGTCATGACGAGCAATACCTGGAGGTTCTTGTCCAGCGTAGTGCCACTGCAACCAACGGCCCGAGTTCACGATGGAACCGTCTTCTTCCGCAAAACAGTTGGACGGCAGACGGAACACTTCCGTCATGATTTCTTCGGTCTTGACGTCGTTGAACTGGCCTTCATTGCGCCAGAAGTTCGAGGTCTCGGTGACCAGCGGGTCCACAATGACCAGGAACTTCAGCTTGGACAAGGCCTTGGAGGTCTTGTTCTTGTCCGGCATCGCGGCCAGCGGGTTAAAGCCCTGCGCAAAGTAACCGTTCACCTTGCCTTCATACATCATGTCGAAGTAGGCCAGCATGTCGTAGCTGCGGTCCCACTTGGGCAGCATGTCAAAGGCAAAGTCGTTGTCTGGTGTAGCGTGCTTGCCGTACAGATTCTTCAGCAAAGAGATGAAGAACTTTGGAGTGTGCTTCCAGTAATTGACTTGTCCGGGCAGCACATCTTTGGGCGTGGTTTCGCTTAGATATTGCGCCAGAGTCTGTTGGCTGTCCGAGGGCAAGTTCATATAGCCTGGCACACGCAAGGACAGCAGGCCCAGGTCGGTATAGCCCTGAATATTGGAGTGGCCGCGCAAGGCGTTCACGCCGCCGCCCGCCATGCCGATATTGCCCAGCAAAAGCTGGATCATGGCTGCGCCACGAATAATCTGTGCACCACCCGTGTGGTGGGTCCAACCCAGCGCATAGAGCCAGGTTAGGGTTTTGTTCTTGGCCGAACAGGAGCCGATGATTTCGGCAATTTGCAGGAAGTCTGCCTGTTTGACGCCGGTAATGTTTTCTACAACTTCGGGTGTGTAGCGATCCACGTGCGCTTTCAATAACTGCAGCACGGAGCGCGGATGCGTCATGCTCATGTCGCGCATCACTTCGCCGCTCTCGTCCAGGGCATAGGTCCAGGACGATTTGTCGTACACCTTGGTCTGCGGGTTAAAGCCGGAGAACACGCCTTCGTCAAAGGTGAAGTCGTCACGCACAATCAGGCTGGCGTTGGTGTAGGAGCGCACGTAGTCGTGCTGAATCTTGTCGTTTTCCAGCAGCCAGCGCACCATGCCCATCAAGAAGGCGGTGTCGGAACCGGCGCGGATGGGCGAGAAAATGTCAGCGACGGCGGCGGTACGGTTAAAGCGTGGGTCAACCACAATGACCTTGGCCTTGTTTTTGACCTTGGCCTCGATCACCCATTTGAAGCCCACGGGGTGTGCTTCAGCCGGGTTGCCGCCCATCACGATCACCACGTTGGCGTTCTTGATGTCTACCCAGTGATTGGTCATGGCACCGCGCCCAAAGCTGGGCGCCAAGGCCGACACGGTGGGGGCGTGACAGAGCCGCGCCTGACAGTCGATGCCCAGCATCCCCAAGGCACGGGTGAATTTGAAATCCAGCAGACCGGTTTCGTTGGAGGCGGCGGAAGAGGCCAGAAAGCCCGAGGACAGCCAGCGGTTTACCACTTGGCCTTTCTCGTTCTTGGCAATGAAGTTGGCGTCGCGGTCATCTTTCAGCAGGCGCGCAATACGTTTGGTCGCCTCGTCCCAACTGATCTTGACCCATTCCTTGGAGCCGGGTGCACGGTACTCAGGGTGCAGCAGCCGGTTTTTGGAATGGATCATATCCAGCAGACCAGCGCCTTTCGGACAGAGCGAACCACGGCTGACCGGGTGATCCGGGTCGCCTTCAATGTGAAAGATGCGGGGTTTCGCATTCTTGGAGCCATCGCCCATCGAGTACATGAGGATCCCGCATCCGACTGAACAGTACGTACAGTTGTTGCGAGTCTCTTTAGCACGCAGGAGCTTGTAGGGCCGGACAGCAGCAGGAACTTGAGCGGCGGCTGTCGATAGTCCCATCGCGGTAGCTGACAGCGACGCTGCCCCAGCACCAAGAATTTTGAGAAATTGACGCCGACCAAAACTTGGCACGGTGTTGTTCATGAAGGATTCTTCTTGCAAAAAAGGTGTTGGCAAAAGGATCACTTATTGCCGGGCCGGATTATAGCAGCATGTGTATAAGGGGATTTTGCTGTGCTGATATTGCCGTTTCACCGCTGCTCAGCTTGTCTTTCTGTCAGTCCTTGATAGGCGCACCGCAGCGTCGTGCAGCCGCTATTCGATAGGCTTGCATGCGTGCTTCGATCATTGGGTCCCCGGCAAACGCCATACCGGAAGGCAGGATAGAGGGATCGAACACGAGAGACCGCTGAGACGGTTGGTCCGATGCTGTTCTTTGGAGGAAGAGGTGGCCTAGAACGATAGAGTCGTTTTTATCAGGCCAGGTCGCTGTCAGGTCGTCTGCCTGAACCTCGGCGGGTACAGGTGTAAAAACGAGCGCAATCTCCACTGGCTGTGAGGCCATTTGACGCTGCAGGCTCTCGTCGAGGTAGTCTGGGCCACTGTCCGGTGTTTGAGTACAGTCAGAATGATGACGGGTCACAATGAGCCGTCCAATTTGTGATGCCCCATCTGGGGACGTCAATCGGTAAGGGTGAAGCATGTGATAGTCCAAGGCCGTGAAGCTGGACGGGCGGGGGCCCTGGCGCATTGCCCCGAAGCGTTGCGCAGCAGGGTTTGCTTTTAGATGTGTGTTCATCCCCTCTGGCTGTTCACCTGCGTTCTTCAGTGCTTTGAGAAAGGCCAGGAAGGTTTCAGGGTCACGTGCGGGAAATCCTTCGATGGAATGCCCGACAAGAACCAAGGGCTCTTGCTCACCGATCTTTAGCGCGAGCCCGCGTGGCTCTGCCTGTGCATGGTCTTGGGCTAGGCCAGGGTCAGCCCCGGAGCTGGAAAAGCGGACAAGTAGCGCATGGTCTAGTCCATTGAATATCGAGGCGGTGGATATCTTGGAGGCTGCGGGTGTGGCCCTGAAATACCCCTCGACCAGCAGGCCTCGTGCGTGATTGACCCGGCAACCGGGTGGAACGGATGCGCCGGCATAGAGCGCGTCAATCAGTTCTTTGGCAATGTGTTTCGACATGGCAAATCCTTTAGTTTTGGCTGATTCCAGGCTTCAGGGCGATGTGCTTGTACGCCTGAAAGTCTTCCAATGCCGCAAGGCCATTCAAACGCCCGAGGCCGGACTGCTTGAACCCGCCTTCCTCCGTGCTGTCGTACACCTTCGCCCAATCATTGATCCACACGGAGCCTGCGTCAATGGCCTGTGCGACCCGCAAGGAGCGATCAAGATCGCGGGTCCAGATGCTGGCGGCCAGACCATATTCGTTATCGTTGGCTAATTGAATGGCTTCGGCTTCATTTGAAAAGCGCTGGATCGTCAGCACCGGGCCAAATGTCTCTTCCTGAATGATGGCAAGACGGTTATCGGATACCTCCAGCAGCACGGGGCGAAAGAATGCGCCGCTTGCCAATGGGCCCGTCGTTACGGCGCCGCCGCGCTCTATAGCTTTGGCACCTGCCGCGATTGCCTGCCTGACGGCCTGCTCGATGCGTTCAACATTCGCGCGGTCAATCAACGGTCCCATATCACTGCTCGGATCGGCGGCCGGGCCAACCTTGACCTTGCGCAGCCGCTCGGCCAGACCGTCGCGAACTGCCTCATACACGCCATCTTGCACCAGCAGACGAGATCCAGTCATGCAGAACTGCCCGCTAAAGATGGTTAATGCCTTTTCCAGTACGGGTAAGGCGGCAGCGACGTCCGCGTCGTTGAAGACAATCATCGGCGTCTTGCCACCGAGCTCCATCCCAAACCGCTTCAGGCGTTTAGCGCCGCTGCTACTGATCGCTCGCCCCGTCCGGGTCGATCCTGTGAAACTCACCACTGGCACGTCCGGTGTGTCCACCAGATAGGCAGAGCCTTCCGGGCCGCTCTCAAAAAACAGATTGATTACACCTCTTGGAAGATCCTTGGCTTCTGAAATGACCTTGGCCATGATGCTGGCTGTTTGCGCGACTTGGGCCGGTAGCTTGATAACTGCGGTGCATCCGGCGGCAAGGGCTGGGGCCAGGGACCGGATGGTCAATACTACCGGTGAGTTCCAGGGGGCGATGACCGCCGCGACTCCGATCGGCTGGCGCAGAATCATGGAAATGCTGCCGGGCTTGGGCGTGAGTGCACGTCCGCCTTCAACAAGTGCAGTGGCAGCGGAGTAGCGTAGTTTGCTCGGAATCATGTCAAGTTCGAATCCGGCCTCTGCTTTGATTTTGCCGTTTTCAAGTGAGAGGATTTCCAGAAGCTTGTCGCGATTGCGCTCGAATGCGCAGGCCAGTTGTTGCAGAACTCGGGCGCGCAGTTCATGATCGTGTGCCCAAAGAGTTTCTCGAAAAGCGTGTTTAGCGGCAATGACCGCCGCCTTTGCCGCTTCCAAACCATTATCAGGATAGTGGCCGATCACTTGGTAGTTTGCCGGATTGATCGAGGTCTTTCGCGTGCCCTCGGAGTGCCAGTCGCCATTAATCCAGTTGAATGCCTCGCGGGGGTTCGAGTTGTTCTCAGTCTTGGTCATAATTTTGATCTCCATGAGAAATTGCTTGGCCTTTGCAGGTGGAGCGCGCACGGGTACGCGTCTCGCCTGCGTTTACTTCTGCGGCGGTGGGGGCGTTTCCTTTGCTCGCGCTATTGAAGTAAGGGCAGCCCTGACAAGCGGCTCAGTGATATTGGTGACGACCGGCACAATAAGCACCGTCGTACCGAGTACCCGAAGTGGTAGCGGCCAGTCCTGTAGCAGGTCTCCTACCAGAGACAGTACAGCTAGCACACTGGGGTACACGGCGGCCCAGACTACGATCGTCTTTTTCAGACGCCCGAGCAGGCAGTCCCGGAGCGTCATCCTTTGATCCAGTCGCTGACACGCTCAGCCAACATGATTACGGTGGGATTGGTCGCGACAGACGGCACATCGGGAAAGCTGGATGCATCGGCGACTCGCAACTTGCCAATGCCTAGCACACGTCCTTGGTAGTCTGTCACTGCGTTTGGATCGTTATCGCCACCCATTGGAGCCGTTGAGGTGGGATGGTGGTAAATGTCCAGTGCTGTCGGTAGTGCCGCTTCCAGAGCAGCAGGCTCTACAACGGTTGCTCCGGGAACGAGTTCTTCTGTGATGATCTCGGAAAGCGGGCCCTGGCTTGTCAGACGGCGGATCATCTTGATGCCTTCAACCATCAACTCCCGATCCTCGGCCTCGCCCAGAATGTTCAGGTCAATAATGGGCGCTGTCTCGGGATTGCGGTCCCGTAGTGTCAGCTTGCCTGTGGACCGTGGGCGGGTCAGTGCCAGCGCCAACATGAAGATGGCGCCGGTAGGGGAGTCCGCCGGATCCCCGTAGTGCACTGCACTGACGTGAAAGTCTCCATCGCCAGGAAGGCTCTTGGAGGACCGAGCCCATAGAATTGCCCCGACGGGTGGGGTGGGCAATCCCAGCCGCTCGGGATGAGCTGCCCAGACGGTAAAGAAGAAGGGGTGCTCCTGCAGGCGCTGGCCGACCGGAAGATCGGCCGCCACAGGGATGCCCAATGCTTGGAGGTCGGCTGCAGGACCGATGCCGGAGCGCAGTAGGATGGCCGCCGAGCCATAGGCACCGGCTGACAGCACGATTTCGCCACCGGAGATGCGTTTGCCGTCAGCAAGGATGACGGCTTGCGCCAGGTCGTTCTCGATTTCGACACGATCGACCAGCGTCTCGCTGAGAATAGTCAGGTTCGGACGAGCCCGAACGGCCGCTGATAAGTACGTCATGCCTGTGTTCAGTCGCTCTCCCATGCGGTTGTTCATGGGATAGGGGCCGACACCGAACGGTGAGTCGCCGTTGAAGTCCTTGACCCGCGCGAAGCCGGCCATTTCTGCGGACTTGATGAAGGCGGATTGCATGTCGGAGATTTCGTCGTCTTGCAGTTGATGGATGGGTTCGGGGCCAGTGCGGCCTCGACATTCATCTGAACCGGAGACGGTTCGCTCGCTGGCCTGGAAGAATGGGAGTACATCGGTGGCAGTCCAGTGTGGCAGGCCAGCCTTCGTCCAGCGCTTGAAATCAGCAGCGGGCGCGCGCATCCATACGCCCGCATTCACTGCGGAAGAGCCGCCCAGCACCTTGCCGCGCGGTACCGGGAAAGACTTCCCGCCCCAGCCAGGTTCCGAGGTGAAGCCCCAGCCGTGCTCTGTATCACCGCCGATAATGGTTTGCAAACGGACTGAGTCCGGGTAACGGTGGGGTTCATAGGCCTTACCAGCTTCGATTAACAGGACACGGCGTGAGGCATCCTCGCTGAGGCGGCTGGCCAGCACTGCGCCTGCAGCCCCCCCGCCGACCACGATGATGTCGAAGTCATACCCGGCGCTTGCCGAGCCGGATGCGTCTGTGTTGTCCGAATTCATAGGCTGAGTTTTGCTATTCATGAAGAGCTCCAGTGTGGGCGCTACAAGTGAAATGGAAGTTCAAACCAACAGACGAGCTATACGTTGGCACATCATGTTTTCCATCATTCACCGAGATCGCCGTTTACAGAAGAGGGGTGGCAGTCGTATGATTCGCGACAATATGTCTGGAATCTTCTCGATCGAATCGCTCAGCGGCCTGGTGGCCTTTTCCGTGACTGTAGAGTCCGGCAGTTTTGCCGCAGCCGGACGAAAGCTGGGTCTGTCGGCCTCTGCGGCGGGCAAGGCGGTTGAAAGACTGGAGCTCAGGCTGGGCGTACGACTACTGAACCGTACGACCCGTTCTCTGGCTTTGACTGGAGAGGGCGAAGTCCTTTATCGGTACGTTTCCAGAGTTTTGAAAGATCTCCAGGAGGCAGAGCGGGAGCTGCAACTTTTTCAGAGCACACCTCGTGGCCGAATAAAAATAAGTGTGCCCACTGTCTTGGGGCGCAAGATTATTCTCCCGGCCTTGCGGGACTTTCAGCTCAGCTTTCCGGAAGTGACTATTGACCTCAGTCTGGACGATCGCCAGGTTGATGTGATTGAGGAAGGCTATGACCTTGTATTGCGCCTCGGGGAGCTGGAGAACTCCGGTCTCCAAGCACGATCCTTGGGGCCGCATACCTTCATAACGTGCGCCTCGCCCGAGTATCTGGCGCAACACGGAGTGCCCCGGTCACCGTCCGATCTGCATGATCACTGCTGCATTCACTACCGTTTCCCCACAAGCGGAAGGCCTGAGAATTGGGCGTTCAAGGGCACTCCACCGGCCAAGCCCCTCAAGCCGACCATTGTCTTGAACGATGGCGAAGCCTTGGCTTCTGCGGCACTTGGTGGTCTGGGTATCGTTCAGGCACCGAGCTATCTGGTCAAAGCCGATGTTGCGGCTGGACGGCTTCAGCCAGTGCTCGCTGACTATACGGATGACCGCGGTAGCATATGGCTGCTTTGGCCCTTGCGTAGTGCGCAAACCCCTCGGGTCAGATCGTTTATCGATTTCATGGCTGAGCGGATTCCGCAGCAACTATTGGATTGAAGACCTGATCCTTGCCGAGCCGTAGTTATTTCAATCGGTTGAGCTGGCTCAAAGTGAGGTCGAGTACATGGATAGGCGGGAATTTCTGCTTTGAAAGTAGTCGTTCAATTAAGAATGCATGCTATTCTCATTTTCTGTCTTTCTACTGTTATTCACGCTATAGCCTCGAACCTTGTATACGCTTGGCAAGGTTGGCTTCCCGTCTACACTCCCATGATCAGATTCACGGTATCGGACTTTGACCGACTCGGCAGTCAGGCGGGTTTTCACTATCGTTTGCCTCATTACGCAGGTCCGGATCGGGGCAGGGAAGAACTTTGCATTGCGCAAGGGCGCGTGCAGGAACATGAGGTCCGGCCCGGTATCAAGCTCGTGCTCTCGGATATCGTGACGCACCATCATTACGAGTCCAGTTCCATCAGTGCCCCGCATTTCTCCGCCATTGTGATGTTGCAAGGTCGAGCACAGACCCAGCTAGCCAGTCAGGCCTCGCTAAGTCTGGTCGCGCAAAGCGGCATCAGCATCGCACACAGCGACGCTGTAAGCATGACGGGCATTCACCCGGCGGGGCAGCGACTGCGCAGCATCAATATCTCTTTGAGTTCTCCTGAAGGTGTGGGGGACTCGCGGCTGGCCGAGACCTTGTCCAAACTGATGGGACCTTCCGGGCTGCGCATGCAGCAATGGACGGTGCCGCCACATCTGCTCAAGACCCTGGAGCATTTGATCGACAGCCCTTGGCAGGGAGCCACGCACGATTTGCTGCTGGAAGGCGTCAGCCTGCAAGTGCTGGCGCATGCTCTGGATGGACTGACTCAAAAGCCGGTCAAAGAATCACCGGCGATGGCCCGTGATCGACAGTTGCTGGAACGGGTGCGGGAGCGTTTGTATAACGCACCGGGGGAAGACCATACCTTGGCGGATCTGGCCAAGCTGGCCTGCATGAGTCCCAGCACCTTGCGGGTGAAGTTTCAGGCCATGTACCAATGCTCAGTTTTTGGCTGGCTGCGGGAGCGTCGTCTGGAACTGGCGCGCGATTATCTGGCGCAAGGCTGGAGCGTGCAGCAGGCGGCTCACTTTGTGGGCTATCGCCACGCCACCAACTTTGCGACGGCCTTTCGTGAACGCTACGGGATTTCGCCCAGCGAACTGAATTGAAGCGGCGGGGCGGCCAGCTCTGTCATTGCTCAAAGCTCTTTAGGCATTTGCCATTACCCAGTCCGGCTTGCATCGTCCATCCTGAAAGAGACCTCCCCTTTATGGGGCGTTTTTTTCTTGTTTCAGACCGAGCTGTGTTGCCTTCTTCGCTTCCCCCGTATCCCTTGATGGTGCTGATTCTGGGCCTGCTGGCCTGCGTTGCACCTGCCACGATTGACGCCTATTTACCTGCTTTCAGCGCCCTGGAGCGCGAGTTTCAGGTGCCGCCAGAAAGCGTGCAGCAGACCCTGGGGGTGTATATGTCTGCCTATGCGGCCATGTTGCTGCTGCATGGCACCTTGTCGGATGCTTGGGGCCGCAAGCCTGTGATTCTGGCGTCCTTGCTGGTGTATATCACCGGCTCGGTGATGGCGGCTTTGGCACCCAGCATGGATTGGCTCCTGGTTGCTCGCGTACTGCAAGGCTTGTCGGCCGGAGCGGGTTTGGTGATCGGTCAGGCCATGGTGCGGGATTGCTATCAAGGCGAACAGGCGCAACGCACCTTGTCTTATATCGTTGTGGTCTTTAATGTGTCGCCCGCTCTGGCCCCGATTGTGGGCGGCCAGTTGATTGCGCATGTGGGCTGGCGCTCCGTGTTCTGGATGCTGGCCGTTCTGGCAGCGGCGGCTTGCTATTTGTGTATGCGTTGCTTGCCTGAAACCTTGCCCAGCAGCAAGCGTCAGCCCTTGGTCTGGCGTCAATTGCGTAGCGATATTGCGCAATTGCTGGGTGATGTTTCCTTCATGGGCATGAGCCTGGCTTTAAGTCTGCTGGTCGGAGCTCAGGCTTTTTTGATTGGTGCCGCTCCGGATTTCATTTCCCGTACCCTGAATCTTCCCGAAACCGCCTTTGCCGTGCTGTTTGTGCCCTTGGTGATTGGGGCCATGCTGGGAGCCTTGGCGTCTGCCCATCTTGTGCTGCATTGGGGGGATATCAAGATTATTCGTCGAGCCTATGGCCTGATGCTGAGCAGTTGCGCAGCTTATACCTGGTATCTGGCCAGCGCTGCGCACCCTGCCTTGCCTTGGGCAGTGTTGTTGCCTGCTTTCTTTACCGCAGGTCTGGCCATGCTGATGCCGGTGGTGACCATGCGGATCCTGGCTCAAGTGCCAAGCCGGGCCGGGTTGGCGGCGTCCTTATTAGGTTTTTGCCAGATGACCACATTTTCTGTTGTCAGTGGCTGGCTGGTGCCGTGGGTTTATGGGCAGCCCTTGCGCATGTCTGCTGCCATGCTGACCTGCGTAGTGCTTAGTGCAATTAGCTGGTTTTGGCTGCAACAAGGCGCTGATCGACGCCCAGCATAGGAAGAAAGCGACAGGACTGATATTTGGAATAGGGTTTCTGCGTTTAGGGATACGCTTCGGTAAATACGGTAGATGATAATTGTTCGCATCTAAAATCTGTCCTGAGATCCACTTCCATGCTTGCTGTTTCTACCTGTTCTGCTCGTGCAAGGCTGCGCCTGCTGACTCCCCTAACTCGCTCGGCCATGTTGTTGGCAGCCGCTGGCAGCCCGGTCTGGGCGCAGGATAAAGCGGCGGATGCCCCAGCAGAACTGTCTGCCATCACCATCAAGAGCAATCGTGACCCTGGTGTGACGGAAACCGATCCTTCGTACACCACCAAGGCCATGAGCACAGCGACGGGGCTCTCCCTGTCCATCAAGGAAACTCCACAGTCCGTTAGCGTGGTCACCCGTCAGATGATGGATGACCGGGGTATGCAAACAACGGCAGACGCCTTGCAAAGCGCGCCGGGTATGTCGGTTACGCGTAGCGATACCAATCGCTATTCCTTTTCGGCTCGAGGTTTTGGTGTTGATAACTACCAGTTTGATGGCTGGACTCAGCCCGTGTTGTCACCCTGGGCCTTTGGGGAAAGCAATCTGGATCTGGCCATTTTTGATCGGGTTGAAGTGGTGCGTGGTGCTACGGGTTTGATGACCGGTGCCGGTAGTCCGTCAGCAGCCGTTAATTATGTGCGTAAACGTCCTTTGCGTGACTTTGCCGCCTCTGCCGGAGTGAATGTAGGTAGCTGGAACTTTGCTCGCGGCTATGCTGATATTTCTACCCCTATCACCAAGGATGGTCGTGTCCGCGGGCGCTTGGTCGGTGCTTATGGCAAGGCCGACAGCTATACCGATCTGCAAGATACCAAGACCCGTACCTTGTACGGCGTCATCACCGCAGACCTGATGCCAGGCATGGAACTGACAGGCGGGGTCGCTTACCAATCCAGTTCCAATAACGGCTTTGGCAGTGGCTTTCCCTTGTTCTATAGCGATGGCAGCCGTACGGATTTTGATCGCTCGGTTTCCAATAATGCCAAATGGGCGCGTGTTGAAAACGACACCACTACGGGCTTTATCGATTTAAGCCATCAGTTCACCAACGATTTGAAGCTGCGCGTCACCTATAACCAGTCGGTAACGGACGCGTCCATGAAACAAATCTTCCGGGGCGGCTATCCCGACCGTGAAACTGGCCTGGGTACATCGAACTCTTTCTCGTATTACAAGGGGGATGTGCGTCGTAAAGCCTTTAACGCATCCGTGTCAGGCCCGTTTGAATTGTTTGGTCGTGAACATGAGTTTTCCTTGGGCTGGATGCGTTCAGAAGATCGTGTCGATTTCCCTCAATATCGGGCACTGGCTCCTGTGCCGAATGCAGGTAGTTTCTACGAGCCGGGCCGTGTACCCGAGCCGAACTGGTCTAGCGACCCCAGTCAGGCAGACGATTTGGTCAGCAAGCAGTCTGGTGCGTATGCGGTAGGCCGCTTTGCCTTGATGGACAATCTGCGTTTGATGGTGGGTGGACGCATCAGTAACTGGGAAACCGATCAGACCTACTTTGGGGCCAAGCGTCAGTATCGCCACAAGGATCAGTTTGTTCCCTACGCCGGGCTGATTTACGACTTCAACGATACCTATACGGCCTACGCCAGCTACACAGAAATCTTCAAGCCACAAAACGCTCGTAATGAACAAGGCCAGATTCTGGACCCGATTACCGGCAAGAGCTACGAGCTGGGTATCAAGGCCGCCTGGCTGGATGGACGTGTGAACGGAGCCCTGTCCCTGTTCCAGACCCGCCAGGATAATCTGGCCGAGTCCACGGGCAATAACGTGATCGGTGCTCCGCCCAATACCCCCGCCTACCGCCCGGTTTCCGGGGCGAAAGTGGAGGGGATAGAGCTGGAAGTTGGGGGAGAGGTGCTGCCGGGCTGGCATCTGGCCAGCAGCTTGACGACCTTCACCGCCAAGGATGCCCAAGGCAAACCGATCAACACTAGCAAGCCGCGCACCTTGTTCAAGCTCTACACCACGTACCGCTTGTCGGGAGACTGGCAGGGGCTGACCGTAGGGGGCGGGATTGATTGGCAAAACCGCATGTACCAGAACGCCACGGGTCCAAATCGGCAGGTTCATAAAGTAGAGCAGGGCAGCTACGCCCTTGTGAATCTGATGGCACGCTATGACTTCAACAAACGCGTCTCGGCCACGCTGAATGTGAATAACCTGTTCGATAAAAAGTACTACTCGCAGATCGGCTTCTATAACCAGGGCTGGTACGGTGCGCCGCAGAACGTGATGCTGTCTTTACGGGCACAGTATTAAGGGGAGCTGATGCAAGGGGTGGGAGGGTCTAGCTGACGTACTCACCAATCCCTTCTGAATTTGTAGCCCCTGGGCCTCAAAACTTTGGTTTTTCGATTTTTTGAGGCCCAGGGGCTACATTTTTATTGGCGATTAATTTTCAAGACACCAAAGCCAACAAATCCGTCACCCCAATATCGACACCGGACTGAGACAGCAGGGTGCTGGCCTGGCCGCGGTGGTGAGTCTGGTGGTTGAAAAAGTGCGCTACCAGAAGTGCAAAGTCTTTCTGCATATTCTTGCCTGCCATATTGGTAAAGCTTAGCGTTTGGTTCAGTTGTGCCTGTGTCAGTGACCCGGCCCATTCTTCAATAATTCTATCCAAGGTACCGCGATACTGCTCCAGCTCTGGCAAGGTGTTGAAAAGCTTTTGATCCAAGGCGTTGGGTGCGGTAAAGGCAGCCATTTTTTCCCGCAATACCAAGGCATCGGGGTGCTCGGCGAAACGAAGCAACCAGGTTGTGTCACCCACTGCAATATGCGTCAGGGTTTGGAACAGCGAACCAAAAAATGCTCCTCGGTTTTGATGCAGTTCGTCAAAAGATAAACGTGCTGCTGCATCATAAACACGACGGTTCATCTGGCTGTTATACGAGGCCATCCGGATTGCTGTTTGGGGTGTCATGGGTGCTCTTATGGATTTCGTGAGGTAAGAAAGATTATTTATTCAAACATGTTGATGGAGCAAGGCGGTGATTGCGATCAACAGTATTGAGCCAGATTATTGTTTTTTTTAAGCTCTTGACCTACAAATAGGTAGTCAGCTACATTTCAGCCATGATGATTACATGGCAGTGCGATGTTTGAACTCAAGGATCTTCCTAGCTACGACACTCTGGTGACGCTGGGCGCCGAGTACAGCAACCCGGACGTGGACGGTTTGCAGACTTGGCTTGTCTGGGCTTCGGCAACCAGTGAAATGTTGTCGGCTTTTGAAGCCAATCTTGATCGCACTTCCGGCTTGTCGCAGACGCAGTTCTTTGTGCTGATTTTGCTGAAACGTAACCCGGACGGCTTGAGCATTGGCACGCTGGCTGACGGTGTCTCGGTTACGTCACAGACGATGACTCGCATTATTGATCGTATGGAAGTGGCTGGCCTCTGTGATCGGGAACAGCATCCTCAAGATCGTCGTGCCTGGTTAGTTCGTCTGACAGAGCATGGCGCCGACGTCCTGGGAAAAGCCTTGCCTGCTCATTACGTTTGGGTTGCTGAGTTAATGAGTCATTTCGACGCAAAAGAACGAGATTTGCTGATGCGTTTGATGCTCAAGCTCAATCAAGAGGGCATCTTGCCCAAAGCAAACGGCGGCTGATTGTCTGCCGTTTTTTTTTAATATATATGTAGCTTGCTGTATAACAGCTAGGAACATTTATGATGAAAGTACCCGCAAATGATCTGCAGGCTGTCAGTGTGCGCTTGCGCGCCCTGATGGTTCTCTGCGCTTTGTCGGTTGTTTCCCTGCTGTACCTGCCCTTGCCGATTCTGGGAGTCTTGAAGCAATCCTATGGGGTTGATGCCACGGGCATGGTCAGCAGTTTTGGATTTGCCTACGCTGCCGGATTTCTTGTTTTTGGTCCTCTGTCAGATCGTTTGGGCCGTCGCAGTGTCTTGGTCGGTGGCTTGCTGGCCTTGATATGTGCCACGGCGGTGCTAAGCCTTGCCAACTCTCCTGCTGTTTTGATCGTTGGTCGTGTACTGCAGGGACTGGCTGCTTCTTCCTTTCCTCCTGTAGCGATTGCGTATCTGGCTGAGCGAGGTAGCCCACGTCAACGGGTGTGGAGTGTGGCCTGGATGAGTACGGCTTTTCTTTCTGCTGGTTTGCTGGGGCAGATTTATGGCGGATTGATTGCCGGGCCTTGGGGGCTGGGAGCTGCATTTTGGCCGCTTTGCGCTGTGTTTTCCTTGACCGCGTGGTGCCTGGGGAAGAGGCCTGCCGATGAGCGCATGGGTCAGGGACTGACTGGGTTTTTGAGTGCTTACAGGTCCATAGGGAGTTTGCTGGCCGATGCAAGACTGCGCCGTGTTTACGTACCCGCATTTTTCCTGCTGATGTGTTTTGTCGCTTTCTACATGAGCTTGGATAGCAAACTCGGAAGGCAATTCGCCCAGTTGGGAGTTTCCCCTTTGATGACTCGCGCTTTGGTAGCGCCTGCGTTTTTGACACCTTTGCTGGTTGCCGTCGTGATGCCCCGTGTGGGGGCGCAGCGAACGCTCGGTGTGGGATTGGTGTGTGCTGCTGCGGGACTAGGAGGGAGTGCATGGGCAGGTGAAACCCATTTGATGGCCTTGCTGGGTGCCAGTTTCCTCTTTGTGGCCGGGCTGGGTATCAGCGTCCCTAGCCTGATCGCCCGAGTCGCAGGAGTCAGCGATAGCTCAGTGCGAGGCCTGGCCGTCTCGCTCTACACCTTTGTTTTGTTTATTGGCGCAAGTCTGGGGCCGTGGCTGGCGCAGCAGACGACGGATATGACTCTAGCTAGTACTTATTTGTTGCTCGCCGCTTTGCTGGTGGGCTGCGCAGTCTATGCCCTGGTTTCTGAATAGGAGTCCGTAACAATGCGAGTTCATTTTTCTCTTCCTGCTGTGCTTGCCGCAGTAACGCTGCAGGCGGCCTGGGCTCTTCCTGCACAGGCGCAGACCAGTCCTTCTATTACGGAGAATGTTATGAGTACCACAATCAATAATCCCGCCGCAGCCTTTGTTCCTGCGACTCATGCTCAGGTAGCCCAACGTGCCGTCAATGTAGACGGAGAGCCCGTTGTCCTGACCCGCTATGAGCGTGATGATGGTCGTAATGCGGGGCTGGAAGGGGAGCATTTCAGCTCGGTTGTGTCTGAGTCCGGACGTCTGAAAGGCTTCGCCAATATCTCCCTGGACTTGGTGGACCGCCCTTTACCGAGTGCAGAGCGCAGCGAGGAAATCGCGCGCGCTTTCTTGCAGGAGCATGCTCCTGACTTACTGCCGAAAATGGAAATTCATTGGGTTGATACCCATGACGAGCCGATTCGTATAGAGCGGAATGGTCGTACAGAGACGGTGACCTTGACCGGGATGAAGGTAAAGGCCCGCAACCTGGAAGATCGTTTGTGGTTCTGGGTGATTATTGGGCCCGATGAGCAGCCCATGGTGTTTGAGCGCGACATTACCTGGATCACGTTTCCCGGTCATCGTAAAACCGAGAAGTGGTTGCACGATAGCTGGCTTAAGCAGCAAAAAACCAGCCTGACGGGAGACAAGAAGCTGGTTTGAAAATCGGTGCAGCGGTTAGTTCGACTCTTGTGTGACAAGCCCATTGCTGCGAATTAGATAGCTGTTTCAAAAGAGCAGTTTTGGTCATTCAGGCCAAGGCTGCTCTTGTTTATTTCAAGCAGTCTTCAGCTTTTATTTCATACATGGAATATCGTTTCTTACCACTATTTTAATCCTGCCCCTTTTTAAGCGGACAAAACTGTCCGTATAATTTCGGGATGAAAAACCGGAATTTACCTAACCGTTCTGATGCATTGGAACGTCGGGAACTGTTGCTGGCAGCGGCTAACACGGTATTTAGCAAGCATGGCGTCACGGCTCCCTTGGACCAGGTTGTATCGCAGGCTGGCGTCGGACGGGCAACCTTGTATCGCAACTTTCCCGACCGGGCTGCCTTGATGGAAGCCTTGCTGGTACGCGCAGCAGACCGGATTGAGGAGCGCTTTCAGAGCAAGCGTAAAGGCAATGCTCAGGACTTCAAGATTCTGATGCAGGTGCTGGCTGGCTTCGCGCTGGAGTCGGCTCCCATGTCTGATTACTGGAAAGCCATTGATCCTGGACACCCCGCCATTGTGGGAGTTCGGGCGCGTCTGGTTGAGCTGGCCCGGGAGCCGCTGGAAAAAGGGCAGGCCGCCGGGCAGTGCAACCCCGCTTTGCAGCCCACGGATATCCCTCTTTTGATTGGAATGCTGGCAGCCAGTTTGCGCGGGCGCACGGACAAGGAAAGGCTGTTGTTCGTCAAGCGTTCCCTGAAGTTCCTGTGTGAAGGTGTGCTCTTGCAGGTGGATAGCCAGGCTCCGGACTGGGAGCCTGAATGAGTCCTTATTTGAAGCCACACCCGCATTGGGAGGATCACGAAAAGCCTTTCATGCCGGGTTCACCATCGGCTCCTCATCATGAGTCGCACATACGGGTCGCTTACGGCCTGGTAGCGATACTGGTTGGTTTGACGGGCGGGCTGGGGAATGCTCTGGTGTCGGTGAACCTGCCGACGCTGCAAGGGGAGCTGGGGCTGACGCCTTCCGAGGCAGCCTGGTTGCCTGCGGCTTATGCGATGGTCAATATCACCGCCAATTTGCTGGTGTTCAAGTTTCGGCAGCAATATGGCATGCGCCTGTTTGCTGAAATTGGCTTGGGTCTGTATGCCTTCTTGGCCTTGCTGCACCTGTCTATTAATAGTGCAGAGTCGCTGATTTTTCTGCGCGGTGCCAGCGGTTTTTCGGGGGCGGCGGCAAGCACGCTGGGCGTGTTGTACATGTTGCAGGCTTTCCCCAGACGTTTGCTGGGCAAGGCCTTGGTGCTGGGGGTGAGTATCACGCAGATGGCTACGCCCCTGGCCTGGGTGTTGTCTCCTTCCCTCATTGAACTGGGGAACTGGCACGGTTTGTATAGCTTTGAAGCGGGTATGGCCTTGTGTGCATTTGCGGCGGTCGTGCTGTTGAAATTGCCCCCCGGTTATCAGATCAAGGCGTTTGAAAAACTGGACTTTCTGGCCTTCGCCTTGTTTGCGCCGGCTGCTGGTTTGTTGATCATGTTTTTAACGCAGGGCTACATCCGCTGGTGGTTCAACGATAGCAATCTGGCCTGGATGGCGATCGCTTCCTTGTTCCTGTTTACGATCTGCTCCTTTCTGGAATATCACCGTGTTAATCCACTGCTTAAAGTGCGGTGGCTGGCTCAAGGCTCGACCATTTATTTTGCCGTAGGCGCCATGATTTTGCGCTTCATCACGACTGAGCAGAACTACGGCATGGTCAATATGTTGCGCTCCCTGGGCATGGGCTCGGAGCAGATGCAGCCTTTGTTCTGGGTCGTCTTTTTGGGGATTGTGTGCGGCATTGCGCTAAGTGCGCTGACCTTTGGCCCCAAGACGATTTTGCTGCAGGTGTTTGCAGCCATTTTCCTGATTGGCATTTCCAGCTTCATGGATTTTGGGCGCACCAGCATGGACCGCCCACATGACTTTTTCTACAGCCAGTTTGTGCTGTCCATTGGTGCAGGCATGTTCATGGGGCCTTTGGTGATGATTGGCTTCAAGCAAGCTTTCAAGTACGGCCCCGATCATATGGTGACTTTTATTGTGCTGCTTAATGTCACCCAGACCTTGGGGGGGCTGCTGGGTACCGCCACCTTGAGCACCTTCGAGCAGCAACGGCAGCAACATCATTATGCGGCCATTGTCAGCCACCTGAATGTGGCTGATCCCTTGGTGGCCAATCGCCTGAAGCAGCAGCAACAAGCAGTGGGTCCTGTTATGACAGACCCGGTTTTGAAAGCGGCAACCGGCACGGCCCAGTTGGCTCAAACCGCTCGTCGGGAAGCGCATGTTCGGGCCTATAACGATGTTTTCCTGCTGATTGGCCTTTTAGCGACGGGCTTTTTGCTATGGCCCGTGCTCCTGGCGGCTGGCCCTGCTCTTGAGTCCAGACGCGCGAAAGCGGCATCTGGCACTTCTTCACATTCTTAAACGTAGTCCGTATTTATGAGTCAAGACACTTCATCTGAAAATCAGGATCGCAGTAGTGAGCTTGCCGCACCGACAGACTCAGACAACGATGGCAAACTGGGTCCGGCCAACGCGCCTTCACTGCCTCCTAAAGTTATCAAACCGAGCAGACGCAGCGTCATTGTGATGGTCTTCGTGTTGCTGGGTGGCTTGCTGCTTATTTTATGGGCCTGGAACCTGGGGCCATTTAAAACCGCCCGAGTCACGACCGACAATGCCTACGTACGCGGTCAAATGACCGTGCTGGCACCGCAGGTTAGCGGTTATGTATCCCAAGTGCTGGTGCAGGACTTTGAGCGAGTTCAGGCGGGCCAGCCTTTGGTGCAGATTGATGATCGTATCTATAAAGAAAAGCTGAACCAGGCACAGGCGCAGCTAGATGCGGCACTAGCGGAGCTGGCAAATCTGGATCAGGCCCAGGCACAGAACCGGGCCAGTCTGGATGCACGCAAGGCAGCGCTGGTGTCGGCTCAGGCCGAGGCTCGGCGTGCTGAGGCGGATCGCAATCGTGCCAAGGAATTGGCGAATAAAGGCTCGATTTCTGTGCGTGAGCGCGATCAGGCTGTTGCGACGGCAGAGCTGGGGCGCGGCAATATGCTGCAAGCCAAAGCCAATATTGCGATTGCAGAAGAAACGATCAAATCCACCGACGTATCGCGGGCGACCTTGCAGGCCAAGGTGAAGTCGGCTGAAGCGGCCCTGGGTTTGGCGCGTATCGATATGGATAACACGGTGGTGACCGCACCGGCTGACGGTCAAGTCAGTGAGGCTTCTGTGCGCCAGGGCCAGTATGTGACGGCAGGCTCGCAGTTGTTGTTTCTGGTGCCGGATGCCCGTTGGGTGGTAGCGAATTTCAAGGAAACGCAGACGGCTAGCATCCATGTTGGTCAGCTTGCGCGCTTCACGGTGGATGGCCTGGATGGCGCGGAGTTTCACGGCCATGTCGAGCGTATTGCTCCAGCGACGGGATCTGAGTTCTCGGTGTTGAGGGCTGATAATGCCAGCGGCAACTTTACTAAAGTGGTTCAGCGTTTGCCAATCCGCATTGCCATCGATGCAGACCAGCCAGGAGTGGAGCGACTGCGACCCGGCTTGTCCGTCATTGCCAGGGTAGATACGTCGGGCGAATCTGATAAGGCTGGGGAGCGCAATCCATGATCTCGTCAGCAAGAAGGTATGGGATTGCTTTGTTGGGCGGGGCGGCGCTGCTATCTGGCTGTATGCCTGCTTACCGCCTTGCTCCCGAGCAATCGCAGGTAGAGGCCCCGTCAGCCTGGATAGCTGCACCTTCCGAGGCAACGGTGGTGGATTCTGCCTGGTGGAAAGCCTATGGTGACCCGGCTCTAAGTGCCGCCGTGGAAGCGGCCCTGGCACGGAATACCGATATATTGAGTGCCGCTACTCGTATCGAGCGGGCACGGGCCGAGCTTCAATTGGCCGATTCGTCTTTAGGTCCTTCGCTATCTTTTGATACCGGTGCGCATGCGGAACGGGCCTTGGGGCCTAGTGGTATGGCGATTAGCCGTGCGGTACAGCCAGCGCTGCAGTTGAACTGGGAGCTGGATCTCTGGGGGCGCTTAAGTTCCCAAGCCAAAGCGGCGGAGCTAAAACTGTCTGCTACCCAGGCAGATTACGATGCCATTGCCTTGAGTGTTGCAGCGGAAACCGCCCGTACTTATATAGGCTTGCTCAGTTTGGATGCACAGTTGCAACAGGCCCAAGCGACTTCCTCATCGCGGGCT
Organism: Alcaligenes parafaecalis; assembly: GCF_026344135.1. Taxonomy (NCBI): domain Bacteria; kingdom Pseudomonadati; phylum Pseudomonadota; class Betaproteobacteria; order Burkholderiales; family Alcaligenaceae; genus Alcaligenes; species Alcaligenes parafaecalis. Next base: position 149,764 of record NZ_JAPKNA010000006.1, on the reverse strand, counting down.
GAAGCCTTGCGGCTGGCTCAGGAAAAATTTGAGGCGGGCTACATCTCTCAATTGGAGCTGACTCAGGCCGAATCCGAGCTTGAAGCCGTAGAGCAGCATATTCCGCAGTTAAAGCTGGCAATCAGCCGACACCACAATGCCTTGCGTTTGCTGTCCGGGGAATTGCCTGCGGCTTATGAGCAAAACACCGGCTCTACCTTGGCAGCTTTGTTGCTACCTGCACCGGGTCCAGGCTTGCCGTCCGAGCTGCTACGCCGTCGTCCTGATATTGCTCGTGCAGAGCTGGATCTGGCTTCCAAAGATGCCTCCATGGCGGCTAGCCGGGCTGCGTTTTTGCCACAAGTGTCCTTGTCGGCACGAGCCGGGGCTTTGTACGTCAGTGCCTTAAGCTACGACCCCACCAAAATCTGGAGTCTGGGTGGGAGCATTTTGGCCCCTATCTTTGATCGTGGGCGTTTGCAGGCGCAGTTTGACTCAGCAAGCGCTCAGCGTGACGAGGCCGCATTTGCGTATCGTGGGGTGGCTCTGAAGGCTTTCTCCGAGGTGGAAAATGCCTTGGCGGGTCAACAGCGTTTTGCTGAGGAATTAAGCCATGTGACTGCAAGGCGCGATGTGTTGAAGCGTTCTTTGGAGCACGCCCGCAATCGCTATGAGGCTGGCTACGCCTCATATCTGGAGCAGTTGGATGCGCAGCGGAATCTGTATCAGGCAGAGGTCCAGGTCATCGCGGTACGGGAAAGCCAGCTTCAGAATATGGTGGATCTGTACAAGGCCTTGGGTGGGGGCTGGGAGTATGACAAGGCCGTGAAGCCTGGGCTGTAGGAGGACTGCAACAGAGGGGCATTATTTCCTATGAGTTATATATGTTCATAGGAGAATGCTGGGCACCTGCACCTGCACCTGCACCTGCACCTGCACCTGCACCTGCACCTGCACCTGCACCTGCACCTGCACCTGCACCTGCATTAGCAACATCCACAGTTACAGCTACTGCTACTGTAATTGCTCCCGCAAAATCCGCCTGATTTCCAGAATTGCCTCGGGTGTCTCCTGCACGCTATGGGAGAAGGGGATCACCAGTTCCGACGTTGCCCCGGGCAGGTGGGAGCTTTGATAGGGCACCAGCCCGTCATCCGAATACAGCAAGTCTTTTTTGGGCGTGTCGTTGGCAATAATGCTGTGATAACGCACTTGCGTAGAGATCGCCATTTTGGAGGTGATCTGCATGAAGGGATCGCTGTCGCGCAGGCTTTCCACCCCATTGGGCAGAATCAGCATTTCATCTTTGGCAGGCGTATTGCCGACGGCCACCTGGCTAAGTTTATTGAGCTGAGTCACCACCGTAACCGGCAAGGTAATCAGTGCCGCTGCCAAGCGTGAGATACGATTTCCCGCAAACGGCGTGCCCTTGTGAGGGGCCGCAATAAAGATCGCCGTCGTTATGCCAGGCAGGGGAGAGAAGTGCACCACACTGCCAAACTCCTGATTCATTTTGGCGATGCTGACATCGTCCATTTGATAGCGGTCTCGGGCTGCGTCTTCCAGCAGATTGTCGGACGAGGACACCAGTAGACGCCCCAGCACCCCGCCCATGCTATGACCGATCACCACAATATTGTTCGAGGCAATCGCCTTTCTGCTGGGATCGAAGTGCCGGAAGGTTTCCGTCAGTGCTTTCCGAATCTCGGCATTGTTGTAGGGCAGGGGCAGGTTGGTCGGATAGTAGACCTGCCAGATCTGATAGCGATCCCGTAGTTCTTCATCACCCAGCACTTCATTGGCGACATTAATCCAGGCCTCAGGGCTGCTGGCCAAACCATGCAACATGATGATGACGCGACGGTTCGGGTCATAGGGTTGCAGCAGAAAGACATGTGGCGCTTCAATGCCACCATCCCGTCCCAGCGCGGTGCGTAAAGCCTGTGTCGAGAAGTCCGAGCGCGCCAGCCACAGGCCGTAGGCAGAGGTGTAGTTGGCCGCCAGTGGTACTTGCACGTCTTTTAATTGGACGCTGGTTTGCTGGTAGGGGTCGTAGCCAATAATCGTTGCGTCTCGGGTCTGCAAAACCTGGGACAGTGTTTCGCCTGGGAAGGTAATGATCCCCGTCACTGCCTGGAAAGGCGGCTCGCTATACGTGCTCTGGAATGTGGCGGGACTGATGTCCTGGGAGTCGTTCACCACCACCATCTCGGCTCCGAAGCCGTCACGGCGATAAATGCTGCGCACCCCACGGAATGTCAGTTGCGAGGCTGGAATCAGCTCATGGGGTTGTGGGGCAGTGGCATTGCGAACCTGGGATAAGTCCCCCCGAATACTCCATTGGCCGATCTTAATGGTTTTCTGAAAGGCGTAGCTGGTGTCGTGATACTTGGCAAACAGCAGCATGGTCGCTTGCTGTACCGCGTAGTTATAGTAGTCCCGCACTTGGGTCTGACGATCTTCAAAGGCGCGATCCCCAGGCCTGCGATCGGTGAAAAACAGATAGGCGTAGGCATAGCGAGCGCTTTGCAGATACGCATCGAACAACTCGACCGAAAAGTCAGGCCGTGCATTGCGCCGTCCTTGCAAACGCAAGGCCTCTTGCGTCCAGACCTCGGCCAGTGCCGCCATGCGTTGCTCGGTGTCCAGGTTCCAGAGCTCGGTCAGCCTGGATGTGCAATGAGGAATGTCTTTTGCGCATTGCTCGGGGGCGATCGCCAGGCTGGTGAGGGTATCGCGTGCGGAAGCGCTGAGCTTGTTGGTGGTGAGGATATCGCCACGGCGCTGGGCAATGTAATCCTCGGTGCTTACGGTAGCGATTTTGACGCCTGCGCAGCCGCTAAGCAGTACGAGCAGAAAAGCAATGATGCCTGTCTTGCAGGGCCCGCGCCGGTACGTATCAGATACAGACCGTATCAGGCTTGCCGCGACGGCTTTTATCGTTGCCAGCTCAAGCAGCGTGGTCCGTAAAGGATTAATCAAGGCCATCACTTTCTGGAGTGTATTTGTTGATATGTTTTTTGGAGGGGCGTGCTTATCGCCGTGTTACGGATTCAGGCACTTTTATGGCTGCTCAAGATCGACTGTTCAGCTCATTAGAGCCGTATTCGCTGCGTGCGAAATGCGATATTAACCGATAGGCCTGGCGGCTGGCAGCAGGCGAGCCCAGGCAGTGTGCGAGGGCTTAGCCTTCTTTGCTGCGGCTGCGATAGGCTGCCGGTGGCAATCCGAAGTGTTTTTTAAAGGCGCGTGAAAAATAAGCAGAGTCGCTAAAGCCCCACTGGCAGGCAATATGTGCTGCCGGTACATCCCACTTGTCGGGAGCGCTCAGTTCTTCGGCGCAGCGCTCCAGGCGTCGTCGCAATGTGTAGCGCTGCACAGTTTCCTGGCCTTGCTCGAACTGGCGATGCAGTTGCCGAACAGAAATCTTCAAGCGCTTGGCGAGTTCCTGGGGGCTGAGGGGTTCATGCAGGGTCTGTTCGATCATGCGCTCAGCCAGGCCGCGCAAATCATGCTTTTCCAAGGGCGGGCCGTTCTTTAGCAAGGGGGCCAGAAGCGTAATCAGGGTATTTTGTAGTGACGCACCATGCTGCGGGGCAAGTGGAGCGTAGGCCTGCGGTGTCATGACATTTAACTGGCGCAGCAAAGATTGCAGCAGTTGTCCATGAAAGTCCTTGTGCTGCAGCTTGCCGAAACGGTTCGCATAAAAAGGGACGTGTTGATCAAAGGCCTGGCGGTCCAGATGGACCGATAGCTGGTTAATGATGTCCAGTGATCGCATCTCGTACGGCTGGGCGGAATCCAGCAAGGCCATGTCGCCGGGGTGCAGGATGAACTGCTCGCGATCAGTGCGGATGGCCATGGTGCCTTGACGTTGCATGACCAGAAAATAAAAACGATCATCGCCGCGAGTCAGGCTGCCGTGCTCGCAGCGGACAAGATCGGCGTTGGTGCGAATGTCAGCGATGTCCAGACCGCCGAAGTCATGTACCTGGAAATTCCCGAAAAAGGGTTTTTCCTTGTTGGGGCGGCGCGTCACCAATCGGCTGCATACGGCCTGGACCAAGTCGTTCCAGTGCTCGAAAGCATACTGGTTTTGAGTAGTCATGGTTGATCGTCTCGGGAGAGTGCATTTCTCCTGAAATATTCTACCGATCAGCGGGTGGCTTGCTCCTATCGTTTTCACTTAGTTTGGCAGTCAGAGTCAATCTGGTGTCTTGGAGAGTCAATCGACTGGTTTTATGGGCCTCTAGAATTCTCAGGAAATATTTTCATTGAGGCTTCAACATGTCCAGACAAGAGTACGACTATATCGTGGTAGGGGGCGGTTCGGCGGGCTGCGTGGTGGTAACGCGCCTGATAGAACAGAACGCGGGCACTGTGTTGTTGCTTGAGGCGGGAGGGCCGGATAGCAGCATTTTTCACCGTATCCCGGCAACGGTTGTAAAGGTGTTTCAGCAAAAGTCCTGGCCTTATATGACGGTTCCTCAGCCTCACTGCAATGGCCGCGAGATGATCATTGCACAAGGCAAGGTGTTGGGCGGGGGCAGCTCGGTGAACGGCATGATTTACATCCGTGGCCAGCAGGAGGATTTTGACGAATGGGCTATGCCAGGGTGGGGCGCACGGGACGTGCTGCCGTACTTCAAGTTCGCCGAGGACAACGAAAGTTTAAGCGGTGAGTATCATCGGGCAGGCGGTTATCTGGGCGTCAGCGAGAACCGTTTCCGTCATCCCATGACACAAGCTTTTGTGCGCGCAGGCCAGGAGATGGGGCTTGCGTATGTGAATGATTTCAATGGAGCATCCCAGCAAGGGATAGGTTACTACCAGACAACTACCCGTTCCGGAGAGCGTTGCAGCACTTCCAAAGCGTATTTGGAGCGCGTGCGGGGCAATGACCAGTTGACTGTGATTACAGGCGCCCTGACACACAAAGTACTGTTTAGCGAAGGCCGCGCAGTTGGGGTGGAATTCAGCGAAAAGCAGGGAAATGTGCAAACGGCCTGGGTGCGCAATGAGGTCATTCTGAGTGCAGGTTCCTTTGGCAGTCCCAAGATCCTGATGCAGTCTGGCGTAGGCCCTAAAGAGCATTTAAGTGAATTGGGCATCGACACCTTGCTGGATTTGCCCGTTGGCAAGAATCTGCACGATCATCTGCATCTGTCCTTGAATGCGACCACGCACGCCAGCAATAGCCTGCTTGGCGAGGACAAAGGCCTGCGCGCCATCGGCCACATGTTTCAATGGGCGGCGTTCCGTAGCGGTTTGCTGACCACGAATGTCCTGGAAGGCGGGGCTTTCATCGACAGCCTGGGCGTAGGGCGGCCGGATATTCAACTGATGTTCCTGCCTGTGCTGGATAACTTTGACAATACGCCAGGAGAAAAGCCACCCGCGCAGGAGCACGGTTTGACCGTCAAGACAGGGCATGTTCGACCCGAAGCAAGAGGGCAACTGCGCTTGCGCAGCAAGGATCCGCAAGATCAGCCCCTGATTGATCCCAACTATTTAGGGACACAAGCTGATTTGGAGGGGCAGATTCGGGCCGTGCAGATTGGGCTCAGGTTAATGGAGCAACCATCGCTCAAAGCCTTGATCAAGAAGGTGACCGCGCCTGAAGACATGGATTGGCGGGATACCAAGGCGTTGGAAGCATTTGTACGGCAAAACATCAAGACGGTTTATCACCCGACGGGTACGTGCCGATTGGGGCAGGATAGCGTCAGCTCGGTGACGGATCTGGATTTGCGCGTGCATGGTGTACCCAATCTGCGCGTGGTGGATTTGTCGGTCTGCCCTATGGTGACGAGTGGCAATACCAATGCGACGGCCATCATGATCGGGGAACGTGGGGTGGCACAGATATTGGGGCGGCCTTTGGCAGCGTCCAAACCGGAGCCTGTTCGTGAACCTGCGTCCTGGTTGAAACAAGGCTGAATGCAGCAGACAAGAAAAAGCCCAAACCGAAGTTTGGGCTTTTTGAATTTGGAGCGGGAGACGAGTCTCGAACTCGCGACCTCAACCTTGGCAAGGTTGCGCTCTACCAACTGAGCTACTCCCGCATTTTTTACTACACTACCGACTTGTGACCAGAATTACTGGAGGCGCAAGCCGGAATCGAACCGACCTAGACGGATTTGCAATCCGCTGCATAACCACTCTGCCATTGCGCCGTGGTCGATTAAAAAGGGAAGCCTAGGCTTCCCTTAGGAATCTGGAGCGGGAGACGAGTCTCGAACTCGCGACCTCAACCTTGGCAAGGTTGCGCTCTACCAACTGAGCTACTCCCGCATATCTGCTGTGCAGACGGTTTGCTAAAAGCAGTTTTTAATCCGTTTTTTAGCAATTCACTTAATCTTTGGTGCTGATTAAGTAAAGAAAGCTAGTTTAGAGTGGCTGTATTTGTTTGTCAAGTGTTTTTGGTGTTTTGCTGAAGTTTCCTACCAGCTTTTTACCTGTACCGCTTAACAAACCAGACTACCTTCAAACTGCTTTTTTGCTGCGAAACTGACGCTGCCCTAAGCAAGAACGTAACTATAGACTGCTGGAAGTAAGCTTGTCAATAGATTCTGTAATTTTCCCCGGAAAATTGTCTGTCCGAGCTATGCTTATTGCTTTCTTTGATCGTGGGACAGGGCCGTGGACAGGCAGCGTAATGTGGATTTGAGTTCTTTTAATACCTTGGGTCTACGCAGTTGCGCGCGTGACCTGCTGGTGTATGACAATGTTACCCAGTTGCCTGGGCTGCAAGTGCTGACTGATCAGGGGGAGCGCATTTTCGTGCTGGGTGGTGGCAGTAATGTGGTGCTGGCCGAGCAAGTCGATGCCCTGGTACTGAAAGTTGAAAGCAAAGGTATTCGTTTACTGGCTGAAAATGAGGCTGCCTATATCGTGGAAGCGCAGGCTGGGGAGTGCTGGCATGATTTTGTACAGCATTGCTTGAATCAGGGCTGGCCCGGTTTGGAAAATCTGGCCTTGATTCCCGGTACGGTCGGGGCTGCGCCTGTACAAAATATTGGTGCTTACGGCCTGGAGCTGGAGCAGCGCGTGCATAGCGTGCTGGCCTGGAGCTTTAAAGACGGTAAGGAGATCGAGCTGTCTGCTGCGGAGTGCGGCTTTGCATATAGAGACAGCCGCTTCAAGCACGATCCGGCAGGTAGCTGGTTGATTCTGGCAGTGCGTTTTGCCTTGCCGCGTCAGTGGACGCCAGTGCTGGAATATCCCGATCTGAATAAACAAGCACATTTGGCGGGCGAGCCAGACCCTCAAACCATTTTTGATGCGGTTTGCGAAATTCGTCGTCAAAAATTGCCTGACCCTCGTGTCCTGGGGAATGCAGGTAGCTTCTTCAAGAACCCGGTTGTGCCTGTAGAGCAGCGCGATACGCTTAAACAGCAATGGCCGAACCTGGTGTCTTACGACTTGGGGCAAGGCCAATGCAAGTTAGCGGCGGGCTGGTTGATTGACCAGTGTGGCTGGAAAGGCCAGCGTAATGGTGCGGTGGGTGTACATGATCGTCAGGCCTTAGTGCTGGTGAACCATGGCGGCGGGACCGCGCATGATATTGAACGCCTGGCCCAGGCGATTCGGGGCTCTGTTCGGGAGCGCTTCGGAGTGGAGCTGGAACAAGAGCCCGTTATTGTGAATTAAGCGTCAACCGCGCCCCACCATCGCAGTGTTTGTGCCAGATGGTGGCGCACCGCTTCCATGGCTGCTTCGGGATGTCCTGCCTGAAGCGTATCCAGGATCTGCAAGTGCTCCTTCATGGCGGGCACAATGCGCTCGGGTAATGGGCGGCGCGAGTGCTGCAGCACATTGATGCGATCACAGTTTTCTTCGTAAATCGTCATGGCCGAGCGGTTCTGCAGCGCTTGAGCCAGATAGCGGTGCAAGGCCCAGTCCACTTCCATGGCCTGAATCTGCAAAGCGGTGGTGACCAGGCCGCTTTGTGCCTGCTCCAGAATCTTCTCGTGTTTGTCCCGCAAGCTCTCCAGTGCGGGCTGCTTGGCACAGCTCGCCAGTATTCTGGCCCCCTCCTGATCGAACACACAGCGCAACTGGAAGCATTCCCGTAGCGCTTCCGTGGTTGCCTCCAGAACCAGAACACCCCGCTTGGGCAGGATAGACACCAGCCCGGCAGCCGCTGCGCGCTTGACGGCTTCACGCACTGGAGCCAGCGGGAAGTCGCTTAGTTTCATCAGCTCGGCCATCGACACCATCTGCCCCGCACGTACTCGCCCTGTAGCTAGTAAATGACGAAATGCCTGGAACGCCTGGGTGGCCAGCAACGAGTCGTCAGAGGAGGAGGGAATACTCATTTAGCGTCTCCGATTTGTACTTGTAGGGGTTTTTACGACTGCTTCTTCATATTCGATTTTAATTATATTCGGTATTTCATATTGAATATATGTTGACATGTCAGATGAAATTTCAGTTTGACGGATTGGCCGTAGAAAAACGGCAGTTCTTACAAAATCACTGGAGACAAAGATGCGTTTTTTATACAGAACCTTGTTTGGACAGGTCATTGTTGCCTTGATACTTGGAGTCTTGGTGGGGGTGATCTGGCCGGACTTTGCCGCCTCGCTCAAACCCTTTGGTGATGGTTTTATCAAGCTGATCAAGATGATCGTGGCGCCCTTGGTGTTTTGTGTCGTGGTACACGGCATTTGTGGCAGCAGCGATTTGAAGAAAGTGGGGCGTGTCGGGGTGAAGGCCCTGATTTACTTCGAGGTGGTCACTACTTTTGCCTTGGCTTTGGGGATTTTGCTGGGCTATTTCTTTACTCCTGGTCATGGGATGAATGTGGATCCCAGCACGCTGGATGCCAGCGCCATGGCCGCGTATACCTCGCGGGTTGCGCAAAGTACGGATACTGTCGGCTTCTTGATGAAGATTATTCCGACCACTTTTGTGGATGCTTTCGCTTCGGGCGATATTCTGCAAGTGTTGCTGATTGCGATTTTGTTTGGATTAGCCGTGGCTCTGATGGGTGAGCGTGGTCGTCCGGTGGCATCGGCGGTGGAGACACTGTCTCATGTGTTTTTCAAGATTATTGGTTTTATTGTCCGTTTGGCACCCTTGGGCGTGCTGGGGGCGGTGGCCTTTACGGTAGGCGAGTACGGACTTGGCACCCTGGGCAAGTTGGGCTTGCTGGTTGTGCTGTTTTATGTGACCTGCGCCATTTTTGTGCTGGGCGTGTTGGGTCTGATCTTGCGCATGACTGGTTTTAGCATCGTCAAACTGTTGAGATATTTGCGAGAGGAACTGCTGGTTGTATTGGGGACGGCGTCGTCCGATGCGGTCTTGCCCCAAGTGATGCGCAAGCTGGAGCGCATGGGTATCAAACAGTCCACGGTGGGCCTGGTGGTGCCGACGGGTTATTCCTTTAACTTGGATGGCTTTTCGATTTACCTGACTTTGGCCGCTGTGTTTATTGCACAGGCCACCAATACACCCTTGTCCTTTATCGACTTGATGACCATTTTGGCCATCTCCATGCTGACCTCCAAAGGGGCACACGGCGTGCCGGGTTCTGCCATTGTGATTCTGGCAGCAACGTTGAGTGCGGTTCCCGCTATTCCAGCTATTGGCTTGGTTCTGGTTTTGTCGGTTGACTGGTTCATGGGGATGGCTCGTGCCTTGACCAACTTGATTGGTAACTGCGTAGGAACCGTGGTGGTGGGGACCTGGGAAGGTGATGTGGATCGAGAGCGGGCTCATGCGGTTTTGGATGGGCGTATTCAGGTTGACCTGAGTCAGGACAGCAATGGCAACTAGGCATAGCCATTTATAAGTAAAACCCGTAGCAGCTAAATAGGCTGGTACGGGTTTTTTTATTGAGCTTTAAGTTAACTAATTATCCATTGAATCAGTTTCTTAAGCCGATACTTCCTCCAGTGATCGCCCCTTGGTTTCTACACCCAAGGCAATCACCACCAGGGCGGCGATAGAGAAGGAAATAGCACCTAGCGTGAAGACGCCAGCATGGCCGGTCCACGGCAAGATAAAGCCCACCAGCAAAGGCCCGAACAAGGAACCCAGCCGACCTATTGAGGAGGCAAACCCGGCTCCAGTGCTGCGAGTACGTGTGGGATACAGCTCCGGGGTGTAGGCATACAAGACGGACCACATGCCAAACATGAAGAACTGCATGCACAAACCGGCACCAATCAACTGAGCAACAGGGGCCTGGCTGGTGGCGACGTGGCCATAGATAAAGGCACAGCCTGCGCTGCCGAAGAGCATCAAGACCATGGTGGCTTTGCGGCCCCATTTTTCCAGTAGCCAGGCCGAGAAGATGAAACCGGGAATACCCGCCAAGGAAATGTAGATGGTGTAGGTGACGGACTTGGTGACTTCATAACCGGCTTGTTGCAACAGGGCACCCAGCCAGGTCGTCAGACCGTAATAGCCCAGCAAAGAGAAGAACCACAGCATCCAGAGCATCAGTGTGCGGCGTGCGTACTGACCTTGCCAGAGCTGGGAGAACAAGGCGCCCCGGTTCAATTTTTCGCTCGGTGTGGCGGGCAGGGGAGCGGGCAGGGCTTGGCCTCCGTTGGCTTGAATAACCTTGTGTTCAAAGGCGCTGGTGACTTGCTCGGCACGGTCGTTATGGCCTGCTTCTTCCAGCCAACGAGGCGATTCGGGCACCCAGCGGCGGATAACAAAGACGAACAGGGCAGGGATGGACAGCGCAATGAAAATGCCGCGCCAGCCTATATAGTCCAGACTTAAAAACGTCAGAATACCGGCACTGATAAAGCCCAGGGGCCAGAAACCTTCCAGGATCGCAATATAGCGACCACGACTTTTGGCAGGGACAATTTCGGAAACCATTGCCAGGCCGATGGGAAACTCCATCCCCATGCCAAAGCCCAGCAAGACTCGAAACGCCATTAGCTGCTCAATGTTTTGAGACAGTCCACAGGCCAGACTCCCCACGCCCCAGAAAATCATGCTCCATTGGAAGACGGGTTTGCGGCCATATTTATCTGCCAGCATCCCAGCAATGGCCGCGCCCAAAAACATGCCTAGAAAACTGGAGCTGGCCAGCATGCCCGCTTGCGCGGTGCTCAAGCCCATTTCTGCTTTGATGGAGCCTAATACAAAGGTCATGATGCCCAGGTCCATAGAATCAAAGAACCAGGCGGTCGCGATAATACCGAACAGCATGCGTTGATAGCGTGTCATGGGTAATCGCTCAAGGCGATTTGCCACATTGGGGGATAGCTGGGCTGTCATAGGTGTCTCCTGTCGGTCCGCTCTTGTGGCGGGTTTTTTAGGTGTAGGTGACCTGCCGTCAGGCCAAGGCAGGCCTTTTTTCTTTTACTGATATATTACATGGATACTAGTGGTATTTATTTTAGGGTTAAATAATGGTATGTACTTAGTTGGCTAATTAACTGTTGGTGACGGCTCCGGCCAGACTGCCTTCAAAAGCGCTTTGAATAATGCGTTGGTAGGCGCTGGTGCAGTCAGCCACCGGAAAGGCTTTGGCAAGGCGAGTGACTTGCAGGGCGTCTGTTTGCAAACGCTCCAGTTGATGGGCCTGTACGCCGCATTGGCTCAGGTCGGAAGGAATATCCAGTTTTTCGACCAAGGAGCGCACATAGGCAGGCAGGGCCATCAAGGTGTCTTGGGGATTGGCGGGTGGCATGCCTAGCAGTTGGGCCACTTCCAGCAGTTCCGGGGCGCGGGTTTCACGTAGCTCATCCAGCACATAGGGCAGCAGGACGGCATTGGTCGTGCCATGGGATTGGTGCGTCAAACCGGCTAGTGCGTAGGCAATGCCGTGGACAGCGTTCAGGCCTGCTGTGCCGTAGGAAAGTGCCGCGTAGTAGCTGGCGCTGGCCATGCCATCACGGGCTTCAGTGTCGCTACCGTCGCGATAGGCGCGCAGCATGAAGGCACCACACAGGCGTATGGATTCGCGGGCAAACATCATGGTCAGGGAGGAGCGGCCGCTATAGCCAGGGTCCGGGCTTCCGGCGCGGTCAAACAGGCTGGCATCCTGAGTCACAAAGGATTCAATGGCATGGGTCAGGGCATCAATACCTGCATCGGCAGTGACGCGGGGCGGACAGCTATCGCTCAGTTCCGGGTCGATAACGGCAATGGCGGGGCGTAGCGCATTGCCCATGACGGCGATTTTGGTGGCGTTGTCGGGATCGACCAAAATGGCTCCCGGTGTAGCCTCAGATCCTGTGCCCGAGGTGGTGGGCAAGGCGATCAAGGGCAAGGGTTTGGTGTGGGCTGGCCAGGTGCCGCTGTAGGCGCGTATGGACTCCCCGGTGGGGACGGTCAGACACAGTGCTTTGGCCAGATCAATATTGCTGCCACCGCCCAAAGCCAATACGTAATCAATAGGGTGATCGGCCAAATGGGCGCGTATTTGCAGCGTGGCCTGATCGCATAAGGTGGTGGAAGGGTCCGGCTCGCCACCATCAAAAACCACGACCTCAATACCCAGCTCTCTACAGGCTGCGATGTGGTCCTGAACCCAGGTGGTTTGAATGGTGAAAAAGCGGTCGGTAATCAATAAGCCACGACGCCAGCCCAAGTGGGCAATCAGCGCAGGCAGATCATGGCGGCAGCCACGCCCCATCAAGGTGCGGGGAGGGGGGCAAAAGAAAACGTGCGTGTTCATACGGGAGTCCTTGCGGTGTGAAGGGAGCAGAAGGGGGCAATCAGGGAGGCGATCAGCTCTGTGTGCGAGCCCAGAATGCTGTGACCGGCGTCAGGCAGGCTGTGCAAGGTGGCTTGCGGCAGGGCCTGTGCCAACTGGTGGGCATGTGCAATGGGGCAGTCCAGATCCTGCTCGCCGTGAATGATCAAAGAGGGAATAGCGATACGGGGTACTTGTGCATGCAAGTCATGGTGACGATTCGCCAACCAGGTCCAGGCCACATCCTGGTGGCCAGCGGCTTCCTTCAAGCCCAGGCGCTGTTCTCGTTCTGCAATTTCCTGCAGCAGGGTGGGGGTATCTTGTGCTTGGAACCAGTGGGTACTGTTCAGGCTGGCTGTGCCTGATAACAACAGCAGAGCCTGTGGGAGCGGAGCTTGTTCATCCAGCAGCGTCAGGCAGGTTTGCAGCACAACAGACACGCCCAGACTCCAGCCGGCCAGAACATAGGGCAGGTCCTTGGGCAGGCTCTCGATGCAGACACGCAGGTCCTGTACGAAGCCATCCAGACCGTAGTCCTCTTGGCAGGTGCCACGTAGCGCCTGGCCTCGACCTCGTAAATCCGGGGTATGCCAGGACAGCGCAGGGGGGCTGATTTGGGCCAGAGGCAGCCAACTGCGATGGGTGCCTTGTATGCCGTGGATGGCGATGATGGCGCCTTGTGGTGAGTCGTGGGCAATGCTCATGTGGCTTCCTGGAGTAGATAAATACAACTAAGATATGAGGCTGTTGCTTAGGTCGGGCCTCGTAGCATGGGGGGCTTGGGCAGGCGTCAGGTGTTCGGTGTCAGCAGCAAACGCTGCGTTTTAAAGGCAGGGTTAGCATGGTCACAAGCAAGCGGAAGGTAGCGGGAAAGGGGCAAACTCTTGATGAGGGCCTGGAAATCAAGGCCTTGGCAGAGCCCAAGCCCAAGCTCACGGACATTGCTTACGAGCGTTTGGAAGAGGCCATCATTACCCTGAAGTTGCCACCGGGCAGCATCGTGTCGGAATTGACCTTGAGCCAGATGTTCGAGATTGGCCGCACCCCGATTCGAGAAGCTATCCAGCGTTTGGCGCGTGAGCATCTGATGCTGGTCTTGCCGCAGCGTGGGCTGTTGATTCCAGAACTGGATATGCCCAAACAGTTGCGTCTGATTGAGACGCGTCGGGAAATCGAACGTCTGATCTGCCGCAGTGCGGCCAAACGGGCGACACGCGATCAACGCGAGCAATTCAAGAGCTTGCATGATGCTTTCCTGGAAGCAGCCGCCCAGAACGATGAAGTCAGTTTTATCCGGGCAGATCGGCGGTTGAATGAGCTGGAAATCGAAGCCGCGCGCAATGAATTTGCGGAAGCGGCGATGCGTCTGACACATGGCCTGTCACGTCGTTTCTGGTTCTGCCACTATCAGCAAAACCCGGACTTGACGGAAATGGGCAGACTGCATGCCAATTTGGCGATGTCCATTGCCGGGGGCGATATGGACCAGGCCGGTCAGAGCCTGGACCTCTTGATGGATTACATCGAAGAACTTGCCCGCACGACCTTGATCTCCAGCTTGTAAATAAGACGCGGGGCTTCTTCAGGCCAGCCCGCGCTCCAGAGCATGGGCTTCGTCTTGCTTCAAGGCGGGGCCGTCGGTTGTATCGCCAGTATCTTCAAAGCGGAAGCGGCGAATAATCGGCTTCAGTTCTTCCTTGACGTGCTTTTCGCTATAGCCATTGAACAGGTGGCCCAGCAGACCACGGCGCAGATCCGTGGTGCCCATCGCCCAGTCAGCAATGGGGAAGGTCAGGTTCATGTTGTACTTCATCATGATGCCCTGATTGTGATGGGCCGTATGGTGACGGCGAATGGTGTTGATGAAGGGCATATTGCGCACAAAGCTGTTCTCATGCACATGACAGCAATAGTGAAAGGCCTCGTACACCAGGTATTGCGCCACCATGGTCATGAAGACAAAATAGCCTGCATTGGGGTTGATGACCGTTGCGGCCACCCAGCCCAAAATCCCCCCACCAACTCCCAGGGTCGCCAGGACGCGCCAGGGGAAAAACACAATCCTAAACTCCTTGCTGGAATCAATGGTGGCTTCGTTATCGGTGAAGTACTGATGGTGCTGGCGGGTGTGGCGTTCGTAGATTTCCCGCAAGCCAATGATGTTGATGCGTCGGTGCATCACATAGCGGTGCATGGCCCACTCAACAAAATTACCCGCCAGAAAAACGGGAATCACAATTAGCCACTCCCATCCTATGGGCCCTAGTTGGGTGATGCTGTAGTAAATCGCGGCCAGGCCCACGATGTAGGTCACTACAACGTGAACAATACCGTTGTAGGCGGGGCTGATATTGGATTTGTAGTCCTCTCGGAACTTGCGTTGGCGTTCGCTCATCATGTCAGTTGTCTCCTGCAGGAAAAGGTTTATTCTTTAAATATCCAACTAACATATTAGTGATATTTTTTTCTGCGTCAAGCAGGGAAAATAGGGAGGGGAGATGTGACAGAGGGGCGTTTGAGGAGGGCAAGCCTCTGTGTAGCTAGGTAGAAGAGATTTTTTAGAGTTGATTCAGTTGGAGCACAGATAAAAAAAAGCCGACTCAAAAGTCGGCTTTTCAGACAAAGGTGCAGATAGGTTTTTACAAACCCAGCACATCCTGCATGGAGTACAGGCCTGTGCTCTTGTCGCACAGGAAACGTGCGGCACGCAGGCTGCCATTGGCATAGCCTGCACGGCTGCTGGAACGATGCGAGATCTCGATACGTTCGCCTTCACCGCAGAAAAACACGGTATGGTCGCCCACGATGTCGCCACCGCGCACCACGGAAAAACCAATGCGACCGTCTTGACGGGCACCGGTATGACCGTGACGAGCCCAGTCGGCCACATCGTTCAGTGACTCACCCCAGGTTTTGGCGATAGCTTCACCCATTGCCAGGGCGGTGCCCGATGGCGCATCCACTTTGTTGCGGTGATGGGCTTCAAAAACCTCGGCGTCGTAGCCGTGGTTCAGCAAGGCCGCGGCCATTTCGATCAGCTTCAGCGTGGCATTCACGCCTACGCTCATGTTCGGCGCGAACATAATGGCGATTTCGCGGCCAGCCGCCATAATCTGCTGTTTTTCTGCTTCGGAAAAGCCGGTGGTGCCGATGACCAGACGGGTGCCGTATTTCTGGCACGCGTCCAGATGGGCTAAAGTGCCTTCCGGACGGGTGAAGTCGATCAGGCAGTCAGCGTGGGCCAGGGCATCCAGATCATCAGTGATCGTGACGCCACTCTCTTTACCCAGGAAAGCACCTGCGTCCTGGCCAATGGCTTTGGAGCCGCTATGGTCCAGGGCAACGGTCAGGGTCAGATCCGTACTGTTCAAAACAGATTCAATCAGCATCCGGCCCATACGGCCGTCTGCGCCAGCAATGGCAATGCGCATGTATCCAGTGTCCTTAACGTGAAGCTTAAAGTGTAGGCTGGGTGCCGCTAACGCTAGGCGTTGGGGCGGCACTGTCGGCGTCAGCAGGCGGTGGGGTTTGTTTTTTGCCGGTGTCGCTGCGCTCAAACGGTTGGCGGTCTGGCTGTTCGTCGCCTTGCCAGCGAACCAGGGTGTCGCCTTCAAACCAGACGGTGAAGGTGCGCTGCTCGCTCTTGCCGTAGCCAGGCTGGTTCAGGTAGGGGTAGTCCCAACGGTCAGCGTGGAAAATGTCTTGCAAGGTGGGTGAACCCAATAGATAACGAACTTGTTCGCGTGTCATCCCCGATTGCAGGCGGGCCACTTGCTCGGCAGTGATCCAGTTCCCCTGCTGAATGTCGGCGCGGTACGGGAAGCCCCATTTAGAGGATCCGCAGGCGCTCAGAGCGGCGGCAGCCAGACTGGCTGCGAGTATGGCGCGGATGACAGGAGTGAATGAATTGGCCTTCTTCTGCACGAAATGCCCCAGTAGGAATAAAATCGTTATCATATAAGGGTTTAGGAAAAAGCGCATGAATTGCGCATTGAACCGCCTCAAGACGAGCTGGTTTTTAATCAGAACGGACTTGAGATCCATCCCCATCAAGATGCGATAATTTAGCCATGAACGATCAAAATGAACTGAAGAACATGGGGCTTAAGGCGACTTTTCCGCGCCTGAAGATTCTGGATATTTTTCGCCGCTCCGATCAGGACGGTCAACGCCACCTTAGCGCGGAAGACGTTTACCGCCTTCTGATCGCCGAGGAAGTCGATATTGGTTTGGCCACGGTCTACCGTGTGCTGACCCAGTTCGAGCAAGCCGGTATTTTGGTGCGCAGCCAGTTCGACGGCGGTAAAGCCGTGTTTGAACTGAATGATGGCGATCACCACGATCACCTGATTTGCACCAACTGCGGCGCAGTCGAAGAGTTTACCGACAGCAATATCGAAGCCCGCCAGCACCAGGTCGCCAAAGACCACGGTTTTGTGCTGGAGAGCCACACCATGCTGTTGTACGGCATTTGCCCTAAATGCTCGGAAGCGGGCAAACAGGCCAAGCCGACTCTGCGCAGCTAAATCTGGCTTGATAGACCTATTAGCGCGGGATCTGATAGTTGGGGGCAGGATTTAGCCACATTGGCATCCTGAAAATTCAAAGAACAATCAGATCCGCGTTGCAGGGCTGTCAGGACTGGATACAAAAAACCACCGGCCGCCAAAGGCGCTGGTGGTTTAGCTTGTCCTTCGCAAAAGTCTAGCGCTGGCGTGCCAGCATTTCCCGCGCATGCTCGCGGGTTGTTTGCGTAATTTCCAGACCACCCAACATACGGGCGATTTCGTCCACGCGTTCGTCTTGCGTCAAAGGATGGATCGAGGAAAAAGTCTGGCCTTGCTCGGTCGTTTTCTCTACTTTCAAATGATGATTGCCGCAGGCAGCTACCTGGGGCAGGTGGGTCACACACAAGACTTGATGGCGTGCGCCCAGCTCTTGCAGCAAACGTCCCACCACTTCGGCCACGGCGCCACCGACACCCGTATCCACTTCGTCAAAAATCAGGGTAGGCACACGAGCCGCCTGGCTGGCGATGACGGACAGCGCCAGGGAAATTCGGGCCAGCTCACCGCCTGATGCAACTTTGGCCAGCGGACGCGGCGTTACCCCTTCATGACCCGCCACCAGAAACTCGACTTGCTCAAGTCCGTGGACCTGGGGGGCGCAGGCCGTTAGAGCCACTTCAAAGCGCCCGCCTTGCATCGCCATGGACTGCATCGCCTGGCTGACTTGCTTGCCAAGCTGAACACTGGTTTTGCGTCGTGCTGTGCTGAGCTTGCCGCTTAAATCCTGATACTGCTTTTCGGCTTGCTGGGCTTTGGCTTGCAAGGCCTCCAGGTCGAAAGACTGCTGTAATTGAGCCAGTTGCTCCTGCCAGCCTTCCAGCAGGCTGGGCAGCTCTTCTGGCTCCACTTTCAACTTTCGAGCCGCGCTGAAAATGGCTGATACCCGTTCTTCAGCCTCGGCCAGACGTTCAGGGTCCAGCTCCATATCACTTAAATAGCTGTTCAGATCCGACGCCGCTTCAGTGACAGCAATTTGTGCGGACTCCAAGGCATCCACAATGGCTTGCAGGCCGGGATCATGGCGCAGCAGGGCGCTCATTTCATGGCTGGCTTTACCCAGCAATTGCTGTACCGAGGTTTCCTCGCCATCCAGCGCCGTCAGGGCCAGCGCACTGCCATCAATCAGGGCTTGGGCGTGGGACAGGCGAGTGTGCTCCTGCTGCAACTGATCCCATTCACCCGCACGCAAACTCAGACTGGAGAGCTCATTGATCTGCCATTCCAGACGTTCCTGTTCGCGCTTTCCCTGCTCAGCACTTTGACTGGCCTGTTCGACGGCTTTGCGTGCCTGGCTCAATTGCTGCCAGGACTGGGCTACTTGACGGGCCAGCGGCAAATGGCCGCCTTGGCTGTCCAGCAGATCGTACTGACTTTGGGGATTCATCAGGCTTTGATGGGCGTGCTGGCCGTGAATATCCACAAGCAACTCACCCAGTTCGCGCAGTTGGGTCAAGGTCGCGGCGCTGCCATTGATGTAGCTGCGGTTGCGGCCTTGCTGGTCGATCAGGCGGCGCAGAATCAGTTCTTCCGAAACATCGAAATCACGCTCGCTAAGCCAGCTCTGAATGTCTTGCTCGCAGTCGAAATGCGCGCTGACCTCGGTACGTGCACAGCCTTCGCGTATGGCTTTGGCGTCGCCGCGTGCCCCTAATACCAGGGAGAGCGCATCAATCAAAATGGATTTGCCAGCGCCGGTCTCCCCGGAAAAAACCGTGAAGCCGGTGTCGAAATCAATCGTGGCTTGATCCACGATGACAAAGTCTCGAACGTGCAGGGTACGCAGCATAGGGGTTTATTCGTTTTCGTCGTTAGGCAAAGGGATGTGATTCCAGCCCAGCTTCTGGCGCAAGGTGGAAAAAAAGCTGTAGCCCTTGGGATGGATAAAGCGAATGGTGTTCTGGGCGCGCCGCACATCAATGCGGTCGCCCTGCTGACAGTCCGACCAGGTTTGCATGTCAAAGTGCACGCTGCCACCGGATTCCACCCGGCCCAGGGCCGTAATGGTCAAATTCAGGGTGCCTGTGTCGGGCAGCACAATAGGGCGGTGTGACAAGGTTTGTGGAGCCACCGGCACCAGTAAAAAAGCTTTCAGGGACGGGTGCAGCAAAGGGCCGCTGGCGGCCAGCGCATACGCCGTGGAGCCGGTAGGAGTGGAGATGATCAGGCCGTCGGAGCGCTGGCGGTACATGAACACGCCATCAAGCTCTACACGCAGCTCGATCATGCCGCCGCGACCGGCGCGGTTGATGACCACATCGTTCAGGGCTACGCCCGAATACAGCACTTCCCCGTCCCGCACCACGCGGCCTTCCAGCATGGAACGCTCTTCAACATCGTATTCACCTTTCAGGACGCTTAGCAAAGCATCATTGGCGTCATTCAAGGGGACATCGGTAATAAAACCGAGGCGACCGTGGTTAATCCCGATCAATGGCACCTTGCTGTGGGCTAATTCGCGGGCAGCGCCTATCATGGTGCCATCCCCGCCCATTACGATAGCCAGATCGGCGCGCTCGCCAATCTGGGCATAATCACCAATGGGGAATTCAGTAATACCGGCATTCTGGGCGGTTGCGGCCTCCAGCAGCACCGAGCAACCAGTGTTGACCAGGGTTGCAGCCAGCGATCGGATGGGCGCATCCAAGCCGGAGTCCTGATATCTGCCAACAATGGCAACCGTTTTGAAATGCATGGGGCGAAAACCTTATGTTTAATGAAATAATGGCGATCAGTGGATTATAGAGTTGCCACTCTAGGCTTGGCTGTAAGATTCTCCCCTTTATCATGCAGAGCTGGTGTTTTTAAGTGACGTACGCGACATGGATGACAGAGCAAATGCCTTGTTGAAGGTGCTGATCGAACGCTACATTGCCGACGGTCAGCCGGTAGGGTCCCGCACCTTATCAACCATTTTTGATTTTTCTCCGGCCACGATACGTAATGTGATGGCGGAGCTGGAAGGCCTGGGCCTGATTCATAGCCCCCACACCTCGGCGGGGCGCATTCCCACGCCTAAAGGCTACCGCCTGTTTGTGGATCGCCTCCTGGCGGCAGAGCGTTTCGAGCGGCCCGATGCCCGCAATCTAAGCCAGTATTTGCCTTTTGATGAGCCTAACCGCGCCGTCAGTTCCGCCGCTTCGCTGCTGTCGAATCTGTCGCAGTTTGCCGGTGTGGTGCTGGCGCCAAAAAAGGCGCAGACCTTCAGGCAGATTGAATTTATTCGCCTGTCCGACAAGCGAGTGTTGCTGATTATCGTCACCCCGGATGGCGATGTGCAGAACCGCATTCTGTTTGTGCCCCGCGATTATCTGGAACAGGAACTGGTCGAGGCCAGCAACTTTTTCAATCAGCACTTCTCGGGCATGTCCTTTGAGTCCGTCAAGCTGGCCTTGTCGCAAGAGCTCAGTTCTTTGCAGGTGGATATTTCACGTTTGATGCAACAAGCGGTGGATGTGGGTAGCCACCAGCCTGATAGTGAAGAGGCGGTTGTCATCGCGGGCGAGAGCAAATTGCTGAATGTCACGGAAATGGTGGCGGATATGGATCGCCTGCGGCGCTTGTTCTCTCTATTCGAGAAAAAAACCGATCTGCTGCACTTGCTGGATGTCTCCAGTCAGGCCGATGGCGTACAAATTTACATTGGTGGGGATTCCCAGCTTTTGCCGGTGGATGATGTGTCTGTGATCACCGCGCCTTACGGTGTGGACGGCAAGGTTGTGGGCACGCTGGGCGTGATTGGGCCATCGCGTATGGCGTATGATCGTGTGATTCCTATCGTGGACATTACAGCGCGGCTATTGTCCAATGCCTTGAGCCATCACTCTGCCAGTTAAACGATGGGCCTTCAGTCTGTTCTTGGGCTGAAGGCAATCTGGCTGTCTAACGCACTAATCATCATGCCCAAGTTGTTTGCTTCTCCTTATTTGCCCGAAGCGCAGGACGCCGATATGTTCAATGAGCAGGCTCCGGTACGCGAGGCCGGGCCTGTCGGCATTTTGCTGGTTAATCTGGGTACGCCGGATCAGCCTGATGCAGCGTCGATTCGGCGCTATCTGGGCGAATTCCTGTCTGACCCCCGAGTGATCGAGATCCCTCAGCCTGTCTGGCAGATTATTTTGCGTCTGTTCATCTTGCCGCGTCGTCCCAGCAAGCTGGCACCGCGCTACAAGGACATCTGGTTGCAAAATGGCGCGCCCTTGCTGGTGTACAGCCAGGCGCAGGCAGATGGCTTGCAGGAGCTGTTGCAGGGACAAGGTCACGACGTGAAAGTAGAGCTGGGCATGCGTTACGGCAACCCGTCTATTGCCAGTGGCCTGGACAAGTTGAAAGCGGCTGGTTGTGAGCGCATTTTGACCTTGCCGCTGTACCCTCAGTATGCGGCCAGCACCACGGCCACCGCGGTGGATTGCGTGGCGGCCCATCTGGGCAAGCAGCGCAATCAGCCCGAGCTGCGTTTCATCAAGCGCTATCACACCCACCCGGATTACATCGGCCCCTTGGCGGCGCAGATTCGTCGCTATTGGGATGAACATGGCAAACCAGAGCGTTTGTTATTGAGCTTTCACGGTTTGCCACGCCGCTGCGTGGAACTGGGTGACCCCTATTACCGCGATTGCCGTGAAACGGCGGATGCCTTGCGTGCGGCGCTGGATGAGCCTGCCGTCGAAGTGCATATGGCCTTTCAAAGTCGTTTTGGTGCGCAGCGCTGGCTGGAACCCTACACCGAACCCACTTTGCGCGAATGGGGCAAGCAGGGGGTGGGACGTGTGGATGCTGTCTGCCCTGGCTTTCTGGCCGATTGTCTGGAAACGCTGGAAGAAATTCAGGTGGAGTGCCGTGACGCTTTCCTGGAAGAGGGCGGTCGCGAGTTCCATTACATCCCTTGCCTGAATGACGATCCGCAATGGATTGAGGGCCTGGGGCGGCTGGCTGTGCAACATTTGGGCGGCTGGTTACCCAGCCGTCTGGTGCCTACCCGATAGCCGCAGCCGGTTTTTGAAGGGCCAGGCCAGCAAAAATACAAAGGCAGGTCTTGAACTGGGGGCAGATGCCCCCATTTTCATGCGATCAACGAATTCTGTAGTGGAGATACATCGAATGGCTACACATGCCGATCCCAATAAGCCTCTGGACGGGGAAGTGACGGAAAACACGCCTGAACAGGCACAACAGGGTACTGTCGGGCAAGACCAGCCAGAGATTCTGGGCCAGCAGCCCGAAGAAAACTCGGCTGATCTGGCTACTGAATTGGCCCAGGCCCAGGAAAAAGTGTCGCAGTACTACGACCAGTTGCTGCGCGCCAAAGCCGAAGTGGAAAACATCCGCCGTCGTGCGGATGATGATGTCTCTAAAGCCCGCAAGTTTGGCACCGAGTCCTTTGCTGAAAGCCTGATCCCCGTGCGTGACAGTCTGGAAGCCGCACTGGCCCAGACCGAGCAGAGCACGGAAACCTGGAAGGAAGGGGTGGAAACCACCTTGCGCCAGTTGAACAAGGCTTTCGAGCGCAACAACCTGAAAGAAGTGGCACCGCAAGCGGGCGACAAGTTCGATCCGCACCTGCACCAAGCCATTTCGGCTGTGCCTTCTGAATTTGAAGAAGGCGCGGTAGCCCAATTGCTGCAAAAGGGCTACACCATTTCGGATCGCGTGTTGCGTCCCGCTTTGGTCATGGTGTCGGCGCCTAAATAAACGAGCCCGTCAGGCTGTGCTGGCAGGCCGCCCGGAATTGACAGGCTTTTACGTGTAATTCCCGGGATTGTTGCTGGCACCGTTAAAAAAAATGATGGTCGCTCTTGAAATGCTCGGAGTATTCCCCATATGCATTTCATCAAACAATTTGCTTTCGCAATCAATCTTTTAGTCAGGTAAAAAATCATGGGCAAAATCATTGGTATTGACCTTGGAACCACCAATAGCTGTGTATCGGTGTTGGACGGTGACCAGGTTCGTATTATCGAAAATGCCGAAGGCGGTCGCACGACCCCTTCCATCGTGGCTTACATGCAGGACGGTGAAATCCTGGTTGGCGCACCCGCCAAGCGCCAGGCTGTTACCAACCCTACGAACACCATCTTCGCTGTCAAGCGTTTGATTGGCCGTAAGTTCACGGAAAAAGCCGTACAAACAGACATCGACCACGTGCCTTACACCATTGTTGCCGCCGACAACGGCGACGCATGGGTGGAAGCTCAAGGCAAGAAGATGGCTCCTCAGCAAGTGTCTGCCGATATCTTGCGCAAAATGAAGAAAACTGCCGAAGACTACCTGGGCGAAGAAGTAACCGAGGCCGTGATTACCGTGCCTGCTTACTTTAACGACAGCCAGCGTCAGGCAACCAAGGATGCAGGCCGCATTGCCGGTCTGGAAGTCAAGCGCATCATCAACGAGCCAACCGCTGCGGCTTTGGCTTTCGGTCTGGACAAGGCTGAAAAGGGTGATCGCAAGATTGCTGTGTATGACTTGGGCGGCGGTACGTTCGACGTTTCCATCATCGAAATCGCTGATATCGATGGCGAGAAACAGTTTGAAGTGCTCTCGACCAACGGCGACACCTTCTTGGGTGGCGAAGACTTTGACAAGCGCATCATCGACTACATCATTGCCGAGTTCAAGAAAGAAAGCGGCGTGGATCTGTCCAAAGATGTGCTGGCCTTGCAGCGTCTGAAAGAATCCGCTGAAAAAGCCAAGATCGAACTGTCCTCGACGCAGCAGACCGAAATCAACCTGCCTTACATCACGGCAGACGCTTCCGGTCCCAAGCACTTGAACCTGAAGATCACCCGCTCCAAGCTGGAAGCGCTGGTTGAAGACCTGATCGAACGCACGATCGAGCCTTGCCGCGTTGCTATCAAGGACGCTGGTGTGAAGGTTTCAGAAATCGACGACGTGATCCTGGTCGGCGGCATGAGCCGTATGCCCAAGGTGCAAGAGCGCGTTAAAGAGTTCTTTGGCCGTGAACC
The DNA here is from genome assembly GCF_026344135.1 of Alcaligenes parafaecalis. Taxonomy (NCBI): domain Bacteria; kingdom Pseudomonadati; phylum Pseudomonadota; class Betaproteobacteria; order Burkholderiales; family Alcaligenaceae; genus Alcaligenes; species Alcaligenes parafaecalis. The sequence goes on along the minus strand of NZ_JAPKNA010000006.1, from coordinate 125,588 downwards.
ACGTAAAGACATCAACCCTGACGAAGCCGTGGCCGCTGGTGCAGCCATTCAAGGTTCCGTCTTGTCGGGCGACCGTACTGACGTCTTGCTGCTGGACGTGACTCCTCTGTCCCTGGGTATCGAAACCCTGGGTGGCGTCATGACCAAGATGATCCAGAAGAACACCACGATTCCTACGCGTCATTCGCAAGTGTTCTCCACGGCTGACGATAACCAGCCTGCTGTGACCATCAAGGTATTCCAGGGCGAGCGCGAAATCGCTGCCGGTAACAAGGCTTTGGGCGAGTTCAATCTGGAAGGTATTCCACCAGCAGCACGTGGCCTGCCACAGATTGAAGTGACCTTCGACATCGACGCCAACGGTATCTTGCACGTGTCCGCCAAAGACAAGGGCACAGGCAAAGAGAACAAGATCACCATCAAGGCAAACTCTGGTTTGTCCGACGAGGAGATCGAGCGCATGGTGAAAGATGCCGAAGTGAACGCGGCTGAAGACCACCGTATCGCTGAACTGGCGGTTGCTCGCAACCAGGCTGAAGCCTTGATCCACTCCACTCGCAAGTCCATGACGGACTATGGCGACAAGCTGGAAGCGGAAGAGAAAGAAGCCATAGAAAAGGCAATCGCTGACCTGGAGGAAACTCTGAAAGAAGGCGATAAGGAAGCCATCGACGCCAAGGTGGAAGCACTGGGTGTAGCCTCGCAGAAACTGGGCGAGAAGATGTACGCCGACATGCAGGCTCAAGCCGCAGCACAAGAAGGTGCTGAAGGTACGGCCCAGCAGCCCGCCGACGAGAACGTGGTCGACGCTGACTTTAAAGAAGTCAAACGCGATCAGTAATTGCGAGCCTGAGTAAGGTTCCCTGGCCCGATCTTTGGCGGCATACGCTGGAGATCGGGCATTATTATTCAATCAGCGGCGTTTAGACGTCGTTAATCAAACATGGCAAAACGCGATTTATACGAAATTCTCGGTGTGGCCAAAAATGCGACGCAGGATGAACTCCGCAAGGCGTATCGCAAGCTGGCCATGAAGTTCCACCCTGACCGTAATCCGGATAGCAAGGACGCCGAGGAAAAGTTCAAGGAAGCCAAGGAAGCGTACGAGATCCTGTCCGACGAACAGAAACGCGAAGCCTATGACCGCTATGGTCATGCCGGAGTCGATCCCAACGCTGGCATGGGCGGTATGGGTGGCGGCATGGGCGGGGCCGGATTTGCAGACGCCTTTGGTGATATTTTTGGCGAAATTTTCGGTGGTGGCGGCGGACGTCGCGGCGGTGGCCCTCAGGTATACCGCGGTGCAGATTTGCGCTACTCGCTGGACATCAGCCTGGAGCAGGCAGCGGCCGGTTTTGATACTGAAATTCGCGTACCAAGCTGGGAAAACTGCGAAACCTGCTCGGGTTCGGGTGCCAAACCCGGTACCTCTGCACAGACTTGTCGTACCTGCCAAGGCAGTGGCGCTGTCCGTATGCAGCAGGGCATTTTCAGCATGCAGCAAACCTGCCCGACCTGTCACGGTAGCGGCAAGGAAATTGCGGACCCCTGCGTGGCGTGTCACGGTGAGGGCAAGGTCAAAAAGACCAAGACTTTGCAGGTCAAGATTCCAGCCGGTATTGATGATGGCATGCGCATCCGCTCCAGCGGTAATGGCGAGCCTGGCGTCAACGGCGGTCCTGCCGGTGACTTGTATGTGGAAATCCGCATCAAACCGCACGGTATTTTCCAGCGTGACGGCGAGGATCTGCACTGCGAGCTGACTATCCCATTCACCACGGCAGCGCTGGGTGGAACGGTGGAAGTACCTACCCTGACAGGGCGTGGCGAAATCACCATTCCTGAAGGCACCCAAGTGGGCAAGACGTTCCGCTTGCGCGGCAAGGGTATCAAGGGCCTGCGCTCCAGCTACCCCGGTGACTTGTATTGCCACATTCAAATCGAGACCCCTGTGCGTCTGAACGACGAGCAAAAGAAATTGCTGCGTCAGTTTGAACAGGCCTTGAGCGATGGTGGCGTCAAGCACTCACCCAAAAGCGAATCCTGGACAGACAAGGTGAAGGGTTTCTTCTCCTGAATCCTGCAAGGGAAAGCGAAATAAAAAACCCGGTACGAAAGTACCGGGCTTTTTTATGCCTGCCTGAGCAAGCCTTGTACTTCACCTATCAGTGTTGAGCTTCCAGTGCAGCAGGGGTCGTCGATGCAGGAGTGGGAGCTTGTTCGCTTGCCTCGGCTTCAGGAGCCGCTGCACCTTGCTTCTGACGCTCGTGGTCAGCGGCAATCGCCACGACCATGTCCTTGGGCTTCAGGTATTTACGAAGAACAGCATTGACCTGTTCCGCATTGAGCTTTTGCAGATCCTGGTCCATTTTCTCCGACCATTCAAAGCTGCGGCCCAGATCCAGATAGTTCAGCCACGCGCTGCTGACCACCGTGTCCTGGCTACGCGACAAGCGGCGGTAGTTCAGCAAGGCATTCACGCCTTCCTTGACCTCTTGTTCACTAAAGCCATCTTTCAGTGTTTGAGTCAGTACTTCATCAATGGTTTTGCTCAGCTTTTCGCTATTGCTGGGAGCGTGGATGGCATATACCGTCCACGAACCATTCGGCTCATAGCTGGACGCATCCACTTGGCTACGTACGTTGTAGGACAAGCCATCTTCCACACGTACGCGGTTCCACAGGCGCGAGGTCTCAGACAGCCCCAGCAAGTAGTTGGCCAGATAGACTGCCGGGAAGTCGGCATCGCTGTCTTGCAGCTTCAGGCCCAGATCGGCCAGATAGAAGGCGTTTGCCTTGTCCGGGGTGTTGATGTCAAACACCTTGGGAGCAACGGTTTGCAAAGGATCATCCGGACGCTGGTAGGTCGGGGCTTTGCGCCAGCCTTTCAAACCATCAGCCAAAGCCTTGCGAACCTCTTCCTTGTCAAAGTCACCTACGGCGCTAAAGGCGACATCGCCCGTACCGTAGAATTTTTGATGGAAGTCCCGCACCTGCTTGATCGTAACGGCTTGCACCCGTTCTATGCCCTCTTCAAAGCTGGGCGTGTAGCGGATATCGTCTTTGGGCCATGGGTTGGTATAGCGTTCGATCGTCTGGCTTGCCAAGGCAGCAGGCTCAGTACTGGCCGATTTCAGATCGGTGACCACGGCTTGCTGATATTTCTTTAGCTCGTCCTCGGGGAAGTTTGCGTTGCGCAGCACGTCCAGCGCCAGAGCAATGGCTTTGGGCAGGTTCTCACGGTTGGAGGACAGCGTCAGGTACAAGCGACCATTGGAACCGCTGGTGCTGAACTGAGTTTGCATAGCGGTGAACTGATCGGAAATCTGTTCGCGGTTCAGTGTCTTGGTGCCTGTTGTCAGCAGGCTGGCAACGGCAGCGGCGGCAGCCGTCTGGTTCTTGAGCTGATCGGGCGAACCAAATTTGAAGGACAAGCGTGCTTCTACACGGTCAGCGCGAGTGCCTTTAGGCAGTAGTGCCATCTTCACTTCGCCCAGATCCTTGCCCAAAGATAAAGGCTGCAGATCGGTGCGGGCCATGATGTTGGCGGGGCTGGGGTCAAAGGCCTCTACCGTTTTGCCGCTGTCCTTGCCGGTGTAGTCTTGCACCAGTTTGGCAACATCGACGACGTTGGCTTCAGGTGCACGCACAGGTTTTTCTGTGGGGATGTACAAGCCGTTGCTGCGGTTGCTGGCTACCAGCCAGGTTTCTAGCGCTTTTTGAACTTGTGGTAGCTTGGCGGTTTCTACCCGATCACGCTGCAGGAAGAACAAGCGCCAATCGCCACTGGCAGCGGCTTCAGAAAGAGCACTGGCCAGCCCGGCCGGATTGGCATAAGTCTGGGTCCAGCCCGTCATCCACTGGCTGCGGATACGTTCCAGATCGGCATCTTTCAGGGGGGACTTGGCCAAGCCTTCCAGCGTGTCATTCATGGCCTTCAAGGCTTTTTGCTGATCCATGTCTTGTTTCAGCTCGGCACCAAACAGGGCGTAGCCGGGGTCGTGGCTTTCCGAATCGAAGCTGAACACGCTGGTGGCCAAATTCTTGTTGACCAGATTCTTGTACAACTGCCCGCTGGGGGTATCACCCAGGGCGCTGATCCCCAGGCTCAGGTCCATATACTCTGGGCTGGCGGCGCTGGGCAGGTGGTACAGCGACATGATCAGCGGCGTGCCGCCGTGACGACGCAAGGTAACGGTACGTGTGCCATCTTGTACTGGTTCAACCGTGTATTCAGGACGCAGGGTACGGGTCGGTTTGGGAATAGAACCAAAAGCCTTGGCAATGTTTGCCAGAGTCTGCTCAGTATCGAACTGCCCGGTCACAAAGAGCACCGCGTTATCAGGTTGGTAGTAGTCGTGGTAGAACTTGCGAAGCTGCTCGATATCCACATTCTCTACGTCCGAGCGGGCACCAATGGTGGTTTTGCCATAGCTATGCCACTGGTAGGCTGCGGCCGTCAGCTTTTGCATCAGAACACGGAAAGGGCTGTTTTCACCGCTTTCCATTTCATTACGCACCACCGGCATTTCTGCCACCAGATCCTGCTTGTCGATCAGGGCGTTGACCATCACGTCGGCCTGCCAGTCCAGATACCACTTCAGGGTTTCGGGATCTGCTGCAAAGCTGGCAAAGTAATTGGTACGGTCACTAGAAGTGGTGCCGTTGGCTTCCAGGCCGCGCTTGGAAAATTCTCCCAGTGCATTGCGCAAGGTGGGCGTGCCGCGAAACAGCATGTGTTCCAGCAGGTGAGCCATGCCGGTTTGCCCGTAATTTTCATGTCGGGAACCGACCAGATACGTCATGTTGACGGTGGTGGTGGGTTTGGAATCGTCGGGGGCCAGAACAAGGCGCAGGCCATTGTCCAGCGTGTATTGAGTGACGCCTTCGACAGAGGGGCCTTGGGCCAGACCAGCGGGCAGAGCATAGGCTGCCAGCGAGCTGGACAGCAGCGCGGCCCCTGCCAGATGGCGCAAGCGCAGGGCGGCAATCAGTACCGAGAGTTTCATGAATACATCCTTACGGTTTTAGCGATGAAAAAGCCAGCCAGGCCGACCAGTGTCTTTTGTAGCATGGGGCCGTTTAGCTGGGTAGGCAGCGCTCCCTGCAATTAGCGGGGCTTAACAAAAAAAAGCCCACCAGGGGCACTGGTGGGCAAAACAGCAAGAAAACGACGCCGCTTTTAATTGGCTTTGCGTTTCAATCCGTCCAAGGCCTCGTTACGCAGATGGTTCAGACTCTTGAGCAGAAAGTCATGCAAAGCCGTTAACTGACTGGTGCTGTAGTGTGCCGTGGCATTCATGATCTGATGCGCGGGCTGGTCCATAGAGGCAATCAAGCGTTTGCAGCGTTCGTGATGGGGATACAGGCTGGTCATGCGCCCATCGCGCGGATGCGGCTTGCGCAGCAAGTAGCCCGCATTTTCCAGACGCGTCACCAAGGCTTGGGTACCACTGGGGCTAAGGTTCAATAATTGGGCCAGCTTGCCGGGGGACAGAGGTTTGAGCTCCAGCACAAATTCCAGTGCCTTGTACTCATTCAGACTCAGACCCGCTGCCTGCGCCAACTGGTGCTTGTTCGCTTCCAGGTACACATCAAACTGGCGCAGCATCATGCGCACAATATCGTTTTGCATATGCCCTGACAAAACTTCGTCCCTTGCTTCTGGCTCGGTCCATTCAGTTGTCAGGGGCTGTTTATTGGGCATACGCAAATGTCCTTAGCGCGGTGGACCGCCTAGTAAACCGTTGACCAGGCCAGTTACCGGTTGCAGTACGCCAGTGTTGCCAGAGCCTGCTGTGGGTACGGCACCAGTAAGCCCGGCTATTAACTGATTGACCGGTGCCAGTAAGCCATTGTTCGCTGCTGAGTCAGTGGACATGTTGCCATTCAGTCCATTAACCAGATTCGTTACAGGAGCGAGTAAGCTGGTAGATGACTCATTGCCGGTTAGCAGGCTGCTGCCTGGAGAACCTTGCAATAGTTGCAACTGGCCGTTGTTCTGGAAGAGGATATCGGTCGCATTTGCAAGCCCACCCGTTGCGTAATCCAGGGCGGATGTCAATGGGGAGCGGTTGTTCGGGTCATCATAGAGCACGCCTCCAACGCTGCGTACTGTATTACCTATGCCTCTGACCAGAGTTCCAGAGACTTCGTTCAGGTCTAGTGGCAGATCAGGCTGTTCGATAAGTCGTCCTAGTACATCGATAGAATCGCCTGCGTACAGGGAAACCTCTTTCCCCGTTGATGAAGTGACATAGCTAATATCAATGGCATCCCTGATGCGGGCTTCGTAGTTCTTGAGCTGCTCTAATGTATCTACTAGCTCAGGCTGATCGAGTTGGAGGTACGAAGGTCGCTGGGGAAAGACATGATTTATAGTTCTATCAAGGTTTTGCAGTGTCGCCCCTGGAGGGGGGGTGAAGTAAGTGGTACTTAGTGAATCCGACTGGGCCGTCGCTGAAAATAGACTGGCTGTCAGGCTGAGCAAAACGATCCTGCTGGATGTAAAACGTGTCTTTGTCGTCATGACTTACTCCATCTAAAGATCAGGATTGCTCAGACAGGTCGGGGTGAGATGCGAGAGGTCCTGGGATTGAGGGATGGGGCGGGGTACGCCCCATCCTCTCGCTTATCGAGGGCTGCCCAGCAAGCCACCGAGGATGCCGGTAACTGGAGCCAGCAAGCCGCCGTTGGCACCTGCGACGGCGCCACCGCCTGCGGCCGCGCCGCCAGAGGCGCTCACGTCTACCGAGACCGTTGCTCCGCCGCCCACGCCGCCGACTAAACCACCTACCAGGCCAGTGACAGGAGCCAGCAATCCGCCGTTAGCTGCGTCGCCACCACCCAGACCACCGGTCAAGCCACCGAGCAGGTTGGTAACTGGAGCCAACAAACCGCCGTTAGCTGCATCGCCACCACCCAGTCCGCCGGTCAAGCCGCCAACCAGGTTAGTAACAGGAGCCAGCAAACCGCCATTGGCACCTTCGCCACCACCCAAACCACCCGTCAAACCACCGAGTAGACCTGTTACGGGAGCCAGCAAGCCGCCGTTAGCCGCATCGCCACCACCCAGTCCGCCAGTCAAGCCACCGACCAGATTGGTGACAGGGGCCAGCAAACCACCGTTGGCACCTTCGCCACCGCCCAAGCCACCTGTCAAACCACCGAGCAGGCCTGTGACAGGAGCCAGCAAGCCACCGTTGGCAGCATCACCACCACCCAAGCCGCCTGTCAGGCCGCCGAGCAAACCGGTGACAGGGGAGAGCAAGCCGCCTTCGCCATTGCCCGTCAGTCCGCCAGTCAAGGAAGCGACGGCTTGTGTAGCGTGGTTCAGGGTGTTGCCCAGCGGGTTCGTATTGCTATCGGTTTGATGAACCAGGCCACCGACCGAGGCAACGGCCTGACCCAAATGTCCGACTACACCGCCCAGACCCAGAGGGGCTGCGCCATCCACTTGAGTACCCACATTGGCCAGGGCGCTGCCTACTCCGCCCAGCAAGGCATTGATTGGCTGCCCAACGCCCAGGCCGTCACCCACTTGTTGAGTGACATGAGTGACCGTGGCACCTACAGGAGCGACTACGGTATCCAGGGTTTCGCCGACATTGCCCAGGATTGGGTTCAAGCCAATCGGCAAGATGTTATCGACGGTTTGCCCCACGTTGGCCAAGGAGGGCTCAAGAATAGCGGGGGCGTCCGTGCCGTTCAGCAAACCACCCAGACCCAGTTGGCCGGTGATGGGGTATAACAAGCTGCCTTCGCCCAGCAGGGAGTCGGTCAGAGCGGCAACGCCGCCAGTTGCGTGGCCCAGCACGGCTGTCAATGGTTTGGGGTTGTTAGCGTCAGCATGCAGCAAGCCGCCTGCACTACCCACTGCATTGCCCAAACCACTCAAAAGACCGCCTACACCTTGACCCAGATTCAGAGGTAGGCCGCTATTGCCCAGTTGTTCGCCCAGATTGGCAACTACGCCACCAGTCTGACCGAGCAGGCTGTTTACGGGTTGGCCCAAGCCAGTAGCGCCACCAATTTGTTGAGTCAGGCCTGTGGCTGTGTCCAGAACAGGAGCGACTACGGTATCCAGTGTCTTGCCCAGCTTGCCGCCGGTGTCTTGCAGACCGATTGGCAACATGTTATCGACAGCTTCGCCTACGTTATTCAGAGTGGTTTCCAGTGCGCCGGGAGTGCGAGTAGGAGGGTTCCCGCCGTTGTCACCGCCGCCGTTGTCGCCACCGCCATTATCGCCACCGCCGTTGTCACCACCGCCGTTGTCACCGCCGCCGTTGTCGCCACCGCCGTTGTCACCACCGCCGTTGTCGCCGCCACCGGTGCCACCACCGTTATCTCCACCACCTGTACCACCGCCGGTGCCAGGGTCTGGATTGGTTGGGACGGAGTTGTCGGAACCTCCCGAGGAGCCGCCGCCAGTGGTGCTACCGCAGGCGGTCAAGGCCAAAGTGCTGACCATCAGGGTGGCCAGGAGAGTCAGGCGCAGGCCTGGTTTCTTGCTGTCTGTATTTTTATGCATTGCTTGCTCCAATAAATGATCGGGGTACTTGCTTGCTTCCTGAATCTAGTGAAGCAATTCGCGTGCCAATTTATGGGGTTCCCTGCAAGCCGCATTCCGCTTGGGAATGGCAGAAAGTACAAGAAAAAAAGAGGGCTATTTGTTACGGGTTTTGGGGCTCGGGCGGAACGTGTTACGTAACAAAAAAAGAACCGCTGACAAGCAGCGGTTCGGAGTGGGTAGAGCAGCGGGATCAGGATGCTCGTGGCACCAGTGCCTTGGCATCCAGCCAGTCTTTGGTGTTTTGCCTGAAGGTGCTCATGCTGTCGACCAGAAAGTCATACATGGCAATGAGTTGTGCCGGGTTTTGGTTCGCCGCTGTGTTGATCGCCTGATTGATCGCCCGTTCTTTAAGGGCCAGAACTTCGCGGCATTTGTCCTGCACGGGGTGCAGAGCAATCACCCGTTTGTCCAAGGGGTGACGACCGCGCGTGATGTAGCCCCGGTGTTCCAGGCGGTTGATCAGGGCGCTGACACCACTGGCACTCAGATCCATCAGGTGGGCGAGCTGTCCGGTAGGCAGGGCATCGAACTCCATGATGTATTCCAGTGCCTTGAAGTCATTCAAGGGCATGCTGGCTTGTTCGGCCAGACTGGCTTTCAGGGCCTCCGCGTAGATGGTGAACTGACGACCCAGCATTTTGCCCAGATCCATCAGCATTTTTTCTGACAGCACACTGTGCTCATCGTTATGGGAGGACCAGTTGGAGCGGCTCCCGGCGCTTTGCGCGCCAGGATGAAAGCTCACTGGCAAACTGACCGGGTTCATGACTTTATTCATCATTTCCGGCCACCTCCCAACAGACCACCGACCAGGCCACCAACCAGGCCGGTAACCGGTGTCAACAAGCCACCACTTGCCTGGCCTTCGGCGGCTGCGCCACCGCCAATCGAAACACTGCCTGTGACCCCGCCCAGAATGCCGGTAACAGGAGCCAGCAAGCCGCCGTTAGCTGCATCACCACCGCCCAGGCCTCCGGTCAAACCGCCAACCAGGTTAGTGACGGGAGCCAACAAGCCGCCGTTAGCTGCATCACCACCACCCAGGCCACCGGTCAAACCGCCAACCAAGTTAGTGACGGGAGCCAGCAAGCCGCCGTTAGCTGCATCACCACCACCCAGTCCGCCGGTCAAACCACCCACCAGGTTAGTGACAGGAGCCAGCAAGCCACCGTTAGCTGCGTCGCCACCGCCCAGGCCTCCGGTCAATCCGCCAACCAGGTTAGTGACAGGAGCCAGCAAGCCACCGTTAGCTGCATCACCACCACCCAGGCCACCGGTCAAACCACCGACCAGATTGGTGACTGGAGCCAGCAGACCGCCGGTTGCGCCGTCACCACCACCCAGGCCGCCCAATAATCCAGTGACTGGAGCGAGCAAGCCGCCACCTTCGCCACCCGTAATCCCGCCCAATCCGCCTGTCAGTGAAGCGACGGCTTGTGTAGCGTGATTCAGTGTGTTGCCCAGCGGGTTTGTATTGCTATCGGTTTGGTGAACCAGACCGCCGACCGAGGCAACGGCCTGACCCAAGTTTCCGATCACACCGCCCAGACCCAGAGGGGCCGCGCTATCCAGTTGAGTGCCCACATTACCCAGGGCGCTGCCCACACCGCCCAGCAAGGCGTTGATGGGCGGGCCAACACCCAAACCATCGCCCACTTGCTGCGTCACATTGGTGACGGTGGCAACGACAGGTGCCACGGTATTGTCCAGAGCGCCACCGACATCACCCAGAATCGGGTTCAGGCCCAGAGGCAGAATGTTGTCTACGGTTTGTCCGACATTGCCCAGCGCAGGTTTCAGAACAGGCTCACCGCCGTCAGCCAGCAAGATTCCACCCAGGCCCAGTTGCGCCGTCAGCGGATGCAGCAGGCTGCCTTCACCCAGCAAGGAGCCTGTCAGCACTTCTACGCCTTTCGTGGCGTGGTACAGGGTATTGCCAAGTGGGTTGGTGTTCTTGGGATCGTTGACCAGCAAGCCACCCGCCGAACCGACGGCTTGGCCCAAATGGGAGAGCAGGCCGCCTGCTCCTTTACCCAGATTCAACGGCAGGCCAGTCTTGTCCAACTGATCTCCCAGATTGGTCACGACGCCACCGACTTGATTTGTCAGACCATTAATCGGTTGACCCAAACCGGTAAGCCCGCCCACGGTGCGTGTTGTGTCCGTAACGATATTGGTGACGGGTTTGAGCGCACCGTCCAGAGTTTGACCCAGTTGAGTGCCGGTTTTGCCCAGGTTAAGTGGGACTACATTGTCGACAGCCTTGCCCAGATTACCCAGGGCATTTTCGGTGATGCCGTTGCCGCCACCGTTGTTCCCGCCATTGTTCCCACCGTTATTACCCCCATTATTTCCGCCGTTATTGCCACCGTCGCCGGGGTTAGGCAGATTGGGATCAACAACCGGCGGACGTACGGCGACTTCCATGCCGTCGCGTACTCCACCGCGCGAGGAGCAACCTGCCAGGACGGCGGCGCTGATGACCAATGTGGCCACAACAGTACGTTGCAATGTGCGTTGTACCGAGGCTTTTCTTGCTGAATTCCTTGCTTTCATGTCTGACTCCGATTTGAAGTGTAAGCACGCCCTTGATGGGCTGTTGATAGACATGAAGCAATCTCTGTGCCAGGTTTGTTTTTTGTTATTTATTTTATTTTTTATTATTGTTAATCAATGGTTTGGCTCGGGTTTTGTTTTTTGTGGTGTGATGGTTTTGAGTGGATTCTGAGCAGGTTCAAGCGTGTTTCGGGCATTTTGTGCCAGGTGTTCCGTTCCCGTTACGTAACGTTTTTCGTAACACCTGGGGTCCGAATAGGCCTGGATGGAGCATAAAAAAGGCCATCTTGCGATGGCCGAGGGGGGGCAGAGGAGACAAACAGGAGCAACGGAGCTCGCGCAGGAGTAGAACTTAGAATCCGTCGTAGAAGAACAGGAAGTTGGTGTTCAGACGAAGTTTGCGCTCATCCGAGTTGACCGGCAGATCGCCCAGTGGCTTGGCAATGTTGATATCAAATAAATAGTGTTTGTTATTGGACAGCCGCACACCAATGGCAGCCGAGCGCAGGCGGCGGTTGTTATAGCTGTTCAAGCGCTCCAGGTTGTACCAGGCCCGAGCCCAGTCATAGGCAATGTAAGGCTGAATGCTGTTGAGCCAGGTGGAGGAGTTGGTAAAGCGCCGGTTTATTTCCAGAGTGGCGCCCACACCCTTATCCCCCGCCATCTCGCCTTGCGGATAGCCATAGCCGTGTCGCCAGGCTCCAAAGGAAACTTGCTCGGAGTTGGGCAGCACATTGGAGCTGTACTGACCACTGGCCGAGAGGCTCATACCGAATTGGCCAGGCAAAACCAGGTTCTGCTTGACAGAGGCTGTCCAGCGGGTGAAGTTCAGGTCCAGATCAGATTCGGCGTCGCGCTGCAAATAGGTGTTCAGGGTTTTGCGGGCACCCATTGCATCCAGGCCTTTGTATACCCCCAGATTGACCTCCCGGGATTGGCGTGGCGAGGCATCGGTATAGCGCATTTCAGCTTTCAGGGCGCGGACGTCAGTGGTGTTTTCAATCCAGACATTGTCCAGTGTCTTATGCGTGTAGTCATCCAGAGAGCGACTGGCATAAAAGCCTGCCGTGCCTTTCAGGCTGCGCTGATTATTCAGGATAAAGGGGTAGCTGATTGCCGCCCCAAGGCGCTCGTTGATCACCTTGCGATTCCAGCCCTGGCTCTCCAGCACTTCGTCACGCGGGGTGGATCGATAGTGGTAACCATCAATCTCCAAAGCCAGGCCATCTGCGTTCAGAGGAATGGTCAGATTCCCGCTGACGTACTTGACGTCCTCGGAGCTGGTGGGGATGGCGGCAGTCAGCTTCAGCTCTTCACCCAGAGGTGTCAGGCTGTTGGCGCTGAGTTGCACCAGGGCCTGCTTGCTGGAGCCCATCTCTGCCACGCTGGCATTGGCGCTGAACGATTTGTGCTGTGCATTAATGACGAGTTCAGAAGCACCGTCGGTGCGCACAGGCATGTCCAGCTTGGGGTCGATCTTTAAGCCAGGCACCGTACGCAGCAGGTTCATGGTGCGTTCCAGCGTGCGTTGGCTTAATGGTTTTTCGTCCACCATCGCTTGAGCAATGCGCTCAATACGAGCCTGGCTGCGGCCCGGATCCCCTTCAATGCGGACACTGCCGACATGCCCTTCAACTACCGTGACCTTGATATGTCCTTTGGAGAAGTCCTGCTGCTGCAAGATGGCAAAGGACAAGGGGTAGCCCTGTTGCTGATACAAGGCGGTGATTTTATTCACTTCAGTGATGAGCTGGGCAATGGTGACGGTTTTACCGGCCAAGGGTTCCAAAATGCCTGTGATTTGCTCAAAGGGAATGCTGCGGCTACCGCTGACATCAAAACTGCGCACCACCAATTGTTGCTGAAGTTGCTGCTGCAATTGAGTCTGGGCCGCCGCAGGCGGAATATTCAAGGATGGAGTGCGAGTAGCGGGGCTTGGTGCATTAATGGGCGGCAAAGAGTCGACGGGATTACCCCGCAAGGGTGCGTCCGCCCAACTCGTCAGGCTTACGGTTGTCAGGCCCATCAATAATCCCAGACTTGCAATCAGACTGGGATTTTTTTTTCTAAGAGGAGCCAGTGGCAAGTAGGGCTTGAGATTCATATTCATTAATCATTATTAGCTAAATATCGGGCGCTTTTTTCTACTGTGCCGTAGTTTATCTTCCCTGTCACTTTTTGCTGTTTGAAAGAGCCTTGTTTTTAGTTGCAGCTTTAAAAAGCCTTAACTATTACATTTTGAAACTTAAAAAAATTAGCCCTGATTTAGGCCGTTGGCAAACCGTCCTTTATGGCTGTATTGATGGGTACTCAAGTCTGCTGGGGTTTTCCCTTGCCCGTAACAGAAGATGGAAAAAAAGTTACTTTCTTTCAATGGATTAAACCGGCCTGTCTGGTCTCTTTCATAGAGAAGGTGATCGGTATTGTGTTGCAATTTGAAATGATAAAAACAGTAACATTAACAAACTTCGTCACAACTTAGGTAAGTAAAGGTTTCAAATTAGCTGTTTTTGGGCCTTTTTCCATAGGAATTTAGCTGTTGTAAATACACAATCATGCGTTTTTCGTATCTTTGGGCTAGAATTCGTTTGTGTATTTGATGTCTGTTACACGTAAACCCTAGTAAAAACATGTACATACCTGGGTTTAAGATGATTTCATCTAAAAAATACAAAAATTGATAACAGTTAGCAGTGGAAGTTGCCAAAGTTGGCAAAGTGTTGTGCCCCGAGGGGCCTCTAACCCTCGCCTTTGAGGGTGATTTTTTCTTTTTAAATGGGGACAGTCATGAAGACTCAACTTCAGCAATTCTGGAAAGACGAAGACGGTGCAACCGCTATTGAGTACGGCCTGATCGCAGGGCTGATCGCTGTGGCAATTATTGCCGCTTTGACAGCGCTGGGTACTGATTTGCGCGCGATGTTTGAGAAAGTCTCTACATCCGTTAAGGCTGGGACAGCAGGCACCAGTAGTTCAGGTGGAAGTGCTGGTGGCTAATTAGTAAGAATAGTTTTGTTTGAGCATCAGCCAATTCAAGAATGGCTGTGCCTTTTAGCTTGAATGGCTGATGCTTATGTTTGATTTAATAACCACTTCTTTTATCTTCATTCTATTTTTCTTTTCCATTCAGATTGTTTATCGCGATCTGAGATTTCGGAAAATCCCTAATTCATTACTTGTTTTTTATTGTTTGACGGTCTTGCTGCACAAGATAGCTGTCAGCGTGTTCTATGGCTTGCCCTTGGGATGGGTGGCGGCTTGGTGGGACTCCCTGATCGGTTTTGCAGTCGCTTTGATCGTGTTTTATCCAATCTGGTTATTACGTTTGATGGGCGCAGCAGATGTGAAGTTGATGGCCGTGCTGGGCCTGGCCCTGGGATGGAAAGAAGCAGGCATGGTGGTCTTGTTTGCCACGGTACTGGCGGGTTTGCATGCCTTGGTACTGGTGCTGTTGCCTTCTTTGGAACGTAAGTACGGATTTGCTTTGCCGGGAACCCGGGTCAAAGCACGCAGTGTGCCTTTAGGGGCTTGGTTAGCCCTTGCAACAATGGGGTGGGTATGGATGCAAAATCAATAAAGCCCCCACGAGAGGGCCAATTACCGACGCGGCGTAGCGTAGATAAAAAGTATCAATACGGAGCCTACGCGCTGGAGTTTGCATTGGTGTTCCCATTGCTGTTTCTCTTCATTTACGGCTTGCTGACCTTTGGTCTGATTATGACCGCTCAGCAGTCCTTGAATTTCGCCGCCGAGTCCGGTGCGCGTGCCGCCCTGATTGAGCCGGGTTTTGCTTCAGGTGGTCCGGGTGCGGGCCAGAACCGTTTGCAGGCTCGTGCTGATCGGGCCAGGGAAGTGGCTACCGATCAAGTTCAGTGGTTAAGCAATTGGGTGGGCAGCGAGCATGTGCGCGTCAGTGCGGATTTGATCAGTGACGAGGTGCGTGTGGGCATTGTGTACGACTACGTGCAGGCTCCGCTGATTCCCCGTTTTGCCCCCGACACCTTGTTTTCTCTGGTTGTCCCTGAACAGTTAAAGGGCAACGCGCAGATCAATCTGATGATTGCAGGGGAAGTAGGAAGCAAGGGGGAGACGCCATGAAGCACAAGCCTGGACTCACTTCATCCTCCCAGCGCCAAGAAGGGGTTGCTGCCATCGAGTTCGCCCTGATGGTCGGAATTTTATTGCTGGTTTTCAGCGGCATCATCACGTTCAGCTCGCTGTTTTTGGCCCAACAAAAAATGAGTCATCTGGTCGGTGACCTGTCCCGTCAAGTGACCATGAATGTCAAATCAGTCGACCAGATAGAGCCCTTTATCAATCAGGAGCTGGCGGAAAACTACGGCAAGGGCAAAGCCAAGAGTGATTCGTTCCTGCACTGGTTTGGGGATCTCAGTGCGGATGTCCAGTCCCAGGCCTGCGTGTCAGAGCCTCAGTATGACTGTGCCCAGTTGTCGCTGAAGCTGGACATGGAGCCCGGAATTCTTTCTCAAACCCTGGATTTGCTTCGTTCTGAAGAAGACGAAGCGGATCAACTGCGCTCACTCAGCGCCAAGACATTACTCGTACTACGGAGACAAGCTCAATGAGCGGCATTATGAAGGGGGCGGCAGTCCTTTTATTGCTGATAGCAGCCGTACTGGTTGCCTTTGCCCTGTACCTGGGCATGAAACCGAAACCGGAAGTGGTTCAGCCTGTGGCCAGTACACAGAATTCGGAACCGGCAGCCGCTTTGCAGGCGGTGGTGGTCGTCAAGCGTGATGTGAAAGCAGGGGAAACCTTGCAAGCAGACGCCTTGCAGTTGGCCCAATGGCCTGCTGCTCCGGCCCAGTCGTTCAACACTCTGGAGGCGTTGACAGGCAAAACCCTGCGTTTTGACCTGGAGCAGGGCCAGCCCGTATTGAGCAGTTTTATCGCTAAAAGCCTGGCCAGTTATCTGGAAGAGGGTGAGCGCGCCGTCAGTATCCCCATTGACGTGATCTCTGGCGCCAGCCATCGGGTAGAGCCGGGTGATCTGGTCGATATCTTCATAACCTTCAATAGTGGCAACGAAGTCAAAGACACCCAGGCCCGTCTGTTGATGCCGCGTGTGCGCGTGTTGGCTTATGGCGGTGCTTCGCTGTCCGGGCCTGATCCGGCAGAAGCCAATACCGCCAATCGCGCGGATACCCAGGCTCGTCATGCCATGTTGGCGGTCCCGCTGGAATCCGTGAATGAACTCTTGCTGGCCAGCCGCAGCGGCAGCTTGCAATTGGTCTTGCGTGCCCCTAAGGACGAGAGCCTGCCCGATCCTTCTTTATTCCCCGAGTTTGCCGGTCTTATCCCCGCACGCGCCAGTTTGGATGCGGATCAGCGTGACGCCTTGAAACTGCCGGATAACCGCGCCATGGCCGGTTTGGGGCTGCGCGAGTTTTCAATCAGCCAGACCGAGAAAGAACAAGTGCAAGCACGCGCCTTGTTCAGTGGAGAACCGCATGCTGCGCCACCGCGCCGCACCGAGGTGATTCGCGGGGGCCGCTTGGAAGTCATTCAGTATTAAGCAATGAAGAGCTTGTTGAGGGGACGGGTCAGCCTGCTAGTGGTGGTTGACGGGAAGCGACGCAAGGCAGCATGGATTAAACACATGAGACAGAAAATCAAAAAAGCAGGTCTGGGTTTGGGGTGCTGGTATGCGCTCTGCTTGTCAGGTTTGGCACCGATGCCCGTTATGGCACAAACGGCCCAGACTAGCGCCAGCCAAAAGGTGATTCGGCTGGTAGCCAACGACCAGGATATCTTGCGTTTGCCGCAAGTCCCTCAGCGTGTGGCGATTAGTGATGAAAGCGTGGCGGATGTGCAGATCCTGAGCTCTTCCGCCGGGCAGCGGGGCGAAGTACTCCTGATCGGCAAGCGCGCCGGTATGGCGGATTTGCGTGTCTGGATGCCCGGTCGTACGAATCCGGATCGTTGGACGATTGAGGTGACCAGCCAGGTGCAACAGCAACTGGCGCAATCAGGTAACCCTATGTCGGCCCAGGTGTCCAGTGCCGGGCAGCAGGCTTTGATTACGGGTAGCAGCCCCTCTTTACTGGATCATCAAAATGCTATGGCGGCTGCACGCTCCGGTGCAGGCCCGGATGCCGCTGTGCTGGACCTGTCCGAGGTCAGCGCCAGTGGCATGGTGCAGGTGGAAGTCAAAGTGGTGGAAGTGTCCCGCGAAGTGATGAAAGACATTGGTTTGAGCGCCAATGCCATTGGTGGCAAACCCTGGTCGGGCGGCGTGAACTTTTTGCCTACGGCCTTGAGTGGCGGTTTGAGTCTGGCGTATAACTCGCGCAATTTCAGTGCGGCCTTGAATCTGCTGGAGCAAAACGGCCTGGCCCGTGTGCTGGCGGAGCCGACCCTGGTGGCCATGTCCGGCCATAGCGCCAGCTTCCTGTCTGGTGGTGAGATTCCTATCCCCAGTTCCGGTGGCTTGGGTACGACGACCGTGGAATACAAACCTTTTGGTATCGGCTTGACCGTCACACCTACTGTTTTGTCGCCCGAGCGTATCGCGTTGAAAGTAGCCCCAGAAGCCAGTGATCTGGACTATTCGCGGGTGGTGGAAATGCCCGGTGGTGGCGTGATGCCTTCTTTGCGTACCCGCCGTGCCGACACGACCATCGAGCTGGGTGATGGCGAGAGCTACATCATCAGCGGGCTGGTGTCGCGTCAAACCGCGGCCGCCGTCAAGAAGATCCCTTTCCTGGGCGACTTGCCCATTTTGGGCAGTTTCTTTCGCAACGTGCAGTACAGCCAAAAAGAGCTGGAGCTGGTCATTGTGGTGACGCCCCGTCTGATCAAACCGATTCAGAAAGGCGCCACGATAGCCTTGCCCGGTGGTCGTCAGGAAAAGCTGGATGACGCGCCCAATGCCTGGGGCTACTTCTTGCTGGGTCGTCACGGTTACGAGCAGATGCCAGGGTTTTCGCGCTAAGCGCGTGGAGTGGTGACGTGCAACGATACCGGGAATATCTCTTGTGTACAGAGCACCCCGAGCTGGCTGTGATGATCAACACGGCAGCCGCCGGGCTGCTGACGGTGCGGGCCATTGAGCCCACGACCGAGAGTTTGCGCCGGGAGCTGGCCAAGCAGGCTGAACCTTTGGTGTTTTTTGACTTTGCCCATGGGCAACACAGTGAAGAAAACGGGAAGGTGGTGACCCTGGTGCGCAGTCTGGCCCGGCTGGATGCCAGTGTGCAGCGTGTGGCGGTAGGGCGCGCCTCGGTGCCGCAAGGGACGGTGAATGCCTTGCGGGCCGGTGCCAACGAGTTTTTGAATCTGGATACGAATGAGGATGTGCACCATCAGTTGCAGATCCTGATCGAGAAGCTGGGCCAAACCCAGCACAGCCCTTTGCTGGACAAGCCGTTTCGCAGTGTCTTGTTGATGGGGGCGCGTATCGGGGTGGGGTGCAGCACGGTGGCCAGCAGCCTGTCCTGGCTGTTGCAGCAAGAGATGAATCGCATGGGTAAAGAGGTACGGGGTTTGTCCACGGCCAAGCCTTTGCCTGTGGAGCTGGTGCCTTTGCCCGAGCGAGTGGGCTTGCTGGATCTGGGGGCCCCGACCGGGGACTGCGCCTTGTACATGGGCCTGGGGTCGGACTTTGATTTTATTCAGGCGGCGTCGCAGCGGCATCGGATGGACGACACCATGTTGCATTCAGCGCTGGCGCAGCACAGCAGCGGGCTCAACCTGTTGTCCTTGCCCGCCGATGTGAACACGCTCAATCAAATCAGTCTGGAAGACTCCTTGGGCCTGTGCAGTTATCTGCGTGAACGCATGGGTTGCCTGGTGATTGATGCGGGTGGTTTTCCGAATCCCCGTTTCCTGGTGGAACTGGAATCGCTGGTGGATGAGGTGCTGGTGGTGACCGATCAAAGCATGGGAGCTCTGGTCTCTCTGGCCGAATTTCTGGCCTTGCGAGCCCAGTTTGATGCGCTGGCCAATGTGCGTTTGGTGGTCAATCAGTTTGATCCTGCTTACGGTTTTTCCGGGCAGGCCATTGCTGAGCGTTTTGGCCTGGAGCTGGCCGCGGTCTTGCCAGATCGACGATTGGGCCATATGCGTAGTGCCAGCTTGGGCAAGATTTTGGTGCAAGTCGATGAGAAGGACCCGTACACCCGTGCCCTGCAAAGTCTGGCAACGGGTCTGACGGGGCGCAGGCAGGGGCTGTCGCAAAACAAGGTCAGTACGGTTTTGGGACGGTTGAAATTCAGGTTCGGGGGCTGATCAGGCCCAAGCATGGAAAAGTAAGGCATGAACAATACTTCATTGCTCGGTGGGCGTCCCGACCTGATTCAGG
The DNA here is from genome assembly GCF_026344135.1 of Alcaligenes parafaecalis. Lineage (NCBI taxonomy): Bacteria > Pseudomonadati > Pseudomonadota > Betaproteobacteria > Burkholderiales > Alcaligenaceae > Alcaligenes > Alcaligenes parafaecalis. Next base: position 106,137 of record NZ_JAPKNA010000006.1, on the reverse strand, counting down.
TCCGGGAACAGGCTCATGAACATTTGCTGGCTCGTATCGAAGAGCTGGGGGCCGAGTTTGGCCGCTGGACTCGGCAGGCCATTCAGGATTTTGTCGGTATCGAACTGGCCAGCTTCGTTCGTTTGAAACGAGTGCCGGTTAACGAACAGGAAGTTCGGGAAATCGTGCAGGCCTTGACCCGTGAGCTGGCGGGTCTGGGGCCGTTGGAGGACCTGCTGGAAGATCCGGCCGTGGAAGATATTCTGATCAACGGTTACGACAAGTTGTTTGTGTCGCGGGGGGGCGTGTTAGGCCAAGAGCCCAGTGGGTTTACTGATGACCAGCACGTGCTGCGTATCGTACGCCGCATTCTGGCCCCGCTGGGACGCAGGCTGGACGAGTCCGTGCCTATGGTTGATGCCCGCCTGCCCGATGGTGGCCGCCTGAACGTGGTCATTCATCCCTTGGCGGTAGATGGCCCGATGGTGTCCATTCGGAAGTTCCGTAAAGACCCGCTGAAACCGGAAGACTTGATGCGTCTGGGCGCGTTTGATGAGCCGGTAGACCGTTTGCTGCAAGCTGCCGTAGCGTCACGCTGCAATATCCTGATCTCAGGCGGAACCAGCTCGGGCAAGACCTCCTTGCTCAATGCCTTGGCCTTTTATATCCCTAAAACTGAACGGGTCGTCACGGTAGAAGACACCGCCGAATTGGCCTTGAATCACCCACACGTGGTGCGACTGGAAGCGCGTCAGGCTGGTTATGACGGCAGTGGCGAGATTTCAATTCGCGAACTCTTGCGCAACAGCTTGCGTATGCGTCCGGACCGGGTGGTAGTGGGAGAGGTTCGAGGGGCCGAGGTCATCGACATGCTGCAAGCCATGAATACGGGCCACGAAGGTTCTATGGCAACGATTCACGCCAACTCGCCGCGTGAATGTGTGTATCGCGTGGAAATGCTGGCGGGTTTCGCCGGGTTTCAGGGAAGTGAAGACAGCTTGCGTCGGCAGATTGCCAGCGCGCTGGATTTCATTATTCAAATTGGTCGTTTGCCCAACGGCAAGCGTCGGGTGCTGTCCATTACCGAGATTACCGGTATGGGCGATGGCGTTATTGCCATGCAAGAGCTGTATCGCCACGAGTCCTATGTGCTGGATGATGGTAACGAACAGGATCGCTGGGTCAGCCTGGGCATACATCCGCATACCCGCAAGCTGATACAGTACCGCGATCAACTGGCGAACGAGCAGGTTCAGGCCCAGGAAAACACGTCCAAGGAGGGCGGCGGTTTCTGGGATTGGAGACGCTAAATGATGGCTTTGTATATCGCTTTGGCGGCTGTCATTCTGACACTGGGTGCTTTGCTGCTCTGGGCTAAAGGCGCCCAGCGTCAGCAGGCCCAGCGTTCGGCCCAGGTGCTGGAGCAGCAACTGGCCTTGCGTCCGGCGGTACAGAGCAGCGTGCGGATACAGCCTGAAACTCAGGACGCCTGGTTAAGTGCGCCCAAGGGGTGGCGGGAGTTCATGTTGCGCACGGGGATTCAGCCTTCGCGCCGTTTCTATCTGATTCTTTTGCTGGGCACGCTAGTGCCGCCTGCGGTCTTGCTGGCCTTGGTCGGCCCTGTGGCAGGTGTGGCCATGTTGATTGCCACGGTGCTCGGTGCCTATACCTTTTTGTGGTTCCGCAGCGATAAGCGTCATCGCAAAATCGTCTCGCAGATTCCTGATTTTCTGGATCTGATGGTGCGTCTGATCACCATTGGCAACAGTATGGGTGCGGCTTTTTTGAATGCCGCTGACAACACCCCTCAGCCTTTGGGGCAGGTGTTGCAAGACGCTAATTCCCTGCATCGTTCGGGCCAGGATCTGGATGTGGCTCTGCGAGCCGTATCGCGCCAGCACGGTTTGCACGAGCTGTTTCTGGTAGCAGCAGTGATTAGCGTGGCAATGCGTTTTGGTGGACGCAGTGACCAGACGATGGAACGTATGGCGGGCTTCATGCGTGATCGGGAAAACGCCCGCAGCGAGCTGGTGGCCTTGTCGGCCGAGGTGCGCTTGTCCGCATGGATTCTGGCTTTATTGCCGATTCTGATCGGCGTCTACATTCTGATTTTCAATAACGAGCTGTTCCTGACCATGTGGAATGACCCGGTGGGGTTTCGCATGCTGCTGTTCGCAGCGGTCTTGCAGTGTGTGGGTTGTTATTGGCTGTATTGGATGGCACGCAATGTCTAGGAGCAAGACATGATGGCCTTGGAAGCACAAACCGTTCTGATCTGGGGAGCTGTGGCTTGCGCACTGGCGGGGCTGATTCTGTTCGCACTGTGGTTTAACCACCATTGGCAGCAGCGTCAGCAAGCCATGCGTTTGAGCCAGGTTGTGGACGAGCGCCTGAAAGGGGCGCCCCATAGTTCGCAGGCTCCCAGCCAGTCTCGTCAGACGGTGGAACAGATCAAGATGCAGGCCGGTAGCCTGGGAGAGCGCTGGCTGAAAGGGCGCTTTGGCTCCAGCCTGTTGAGTGAAGAAGATCGCCTGCTGATCATGAATGCAGGCTTCAAGCACATTGATGTGGCACGTCAGTATTTTGTACTGAGCCGGGTGGGATTGAGCATCCTCCTGATTGTCCTGTTCAGCTTGTTGCCCATGACTCGCAGGCTGAATGAGTATGTGCCCTTTGTCTCCGTGTTCATTGGCTTTGCCCTGGGCTGGATGCTGCCCAAGTGGTGGCTGGCACGTCGGGTTTCGCAACGTCGTCTGCGCATTGCGGCGGAACTGCCCCTGTTTGTCGATTTGCTGCGTTTGCTGCAAGGGGTAGGCCTGTCTATGGACCAGACCCTGCACACCATTGAGCGTGAGTTCCATGACGTGATTCCGGTTATGGGCTCGGAACTGACCATTGCCGTCGAGCAGTATGCGCGGGGCCGAACTCGGGAGCAGTCCCTGGAGCGGCTGGCCAGTGGCTTTACCAACGAGGACCTGGCCGTAATTTGCCGTCTGATTGTGCAGGTGGACCAGCATGGTGGGGCGATGCAAGAGCCGCTGCATCGCTTTGGTGTGCGCTTGCGCGAACAGCGTCGCCTGGAACTGAAAGCCAAAGTTGGCAAATTGACCGTAAAAATGACCGGTGTGATGGTGCTGACCCTATTGCCCGCCCTATTAATTATTACTGCAGGGTCAGGTTTTCTGGCCTTGTTCCGTGGCATGAGCCAAGTAGCCGGAGGATGACTTTGATGAAAACGTCGACATGGATTCGTCCCGTGATGCGCTGGGCTGCATTGGGTTTGAGCAGTGCTTTTCTGGTGGCCTGCTCCACCACTGACTCGGCTTACGAGCTGGTGCGTCAGCAACAGGAACAAGAAGCCTTCTTGCAAAGCAAAGAGATTGAGCACTGGGAAAAACGCAAACCCAGCGACAGGCAGATGGCTGTGCGCATGCTGGAAGAAACTCAAAAGCAGGGGCGGTATTTTGCCTCGCTGGCTTACGCAGAGGCCATGGAAAAAGAATACGGTGCAGACCCTGAAGTCATGGTGCTGCGGGCCGAGGCCCAGCGTCAGACCGGCCAATTGGAGCAGGCGGCCCACACCTTTCAATCCTTGGTCAATACGCCGGTTGCTGGTCGGGCGTATCAAGGTTTGGGCTTGATCGCGGGTTCTCAACAGCACTTTGAGCAGGCGGCTCATTATTTGAAGCAAGCGGCACAGCAAGACCCGACCAATGCCATTGTGCAAAGTGATCTGGCCTATGCCTATTTGCGTTCCGGTCGCCCTCAGGAGGCGCGGCTGGCTCTGGGCAAGGCTGCTGAACTGGCCCCGGATAACCCCAAGATTTTGAGCAATATGGCTCTGTATTTATTGGTCAGTCAGGAGCCGCAACGAGCCAGCTTTGTGATGCAGCAAGCCGGAATGGACTCGGCTACCCAGCAGGCGGTAGCGCAGATGGCCGAGCAAATCGGCCACGAGCTGGAGCAACTGCATGCACGTCAGCAACAGCAAAAACAGCAGGATCTGCGGTTGGCGGCCGCTGCTCAGGATGAGCAGGCCAGAGCCCAGGTAGTGGCCTTAAGTCCTGCAACCGTGAATACGGTGACTCAGGTGGGAGCCAGCCGCTCTGTTCACTCTCGGAACCCGGTGGTGAACCCTGATGGTGGTCGTGCCGTGGTTTCCGCTACACAAGCAGGGCTGAACCGGCCCTTGCTGGAGAGCCTGGGCCCTGTGCCCTCGTCAATGAATTGATTGCTGTTTTTTCAAGGATATCGCAATGAACCGATCCCGCATTTTGGCCTGCTGCACTCTATTGATGGCCAGCGGTGCCTGGGCGCAGACACAGCCTCCCCTGACCGGAGCGATGGTCTCTGGGACCAGCACCTATCCGGTCAGCACCAGCCCGGCGGCAGCCAGTAATCAAGGTGCGCATACACCGGCTGCCCCTGCTGCGGCTGCTGCAACAACGCCTGCCGAACGCCAGCCTTACGAGAAATACCGCTTGAGCGATGAAGAAGTGCACCCCTGGCCCGAAGTCGAAGGTCTGCCTGTGCATGTGCAAAACGAGCGCCGCCATATTCCCCCCCGCCTTGAGGTGGGGTCGGATACCCGCAGCTTGCTCAGCATGCAGGCCGACCCGGATCGAGAAGGCAAGGTGTTGCCCGTACACGGCGCGGCAGCCAATCTGGCCTGGGATCGCTACTTGGAAAGTTTCAAGCACCCCATCCCCGAGTACATGAAAGAACGCATCAAAACAAACGGTAGTGATTAAAGCCCACTGGGGTAGAGCGGGTTAGGAGAGCGACATGAAATGGGGAAGAACTCGAACCCATAATCAGCCGATGCACAAGCAGCAAGGTTCCATTATTGTGCCTGCGGCAGCGGCTTTGCTGGTGGGGCTGGTGCTGCTGGGTGCGGCGCACTTGGGGCATAACTTCTATGTGAAGCGGGATCTGCAGAACGCGGCTGATCTGGCTGCCCTGGCCGGTGCCCAATCCTTGGGTTCAGGGGATGCGCTGGGTTGTCAGCAAGGGCAGAATATGGCCCGGTTCAGTTTGCGCAGCCAGCCCAATTCCCCGGCTGCAGGCCTGACGGGGGATGGAGCCAAGGTACTATGCGGCAAGTGGAATAGTGCTCAGGCGGATGCCAGCCAGCGCTTTGCGCAGGTTCTGCCTGCGGACGCAGTGCGTGTGCATTTGAGCTATCAGCCGCCTTCTTTATTTCCCTTTTTTACGTCCTCGGTGATTGAGGCGGTTGCTACCGCCAAGAGTAGCGAGCCTGTGGCGACCTTCTCTGTGGGCAGTCGCTTGCTGTCCTTGAAACGCAATGGTCTGGTCTATAACCTGCTGCGCGGAGTAGGCCTGCGCCCGGACCAATTGACGGTGCTGGACTCAGCCGGTTTGGTGAATGCCAAGATCACGCCTGCCGGTTTGCTGAAAGCATTGGGGCTTCCGGCCACGGTGATTGCCGGGGTGGGGACGCCAGAGGAGTTGACGCGTCTGGAGCAACTGACCCTGGCCGATTTGTTAAGCGCCAGTCTGGATTTATTGAATCAACAAAAAACGCTGGGCCTGGATGTAGGGGCCTTGCAGGAATACATCAAGTTGCTGCTGGGTGTGGGGCCGCTGGATTTGCCCGTGAAACTGTTGGGGGAGGGCGGTATTTTGGCCCTCATCAATGGTGTGGATCCCTTGTCCGCCCTGAACGTGAATCTGGATGTGCTGCAACTGGTTAACACCGGTTTGGTGGTGGCCAATGGCAAGAATCTGATTGATCTGAATCTGACTGCGCTGCCTTCCGGTTTGACGGGTATGTTCAATAACGCCCTGGACCTGCGGGTACGTGTGGTGGAACCGCCCAGTATCGCTATGGGCGGGATTGGAACGAAAGCGAACTCGGCCGGTGTGCGCGTGTATTTGAATCTGGATACCTCCAAGATTCCCTTGGCAGGCCCCATTCTTAAAGTGCTGGGTACGGAAGTCAGCCTGCCCATCATTATTGAGCTGTCCCAGGCAACGGGTGAGCTGGTCAATGTGTGCCGTCCGCCGATTGCCGATAATCAGGCCACGATTGCCGTCAGTTCTTCGTTGGTGAATGTGTGCTTAGGCAAATTTCCGCATTCGGATTTCTTCTCGACCAGCAATAGCTGCAAGGACACCTCCTTTGGTCAGATTCAGCGCCATCGGGTGATTAATGTGCTGGGTATTTTGCCATTGACGGCCAAAGTCACTTTGCCTTTGATTGATACTAAAAACCCGGTCCATGTCACTTTGACGGCCCCTCCGGGCCAGCCGTCGGAAAAGACTGTCAACGCGACCCAATTGGACTTGACCCGTAGTGTCAGCCTGCTCTCCGATGCGGTTCTGTCCGGCATTCTGGGCGACCTGCTGAACACGCCCTGGAGTGGTGCATCGGGCAAGCGTCAGATGGCAGAAAGTCTGGTCGGTGATGGGGCGGGTCGCTCAATCTCTGCCGTGGTGAACGAGATGAACTGGTCCAAGGAACGTATGGAGCAACTGTCCCGTACCATGAGCCAGAACGGTTTGATTGGCGTATTGGGCGGGACCTTGGGCCTGGTTGATAACTTGCTGACCACTTTGCTGGGCGCTCCCTTAAGCGATCTGGCCTGCGTGATTGGCGGCATTGGCGGGCAGAAAGCCATGCGCGATTGCCGGACAGGAGCCGTCGAAGTCCTGGTGTTCAAAGACTCCAATCTGGTGGGGGCGGTGCTCAGTCTGGTCATCGCTTTGCTGGACCCGGTCTTGCAAGGCTTGAGCGGCCTGCTGGAAGAACTGTTGAAGCTGCTGGGTCTGAGCCTGGTCGAGGCCGATGTGAAACTTCATGATGTGCAGTGCGGCACTGCCTATCTGGTGCAATAGGGCGGGAGGCGAACACAGCAATGAGCGTCAGCTTTATGGGTAATGAACCTGTTTTATACGTCTGGGAGGGTAGCTCCGATCTCGTGGTGCGCGCCGAGCGCGCCTTGGAACCCAGTTCGGTAGCGGTCATGCGTGTAGAGCCTGCATTGGTCCTGGATGCGGAGCGTCATCCCACGCGCCATGCTGTCGCACTGGTGTCCGTCAGCGTGATGGCGCAAGGGCGCTTTGAGCAGCATCAGTGGCTGGTGGAACATGCTATTCCGGTGATTTGGGTGGCCTCGGAAGACAGAGGCTATGACCCGCGTTTTTACCCTTCAGCCTATTCCTATACCTTGCCCTTGTCCTTCAGTCAGGCCGAGCTGCGTACGCTGGTTGCCAAGCTGGCCGGATTGACGGCTCAGGTCGAGCGTGAAGGGCAGGGCGGACCGCAACCCTTAGTGGCTGTATCACCTGTGATGCGTGCTTTGATAGCAGAGGCCGATATGTACGCTGACAGCGGTGCCAGCGTCCTGATTCATGGTGAAACCGGGGTGGGCAAAGAGCGTATCGCCCAATTGCTGCATGAGCGCTCTGCCCGTGCCCAGGGCCCTTTTGTTCCCGTGAACTGCGGAGCGGTTCCTGAAGGCCTGTTCGAGGCGCATTTCTTTGGTCACGCCAAAGGTGCTTTTACCGGCGCGATTGGTGCCCATAAAGGCTATTTTGAGCAGGCGGATCAAGGTACGTTATTTCTGGATGAAATCGGGGACTTGCCTTTGCATCAACAGGTGAAACTGTTGCGCGTGCTGGAGCAACGTGCAGTGACGCGCCTGGGGTCCACACAGCAAATTCCGGTTGATTTTCGTATGGTGGCGGCCACCAATAAGAACCTCTTGGGTCTGGTGCAGCAAGGCCTGTTCCGGGCAGACCTGTATTACCGTTTGGCCGTGGTGGAGCTGCTGATTCCCAATCTGGAGCAGCGCGGCTCCCAGGAAAAGATCGCTATTTTCTGCGCCTTGCTGGAACAGGCGCTGGAGTGCGACGTTGAAGATATTCCGCAATGGGTGCTGGATGCCGTAGGCAGCATGCGCTTTAACGGTAATGTGCGTGAACTGGCCAATCTGGTTGAACGCGTCGCCGTCATGAGCAAGCAATTTGGTGCCTGGGAATCGGTGCAGTTGCGACAAGTGCTGGAGCGTTTCAACGCCCCTGTCATGGCTCCTGTCATGGCCTTGCCTGAAGGGGCGCCTATCCTGGAGCGGCCCGAGCCGGTGATCAGCCTGAATGCACAGGAGCAAGAGGAACGTGCCCGCATCATTACCGTACTGGATACCCAGAACTGGCGACGGCAGGATACGGCGGCTGTATTAGGGATATCTCGTAAAGTCTTGTGGGAAAAGATGCGCAAATTCAACATAAAGGCACAAGATGCGACAAGCCGCGTTTAGAATACGGGCTGATTCTGTGTATCAAGCTAATCACAAAAAATTGATTATCAAGGGATGGGTATGGTGAACCTTAGTCAGAAGACGGCGGTGTTGCTGTCCTTGGGAGGACTTCTTTTATTGTCAGCGTGCAGCTCGGTGTCCTTGAACCAGGAACCAGAGCGACCCGTCGTGGCGCAAACCCAGGAGCAAGATGTCGAAGAAGTGGCCCCTGTTGCCGCTCCGGCTGCTGCCCCTGCGCCCGCAGCCGCCCCGGCCTACCAGAACACGACTGTAGCCCAGTTGCAGCAGTTGATTCAGGCCCGTGCCGTCCAGGAACTGCGGACTGCTTATAACGGCCGTTTTGGTGCCAGCTTGCTGTTCGCGGCCGATAGCATGACTTACTACGTCGCCTTGTTCCAGCAGCGCGAATTCTGGCGCGTCTTCAAGACTACCGATGAGTCCCTGGCCGAGCGCATGTACACCCAGTACCGTCAGGACACCGTGGACTACGCCGCTGCTGATCTGGAGCGCATCAAGCTGCAGGCGGAAGTGGCGAAAGCCGAAAAGCAATTGAATGAAAGCGCCGATCAGTTGACCGTTTTGCAAAATGATCTGGCTTTGCAACGTCAGCAAGAGGCCTTGGCTATCGCCCAGCGTGAAGAGTCCCGCCGCGAAGCCTATGCACTGGCAGAGCAGGAACGCGAAGCCCGCGAGCAGTTGCGAGAGTTGCAGCGTCAGATCAAGGATCTGGAGCAGCAACGTGCCGGTATGTTGCAGAGGCAGAAAGGACGCTGATCGCCATCAGGCAATCAATCAAAACCCGCATGGTCTGAGGAGCATGCGGGTTTTTTTATGGCTGAGGTGTGCTGACGTTGGCTTGGCGTTGTTCTACCGCGACAAGTACCGCATCGCCTCTTCCAGCCCTGCGCTGGTAACGGGGTACATATGGTCGGACATCAGGTTCTGAATGATGGCGATGGATTGGCGGTAGGGCCAGTAAGCCTGTGGCTCGGGGTTGAGCCAGGCAATACGGGGCCAGTGGTCGTTCAGCCTTTGCAGCCAGGCTGCGCCGGTTTCCTTGTTGTAGTGCTCAACAGAGCCACCTGGAGCCATGATCTCGTAAGGGCTCATGGTGGCGTCACCCACGATAATGATGCGCCAGTCCTCGTTGTACTTGCGCAGCAAATCCCAGGTTTCCAGTCTTTCGCTTTGGCGGCGTGAATTGTTCCGCCATACCGATTCATACACGCAGTTATGGAAGTAGTAAGCCTCCAGGTGTTTGAATTCGGACCGCGCGGCCGAGAACAGGGCTTCCACCTGGGCAATGTGGTCATCCATGCTGCCGCCTATATCCAGCAGCATCAGCACATTCACGCGGTTTTGTCGCTCGGCCTGCATTTGCAGATCCAGCATGCCCGCGTTGCGAGCTGTCTCGCGTATGGTGCTGTCCAGATCCAGCTCGGTGGGGGCGCCTTGGCGGGCAAAGCGGCGCAGGCGTCGCAAAGCCATCTTGAAGTTGCGTGTGCCCAGTTCTTGCTGGTCGTCGTAGTCCACGAACTCGCGCTTTTCCCAGACTTTGATGGCGGTGCGATTTCTAGCAGAAGGGCCGCCGATACGGATACCTTCGGGGTGATAGCCACCGTGCCCAAAAGGTGAAGAGCCGCCCGTGCCAATCCATTTGCTGCCGCCAGCATGACGTCCCTGCTGTTCTTTCAGACGCTCTTTGAACATCTCCAGCAGCTTGTTCAGACCATGCTTTTCCAGCGCGGCTTTTTGTTCCGGGGTCAGGTTACGCGTCAGAGTTTTGCGCAGCCAGTCCTCAGGCAAGGTTTTATCCTTGGCCAGGGCTTCAAGTTGTGGCTGATAGAACTCGCCAAAGGCCAGATCAAAGCGGTCGTAAAGCGTTTCGTCCTTGATCAGTACCAGTCTGGACAGATGATAGAAGTCGTCCAGCGTGGGCGGCATGATGCCTTTGCACAGGGCGTCCAGCAGCGTCAGGTGTTCCTGAATGGAAACCGGCAGGCCGCGTTCGCGCAGGTGGTAGAAGAAATCAAGCAACATGGCTGTGCTGCCTTAGTTTGTCCAGCAAGTGGGCGCGGGTATCGGGCCACTCGCCTGCCATCAAGCTGTAGAACATGGTGTCGCGTATGGTGCCGTCCCGGCGGATGGCGTGGTGGCGAATCCGGCCATCAAAACGTGCTCCCAGGCGGGTGATCGCTTGTTGGGATTTGAAGTTCAGATGGTCAGTGCGCCAGCCTACGACTCCGGCTCCCAAGGTCTCGAACGCATGTTGCAGCAGGAGCAGTTTGGCCGCGGTATTGACGTGGCTGCGCTGGGCGCTGCGGGCGTACCAGGTGTAGCCGATTTCCAGCCGGGCCACTGGCGCAATAATGTCGTGATAGCGCGTGGTGCCGACAGCCCGACCTGTTGTCAGGTCACGCACCAGAAAGGGCAGCATATGGCCTTGATCCAGACCGTCCAGCGCCTTTTGTAGATAGTCCTGGGCCTGGCCCGGAGCGGGTACGCTGGTCACGCGTACATTCCAAAGCTCGCCATCGGCTGCAGCCGCTTCCAGCAACTCCACATGCGCCAGTTGCAAAGGCTCCAGACGCACTCCCCATCCTTCCAGCGTCACGGGAGCCAGTGGCTGAGAGAAAGTGTTTGTTTGCATATCAGCTCCGACGCTGGCTGCGTTGGCTCATGGCGGCCAGACGCTGCATCAAGGACAAGTCCTGTTCGTTTTTCAGCAGGGCACCGGCCATGGGGGGCAGGCCTTCGTCCAGTTCGTGCAGCGCATCGGCAGGAATGTCGTTGGCCAGCAGCAGACGCAGCCAGTCCAGAAATTCCGAGGTGGAGGGTTTCTTTTTCAGGCCAGGGACATCGCGCAGGGCAAAGAAGGTGTCCAGAGCGCTGGACAGAATATCGCTGCGCAGATTGGGGTAGTGCACGGCCACAATCTGTTCCATGGTCTCGCGCTCGGGGAAGCGAATGTAATGGAAGAAACAGCGGCGCAAGAAGGCGTCGGGCAGATCTTTTTCGTTATTGGACGTAATGATGATCAAGGGGCGATGACGCGCGGTAACAGTCTGACGAGTCTCGTACACATGAAACTCCATGCGGTCCAGCTCTTGTAGCAGGTCATTGGGGAATTCGATATCAGCCTTGTCGATTTCGTCGATCAGCACCACGGTGGGTTCGTCGGACTCGAAGGCTTGCCACAGGGTGCCTTGAACAATGTAGTTGCCAATATCGCGGACTTTTTCATCGCCCAACTGGGAATCGCGCAGACGCGAGACAGCGTCATATTCATACAGGCCCTGGTGCGCTTTAGTGGTGGACTTGATGTGCCATTGCAGCAGGGGGCGGCCCAGTGCGCGGGCCACTTCTATCGCCAGCAAGGTTTTACCGGTACCGGGCTCACCTTTGATCAACAAAGGGCGTTGCAGTGTCAGGGCGGCGTTGACAGCCAGCTTCAAATCATCAGTGGCAACGTATTGATCGGTGCCTTCAAAACGGGTCGCAGTAGTCATAAGTCGGCTCAAACTTGTACTTAAAATGTTGATCTGTCAAGAATAGAAACTCGGGTATAAATACTAGTATCAGTCATCCTTGGCAATTATCATACAATCGACTCAGTACTCGTCGGTCAGCATCACAGAGCCAGGTATCGCGTTGATTCCCCCTTTGCTGCAATAGACGCAGAGCCTGACCCGGACCGTTTTCAACTCCACGACAAAGCGAATAGCGATGATGAAGTTGCAAATGAAGCGGTATGTCTCTTTCTTTCTTCTGGCCTCAAGCTCCTGTCTACTGTCAGCAGCTCAGGCGCAGGATTCCGAGCCAATCAAGGCCAATCCCGAGGCGGCGCGCGACAAGGTCTCCATGTGTATAGGCTGTCATGGCTTGCCCGGTTACAAGGCAAGCTTTCCAGAGGTCTATCACGTCCCCATGATTGCCGGGCAAGGGGCCGCTTATATTGAAGCGGCGCTTAAGGAATATGCCAGCGGCGCCCGAACCTTCCCCACCATGCAAGCCATTGCGCTGAGCCTGTCTGAACAGGACATGGCGGATATTGCCGCGTATTACGCGGGCAGCAAACCTTAAGGACGGGGAGGCACCTATGAAAAAAGCAGTATTGCTGATGGCAATGGGGCTGGTGGCCAGCGTGGCAACGCAGGCGATGGCCGCAGAAGATCTGGCCAAAATCGGCGCAGAAGCCTGGAAGAATCTGAATTGCGCATCCTGTCATGGCGAGGATGCCAAAACGCCGCTTAATCCTGAATACCCCATTCTGGCAGGCCAGCATGCAGATTATCTGCGGCAGGCCTTGATGGCGTATCAGCGTGGTCAGGCGGGAGCGCCCGCCACGGCCAATATCCGTAAAAATGCGGTGATGGGGGCGATGGCCAACACCATGAGTCAGGCCGATATTGACAGTATTTCTGTCTGGCTGTCGCGCCAGCCCGGGCCCTTGAGCAACAGAAAATAAGGCCGTGCGCGGCCTTAGTCACGCGTGCTGTGGCGCAAAATCAATTCGATATAACGCTCGTTGTTCAGCGGTGTGCCCAGACGCTGCGCCTCCCAGATCACCTCGCCCAGCGCTTCCATGATGATGTGCGCGGCGGCGTGTGGCTCGTGTCTGGCCAATAGGCGCTGATAGGCACCCTTGATACCCGGTGGCTGGTCAATGGACAACTGTTCATTGATGGCCAGATGCATGGACAAATGCAAAAAGGGATTGCTGCGCCCTTGCTCAACCGAGTAGTCCTGGTTGACGGCGTCGGTGTTGCGCAGGTCTTCGTGGTATTCGGGGTGCTGTTGCACCAGATCCACCGCCATGGTTTCCAGGGCGGTCAGCAGGTGACCACTTTGGTGCTTGTCCCAAGCTTCAATGAAAAATTGGCGAACCTGCTCGCGAGAGGGGTTGAACATGGTGGAGTCGAGAAAAAATAGTCAGAAAATGCGAATCTACGGCACGCATTTTACGCTGGTCTGTGGGGGCGGGAGGCTGATGCAAGCCACAATCAGGGCCGTGTAGAATGGATAAGTTGTCAAGAATGCAAGGATTTTTGGCAAGCTTTGAGTTTACAGGTGCCTGAATACGCGCGAATTAAGTTAAACTCTTATATAAGACTTCGGAAACGCAAAAGCGTTCCGTGTTTAGCTATCCCTAATATTGGAGCACAACTGGAGCATCCATGTCCTATCAGCATATCAAGATCCCCGCGTCGGGGCAGAAAATTACAGTTAACGCGGATTTTTCCCTGAATGTTCCCGATCAACCCATTATTCCTTACATCGAGGGTGATGGTACGGGCGTGGATATTTCGCCAGTCATGATCAAAGTGGTCGACGCTGCTGTTGCCAAAGCTTACGCTGGCAAGCGCAAGATCGAATGGATGGAAGTGTTCGCCGGTGAAAAATCCACCAAGGTGTACGGTTCCGACGTGTGGCTGCCAGAAGAAACTCTGGATGCCGTTAAAGACTACGTCGTATCCATCAAAGGCCCTCTGACGACTCCCGTTGGCGGTGGCATCCGTTCCCTGAACGTGGCCCTGCGTCAGCAACTGGACCTGTACGTCTGCCTGCGCCCAGTGCGCTACTTCAAAGGTGTTCCTTCGCCTGTGCGTGAGCCAGAAAAGACCGAAATGGTCATTTTCCGCGAGAACTCCGAAGACATTTACGCTGGTATCGAATTTGCTGCTGAGTCCGAAAGCGCCAAGAAGCTGATCGACTTCCTGCAAAACACCCTGGGCGTGAACAAGATCCGCTTTCCCAATACCTCCGGTATCGGTGTCAAGCCTGTGTCCCGCGAAGGTACCGAGCGCCTGGTTCGCAAGGCCATCCAGTACGCCATCGACAACGATCGCTCTTCCGTGACCATCGTGCACAAGGGCAACATCATGAAGTTCACCGAAGGTGGCTTCCGTGATTGGGCTTACGAACTGGCTCAAAAAGAATTCGGCGCTGAATTGATTGACGGCGGCCCATGGTGCAAATTCAAGAATCCCAAGACTGGTCGCGAGATCATCGTCAAGGATTCGATTGCTGACGCCTTCTTGCAACAGATCCTGCTGCGTCCTGCCGAGTACGACGTTATCGCCACACTGAACCTGAACGGCGACTACATCTCCGACGCTCTGGCTGCTCAAGTGGGTGGTATTGGTATCGCCCCCGGCGCCAACCTGTCCGACTCCGTGGCCATGTTCGAAGCTACCCACGGTACAGCTCCCAAGTACGCTGGCAAAGACTACGTGAACCCAGGTTCGCTGATTCTGTCCGCCGAAATGATGCTGCGTCACATGGGCTGGACCGAAGCTGCTGATCTGATCATCTCCAGCATGGAAAAATCCATCACCTCGCGTAAAGTGACGTATGACTTTGCCCGTCTGATGGAAGGCGCTACTCAAGTGTCCTGCTCCGGCTTTGGCGATGTCATGATCGAAAACATGTAATGAAAACAGGCTGTTAAAGCCGGTTCTCTACATGAGAAACCGCCGACCTTAGGGTCGGCGGTTTTTTTTCGTCTCATGCTTTGGTGGGCTGTTCTGCTCCTGTCTTTTTCTTATGGTTTTACGCTCAAATTATTGTTGATCGTTAGTTTTATGCAATTAAAAATAAGAGGGATGTATGGTTTTTGCTAGGTGAAAACCCGAATAAATCCAATAAAACAAGTGCTTTTTACGGTTTCCATAATTATTGATATTGCGATTAACTGACGATAGCTATAAATTTGCCATATCAAATAATTCTAAGGAGCAGTTATGACTATCACAGGAGCTACATTGGTCGCCGAGCGCGAGCGGGTCACCGTTACCCAGGCACCATCCCGTCAGGAGACCGAGGGGATTCTGGAGCGTATCCACGAAATCGGCCCGCTACTACGTGAGCTGGCCCCTCAGGCTGACCGTAATCGCATGTTGTCGGATGAGGCGGTTCAGGCTTTGGAAACCACCGGGGCCTGGCGTATTTCGACCTTGAAGCGCTACGGCGGTTACGAGGGTGGGGCGGATATGCTCTTGCAGTGCGCCAGCGCTGTGGGCTATTACGATCCGGCGGCCGCCTGGTGTGTGGTGATCTCGAATGGCTCGGTCATGCTGGCCAACCGCTTTAGCGATGCGATGCTGGATGAGGTGTTTGCAGATGGCCCTATCCGTGCCGCGTCCATTTTTGCCCAGCCGCAAGGCACGGCAACGCCGGATGGCGATGGCTGGCGCATTACGGGCAAGTGGCCTTTTGCCTCGAACAGCAATCACTCGGACTGGGCGCTGGGGATTTTGTTCATCAAGGAAAGCGAGCTGGTCGAGCCTACCGTAGGCTTTGTGCTGATGCGTCGTGATGAGTTTGAAATTCAGGACACCTGGTACACCATCGGCATGCGCGGTTCGGGCTCCAACACTATGGTGGCTGAAAACCTGTGGGTGCCCAAAGAGCGCCTGATCACGTTTCAGCAGTTGATGGGGGATGTGCAGGAGCAGGATCCCTTGGCCACATTTGGTCGTCGTTTGACGCCACACCTGACCATGTCTACATGTATTCAGGCTCCCTCTTTGGGTGCAGCTCAAGCCGCCGTGGATTTCACCAGTGGCGTCAGTGGCAAGCGCGGCATTACTTATACCCATTACAAGAAACAGTCGGATTCGGGAGCGTTTGTGCAGAACCTGGGCACGGCCAGTATCCAGATTGATGGTGCCCGTTTACTGCTGGAGCGCGCTGCTGCACAGGTTGATGCTACTGCCTCTGGCACAGTGCCCATGCCCTTGGAGTTGCGCGCCCGCCATCGCGCCGGGATCGGTCATGCTGGACACGAACTGGTGGATGCGGTGAACAATCTGTGCTGGTTGCATGGCACGGCCTCCTTCGCGGAAAACAGTCTGCTGGGCCGTATGTGGCGGGACATTAATACAGGTACTCGCCATGCCTCGATTACCGCGCCTATGGGGTATGAGTTGCACGGTAATGGCATGACTGGCACACCTTATATTTCCAACAAGCTCTAAGCCATGACGGCGACATTGCTGATCAATGCTCCCTCGCGTCGTTGTCGTGCCGATGGCGTAGAGGTGCAGGCTTGGTATGGCCTGCGTTACGCCCAAGGCACGCGTCGTTTTGAAGTGGCGCAGACGGCGACGGGGCGGGTGGCAGCGGCATCACTGGATCAGGTGCCTTTATTTCCGCAGCGCCCCAGCCGCCTTGCTGCGGTCATGGGCGCAGGCAGTGCCAATCCGCAATCTGAAGACGCGTATTTTTTGAATGTGTGGGCACCCGCCCAAGCGCAAGGTCTGCCCGTGCTGTTCTTTATCCACGGCGGTGCTTGGGTGAGTGGGGGCGCTTCTTTGGATTGGTATGACGGCACTCGCCTGGCAGCGCAGGGCATGGTGGTGGTCAATGTGAATTACCGTCTGGGTGCCTTGGGGCACTTGGGTGATGCACAAGCGGACGACTTGCCTTTGCCTGCAGCAGACCTGCTCCTGGCGCTGCAATGGGTGAAGGATCGTATTCATGCTTTTGGAGGCGACCCGGACAAGATTACCTTGATGGGGCAATCGGCAGGTGGTTGGTATGCGCATTTGCTCAGCGTGCTGGAGTCCACACGAGGCTGGGTTGATCGTGTGGCTTTACTCAGCATGGGAACACGCACGCCGTGGTCGCCCGAGCAGCAAAGAAAAACCACGGAACGCGTGCGACATAGCCTGGGTGATCAATGGCTGACGGCGGATGTCGATACCTTGATGCAGCACGGCATGATGGCCCTGGACAAAGAGCCGCCACGTTTGGCTCATGCTCCTTCGGCATTCTTGCCGGTGGCCAGTGCCGGGATGCCACCGGATTTATTGAATCCTGACTGGGCGGCGCAAGCCTGTCATGCACAGGCGGTGTATTTGCGCTGTACTGCCCAAGAGTCCTCGGTGTTCTTTTTTGATGTGCCTTTTCACCGGCAGGCGACGCAAGAGCAGGTGGATCAGGCTTTGGGTGTATGGCCTGTGGAAGATTTGCCCGCCAGTCTGCTGCGAAATGGGGTGTATCAGGGAGCAGAGTCGGGTCTGACGCCGTATCAGCAAGTTGTGGCAGCCTCGTCCTGGTTGCAGTTTCAGCGTTTTCCTACGCAGTATGCGGCCAGCCTGAGGGCAGCGGGGCGCTCTGTGGTTTGGAATGATTTTACGGAACAAAGCCCGCTTGATGCGGTGTTCAGCGGGCATTGTTTTGATTTGCCGTTCCAGTTTGGCAACTTCCAGGCCTGGCAGGATGCGCCCATGATGCAGGGGGTGACGCAGGAGCAGTTTGAGCGTGTCGCCCAGAAATTGATGGGCGACATCGCTCGCTTTGCAGGGGCGTAACGAAAGGAGCGGGCTTATTCCGTGCCGCGGGCCTTCCAGTTTGGAATGGCCTGCTGCACGTGTTGCGCGCACAAAGGGCTAAGCAGTCTATGCAAATCACCAAACAATTTGCGGGCGGTATTGCCAACCCAGTTGTCTGGCAATAGTTCAGGTGCCAGGCCAGGATCCAGAAAGGGCAGTCGGCGCCAGCGTGTCACCATGGGCATATAGAGTCGGAAGGCTTCCAGAGGGTCGCCCGTGCCCTGGCGCAAAGCGGTTTGCCAGACTTCAACCTCGTGCTGATACGAGTTCAGGAAGGACTGGTACTCATTGGCCAGCTTGTCCCAATTCCACCAGCGGGAAATCTTTTCCTGAATATCGCTCAGGCCACTGGGTTCGCAGGTGAAGAGCTCGATGTAGGGCCAAAGCTGGTGCTCGCGTATATATTCGACAGCTTCTGCCTGCAAGCGCGCCGGGCCTATATACAGGCCCGCATTCACCGTACCAAAACCCATGCGGGCCAAGCCGGTACGAATCTTGTGACGGTTCTGGCGCTCGCTTTCAGGAACGGAGAAAGATACCAGCAGCCAGGGGTCGCGAATGTTCATGGAGGGCGAAGAAAAAATCCGCTCGTCCCCGGCTTGCATATGCGGTTCCAGCTCATCAGCCAAGGCATAGCCTTTGCCTGATGCTGCTTGCTGGCTGACCAGCACGCCTTTTTTCTTCAATCGGGAAATGGCGGATCGGACACTGGATGGCTCTGCGCCCAGATCAGCCAGTAGTTGCACTACGCTGGCGACGGGGATGATGACACCCGTGGGACGGGCGAACAGGCCGTAGAGCGTCAGAATGTAGTGGTGCGGGGCAAGTTGCTCGTGCTCGCCATGGTCTCGGCTGGCGATGAACTCATCAATCGCGACGCTTGCTTTCATTCTGTTTTCCGGTGGAGGGGCTGATCGCTACCCATTTTTGATAGTAGGTTTGTAGCGGGCCATTTTACCGTGCGTGCCCCGGCGGCGCTAGCGTGGCCGCATTCGAGGCTTGTTACGTCTTGTACGACAGGACTGCGGCATGGCCTTTCAGGGCAGGTTTTCCTCCAGCACGCTGTCCAACACCACGATGTCCTGAATATGTGGGGCGATGGCATCCAGCATGGCCTGATGAGCATCGCTCTCTCTGTAAGCATCCAGAGCTTCCTGAGTGCGGAATACAGACAGCAGGGCATGGCTGTAGCGCGCAGAGCTGCGCGACAAATTCGGCACCCACTCAAAGCGCTCTATGCCTGGACACTCCTGGCGTATGCGGATAAAGGCGTGATCCAGCTTGAGTGCCAGCTCCGGGCTGGCAGGGGCGTGGGGTGCCATCAAAACGATATGTAGATACATGCTGTCCTTCTCGTTGGGGATAGGTCTTGTTGTCATGGTTCGGGCTTTTGTTGATTTGATATTTTATTGCAAATAAATAATGACAGAACTGAATACGCAATAAATTTTAGATAAATTGTATAGGCCTATAGCTTTTAAAACGACGGATTTTCATAGGGTTAACACCTAAAATTAGCAGATATTAGTATTGATTGCTGATTTTCTTATTGCAAATAAATGACGATCGAAACAAAATTGAGGCCAAGCGAGCGGGGTGAAATCAGGCTCGCCTCATTGTTGGGTTTTGAATTTTTAACGTCCGAGCAGAGGCATCGTCATGAAAGAAAACAGTATTGGGTTGGGAGCCAGGGCGGTACGCGAAGCCTTCGGACACTTTCCATCAGGGGTGGCTGCTATTGCGGCGGTGCTCGATGGCAAGCCGCAAGTCATTGTTGCGTCCAGTTTTTCCGTAGGGGTGTCGCTGGATCCACCCTTGGCCGCCTTTTTTGTGCAGAAAAGTTCCTCGACCTGGGCGTTGCTGTCACGCGCCTCGCG
This sequence comes from Alcaligenes parafaecalis, assembly GCF_026344135.1. Classification (NCBI taxonomy): domain Bacteria; kingdom Pseudomonadati; phylum Pseudomonadota; class Betaproteobacteria; order Burkholderiales; family Alcaligenaceae; genus Alcaligenes; species Alcaligenes parafaecalis. The sequence goes on along the minus strand of NZ_JAPKNA010000006.1, from coordinate 86,661 downwards.
TCTGGGGGTGTCTATTTTGAGTGCTGAACATGCGGCCATTTGCCGCCAGTTGGCTGGGCCTGACAAGGACAGCCGCTTTAGCGATATCGAGGTCGAGTTGACCGAGGAGGGCGCCGTCCATCTACAAGGGGCATCTGTCTGGTTCGATTGCAGCGTGTTTCAGGTGCATCCAGCCGGGGACCATGATGCCGTGCAGTTGCTTATTCACGATGTGCAGATCGAACGCGAAATCTCGCCATTGATCTTTCATCGTTCTCGTTTCACGCAGTTGGTGGCCTAGGCCGCCGGATCAAAAACAAAAAACAAAACGTAATAAATAAAACCACAGTGAAGGGGACATCTCTTGGACGCACATACATCATCTTTGCGCGAGCAGCCCATGACTGCTGCGCAGCGTCGACGCGTTATTTTGGGGGTTGGGGCGGGTAACGCCCTGGAGTGGTACGACTGGACGGCGTATTCGATTTTTGCCGCCTATTTTGCCAAGCAGTTTTTTCATAGTGAGGACCCGCTGGCAGCCTTGCTGGGCACGCTGGCGGTGTTTGCCGTGGGCTTTTTCATGCGCCCGCTGGGAGGCATCTTTTTTGGCTGGCTGGCGGACCGCAAAGGGCGACGTTTCACCATGACTTTGTCCATGCTGGTGACAGCCCTGGGCAGTCTGGTGATTGGTATTGCACCTACTTATGACATGGTTGGCCCGATTGCCGCTCTGTTCTTGTTGATGGGGCGTTTGCTGCAAGGGATTGGTCACGGCGGGGAGGTGGTTTCTTCCTTTACCTATGTCACCGAAATGGCGCCCGCTCACAAGCGTGGGCTGTGGTCCTCATCCGTTTTTGTCTTTGTCACGATAGGGGTGCTGGCCGCCGTTCTGCTCAGTGCCTGCCTGACCAGCATGCTGGGCGAGGATGTAGTCCGGGCCTGGGCCTGGCGAGTTCCTTTTGTCCTGGGTGGTGCCTTGGGGGTATATGCGCTGTATCTGCGCAGAAAGCTGGATGAAACCCCCATGTTCAAAGCCCGTCAGGCTGCAGCGAAAGCGTCGGGCAAAACGGCACGTCCTGGTGCGCGCGTGTTCTGGGCCGAGGTCTGGAAATACCGTAGTGCTTGCTTGCGGGTTTTTGCCTTATCAGCAGGCGGCACGGTGTTGTATTACGTGTGGGCAATTATGGCCCCTACCTTTGCCATTACTTCTCTGGGCATGCCTGCCGCCAAGGTTATGTGGGTGGGGGTGGGAGCCAATCTGTTCCTGATCTTGTGCCTGATTTTCTGGGGAGCGTTTTCAGATCGTTTTGGACGCAAGGCGAACTGGTACTTTTTTTCCATCGGCTCAATCATCAGCATTATTCCGCTGACGATGGTGCTGACAGGCGGCCAAGGCGAGATCTGGCGTCTGGTGGTGTTCATGGCAGGCGGCATGCTCTTGATCTCGGCACCCACCGCCATCATGCCCGCCTTTTTCCCCGAGCAGTTTCCGACCCGTATTCGTGCGGTCGCCATGGGCTTGCCGTATTCGGTCGCCGGGGCTTTGACGGGTGGGACGGCTCCCTATCTGCAAGCTTGGCTGCACTCCATCAATCAAAAGCAGGTCTTTGACTGGTACTTGATTGGTCTGTGTGTCCTGGCTTTGTGGGCCACCATTGCCTCACCCGAGACCAAGGGTAAGGATCTGCACGACTAAGACGATAGATACGGGCGCTGCCTGGCTGGAATAGCCGCGCAGCGCCTTTTTGAGTTTTCAAGGAGTAGTGAGATGTTGCGTGAACATATTGAAGGCAAGTGGATTGCTGACTTTGTAGAGGTGTTTGGACTGTGCAAGGTGCAGCCCGGCGAAATGGCGGTGGTGCTGTCCGAGACGCAATCGCGCTCGGTACTGGCCGAGCTGGCCGAGTTGGCCCTGACGCAAATGGGTGCACGGGTATGCCATGTCAAACTGGTCTCCCCACGTTTGAAAAGCAATATCGCTTTGCGCTCTACCGGGACTTCCCTGGCTCTGGAAGGCATGGACCCGATTGTTCAGGCTTTGGCAGGGAGCCAGTTTATTGTGGACTGCACGGTAGAGGGGCTGCTGCATTCGCCTGAACGTGCGGCACTGCTGGCCAAAGGTGCCCGCATCATGATGATCAGCGACGAACATCCCGAGATTCTGGAGCGGGTCAAACCCAGTCCCTACCTGCAAGGCAAATGCGATATTGGCGGCAAGCTGATTACGGATGCCAGCGTCATGCACATTCATTCCGAGGCCGGTACAGATTTGACGGTCAGCTTGGCGGGTGTGATTGGCCGTGGTAGCGCGGGTATTGCGGATAAACCGGGCAGCTTTGGTTATTGGCCTGCTGGCTTGTGCATTTGCTATCCCAGCAATGGCAGTGTAAATGGCACCTTGGTGCTGGATAGTGGGGATGTGAATCTGACCTTCAAGCGCTATCTGGAATCGGCTGTCACGCTGCGTATCGAAAATGATTACGTTGTAGCCATTGAGGGTAAGGGCGTGGATGCTGATTTGATCCGCTCTTACTATGCAAGCTGGAATGATAAAGATGCTTATGCGGTCAGCCACGTAGGCTGGGGCATGGCACCGGCAGCTCGTTGGGATTCCTTGGCCATGTATGACAAGCGCGATACCAATGGCACAGAACTGCGCGCCTTTGCAGGCAACTTCCTCTTTTCGACCGGTGCGAATCCTGCGGCAGGCCGTTTCTCCGATTGCCACTTTGACTATCCAATGCGCAATTGCACGGTCAGCCTGGATGGCCGGGAAGTGGTCAGCAAAGGTGTATTGCAGGGCGATCTGGCCTGAAACCCCGGCAAGGGCGGCAACAGCGGGGAATGGGCATACAGAGCCTGGCCTGCTAAGGCCGCCCTTTGATATTCCGTGGTACAAAACCAAGCTCAATGGTTTATGGCTATACCGTTCAATAGTCATCAAGCTGTTCAGGCTTGTCGCTGCGTGGTTTTGTGTGAGAGCAGCATGATCAAGCCTCGCTTCGTTTTCAAAGGTACGGATTATGCGCGAAGGATTGGAAAAACTACTGGCTGCAGGCAAGGATAATGCCTTGCTGCGCTTTGGTCTGGGTAATGCATGTATGGGTGAAGGCGATCTGGAAGCGGCTCGCGAGCATTTGTCTAAAGCCGTGGAAATGAATCCGCGTTACACCGCTGCCTGGAAGCTGTTGGGCCGGGTGCTGGTGAACCTGGAGCAATTCAAACAGGCCAAGGAAATTCTGGAGCAGGGTTTGGAGATTGCCCAGGAGCAGGGCGATAAACAGGCAGAGAAAGAAATGCAGGTGTTTTTGAAGCGTGCCGTGAAGGCTTTGGGCGAGTCAGCCGCGTAATGGGCTGTGTCTGCTGCATCTGACGTTTTCTTACCATGCGGGTATCAGTGCATTCCCTAAGTGTGACAGCTTTATAAATGGGGCACAATACGTTTCATGCAGGTGAGGAGACATAGCCCCGCAAAGCTGGGCAATAAAGACCGAAATAAAACGGTCACTATTATAAAAGCAATAGGCAGTACAACATAACAACAACAAAAAAAAGGCCAGCGAAAGCTGGCCTTTTTTACGTCTGTACCCAATGAAAAAAATCAAACACCGGGTTCGGACATGGCTTGCAGCACCAGTTTGACGGCACCTTGCCCACCCTCATTGGGCGCGCATTCCATATAAGCCAGAACGCTGGGCAACTGGGTCAACCAGCGACGCACGGCATGACGCAAGACCGGTTCGCCATTGCGCGAGCCGTAGCCCGTGCCATGGACAATGCGTACACAGCGCACACCATGCTCCAGACAGGAGCGTAGAAAATTATCCAGGCGTTCGCGGGCCTGTTCCAGATCGGAACCGTGCAAGTCCAGGCTGGACTCAATCGGCCAACGGTTGCGCTCCAGGTCACGCAACACATCAGTGCCACAGCCGGGGCGCAGGTGTCGGAGATCGTTGGTTTCGCCTTGCACGCTGACATACTGATCCGAGGCTTGCGGCAGGGCAGGCGCATTGATGGGCGCACCCACGGCGTGGCGACGGCGTTGTTCCAACTGTTCCGGGCTGGCTGCCGGGCGGCTCATCACCGTGGTTTGGCCACGTTTTTTTAAAGGAGCGACATCGCGCAGGGACTGGCGTAGCCAGGCTCTATCGCTGGGGTCCAATAAAGAAACAGGGTCTTCGGTCGCTGCGGTGTTGCTGGCAGGAGCCTGTTTGGCTGGCTTGCCACCGGGGTCTGGCGGGCGGGGACGCTTGCGAGCTTGGGGACGGGCGGGGGCAGCGGGCGGATTGAGATCCTGGCGGACCTGACCTTGCAACTTCTTCAGGTCTGCCAGGCTACGGCCTACTGCTTTGGGCTTACTTGTTTTCATCCAACCAGCGCTGTGCGTCCAGCGCAGCCATGCAACCGCTGGCTGCGCTGGTGATGGCCTGACGGTAGATATTGTCTTGCACGTCGCCCGCGGCAAACACGCCGGGAACGGAAGTCATGGTGGCCATGCCTTTCAGACCGCTACGGGTGGTGATGTAGCCGTCGTGCATATCCAGCTTGCCTTCAAAGATCCCGGTGTTGGGCTTGTGGCCGATGGCGATAAAGGCGCCGGTCACGGCCAGGTCTTCAGTGGCCTGGGTCTGGTTATTGATGATGCGCACACCGGTTACGCCAGAAGCATCACCCAGCACTTCTTGCAATTCGCTGTGCAGTTTCAGGCGGATATTGCCGTTCTGGACGCGATCCATCAGCTTGTCGGTCAGGATGGGCTCGGAGCGGAAGGTATCGCGACGATGAATCAAGGTCACTGTCTTGCAAATATTGGACAGGTACAGGGCTTCTTCCACGGCGGTATTGCCACCACCGACCACGGCCACGTCCTGGTTCTTGTAGAAGAAACCGTCACACGTTGCGCAGCCGGACACACCACGGCCCATGAATTCCTGCTCTGTTGGCAGACCCAGGTACTGAGCCGAGGCGCCTGTCGCAATAATCAGCGAATCGCAGGTGTAGACTGTGCCACTATCCCCATTCAGGGTCAGGGGGCGGGTGGACAGATCAACCGAAGACACCATGTCAAAGATTAATTCTGTTTCGAATCGTTCCGCATGAGCCTGGAAACGTGCCATAAGATCAGGTCCCTGGACACCTTGGGCATCGGCTGGCCAGTTATCTACATCCGTGGTGGTCATCAGTTGGCCACCTTGCTCCATGCCAGTGACCAAGACGGGGTTGAGGTTGGCGCGGGCTGCGTAGATCGCTGCGGTATAGCCGGCCGGGCCTGAGCCCAGAATGAGTACTTTTGCGTGCTTAGTAGTCGACATCACAGAAAATCCGAAAAAGACGATCTCCAATTATAATGAGTCCATGGCAAGAATACCTGCAACATCCCCTCGTTCGTCCCGGTCATCCAAAAATGTGCGCAATGGGCCTTCTGCCCTGCAGCAGCGCCTGACAGGACTGCTGCGCGAAGCACGGTGGATTATCTTCGCTGCCCTGGCGGCCTGGCTTGGTCTGGTACTGGCGACCTGGGACCCGGGCGATCCCGGCTGGTCGCATTCCGTGCATTCGGGGCTGACCCAAAACGGCGGGGGCATTTTTGGTGCCCACATCGCCGATTTTCTCTTGTTTCTATTTGGTCTGACGGCCTGGCTTTGGGTGGTGCTGCTGGTGCAGCGCGTCGCCGTGGGCTTTTATCGTCTGACAGCCTTGTTGCTGCCCAGCACCAAAAACGAGGACGTTCTGCCTCGGGTGCGTTGGGAAATTGGCATAGGCTTTTTCTTTTTGTTTCTGGGCAGCATGGGCCTGGAATCGCTGTTTTTTAAAGATCTGGGCCAGCAATGGCAGCTCCCAGCGGGAGCTGGCGGGCAGTTAGGCCAATTATTATCGCAACTATTAGTAACTTCCATAGGCTTTGGTGGCGCTACGTTGGTGCTGATGGGACTGCTCGCCGGTGGAGCCAGTTTGTTCTTCGGTTTCTCCTGGCTGACGCTGGCTGAACGCCTGGGTGGTTTCATCGAGGGGGCGATTCGCCGCGTGATGACGTTGTGGTCGGCCCGTCAGGATCGTCGTGTGGGCGAGGTCAAACGTGCCGAGCGTACAGAAAGCGTGGTGGCCAAACAGGAACAACTGGTTCACGAGCAGCCGGTGCGTATCGAACCGGCTTTTGTGGCTGTGCCCAAGTCCGAGCGTGTCGAGAAAGAAAAGCAGCAGACGCTGTTCAAGGCACCGCGTCAGGCAGGAGAGGCGGGCGATTTGCCTCCTTTATCCTTGCTGGACCCGGTTACAGACAATGTAGAGACCGTGTCGCAGGAAACGATTGAATTCACCTCGCGCCTGATTGAAAAGAAATTGTCCGACTTCGGTGTTGCTGTAACGGTAGTGGCGGCTCAGGCCGGTCCTGTGATTACGCGTTACGAGATCGAGCCAGCTACGGGTGTCAAAGGTAGCCAGATCGTGAATCTGGCTAAAGACCTGGCCCGTGCCTTGAGTCTGGTCAGCATTCGTGTGGTCGAGACGATTCCCGGTAAGAACCTGATGGGTCTGGAACTGCCTAATCCCCGCCGCCAAATGGTACGCCTGGAGGAGATCGTTGGCTCCCAGACTTATCACAGCAGCGCCTCCTTACTGACCATGGCTTTGGGCAAGGACATTGCGGGTAAGCCTGTGGTGGCGGATTTGGCCAAAATGCCTCACCTGCTGGTCGCTGGTACCACTGGTTCCGGTAAGTCGGTGGGGATCAACGCCATGATTCTGTCGCTGCTCTACAAGGCAGACCCGGCCGATGTGCGCCTGATCCTGATCGACCCCAAGATGCTGGAAATGAGTGTCTATGAAGGCATCCCTCATTTGCTGGCACCGGTGGTCACGGATATGCGTTTGGCATCCAACGCTTTGAACTGGTGTGTAGCCGAAATGGAAAAACGCTACCGCCTGATGAGCAAGCTGGGTGTGCGCAATCTGGCCGGTTACAACGCCAAGATACGCGAAGCGCAAAAGCGTGAAGAGCCTATCCCCAATCCTTTCTCCTTGACGCCGGATGCTCCCGAGCCACTGTCCGTTCTGCCCATGATCGTTGTCATCATTGACGAGCTGGCTGACCTGATGATGGTGCAGGGCAAGAAGATCGAAGAGTTGATTGCCCGTTTGGCCCAGAAGGCCCGTGCGGCTGGTATCCACCTGATTCTGGCTACGCAGCGTCCTAGCGTGGACGTAATTACGGGTCTGATCAAGGCGAACATTCCGACCCGTATCGCTTTCCAGGTGTCCTCCAAGATCGACTCGCGCACCATTCTGGATCAGATGGGGGCGGAAACCTTGCTGGGCATGGGCGATATGCTTTATCTGCCTCCCGGTACAGGCTTGCCCAAACGGGTGCATGGCGCTTTTGTCAGCGATGAGGAAGTTCATCGTGTGGTCGAGCATCTGAAAGAACATGGCGAGCCTGATTACATCGAGGGCCTGCTGGAAGGTGCTGTCGAAGGCGAATCGGCTGATGGCGTCAACCCGGCGACCGGCATGGCAGATGCTGAAGCGGACCCGCTGTATGACCAGGCTGTTCAGGTCATTATCAAGAATCGTCGCGCCTCGATTTCCTCGGTGCAGCGTCATTTGCGTATCGGTTACAACCGGGCAGCCCGACTGCTGGAGCAAATGGAGCAGGCCGGTCTGGTATCGGCCATGCAGCCTAACGGTAACCGCGAAATTCTGGTCCCCGCAGGAGGTGCCAAAGATGAAGATTAAGACACTACTGGCCAGCATGTTGCTGGCCGCTACACCTGCCTTGGCCATGGCCGTTTCGGCCAGCGAACAATTGCGCTCGTTTGTGCAGGATGTGAGCGCTGCCAAGGGAGAGTTCTCCCAGCGTACAGTTGACAGCAACGGTCAGTCCAAAGGGGCACCGCAATCCGGGCAATTCGTGTTTCAGCGCCCCGGCCAGTTCAAATGGCATGTGCAACGGCCTTATGAGCAGTTGATCGTGTCGGACGGCAAGGTGCTTTACCAATACGACCCGGATCTGGCTCAAGTCACTGAGCGCGGTGTGGATCAATCCATCGGCGCTTCGCCTGCTGCGATCTTGTTTGGTACGGGCAATCTGGAAGAGTCCTTCCGTCTGGTTGAGCAAGATGCACGAGACGGGTTGGAGTGGATACGGGCAACGCCTTTGCAAAGCGATGCAGGTTTCTCTTACGTGGATATCGGCTTCAAGGGCCGTGAGCCGCGTCGTCTGGAATTGCAGGATTCGTTTGGGCAAACGACCTATATCGACTTCACCAATCTGGACCCTAATCCCCGTATTACCTTGGGCACTTTTACCTTCAAGGCACCTGCCGGGGTTGATGTTGTCTCCATGCCTTGAGGCGCAATCAGTTCTTGCGCAGAGATAGCCGGGGTCAGCCTCTTGCTGACTCCAGCAAATCAAGTTTTCAATACAGACCTGGCTCGTTTGGCCAGGTCTTGCCATTTTAGGAAGGGCGATCGCCATGCGTGATTTGTTCGCTCAAGAACCCTCCGCACCTTTAGCCGAAGCCTTGCGCCCCAAGACCCTGGATCAGGTGGTGGGGCAGTCTCATTTGCTGGGCGAGGGCAAGCCACTACGTTTGGCTTTCCAGTCTGGCAAACCGCACTCCATGATTTTCTGGGGGCCACCCGGCGTGGGTAAAACCACCTTGGCACGGCTGACAGCCAGCGCCTTCGAGTGCGAGTTCATCGCCTTGTCTGCTGTGTTTTCGGGTGTGAAAGATATTCGTGCAGCCATGGAGCAGGCTCAGCAGAACCTGGCCATGGGCAAGCACACCATCCTGTTTGTGGATGAGATTCATCGGTTCAACAAGTCCCAGCAGGATGCGCTCTTGCCGTACGCAGAAAGCGGGCTGGTGACTTTTATTGGTGCCACAACGGAAAACCCGTCTTTCGAGGTGAATTCCGCCTTGCTGTCGCGGGCGCAGGTCTATGTGCTCAAGTCCCTGACGGACGACGAGCTAAAGCTGTTGCTGCGCCGCGTACAAGAGCAAAACGCCCTGGAAGGCTTGGAGTTTGAGGATCAAGCCGTTGAAACCCTGGTGGGCTATGCCGATGGAGACGCGCGTCGCTTTCTGAATCTGTTGGAGCAAACCAATACCGCTGCCAAGACTTCGGGAACGGCACTCGTCACCACCGATTTTCTGCAAAATGCGCTGACTTCGAATTCCAGGCGTTTTGACAAGGGGGGCGATAATTTCTACGACCAGATTTCTGCCCTGCATAAATCGGTGCGTGGCTCCAACCCGGACGCCGCCTTGTATTGGCTGACTCGCATGCTGGATGGCGGAGCGGATGCCCGCTATTTGTCGCGCCGTATCATTCGTATGGCTTGGGAAGATATTGGTCTCGCCGACCCGCGTGCCATGCAAATCGCTAACGATGCCGCCTTGACCTTCGAGCGCCTGGGTAGCCCGGAGGGCGAGCTGGCCTTAGGGCAGGCCGTGATTTATCTGGCGATAGCTGCCAAGAGTAATGCTGGCTATATGGCGTACAACCAGGCCCGAGCCTTTGTGAAACAGGATAAAAGCCGCGAAGTACCCGTGCATTTGCGTAACGCCCCAACCAAGCTGATGAAAGAGCTGGGTCACGGTCATGCGTATCGCTATGCCCACGACGAGCCCAATGCCTACGCCGCTGGTGAGACCTATTTGCCAGACGGGATTCCTGATCCGCATTGGTATCAGCCTGTGCCGCGTGGCCTGGAAATCAAGATTGCTGAAAAAATGGACCGCTTGCGCCAACTGGACGAGCAGGCCGGTAAAAAAGATACCTAAGACAGGGCAGGCCGATGCTTGGCCTGTCACCCTCCGTATTTCCCGATCTGTCTCCACTGTTTGTGCCGTGCTGCGCTTGCAGTGGCTTGTGGTTAAAATCACCAGATCAATCGGGATTGAACCATCACCTATATGGCTATTAAATGTTAGATCTGAACCAATTACGCAAAGACTTGGAGCCGCTGGTACAGGGCTTGGCGAAACGTGGCGTGCAATTTGACACCGAGCGTTTCCAGCAGTTGGAAGCCCGCCGCAAGGCAGTGCAGGTGGAAACTGAAACCTTGCAGGCCGAGCGCAATGCACTGGCCAAACGCATCGGTCAGCTCAAGTCCAAGGGCGAAGACGCCAGCGAGGCATTGGCTCAATCCCAGCAAATTCCCGTGCGCCTGAAGCAGTTGGAGCAGGATTTGTCGCAAGTGCAGTCCGAGCTGTCTTCCTGGTTCGCCACCATCCCTAACTTGCCGCACGAAAGCGTGCCAGTGGGCGAGTCCGAAGAGGATAACGTCGAAGTGCGCCGCTGGATTCCCGGTCCTAAAGATGATCAGGGCAAGCCTGCGCACATCACCTTTGAGCCACGTGACCACGTGGATCTGGGCGAACAGTTTGGCCTGGATTTTGAAGCAGCCCGCAAGCTGGCTGGCGCCCGTTTCATGGTTCTGCGTGGCCCTCTGGCTCGTCTTCACCGCGCTCTGGCCCAGTTCATGCTGGACACCCAGGTGGAAGAGCACGGCTACACCGAGTGCTACACCCCTTATATCGTGAACGCGTCTACCTTGTACGGTACGGGCCAGTTGCCCAAGTTCAAGGACGATATGTTCTGGGTGACCAAGGGCGGTCAGGAAAACGAATCTGCTGATCCCGCTGAATCCAAGCCAGAAGATCTGTACCTGATCTCCACCTCCGAGATCAGTCTGACAGGGATGGTGCGCGACGAGATTCTGGCTGGTGATGCCCTGCCTATGCGCTTGACAGCTCATTCGCCTTGCTTCCGTTCGGAAGCGGGCAGCGGTGGCCGCGATACGCGTGGTGTGATCCGTCAGCACCAGTTCGACAAAGTAGAAATGGTGCAGATCGTTCACCCTGAACAATCCTACGAAGCGCTGGAGTCCATGGTTGGTCACGCCGAGCACGTTTTGCAGGCTCTGGAGCTGCCATACCGCGTGGTGCAGTTGTGTACCGGCGATATGGGCTTTTCTGCCGCTAAAACCTACGATCTGGAAGTGTGGTTGCCTGCTCAGGATACCTTCCGCGAGATTTCCTCGGTATCGAACTGCGAGGCTTTCCAGGCCCGTCGTCTGCAAGCGCGTTTCCGTGCTGACAGCAAAGCACGCCCCGAGTTTGTGCACACGCTGAATGGTTCGGGTCTGGCCGTAGGTCGTGCCCTGGTTGCCGTGCTGGAAAACCATCAGCAAGAAGATGGCAGCGTGATTGTGCCTAAAGCCCTGCGTCCTTATATGGGCGGTCTGGAGCGTCTGGTGCCTGCGCAGTAAAGCGACTGGCTGAATGCAAAAAATGGCTGATGACCGTCATGGTCCTCAGCCATTTTTCATTGTCGGATTACTACAGATTGATCAGTCATCCCAGTCGCGATCCCGATGCTTACGCCAGCGCTTGTGAGCGCGTCGCTGCTCTTTGCGCCATTCCTTGTTGGAGCGACCATATTCCACGTAACCAGGACGATAGACATACCGTGGAGGGTGGTACACCACCGGTGGCGGGGCCACGTAAACCGGGCGTTCAATAATTTGTGCCGGAGGATAGTAGATAGGCCCGTACCCAATGCCAGGAATGCCCACATTAATGTCGACATTCACACCACCAGCGTAAGCAGTGCTGGTGCCCAAGACCATCAAACCGGCTAATAGTAGCTTTTTCATATGCTGCACCTCTCGTGACTCTAGCTGCAGCGATTGTTGCCCAAAACATGTAGCCCAAACGTTAGGTAATCCTGGCAAAGCACTTCCAAACGCAACATGGCTCGTATGAGCTATGCCAGGGGTTTACCTTTCTTAACACATGTTTCCCCCTGCCTGATGGGACAGGGGAGGTGCATGGATGGATTTAAAAGGTATGACGTTCAACCTGACGATGGCGGATAGGGCGACGGTTGTAATTGGCGTGTAGCTGTCGACCGTGCACTGAATCCAGTTGCTTGTTCAGGTGTGGCGTGTGGCGTGCGTTGCGCTGTGGAGGCTCTGCACGTGGCTTGGAGTTGACTTCCAAAAACCAGAGACAGAGTCCGGCCCAGAAGAACAGCGACAGAATACTGACCAGCCCACCTCGCAGTGAAGCGTAACCCGTCGCATCAGAGGCCTGGATGCGTAATACATCAGACAGGACCGGGATAGAGCCCAGGGTCTCAACTACCAGGCTGCCTGGTACACGAAAAGCCCAGCGTAGCGTCTGGAGAATCTCATTCAGGCTGTATATGCCGTCGCCGTTGGCGTCGATAATCCATTGGAAGGTTTGCATGACAATTCCTTTTATCAAGTCCAGCAAGCTGCACTGGAATTACAAGGACTGCCCAAAAAGGGCAGGGCTGCGATGCGTTAATGTGTGCTTCCAATATAGGCTTGCGAAACAGGGCGAACAAGCGAAATAGGCCAAAATAGAGGGTAAACCCCTGATTGAAAAGAATTCTTTGGGCTGAAGGAGTGAGTTCATCACAAAACAGCCGCATCAACAGGAAGTGCTATGCGTCTTTAGTGCTTGTCAAAGTGTGTTCTTTCATCTATATTTATGGGCTTGCTTGTAACCATATAAGCAATCGCGGACAGGTGGCAGAGTGGTCGAATGTACCTGACTCGAAATCAGGCGTACGTGCAAGCGTACCGTGGGTTCGAATCCCACCCTGTCCGCCATCTGGAATTTTAAAAGCCCTTGATTATTCAAGGGCTTTTTTGTTTTCTGCTAGGGTTCCTCGCCCCATCTACATCCCTGTGTCCGGGTGTGCTGTTTTGTCATATAAGCGCGTTAAGGTGAAAGCGCCTGCGGCTTCTGATTATGGATGCTTGGCCTGTTATGCCTGTCTGATCCAGGCTTTTTTCAGTGTGACCCAGGACCATGGCAGGTAATGCTGCTGAATTCCACTCAAGACAGTCTCGCCTTACTTGGCAAACCTTCATGATCCCGGACAAAAGTAGCTCCTTGCATTTCCCGGCAGTGCGGGGCGGCGAGTACACTTGGGGTTTCAGTTCTCTGTTGTCAATACTCACGAGGTATCTATGCTGAAAGGTAAAAAAGCGGTCGTAACAGGATCGACCAGTGGTATCGGTCTGGCCATGGCCACCGAATTGGCAAAAGCAGGTGCAGATGTGGTGATCAACGGTTTTGGTCAGCCTGAAGATATCGAACGCGAGCGCAGCACGCTGGAGTCCAAGTTTGGTGTCAAAGCCTATTATCTGAATGCAGACTTGAGCGATGCACAGGCGACCCGTGACTTTGTTGCCAAGGCGGCAGAAGCTTTGGGCGGTCTGGATATTCTGGTCAATAACGCAGGTATTCAGTACACCGCACCCATTGAAGAGTTCCCGGTTGATAAATGGAACGCCATCATTGCCCTGAACCTGTCGGCTGTCTTCCACGGCACAGCCGCTGCCTTGCCCATCATGCAAAAGCAGGGTTGGGGGCGCATCATCAATATCGCTTCGGCTCATGGCCTGGTGGCATCGGTGAATAAATCGGCTTATGTAGCTGCCAAGCACGGCGTTGTGGGTCTGACCAAGGTGACGGCGCTGGAAAATGCGGGCAAGGGTATTACTTGCAATGCAATCTGCCCAGGCTGGGTACGTACGCCTTTGGTAGAAAAACAGATTGAAGCCATCAGTCAGCAAAAAGGCATTGATATTGAAGCTGCCGCTCGCGAGTTGCTGGCCGAGAAACAGCCGTCCCTGCAGTTTGTGACTCCTGAGCAATTGGGTGGTGCCGCTGTGTTCTTGTCGTCTCCCGCAGCAGATCAAATGACGGGTACGACGCTAAGTCTGGATGGTGGCTGGACGGCTCGTTAATTGCTGTCAGAACGTATTTTGTAGATGAAACAGATAAAGGGCTTGGCCCTTTATCTGTTTGGATAGAAAGGATGTAGGCGCATGTTGTTATTGCTCTCGCCAGCGAAAAAGCTGGATTACGATTCCCCTGTACGCACGGAACTGGAAACTCAGCCTCTGTTTGTGGAGCAGGCGCAAGGCTTGATTGATATTTTGCGCACTCAGTCCGAGCAGGATATTGCAGGCTTGATGAAGCTGAGCGACGATCTGGCGCGCCTGAATGTGCAGCGCTACCAGGAATGGGAGCCCAAATTTGACCGCTCCAATGCGCGGCAGGCCATTCTGGCGTTCAATGGCGATGTCTATGAAGGCATGGCAGCCACTGATTTGTCGGATAAGGAGCTGAAGTGGACTCAGGATCACATTGTGATTCTGAGCGGCTTGTACGGGGCATTGCGTCCGTTGGATCTCATGCGTCCTTACCGTCTGGAAATGGGGACTCGCTTGAAGAATCCCGGTGGGGCGAATTTGTACGCTTACTGGGGTAGCCGCATTGCCAACTATCTGAACGAGCGTCAGGAAGGCGAGGCCAAGCCTATTGTGTTGAATCTGGCTTCGGAAGAATACTTCAAGGCGGTAGATCAGAAAGCCCTACGCGCCCGTGTGGTGCAGTGCGTGTTCCAGGACGAGAAAAATGGCGTCTGGAAAATTATCAGTTTCTATGCCAAAAAAGCCCGTGGTTTGATGGCGCGCTTTGTAATCGACAAGCGGATTCAGACGGTTGAAGGCTTGAAGGCGTTTGATCGCGAAGGGTATGTATTCCAGCCAGAGCTGTCCAGCGAGGACAAGCTGGTGTTCCGTCGCTATGAGCAGGACGCCAAGGCGTGATAGACGTTTTGGTTTGATGTCATGGGCCGCAGATACAGTTGTTTTTAGCTGGTTTGCGGTCTTGTGATTCTGATGAAAAAAGGCAAGGGCATGTATTGCACCTTGCCTTTTTTCTTTTGCACTTAGAAGGCCTGGCGCCCTATGCTTTAGTGCTTAGTGCTTAGTGCTTAGTGCTTAGTGCTTAGTGCTTAGTGCTTAGTGCTTAGTGCTTAGTGCTTAGTGCTTAGTGCTTAGTGCTGCGGCTCTAATGGCGAGTTTCTCTTGTTTCAGGATAGGCTTATCAAGCCCCTTGCTGCTTCAGTTCCTGCTTGCGCTCAGGCGGCAGTTGCGGACCAGCGCTGTATTCCAGGCCTCTCATATCCTGCCGTATCAGTTGGGCAGCCTTGCTCATTTGACGAATCGGATAGGCCAGCATGGCCAACTCGCCTTCGGTTTCAATCGAGGCAGGTGGCTCGGCGTCTTTATCGTTGATCAGGGCTCCAATGGCATCCAGTGAGTTCTGGATACCTGGCGGAATTTGACTCAGGTTCGCCAGCAAGGGGGCGGCGGCACTGATTTGCGAAGCCAGCACATGGTTCTGAATCAGCAGATTATTCAGCAAAGACACATTGGCCTGGCGGCTGACTGGCTCATCCATCATGCGATAAAAGGCCGAGGCGAAGTTGCTGAAGGCAATATGTACGTTCTTGTTCGCCACTTGCCAGGCTGTATCCGCTTCCATCAAGTCCAGATCTACTTGCTCCTTCTGGGCGTCTGTCATGGTGGATTCGCCGTCTTTGCTGGTCTTGATGATCTGATTGTGGAGTCGGCTCAGACGGGCAAACTCCATACCGGCGCGCCAGAATTCCTGGTTGGCTGCCAAGGCGGCACGAGCCAGTCCCGTCATGGCACTGGACTCCCAATTGGGCAGCAAGTAACTGGCTGCCATAGCAATACCGCAGCCAATCAGCGTATCAATCAGACGCTCGCCAATAATGAAGGAGCCACCTGTAGACAGGAACTGGAAGGACAGAATCACGAAGATCGTGTTGAACAGGGCGGACAGCAGGAAATTAAGCTGAACCAGACTGTTACCCAGCAAGTAGGCCAGCAGCATGGCAATCAGATACAGCTCGCGGTTATCGGTCAGCTTCAGCAGCAGGAAGGCCGCCGCGCAGCCCAGCACAGTGCCAAACAACCGCCAGCCATTACGCTGGCGTGTGATCGCAAAGCCCGGTTTCATGATTACCAGAATGGTCAGGATGATCCAGTAACTGTGAGCAGTCAGGGCGCTGACCAAACCCAATTCATTTTGAAAGTGGGCACTCAGCCCGCCGACGCCCAGTGCCACCATGGAGGCAATACTGACACGCGCGGCATAGCGAAAGTGCGAGGATTTACGCTTCAGGTTGCTGGTCAACATACCCAGGCGCAACTCTTCGCGCGACAGCATGCGGCTTAGCGATTTATTCAGGTATTGGTCTACTGGCAGATTCTGGCTGGCGCGGTGGGACAGGCTGGCCATATTGTCCACAATGCGGTTCAGGTTTCGCAGGCGGCGCACTACCTGAACCAGCAGCGCATAGGTTTCCGGGTCGGTTTGCGACATGCCCTGGCGCTTGTATTTCTCCAGCTCGTATTCCATAGCGCGAATTTCTGCTTTGACGCTGGAGCGGCGTTTTGTACTGTTGCTGCGCGAGACATTCATGGCAACGCGACCAATGTCCAGGGACAGCTTGTACAAACCATCACGGGCAAAGATCATGAAGTCGCTCTCGGCCAGTTGGCGACGCAGCACGGTGTAGTCCGTAT
The DNA here is from genome assembly GCF_026344135.1 of Alcaligenes parafaecalis. NCBI lineage: Bacteria > Pseudomonadati > Pseudomonadota > Betaproteobacteria > Burkholderiales > Alcaligenaceae > Alcaligenes > Alcaligenes parafaecalis. The sequence continues at coordinate 70,232 of NZ_JAPKNA010000006.1, read as the reverse complement.
AGGTAGCGACCAGGGAATCCAGAATGCTGACCATATTTAAAAAGATCGTCAGCAAAGCGCGGCGGTGATGGTCCCCACGCCCGTATCCACGGGGCAGTTCACGCAGCACCATATCGCGGGCAGCCTGGTGTTTCTCGGTCATATTGGACTGCAGATTGATCAGGCGTCGGTAGCAGGTATCCAGGTCCGAGGTGGAATCGTAGAACTGGGCACGGGCTTCCATGTATTCAGCGGTTGCGAACAAAGCCACTGCCAGCGTCTGTCGTTCTTCCCGATACCAGAACAGACGTCTGAATAGGGTGCTGAACAGGTAATAGGACAGCCCGCCGCCAAAGGAATAGAGCGTGTGTGCCAGGACCTCGTGCGGCTGCATGGGAAAGCGCATCGTCAAGGTCATCAGCAGCAGGGCGGCAAAGCCGATCAGCCCGCCACGACGGCCAAAGACGGAGAACATGCTGTACAGAAAGCACAGAAACGGGACGCACAGAACCAGCAGCAGGGGAGAGCTGGAGGCCAGCCCCGTCAGGCCGACGGTGACAGTGCCCAGGGCAATACCGCCCAGCATTTCATTGTTGCGGTAGCGGCGCGGGCCGCCGGGCTGGTCAATGATGGCAACGCAGGTGGCGCCCATGGACGCAATGACGCCAATGTCATAGTGACCAAAGAAGCGGCCCAAAATAATGACCGGCAAAAGCACACCGATGGACTGGCGCAGTCCACCGAAAAAATAGTGGCTATACAGGAATTGTTTTAATTGTGGGATGGGCGATGCCATAAAATACCCGGACAGCTCGTCATAGGTAGACAGTATATCGTTTTACGTATGCAAGCTTTAAGCCTGTTTTTTTGCACTTTACCAACAATCACAGTTGCTCGCTTTGAGCAGTCAAGGTAAAGTAACTAGGTGTTTTTGCTCCTTATCCGAGCAAATTGTAGCGAGGCACTGTTAACCGGGCCATCCGCCCGGTTTTTTGCGCCTATAAACTTTGTTGCTGGCCGCGTCACAAGCGTGGGATGCCAGGACTTCCGTTTCAAGCTAACGCATACGTTTTTGTATGCACGCACTGAGTGTCGAAGAGTGCAGGCCGGACGGTAATGTGTCTGGGTGGTGTGGTCCTGTGGGCCATGAAGCGCCAGATCATGTTGCTGACATCGGTTCAAGCTCGGACCGTCGTGGTCGGTCGATATTGCAGAGCAAGACTGAAAGGAAAACTCATGTCTGAATTAAATGGCGCAGATATTGTTGTGCGCACGCTCGCGGACGAAGGCGTGGAACACGTTTTCGGTTATCCGGGTGGTGCCGTTCTCTATATCTACGACGCAATCTTCAAGCAGGACCGCTTCCAGCACATTCTCGTGCGCCATGAACAGGCTGCTGTTCATGCGGCGGATGCCTATTCCCGTTCGTCCCAAAAAGTTGGCGTGGCACTGGTAACCAGTGGCCCGGGCGTCACCAATGCCGTCACCGGTATTGCGACCGCTTACCTGGATTCCATCCCGATGGTCATCATCAGTGGACAGGTCAGCACCCAGGCAATTGGTGAAGATGCTTTCCAGGAATGTGATGCCATCGGTATCACCCGTCCTTGCGTCAAGCACAACTTTCTGGTGCGCGATGTTCGTGATTTGGCCGATACCATTCGCAAGGCATTTTTTATTGCCACCACAGGCCGTCCCGGCCCTGTGCTGATTGATATCCCCAAAGATATTACGACCGCAACGTGCAAATACACGCCCAAGCGTGGCGAGGTCAAGATGCGCTCTTACGCGCCTGTGACCAAAGGCCACCAGGGGCAAATCAAGAAAGCCGTTCAGATTCTCAATAGCGCCGAGCGCCCGCTGATTTATGTCGGTGGTGGTGTGGTGCTGGGTAATGCTGAAAACGAGCTCAGCGAACTGGTCAAGTTAAGTGGTGCGCCTTGCACAACAACCTTGATGGGCTTGGGTGCGTACCCCGGCACGGCAGACCAATATATTGGTATGCCTGGCATGCACGGAACCTACGAAGCCAATATGACCATGCAAAACTGTGATGTCCTGATCGCAGTAGGCGCACGTTTCGATGACCGTGTGATTGGTAATACCCGTCACTTCAGCCAGAATCCACGCAAGATCATTCATATTGATATTGATCCTTCCGTGATCTCCAAGCGCGTGAAAGTTGATGTGCCTATCGTGGGCTGCGTCAAGGACGTGCTGGTCGAGTTCAACGAGCTGTATGCGCAAAGCCGTCAGGAATCGCAGAACCAGCCTTCTTTGAACGACTGGTGGAAGCAGATCAACGTCTGGCGTGGCAAGAACTCCTTGGTCTATACCAAGTCGGACGAGCTGATCAAGCCGCAATACGTGGTGGAATCCCTGTGGGAAGTGACCGGTGGCAACGCCTTCGTGACTTCCGATGTGGGCCAGCACCAGATGTGGGCGGCACAGTACTACAAATTCAATAAGCCTCGTCGCTGGATCAATTCTGGTGGCTTGGGCACGATGGGCGTGGGCTTGCCTTACGCAATGGGTGTGCAAATGGCCAACCCTGGCCAGGACGTTGCCGTCATCACTGGTGAAGGCTCCATCCAGATGAACATCCAGGAACTGTCTACGTGTAAACAGTACCGCTTGAGCCCCAAGGTTCTTTGCCTGAACAATCGTTATTTGGGCATGGTGCGCCAGTGGCAGCAAATCGACTATGGCTCGCGTTATTCCGAGTCCTATGTGGACGCATTGCCTGACTTTGTCAAACTGGTGGAAAGCTATGGTCACGTGGGTCTGGAGATCGACAAGCCAGCCGATGTGGTCCCCGCGATTCGCGAAGCCTTCACCACGCACAAAGACCGCCTGGTATTTCTGAACTTCATCACGGACCAAACCGAAAACGTGTTCCCGATGGTGAAAGCAGGCCGCGGCCTGACAGAAATGCTCTTGGGCCCGGACGATCTGTAAGGAGAGAACCATGAAACACGTCATTTCTATCCTTCTGGAAAACGAGCCCGGTGCACTGTCCCGTGTGGTCGGCCTGTTTTCAGCCCGTGGCTATAACATCGAAACCTTGACGGTTGCCCCAACCGAGGACGACACCCTGTCTCGCATGACTATCGTTACCCGAGGGGCGGACGACGTCATCGAGCAGATCACCAAGCACTTGAACCGTCTGGTTGATGTGGTCAAGGTGGTGGATCTGTCCGAAGGCCCCCACATCGAGCGTGAACTCATGCTGATCAAAGTGCGGGCGGTAGGCAAGGAACGTGAAGAGATGAAGCGCATGGCGGATATTTTCCGTGGCCGCATCATTGATGTTACGGACAAGACATACACCATCGAACTGACCGGTGTTCAAGACAAAATTGCTGCTTTCATCAATGCGCTGGATCGTACGGCCATTCTTGAAACAGTGCGCACCGGGGTCTCTGGTGTCAGCCGTGGCGAACGTGTCTTAAAGCTGTAAGCCAAGGCTTTTTCAGGACATAATTACCGCTTTTATTCAAGGGGCTGCTTTTTAAAGCGGCTCCTTATAAAGGGTAAACACGGCCTGACGCTGTGTAGACCACGGTGGCCCTGTTCTGGAAGTAATGAGTCAAGGTCCTTTTTGTGCCGCTGCTGCATGAGCGGCCATTCTCGAATTGCTGTTTAAGCGAAATTATTAAATTTGGAGCACCTGAAATGAAAGTTTTCTACGACAAGGATTGTGATCTTTCCCTGATCAAAGGCAAGACCGTTGCCATCATCGGTTACGGCTCGCAAGGCCACGCCCACGCACTGAACCTGCACGAGTCCGGCGTGAACGTGGTTGTGGGTCTGCGTAAAGGCGGCGCTTCCTGGAGCAAAGCCGAGAACGCTGGCCTGAAAGTTCAGGAAGTGGCTGAAGCCGTCAAGAGCGCTGACGTTGTCATGATCTTGTTGCCTGACGAAAACATTGCTGAGGTTTACCGCAACCAGGTTGCCGAGAACATCAAACCCGGCGCTGCTCTGGCATTTGCTCACGGCTTTAACGTGCACTACGGCCAAGTTGTGCCGCGTGACGATATCGACGTCATCATGATTGCTCCCAAGGCTCCTGGTCACACTGTTCGTGGCACCTACAGCCAAGGCGGCGGCGTTCCTCACCTGATCGCTGTTTACCAGGACAAGACCGGCGCTGCTCGCGACGTGGCTCTGTCTTACGCATCCGCTAACGGCGGTGGCCGTGCCGGTATCATCGAAACCAACTTCCGCGAAGAAACCGAAACCGACTTGTTCGGCGAACAGGCTGTTCTGTGCGGTGGCGCGGTTGAGCTGATCAAAGCTGGTTTCGACACGCTGGTTGATGCTGGTTACGCTCCTGAAATGGCCTACTTCGAGTGCTTGCACGAGCTGAAGCTGATCGTGGACCTGATCTACGAAGGCGGTATCGCCAACATGAACTACTCGATCTCCAACAACGCCGAATACGGCGAGTACGAGACCGGTCCGAAGATCGTTACCGAAGAAACACGCAAAGCCATGCGTCAGTGTCTGGAAGACATCCAGACCGGTGTTTACGCCAAGAACTTCATCCTGGAAAACGCCGCTGGTGCACCTACTCTGATCTCGCGTCGTCGTATCAACGCCGAGTCGCAGATCGAGCAAGTGGGTGGCAAACTGCGTTCCATGATGCCTTGGATTGCCGCTAACAAGCTGGTTGATAAGTCCAAGAACTAAGTTTGATATTGGGACAGGTGAATAGCCTGTCCTGGTCTTGAACAAAAAACCGGCTAGCGTCTTCTGGCGCCAGCCGGTTTTTTATTTTTGTTTGGCAACGCTGTCAGGCCACTCCAGGCAAGCCAATACTATCTGGACAGGATCGGGCGTATGCGGCGCAGCGAGCGCTGTTGCCTTGGGATTCGCGGATTCCTTCAGGGGCGCGGGAGCTTATACTCTTGCTTGATGCCAGCCAGCCTGAACAGGCTTGTGTCTGCCTCTGCAAATCCTGCCCCTTTTAAGGCGGCTGACTGTTATTCGCTTGAATTATTTGCGTTCTGCAGCTTGGCTTACAATGCTACATTTGAGCGTTCAGTCTCTAGCAACAACTCTTAAAGCATAAATTATGCCCAATTTGCTCAATGATGAAACCCGTCGTCGGCGTAGCATCTATCTATTGCCCAACGCCTTTACCACTGCCAATTTGTTCGCGGGGTTCTATGCCGTTGTGCAAGCCATGAATGGTCGCTTTGAAGCCGCAGCCATCGCCATTTTCCTGGCACTGGTGTTTGACGGTATGGACGGACGGGTTGCCCGTTTGACCAATACCCAGTCCGCCTTTGGCGAGCAGTACGACTCCATGGCCGACATGATCTCCTTTGGTGCGGCACCCGCGCTGGTCATGTATGTCTGGGCCATGCAAGGTTTGGGGCGGTGGGGGTGGCTGGCCGCTTTTATCTATGTAGCCGGCGGCGCACTGCGTCTGGCTCGTTTCAATACCAATATTGAAGTGGTCGACAAACGCTTTTTCCAGGGTCTGCCCAGTCCGGCCGCTGCTGCACTGGTGGCGGGCTTTGTTTGGCTGGCAGTAGACAACAAGTTGTCCCTGCATGTGAACGTGATTCCTTGGGTTGCGTTTGGTTTGACGATTTATGCCGGTCTGGCCATGGTGTCCAATGCACCGTTCTATAGCGGCAAGTCCTTTGCGGTCAGCCGTAGCGTGCCGTTCTGGGGCATGTTGCTCTTTGTTCTGGTCTTTGTGTTTGTCTCCACAGACCCGCCAGTCTTCCTGTTTGGCTTGTTCTGCCTGTATGGCTTGTCGGGCTGGGTCGTAATGGCCTGGCGCTGGCGTCGGGCTCGAGCTTTGGCGCGACTTCGGCGTGGAAACAACTAAAATACAGGGGTTTCGGGGGCTGGCAGATCGAAATGCTTAACGCCTTCCCCGGTTTTTCGTTATAATCGTTAGCTTGCACTTGGCCCGGTGGGCCCGGTGCACTTAATCTCATTTTCACCACGTTAGGGCACCTCGGTCCTAACGCAAGTCTTAGAGGCTAAATAAAATGGCAGTTGCAGATATCAAAAAAGTCGATATCGTTTCCGAGTTTCAGCGTAAACAAGGCGATACAGGCTCCCCAGAAGTGCAAGTGGCTTTGCTGACCGCTCGCATCAACGAATTGACCGGCCACTTCAAGGCTCACAACAAAGATCACCACTCCCGTCGTGGTCTGCTGCGTATGGTTAGCCGTCGTCGTAAATTGCTGGATTACCTGAAAGGTCGTAATCCAGACGCTTACCGTGCTTTGATCGAAAAACTCGGTCTGCGTAAGTGATACCGGGGCTGGCTCCCCGCTAAACAACCGTGCATTCGGCGAACTGGTTTCGCTGTGTGCACGGTTTTTTTATTGTAAGGATTCTCCTAATGTTCAATAAAGTCACCAAGTCTTTCCAGTACGGCGAACATACCGTCATTCTGGAAACCGGCGAAATCGCACGTCAGGCGTCAGGTGCCGTGCTGGTTTCGATTGAAGACACTGTTGTGTTGGCCACTGTTGTTGGCAAGAGCGAAGCGAAAGCAGGTCAGGACTTCTTCCCTCTGACCGTTGATTACGTCGAAAAAACCTACTCCGCAGGCAAGATCCCTGGTGGTTTCTTCAAGCGTGAAGGCCGTCAGTCCGAGCGCGAGATCCTGATCTCCCGCCTGATCGACCGTCCACTGCGCCCTCTGTTCCCTGAAGGCTTCTACAACGAAGTTCAGGTCATCATTCACACGGTATCGGTCAATCCGGAAATTGATCCTGATATCGCTGCCATGATCGGCGCTTCCGCTGCTCTGGCTATCTCCGGTATTCCGTTCAACGGTCCTGTGGGCGCAGCTCGCGTTGGTTACGTTGATGGTCAGTACGTACTGAACCCATCCGCAACTCAACTGAAGTCCTCGGCTCTGGATCTGGTTGTGGCCGGTACCGAACAAGCTGTGCTGATGGTTGAGTCCGAAGCCAAGCAATTGTCTGAAGAAATCATGCTGGGTGGTGTGGTGTTTGCTCACGAGCAAATGCAAGCCGCCATCAACTGCATTCACGAACTGGTTGAAGAAGCTGGCAAACCCGAGTGGAACTGGGAGCCCGCCGCTGTTAACGAAAGCCTGCTGGCTACCGTAACGGCTGCTGCTGAAGAAGGTTTGACACAGGCCTACCAAACACGCGAAAAACAAGCTCGTACCGAGCAAGTGCGCGCTGTTTACGCTCAAGTTAAAGAAACGGTCAAGGCTCAAGCTGAAGCCGCCGGTCAGGCCCAGCCTGATATGGTTGCCGTTGAAAACATGATGTTCGACCTGGAAAGCAAGATTGTGCGTTCGCGCATCTTGGGTGGCGAGTCCCGTATTGACGGTCGCGATACCCGCACGGTTCGTCCTATCAGCATCCGTTTGGGCGTTCTGCCCCGTGCTCACGGTAGCGCTTTGTTCACGCGTGGCGAAACTCAGGCTTTGGTGGTTACCACCCTGGGCACCAAGCAAGACGAGCAGATCATTGATTCGATCATGGGTGAGTACCGCGACCGCTTCATGATGCACTACAACATGCCTCCGTTCGCTACTGGCGAAGCTGGCCGTTTCGGTGCTCCCAAGCGTCGTGAGATCGGTCACGGCCGTCTGGCCAAGCGCGCTCTGACGCCTTTGTTGCCTGCTGCTGAAGACTTCCAGTACTCCATCCGTGTGGTGTCCGAGATCACGGAATCAAACGGTTCGTCCTCGATGGCATCCGTGTGCGGTGGCTCGCTGTCCATGATGGACGCTGGCGTTCCCGTGCAAGATCACGTGGCTGGTGTGGCCATGGGTCTGATCAAAGAAGGCAACAAGTTTGCTGTGCTGACAGACATTCTGGGTGACGAAGATCACCTGGGCGATATGGACTTCAAGGTTGCCGGTACCGAGAAAGGTATTACTGCTTTGCAGATGGATATCAAGATCCAGGGCATTACCAAGGAAATCATGCAGGTTGCATTGGCTCAGGCTCACGAAGGCCGTATGCACATCCTGGGCAAGATGAAAGAGTCCATCGACGGTTCCCGTACCGAGATGTCCGAATTCGCGCCTCGCATGCTGACCGTGAAGATCAACCCCGAGAAGATTCGTGACGTGATTGGTAAGGGTGGTGCAACCATCCGCGCTCTGACTGAAGAAACCGGTACGCAGATCGATATTTCGGATGACGGCACCATCACTATTGCCAGCGCCGATCTGGACAAGGCCCGCGAAGCCGAGCGTCGTATCAAAGAGCTGACCGCCGAAGTTGAAGTGGGTCAGGAATACGAAGGCCCAGTGATGCGCTTGCTGGATTTTGGCGCGATTGTACAAGTGCTGCCAGGCCGTGACGGCTTGCTGCACATCTCCGAGATTGCCAACTACCGTATCGCCAATATCAATGACGTACTGAAAGTAGGTCAGGTTGTTAAGGTCAAGGTCATCGAAGCTGACGAGAAAGGTCGTCTGCGTCTGTCGATCAAGGCTATCGGTGGTATCGAAGCTCAAGGCGGCCCCGCTGCTCCTGCTGCTTCCTGATAGCGCTTGCTGTCTGGTTAAAGAAAAACCCGCCGAAAGGCGGGTTTTTTTGTGTCTGGGGATTTGTCCATTTTCTTGGGATTGATTGCCTGAATTTTGAACTCTCAAGGGTGGGTGTATTTAGCTCTTGGTGCCCAGGTTTGCTTGGGGTGCTGCTTTGTTGATGTTCCGCCTTGTTTTCAATGTGTTGTATTTCAAGGTGATGCGGGAGAACCTGGTGCTGCAGGTGGGGGGTAAAGGGCTTGCCGCTTGGTGATGCTTGTTGGGCTGAGAGGGAGTGATGGGCCGGAGCTTGGGTTCAATGGCAGATCTGCAGCAGGAAAGATGTATGCAAAAAAGCCCACTGATAGTGGGCTTTTCTGAAATGGTCGATGTCTGTCCGGGATAAATAAAAACACTGGTTTTTATTATGGGACAAAACTATTCGTCAGCAATGATAAATACTTGGTGCATCCAGCCGGAATCGAACCGGCACGATCAAAGATCGAGGGATTTTAAGTCCCTTGCGTCTACCAATTCCGCCATGGATGCAGCGGGAGATGATGGCGGAAGCGGTGAGATTCGAACTCACGGATGGGTTACCCCATCGCCGGTTTTCAAGACCGGTCCATTCAACCGCTCTGGCACGCTTCCTATCTATTGGGCTTTTCCCGGCAAGCAGCATAGGCAAAAAGCGTTGCGGCCAGGAAAGCCTTAAAGTGTAACGTATAAATTTGCCAGCGTCATGGAAATAATATGTTTTCATCACTGGAATAGGGCGCTGAAACGAGTCTCTATGATAGATTGCAGCAAGTAAGGTGGCTGCTTGTGTGGTGCACACTAAGCTATGCCAGAAAAATGTATTCGATATCAGGGAGCAAGTATGCGAGCGGTTGAAATCACTGAATTTGGAAAACCGGATGTATTGCGAGTGGGCGAGCGTCCCATGCCGCAAACAGGTCCTGGGGAGGTGTTGGTCAAAGTTCTGGCCGCTGGTGTGAACCGTCCTGATGTATTGCAGCGGGCGGGTGCGTATCCGCCTCCTGCAGGAGCATCCGATATCCCCGGTCTGGAGCTGGCAGGCGAGATCGTGTCGGGTGATGTGCAGGGCAGTGCTTTCAATATTGGCGATCAGGTCTGTGCCCTGGTAACGGGTGGGGGCTATGCCGAGTATTGTGTGGTCCCGGTTCAGCAGTGTCTGCCTATCCCTAAAGGTTTTAGTCTGCTGGAAGCGGCGGGCTTGCCGGAGACGTTCTTTACGGTCTGGAGTAATGTGTTTGACCGCGGGCAGTTAAGCAAGGGGGAAACCCTGCTGGTCCACGGCGGTGCAAGTGGAATCGGAACGACAGCGATCCAGTTGGCAGTGGCTTTGGGGCATACCGTCTATGCCACGGCCGGTAGTGATGAACGCGTTGAGGCGATTAATCGTCTGGGCGGGATAGGCATCAACTACAAGGCCGAGGTCTATGAGGACGTCATTAAAAGCAAAACGGGCGGCCGTGGCGTGGATGTCATTTTGGATATGGTCTCTGGTGACTACATCAATCGAGATCTGACGTGCCTGGCTGATGATGGCCGTATCGTGATTATTGCCTTGTTGGGCGGAGTTAAAGCCACGATCAATTGCGGCGAGATCTTGCGTCGTCGTTTGACTATTACTGGCTCAACGCTGCGCTCTCGTTCTGTGGAGTTCAAGGCGCAGTTGGCGCGGGCCTTGCAAGAGCGTGTCTGGCCATTACTGGAGGCAGGTCAGGTTCGCCCCTTGATCCATGCGACTTTCCCGCTGGAGAAAGCGAATGAAGCGCATGCCATGATGGAGGCGGGTGAGCAGGTCGGCAAGATCATTCTTGTTCCTTAAAAGCAGCAAGGGGTGGCATAACCACCCTTTTTCTTGCCGGTTTGAAACGAATTTTCTGCCAAACATGCGCGAAAAGGATTTGCTCGCGCTACAATAGCCGGTTAGCTGCGCCTTGATTGTGGGCGTTGGTGTAACTTTTTGACTGGCATCAAGGGAGCAATGAGCGTACATTCTTCGCGTAAACGACTGGTTGCGGGTAATTGGAAATTAAATGGCTCGCTTGATGGCAACAGCCGTCTGCTGCAAGAACTGCTCGTTCAGCCTGATGCGCAGGCAGATTGTGATGTGCTTGTGTGCGTTCCTTATGTGTATTTGCCCCAGGTGGCGAACATCCTGAAGGACTCAGCTATTGCTGTCGGTGCTCAGGATGTCAGCGTTCACGCCAAAGGTGCCTACACAGGGGAAATATCGGCGGCAATGCTGGCTGATATAGGCTGTCGCTGGGTCATTGTTGGGCATTCCGAGCGCAGGCAGTATCACCAGGAAAGCAGTGCTCAGGTTGCTGCCAAAGTTGTTGCGGCGCTGGATGCGGGCTTGACGCCTATTGTCTGTATTGGCGAGCAGTTGGCTGATCGCGAGGCAGGGCAGGAAACCTGTGTGGTGCAAGATCAGCTAGAGCCGATCAAAGCCTTGGGTGCTGATGTGGTGTCTAAGCTGGTGTTGGCTTACGAGCCGGTCTGGGCAATTGGTACGGGTCTGACGGCAACGCCAGAGCAAGCGCAGCAAATGCATCAACAGATTCGTGCCTATATGGAGTCGGATCAGTTGCGTATTTTGTACGGTGGCAGCGTGAAGGCGGATAATGCCGCTGAGCTTTTTGCCATGCCGGATATTGATGGTGCCTTGGTGGGTGGTGCATCTTTGGATGCGCAAGAATTTTTACGTATTGTGGCCGCTTAAAGGGTCTGGAGTCTTTAAATGCAAGATTGGATGTCTTCCGTTCTGATGGCGGTGCAGGTTATCTCCTCGCTGTTGATTATTGGTCTGGTTCTGTTGCAGCAAGGTAAGGGCGCCGATATGGGCTCGGCCTTCGGTGGCGGCTCGGCGGGTAGCGTGTTTGGTGCAGCAGGTGCGGCGAACTTTTTGTCGCGCATGACTAAATGGGCGGCAATTGTCTTTTTTGTGTCCACGGGTGGTTTGGCGTGGGTGGCTCACCATCCAGCGCAGAAAGTCGATGCGGGCGTGATGCAAGGCTACGAGTCCTCTGTTCCTGGTGCGGCGCCATCCGGTGCTGCTTCGGTTCCTGCTCCAGCGGCTTCTGTCCCTGCGGCTGTTCCATCAGCGACTCCTGAGGCGCAGGGTGTGCCTGCGGTTCCTCCTGCTGAGTGAGCCTGGATCTGTGGCGAGCTTTTTTCCCCTCTGTGTATAAGAGCTAGGAAATACCGCTAGAGAGTCTGGATAGTGAGATGACAAAGCCCGCTTTCATAGCGGGCTTTGTTTATTTGGTGGTGTTTGTGCTGAATATCGGTGAAGGCATGTCTTTTTGGGCTGTTTTGTGCTGACAGTCCTGCTTTTGTCATGCTAATATCGCTGTCTTGATTGCTTGCCGACGTGGTGGAATTGGTAGACACGCTATCTTGAGGGGGTAGTGGCGAAAGCTGTACGAGTTCGAGTCTCGTCGTCGGCACCAAACAAATAAAACGGGGATGTTCTGCAATTGCAGCACCCGGAAATAAAACCTGATCCTGAAAAGGACAGGTTTTTTTTTCGCCAACTTTTGGGGTGTTTTGTCTTTCTGCGCAAGTTGCTTGTATTGAGGTTTCTGGGATCGTTTCCGACTTGTTGGAAAAGGGTGCGGGCCGGGTCAGTGCATGCTGAATCTGTTTTGATATAAAATTCTCGTATTGTGAGAATCGTGGATTTAAGTCGTATGGTCAGCTTTAGCTCTCAATACGTCGAGGGCGGCATTTTCATCTTTTTGGGCGCTGATTTCATTTTTTGCCTTGTTTGCTGAGAACCAGTGTTGGCGACCTATTGCTCGGAAGACTTAAAGCAGATTCTTAAGAAGCTTGAGGGCTTAGCCTGCTAATTGTTGCTGTGGGCTCAAGCCGCCTGGAAAGCCCCTTTAAGCGGGTTTTTGTTGTGTATAGCCAACAGGCTGTGCACAAAGATTCACGTTTCCGAAGGGTTTCGTAGTCAAGCGGCGGGAATTTTGATGCAATAGCGTTAACTTCCCATCGCGGAGTTAGAAAGAGCAGCAGCACTGTTGTAGTTGGGCTGCTCTGATTTACTCAAATCTACGGAGATTTCTTACATGAAAAAGACTCTGCTCGCTGCTGCTCTGATGGCCGGCTTCGCTGGCGTCGCACACGCAGAAACGTCTGTCACCCTGTACGGTATTCTGGACGCTGGTATTGGTTACCAAAAACTGAAAACTAACGACGACGCTGGCGATTTCTCGCAGAAGCGCATTGGCATGATCAACGGTATCCAGTCTGGCAACCGTTGGGGCCTGAAGGGTTCCGAAGATCTGGGTGACGGCCTGCGCGCTGTGTTCGTTCTGGAAAGCGGTTTCGACCTGGGCACCGGTAAATCCGCTCAAGGTAGCCGTTTGTTCGGTCGTCAAGCCACTCTGGGTCTGGCTGGTGACAGCTGGGGTCAATTGGACTTCGGTCGTCAAACTAACATCGCCTCCAAGTACCTGCCAGGCGTAGCCGATCCTTTCGGCGGTGGTTTCGATCAAGCTAACATCGGTGGTGCTTTCACAGCAGCTAACACCGCTCGTTACGACAACATGATCATGTACCAAACCCCTAACTTCTCCGGCTTCCAGTTCGGCGTTGGTTACTCCTTTAACGTTGATGGCAAACAAGCCTACGACATCAAGGATGCAGACAAGACAAACATGCGCGGCGTGACCACCGGTCTGCGTTACGCTAACGGTCCTGTTGGCGTTGCTGTAACTTACGATCAGTTCAAGACTCCAGAAAGCCTGGGTGACAGCACTTCCGTCAAGTCCTGGAACATCGGTGGTAGCTACGACTTCGAAGTTGTGAAAGCTTACTTGGCTTTCGGTCAAACTCGTAACGGTCTGTTCGCTTCCCAAGACTACTCCGGTAGCACCGACATTCTGCCTAACAGCGGCAACATGATTGGTCTGGACGGTCTGAAGATCAACTCCTACCTGGTCGGTGTTTCGGCTCCTGTTGGTGCTGGCAGCCTGATGGCTTCTTGGACCATGGCTGACATGCGTGCAGTTCCAACTCTGTTGTCCGGTCTGGACGTAGAGAAGAAGAAACAGCACACATACAGCTTGGGTTACAGCCACCCACTGAGCAAGCGCACGAACGTGTACGCAATCGGTTCTTACGCCAAGAACGTGTACTTCGCTCCTGACGCTAAGTCCACTCTGTTGGGCGTCGGCCTGCGTCACCAGTTCTAATTGTGTCGCGTAGCTTGTCTACGCGTAGCGATAGGCAAGCCTTCGGGCTTGCCTGAACTGCAGATGTGTAAAAAGCCATCCTTCGGGATGGCTTTTTTTCGTGTGCTATTTTGCTTAAGGTTACTCTTGTTGGGTGTTGGGTGTTGGGTGTTGGGTGTTGGGTGTTGGGTGTTGGGTGTGCTGTGGCGGCTGCTGGGAGGCCTGTTTTTCTTGTGTGGTGCTTTTTTCCTCAGGTATTGCGTTTGGTAGGGGCTTTGATTCTTATGACCGCTTAGTCTTGTTTGTCTTGCTTACAAAATAAGTATAAAAAAACGATCTTTAGTGCTTGATAGCTGACATTCGCCTTACAAAAGCGAGTAAGATAATTAATCACTACTTCAAACCGCAACCCTTAATAAAGTAAATAATCAATAGTTGAAGGGTTTTTGGTCAGGTAGCTGACAGTTTTTGCGGCATGGGTGCAACACCCGCGCATAGATGTAATGGTTTGGGGTTATCCCCCAAAACTGTGCTCTCAAAATGCTACAATCCAAGAGTTTATTTACTGCGATTGGATGCTTTGCATGAACCTGCAAGAGTACTTTCCCGTTTTGCTATTTATCATTGTCGCCACAGGGATTGGCTTGGCACTGCTTTTAGTCGGTCGAGTGTTAGGTCCAAACCGCCCCGACCCTGAAAAGCTCTCTCCTTACGAATGCGGCTTTGAAGCATTCGGTGATTCGCGCATGAAGGTGGACATTCGTTACTACCTGATCGCGATTCTGTTCATCATGTTCGATCTGGAAATCGCTTTTCTGTTTCCCTGGGCTATGGCCAATGGGACAGTAGGCCTGGTCGGGTTCTGGACGGTCATGGCGTTCTTGGCCGTTTTGACGGTCGGTTTTATCTACGAATGGAAAAAAGGCGCTCTGGACTGGGAGTAACCCATCCATAGAGAACCCCGACACGGGTTTTCGCGTCTGCTGCTGGGCATAAGGGGCACGAGGATGCGTCTTGATGACAGCGGGTTTGGTCAGCAACAGGATAGGCCGGGGCTTCCCAGGGTCTGATCCGGCAAAAGGCAACTACTATGGCTATCGACGGCATTCTCAAAGAAGGTTTTGTGACGACCAGTGCAGACAAGTTTCTGAACTGGGCAAAAACAGGGTCCATGTGGCCCATGACATTTGGTCTGGCCTGTTGTGCAGTGGAAATGATGCACGCTGGTGCGGCTCGCTATGACCTGGACCAATTCGGCATTATTTTCCGTCCCAGCCCACGTCAATCTGATTTGATGATTGTGGCGGGCACCCTGTGCAACAAGATGGCACCCGCCTTGCGTAAGGTGTACGACCAGATGGCTGAGCCACGCTGGGTTGTATCCATGGGCTCCTGTGCCAATGGTGGCGGCTACTACCACTACTCCTACTCGGTTGTGCGCGGCTGTGACCGCATTGTGCCGGTAGACGTGTATGTGCCGGGCTGTCCTCCAACCGCTGAAGCTCTGGTTTACGGCTTGCTGCAAATGCAGAACAAGATCCGTTTGACCAATACCATCGCACGCTGAACGGTAAGAACAGGCTAAACAAGACTATGACACGGCTAGAAACTTTAAAAACCAACTTGCTCTCTATCCTTGGCGAGCAGGCTGCGTTGACGCAAGCGCGCAATGAACTCACTTTGGAAGTGCCGGTTGATGCGTGGGTCGATACCTGCACCTTGCTGCGCGACCACGCTGATCTGCGCTTCGAGACCTGTATCGACTTGTGCGGGATTGATTATTCCGCCTGGAAAGCGCCTACCTATCAGGCCGCATCCGCTCAGTTCCCTCATCGCTTTGCCGTTGTGCTGCACCTGATGTCCTTGAAGCACAACTGGCGCCTGCGTGTGCGTTGCTTTGTGCCCAACGACGATTTCCCCGCTTTGCCAACCCTGTTCGAGGTCTGGCCTTCGGTGAACTGGTTCGAGCGCGAAGCGTTTGACCTGTACGGCATTATTTTCGAGAACCACCCTGATCTGCGTCGCATCCTGACCGACTACGGTTTCATCGGTCATCCGTTCCGCAAAGACTTCCCCATCTCCGGTTACGTCGAAATGCGCTATGACACCGAGCAGAAGCGGGTCATTTACCAGCCCGTCACCATCGAGCCGCGTGAAATCACGCCACGTGTGGTGCGCGAGGACGATTACGGAATTGGGCGATAAGCATCATGGCAGAAATTCAAAACTACACCCTGAACTTTGGTCCTCAGCACCCAGCCGCACACGGTGTGTTGCGTTTGGTGCTTGAACTGGACGGCGAAGTTATTCAGCGTGCTGACCCCCATATCGGTCTGTTGCACCGCGCCACTGAAAAGCTGGCCGAGCATCGCACTTTCCTGCAAACCCTGCCTTATATGGATCGTCTGGACTATGTATCCATGATGGTCAACGAGCACGCCTACTGTATGGCTGTGGAGCGTTTGGTAGGTGTTGAGGTGCCATTACGTGGCCAGTACATCCGCGTGATGTTCGACGAGATCACCCGCATTCTGAACCACCTGATGTCGGTGGGCTCGCATGCGCTGGACGTGGGTGCCATGGCCGTGTTCCTGTACGCCTTCCGTGAACGTGAAGACCTGATGGACTGCTACGAAGCGGTCTCAGGTGCTCGTTTGCACGCGGCCTACTACCGTCCAGGTGGCGTTTACCGCGATCTGCCCGGCACCATGCCACAGTACAAGGCCAATAAATACCGCTCCGACAAAGAACTGAAAGCCATGAACGAAGCGCGTTCAGGTTCTTTGCTGGATTTCATCGAAGACTTCACCAATCGCTTCCCCGCGTGTGTGGACGAATACGAGACCTTGCTGACCGATAACCGTATCTGGAAGCAGCGTCTGGTGGGCGTGGGCGTGGTTGATCCTGATCGCGCCAAGGCGCTGGGCTTTACCGGCCCCATGCTGCGTGGTTCGGGCGTGGAGTGGGATCTGCGCAAGATGCAGCCCTACGAAGTCTATGATCGCGTCGACTTTGATATTCCTGTGGGTCGCAATGGCGACTCTTACGACCGTTACCTGGTTCGTATCGCAGAAATGCGCGAGAGCAATCGCATTATCCGTCAGTGTGTACAGTGGCTGCGCAATAATCCCGGCCCTGTCATCACGGATAACCATAAAGTGGCACCCCCATCGCGCGAACGCATGAAAACCGGGATGGAAGACTTGATCCACCATTTCAAACTGTTCTCCGAAGGGATGCACGTGCCTACTGGCGAAGTGTATGCCGGTGTAGAACATCCAAAGGGCGAGTTTGGCATTTATCTGGTATCTGACGGTGGTAACAAGCCTTACCGCATGAAGATCCGTGCTCCGGGCTTCGTCCACTTGCAGGCCCTCGATGAAATGAGCCGCGGTCACATGATTGCCGACGCGGTCACTATCATCGGCACGCAGGACATTGTGTTTGGCGAGATCGACCGTTAAGGTCGCGCCTGGAAAAACGGAACCGAATTATGTTGCTTTCCGAAAAAGCCTACCAACAGATCGATAAGGAACTGAACAAGTTCCCGGCAGACCAACGTCGCTCTGCCATCATGGCCTCGCTGGCTATCGCCCAGCAAGAAAAAGGCTGGGTATCGCCTGAAATCATTGAGGATGTTGCCCAATACATTGGCGTGGAACCCATTGCTGTGCAGGAGGTTGCGACCTTCTACAACATGTTCCATACCAAGCCTGTTGGCCGCGTCACCATTTCTGTTTGCACCAACTTGCCCTGTGCGCTGCGTGACGGCGTCAAGGCAGGCGAATACCTGAAAGAAAAGCTGGGTATCGAATACGGTGAAACCACGGCGGACGGCCAGTTCTCCCTGATCATGGGAGAGTGTATGGGTTCATGTGGTGATTCGCCCGTCATGCTGTTGAACAATCAGCACATGTGCGTGCGTATGGAAGCCGAGCGCATTGATGCCATGCTCGAAGAATTGAAGACACACGGAGAATCGGCATGATTGCACCGGACATTCTGCGTAAGTTCTCCCAGGGATTAGAGCCTAACCCTGGTGACGACCTGTCGCGCAGCATGATTTTTCATGATCGTCATATTCAGCCGCAAATTCTGGCTGGCCTGAATGGCGACAACTGGGGCCTGGAAGAGTACGTCAAGCGTGGTGGCTATGAAGCCCTGCGTAAAGTATTGACGACTGGCATGAAGCCCGAAGACGTGATTGCTGAAGTTAAAGCGTCGGCATTGCGTGGTCGTGGCGGTGCAGGTTTCCCATCGGGTCTGAAATGGAGCTTCATGCCCCGCAGCTTGCCCGGTCAAAAGTACCTGGTCTGCAACTCTGACGAGGGCGAACCCGGCACTTTTAAAGACCGCGATATTTTGCGCTTCAACCCGCATATCGTGATCGAAGGCATGGCCATTGCGGCCTACGCCATGGGCATTACCGTGGGCTACAACTACATCCACGGTGAAGTGTTCGAGATTTATCAGCGTTTTGAAGAAGCGCTGGAGCAAGCCCGTGCTGCTGGCTTCCTGGGTGACAAGATCCTGGGTTCTGACTTCGACTTCCAGTTGCACGCTTTCCACGGTTACGGCGCCTACATTTGTGGCGAAGAAACAGCCTTGCTGGAATCCCTGGAAGGCAAGAAGGGTCAGCCCCGTTTCAAACCGCCATTCCCCGCCAGCTTTGGTCTGTATGGCAAACCGACGACCATTAATAACACCGAGACTTTTGCGGCAGTTCCCTGGATTCTGCGCAACAGCGGTCAGGAATACCTGGAAGTGGGTATCCCTAATGCGGGTGGCACCAAGATCTTCTCCATTACGGGTGACGTAGAGCGTCCCGGTAACTACGAAGTGCCGCTGGGTACACCTTTTGCCACCTTGCTGGAATTGGCCGGTGGCATGCGCGACGGTCGCAAACTGAAGGCTGTGATCCCTGGCGGTTCCAGCTCGCCCGTTTTGCCCGCCGACATCATCATGGCGACCAATCTGGACTATGACTCCATCGCCAAAGCAGGTTCCATGCTGGGTTCGGGTGCCGTCATCGTGATGGACGAGACTCGCTGCATGGTGAAATCCTTGCTGCGCCTGTCATATTTTTACTATCACGAAAGCTGCGGCCAGTGCACGCCGTGCCGCGAAGGCACAGGCTGGTTGTGGCGCATGGTGCATCGTATCGAGAACGGTCAGGGTCGCGCTGAAGACCTGGACATGCTCGACGACATCGCACAGAACATCATGGGCCGTACGATTTGTGCCCTGGGTGATGCTGCTGCCATGCCGGTGCGCAGTTTCGTTAAGCATTTCCGCGACGAGTTCGCACACCACATCGAGCATAAAGGCTGTGTGGTGCCTCAATATTTGTAGGCCAGGACAACGTAATGGTAGAACTCACCATCGATGGCATTAAAGTTGACGCCCCGGAAGGCAGCATGGTCATTCAGGCTGCCCATGACGCCGGGGTCTACGTGCCGCACTTCTGTTATCACAAAAAACTGAGTATTGCCGCCAACTGCCGCATGTGTTTGGTGGACGTGGAAAAAGCACCCAAGCCTTTGCCAGCTTGTGCGACCCCCGTCACCAACGGCATGGTTGTGCGTACTCGTTCGGATAAAGCCATTGCCGCTCAAAAGAGCGTCATGGAATTTCTGCTGATCAACCACCCGCTGGATTGCCCTGTATGCGATCAGGGTGGCGAATGTCAGTTGCAGGATCTGGCCGTGGGTTACGGTGGCTCCGAGTCGCGCTACAAGGAAGAAAAGCGCGTCGTGGCTGCCAAATCCATGGGTCCGCTGATCTCGACCGAAGCCATGCAGCGTTGTATTCACTGCACCCGCTGTGTGCGTACTGGCGAAGAAATCGCCGGTGTCCAAGAGGTCGGTATGCTCAATCGCGGCGAGCACGCCGAGATCACCACCTTTGTGGGTCGTGCTGTCGAGTCCGAGCTGTCGGGCAATATGATTGACGTTTGCCCTGTGGGTGCCTTGCTCTCCAAGCCTTTCCGCTTCAATGCCCGTACCTGGGAACTGGCCCGTCGTCGCAGCGTTAGCCCGCACGACAGCGTGGGTGCCAATCTGGTGCTGCAGGCCAAGATGGACAAGGTCTTGCGCGTTGTGCCTTTCGAGAACGACGAAGTCAACGAGTGCTGGATCAGCGACCGTGATCGTTTCTCCTATGAAGGTCTGTACACCGAAGATCGTCTGACTCGCCCCATGGTGCGTGGTGATGACGGTCAGTGGCGTGAGGCTTCCTGGAACGACGCCATGCAAACCATCGTTGCCGGTATGAATGCCGTGCGCGAGAAGTTTGGTGCAGATCAACTGGGCTGTATTGGTTCGGCTACATCCACGACTGAAGAGCTGGCCTTGTTGGCTCGCTTGGGTCGCGCATTGGGTACTGAAAACGTGGACTTCCGTCTGCGCCAGACCGATGCCCGTCTGGATGGCGCCCTGGCCGGTGTGCCTTGGTTGGGTATGCCTCTGACTGCCTTGAACGAGCTGGATCGCGTTCTGGTCGTGGGCTCCTTCCTGCGTAAAGATCACCCCTTGATGGCTCAGCGTCTGCGTCAGGCTGTCAAACGTGGTGCTCAAGTTTCCTTCATTGATTCGGCTGCCGATAATCCATTGTTCAATGCGATTGCTGGCCGTATGACGGTTGCTCCTAGCCAGTTGGCCAATTCCCTGGCTCAAGTGCTGGTAGCTGTTGCCAAAGCCAAGGACGCAGCAGTTCCTGCTGGTCTGGAAGGCGTGCAAGTATCTGCTGAAGCTCAGCAGATTGCTGACAGCCTGGCCTCCGGCGAACGCGTGGCCATCTTGCTGGGCAATATGGCGGTCAACTCGGATCAGGCCAGCGTGATTGCTGCCAACGCTAATGTGATTGCACAGGCTAGCGGTGCCAAACTGGGCTTCCTGACTGCCGGTGGTAACACCGTGGGTGGTTACCTGGCGAATGCCGTTCCAGGGAAGGGCGGTTTGACTGCCGAGCAAATGCTGGCTCAAACTTTGCGTGCCTACCTGGTTCTGAACGTGGAACCTGCTCTGGACAGCGATCTGGGCGAGCGTGCAGTGGAAACACTGAAGTCCGCGACCTTCTCGGTTGCCTTGACCTCTTATCGTTCCGCTGCCGAACAGTGGGCCGATGTGATGTTGCCTGTGTCTCCCTTCACTGAAACCTCCGGCACCTTTGTGAATGCTGAAGGCCGTGTACAAAGCTTCAAGGGTGCAGCCGCTCCCGTGGGCGATACACGTCCGGCCTGGAAGGTTCTGCGTGTACTGGGCAATCTGTTCCAGTTGGATGGCTTTGACGATGAAACATCCGAATCGGTTCGTGACTCTGTCATGGCTGCCGGTGTGGAATCGCGCTTGTCCAACCAGATCAATCTGGCTGCCAGCGTCTTGCCTGAAGGCAATGGCCTGGAGCGTGTGGCAGATGTACCTATCTACCGCAGCGATGCCCTGGTCCGTCGTTCGGCTCCTTTGCAGGAAACACCTGCTTCGGCCGCTCCTACTGCTCGCATGGCCGCCGCCACGCTGACCCAACTGGGTCTGGCCGACGGCGATCTGGTGAAGGTTCGTTCCTCGCAAGGTGAAGTCAGCCTGCCAGCTCAGTTGGATGACACCGTGGCACTGAACTCGGTGCGTGTTGCCACCGCTTTTTCTGAAACTGCCGCCTTGGGTAGCGCATTCGGTCAATTGACAGTGGAGCGTGCATAACATGGATTTTCTCTCTGTCATCAATAACTACGGCACCGAGCTGCTCGGGCCTACCGCCTGGTTTGTAGTCTGGACCTTGCTCAAGGTGATCGCGATTGCGGTTCCCGTGATCTTGTGCGTGGCCTACCTGACGTACTGGGAACGGAAGATGATTGGTTTCATGCACGTCCGTTTGGGACCGACTCGCGTCGGTTACCGCGGTTTGCTGCAGCCTTTCGCTGACGTATTCAAGCTGCTGACCAAGGAACTGATTGTTCCTGCTCAGTCCAACAAGGTTCTGTATCTGCTGGCCCCTGTGGTCACCCTGATGCCTGCCTTGGCTGCCTGGGCGGTGATTCCTTTTGGCCCTGATGTGGTTCTGTCCGACATCAATGCCGGTCTGCTGTACATCCTGGCGATTACGTCTCTGGGTGTGTACGGTGTGATCGTGGCCGGTTGGGCGTCCAACTCCAAGTACGCTTTGCTGGGGGGGCTGCGTGCAGCCGCTCAGGTGCTGTCTTACGAGTTGGCCATCGGCTTTGTCCTGATTACTGTCCTGCTGGTTTCCGGCACGCTGAATCTGTCGGGCATCGTGATGGGCCAGACACAGGGCTACTTTGCAGACAAGGGCTTGAACTTCTTGTCGTGGAACTGGCTGCCACTGCTGCCACTGTTTGTGATCTACGTAATTTCCGCCGTTGCAGAAACCAACCGTCACCCCTTTGACGTGGTGGAAGGCGAATCGGAAATTGTGGCCGGTCCTATGGTGGAGTATTCCGGTACCGGTTTTGCTCTGTTCTTCTTGGGCGAATACGCCAACATGATTTTCCTGTCGGCTCTGGCGTCCATCATGTTCCTGGGTGGCTGGACTCCGATTGTCGAGTTCGCTCCCTTTACGTGGATTCCGGGGTGGCTGTGGTTGGGTCTGAAGACCTTCATCGTAGTCTCCATGTTCATCTGGTTCCGTGCGACGTTCCCACGTTACCGCTATGACCAGATCATGCGTTTGGGCTGGAAAGTATTTATCCCGCTGACCGGTGTTTGGCTGGTTATTGTGGCGATCTGGATGCAGACGCCCTGGAACATCTGGCATTAAGGCTAAGGGGCAAGATTATGGAAGCAATCAAAGATTTCTTTGGCAGCCTGATGCTGTCCGAGATGCTCAAAGGCATGCGCCTGACGGGGAAGTATTTCTTCAAGCGTAAAGTGACGCTGCGATATCCCGTTGAAACCACGCCTACCTCGCCACGTTTTCGCGGTCTGCACGCTTTGCGTCGCTACGAAAACGGCGAAGAGCGTTGCATCGCGTGCAAACTGTGCGAGGCAGTGTGTCCCGCCATGGCCATCTCGATCGAATCGGCAGAGCGCGAGGACGGCACACGCCGCACCACGCGTTATGACATCGATCTGGCCAAGTGTATTTTCTGTGGTTTCTGTGAAGAAAGCTGCCCGGTCGACTCGATCGTGGAAACGCACATTCACGAGTACCACGGCGAAAAACGCGGCGATTTGTACTACACCAAGGACATGCTGCTGGCTATTGGTGACCGCTACGAAGACGAGATCGCTCGTCGTCGTGCCGCAGATGCACCTTATCGCTAAGGCCGGAGCTCTACACTCATGTTATTTACTACTGTTCTGTTTTATGTGCTGGCGCTGGTGATGGTGGTGGCCGCGTATCGCGTGATCGCTGCCAAAAACCCGGTTACGGCCGTATTGCATTTGATTCTGGTGTTCTTCACGGCAGCCATGCTGTGGATCACGATGGGCGCAGAGTTCCTGGGCCTGTTGCTGGTGGTGGTCTACGTTGGTGCCGTGATGGTGATGTTCCTGTTCGTCATCATGATGCTGGACGTACGTCAGGAAGCCGCAGCCAAGAAGTTCAAGGCTCATGTGCCAATGGGGCTGTTGATCGGCGCCATCATGGTTCTGGAAATGGGCTTTGTGCTGACCAAGCTGTGGTTCACAACGGCACCTGCTGCCGCGGTGGCCGCGGACTACAACAACACCCGCGTGATTGGCGAGTTGATGTACTCCCAGTATGTGCTGGCTGTGTTGCTCGGTGGCATTGTGCTGCTGGTTGGCATGATCTCGGCCATTGCACTGACTCTGCGTAAACGTGAAGGTGTCAAACGCACCGTCTCCAGCGAACAAGTCAAAGTTCGCGCCAAGGATCGTCTGCGTATGGTTTCCATTCCTTCTCAAACCGAAAAGCCGTCGGTGTCCAGTTCGGCTGACGCTGTCGTGCCAGGAGACAAATGATGATGACGCTGACGCTTGCGCACTATTTGGTCCTGGGCGCTGTGCTGTTCACGATCGGCCTGTTTGGCTTTTTTCTGAACCGTCGCAACCTGATTATTCTGCTGATGTCTGTTGAGCTGATTTTGTTGTCGGCCAACATTAATTTCGTGGCCTTTTCCACGTGGATGGGCAATGAGGCAGGTCAGGTGTTTGTCTTTTTCGTCCTGACGGTCGCTGCGGCCGAGGCGGCCATTGGTCTTGCAATTCTGGTTCTGTTGTTCCGTAACCTTAATTCGATCAATGTCCAGGATCTCGACCAGCTCAAGGGTTGATGGGATAGCACACTAATGAACTCCATAAATCTTTACTTAACGATTGCGCTTGCTCCCCTGGTGGGCTCGGCGCTGGCCGGTTTGTTTGGTACCGGCTTTCTGGGCCGATTCATCGGCAAGACCGGCGCTCATCTGCTGACCATCGCAGGCGTGCTGATTGCCTTCATCGGTTCGGTCATGGTGATGTTCCAGGTGCTGGAAGGCCAGACCTTCAATGGTCCGGTCTACACCTGGATCACGATTGGCAGCATTCAGTGGGACATCGGCTTTCTGATCGACAAGCTGACTGCCCTGATGATGGTGGTGGTGACTTCCGTGTCGCTGATGGTGCATATCTACACCATTGGCTACATGAAAGATGACCCCGGTTATCAGCGCTTTTTCTCCTACATTTCGCTGTTTACCTTCTCGATGCTGATGCTGGTCATGTCCAACAACATGCTGCAGCTCTTCTTCGGTTGGGAAGCGGTGGGTCTGGTCTCTTACCTGCTGATCGGTTTCTGGTACGAGCGCAAGACCGCGATTTTCGCCAACATGAAGGCCTTCCTGGTCAACCGTGTCGGTGACTTCGGTTTTGCCCTGGGTATTGGTCTGCTCTACGCCTACACCGGCTCCATGAACTACAGCGACGTGTTCGCCAAGGTTCAGGAACTGAGCACCATGACATTCCCCGGTACCGACTGGCAATTGCTGACTGTTGCTGCTCTGGCCCTGTTTGTGGGTGCCATGGGTAAATCGGCTCAGGTTCCTTTGCATAGCTGGTTGCCAGACTCCATGGAAGGTCCTACCCCAATCTCGGCGCTGATTCACGCCGCGACCATGGTGACGGCCGGTATCTTCATGGTGGCTCGTTTCTCGCCTGTGTTTGAACAGTCGACAACTGCGCTGTCCTTCATCATTGTGATCGGTGCAACCGGTGCCTTGTTCCTGGGCTTGCTGGGTATTATCCAGAACGACGTCAAACGCGTTGTGGCTTACTCGACCTTGTCCCAATTGGGTTACATGACGGTTGCTCTGGGTGCTTCGGCATACTCGGCCGCTGTCTTCCACCTGATGACACACGCTTTCTTCAAAGCCTTGCTGTTCCTGGGCGCTGGTTCGGTGATTATCGGTATGCACCACGATCAGGACATCCGCAATATGGGTGGTCTGCGCAAGTACATGCCTATTACCTGGCTGACCTTCCTGATCGGTACGCTGGCTCTGGTTGGTACGCCGTTCTTCTCGGGTTTCTACTCGAAAGAGCACATCATCGAAGCCGCTGGCGAAGCCGGTATCTGGGGTTCGACTTACGCGTACTACGCCACACTGATCGGTGTGTTCGTCACCTCGCTGTACTCCTTCCGCCTGTACTTCCTGGTATTCCACGGCAAAGAGCGCTTCCGTGACGTCAAGCACGATGAGTCGCATGGTCACGACGACCATCACGCTCATGGTGGCGATCCTCACGAGTCGCCCTGGGTGGTTACGCTGCCTCTGGTACTGCTGGCCATTCCATCGATCTTCGCCGGTATCTGGTTTGTTGATCCGCTGCTGTTCGGTGGCTACTTTGAAGGTATTGTGACGGTTCTGCCTGAACATCCTGCAATGGCAACTCTGGCCAAGCACTGGACTGACTGGATGGCTTACGCCGTACACGGTTTTGGCACGCTGCCATTCTGGCTGGTTGTGGCGGGTGCTGTGGTGGCCTGGTACATGTACCTGGTTAATCCTGCCTTGCCTGCAGCTATCAAAAAGAACTGCTCTTTTATCTACCGTATCCTGGAGAACAAGTACTACGTTGACTGGTTCAACGAGCAAGTACTGTCTCGTGGCGTTCGCTGCCTGGGTACGGGCCTCTGGAAAGGTGCTGACCGCGGTCTGATTGACGGACTGGTGGTCAACGGTAGTGCACGCGTAGTGGGCTGGGTGGCTGCAATCAGCCGTCATATCCAGTCCGGCTATGTCTATCACTACGCCTTTGCCATGATCCTCGGGATCCTGGCGCTCTTATCCTTTTTTGTACTGACGGTTCGGTAAATGGCTAGCGATATGGCGTCTTCTACTCTTCCTTGGTTAACGCTGGCGATTTTCGTACCTATCGTCGCTGGCCTGTTGGTGCTGGCTCTGGGACGTGATGATCGTCCCACCTTCACCCGCTGGCTGGCTCTATTGGGTTCGATTGCCGGTCTTGTTGTCACTATTCCTCTGTACACGGGCTTCAATCCGGGTACGGCCGACATGCAGTTTGTCGAGCTGGCCCCCTGGATTGATGCCTTCAAGGTGAATTACCACCTTGGCGTGGACGGTATTTCCATGTGGTTTGTCTTGCTGACCGCGTTCATTACGGTGATCGTGGTGCTGGCGGGCTGGCAGGTTATCAAGAACCGCGTGGCTCAATACATGGGTGCCTTCTTGATCCTGTCAGGTCTGATGGTTGGTGTTTTCGCCGCCCTGGATGGCCTGCTGTTCTACGTGTTCTTTGAAGCCACACTGATCCCGATGTATCTGATCATCGGTATCTGGGGTGGTCCAAACCGCGTGTATGCCTCGGTCAAGTTCTTCCTCTACACCCTGATGGGCTCCCTGCTGACTCTGGTTGCCTTCATCTACCTGTGGAATGTGTCCGGCGGTACGTTCGATATCCTGACCTGGCACAAAGTCCCCTTGGACTACACCACACAGGTGCTGATCTTTGCCGCGCTGTTCATGGCGTTTGCGGTGAAAGTGCCTATGTGGCCTGTTCACACCTGGTTGCCGGATGCCCACGTGGAAGCACCTACGGGTGGTTCCGTGGTGCTGGCTGCCATCATGTTGAAGCTGGGTGCTTACGGTTTTCTGCGCTTTTCCCTGCCCATCGCTCCTGATGCGTCGCAGGGTCTGGCTGGTATCGTGATTGCGCTGTCCCTGGTCGCAGTGATCTACATTGGTCTGGTCGCTATCGTTCAGGACGACATGAAAAAGCTGGTGGCTTACTCCTCTGTGGCTCACATGGGTTTTGTCACACTGGGCTTTTTCGTCTTCAACACCACAGGTATGGAAGGCGCGATCATGCAGATGATCTCGCACGGCTTTGTGTCCGGTGCCATGTTCCTGTGTATTGGTGTGTTGTACGACCGCCTGCATAGCCGCGAAATTGCCGATTACGGTGGTGTCGTCAAGGTTATGCCTCGCTTTGTCACCTTCTTTGTGCTGTTCTCCATGGCCAACAGCGGTTTGCCAGGCACCAGCGGCTTTATCGGTGAATTCACTGTCATCATGGGCGCGGTTGAGTACAACTTCTGGATCGGTCTGTTGACAGCAACGGCACTGATTACCGGTGCGTCTTACTCGCTGTGGATGCTCAAGCGCGTGGCCTTCGGTCCCGTGGGTAACGACAAGGTTGCCGGCATGAGCGACCTGAGCGGCCGTGAGTTCTTCGTTCTTGGCGTAATGGCGATTGCGGTCATCGGCATGGGTGTCTATCCCAAGCCATTTACCGAGGTCATGCACGTTTCGGTTGAAGCGTTGCTGCAACACGTCTCCATCTCGAAACTGTAGGCCGAATCACTATGGATACTACCTTTAACTTTTCTCTGGCTTTGCCCGAGATCCTGCTCCTGGTTCTGGCCTCGTGTGTGCTGATTTTTGATGCGTTCAGCACGCACAAGCAGCGCCATTCAACCTTTGTGTTCAGCCTGCTGACGCTTGCCGTGGTTGCGGCCAGCGTGGCCTGGCAGTGGTCCAAGGGCGTTAGCGGCGTCTCCTTTGGTGGCCTGTTCGTCGTGGACGAGATGGCTCACTTCCTGAAGCTGCTCTCGTGTGCTGCAGTGGCCGCAACCCTGATCTACGGTCGTGAATACGCTGAACAGCGTGACATGATGGAGCGTGGTGGCGAACTCTACACCCTGACGCTGATGGCTCTTCTGGGCCAGATGATCATGATTTCGGCCAACAGCATGTTGACCGCTTATCTGGGCGTAGAGCTGATGTCCTTTGCCTTGTACGCATTGGTGGCCTTGCGTCGTGAACATCGTCAGTCCATTGAAGCTGCCCTGAAGTACTTCGTATTAGGTGCTTTGGCTTCCGGTATCTTGTTGTACGGCATGTCCATGATTTATGGCGCTACCGGCAACCTGGAGTTCCCACGTATTGCTGAAGTGATCGCTAACGGTCAGGCCGAACGTCTGGCTCTGGTCTTTGGTGTGGTGTTTGTGGTGGCAGGTCTGGCTTTCAAATTGACGGCTGCTCCTTTCCACATGTGGACACCGGACGTCTACCAAGGCGCTCCTACCACCGTGACCCTGATCATTGGTGCTGCTCCTAAACTGGCCGCCTTCGCCGTGACCATGCGTTTCCTGGTGGAAGGCCTGCACGGTGTTGCGGTGGATTGGCAGCCTATGCTGTTGATCATGGCCGTGCTGTCGCTGGCTCTGGGTAACCTGACCGCGATCATGCAAAAGAATCTCAAGCGTATGCTTGCGTATTCGACCATCTCGCACATGGGTTTCATCTTCCTGGGCTTGCTGGCTGGCGTGTTCAATGGCGAGACCCACTCTCAAGCCTACGGTGCTTCGCTGTTCTACGTAGTGATCTACGTTCTGACCACACTGAGCACCTTTGGCCTGATTCTGATCATGAGCCGTCGTGGTTTTGAATGTGAAAACATCAGCGACCTGAAAGGTCTGAGCCGTCGTAATCCCGGCCTGGCTCTGGTCTGGCTGCTGTCCATGTTCTCCCTGGCTGGTATTCCTCCGCTGTCCGGTTTTGCCGCCAAGCTGAGCGTGCTGCAAGCCGTGGTGGGTGCCGGTTATGTCTGGCTGGCCGTGTTTGCCGTGATCATGTCCTTGATCGGCGCTTTCTACTACCTGCGTGTGGTGAAGGTCGTCTACTTTGACGAACCAGAAGGCGAAGCACATCCTGTTTCTACAGGCTTGCTGACCAAGCTGGTCATGTTGGTGAATGGTGTTCTGATTATCGGCCTGGGCCTGTTGCCCGGTGGCTTGATGGATACCTGCATCCGCGTGATTCAGTCTTCCTTGCAGTTTTAAGTAGGTAGCACTATGGAACAAAGCTTTTCCATCTGGGTTGTGATTATTCTTTCCGTGATTACGGCTAACTTGCCGTTTCTGGTGGAAAAACCCTTGCTGGTTCTGCCTTGGTCCATGCCGGGCGAGCGCTCTGGTCTCTCGCCCTGGCTGCAACTGATTGTGGGTCTGGTCTACCTGGCTGTGCTGGCTGCTTTGGGTCTGGGGATTTACACGGTGATCGCCGCCAGTTCCGGTCTGAATTCCTTGCCTGTTATGTTGGGCAAGGTGTTTTTGGGCCTGGTTTTAGTGGCTGCGCTGTTTTACTTCCCTGCCTGGCGTACTCGCCATCAGAAAGTCTCCAAAGGCTTTTTTGCGCGCCTGCTGGAGGTGTGTGCTTTTTACGGTATTGTGGGTGCTTTCGGCTTTGCTTTTGAAGCCAGTATCGGTAATCCCTTCAAGCAAACCTGGGTGTTCTACACCATTACCTTTGCCTTGTTTCTGGTGATGGCGTACCCCGGCTTTGTGTATCGTTATTTGATGCGCCACCCCAAGGGCAAGTTTGAATAGTCCTGACCAGATAAAAAAACCTCGCAAAATTGCGAGGTTTTTTTTCGTCCTGACTTTCGGTGTCATGTAATCAGCAGGTGGCTTTGCTGCTGCTGGGCTGCATACCGCGTGTGCAGCCCGCAGAATCGATCAAGGCTTGTCCAAGGGTGCGTGAGTGGCACCAGCCACTCCCAGGCGCTTGCAGACGCCCTGAGCCTCTTGAGCGAGGACCAGCGTCAGTTGCTCGGCAGGCAGGGCGCGACCCAAGGCAGCGCTTTGTCCGCTCCACAGGGAACTGAATTCGGTACGACCTTGTTTTTCGGCTTCGATACGCAGCGGGCTGAGTGCCGACCCAGCATGGGGGAATACCGGAGCACTGGCGCTTAAAGGACCAATTTCATCCATCAGGCGAGTGCGAATACTGCGAGCTGGGCGGCCAGAGAACAGATTGGTTAGCGCTGTGCCGTCCGAGCGACTATTGGACAGGGCTTCGCGATGCAGCGGGGTGATCTTGGATTCGGGACAGAACAGGTAGGCAGTGCCAATTTGCGCCGCGCTGGCACCCAAAGCCAGGGCTGCGGCAATACCGCGTCCATCAGCAATACCACCGGCAGCAATCACGGGAATGCTGACGGCATCGGCAATCTGGGGAACCAGGGACATGGTGCCTACTTGTGTATGCACCTTGTTGTCCAGGAACACGCCACGGTGACCACCGGCTTCAAAGCCTTGAGCGATGATGATGTCGGCGCCGTGCTCTTGCAGCCAGACCGCCTCAGCCGTCGTGGTAGCGCTGGACATGATCAGAGCACCGGTTTTTTTAACGCGCTGCACCAGTTCGGGAGAGGGCAGGCCAAAGTGGAAGCTGACGACTTCAGGTTTCAGCTCTTCGACCAATTCAGCATGTTGGCTGGAGAAGGGAGCACGTGCCGCTTTGGGCAATTCCTGATTCGGGTCCAGGCTGTATTCCTGGTAGTAAGGCATTAGGCGAAGACGCCATTCTTGTAGAGCCTCTGGCTCCAGGCGCAGATCCTCGTGGCAAAAGAAGTTCAGATTGATGGGGGCCGACACGGCGGCTCTAAACAGCCCCACTTGTTCGCGAATTTGTTCCAGGCTGAGCATGGCGCAGGCCAATGAGCCCAGGCCGCCAGCACGAGCCACGGCAATCGCCAGCTCACTATCTTGCGCTCCGGCCATAGGAGCTTGAACGATGGGTTGCTCGATGTGGAGCAGATCCAGCAAAGTGTTGTTGGGCCAGATATACATGAAGGGCGTCCTCGGTCATTTCGCGATAGCTTTTATCGTAGCAGGATGAGTTCAGACTGAAAACTGACATCGCTGTGTGTGGGCAAGGCCGTGGCAAGCCTGCAGCACGCTACAATAATCGTCTTTTGGCACGACGACTGTGCCGTATTTTCCTGTTTTGTGGACGATCTGATGTCTCATCTCATTCTTCAAGGGCCGCGCCTGGATAGCGCCATCATCGAAAAAATAGCGGCAGTGGTGCAGGCCGATGGTGTGCAGGAGCTGGGCCCTACCGCCGTGCGTCTGCTGGGTGCTGACGCCACGCAGCGTGCTGAGGTGCAGGCACTGTGCAAGACTGGCGCAATGGACTTTGCTTTTCTGGAGCAGATTGATCGCCTGAAAGACATGCGCGTGCTGGCAATGGACATGGATTCCACGCTGATCAATATCGAGTGTATTGATGAGATTGCTGATATGGCTGGCCGCAAGGAACAGGTTGCCACGATTACCGAAGCGGCCATGCGCGGCGAAATCAAGGACTTCACCGAGAGCTTGAATCGCCGTGTGGCGTTTCTGGAAGGTGTGCCTGTCAGTGATCTGACTCGCGTGTATGAAGAGCGCTTGCAGCCTAATCTGGGTGCGGACCGCCTGATTGCGACGGCTCATGCCCATGGCGTAAAAACCTTGCTGGTATCGGGTGGCTTCACCTTCTTTACCGAACGCATGAAAGACCGTTTCAGCTTGAGCTATGCCCATTCCAATACCTTGGAAGTGGTGGACGGCAAGCTGACCGGCAAAGTGCTGGGTGCGATTGTGGATGGTCAGGCCAAAGCCCGTTTCTTGCAGGAATTGGCTGCGGAGCTGGGCGCTGGCCCGGAGCAGTGTATTGCGATTGGCGACGGTGCCAATGACTTGCCCATGATGGCGCACGCTAAATACTCGGTTGCCTACCGGGCCAAGCCTGTGGTGCAGGAGCAAGCCAGCTTTGCGCTTAACCACTCTCCACTGGATGCTGTCTTGAACTGGTTCCGCTTGGATGTTTGATGTTGGCGGATCGCCTGCGTAGTCTGGCGGTGCAAGGCTCAGCGCAGCACACTAGACCTGAGCACGGTAAGCAGGGCGAGGGGGTGATGCAGTAGGCCGTTTTACCCAAATGAAAAGAGCGCTGTCACTGACAGCGCTCTTTTTTATGTCCAGCCTTGTTGTTAAGGCTTACTTCTCTTTGCGCAAACTGTTCAGCACATTGCGTACGGCCTGAATCCGGTTCTTGATTTCCTCACCTTTGGTGATTTCAATCCGCAACTTGTCGGGTCCAGCCAATCGCACCTGCTTGTTCTTTTGCACCAGTTCAATAATGCTGACGGCGTCCACATTGGGCTTGGAGGAAAACTGAATCGTCGCCTGTGCCTCGCTGGCATCGATTTTCACAATTCCCAACGGTTCGGCCTTGATACGCAGGCGATGGACGGCCAGCAGATTCTCGCCAGCCTCTGGTAGCAGGCCATAGCGGTCGATCAGCTCTTCATGGATATGGATAAGGTCATCTTCCTTGCGAGCGTGTGACAGGGCCTTGTAGTGGCCCAGGCGGGCATTCACGTCGGGGCAGTAGTTAGATGGCAGCAGGGCAGAAGTATGCAGATTCACTTCGCATTGCAGGGCAAAGGGTGAATCAAGGTCCGGTTCTTCGCCAGCCTTCAGGGCTTTGACGGCCGTGTTGAGCATATCCGCATACATGGAATAGCCCACTTCCTGAATGTCGCCGGACTGGGATTCGCCCAGCACTTCGCCTGCTCCCCGGATTTCCAGATCGTGCATCGCCAGGAAAAAGCCTGCGCCCAGCTCTTCCATGGC
The DNA here is from genome assembly GCF_026344135.1 of Alcaligenes parafaecalis. Classification (NCBI taxonomy): domain Bacteria; kingdom Pseudomonadati; phylum Pseudomonadota; class Betaproteobacteria; order Burkholderiales; family Alcaligenaceae; genus Alcaligenes; species Alcaligenes parafaecalis. The sequence continues at coordinate 37,667 of NZ_JAPKNA010000006.1, read as the reverse complement.
TTGAATGGCCTCCAGCCGCTTCTTCGCATTACTGGTGATGGCATCCTCGCCAGGGGTGAGCAGATAGGCATAGGCCTGGTGGTGGGAGCGGCCCACGCGTCCACGCAACTGGTGCAATTGGGCCAGGCCCAAACGGTCAGCTCGATGGATGACGATGGTATTGGCGGTAGGCACGTCAATGCCGGTTTCAATAATCGTGGTACACAGCAGCACGTTGTAGCGCTTCTGGTAGAAGCCCTTCATGACGGCTTCCAGTTCGCGCTCGGGCATTTGGCCGTGAGCCACGGCAATACTGGCTTCGGGCACCAGTTCTTCCAGGCGGGCACGACGGTTGTGAATGGTCTCGACTTCGTTATGCAGGAAGTAGACCTGGCCGCCGCGTTTCAATTCGCGCAGCAGAGCTTCGCGTATGGTGCTGCCATCTTCACGACGCACAAAGGTTTTGATCGCCAGACGTTTTTGCGGTGCCGTGGCAATGACGGAGAAGTCCCGTATGCCCTCCAAAGACATGCCTAAGGTACGTGGAATAGGGGTGGCGGTCAGGGTCAGAATGTCGACTTCGGCGCGCAGTTGCTTCAAGGCTTCTTTCTGACGCACACCAAAGCGGTGTTCCTCGTCGATGATGACCAAACCTAGCTGTTTGAAACGCACGTCCGAGGACAGAATCTTGTGCGTGCCAATCACAATATCCACGCTGCCTTCACGCAGCCCCGCAATGGCGGCCTGGGTCTCTTTGGTGGAGCGGAAGCGGGACAACTCGGCGACGCGGATGGGCCAGTCGGCAAAGCGATCCGAGAAGGTCTGTGCATGTTGCTCGGCCAGCAAGGTGGTCGGGCACAGCAGGGCAACTTGCTTGCCATTGGCCACGGCCAGGAAAGCGGCACGCAGAGCGACCTCGGTTTTACCAAAGCCCACATCCCCACACACCAGGCGGTCCATAGGTTGGCCGGAGGTCATGTCGTTCACTACCGCTTCGATGGCAGCGGCCTGATCCGGGGTTTCTTCAAAGCCAAAGCCTTCAGAGAAGGCCTGGTAGTCATTCAGCGGTAATTTGAACTGGAAGCCTTCACGGGCGGCACGCTGGGCATACAGGGCCAGCAGTTCGGCAGCGCTGTCACGCGCCTGCTTGGCGGCACGGCGACGCGCTTTGTCCCATTGGCCAGACCCCAATTGGTGCAAAGGTGCATGCTCGGGATCAGCACCGCTGTAGCGGGCAATCACGTGCAATTGGGCTACGGGCACATAGAGAGTGCTGCCTTTGGCGTACTCCAGGTGTAGAAACTCGACCGGGCCTTCTCCCAGATCCATTTCTTTCAAACCACAATAACGACCAATGCCGTGCTCGGCGTGAACGACGGGGTCGCCCTCGCGCAGTTCGGACAGATCCCGCACCATGGCTTCCACATCGCTGCTGCGCTCGTTGCGGCGACGGCTGCTTTGTGTGCGTGTCTGGGTGGGGTAGAGGTCGTTTTCGGTGAGCAGGCTCAGACTGTCGTGCACCAGGGCAAAGCCACGCGACAGGGGGGCCACCACCAGGGCGAAGGCCGCGTCCGACTCCAGAAAGTCGGCCAGATTCTGGCAGTCTGTAGCGGGTGACAGGTCATGCTCACGCAGCATTTGCAGCAAGGTTTCCCGACGGCCTGCGGAATCTGCACACAATACGGTGCGATTTTTGGGGTCCAGTACTTCCTGCCGCAATTGGGCCAGCGGATCCTTGTCGCGGCGGTTAACCGCGACAAGAGGCAAAGGCTCGAAATCAGGGTGAGCGATAGGCTGGCCATCCGCTTGGGCATTCAGGCTCAGGCGGCTAAAAGGTTTGATTCCATTGAAGAATTGCTCATCCGACAGAAACAGGCTTTCTGGGGGAAGAATAGGGCGTTCGCGGTCGTTTTTCAGGAAGGAGAAGCGGCTATGGGTATCGCTTTGGAATCGGCCAATCGCGCTTTGTGCATCTCCGTGAGTGATGACCAGGCTGCCTTCAGGCACATAGTCCATCAAGGTCGCGGTTTCTTCAAAGAACAGCGGCAGATAGTATTCGATACCCGCGAAGGCAATGCCATTGCCTACGTCTTTATAGGGCAGGGCGCGAGAAGGATCACCTTCAAAGAATTCACGGAAACGGGCGCGGAACTGGGTACGCGCTTCTTCGTCCATGGGGAATTCGCGGCCCGGCAGGAGCTGGATTTCCTTGACGGGATACAGGCTGCGCTGGGTGTCTATATCAAAGCTGCGTATGCTTTCGATTTCGTTGTCGAACAGGTCCAGACGATAGGGCAAGACTGAACCCATAGGGAACAGGTCAATCAGGCCACCTCGGATGCTGAACTCACCGGGAGCGCTGACCTGTGTCATATGGGTATAGTTGGCCAACATCAACTGGGCACGCAACTGGGCCTCGTCCAGCTCATCGCCCTGACGGAAAGAGAAGGTGTAGGCCGCCAGAAAGGACGGTGGGGCCAAACGGTACAGAGCTGTGGTGACGGGCACGGTCAGGATATCGACCTCGTGCATGGTCAGGGCGTGCAGGGTACGAAGGCGCTCCGAGATCAGATCCTGGTGCGGAGAGAAGCTGTCATAAGGCAGCGTTTCCCAGTCCGGTAGCTGGCGCACACGCAGGGTGGGGCCAAATAGCAGGATTTCCTCGGCCAGCCTTTGGGCGGTCAGGGGATCGGCGCAGAGCACCAGAATAGGCGCTTTATGCTGGCGGGCCAGGTCGGCAATCAGGCAGGCATCGCCCGAGCCAGGAGGCATGGGCTGTGCGTAGCGTTGACCGGGGCGTAGGGCGGCCAGCACATCTTGGGTGCTGGGCAGGGACAGGGAGTGCTGTTTTTCGGTTTCCATCAGGATTGTCATTATAAAATCACCCACCTATGAAGACTACCTTGATTGCAATTGTTCCAGCCGCCGGTATCGGTGCGCGCGCCCTGGATTCTGCCACGAAGGCGCAAGGCTTGCCCAAGCAATACCGTTTGCTGGGTGGGCAGCCCATGTTGCGCCGCTCGGTGCAGGCCCTGCTGGCCGATGAACGCATCAGCCAGGTGCGGGTTGCCGTGGCGCCGGGCGATACCTGGGCTGCCGTCGCACTGGAAGGTTTGCCACGCACCGTCTGCCTGCCTTGTGGTGGGGAGACGCGGGCTGAAACGGTGCTTAATACGCTGAACACTCTGGATAGAGAGGAACAGCCTTGGGTTCTGGTTCATGATGCTGCTCGTCCCGGCCTGCCACGGCAGGCTTTGGGACGTTTGATTGATGCTTGCTTGCAGGCGCTGCGCGGTGGCTTGCTGGCTTTGCCGGTGCCTGATACCGTCAAGCGCGCGACGCAGACCGAAGCGGTGGCGGTGCAGGAGACCGTAGACAGGGACGGGCTGTGGCTGGCGCAAACTCCGCAGTTGTTCCCCGCCCAGGATTTGCGCAGGGCCTTGCAAGAGGCTAAAGAACAAGGTTTGGCAGTGACGGATGAGGCCAGCGCCATGGAATTGGCGGGCAGCCAACCCTTATTAATATTGGGTTCAGCGCGGAATTTTAAAGTCACCTGGCCTGAAGATTTTGAATTGATGGAGAAATGGTTATGAGCATGCCGATTCGCGTAGGACAAGGTTTTGATGTGCATGTGCTGTGCGAAGGCCGACCTTTGATTCTGGGTGGGGTCACTATTCCGCATACCCATGGCTTGATGGGGCACTCGGATGCCGATGCCTTGCTGCACGCAATTACCGATGCCATTCTGGGTGCGGCGGGTCTGGGGGATATCGGTCGTCATTTCCCGGATACCGACCCTCAGTACAAAGGGGCTGATAGCCGTGTGCTGTTGCGTCATGCCTATGAGCAGGTGCGCGCGGCAGGCTGGCTGGTGGGGAATGTCGATGCCACGATTCATGCACAAAAACCCAAGATTGCCCCGCATGCTCCTGCCATGGTGGCCAATATTGAGGCGGATCTGCATTTAGAGCCGGGCAGTGTGAACGTCAAAGGCAAAACAAATGAAGCCATTGGCTTTGTGGGCCGCCAGGAAGGGATTGCGGTAACCACCGTGGCCTTGTTGTACCGCGCTTGATTGCATTGGGTTCTGAATGAGACCTTGGGCAAGGGGAGTACCCGCCCAAGGTTTTTTTTGTTCAGGAGACTTTGGTGTCTTTATCGCCCTGGGTTCCAGGGGCATTACGACTTGCACGGATACGTGGCAATTGAATGCGGGCGGTCAAACCCTCGGAGGGGGCGCTGACCAGCTCAAAGTGACCACCGACCTGTCCCAGCAAGCGCTCCACAATCGCCAGCCCCAAACCTGCACCGCTCACGCCAGTACGGGCAGAGACACCACGAGAGAAGGGACGCAGCAGACGCTGGATATCGCCTTTGGCAATCCCTGCGCCCTGATCTTTGACGGCAATCACCAGAATATTGCCGTGCTGATGTGCCGACAGTTCAATACGCGCACGGTCATCTTCGGGGCTGCGGCCATAACGACGCGCATTTTCGATCAGGTTGGAGACGATACGCTTCAAGTCGTGAGCGCTGATGCGGGCGTACAGATTGGGTTCGACGGAAGCCGTCAAAATGCCACCCAGCGATTCGGTATGTGTGCGTTCGCGCTCGTAGACGTCATTGAGCACGGCGGAAACATCAATGCCATGTTCGGGGACCGCTGCAGCGGGACGGGCGTATTCCATCAATTGACCAATACTGTGGTCAATCTGGGCCAAGTCCTCGTCAATGGCGGCTCGGGTTTCGTCTGATACCTGACTTAATTCGATTTCCAGACGCATGCGCGCCAGAGGCGTGCGCAAGTCGTGTGAAATACCGGCCAGCATGATTTCCCGATCCGCCTCGGTCTGGCGGATATCGCGGGCCATACGGTTAAAGGCGATATTCATGTCGCGGATTTCAACCGGGCCTTTTTCAGGCAGGGTGCTGGGGGTTTCGCCACGGGCCAATTGCTGGGCCACCTTGGCCAGTTGAGCCAAAGGCCGGTTCACAAAACGCACACTGACCGCGGCACCAATCAGGGCCAGTAGCAAGGCGGTTGCGCCCCAGCCCAGCCATTCCACGCCAGCCGTCAGACTTAATTGTTCGCGATCAAAGACCAGCCAATACTGATCTTCATTTATATCAAAGGAAACCCAGATGCCCGGCACGCTATTGACCGACCACATGATCAGGGTCTGGCTACCTAATGCACCACGTACTTCGGTAGAGACGTGTTGCCAGTAATTAGAGCGCGGCAGGGGTTCCAGTTCGTCCGTATTTTCGCGTGGTTGCACGCGCAGACTTTCTTTGGTTGCCAAATCCAGCAACAGGGCAGGGCGTACCGCCGGAGGCGCGTACACCAGAGCCGAGCGGGTGATGCTGACAATGGACGCCACGCGTTGAGCCATTTGGGCCGCGCGTGGGCCTTCTTCCATACTGAAGAATACTTGCAGCCAGGCACCCAGGCTGACGAGCATTAACGCAGCAAGCAATAAAAAAGACCGGCTGAATAAACCCAGCCGGATACTCGAGTTTTTTGTTGCTCGGCGTTGGGCTGCCACGGCGGGCCGCCCGTCTTGCTGACCGGAAGACAAGGTCAGTTACCGCCGTCGGGAACAAAAACGTAGCCCAGACCCCAGACCGTTTGAATGAACACGGGCTTGGAGGCATTGGGTTCGATCAGCTTGCGCAGACGCGAAATCTGTACGTCCAAGCTGCGATCAAAGGCTTCGTATTCGCGACCACGCGCCAATTCCATCAGTTTGTCGCGCGACAAGGGGATCTTGGGATGACGGGCAAACACTTTCAGCACGGAGAACTCGCCCGTCGTAATCGGGACGACTTCGTTATTGCGGGTCAGTGTTCGAGTGGACAGGTTCAGCACATAGGGGCCGAACTCGATCGATTCATTTTCCTGACTAGGTGCGCCGGGGTGTTCCTCGGTACCACGGCGTCGCAAGATAGCGTTGACACGGGCTAGCAGTTCGCGGGGGTTGAAGGGTTTGATGAGGTAGTCATCGGCACCCATTTCCAGGCCCACGATACGGTCGATTTCTTCGGCCTTGGCGGTGAGCATGATGATGGGGGTGTTGTCGTGTCCGCCGCGCAGCCGACGACAGATGGACAGGCCATCCTCGCCTGGCAGCATCAGATCCAGTACCAGCAGATCGAAATGCTCGCGTTGCCAGAGTTTGGCCATTTCTTTACCGTCTTCGGCGACGAAAACGTTGAACCCTTGTTCGGACAGGTAGCGGCGCAATAAATCGCGCAGCCGGGGATCGTCGTCAACGACAAGGATTTTGCGGGTGAGGGGGGGGGTCGGCGTATTCATAGCGAAAATGTAACAGGCATCAGAAAGCGCGTACAGGGGGGTGTAGAAAAATATTACACATTAAGTGTTTTGTACGATTTATGCGCCTTGCAGCAGGTTTGACTGGGTCGTGAGGAAAATCATATGGTGACAAATAGTCTCTCCGGTCGGTTTGAGTCAGGTCAAAAAAAATGCCTGTGCTAGGGAAAAGTCACGACCTGTTCACCTATGTCGCGGTTTATCCTGCCCCCATTCTGATCAGGGTGCCTATTTTCAGTCTGCTTAAACTAAAATAGCGCGATGGATGCACATATTCTTGCCCTGGAGACTTCCTCCAATCTCTGTGAACTGACCTTGTTGTCTCGCACCCAAGCGGGTATTTCGCTTGTGGAGTTGAGCCACGAGGGTAGTGGCGATCATGCTGAACGCCTTTTGCCCATGGCCGAGCAACTGCTGGAGCAGGCTGGCCTGGATCGGCAGGCCCTGACCGCCATTGCTTTTGGACAAGGGCCTGGTGGCTTTACCGGCCTGCGCGTGGCGTGTGGGGTGGCTCAAGGCATGGCTTTTGCCTTGGATTTGCCCGTGCTGCCAGTGTCGTCTCTGCTGGCTGCTGCCGCCTGTGGTACGCCCGTTGAAGGGACGGCCTATGTGGTGGTGCAGGATGCCCGCATGCAAGAGGTCTATGCCGCTGTGTATAGCTGGACGGCCGAGAAATCCTGGTCTGTGCTGCAAAGCCCGGTGCTGCTGGATGCAGCGCAGATCACCCTGTGGATTGCGCGCTTGCAGGCAGAAGGCTTGATTGCAGAGCAGCAGCCTATTCAGGTCATCGGTGATGCGCTGGAACAGTTTCCAGATCTGGCTCCTGCCGTAGAGGCACAGGGTTGGGATCTTGGCCAGAGCTGGCGTGCGACGGGCGCGAGTGTCGCGCATCTGGCCTTGCATGATCTGGATGAGGGACGTGGTGTGTCGCCCGATTTGGCCATGCCGTTGTATGTGCGTGAAAAAGTCGCCTACACCATTCAGGAACGTGAACAAGGCTTGGGGGGTAACCCGGCAGCGTTGGACCAACCCTTGCAGATTGAAGCCATGCAGGCAGGGCATGTGTCCGCCGTGCTGGATATTGAACGTCGGGTGGAAAGTCACCCTTGGACGGCAGGCAACTTTACGGATGCTTTGGGCAATAGCGCCTATTGCTCCCGGATTATTCATAAGCAAGGCCAGGTGCAGGGCTACGCGATTTGGCTCAAGGCTCCTGACATGATGGAGCTTTTGCTGATCGGGGTAGACCTGGAACAGCAGCGACGCGGACTGGCTCGCCAATTGCTGGACGACGGTCTGGAACTGGCGCGTCAAGCTCAGGTAGAGCGTGTGGTTCTGGAAGTCCGGGCATCGAATGCTCCGGCTATCAGCTTGTATAAAAAGCTGGGTTTCCAGGCGGATGGTCTGCGTAAAAACTACTATCCGCTTAGCGATGGTCTGCGTGAGGATGCCGTCTTGATGAGCTTGGACCTGGCCAGCAAGGCAGGGGCATGATCGATTTTCAGCCTGTTTCCCCTCTGCAGCGCACCTGGCTTTTAGAGCTGGGTCTGGAGCGCGCCTTTCTGGCGCGTCTGCCGCAGCCTGCCGTGCAAGCCACTGTGCAGCAAGCAGCTCCCTCAGCCGTATCGACACCAGAGCAGGTAGCAGCCGTAGAGACGATGGAGCGGCATTCGGATGGGCCGGTCAGCCGTCCTTTGGCGACACCCGGTGCAGCCGCGACGCAGGATGCACAGTCCGCCCGTGATCAGGCTTTGGCTTTGTTGCGTAAAGCGGGCACTCGCCCTGCGGTAGTTGCCCCTGTCGAGGAAGTAGTTCAACGACCGGCTGTGCTGATTCAGCCCGAAAAAGCCCAGGATATGGCCAGCCTGCTGGAGCAGGTTCAAGCCTGCCAGGAATGTGGCTTGCACACGGGCCGGGCTCAAGTGGTGTTTGGCTCTGAGCTGCTGGTGGAACCGGACTGGATGATTATTGGTGAGGCACCTGGGACTAGCGATGATCGCAGTGCTCAACCTTTTGATGGCAAAGCCGGGCTGCTCTTGCAGGCCATGCTTAACAGCGCCATTCCCAATGCCTCCGTGTATAAAACACATCTGGTGAAATGCCGCCCCTTGGGGAATCGTCCCCCTACCCAGGAAGAGCTGGCTGCATGTCGGGCCTTTCTGGATGCGCAGATTCGTCTGGTACAGCCGCGCCGTTTGCTGGCTGTCGGCCATTTGGCTGCGGTGGCACTAAGTGGCCGTGATGAGGATCTGGAGGCTTTGCGGGGGCAGGCTCTGACGTACACCGATGCTCAAGGTCGCAGCTTGCCTTTGGTGGTGACGTATCATCCCGCCTCGCTATTGCTGCGTCCGCAGCATAAAGCCAATGCCTGGCGGGATTTGTCCTTGCTACGCGAGTTGCAGAGCCAGTCCTGATACTGGCCCTGTGGGGAGGTATGTTTTACCGCCGGGCCACCCCAAGGCTCGGCGCCCCCAGTAAAAAGCGCCCCAAAGGGGCGCTTTTGTTTACTTGGCCGCCAAGGCCTGTCCGTGACCTTCCTGACCAATGCAGGCTTCCAGCTCGGGATGAGCGCGCAGATTGGCGTTTTTCCAGATGATGAACACCGTCATTAAAGACGCCACCATCAAGCCAAAGAACACAATGATGTAGTTGATGGGCAAACGCAGCCACAGCAGCAGGCTGTACAGCGCCAGCATGAACAGAATGTTCAATTGTTCATTGAAGTTCTGTACGGCAATGGAGTGACCGGCCGACAGCATGACGTGGCCGCGATGTTGCAGCAGGGCATTCATGGGGACGACGAAAAAGCCGGACAAACCACCAATACCCATCAGCAGGGTGTAGACCGCCCATTTCTCGTGTACCAAAGGCATGAGCAGGACCACAAAGCCCATTGCTACGCCTACAGGCAGAACAGCCAGAGATTTTTTCAGGGGAACGCGGGCGGCAAAGACGGCACCAAAGACCGTGCCCAATGCGGCCACACCCATCAGCACCGAGGCCTGATCCAGACGGTAGCCCAGATGCTGAGCGCCCCATTCAATCACAATGAATTGCAGGGTGGCACCGGCACCCCAGAACAAGGTGGTGACCGCCAGCGAGATTTGGCCCAGCTTGTCACGCCACAGAATGTGTACGTAAGTACGGAATTCCTTGAGCAGCAAGATGGGGTTCTTTTGTTGGGGCGGGTACTCGATATTGGTGCGGGGGATCAGCAGATTGCACAGCGCTGCTGACAGATAGATAAAGGAAATCAGCAAGATAGCGACTTCGGCACGTGTCTGGGCCAAAGGTGCAATCAGCGGGTGCTCGGCTAGCGAAGCGGCAATCGAGGGGCTGATCAAAATGCCGCCCAGCACGGTGCCGCCAATAATGGACAACACGGTCAGGCCTTCAATCCAGCTATTGCCTTTGACCAGTTGCTCGGGTTTGAGCATTTCGGTGACGATGCCGTACTTGGCAGGGGAGTAGGCGGCAGCACCGATACCAACCAGGGTGTAGGAGACAAAGACCAGAACCAGTTGCTGGGAGTCGTTCATGCCAAAGTACTGGTGGCAGAACATCAACATACAGCCCATCAGCTTGATGGCATTGGTGGCAAACATCACCCGACCCTTGGGATACGAGTCGGCAAAGGCGCCTACAAAGGCGGCCAATAGCACGTAGGACAGCGCAAACCACCATTTCATCATGGGGACCATCCAGATAGGTCCGTGCAGGTCAGCGATCAGGGCGATGGCGGCAATCAGCAAGGCATTGTCGGCAACTGACGACAATGCCTGCGCGGCCATGACCAGATAAAATCCTTTATTCAAAATACATCCCGAATGCGTGTGCCCACAGGCGCAGTCGCAGGACTGCGGAGCACGAATCAAAGCCAGGTGTCAGACCTGAGGAGCTTTTTCAAGGCGGCCCACCACAGTTTTCCTGACAAAGCCTGAGCCGGTGCGAAATTTACGAAGAGAGATGGGGAGCAAGAATAACAGGGACTGCGGGGGCAGTGGTATCAGAAATTCATTGCGGCTGTCTGACTGCTCGGATTTTCTGGCCGGGCGGGCGCTGGCAAAGCGCTATTGTAAATGCCCTGTCTGGCACTATTGTCCTGCTTGCCAAGCAGGGTAAACAGGGCTTGACGACAGGGAGGAGTTTACTGCCTTATCATCCCAGCAGCTCTGAGCTGATTTTCATTTGTTTTTTAGCCGTCTTTGCTGTGGGTGGCAGGTGCTGCGGTATCATACGACTCGCGGTGCCAGGCAGATAGAAATGCGCCTGCGCGCCTGTTCAAATTGGTCTTTTCTGAGCTGACTTTTACCCTGTGCGTCTAACCCAGATCAAACTTGCTGGTTTCAAATCCTTTGTGGACCCGACCACCATTCCAACTCCCAGTCAGTTGGTTGGCGTTGTCGGGCCCAATGGCTGTGGGAAATCCAACATCATCGATGCGGTGCGCTGGGTGCTGGGCGAGAGCAAAGCCTCCGAGCTGCGTGGCGAGTCCATGCAAGACGTGATCTTCAATGGTTCGTCACAACGTAAACCGGCGGGGCGTGCCTCGGTTGAACTGGTTTTTGATAATTCTGAAGGGCGTGCCTCGGGTCAGTGGAGTACCTACGCTGAAATCTCGGTACGGCGTGTGCTGAGCCGGGATGGCACCAGCAGCTATTTTCTGAATAATCAGGCCGTCCGGCGGCGCGACATTCACGATATTTTTCTGGGTACTGGCCTGGGGGCGCGTGGTTACGCGATTATCGGCCAGGGCATGATTAACCGCCTGATTGAAGCCAAGCCCGAAGAGCTGCGTGTTTTTCTGGAAGAGGCGGCAGGCGTATCGCGCTACAAAGAGCGCCGTCGCGAAACGGAAAGCCGTTTGCGCGATACCCGTGAAAACTTGCTGCGCGTGGAAGATATCCAACGAGAGCTGGATGCGCAGTTGGAAAAATTACAGGCGCAGGCCGAAGTGGCTCGTCGGTACCGCGATTTGCAGCAAGACGGCGAGTTAAAGCAGAACTTGCTTTGGCTATTGAAAGAGTCCAATGCACAGGGCGATCAAAAAGCGCGCTTTTTAGCTATTGAACAAGCCCAGACCAAGCTGGAAGAATCCATTGCTGGCTTACGGCACACCGAGTCGGCTCTGGAGTCGCAGCGGCAAGCCCATTTGCAGGCGGGTGATGCCTTGCACGTGGCTCAAACGCAGTTGTACGAAGCAGGGTCGCAGGTCTCCAGCCTGGAAGCGGAAATCCGCCATGTACTGGATTCACGCAGTCGTATGGCTCAGCGCCGTGAACAACTGGAACAACAGCAGCACGACTGGGTCGAGCAACAAGAGCATTGCCAGCAAGAGCTGGAAAACAGCGAGCAGCAGCGTGAAGAAGCCGCTGTCAGGCTGGAAGAATTACAGATTCAGTTGGAAGAAGCCCAAGGCGCCTTGCCCGATCTGGAGCAACGAGTCCGCGAGCAGGCCCAACGCCGAGATGAAATGCGCATGGGGCTGGCTCGCTTGGAGCAGAACCTGGCCTTGGCGGCGCAGTCGCAACGTGATGCGGATCGTCAAATCCAGGGGTTGGAGCAACGTCAGGAACGCTTGAAGCAGGAGCTGCGTGAACTTAACGCGCCCGACCCGGATAATCTGGAGCGTTTGCAGGGCGATCTGAATATGCTGCAAAACCAGTTGCAGCAGGCCCAGGAGCACATGCAGCACCTGGAGGCCCAGCTTCCCAGACTGGAAGAAGAGCGCAAGAAGGCGCAGGAACAAGCCTTGCAAGGCGGCCAGGATATGGCTCGTCTGGAAGCAAGACATCTGGCCTTGAGCCGTTTGCAGGAAGATGTGGCTCGCAAGGGGACCTTGGAACCCTGGCTGGCTAAACATGGGCTGGAGAGCATGAAGCGTCTCTGGCAAAGCCTGGACGTGGAAAAAGGCTGGGAAACTGCTCTGGAGGCCGTGCTGCGTGAGCGGATGACGGCCTTGGAGTTGCGCCGTCTGGATATGGCCGCCGCCTTTGCCAGTGATGCACCGCCTGCACGCTTGAGCTTTTATCAGCTTCCCGATGCGGGGGAGCTGGCCAAGCCTGCCCTGGATTTGCCTTTGCTGAGCTCGGTATTGCGTCAGCAAGAGGGCGCCTTGCGCAGTCTGCTGGGTAACTGGCTGCATCACGTCTATGTGTGTTCGGATTTGAAGCAGGCCTTGAGCTTGCGCGAGCAACTGTCCGATCAGATGGCTATCGTGGTGCAGGACGGCCATTTGGTCGATCGCCATAGCATTCGCTTTTACGCGCCCGACTCCGAACAGGCCGGGATGTTGGCTCGGCAGCAAGAGATCGCTCATCTGGAGCGAGAGTTGCGTGGCGCTCAACTGATTGTGGACGAGCTTGGTCATACCAGCACCCAGGCCGAAATGGCCTTGCAGCAAGTGCGTACTGGTCTGGTTCCCGCCCGTGCCCGCGTGGGTGAATTGACGGCGCGTATGCACGATGTGCAGTTGGAGCACTCCAAGCTGGCACAACAGGCTCAGCAATCGCAAGAGCGCGGCGGTCGAATCAATGATGAGCTGGAAGAGCTGAGCGTACAGCGCGAAGAGCTGCAAGCCAATCGTGAAGAGTTTGAAGCCCGTTTTGAAACGCTGGATGAAGAATTAGCGGAACATCAGGGTGTGTTTGCTGAAGCCCAGATGGAAGGCGAGAAGGGCGCCGAGCAGGCTGAACAGGCCCGCCGTACCGTCCACGAGCGCGAGCGCGCTGTGCATGATGCCCAGTTCGCCGAGCGTGCTTTGGTACAACGCATGGCAGAGCTGGAGCGTAATCTCGCCCTGGCTCAGGAGCAGGCCCAGCGCACCGCAGGTCAATTGGAAGGCCTTCAGGGCGAGTTGCTGGATCTGGATGCCTCAGCGGCACAAGCCGGTCTGCAAGATGCTCTGGAGTTGCGAGCCGAGCGTGAAGAGGCGGTACGCCTGGCGAAAATCCAGCTTGATACTCTGGCCGCGCAATTACGCGAGCATGAGCAAGCTCGTACCGAGAATGAAAAAAATCTGGGTCCCTTGCGCGAGCAAGTCACCGAATTGCAGTTGCAGGAACAAGCCTCGCGCCTGGCGGTCGAACAGTTTGCTGAACAGTTGGACAGTCGAAAGGTAAACCGTTCCGAACTGTGGAGCTTGTTACAGGAAAAGACAGCAGAATGGCAGCGCGTGGGCTGGTTGCAGTCCGAAGTGCAGCGTATCTCGCGCCAGATTGAAGGCTTGGGCCCGGTGAACCTGGCGGCCCTTGAAGAGCTGACGACGGCCCAAGAGCGCAAGACCTATCTGGATGCTCAGCACAAAGATTTGACCGATGCAATCGAGACGCTGGAAGATGCCATTCGCAAGATTGACCGCGAGACGCGCCAGTTGCTCATGGAAACATTCAACATCGTTAATCAGCACTTTGGTGAGCTTTTCCCAAGGCTATTTGGTGGTGGAGAGGCTAAACTGACGATGGTGGGCGATGAAGTGCTGGATGCGGGTGTACAAGTCATGGCGCAACCGCCAGGCAAACGCAACAGCACCATTCATTTGCTCTCTGGTGGTGAAAAAGCTTTGACGGCGACAGCGCTGGTTTTTGCCTTCTTCAAGCTGAACCCTGCGCCATTTTGTTTGCTGGACGAGGTGGATGCGCCACTGGATGATGCCAATACCGAACGCTATGCCAATTTGGTGGCCAGCATGAGCGACCAAACGCAGTTTTTGTTTATTTCTCACAATAAAATTGCCATGCAGATGGCCAAGCAGTTGATCGGTGTCACCATGCAAGAGCAGGGGGTGTCCCGTATCGTGGCGGTAGACGTAGATGCCGCCATGCAAATGAGCAGTGTGTAAGCCTGTTTTTTTTAATCCGGTAGTGTTGATTCGACGGAACTGACAATGAGTGATTTGCAAATCGCACTGATTTTGTTGGGCATTTTGCTCATCTTGCTCGTAGTGGTCTTTAACTGGTGGCAAGACCGCCGAGTGCGCCAGCAGATGCAAAGCCAATTCCCGGATGGGGATACGGATCCTTTGATGAGCCAGCTCACCGAGCTGGAACGTCGCGAGCCTAGCGTAGGCCGTGGCGAGGCGACGGCTGCCGATGGCGAACATGACGCCGCCGAGGCCGATTGCACCACCGAAGCCGTAATTGACATCAGTTTCAGCCAACCTGTGGATGCCCAGGATCTGGCCCAGGCCTTGCAGACCGTATCGCGTAGTGGCGCCAAACCGGTGCGTTACTTTGCCGAATGTGAAGGTGGCGGTCATCGCGCTCGTCTACGCGCAGGTGAGTCCTACGCCAGCATGCAGATTGCCGTTTTGCTGGCCAATCGCAGCGGTCCCCTGTCGGCGATTGAATGGTCGCAAGTCTGGATGGCGGCTCAATCCCTGGCCCAACAATTTGATGGTGCGGTAGAAGGCCCGGAGCAAGATGATGTGCTGCGTCGTGCGGCAGCTCTGGACAATACGTGCGCTGATTTGGACGCGCTGGTGGGTGTGTCGGTGCGTTTGCCCGGCCCCATGCCAGCGTCTTCTGTTATTCAGATGGTCAAGGATGCGGGCTTTTTACCGTTCGGCCAGCAATTGGCCTGGTTGGCAGATTCGGGTCAGCCCCGTTTTACCGCCATGTTCGACGGTGCCCAACCCAAGGATATTCAGTCCGCCAGCATTGAGCGTATCGACTTGCTGCTCGATTTGCCCAACAGCCCGGCAGATGACCATGCCTTTAGCCGTATGGCTACGGTGGCTCGTGATCTGGCCAGCCGCCTGGACGCGGTGGTACTGGATGATCAGGGTCGCCCCTTGCCCGAAAGCACCGATCAAAATATTGATGAACAACTAAGTAATCTGTACGAGCGCCTGGAGCAAGCTGGCTTTACGGCAGGCCAAGAACGTACAGGCAGGATTTTTTCGTGAGTTTGAAGCGAGTACAGCAGTTACATGAAGAACTGGCCCAGCATAACTGGGCCTATTACGTTCAGGATGCTCCCAGCATTTCGGACGCGCAATACGATGTATTGATGAACGAGTTGCTGGCGCTGGAAGCCGAGCACCCGGAATGGATCACCCCCGATTCACCCACGCAGCGCGTAGGTGCAGCCCCCCTGGATGGTTTTGACACGGTTCAGCATGCGGTTCCCATGTTGTCTCTGGGCAATGCCTTTGACGACGAAGAAGTGCAGGCGTTCGACAAGCGGGTGGCTGATACGCTGGTCGAGGCCGGTGTGGTCGGTCTGGACCGCCGTGTCGAGTATCTGGCCGAATACAAGTTTGATGGTTTGGCGATCAGCCTGCGCTATGAGCAAGGCTTGCTGGTTCAGGCGTCGACTCGCGGTGACGGCACAACTGGCGAGGACGTCACCAGCAATATTCGCACCATCAACTCCATTCCTTTGCGCTTGCGCGGGGATGCGGCGCAATTACCTGCCGTGCTGGAAGTGCGTGGCGAGGTCTTGATGAACCGGGCGGACTTCGAGCGCCTGAATGAAAATCAGACCAAGCGTGGCGAAAAAGTATTTGTGAATCCACGCAATGCCGCTGCAGGCAGCTTGCGTCAGTTGGACCCCAAAATTACCGCGAAACGGCCTTTGCGCTTTTTTGCCTATGGCTGGGGTGAAGTCAGCCCTATGCCTGCCGCCAATCAGCCTCAGAATGCCTTGTTTGCCGATCCGGCCAGTGATGCGCTGCCCCGTGATACGCAGTCCGGCATGATGGACTGGCTGGAAAGTCTGGGCATGCCCTTAAGCCGCGACCGCAAAGTCGTGCAGGGTGTGCAAGGTCTGCTGGATTTTTACGGCCAAACCCAGCAGCGTCGTCCTGACCTGCCCTTTGAAATTGACGGTGTGGTCTACAAGGTCAACTCCTTGGCCGCGCAGCGTGTTCTGGGCTATGTGGCACGGGCACCGCGCTTTGCGGTTGCGCACAAGTTTCCGGCGCAGGAAGAAATAACCCTGGTTGAGAGCATTGAGTTTCAGGTAGGCCGTACAGGCGTTGTGACGCCTGTCGCGCGCTTGAAACCAGTGTTTGTTGGGGGCGTCACGGTTACCAATGCCACGCTGCACAATGAAGATGAAGTGCGTCGTAAAGACGTACGTGCAGGCGATACCGTCGTGGTGCGCCGTGCCGGTGATGTGATTCCCGAAGTGGTTGCGGTGGTGCTGGAAAAGCGCCTGGAAGCTAGCCTGCCATTCGAGATGGTCAAGGAATGTCCGGCTTGTCATTCCGCCCTGGAGCGTCTGGACGGTGAGTCTGCCTGGCGTTGCACGGGTGGTCTGATTTGCCCAGCCCAGCGCAAACAAACCTTGATTCACGCTGCCAGCCGCAAGGCACTGGATATTGAAGGTTTGGGTGAAAAGCTGGTGGATCAGTTGGTGGAAACCGGTCTGGTGCACACCTTGGCTGACATCTTCAAACTGAAAGTAGAAAAGCTGATCCTGCTGGAGCGCATGGGACGCAAATCTGCGGAGAACTTGATCGAGGCGATCGACAAGGTACGTGAGCCAGCCTTGAATCGTCTGATCTATGCCCTGGGTATCCGCCATGTGGGGGAGACCACGGCGCGCGATCTGGCGCAGCATTTTGGCTCCTTGCAGGCTTTGGAGCAGGCTGATGAAGAGGCGCTGTTGCAAGTCAACGAAGTTGGCCCGGTCGTAGCGGCGTCCGTGCGGCACTTCTTCCAGGAACCGCATAATCGTGAAGCCTTGGACGCATTGCTGGCAGCCGGGGTTACTCCCCAGCAGGCGCAAGCCCGTGCCAATAGCGCTAATCTGCCGCTGGCGGGCAAAACGGTAGTCATTACGGGTACGCTACCCAGCATGAGCCGTGATGAAGCCACACGCCGCGTATTGGAAGCTGGAGGCAAGGCTAGCGGCTCGGTCTCTAAAAAAACCGCCTATGTGCTGGCGGGTGCAGAGGCTGGCTCCAAGCTGACCAAGGCACAGGAATTAGGTGTGACTATTCTGGACGAAGCCCAGTTCCTGGCTTTATTGGCGGGTGAATAGCACAGGGGGAAGAAGTGAAATCCTGGTAGTGATTCAGCCGTGATCTGGGCTTTTAATTACCGCATGAACGACATTCAGTGAACGATCTTCACCACAAACAAATATGGCGCCCTTGAGGCGCCATATTTGTTCTTCCTGCCAGCCGCTTTATCGGGAAGACAAAGCGGCCGCCAAAGCCATTACTTGATGTTGGCTTCTTTCAGGATTTTTTGCTGGTATTCGGCCAGCTTGCGCTGACGCATCATTTCTTCCAGTTGAGGCTTCACTTCGGCCATGGCTGGGAAAGTAACAGGGCGGGAGTCATCCACCTGGATGATGTGCCAGCCAAACTGCGACTGCACAGGTGCTGCGCTCAGCTCGCCTTTCTTCATCTTCTCTACAGCCTGAGCGAACTCAGGAACGTAGGTGGCGCTTGGTGCCCAGCCCAGATCGCCGCCTTGCTGGCCGCTACCGGTGTCGATGGAGTCTTTCTTGGCCGCATCAGCAAAGCTGACTTTTTTGGACTTGATCTTTGCCAGCAGATCTTTGGCCGCCGCTTCGTCCTTCACCAGGATGTGGCGCACCTTGTATTCCTGCTGACCTTCTTCCATCGACTTGATGGTGTTGTATTCCTTGGTCAGGTCGGCGTCGGTGACAGGGTTCTTCTTCAGGTAGTCGGCCATCAAAGCGCGGACCAGAATGCTTTGGCGGGCCAGTTCCAGCTCTTGCTGAACCTGATTGGTCTTGTCGATACCGGCTTTTTCAGCCGCTTGCACGACGGCCAGACGATTGACCATTTCCTGTTTGACTTGCTCACGCAGCTCTGGCGAATCTTTGGCGCCTTGCTCGACCAGAACGGCGACGAACTGATCCAGGTCTTTTTGCGTGAGGTTTTTGCCGTTAACGGTGGCAATCGTCTGAGCATAGACGGGAGCAGCCATAGCGCAGGTCAGGGCAAATGCAGCGATACGTTTCATGAGCATCCTTAAGCGGTGGTTTTGGCTTGAATAGCCAAAGCGTGAATGGGGAAAGGCATTAGATCGTGGACGCGATCATACACAAGTCTGTGCCGTGCCAGTGTTGAAATTCCATCAAATTGTTTCGAGGCGATAATCACCCGAAAGTGGCTTGCGCCACCTTGTGCACCGGCATGACCGGCGTGCAGATGGGACTCATTGATGATGTCCAGTTCCGACGGTTCCAGTGCCTGGAGCCGTTCGTGAATCAGGGAAGCAAGTGCGTCTGTCATGGCGAAATCAAGATTTTGGGGGAGTGGAGTTGTCGGAAGAGTCTTGCAGGTAGCGGCCCAGCCACAAGGATTGGGCAACGACAAACACCAGCATCAAACCCAGCAGGCCGAAGGCCTTGAAGTTGACCCATTGGGATTCGGTAAAGTGGCCAGAGAAGGCAACGTACAAATTCACCAGGCCCATGGCGACAAAAAAGCTGGCCCAGACCAGGTTTAATTTGTCCCAGACATGGCCGGGCAAGACCAGATGGGTGCCCATGAATTTTTGCATCAGGTTGCGATGCATCAGGTAACGACCGCCCAGCAGCACCAGGGCAAAGATCCAGTACAGCACCGTGGGTTTCCAACGGATGAACACATCGTTATGGAAGAACAGGGTGGCACCGCCAAACACGACAATGACCGCCAGGTTGATCCAGTGCGAGGTCTCGATCGCCTTGCTGGTGAGCTTCAGCCAGAGTATCTGCAGGATCGAGGCCGCCATGGCCACGCCGGTTGCGACATAGATATCGGAAAAGCGGAACGCCAGAAAGAACAGGACGAGCGGGAATAGATCAAATAAGAGCTTCTTCATGCTTCGGGTTCAAAGGTCATGGACAAGGAGTTAATACAATATCGTAGCCCAGTGGGGGGCGGGCCGTCTTCAAAGACGTGGCCCAGATGGGCATCGCAGACATTGCACAGCACTTCGGTACGGCGCATGCCGTGGCTGACATCAAGCTCTTCACGCACGTTATCCGGATTCAGGGGGGTGAAGTAGCTGGGCCAGCCGCAACCGGCATCAAACTTGGTGTCGGACGCAAACAAGGCCGTGCCACAACCGACGCAGCGATAAATCCCGGCGCTGGTGGTGTCCCAGTAGCGGCCGGTAAAGGGGCGTTCCGTCCCTTTTTGACGGGTGACATAGAATTCTTCGGGGCTGAGCTGGGCGCGCCACTCAGCGTCGGTCTTGCGTACTTTTTCCACGTGTGCTGCCTTATGAAAAAACGGATCAATGCCTACAGGAGGCGCAGTCCTACATAGTAATCGACAATTAGAGTGTGTTTGGAGCAGAGGGTTCCAAAGTGCCCCTCATCCCTATAGGGCGAGCAGGAAAATTGCCGGTTTGCGCACTTAATTAGTGAGCTATCACTTTAGTTAGTGCACTATTTAAACTTTTAATATTTAAGGTAAACACCAATATCTGAAATCCGCGTGACTTGATACGTTTCTGGTATGTGCTGGTGATTATCTGTATTACGATTTTTGACCGCTAAATCCGGTCCACAACAATGAACAAAATTTGGGAGAAAAGGATGAACTGCATTACTACTGGGCGCCTGACGACATTGGCTGCAGCCCTGGCTTTGAGCCTGCCCGTGGCCGTGTCCGCGCAGATCAAAGTGGGTGTGACGGTGGCGGCAACAGGACCGGCGGCCTCGCTGGGCATTCCTGAGCGCAATACAGTCAGCCTGCTGCCTACCGAAGTGGCTGGCCAGAAAATTGAATACATCGTGCTGGACGATGCCACTGACACCACGGTGGCTGTGCGCAATATGCGCAAGCTCATCACCGATGACAAAGTGGACGTGGTGATCGGTACGTCCGTGACACCCGGCTCCCTGGCCATGGTGGACGTAGCGGGTGAAACCAAGACACCCATGATCAGCGTGGCCGCCAACGCCAAGATTGTTGATCCTGTTGAAGGCGCTCGTACCTGGGTTTTCAAGACTCCTCAAAATGACCAGTTGATGGCCGGTGCCTTGGCTGAAGCCATGGTTAAACAGAACGTCAAAACCCTGGGCTTTATCGGCTACAACGACGCCTACGGTGACGGCTGGCTGAATGTGATTACCGAAGCGGCTCAAGCCAAAGGCATTAAAGTGCTGGGTGCCGAGCGCTATGGCCGTAACGACACCAGCGTGACCGGTCAGGTTCTGAAGCTGCTGGGCACCAAGCCTGATGCCGTTCTGATCGCCGGTTCCGGTACCCCTGTTGCCTTGCCTCAGCGTGAACTGAAAGGCCGTGGCTACGCAGGCATCATTTACCAGACACACGGTGCTGCCAACAGCGACGTGCTGCGTGTATGTGGCAAAGACTGTAACGACATGATCTTGCCCGCCGGTCCTTTGCTGGTTGCCGAACAACTGCCTGACAGCAGCTCGGTGAAAAAGACCGCCATGGACTACAAGGAAAAATATGAAGCCAAGTACGGTGCAGGCTCCATCAATACCTTTGGTGGCCATATGTGGGATGCCGGTCTGCTTGTGACCGAAGCAATTCCCGTTGCCCTGAAGTCCGGTGCCAAACCCGGTACTCCCGAGTTCCGCGCTGCCTTGCGTGACGCTCTGGAACAAACCAAGGAACTGGCGGCTTCCCAGGGTGTGTTCAATATGTCTCCAACAGACCACGCTGGTCTGGATACCCGTGCCCACGTGATTGTGAAAGTGGTCGACGGTAAATGGACATATCAGCCTGATCTGTAATATCTGACAGGCAAAAACCGGCTCAATAGCCGGTTTTTTCCAAGGCGGGTGCTGGCTGATCCTGGCACCCGTTCCCGCTACAGGCCTGCGTTTGTCGTAAGCCCTTTGCCCTTTTTGTTGTACAGGATGTTGTCCGACATGGATACCACCATTGCTTTAATTTTGTTGCAGGATGGCATATTGAATGGCGCCATCTATGCCTTGCTCGGGCTCGCCCTGGTTCTGGTTTTTCTGGTTACCCGCGTCAT
The DNA here is from genome assembly GCF_026344135.1 of Alcaligenes parafaecalis. Lineage (NCBI taxonomy): Bacteria > Pseudomonadati > Pseudomonadota > Betaproteobacteria > Burkholderiales > Alcaligenaceae > Alcaligenes > Alcaligenes parafaecalis. The sequence continues at coordinate 16,424 of NZ_JAPKNA010000006.1, read as the reverse complement.
CTTTATCCCGCAAGGTGAGTTTGTCACCTTTGGCGCCTTGACCCTGGCGTTTGTGGTCAATGGCCGTATGCCGGGAACCGTTATTTTGTTGTTGATCGCTGGCGCTCTGGTGTTCTTGCTGGAGTTGCTGTCTGCCTTGCGCAGCCGCAGTCTGGCCGGTATGCCACGCAAGTTCCTGGTCAATATCGTGATCCCTGTGGCCGTCTATTTTGCTGCCCCCGCGATTGTCAGCTCGCAGTTGCCCCTGTGGGTCGCCGTGCTGTTCTCGCTGGCTGTCGTGATCCCGCTGGGACCGATGGTGTATCGCCTGGTTTATCAGCCTATTGCCGAAGCCAGTGTGCTGGTGTTGCTGATTACCTCGGTGGCGGTGCACTTTGCGCTGACGGGCCTGGGTCTGGTGTTCTTCGGTCCTGAGGGCTGGCGTACGCCCCCCTTCATGGAAGGTGAAATCTCTTTAGGCGCCGTGAGCTGGTCCGCACAAACCTTCTTTGTGATGGGCGCTTGTGTGCTGCTGATTCTGGCTCTATGGGGCTTTTTCGGTAAGACCCTGTATGGTCGCGCCTTGCGTGCAACGGCGGTGAACCGTCGCGGTGCTCGTCTGGTGGGTATCAGCACCAATATGTCCGGTTCGCTGACGTTTACTCTGGCAGCCGCCATTGGTGCCTTGTCCGGCATGCTGATCGCTCCTGTGACGACCATCTATTACGACACGGGCTTCCTGATCGGTCTGAAAGGCTTTGTGGCCGCAATTTTTGGCGGTCTGATCAGCTACCCCGTCACCCTGTTCGGCGCGTTGTTCCTGGGTGTTCTGGAGGCGTTTTCCTCTTTCTGGGCCAGTGCCTATAAAGAAGTTATTGTATTTACCATGGTGATACCGGTGTTGTTGTGGCGCTCCTTCGGTAGCAAGCACGTGGATGATGAGGAGTAAATCACATGAGACACTTGCTGACGCTATTGTTTATTGCGGTTCTGTTGGTCTTGCCGCAACTGGGCGCAACGCCCGAATTCTGGATTACCCAGCTTAACTATATTGGTTTGACCAGCCTGGTGGTTCTGGGTCTGGTGCTGTTGACCGGTGTGGGCGGTTTGACCTCTTTCGGTCAGGCAGCCTTTGTGGGCCTGGGTGCTTACACCACAGCCTATCTGACCGCCCGTTTGGGCTGGTCGCCCTGGTTTAACCTGCTGATCGGCATGGCCGTGACCATGATGGTGGCCTACATTCTGGGCGCGATCACGCTGCGTTTGTCGGGTCACTTCTTGCCACTGTGTACCTTGGCCTGGGGTCTGGCCCTGTACTACCTGTTCGGTAACCTGGAGTTCCTGGGGCAGTACGACGGTATTTCCGGTATTGCGCCTTTGGAGTTCTTTGGTATTTCCTTGGCCTCAGGCCGGGATATTTACTACCTGATCTGGGCTTTCGCCTTGCTGGCCATGTGGGGCACTCGCAACTTGCTGAATTCCCGTCCTGGTCGTGCTATTCGCGCCCTGAAACATGGCAGCGGCATGGCTGAGTCCTTTGGCGTGAACATGGCCAATTACAAGGTCATTGTGTTCGTTTACGCTGCCTTGCTGGCTTGCGTGTCGGGCTGGCTCTACGCCCACTACCAGCGCGCTGTGTCGCCCAGCCCCTTCGGCCTGAACTACGGTATTGAATATCTGTTCATGGCGGTGTTGGGTGGAGCAGGCAGTGTCTGGGGTGCCGTGCTGGGTTCGGCTCTGGTGCTGAGCCTGAAGGATCAATTGCAGAACTGGTTGCCCAAGCTGCTCAATACCGACATCAACTTCGAGCTGATCGTATTCGGTATCTTGATGGTCCTGATTTTGCAGTACGCCCGTGATGGTCTGTGGCCTATCTTGCAAAAAGCCTGGGAGCAGATCTTTGGTGCGCAGAAACGCAATCAAGCAGCTCCTCCGCAAGCCGAGGCACTGCCTCAGCGTGAACGTCCCCAGGCCGGTTCGCTGGTTCTGGAAGTGAACAAGATCCGCAAGGAGTTTGGTGGTCTGGTGGCGGTGAACGACATCAGCTTCACCTTGAATGCGGGTCAGATCATGGGCCTGATCGGTCCTAACGGCGCAGGCAAGAGCACGACCTTCAACCTGATTACCGGCGTCTTGTCGGCAACCAGCGGTCAGGTCAGCTTCCTGGGTAAACGGATTGATGGTCAGCCTGCTCGCGAAATCTCGCGTCTGGGCGTAGGTCGTACTTTCCAGCACGTGCAATTGCTGCCAACCATGACTGTGCTGGAAAACGTGGCGCTGGGCGCTCACTTGCGTCGCAAGGTGGGTGTGGTGTCGGCGGTCTTGCACACCGAACGCCGTAGCGAAGCCGAGCTGTTGCACGAAGCCGCTGTTCAACTGCAGCGTGTGGGCTTGGGTGATTATCTGTATGAAGAGGCTGGCAATCTGGCCTTGGGTCAGCAGCGTATTCTGGAAATCGCCCGTGCACTGGCCTCTGATCCTTTGCTCTTGCTGCTGGACGAACCGGCTGCTGGCTTGCGCTACAAAGAAAAGCAGGAACTGGCCAAAGTGCTGGATCAGTTGCGTAGCGAAGGCATGAGCATTTTGCTGGTTGAGCATGACATGGACTTTGTCATGAATTTGACGGACAAGCTGGTTGTCATGGATTTTGGCACCAAGCTGGCCGAAGGTTTGCCCAAGGAAATTCAGGAAAATCCAGCCGTGCTGGAAGCCTACCTGGGTGGTATTGATGACGACCTGGATCTGGATCAGGTCAATGAGCCCGCCTCGGCAGGAGCAGCGCTATGAGTTCGGCACAATCGAATGACATTATTTTGAAGGTGGACAATCTGGCGGCTCAATACGGCAAAGTCAGTGCCGTGATGGGGGCCAGCCTGGACGTACGTGCAGGCAGCATTGTCACTGTGATTGGTGCCAACGGTGCCGGTAAATCCACCTTGCTGAACGCCATGATGGGCTCTTTGCCCAGCGTGGGCCGTAGTACAGGTTCGGTGCAGTACGAAGGCCAGGAAATCAGCCACTGGGAAGTAGAGCGTCGCGTGGCGGCCGGTATTTCTCTGGTGCCGGAGCGCCGTGAGCTGTTTGGCAGCATGACGGTGGAAGACAATCTGCTGCTGGGTGGCTTTCGCCTGTATCGTGCCCGTCATCCCGGCTGGCGCGACACGATGGACAAGGTCTATACCTTGTTCCCACGCTTGAAAGAGCGTCGTACCCAGTTGGCAGGGACTTTGTCAGGTGGGGAGCGGCAGATGCTGGCTGTGGGCCGTGCCTTGATGGCGCAACCCAAGGTACTGATGCTGGATGAACCCAGCCTGGGCCTGGCGCCGCGTGTGGTGCGGGAGATCTTCATGATCATCGCCCGACTGCGCAGTACCGGCGTGGCCATCTTGCTGGTCGAGCAAAATGCTCGTGCCGCTTTGCAAGTGGCTGACTACGGTTATGTACTGGAGACGGGCGATGTGGTGCTGCAAGGGCCCGCGTCTGACCTGGCTCATAATCCCCGAGTGATAGAAAGCTATCTGGGCTTGGGGCAGGGCAAACGCGAGCAGGAAGAAGCCAGCGCTTAGAAGCGGTAGCCGACCCCGATGGTGGCAACCACGGGGTCCAGCTTGGCTTTACCAATGGACTGACCGTTCAGCTTCACGTCTGGGCGGATGCTGATGTAGCGGATATCGGCGTTCAGGAACCAGTTGTTATCCAGTTTGTAATCCACGCCGACCTGGGCTGCAAAACCCCAGCTATTTTTCAGCTTCAGGTCCGAACCCGCCAGCGCACCACGCGACTCGGTGTCAAAGAACATGGTGTAGTTCACGCCCACGCCCACATAGGGTTGGAAGTTGCTGTCGGGCAGGAAGTGGTATTGCAGGCTCAGGGTTGGGGGCAAGTGCTTGGTCTTGCCGATACGGCCCAGATTGCTGTCGATATTGTGCTGGAAGGGGAACGCGCCCAGCAGTTCAATACCAATGTTGCGAGTGGCCATGTAGGTCAGCGAAAAGCTGGGGCGTGCGTTATTGCCTACATCCAGATCCACGGTGCCGTCAGCGACCGAGCCGTTATTGGATTTTGGAGCTACCCAGGTCACACCGCCTTTAAGCAAGAAATCACCCGCTTCGTGTGTTTGGCCCTGGGGGGCGTACAAGACAGCAGCCAGTCCAACGGCGAGCAGGGACAGGTGCAGACCTGGAATCAAGTGGCGGGTTTTCATAGGAGCTCCGTAGGGATGTGTAAAGCCTACAGAGTGCATGAGGGCTGGGCCTGCGGATTTGATCCAAAGCAAGCTTCAGAAGTAGTTGGCCGCCTGACCTTGTTGTAGATCAAGAAAGCAGGATTCATGCGAGGCCGATTCGGCCTCTATGTCTGTTTTTCGCATCACCTGGTAACAGCCGGGATCAAGGGCTCATACATTCAGGAGTGCGTGCAGAGCCTCGTATTTATGGCTCAATTCGGCTTTGCTGAAGCGCTCGATAATTTGCCCTTGTTCCAGCACATGAAACTGATCGCTGAACTCGGCCGAGAATTGCGGACACTGTTCCGCCAGCACAATGGTATAGCCCTCGTTGCGTAACGTGCAGATCAACCTGGTCAGTGTTTGGGCCTGCACAGGTGCCAGACCTTCGGATACTTTATCCAAAAGCAGCAGGTTCACACCGGTGCGCAGTAAACGGGCAATGGCCAGAACCTTTTGTTCACCGGTGGAGAGCTGGGTAGCCATGTGATGGCGGCGTTGCTCCAGGCAGGGCAGGAGCTCATAGATTTGCACCAGAGACATTCCTCCACCCAGGGTCGTCCCGATGGCAGGTGGTAGCAGGAGGTTTTCCTCGCAACTCAGGCCTGTGAAGATACTTTGCTCGTAAGGGCTGTAGCCAACGCCCAGATCTGCCAACTGATGCTGGTTCAGGTGGATGGCTTCGGTACCTTGAATACGGACGGATCCGCGACGGCTATCCGTCAAACCGACAATGGCTCTTAGCATGGCGCTGCGGCCAGCCCGGTTGCGGCTCAGTACCGTGCAGACTTCGCCAGAGGCCACCTGCAAATTCAATCCGCGCAAGAGCGGGAACTCTCGGTGCCAGGCGTACAGGTTCTCAATATCCAGGGCAGCCCGTGTCATGAGAAACGCTCCTTGTCGTGAGTCGTCAATAAGGGCCTGTACGTTGGCTGGCTGGCGCAGGAACCCGATTTCTGTTCTTTGCCTCTTACTGCGGTGATTCCATCGTCAGCAAACGGTAGGCAGAGTCCTTCATGCGTTTCAGTATGGAAGCGCCAAGAAAGCAAAACTATGCGGGTTTGTCATAGGAAGGTCCGGTTTAATACACTGTTTAGTAAACAAATGTTGTTAAACCGGTCATGTGTTACTTAAGTGTTAACAGTTTTGGGCTTGAAGTCGCACAAATCTGAAATACCACATTGTGGACACTTGGGTTTGCGAGCCACACAGATATAGCGACCATGCAAAATCAGCCAGTGGTGGGCGTCCAGCAAGAAAGGCTTGGGAATCACTTTTTCCAGCTTTTTTTCCACTTCAACCACGTTCTTTCCCGGAGCAATGCCAGTGCGGTTGGCGACGCGGAAAATATGCGTATCGACGGCAATGGTGGGCAAGCCGAAGGCCGTGTTCAAAACAACATTGGCAGTTTTGCGACCTACGCCTGGAAGGGCTTCCAGAGCAGCGCGGTCACAGGGAACTTTGCCTTGATGCAGGTCCAGCAGCATCTGACAGGTCTTGATGACATTGGCAGCCTTGGTCTTGTACAGGCCAATGGTCTTGATGGCTTCTCGCAAACCTTCTTCACCCATGGCCAAAATCCCTTCCGGCGTGCCATGTTCCGGGAAGAAACGGGCGGTGGCCAGATTCACGGAACGGTCTGTGGCCTGTGCGGACAAGATGACCGCAATCAGCAACTGAAAGGTGTCAGCGTATTCCAGCTCGGTGGTGGGCTTGGGGTTGGCCGCCTGAAAACGGCTGAAAATCTCGTGGCGCTTGGCAGCGTTCATGGCGTGGTTCCGCTTGCAGTCTTGCTGGCACGGCGGGCACGGGCGCGAGCCAGGGCAGAGGCAATCGACGCCTCTCGTTTATCGGCCTGATCGGCTGTATTGGCCAGAACGGGTTTATTGGCCAGGGTACGGGCTGCCAGATCCGAGCTTTCCTTGTGGCGAGCCAGCAGGCGGTCGCGGCGTTGCTCGGTATCCTGACGCGCCTGCTCGGCCTGTGCGCTATTCCATTCATCGGTAGGCACCATGCTGATGCAGTCCACCGGACAGGGCGGCACACAGAGCTCACAGCCTGTACAGCGGTCGGCCAGCACGGTGTGCATCAGTTTGTTGGCGCCAATAATGGCATCGACCGGACAGGCTTGAATACACAAGGTACAGCCTATGCAGTGCTCTTCAATAATTACCGCTCGACTGGGACCGGTGAATTCGCCACAGGCGGGGTCCAAAGGCAGAGCTTCGCGCTCCAGCAGTTCGGCCAGGGCTTGCACGCCTTCCTGCCCGCCGGGCGGGCAGCGGTTGATCGCCTCGCCTTCAAGAGCGATGGCTTGGGCATAGGGCAAACAGGCGTCGTAACCACAGCGGGTGCACTGGGTTTGAGGGAGCAGGGCGTCAATGCGCCGTATTAAGGTGTCGGACATGAATGCAAAAACGGGGCCATCTGGCCCCGTCAGAAACGGCGTAAGCCAAATATCAGTTGTGCTGACGGATGAAGTCTCTGATTTTAGGACAGATCAGGGTGCGCCAACGGCTTCCGGAGAAAATCCCGTAATGACCACAGTTGGGCGCGGTGAATTGTTGTTTAAGGTCGGGAGCGATTTTCGAGCACAGCCCTTGAGCTGAATGGGTCTGACCCTGGCCGGAAATATCGTCCAGCTCGCCTTCAATGGTAAACAAGGCTACGCCATCAATATCCTGTGGGCGGACTTGTTCGCCATGCACGTGCCATTGGCCTTTGGGCAGGCGGTGTTCCTGGAACACGATGCGGATGGTGTCCAGATAGAACTCGGCGGGCATATCCAGCACGGCATTGTATTCGTCGTAGAAACGGCGGTGGGCCTGGGCGTCGTCATCATCGCCCTTGATCAGGTGCTGATAAAAATCGTAGTGCGAGCTGACGTGACGATCCGGGTTCATGGCCACAAAACCGGCGTGTTGTAAAAAGCCGGGGTAGACACGACGGTGAGCCCCGGGGTACTTGGTTGGTACGCGGTGAATCAGATTGTTTTCAAACCAGGAATACGATTTGGTCGTCGCCAGGCGATTGACCTCGGTGGGCGACTGACGGGTATCGATAGGGCCACCCATCATGATCATGCTGCGCGGCATCACGGCCGAGCGACGGGTTGCCATCAGCGAGACGGCGGCCAGTACCGGCACGGTGGGCTGGCAAACCGACATGACGTGCACACTGGGGCCCAGTGTCTGGATGAACTCTTGTACATAGAGCACGTAGTCGTCCAGATGGAAGGGGCCAGCCGTACGGGGCACCATGCGGGCGTCAATCCAGTCGGTGACATACACCGAATGATCAGGCAGCAGTGCACGGACGGTTTCGCGCAGCAAGGTGGCGTGGTGGCCGGACAGGGGAGCAACTAGCAAAATCGTGGGGTCTTGAGCCGCCTTGGGGTGATCGCGCTCGAAGTGGATCAGTCTACAGAAGGGCTTGCTGAGATGCTCGACCTCGCGCACGGCAACGGTTTGCCCGTCAATCTGAGTTTCGCTCAGACCCCAGGCCGGTTTCTCGTAATCTTTGCCGATACGGTGTACCAGTTCAGAGGCCGCCGCCAGTTGGCGCGACAGGGGGGTATAGGCCAGTGGACTGTAGGGGTTGGAGAACCATTGGGAGCTGGTGCCGGTAAAGGCAGCCAGCGGGGCCAAAAAGGACCGCTGAAGTTCGTGCAGATCGTAAAGCATAGTGTGCGCCTTGGTGTTGCCTAATTTGATACAGAGGAATGTATATGCTTATTCCTGTGGGAAACAATACGACGTTTACCGTTCCTCTGTACTTGGGATTTTCCCTTGCTGCAGTGCGGCAAGTTTTTTTATCAAAAGGCGAGATTGGGCGCAAGAGTGGCTGGGTACAAATGCAGCCACCCGGTCTGGCTGGTATAGGGCAGGCTAAAGGCTTAGCGCTCCAGATACTGTAGTTTGTTCTCCACACCGTTCCAGTCGTCCGCATCTTCCAGCGGTTTTTTGGAGCGGTTGATGCTGCCAAAGATCGGGGTCAGTTCGGCATTCAACTCGATAAAGGGAACCTGGTCCTGCGGGACGTCTTCTTCAGCAAAAATGGCATTGGCCGGGCATTCGGGAATACAGACGGCGCAATCGATGCATTCGTCCGGGTCGATCACCAGAAAGTTCGGGCCTTCACGAAAACAGTCTACGGGGCACACATCCACACAATCGGTGAATTTGCACTTGATACAGTTTTCGGTGACGACGTGGGTCATTTCAGTAACACTCCTGCGGTATCGCTAAGGCGGTCAGTCACGGCAAAGGGTCGTGGATGGGGTGCGTGACAACGCACAGGGCCTGAACGATAAAAATGGGATTTAAATCGAATCTTTCGATTTTAACGAATATTCAGCTTCTTGCTTATTGAGATGGCGCAATAGCTCACCTGCTAGATAGCGGTACGCAAGAATGGGCGCCCGTGCTATGGTTGCGCAATCAAAATCGGTAGGTTTGTGATGATCATTACCTCTTTACTTGATACGGACCTGTACAAGTTTTCCATGATGCAGGTTGTTCTGCATCATTTCCCCGCTGCGCATGTGGAGTATCGCTATAAATGCCGTACTCCCAACATTAATTTGAGCCAGTACCTGGATGAGATCCGGGCGGAAATTCATGCGCTGTGCCAGTTGCGTTTTTCAGACGCCGAGCTGGATTATTTGCGTAGTCTACGCTTTATAAAAAGCGATTTTGTCGATTTCCTGGGACTGTTCCATCTGCCGGAGCGTTGTATCCAAGTGCAGGCGGGGGACAAGCCTGGCGAGATCGAGATTTCGGTCCAGGGCCCCTGGCTGCACACGATCCTGTTCGAGATCCCGGTGCTGGCCATTGTGAACGAGGTTTACTTCCGTAACGAGCGTCCGCAGCCGCCATGGACCGAAGGGCGTGAACGCCTGCAGTCCAAAATGCGCCTGGTGGTGGATGATCCTGCCTTGAGCGATTTCCGTGTGGCTGACTACGGTACGCGCCGCCGCTTTTCCAAGCAGTGGCACGAAGAAGTGGTCACCACCATGATTGACCAGATGAAGCCGCATTTTGCGGGGACCAGCAACGTCTGGCTGGCCATGAAGTATGGGGTGACGCCACTGGGCACTATGGGTCACGAATACTTGCAGGCTTGTCAGGCTTTGGGCCCTCGCTTGCGTGATTCGCAGATTTTTGCCCTGGAAGTGTGGGCCAAAGAGTATCGCGGTGACCTGGGCATTGCCTTGTCGGATGTCTACGGCATGGATGCTTTCCTGCGCGACTTTGACATGTACTTCTGCAAGCTGTTTGACGGTGCCCGTCACGACTCGGGCGACCCTTTCATCTGGGGCGAACGCTTGCTGGCGCATTATCAAGCCAACCGTACCGATCCGCGTACCAAGACCCTGGTGTTCTCTGATGGCCTGACTATTCCTAAAGCTATTGAGCTGGCCCTGCGTTTTGCTGGGCGCTGCAAAGTGTCTTTCGGGATTGGCACCAATCTGACCAATGACCTGGGCCATGAGCCTTTGCAGATCGTCATGAAAATGGTGCGTTGCAATGGTCAGCCGGTGGCGAAAGTCTCGGATGCGCCTGAAAAGACCATGTGTGATGATCCGGCGTATTTGGCTTACTTGCGGCAGGTTTTTCAGTTGCCGCCAGCTTAAGCTTTTGGCTATGTCATGCGATAAAGTCGATTCAAAGCCCTTTGCTTAATGCAAAGGGCTTTTTTCATAGACAAAGCAGGGCCGCCAGATGCCCACCGGCTTCCCGAGCCAGGGCAATTTGCTCTTCATTCAAGGTCTTGGAAGCCAGAATAGTTTCTGGCGTCTGGGCGTGAAAATTGAATATACGGACAGGGGCGGCCAAATCTAGCCGCCAGCCGGTACAAATCCGTTCCAGTTGCCGCTGTGCACCTTGCCCATCGCTGCCCGCGCTGATCAGCGCGGTGTACGGACGTCCATTGAGCTGATCCAGCACCTCGTAATAGTTCCGGTCCAGGCACTCTTTCATGGCCCCACTCAGGCTACCCAGATTCTCGGGGGCGCAGAATAAATAGGCCTGCGAATCACGCAAATCCTGTGCCTGCACCTGATCACAATGCAAGCGTTTGATACAGACCTGTTCTGTCTCGCCCAGTTCCTTGAGCACCTTCAGGGCACCTTCTTCGGCCTGTTCGGCCAATTGCCGGGCCGCGCCGGTACGGGAGTGCCAAATCAACAGAAGCTGGCGGCATGTGTTCAGACTCATAAGCTCTTACTCGCGGTGATAGACTAGCGTCTACAGTATAGAGAGCCACTTCAGCGCTGAGTGGCCACATCGACGTAATCCACATGAATCACACTGCTTCTCCCCCTATGGCCGAGTCGGCCTTCAATCCTCTATGGTTCGCGCAAGCCAGCCACGGACTGGATGAAGCAGGGCGTACGCTGTTACAGGCGGCTGCCGACTGGGCGGGACCTATTTTGCTGGATCTGGCCGGAAGTACCGGCGAACCCTTGGACAGCCATTGCGCTCAGGTAGCGCTTATTTTGGCGGGCCTGGGTGTGGACGCTCAAACCCGAGCCAGCGCCTTGCTGGCCGTCACTCCCTCCCCTGGGCCGGAGGTCAAGCAGGACCCGGTTCAAAAAGCCTTTGGCGCCGAAGTGATGACACTGGTACGCGGCTCGCGTGCCTTGTATCGCTTGGGCTCTATTACCGGTCAGGCCAAAGAGCAGACGGGCGGGGGCGATCAAAAAGAAATGAAGCGCAAGATGCTGTTGGCAATGGCCGCAGATTTGCGCATTGTGATGATGCGTCTGGCCTCCCGCCTACAGTCCCTGCGCTGGTACAGACAGTCCAAAACCGTATGCCCGGTGGAGTTTGCCCGGGAGACGCTGGAACTGTATACGCCGCTGGCTAATCGGCTGGGGATTTGGCAGGTCAAATGGGAAATGGAAGATCTGGCGTTTCGCTTCCTGAATCCTGAGGTCTACAAGAATATTGCCAGTCAGCTTGAAGATAAGCGGGTAGAGCGCGAGACCCTGATCAGCCAGGTACGTGACCAGCTTTTAGCCGCCTTGAAGCGCGAGCATATCGTGGCTGAGGTTTCCGGTCGGCCCAAGCATATCTTCAGTATCTGGAACAAGATGCGTAACAAGCATCTGGACTTTGAGCAGCTATTTGATTTGCGGGCCTTGCGCGTCATTGTGGATGATGAACGCAGTTGCTATCACACGCTGGCGGTGGTGCATTCGCTGTGGACGCCGGTTCCCGAGGAGTTTGATGATTACATCTCCCGGCCCAAACCCAACGGCTACCGCTCCCTGCATACGGTGATTGCGGATGCACAGGGGCGTTGCTTTGAGATTCAGATTCGCACCCGTGACATGCACCAGTTTGCGGAATACGGGATGGCTGCTCACTGGCGCTACAAGGAAGCCGGGGCGCAGGGCGGTCAGCAGACAGCCGATGGCGAGGACGACCGAAAAATCGCCTGGATGCGCCAGTTGTTGGCCTGGGATAGGGAAGCGGCGACATCCAATGCGACCGAGCCTGCTCCCAAGGCGGAAACCAGTAAAGACCTTGCTGCTGAAACCGAAGTGGCAATAGCCACCCCTAAGAAACCTGCTGTTGCCCGGCCCTTGAAGGCTCAGGAAGACGAACACATTTATGTGCTGACACCTCAGGCTCGTGTGATCGAGCTGCCCGTGGGGGCGACTCCGGTCGATTTTGCCTACTACCTGCATACCGACCTGGGACACCGTTGCCGGGGCGCACGCGTAGATGGGCAGATGGTGCCTTTGTCGACTCGCCTGTCGACTGGTCAGACAGTAGAGATTGTGGCTGCCAAGTCCGGTGGCCCGTCGCGGGACTGGTTGAATGTGCAGCTAGGCTTTTTGGCCAGCCCACGCTCGCGCTCCAAAGTGCGGGCCTGGTTTAACGCGATTGAATTGCAGCAGCGCATCTCCCAAGGCCAGAATATGGTCGAAAAAGAGTTGCAAAGATTGGGTCGCACAGCAGTAAACCTGGAGCAGATGGCGCAGCAACTGGGTTTTGCCAAGGCGGACGACTTGTATGTAGCCGTTGCCAAGGACGAATTCAGCCTGCGGCAAGTGGACGCTTTGTTCCGGGAGGACACTCCGGAAGAAGAACCCGTCCAGCGCGTGTTCGATGCGGCTCGGGAAAGCGTGTCCAAGACAGGCAAAAGCGGTGTGCTGGTGGTAGGCGTGGATTCGCTGATGACACAGTTAGCTCGTTGCTGTCGTCCTGCTCCGCCTGATCTGATTGCCGGTTTCGTGACCCGTGGCCGAGGTGTGTCGATTCACCGTGCGGACTGCAAGTCCTATCAGGAATTGGCCGAGCGACAGCCTGAAAGGGCTATTAGTGTGGATTGGGGCGATACGGGAGATACTCAATATCCGGTAGATCTGGCGATTGAGGCTCAAGAGCATCCCAGCCTGTTGCGCGATCTGTCGGAAGTGTTTGCCCGCCTGCGTTTGAACGTCACCGGCATTAATACCCTAAGTCGACGTTCATTGACACGCATGATCTTCACGATTGAAGTGCGTGATGGCGAGCAAATTCAAAAGGCCTTGGTGGCTTTGAACGAGTTATCGGGCGTCAGCGCCCGCCGCTACTCGTCCTGAACTGCTAAAATCAGTAAACCTAAACCTCGCGGGCGTTGTGCCCGCGATTGTTCTTGTCAATCAAGAGAGCGAGCTTTGAAAACCTATACCTTGCCCGACCCGGATGGACATTTTGGTCAGTTTGGTGGTTCGTTTGTCGCTGAAACGCTGGTCCACGCCCTGGACGAGTTAAAAGCAGCCTACGAACAGTATCGGAACGATCCTGAGTTTCTGCGCGAGTTTCACTATGAACTCAAGCATTTTGTCGGTCGTCCCAGCCCCGTGTACCATGCTCGTCGATGGTCGGAGCAACTAGGTGGAGCTCAAATCTGGTTCAAGCGCGAAGATCTTAATCACACTGGCGCGCACAAGATCAACAATTGTATTGGTCAGATTCTGCTGGCTCGCCGCATGGGCAAGCCACGCATTATTGCGGAAACCGGTGCAGGCCAGCATGGCGTGGCCACGGCAACCGTTGCCGCCCGCTATGGTCTGGAGTGTGTGGTCTATATGGGTAGCGAAGACGTTCGTCGTCAGGCTTCCAATGTGTACCGCATGAAACTGCTGGGCGCGACAGTTGTGCCCGTGGAATCCGGTTCGCGCACCCTGAAAGATGCGCTGAATGAAGCCATGCGCGACTGGGTGACCAATATCAGCAATACCTTCTACATCATTGGTACGGTTGCTGGCCCTCATCCTTACCCGATGATGGTGCGCGACTTCCAATGCGTGATCGGTGACGAGTGTGTGGAGCAAATGCCCCAGGACGCTGGTCGTCAGCCTGATTACGTCCTGGCCTCGGTGGGTGGTGGTTCCAATGCCATGGGCATTTTCTACCCCTATATCGAACACAAGGATGTTGAACTGATCGGTGTGGAAGCGGCTGGTCGTGGTCTGGATACGCTGGCGCACTCGGCCTCCCTGAACAAGGGCATGGTTGGTGTGTTGCACGGCAACCGTACCTACGTGCTGCAGGATGATGACGGCAATGTCATGCCTACGCACTCGGTGTCGGCTGGTCTGGATTATCCCGGTGTCGGCCCTGAACATGCTTGGCTGAAAGACTGTGGCCGTGCCCAATACGCTACCTGCACCGATGAAGATGCCCTGAAGGCGTTTCACGATTGCTGCCGTATCGAAGGCATTATGCCTGCGCTGGAGTCTTCGCACGCCTTGGCTCATGCGGCTCGCATCGCCCCGACTTTGCCCAAGGATAAAATTATCCTGGTCAGTTTGTCCGGTCGTGGCGACAAAGACATGCACACGGTCGCCGAGTACGGCGGCTTGACTCTGTAAGCAATCGGGAACTGATATGTCGAGTAATGTGCGTCTGAAAAAGACGTTTGAAGGTTTGAACGGGCGCTGCGCCCTGGTGCCTTATATTACGGCTGGCGATCCTTCGGTGCCTGCGACCGTGGCTCTGATGCATGCATTGCGTCAGGCCGGGGCGGATGTCATTGAATTGGGTGTGCCGTTTTCTGATCCTACGGCCGATGGTCCCGTCATTCAGCAAGCTGCTGAACGCGCCATCAGCCGTGGCGTCGGTTTGCGTAAAGTGCTGGAGATCGTGCAGCAGTTTCGCCTGATCGACGAGGAAACGCCGGTGGTGTTGATGGGATACGCCAATCCCATCGAGCGCATCGGCCAGGCCGAGTTTGCCGTGATGGCTGGTAAAGCGGGGGTGGACGGGGTGCTGACGGTGGATTACCCGCCTGAAGAGTCCACCGATTTCACCCGTTTGCTGACCGAGCAGGGTGTGGATACGATTTTCCTGCTCTCGCCCACGTCGACTGACGAGCGTATCGCCAAAGTGGCTACTCTGGCTCAGGGCTATGTGTATTATGTGTCCCTGAAAGGGGTGACCGGCTCGGCCCAGATTGATGTGGCTGACGTGGAGCACCACTTGCAGCGCATTCGCCAGCACGTCAAAATTCCGGTCGGAGTGGGTTTCGGGATTCGCGATGCACAAAGCGCCAAAGCGATTTCCCGTAGTGCAGATGCCGTGGTTATTGGCTCCAAGCTGATCCAGACGATGGAGCAGGCGGTGCAGGAAAATGCCGGCAAGGAGCCCAAAGACGTGGATGCTGCTGCAGTTGCAGCGGCCAGCCAATGGCTCGCGCAGATACGTCAGGCATTGGATAATTAGCCTAAATACCTATTCCGCGTATAGAATCATCTGCCTGTTCTTGATGAACAGGCGCTTTTTTTCAGAATAAAGAGCTTGGCGGGCCGGGTGTCGGCCAAGCGAAAACAGGATCTAACAATGAGCTGGATCGAGAAAATACTCCCGCCGCGAATTAACCGTAACCCCGAAAGCAGCCGTCGTGTTCCCGAAGGGCTGTGGGTGAAATGTCCGTCGTGTGAGTCTGTGCTCTACAAGGAAGATCTCCAGGCAACCTTGAATGTCTGCCCCAAGTGCAGCCATCACATGCGTATTGGTGCGCGTGGCCGGATCAAATCCTTGCTGGACCCCGAAGGCCAGACTGAGATTGGTTCCAACACCCGTCCTATGGACCCTTTGAAGTTCCGTGATTCACGTAAGTACACGGAACGCGTTTCCGAGGCGGCCAAGCAAACGGGCGAAACTGAAGCCATGGTGGTGATGAGCGGCACGATTTTGTCTGTGCCTGCGGTCGTGGCTTGTTTCGAGTTTGAGTACATGGCTGGTTCCATGGGTTCGGTGGTTGGCGAACGCTTCACTCGTGGTGTGCAAGCGGCTATTGCTAATCGCAGTCCTTTCATCTGCGTGGCCGCTTCTGGCGGTGCTCGTATGCAGGAGAGCTTGTTCTCCTTGATGCAGATGGCCAAGACGACGGCTATTTTGGCCGAGCTGTCCGAGGCAGGTCTGCCGTTCATCAGCATTTTGACGGACCCAACAATGGGTGGGGTGTCGGCCAGTTTCGCCTTTATGGGCGATGTGGTGATTGCTGAGCCTAATGCTTTGATCGGCTTTGCCGGTCCCCGCGTGATCGAGCAGACGGTGCGTGAGAAGCTGCCTGAAGGCTTCCAGCGTGCCGAGTTCCTGCTGGAGAAGGGCGCCATTGATATGGTGATCGATCGCCGTGAATTGCAGCGTGAACTGGCGGAGCTGCTGGCTCTGTTGACGCGCCAACCTGCTGAGGCTGTTTCGCGTCATCCTTGATGCTCAAGGCTTAAGCGGATTGAAGAAAACGCCATCTGGGTTCAGGTGGCGTTTTTTATTGTCTGCTGTTTGAGTCTTGTTGTTGAGATTGGCTCAGTTTTTCTAGAGCGATGAGGGGAACGCTGCGGTGTGGCGGGGCCCCGGCCCGTGCTGCGCACGGGTGCCCTTGTCTCTTGAGCTATCCAGGCGCCCTGTGAACTCACGGGGTGGTTCGTCCCCCGGACGAACCACAAGCGCCCCGCTCAGACAGCACAGGGCTTGCACCCTGGATAGCTCAAGAGACCGCGGCCAGAGCCCTGACTCGCCCACCGCAGCGTTCCCCTCATCGCTCTAGAAAAAGAGAAATGTCGGAGAAGGCTCATACAGACTTTTGGGGAAGTGGGGAAGTGTGCAGTGGGGAAGTGGGGAGGGTGAGGGTGAGGGTGAGGGTGAGGGTGAGGAGGGTGAGGAGGGTGAGGAGGGGGTAAGGGATGATAGTCAGGACGATTAGGGCGAGGTGATGC
>NZ_JAPKNA010000005.1:0-313326 GCF_026344135.1 Alcaligenes parafaecalis | reverse complement strand
CCTTTAGCCATGGCAGACTCCTGAAGGGATAAGCGATATGAGATGAGAGAGAGATGTGGTGCCCATGACGCGGATCGAACGCGTGACCTCTCCCTTACCAAGGGAGTGCTCTACCACTGAGCCACATGGGCATTCAACTTCAGCCAAGAAAAGCCGAAGATTTTAAAACTTGGAGCGGGTGAAGGGGATCGAACCCTCGTCTTAAGCTTGGAAGGCTTCTGCTCTACCATTGAGCTACACCCGCAGACTTTTCTTCACCCTCTCCTAAAGTCGCCTTGCTGGCGGACTTTAGAAAAATGCTGGTGGTGGGAGTTGGATTCGAACCAACGTAGACGCAGGGTCAACAGATTTACAGTCTGCCTCCTTTAACCACTCGGACATCCCACCCTGAGCGAAAATCGAATTATGGACATGTTTTATGAAGTCGTCAAGCCTTTTGGGCCGAAAACTGAATAATTCGATGATTTTTTAAAAAAAACCTGAATTCAAGCGGTTTTCTTACTGGTTTTGTCACTATTTTTGGGAGTCTTTGAGGCCGCTTTTTTATGTGTCTGCCCCCTGAAAATCAGCTTGAAATACGGGTAAACACATAGTTTTTTCTTGTTTTCAGCATTTATTTTTGTAAGCAAAAGATACTTTACTGCCTTTTTCTTATTTAACTCCGTTTTAAACCGCTGCCCTGCTCCTGGGCGAGTGCCTAGAAAATCACGAACCATGAAAAAAACCGACCTGATGAGGTCGGTTTTTTAACTGCTATCGCATGGCTTTAGCCAGACTTAATCGTCTGTCTGCTCCAGCAAGGACGACAAGCCCTGTTTTTCCAACAAGGCATTCAGATGTTCCCAGCCATGAAAAGCAATCTGCAACTGGCCTTTATCCTTGGCACCGACCTTCAAAGTCACTTTGGTACCCAGGTGGTCAGACAGAACCTTTTCAAAGCGCTGTACATCACCATTGCGGCTGGCTTTATTCTGGGCCTGCTTGCTGGCGGGCTCATCATCCTCATGCAAGGCACGGGCAACCAGTTTTTCAGTTTCACGCACCGACAAACGGCGAGCAATAACTTCATTGGCCAACATGATTTGGCGTGCCGCATCCATCGCCAGCAAGGCACGGGCATGGCCCATATCAATATCACCGGCCAGCAACATGATCTGGACAGGCTCTGCCAGGTTAATCAGACGCAACAGGTTGCTGGTAGTAGACCGTGAACGGCCGATGGCCTGAGCGGCCTGTTCGTGCGTCAGGCCGAACTCGTCCAGCAGTCGCTTGACGCCTTGCGCCTCTTCCAGCGGATTCAGATCTTCACGCTGAATATTTTCGATCAGGGCCATGATGGCGGCGTTTTCGTCGCCTACCTCGCGCACCAGGACTGGCACTTCTTCCAGGCCTGCAATTTGCGATGCGCGGAAACGGCGTTCACCGGCAATGATCTCGTACTTGCCCTTCTCCTTGCCCGACAAAGGACGCACCAGAATAGGTTGCATCACCCCTTGTGCACGGATGGACTCTGCCAGCTCGTTCAAGGCGCCCTCGTCCATGCGAGTACGCGGTTGATACACCCCGGCCTTCAGCAGTTTGACGGGCAAGCTGGAAGGTGGGCCATCGCTCACCGTTGCTTCGCCCTTTTTCCCTATGGTTGCGATAGCGCCTGCGTCTGCGCCGAGCAAGGCGTCCAAGCCTCGACCTAGACCTTTGGGTTTTCGTGTAGCCATGCTTACATTCCTATTGATTCTTGTGTGCCTTACGCCTTATCGCTGCGGGAGTCTTTCTTCAAGCGCTTGATCAGCTCTTTGCCAAAGTCCATATAGGCCTTGGCACCCCGGGAGTTTTTGTCGTACACAATACCTGGCATACCGTGGCTTGGCGCTTCAGCCAAACGCACATTACGTGGCACAACTGTCTTGAACACCTTATCGCCAAAGTGCGTCTCGATCTGACTGGAGACTTGCTGCTGCAAGGTAACACGACCATCAAACATCACTCGCAGCAAGCCAATCAACTGCAAATCCGGGTTGATATTGCGATAGACCCGCTTGACTGTATTGACCAGGTCCGACAGCCCTTCCAGAGCAAAGTACTCGCACTGCATAGGGATGATGACCCCGTGCGCACTGGCCAGGCCATTTAGCGTCAGCAGGGACAAGGTCGGTGGGCAGTCAATCAGCACAAAATCGTAATCGTCCAGAACCTGGGCCAGCGCCTGTTTGAGTTGTTGCTCACGCTCTTGCATCTGGATCAGGTCAATTTCCGCGCCCGACAGCTCCCTATTGGAAGGCAAGACGTCATACCCACCTGTTTCCGAATGTATCTTTACGTTAGCAATACTTTCATCGCCAATCAGAACCTGGTACAGATTGCCAGACAAGCTGTTTTTATCAATGCCGCTACCCATCGTGGCATTGCCCTGGGGATCCAGGTCAATCAACAGTACTTTTTTCTTCAGTACAGCAAGCGCGGCTGCCAAATTGATCGCTGTGGTCGTCTTCCCTACCCCGCCTTTTTGATTGGCGATACAAAACACATAGGCACGGGGAGATTTTTCGTCGTTTTTAATCATGATTATCCTTGCTGCACCAACCACACTAGACAACGCTGTGCCTCTAGCTCCGGTACGGTTAATGATTCTATTCGTTCGACCTGCCAGTTACTTTCAGATTGCAATGCGGCTATTTCTGAATCAGGCTCTTTACCTTTCATAGCTGCAATACGCCCACCTGGGCGAACATGCCTGCCTGCCAAATTTACAAAATCAAGCAGCGAAGAAAAAGCTCGGGAAACCACAATATCAGCCTGCATGGGTTCCTGCTGCTCTACACGCACATGCATTGCCGACAAATTGGGCAAGGCCAGAGCCCCAACCATTTGTTGAACAAATGCCATTTTTTTCTCGACAGCATCAATACACGTAATGTTCCACGTGGAACATGATGCTGCCAAAACAACACCCGGCAAACCAGCACCTGACCCGACATCCACAATCCGCACTGATTTTTGTGCCGTTTGATTGGTGCTGGCCAGGTACTCCTGGAACGGGCGAACAACCGACAGGCTATCAAAAATATGTTGCACCAGCATTTGATCTGGGTCACGCAGAGCGGTCAGATTATAAGTACGGTTCCAGCGCTGTAGCTGACTAATGTAGTCCAATAGCTTGCGCACCAGGACAGGGTCCTGATCCAGGCCCAAGTCTTGCAGGGCCTGATTCAGCCGTTTTGAAAAAATATCGCTCATGCCGTATGTTTGCTTTTTTGCTTGCGCTTCAGGTGTACCAACAACAAGGAAACTGCCGCAGGTGTCACACCTTGAACACGTCCGGCCTGACCAATGGTTAAAGGTTTGGCAGCCTTCAAGCGTTGACGCACTTCAATCGACAATCCTTTGATGTCGTCGTAATCCAGATCCTCTGGAATGGCCTGCTCTTCCAGAGCTGCCTGACGAGTCACCTCATCCTGCTGACGCGCCACATAGCCCGCATACTTCACCTGAATTTCCACCTGCTCAACATGCACCGGGTCTTCCAGACCAGGACCTGCTACGGGTGTGCCTTGGTCATTGAGCACAGCCATCAGTTTTGCATAGTCCACTTCGGGGCGCTTGAGCAAATCGAAGAAGGAGTATTCCCGTTCGATATTTTTACCTAACAGTGCGTTCGCCTGCTCAGCGGGCAGGCTGCGAGGGTTTACCCAAGTACCCTTCAAGCGCTCGATTTCACGTGCGACAGCATCGCGCTTACGATTGAATTGATCCCAGCGAGCATCGTCTACCAAGCCCAGCTCACGCCCCATTTCAGTCAAACGCTGGTCAGCATTATCTTCCCGCAGGCTCAAACGGTACTCCGCGCGAGAGGTAAACATGCGGTATGGCTCGGTCACCCCACGGGTAATCAAGTCATCCACCAACACGCCTAAGTAGGCCTCATTGCGACGTGGATACCACTGCTCTTTCTCTTGCGCCAAACGAGCGGCGTTCACCCCGGCCAACAAGCCCTGAGCGGCTGCTTCTTCGTAACCCGTCGTGCCATTGATCTGGCCGGCAAAGAACAAGCCACGAATCTGTTTAGTTTCCAAGGTGGGATACAGGGATCGAGGATCGAAATAATCGTACTCAATCGCGTAACCCGGACGCATGATGCGAGCGTTCTCCAAACCTGGCAGGCTGCGCACCATAGCCAATTGGATATCAAAAGGCAAGCTGGTCGAGACACCGTTAGGGTAGATCTCAGTCGTGCTCAAGCCTTCAGGCTCCAAAAACACCTGGTGACTACTCTTGTCCGCAAAGCGATGAATCTTGTCTTCGATCGACGGGCAGTAACGTGGGCCAATACCCTCAATGGTGCCTTGGTCGCTATACATGGGCGAGCGATCCAGACCCGAGCGAATAATGTCGTGAGTACGCTCGTTGGTATGCGTAATCCAGCACGGCATCTGTTGGGGATGCATGGAAACATCACCCATATAAGAGAACACCGGAATTGGGTCACTATCGCCAGGTTGGACTTCCAGGCGGGAAAAATCGATGGTGTTGGCATCAATACGCGGAGGAGTCCCTGTCTTCAACCGCCCTTGTGGTAATTGCAGTTCCCGCAAGCGATGCGCCAAGCTGATGGAAGGAGGATCCCCTGCCCGGCCAGCCGAGTAATTATTCAGACCTACGTGGACCAGACCATTCAAAAAAGTACCTGCCGTCAGGACCACGGATTTGGCTTTGAACTCCAGACCTATCTTGGTCACGGCACCCACCACCCGATCACCTTCCACAATCAGGTCTTCGACCGACTGCTGGAACACCATCAAGTTAGGCTGGTTTTGCAGAACTTCGCGAATAGCCTTGCGGTACAAAGACCGGTCTGCCTGAGCACGAGTGGCGCGCACGGCTGGGCCTTTGGAGCTATTCAAAGTACGAAATTGAATACCTGCATGGTCGGTTGCCAAGGCCATTGCACCACCCAGGGCGTCAACCTCTTTAACCAGATGCCCTTTGCCAATCCCCCCAATAGAAGGGTTGCAAGACATCTGCCCCAAGGTATCCATATTGTGGGTCAACAACAGGGTAGACACGCCGGTTCGAGCTGCCGCTAAAGCCGCTTCGGTACCAGCATGTCCGCCGCCTATGACAATAACGTCAAACTCTTCGGGATAAATCATGTCAGAACAGCTAAAAAGTAAAAACCAATTATACGATTACCAGCGCGCTATGTTCCACGTGAAACACATGGAACCACGATCTGTTCCACGTGGAACACAGTTTTTTGCGTAAATACCACTGTGGATAACTTTGTGGAGAAACAGGCTATTTTTTATCCCCAGGCTTAGCCATAGGGTGCAACAAGCGCTTCCTGGAAAAAACCCAAGCTATTAAAGACTGCGGGCGCAAGCCATAAAAGGCGCGCTTATAGCCCTTAAATACCGTAAAAGTAGCTATCTATGCGGGGTCTTGCGCTCTACGGCCTTGAAGCCTGTTTGGCAGGGAGCAAAATTGTGGATAACAGAGCAATAAAAAGAAATACTGCCTGAGGAACAGGGAAATTGTTCAACAGTCTGGCGATAAGAAAATTTCCAGGGAATTTAGGGTAAAGGGCGTCTCTTCATCCATACCTAAGCTTCAGCTCTCTCTGTTCAGCTTGTCTTCCTGAACACTGAAATACACGTCGTCAGCTACCCAAGGCCTCTGCTCCCAATACCCGGAATTTCAGGAAATGCCCTTCTCGCACTTGGCATCAGCCATCGCGGAAAGGTCGCCGGCAGCTTAGCACTCTGAACAGAGAAACGAACAAAACCCGGCCATCTGAAAACGGACAAAGGGAGGTAACACGAAACATTGGCCTAGCGAGGTCTATGCAAGACTGCCCTCATCAATACCAAGAGCATCGGACTCTATATAGACAACAGATATATTGATGTGAAAAAGCATCCTATCGCTGTGGTTCCACGACCAACAGCTAAAGGAGCAATCTATGGTATTTTCGTCAGGACTTTATCCGATACTTCGCCACCCAACTTTTGCTCGAATCTGAACAGCGGGTGCATTTTTATTATTCATGCCAGTAGACCCATGCAGATCACTTCCAAGCTCCCTTCTGTGGGCACCACTATCTTTACGACCATGAGCCAACTGGCTCTGGAACACAAAGCCATTAACCTGGGCCAGGGCTTCCCTGACTTCAATCCCGACCCGGCATTGATAGAAGCCGTACACCAAGCCATGCTGGACGGGATCAATCAGTACCCGGCAATGGCTGGCTATCCGGCATTGCGCGCAGCCATTGCGGACAAGACGCAACGTCGCTATGGGCATCTCTACAATGCGGACACGGAAATTACCGTCACTAGTGGGGCGACTGAAGCGCTTATGGCCAGCTTCCAGGCCTTCGTCCATCCAGGTGATGAAGTTGTTGTTATCGAGCCTTTCTACGATCTGTACATCCCCGCCATTGAGCTAGCCGGGGGTATCCCGGTTGCTGTTCCGATGACAGCTCCAGATGCGACGGTGCCTTATTATCGTGTTGACTGGGACCGAGTAGAGAAGGCCATTAGCGACAAAACTCGCATGCTGGTCATCAACTTTCCTCACAACCCGACTTGCACGATTTTGCGCCCCGAAGATCTGGATGCATTGGAGCAAATCGTAGACAAGCATCCTTTGTTGATCTTGTCTGATGAAGTCTATGAACATCTGACCTTCGATCAAAAAGAGCACCTGAGCCTTGCTAGCCGCCCTAGCCTGGCGGAACGAGCCGTGATCGTTTCGTCCTTTGGCAAAACCTTCCATGCAACGGGCTGGAAGGTTGGCTATTGCTGTGCACCTGCCTATTTAAGTACCGAGATCCGCAAGGTTCACCAATACACCGTCTTTACCGTTCCTAGCCCTTTACAGGCCGGTTTGGCGAGCTATATGCAGGATCCTGCTACCTGGGAGAGCCTGCCCGCGTTTTACCAAGAAAAACGCGATTATCTGAACCAAGGCCTGCAAAATACACGTTTCATCCCTATGCCCAGCGAAGGGACATTTTTCCTGCTGGCCAGCTACGAAAACATCTCAGACCTTTCCGAACTGGATTTTGCCAAACATCTGAATCAGAACTACGGTGTTGGCGCGATCCCCGTCTCTGCCTTCTACCTGGATCCTGGCTCAGAGCAGGCAAATCATCGTTTGCTGCGTTTTTGCTTTGCTAAACAGCTCAATACCCTAGATCAGGCCATTGAGCGTCTACAGAAGGTGTAAAACCGTCTTCAGAGCTTCAATCAAACCGCCGACAGGCGGTTTTTTTTCGTCTTCATTTTTGTGGACAAGTAGCACTCCGGCACTACACGGTCTTTCCGCCAAACACCTCGGTTTCTCGCACTGCAGCACAAAACAGAGCAAACGAGCCACGTAATATCAAACGCAAATCACAAAACCCTTGTTTTGCACCCCACAAGGGGTCAAACGTGAAACAGACGCACCCGCACCCAAACCCTGTCCTGTTGATAACTTTGGGGGCAACCCTGATTTTTTGCCCAGTTATTGCTTCTTTTCCCTTGATAAAACCGAAAACTGAGCAAGCAAGCAGGTTTGCTCTTTTGCTTTCCTGAACCAGAGGAAAAGATAAGTTCAATGTTAAAACCAAGAAAAATATAGATATAAAACAAGGACTTATTTCAACATTACAGACTTCAAGCCTATACATTGACTGTGTTTTTTCACAGCAATGAAAACCCAATAAATCAAAGCCAATACCTTACTGCCACACATGCACGCTTTACCCACAAAATGTGGATAAGTCAAAAATTCAAATACGATTGACCTAGTACAAGTTTTGGGCGCAAAGCATCCTGAAGCCATAGCCTGTCCTGGCCAGCCAAGTGGTCCAACAAGAACTCCCCTCTTTTGCTCATGAAACTCTTGATTGAGTTTTTCTCATACTGAAAGAAAAACCAGAGAGACCAGGGCAAACTCGACCTTAGCTAGTTCTGAAAATAAATTTTCAGCCTTTGCGGCTCAGATTTCTGTATGCAAAAGTCGCATAAGCCATCGTTGAGCGAGATCGTGATTTTTGTTCATGGACTGCATCTTAGTCGAGAACTTTTAGCTTGCAAAGGCTTGAGGCCTGGCAGACAAGAGCTTGAACTTATCTTATATAACAAGCACTTAAATCTTTTATTAGAATTAATGGATGGAGGGCTGTTGATAAGTCGAACAAGTGTCTTTAGCAATGGAAAAACAAGAGCTTAGCGGTTTTTTTTACGGGGATAGATCTACTGCTTACCGGTGGATGGTTTAGGTACAACTTTTCAGCTCAACAAAGAAGTACCTACTTATGCCTTATGTATCCACACCCTGTTCACAATGGGCTTCCTAGAGCTTATCCACAGAAAAAAAAATTGTAACAGCGGGCAGAAAGGCAGAATTAACGGATGGGCTGCGTAAAACCGGTGTCCGTCATGATGATTTTCTCCGGCCAACGCAAGGCAGCCAGGTGAAATGCAGAATCTTCAGGCGCCTGCTCTTTGCGGCGATCGCGCCAACGAGCCCCGACGGAAAAATCTACGCAGAACGTGTTTTTCTTGATGCCATGCCAGGAAAATGGGTCTATATCCTTGAATAATAAGGAATATTTAGACATTTTTGCTATGGTTTGCGGGAAGAGCTGGCGCCAGTAGTGGCCAAAAACCACAGGAATATCATCCTGATAGCTGTTCCACCAGGGCGTACGATCCGAAAAACGCCAACGATTACCGGCAAAAAAGGGCTGACTGGCAGGCCCTTCGGTTCCAGATGTCAGCAAACGAATGGGGTTGAAGTCATTTTTGACCAAATCGTAGTCAATGTAGGCCTGCAATAAAGGCATAGAGGCCTTTGGATCTTCAATTTTTTCTTTCCATTCTTCTTTAGCAGCCAGATATTTATTCAAAATCCCATTTTTTTCTGCGTAATTATCTGCTTTACGCTCGCATTCAAAGAAAAAATCAAGAAAATCTTCGCTTCTTACCGATCTAATAGCATCAATAGCTGGATTATTCCAGGCTGCATGCACAATTCTTAGGTCATTTCTTTCTAAAGCAATGGGCAATGAACTTAAAAAGTTTCGGATTTCATCTTTATTTTGAGGTTTTGCACGCTTAAATGGTGAGTAATTCTTTAAATCTGACTGATATCGCTGATCAAAGTACCAGCCTGATCCATCTTTGGCGTCATCAATAAGCAGATTGATTTCATGATTTCCCAATATACCTTTTGCTTTATTATTATTTATCAATGACTTAAGGTATTCAATAACTTCCGGGCTATTTGGACCTCGATCACAATAATCACCCACAAATATCAGGCTACGTTGGTCTGGATGTGAACCATCTTCTTGGTAACCCAAGTTTTGGATCAGTTGTTGCAAGGCCTGCAGCTCTCCATGTACATCACCGATGATGTCTAAGGAACCAGTAGGTAAAGGCTGTACAAGAAAGTTGGGCATGAGTGAAGAGATCTTTATTTAATAATAACTATATATATAACTAGTAATGGATAATGGATGTCTGTGGATAAGTCGCATAGATTGAAATTCTTCATTGATTTCAACAGTTTATAAGCCATTTTTGCCTGTGTACCACCTTGATGGAGCCGGTGGACCGAAATTGGACAAAATTTGGGTCTTCGAAAGACAGGTGACTTATCCCCCTTTCATCCACAGCACGTCCACAATGGGCCGTCTTGGAGCTTATCCACAGGCTCCAGGAGCCAGCAACAGCCTTAAATATAGCTTTTTTGCTCAGTCCTTGACCGGTTTTCTGGGCCAAGTGTGCCTGCCTGGGGCCGCTGGAGGGTGACGATGTCGGTGTTTGTACCTTCTCTGTGTTTGAGGTCGAATTAAGCCTTTATAATATCCACAAATTATTCACTTTCTTATCAACCGCTGATTTCTGCTCAATTGATATTTTCATTTTTGGTTTAATCCAATTTGTTAATAAGTTTGTGGATTTCTTTCTTATTCTTTTCTGTGGATAAGTTGCCTTATCACGATTGTAATTTATTGTTTTCCCGATAACAAAACACCAGTTTTGAAAATCAATTCATAGGTTTTGTTTTCTTTTTAATCTTGCTCTAATTGATTTTTTATAGTTTGGTTAATAAGAATAAGTAAAAAAATATAATCAATAATCCAATTTATAAAGATCAGGAAAGTTATCTCTCTTTTATTGTCTTATATGAAAAAGAAGTTTTTTTTTCAGCGGTTCAACTTGATTTTCATAAAAGATCTTTGAAAATAATAAGAAAATTATTTTTTCTATTTTGTTTTGAATTTTTATGGATCTTTATCCAGATCGTGGCGATTTATAAAGATGAGTTCCAACGACAGTACAAAATAGAGTTACCAATTTTGTTTTATGGCAGAACATTTCTGCCGACTCGACCTGGCCTAGTTCGGTTCTCTGTTGGCTGTGTATTTATACAGTCGTAAATGCGTTCCGCATTTTTCCCTCTCCCAACCTTCTACCCCCACGCACCAACACATTCGGCTGGCCGTTCCCTGTTCAGCCCCTGAGCGTGGCTTTTTGGCGATAGTGGAGGGATTTCTTGCGTCTGAGCCCCACATGGATAGAGCAATCAGCGCATGTCGGAACTTTAGGGGCGTTTTAGCCGACAAAGTCTTTGGTTTGAATTGCAGATAGTGGTCCAGGTGCGGCGAAACAGGCTCTTTTCTGCAGATGTTGGTGGCACCACTCCCTTGGATCCCAGGGAATCATCCACTTATCTTTAAGGGGTATGTTTTTTCCTGGTGAATGGCGGGGTATTCTCCTGCTAGCCACTGGCTTGAATCGCTATAAGAAATAGCGCGAAATCTCCCCTCATGTAACAATTGCCGCTAAGGCTGTTTAATCCTTAAGTATCGTCTCGCTACCCTCCCCGTACTTCATGTCTCAACCGAATATCGAAGAAGCCGCTCAGGATTGGCACGGCTTGCTCCAGAAAGTGCCACTAGCGGTCCGTGCGCACGTGCTGACTATCACTCAAGATAACCAGGACGAGCTGGCAACCCACTTTTACACGCACATGCTCAAGCACCCTGCTGCGCAGGTGTATCTGTCACACGAACAGGTGCACAAGCGTTTGCATCGTTCTTTGCGCAGTTGGTTGGTGCAACTGTTTTCGGTTGATGAGCACAGTGACATGCAGGATCAGGTCAAGCTGCAGAATCAGGTGGGTGAGGTTCATGCGCGAGTCGGGGTGCCGGTACACCTGGTGCTGCGCGGTGCCCGCTTGCTTAAAGGGCGTTATGCCCGTTTTTTGTTTGAGTCCTCGACAATCAGCTCCGAGCAGGCCTGGGAGTGCTTTCGCTACGTACAGAACTTTATTGATTTGGCGATGGAGCTGATGAGCCATGCCTATGCCAATTCACGAGAGCGCAAATCCCGTGCGGAAGAGTCGTATCGCTTGTTCGCCATTGTGCAAAACGTGGCGGCAGAGCGTGGCCGACAGCGTGCTGCCTTGCTGGATTGGGAAAACCTGTTCATGTTTGCGATGGCGGTCAATAACGGCGTGACGCCCGCACCACGGATCGGGGATTCGGATTTTGGAATCTGGTTCAAACATAAGGGTGCCCATGCGTTTCAGGGTACGGTAGAGAGCCGGGAAATCCTGGATCTGATGAGCTTGATTGATACCGAGCTGATGCCTGCCTTTGAGCAAGATGATCCCAAAGGACAAGTTTTGCGTTTGCACGAGCTGCGCGACCGAACACGAGCCATTGGCTTGCATCTGGACCGCCTGTTTGAGCAGCAAAATGAGCTGGAGTCTGGCCGGGATGTATTGACTCGCCTGTTAAGCCGCAAATACCTGCCTGTGGTGCTTAGTCGCGAGGTAGGCTATGCCCAGCAACGGGGATCACGTTTTGCCTTGCTGGCGGTCGATATAGACTTCTTCAAGCGGGTTAATGATACGCACGGGCATGATGCCGGGGATCGTATCCTGCGTCAGTTTGCCGAGCTGCTCAGTAATAGTGCTCGTGCTGGGGATTATGTATTCCGGCTGGGGGGCGAAGAGTTCCTGCTGGTATTGGTCGATGTGGATGCAGATGGCGCCATGCGTGCGGCTCGTAATCTGCGTCTTCGTATTCATGCGGAAACCTTCCGGGCAGTAGAAGGAGAAAGCATGAATATTACGGCCAGTATTGGTGTGGCTTTGTATGATGCTCACCCGGACTACGAACGTACGCTGCGCCGCGTGGACCGCGCCTTGTATCAAGCCAAAGAAGAAGGACGCGACCGGGTTGTGTTTGTCTGACAGGACAAGCTGGTCCGCTCTTTTATGTCGTATGGCGGCAACCTGTGCTACAAGTGCGTATCGCTTTGTTCCTGCCCGTGTTGCCAGCCTGATTCCTGTTGTGTGGTGGCCTTTGAGATAGGCGTCCCGGCAGAATGTGCGGCGATAAACACATCGATATTTGAATGACATACACGCTTTGGCCCCCGGCCAAGGCAGGTTTTGTTTGTGAGCTGATTTTATGCATCCCAGTTTGGCGGTTCTTCCTCAGTATCTGTTTCCTAAACAGGCGCTGACCGAGTTTTCAGGTAGCCTGGCTTCCAAGCCTATGGGTGGACGTACGACCTGGCTGATCAAGCGTTTTATTGAGCGTTACCAGGTTGACATGAGCGAGGCTGAAAATTCGGATCCAGCCAGCTACGCGACGTTTAACGAGTTCTTTGGCCGAGCCTTGCGTCCCGGTGCCCGTCCGATTGCGGATACCGCGTTGGTCAGCCCGGTGGATGGTGCCATCAGCCAGTTGGGGTTGATTCAGGGTGCCGAGGTATTCCAGGCCAAGGGCCATAGCTACTCTACAACGGCTTTATTAGGGGGCGATGCCCAGGAGGCTGCCCGCTATCAGGATGGGCTGTTTGCGACCCTGTATTTAAGCCCTAAGGACTATCACCGGGTGCATATGCCTTGTGATGGTGTGCTCAAGCGCATGATTCATGTGCCGGGCGATCTGTTTTCGGTTAACCCCACCACAGCGCGTGGTGTGCCTGGTCTGTTTGCCCGTAACGAGCGTGTGGTGTGTCTGTTCGACTCCGAGCAAGGCCCCTTCGTTCTGGTGCTGGTGGGTGCCACTATTGTGGGCAGCATGGTCACTGTATGGCACGGCGTGGTGAATGCATCGCGTGATGGCAAAATCCGCGAGTGGAGTTACGAGGATCAGAACATTGCCCTGGAAAAAGGGCAGGAAATGGGACGATTCTTGCTGGGGTCGACCGTTGTCATGTTATTTCCCAAAGAAAGCGGCTATCGCTTTGATGCGGATTGGCAGCCGCAAGGCCTGATTCGCCAAGGCCAGGCGATGGGCTATCAGGGCTAAACCCTGTTTTCTTATGAATAAAACCTGTGTTCAAGTGGACACAGGTTTTTTTTTGGCCGTTCATACGGTCAAATGCAATCTGTATTCAGGATGGATGTGGAGCGTGTATGAAAAGGTGGGGGATGATGGTGATCACAATATTGGTCCTGTTACTGGTCTTGGTGATTACGGCCTGGGGGGCTTTGGCCCTGCAGTTTCAGTTGCCTGCGGGCTGGGGACGCTGGTTGGCACTGGCTGGCTGGCTTGCCTTGGCTGTGTTGAGTCTGTACGCCTTGAGCAAAGGGAAAAATTGGCTCTTGCTGCCGCAGATATTGGGCTTGCTGGTATTGGTCGGGTGGTGGAGCAGTATTGCCCCCAGCAATGAACGGGAGTGGGCGCCAGACGTTGCCAGAATGAGTTACGGAGATGTGCGCGGTTCGCTTGTGACCTTGCACAATGTGCGCGACTTTACCTGGCGTAGTGAAACGGACTTTGATGAACGCTGGATCACCGAGAACTACGATTTACAGACGCTCAAGTCAGTAGATATGTTTTTGTCTTACTGGATGGGCCCGGTAATTGCGCATACGTTGGTGTCCTTTGGTTTTGAGGACGGCCGCCATGTGGTGTTCTCTGTAGAGATCCGCAAAGAAAAGCACGAGGCCTTCTCGGCGATAGGCGGGTTTTTCAAGGAATTTGAGTTAAGCCTGATTGCGGCGACAGAACAGGATATTGTGCGTACCCGCAGCAATGCTCGGGGTGAGGACGTCTACATGTACAGCGTGGATTTATCCAAACCTGCCATGCAGTCGCTGTTTCTGTCTTATGTTGAGCAAGGGCAGCAGTTGCAGACGACTCCCCGTTTCTACAACACGCTGACGGCGAACTGCACCACGATTGTTTATGACATGGTGTCCAAGATTGTGGATGGTGTGCCATGGGACTGGCGTGTCTTGGCGTCGGGTTACCTGGCAGAGTATGTCTACGGTCTGAACGCTTTAGCGCCGGGTCATAGTTTCAATGAACTGCGCCAACTGGGCTACATCAACCCACGTGCTTTGTCTCAGCAACCGGGGCAGGATTTTTCAGCGCTGATTCGTCAGGATTTGCCTCTTGTAAAGCCATTTTGAGGCTGTTTTAGACGCTTTTGTTCCACGTGAAACATATGTTTTACTTCATTTGATCTGAAAATTAGATCGAATTTCAAGCTAATAAGACAAACAAAACCCCATCATATGAAAATCATGTGATGGGGTTTTTAAATCGCTATTGCTTGGATTTTATATAGAAAAATACAATAAAAATTTGAATGTTTTTAGGAGTTTCCTATGACGGCTTAGGGAGTAGCCCGCCATTGCACCAATTGTTCCAGCGTCATCGTGTTGCCTCCACACACGACGACCAGAATGTTCTGGTACGGTGCCAGCGCCTCATGATCCAGGTACAGCGTCGACAAAGCCGCGCCACATGCGGGTTCCACCAGTACGCGATGGTCAGTCAGAAAGCGTAAACACGCGCTGACAGCTTGGGCATCGCTGACCTGTACGCAGGTGGTGGGATGGGATTGGCTGATTGCGTAGGCTTGGTCACAGACACGTGGCGCGGCTAAAGAGGTCGCTACGCCGCTGACTTCGCTCAGGGTGATGTGTTGACGCTGTTTGACGGACTCTCCTAGGGAGGCCGTTTCTTGAGTCTCGACCGCAATAATGGTGGTTTTGTCCCAGCCCTGCTCCCGCAGGCCTTGAGCCACGCCGCTTAGCAAACCGCCACCGCCGACTGCCAGCAGTACAGCGTCTGGCTGCACATTCATTTGCGCGACTTCTGCGATCAAGCTGGCATGGCCCTCCCATAGCAAGGGATCATCAAATGGGTGGATAAGCGCATCGTCTTCCTGCACCAGGGTCAATGCGTATTCGTGGGCTTCCTGCCAGTTCTTGCCCATGACATGCAGCTCTGCTTTTTCCCGTTGAATCAAGCGTCTGGCATGCTCACTGGTGCTCTCTGGCACGACAACAAGGGTTGGCATGGTCAAGCGACGTCCAGCGTACGCGACGGCGATTCCCGCGTTGCCACCAGAGGAAATGATGAAGCGCTTCTTGCCCTGCTGGGCGTGGTGCTGGCATAAATGGCCAATGCCCCGGATTTTGAATGACCCGCTAGGTTGCAGCGCGTCCATTTTTAGCCAAATTTGTTTTCCTAGCTGATCGCTTAAGGCGTGTGAGTAAATAAGCGGTGTCTCAAGGTGAAGAATCATTTCTTATCGTTCCAGATTTTATAGTGATCTGATGGGGCACATTGGGTGCTCAAGGCCCGGTCCACCCCATTTTATCGGTCTGAAACACGTGTGGCTAAAGATCTTGGGCAGTGTTTTGTGACTGCCGGGACAAGCGGGCGGAAAGCAGTTTGAAAAAGATGCTTATATCATTGGGCCTGTATTTTGTAACTGTCTTTGTTCTCTGTGCTAAGTCCATCAACTAGCGTTTAATGTGAGGCAACTTACTATCTATCTGTCCGTCTGCACCTTCTTACAATTTCGCTTCGTCTGCCTGGCAGTGTTCAAGCTAAATCAAGGGCTTATCTGATAAAATTCCAGATAAATCGCCAGACTCAAGCCCCTTTTCCTGCTGGAATCCTGGGGCTGTCTTAAGCGTTTAATTTTAAGTGCATGATAAGCACAAAAACTCATTCCAATCACTCGGGCCATAAAGCAGCGTTGTTTTTTGCTTTGCCTGAATGGAATAAAAACAATAATAACCAGAACTTATTTCTAAAAAAGACGCTGTGGTAGCGGCTTTAAAGGAATAAAGATTTTGTTATGAAAACTGCCACCAGACCTGCTGATATTTATATGCGTTTTTTGCAGCTCGCCGATTCGCTGCATACCTTGCCTTGCTTGCCTAGTCTGGACCCGCTTGAAGAGCGTATCTTGATCTTGGTTGCCAAGGCGTCTAAAGACTGTTTGCGTTTGTCGGTACGCGATGTCATGGCCGTAGAGCGGCTGGGATCGCCCGCGACCATTCACACCCGGCTCAAATCCATGCGAGAAAAAGGCTGGATTGTCCTTAGTGACACGGAAGACACCCGTCGCAAGCAAGTGGACTTGAGTCAAGCCGCCCTGCTGCACTTTGATCGTCTTTCGGCCTGTCTTTTAGAGGCGGCCAATGCCTGATGGCACAAATTGCATCGCGGTACGGAGTGTCCAATTGCGCAAGCCGCGACAATAAGTCCCGGACATCGGTTTATTAAGTTGGACTCGTCTGGGTCCGGCTTATGGAACAGAAACACGTGGCCTGCCAAAAGGGCTAGTTTGTCTGGCGCTTAAAAGAAACGGAAAGCGGGGGCGGTATTAAAACAATGCCTCTGTTCCATGGATTTACCTGCCTTCAAAGAGTCTATTTTTCTATACTGAGGACTCATCTTGAATTCCATGCCTGGAGGCAGAATGCGCTTACCCATCTATCAGGTCGATGCCTTTACTGACGCCTTGTTTGCGGGCAATCCGGCCGCTGTGGTGTTGCTGTCCGAGTTCCCTGACGATGTCTTGCTGCAATCGATTGCACAAGAAAATAATCTGGCTGAAACCGCGTTTCTGGTACCGCAAGGCCAGGACTTTCGCTTGCGCTGGTTTACACCAACAGTAGAAGTACCCTTGTGCGGACATGCGACCTTGGCCAGTGCTGCTGTCGTGCTGCAGTATCTGCGCCCACAAGATAGCCAAGTAGTGTTTCATACCCTGAGCGGCGCCTTGACGGTGCGACGTGATGAGGCCAGTTATGTCATGGACTTTCCGGCACGCCCTGTGTCCCGAGTCGCGGACAATCCGGCATTGGAACGTGCTTTGGGAAGCAAAATTGTGCAATTGTGGCGCAATGACTTCACACACTTGGCGGTGCTGGAGTCTGAGGAGCAGGTGCGCCAGGTAGAGGTAGATATCCCGGCGATGCTGGCCAGTGATTGCGGTGGCTGTATTGTTACTGCACCTGGTTCGGGACAGTTTGATATTGTCAGCCGCTTTTTTGTTCCTGAGCATGGGATTGAAGAGGATCCGGTAACCGGGTCCGCTCATTGCGCTTTGCTGCCGTACTGGGCCCCTATCCTGGGCAAGAACCAGTTGCTGGCGTATCAAGCGTCGGCTCGTGGCGGTGTACTGGATTGCACTTTAAGTGGTGATCGAGTGTTCTTGAAGGGCCAGGCCGTTGTGTATATGGAAGGCCATATCAATGTGGCGTAAGGCACACTAAGGTGTTTTAAACAGGTGCAGCCAGGCTGTGCCTGTGTACTCAGTCCCCTGCTTTACCGCCCTGCCGTTTTGGCGTCTTTGTTACACGGCATGCTGCTTATTTATTTCGACTGTTTTTTATCGCGGCTTTTTATGGTTTTTACGCGCTTATGATTCCCGTCGCCCCGTTTTCTTTGATGCTTTTATTGATAATGACGCTGGGACCACTGGCGCTGATTATCTTGCTGGTCTGGGTTGTTTTACTTTTCGTGCAGCCTCAACGCCGGGCAAATTTTAAGAAAAACCCTTGGCCGCGCATCCTGTTTTTAGTTCCTGTGTTGGCTTTGGCAGGTGTCTTCAGCCTTTTTCAATGGGACATGTATCAGTACGACAAAGCACAGCGGGAAGAGCTGGCCAGTCGTCAGCATGTTTTAAAAGAGCCGGGCCGTTTTGCCGGAGTCGATATGCCGACGGGGACGGAGCTGGAGTTGCAGGTGTGGGGGGATCCGGACAGTGTGTCCTGGGCCCGCTTTCCTGAGCCGGTCATGGTGGGGCATGCTCCTGTATTGTCTTTCGAGCGCCCCCGCCCCGATTTGCAGAACTCCAGTTGGAAATTGCATCTGGCACGTGATACGGAACTGGAGGGCTGGCAATGCGATGGCAGCCAAGTGCTTGAAATGGAACAGGATCCTGTGACTGAAGGCGGTTTTCGTTTTGTGAGTTGCTTTTTGGCCAAAGGTAATCAGATCACCGGCTGGAGCCCTTATGCCGCGGCAGCCAATATGAGTACGGCCCCGGATTTTGTACTGGATCTGCCTGCAGGTACCTTGGTTCAGGCCAGACCCGATGGGACCTTGTATACCAATGGGGAGCGGGATCAGGACCGCTGGATGCTGCGTGTTGAGGCAGAGGGTCTACAGGTGCATGCATGGAATTTGCCCCTGGAGCGCGCATATTTCTCAGTCGATAAAAATAAAGATCTGCTTTATCTCTTGCACGCTCAATTGGCTCGGGAAATTCAATTCGGTGGATTTACCTATCCGGCCGGTACACGGGTTTCGACACCTAACTATCGTTTTTACCCGCAGTGGC
Organism: Alcaligenes parafaecalis; assembly: GCF_026344135.1. Taxonomy (NCBI): domain Bacteria; kingdom Pseudomonadati; phylum Pseudomonadota; class Betaproteobacteria; order Burkholderiales; family Alcaligenaceae; genus Alcaligenes; species Alcaligenes parafaecalis. The sequence continues at coordinate 294,712 of NZ_JAPKNA010000005.1, read as the reverse complement.
CACTTTTATTGAAAATGGTATTGCCTGGTGGGGGCGAATCGGATCAGAACAAAGAGCAAGCCCATGACCTGCTTAGCGGCCAAATTTTGGACGGTTTTCACTAGTTAACGGCCTGATTTCGGGTTTTTTTACCTGTAATCTGCATTTTTTTTGTGGTGAGTGTAATTAAATAAGGCGAATTTGTTTTGATTGGGTCAATTTGAGTTAATGTAAGCATTTGAAGCGATTGTATAAAATAAAAACGCATCGTTTTCAAAGGTAGACAGCTAGAGAGTTGGTGGCTACTGGTTTCGTTTCCTAAGGTTTTAGTATTGGGCGGAAGGGACAATCCGCCGTACTGAAACCACCCTATTGCTGGCGTAACTGAACAAGGTTAGATGCCGCTATGACGACATATCAAGGGGAGCTGCTGGAGCATACGCAGGCTCACGCGCAGGCCGCTTATTGGTTTACTCGCTTGAACTCCGGCGAGGCCACTGCTGCAGAATTACGGGAATTCGAGGATTGGCGTCGTGACAATCCTGAAAATGAACGCTCGTATCGATACATTTGTTATTTTTGTGACGCCAGCCTGGACGCCCCCGAGCATGAGATACGCCGTTTATTGGCTAACTCGGAAGAGAAAGTGGTTTTGCTCAAGCCTTATTACCGCAGTGTGCTGGCCGGTTTGTTGGTCTTGGCCTTGGCGTTTACGGTATTTTTTTCCTGGCCTGAACGTGTGGTGCGAGAACAGCATGTGGTCTCTGGCGCACAAATGCTGGAGCAGCGGTTTATGGATGGTTCTGTGGTGCAACTGGGCCCCGATTCCGCTATTGAGATCCGCGAGTACGAGGACAGGCTGAATGTGCAGCTTTTACGGGGTCAGGTGCAGCTTCTGCTTGCTGATCCGACCCAAAAGAGCGTGACGGTCTTTACCAGTTTTGCCCAGGCCCGTAGTAGTAAAGGACAGTTCACCGCCTTTCTGGACAACAACCAAATGAAGTTTGCGGTGGATACCGGCTCGGTTGAGGTTTCCAGTGGCACCTGGTGGCGTCGACAGATTCGGGTGCTGATCCCCGGTCAGCATATTGATGTGGATCGATGGTCTGGAATGAAACGGGTTCAGCCCGCTCCAGTATCTCCAAATGAGGCCGACTAACAGTCGGCCTCTTACATTTCAGGGCGTTCAGAACATCCAGTTCAGGAACAATTTGCCGTTTATATCGGCACGGCTATCGTCTAATAAACGGGTGCTGGCCGACAGCCCTAAACGCAGGCGCTCGGATTGCTGCAAGTTGATGCTGGTTCCCAGCGACAAAGCATGGCGATCCACACGTGCATAACGACCATCAAAACCCACAGATTGGGCACTGGCAAAGGCCGCTTCCTGGGTTTGATTACGGCTTAGCAAAGCCTGCTCCCAAGCTACCGACAAGGACGTTTGCAGTTGACGATCCTGGCTTAAATTCCAGTTTTGACGCAGGGCCAGACCGATAGAAGCCTGCAAGGCGTTTTGACGACTGGAGTCCAGATGCAGACGGCTGGCGGCATCGCCACTTTCTTCCAGTCCAGGACGACGGTAATGGAGATAATCCAGAGCCAGAACCGGCCCGATGCTGCCGTTTTCACCCAGAGCCCAGTTGTAGCCTGTCTGTACCCCCAGCGAGAAGGTATGGCCTGTCCAGTCCGAGGAGGGACGCGCCTGATAGCCCGAGAAGCTGATGTTGCGGTTCATCTTGCCCTGTTCAATACCCACACGTAGCTGAGCCAAACCGTTCCAGCCTTCCTGGCTGTAACCACGGTAACGGGCATGAACACCCAGCCCCAAACCGGTCAGCTTGCTCTTGGCCTGGAAGGGGGCGTCTACGTTGACGCGCTGCTCGTTGGCATTGCCGTGTACGCCCAGGCTCCAGTCACTGCCCTCAGCACGGTGTTCTGCTCCCAGCATCACCCCATAGGTTTCGCTGCGGTGGTCAACATCGTTGCTGCCCAATTGCCAGTGATAGCGGCCACCATAGGTCTGGATGAAGCTCTGCCAGCCGCTTTTGTTGATACCGTCTGTCTGGCGCAGTTGTTCGGATACCAGTTGCTCACGACGCAAGGAGGCCGCCGTTTGGGCCGCGTACGCGCCTGCGCTCAATTGATCCAGTGCCAGCCCAATATCGCTACCATCCGCACGCGAGAAGTCCAGGGCCTGATACACGGCTGCCAGGGACTGATTGCCCGAAGAGGCCTGTGCCAGGCTGGTTCCCACTGCAGCGGCGTTAGGCGAGGTGGCATATTGTGCATATGCATCCTGTTTACGGCCAACTGTCCAGTTATTGCTTGTAATTTCTACGCCTAAAGTTGGAGAGGCTAGCGTCGTGCTAAGCAGGGTAAATTGCCCTTGCGTCTGGTTGGCGGTAAATACCTTGTCTTGATTCAGTGTCCAGCCGTTTTGGTACCAGTCAGGCTGCAGGACTACTTGTAGTTCGCCGTCAAGTTGAGCCACACCCTGTATATCAAGATGGTCGTTTTGGGTCGGCGAGGCTTCCACCAAAATTCTGCCCTCGGGACCTTGGATAAAGTTGCCCTCAATCGTCAGGCTTCCATAGGAGTTGCCAGGGCTTATGGTGCCGTTATTGGTGAGGTTGTATTCGCGGTTGACAGTGAGTTGGGCATTGCCTGATAAGGTAGCACCTTGATTGACTCGCATGCCGTATACATCATATTTCCCATTCAAGGAGGTTACGCCCCCGGCGATTACAACGAACAAATTGTTTGGGCCGTTTATATTGCCGTCATAGCGCAACTGGAAGTTGGGATCCGCCGCGTTACTTGCCTGGCCAAATTCATTCGCCTTCAAGCCAAAGCTAATATTGGTCAGCAATAGTTTTTGGTTGGCATCACGACGGTTGTACGCCGAGGTGATGTCACCAGTAATTTGCGCGCCTTGCATGATGTTGATGTTATTTACCCAGGCGTTCTCAGCGATATAAATGGCGGCCTTTTGGCCTGATAAGACACCGGACAGGTTGTAGTTGGAGATTAAGGCACCTTTCAATGCTTCTGGCATGGGCAAGGGGGAGCTTTTGCTTTGATACCACCAGGAGCCGCGAGACTCATTGTCATTACCCATCGCATTTTGGCCGAAATCAAACAAGACGCCTATGCCGTCCACGCCACTGGCGCGGACTTCGCCTTGCTGAATAATATTGTGATGCCGACCATAGCTTAATTGCAGTCCGCGGCCGTACCAGCCATGAGCATGAATGCGGGTGTTTTTAGGGATGATGAGGGTGTTCTCGCTACCGTCTATGCGAACCCCTATTCCGCCAGGTCCAGCAGAAAGCAAATCTGCTGACTGAATAATGGTATTGCGTTCGCCATAGATGTGTAGCCCCAGGCCTTGTGTCGCCGTGTTGTATTGGCCGGGCAGATACCCAGTTTTATCTTTATTGCGGGCGAAATATCCATTGGTATTGTTCAGCGTGATGCCATTGTTATAGACCGAATAGCCAAAGAAATTGCGACGATCAATATTCAGGCCGATATCTTGCAAGGCGGCAATTTCCGCTTCCATCAGGTTCACATAGTTACGGTAGGTTTGGTGACTCATCAAACTGTTGCGCAGCTCAATGTGGGCCATGTAGTCCGTATCCACACCGTAACGAGGGGCTTCATGAAAACGCAGGATGCTAACGGGAAGGCCGGGCATTGCTCCATTAAGGACCGCTTGTACATTGTTTCCGGTGAAATAGCCCTTGTCCTGCCGTAGGTCAAAGGCGCGGGGATCATAGGATGTAGAGCAGACCGAGCACAGGATTCTTTGTCCTGGGGAAGCAGCCCGACCATGGTCATCCCGTAGGCTCAAGGCCCAGGGGGTCATGACGTTACGAAAGTAGGGGGCAGGAGAGCTCGTGTTTGTTGCCTGTCTATTCTCTACTGTGTTGCCTATTCCCAAGGCGTGGGCCAGTTCATGGAAAATAACAGCGCTGTAATCAACCTGGCGTGTCAGTGGTAATTGGCTCGGTGTGACCGGCCCGCTGTCTAGATCTAGCGTGCCTACGCCTATGACGGCATCTGGGTTGTTCGCTGCACCGCGGAGTAGTCCTGCCAGACGTGCCTGCAAGGCCGATATCACCAAATTGGGATGTGAGGGCATGGTCAGGTTGGTGCCATAGGCATTGGCATTTTGTACATTCATCGTGCCAAGGTTGATAACGGCAGGTGTGTAACCCTGTGGCAAGTTCAGTATTTCAGCCCAGCGGTCTAGCGCAGCCCGGATTTTCATCCGACCATTCTCATCAATGTTACGGGGAGAAATGCGTTGGGGGATATGTAAGGAGCTAAGGTCGTAGCTTCGATCATTTGGTCCGTAAGTACGTAGCTCAAAGGCCCGCTGGCCTTGCTTGTTCAGAATGAATTCTGATGTGTAAGCATGAATACTGTTAGCCCAGCTCAAGGCTAATAGCGTGGGACCAAGAAGTGCTTTGATTTTGACGTCCATAGGGTTCTCAGAGTCGGAGCACAACACATGGGGAGATCTTTTAGAAAAATACTGAAAAGAGTTTTTTTGTGCCACATGTTTCTAAATATAAATTGGCATTTGAGTAAATGGCACAACACTCTTTTGGCCTCAAACCGTAAAGACCTGCCACTTGACAACCGTTACCTATATGAGACGACTTGTTCAAGAGGAAAAGTTATGACGATAGAGATTAACGGACAGGGTTTAATACACGGTCAAAATCTGCCTGTGACCGAGCCTTTGCAGGCCACAGCCATTACTCCCCCTGTTGTGCCAGAGCAGGAAGATGGGGGGCGTATAGACGGAACAGGACGCATCAAGGTGACCTTGTCACCTCTGGGCAAGGAACTATCGCTGACCAGCCAGCAAGCTCAAAAACAAGAGCGCGACAAAGATATTGATGACAGTTCCCTGCCCGATGGCATCAAGGACATCCTTAAACGCATTCGCGACCTGAAAGAGCAGATTCAACAGAAGTTGATGGAGCTGCAGCGCATTCAAGCCAGCGATAAAGGGAGTGAGGCTGAAAAAATGCAGGAACTGGAGCGCGTGCAAGGCGAGCTGACCAGCCTGAACGGTGCCCTGTCCAGTGCGCATGCCATGCTGAACAAGATCATGGATGACATCAAGCTGGATGGCGATTCCCGTATGGATGTCGCGAGTTTGCTGATGAAGTAAAAAGCCGTTTGACTGGCTTTGGAAATCCTTGGGGCGCAGGTGGTTTGTTGGGGGCGGTTTTGCCCGTATGAACCCGTTTACTGCGCCCTTTTTGCGCGTTTGATATTCAGGCGTCGGTTGGATAGCGCTCAGGGTTGAGTCGCGACTGTTAAAGCCTGCGTGATTTTGTGATTGAGCTGATGCGGAGACATCAAATCCGCCGTGACCTGCGCCTTGGTGTGAATGATGTAGGCGGTCGACGGGTTCAAATCAATGCAATACACCACCAGCGAGCCGCCCCCCAGAGGGGCTGCGCCTATATATACCCCTAATTGATCGTTGGCCGTTGGCTCATTGCGCTGCTGATACCCTTCCCCAGCCGCCGTTTGCTTGACCGTATCCAGACACTGCGCCACGTTTAAACGAGAGATGGAGCGTTGCTCGGCTTCCAGCTCCAGAGGCAACAGATCCTGAGCCTGGACGGCCCAGGTGGTATGGACCAAAGCGGCCATCAAAACCCACTTGTTGAGTGTGTGCATGACGCCCTCCCGCAGGAGACGATGGAATACCCAGCATAGCCCTGATCAAGGGGGGGCGGGTTTTGATGGGGCTTAATTCAGGGCTAAGTTTCGGGTTTTTACTGAGGCAGGCTTAGTCCTCAAGCTTGTGAACTGGAAGCTTCCCAGTTTGCTTCAGCAGTTTCTTCTCTTCAGTTTTTACGCGACGTTCCAGTTTTTTAATGTCTTCTTCAGCAGGGAGCTGCTCAGGCTGGATGCCACGCTGGCCGAGCATATCGCGCACACTGCGATTGTTTTGTTCGTGTTCGCGGGTGATCAAGGTTTCGCCATGTAGCTGCTCTTGCGTGACGTTGTGGTTTGTTATCTCTGTGGCAAGATTCTTGGCAGCAATAGTTAGCGTAGGTAGAAAGTCAGCCAAAGGGCGTGTCTGGGTAATGCCGTAGCGATCCTTCATCATTTGGGTAGTGTGTCCCCCAAATAGAGCCGCATCACCCTTGGATCGGATGCGGCCAAAGCCTCTATCGTCTACGCCATGTTCATAGAGGTTTTGCGATAGTGTCCTTTCTGACTCTCGAAGACGTTCGCGCGCATCCAGGCTAGCCTGCAGACGCATGCGGTCTTCAATCAGCTCCTGTTTGCGGGTCTGGATGGCAAAGTAGCTTTGAGCAAAGGCAATGGCTGGCTTGCGTGGGTCGCCGTTCTGGGCGATGAGATAACAGGCATAGCGGGTGAGCATGATGTCTTCTATTGAACGATCTGCCCCGCTACCAATCTGGACCATTTTCGTGACGCCACGAAAATGGTCTCCTTCTTCGTAACCCGTTGTTTTACAAGACTCTACAGCCCGATCTATCGCCGTCTTGAAGTTCTCCCAGCGTACATAGCCCAAAGGCTCCATCAGGTCGCGAGCGAACCAGAACTCCACGCCTTCCTCAGGGATGGTGTGGCTCAAGTCATCGAATTGGCTTTTCAGTTGTTTGATGTCCTGGGTTTCCATTTGGTGTCTCCGAGTTGCCAGGCACTGGTCAGGACATCCTTGGACGCCGTCTCAGGTTCTATGGCTAGTGTGATGAGACACCGATGGTGTTCAGGTCTGCATCACTTCCCAATACAAAAACTGGAGAAAATCTCCCCCAGCAAATCATCGCTGCTGAACTCGCCGGTAATCGAGCACAGATCCAGATGTGCCAGACGCAGTTCTTCGGCAAACAGATCCAGCACTTGATCGCTGTGCGTGGCGTGTTCTGCTGCCAGGCCCAGGTGGTACTCCGCGCGCTCCAAGGCTCGCAGATGTCGTTCCCGAGCCAGCCAGGGCGATTCACTGCCGGGGTTCCAGCCTGCGATATCCAGCAAGGTGCGGCGCAGCGTGTCCAGACCGACATCCTTACGGGCAGAAATCGGCAGCACGGTGGCTCCGCTTTCCTGCGCGGGCAAAGCAGCCTGTTGTTCATCTGTCAGCAAGTCTATCTTGTTATAGACACGCAGCACGGGTACATGTGATGGCAGGCGAGTGGTAATGGCACTGTCCAGCTCGTCTTGGGGGTTGCGGGCGTCCAGCAGGTGCACGATGACGTTAGCCTTGGCGATTTCGTCCCAGGTACGGGCGATACCAATGCGTTCTACGGTGTCTTCGGTGTCTCGTAACCCGGCTGTGTCCACGATGTGCAGCGGGATGCCGTCGATGTGGATCAGTTGCATGACGCGGTCGCGCGTCGTGCCGGCAATATCGGTCACGATGGCTACATCTTCACCGGCCAGCGCATTGAGCAGGCTGGATTTGCCCACATTAGGCTGGCCTGCCAGTACAACGTGCAAGCCTTCGCGCAGGATCGCTCCCTGGCGCGAATGCTGCAGGATGCGTTCCAGTTCGTCTTGTATGCCTTGCAGGGTTGCCGCCGCCTGGTATTTCTCCAGGAAGTCGATTTCTTCCTCGGGAAAGTCCAGGGTGGCTTCTACCAGCATGCGCAGGTGAATGATGCGGTCGGCCAGGGCGTTGACGTTATTGGAAAACACGCCAGACAAAGAGGCGACGGCACTGCGGGCGGCGGCTTCCGAGGAAGCGTCAATCAAGTCGGCCACAGCCTCGGCCTGGGCCAGGTCCAGTCTGTCGTTCAAGAAGGCGCGCTGGGTGAATTCGCCGGGCTCGGCCAGGCGCAGGCCCTGATCTTTACCCGCTTCCAGGCAGCGATCCAGCAGGCGGCGCAGCACAGCCGGGCCACCGTGGCCTTGCAGTTCCAGCACGTCTTCGCCGGTATAGGAGTGCGGGCCTTTAAAGAACAGCGCAATGCCCTCGTCGATTGCCTCGCCCTGTGCGTCTTTAAAAGGCAAGAAGTGTGCATGACGCGCTTGCAGCGTGCGGCCAAACAGGGTCTGGATCAGAGCATCAAGCTCCTTGCCGGACACACGGATGACACCAATACCACCCCGGCCGGGGGCGGTGGCAATAGCCACAATAGGGGAAGAGCTGGACATAGGGCAGATCGATCAAAGAGGCGGAATAGAACCGTATTGTAATGGAGCAGATGGACGGTTCGGGCTGGAAGCGCTAGCCCTTGCTGGTATCTGAAATACTGGTGTTTATGTGCCTGTGGCCCAGGTTCTTGAGGATCGGGCATCAGGCAATCAAGCAAACTGACGTAGGGGATAACTTCAAAGGGGTGAGGGCAAAAAAACTTCTGGAGGTGTCATCAAAGCTGACTGAGGTCAGCCGTCTGCGCCTTTTGAGACTAGTGATTGTTCACACAAACCACCAGAATCTCCACGCTCTCCCCGTGCTCGCACAGGTAAAGGTGGCCCAGATTGCTTTTGAAGTAAATGCTGTCACGCGACTGCAGGACATGGCGGCGGCCGTCCTGAAACTGCATGGTCAATTGCCCTTCAATTACAAAAATGAACTCTTCGCCCTCATGCTGACTGAAGTCGGTGGCATCGCGGGGTTCGCCCGCCAGGACACGACCGTGCATGGGCGTCATTTTCTTGTTGATCCATTCTGAAGCAAGCATGCCGTATTCATAGCGGTGGGCATGATAGGTCACGGTGCGTGAGGCCCGACCCACCAGAATATCCATGCCGGACTCGTTCTGATCGCGTGGCGTCTTGAACAGGTCGGACAAATCCATTTTCAAGGCTCGGCTGACGGCCAGGAATTTTTCGTAGCTCAGGCCAATCAGGCCGCGTTCGGCCTTGGACAGGGTGGACAAAGATACATTGGATAAGCGTGCCAACATCAACAGGGTTAGGCCCTGTCGTTTGCGTTCATCACGTATGCGCGCCCCCATGGCTGTTTTGCTTAATAAATTGGGGGCGGTGTTGGCTAAGTCTTTTGTCATAACCTAAAGAAGTAATAAACCATCTTCTTATAAATATTATTAATTTTCTTATAAGAAAACTCTGTCCTATTGTATAGAACTACACGCTTTACGCTGGGAGAAAGAAGGCATGACTGCGTTGTTTGATCCTACTGCTTATCCCTCTACCTCGGTGGAATGGATACAAAAACTGATTGCTTATGATACGACAAGCCGGGAATCTAACCTGGAACTGATTCACGACGTACAGGCCTATTTGCAGCAGCAAGGGCTTGAAACCGTGCTGACGCATGACGCCAGTGGCCGCAAGGCCAATCTGTTTGCCACGATTCCGGCAGCCGATGGCACGCGTACCGGTGGCATTGTTCTGTCTGGTCACACGGACGTGGTTCCTGTAGACGGCCAGAACTGGAGCAGTGACCCGTTCAAGGCCGAGATCCGTGACGACCGTTTGTATGGTCGCGGCACCTGCGACATGAAAGGCTTTGTGGGTGTGACGCTGCAATTGGTGCCAGAGATGCTGGCGACCAAACTGGCCAAACCTATTCACCTGGCCTACTCCTACGACGAAGAAGTCGGCTGCGTGGGTGCACCGGTCATGATTGATGATCTGGTCCGCCGTGGCATCAAACCCGAGGGTTGTGTGGTGGGCGAACCCACCAGCATGCGCACTATCGTGGCGCATAAAGGCATTAACGCCTATCGCTGCCGCGTACACGGTCACGCCGCGCATTCCTCGCTGACCCCCAAGGGCGTAAACGCGATCGAGCATGCGGCACGCATCATTACGGCTATTCGTGATCTGGCCGATGACTACAAGAGCATGGGCCCTTATGACCATGATTTCGACGTGCCCTTCACCACTTTGCAGACCAGCATGATTCGTGGCGGCATCGCCTTGAATACCGTGCCTGACCTATGCGAATTCGAGTTTGAATACCGCAATTTGCCCGGTGTGGACCCCGAGCCGATCTTGCAAGAGATTCGTGAGTTCATCGACCTGAAGGTCTTGCCCGCCATGCGCCGCGAGCATCCTGATGCTTTGGTGGAACTGGAAAAGCTGGCCAGCGCCCCCGGCCTGAATCCTGAAGAACAAGCCGCCATCACCAAACTGGTGCGCGAACTGACGCGTGACGACACGGTGCGCAAAGTGGCCTACGGCACGGAAGCAGGTCTGTTCCAGCAAGCCGGTATCCCTTCGATTATTTGTGGCCCCGGCAATATCGAGCAGGCCCACCGCCCCGATGAATACGTGGAACTGGCCCAGTTGGAGCAGTGCGAGCAGTTTTTGCGCGCCCTGATTCGCAGCCAGGCCGTGGCCTCTTAAAAACAGACAAACAGGTTTCAACGCGAACCCATGACAACAGAAAAAGTTACCCAGGAAAACGTGGTGCAGGCGCATGAGCGTCTGCGTCCCTATGTGCGCCAGACGCCCGTGTTCGATTACCAGACCGGGCGTCTGGATAGCGCCGTCAATTTCAAGTTCGAGCATTTGCAGGCCTCGGGCACTTTCAAGGCACGTGGTGCTTTCAACAACTTGTTGAGCTTGTCTGAAGAAGCACGCCAGCAAGGGGTGACCTGCGTCTCTGCAGGCAACCATGCCGTGGCCGTAGCCTATGCCGCCCATCAAATGGGTGTGAAAGCCAAGACCGTGATGATCAAGACGGCCAGCCCGGCCCGTGTAGCCTTGTGCCGCGAGTATGGGGCCGAGATCGTCTTTGCCGACAACGGCGAGCAGGCTTTTGAGCTGGTGCGCCAGATTGAAAAGGACGAACAGAAAACCTTCATTCATCCGTTCAGTACCTACCCTACCGTGCTGGGAACCGCCACGCTGGGCTACGAGTGGTTGCAGCAAGCGGGCAAGCTGGATGCGGTGCTAGTGCCGATTGGGGGCGGTGGCTTGGCCGCAGGTGTCTCGGCGGCCGTCAAGTTGTGGCAGCCTGATTGCGTGGTCTATGGCATCGAGCCTGTGGGTGCAAACGTCATGGCGCTAAGCCGCCAGGCTGGCGAGCCGCAAAAAATCGGTGCCATGCAGTCCATCGCAGACAGTCTCATGGCCCCTCATACCGATGAGTTCAGCTTCCGCGTGTGTCAGGACAATATCGACACCCTAGTCACCGTCAACGACGACCAGATCCGCGCAGGCATGCACTTCCTGTTCAACGAATTCAAGATGGCCACTGAACCGGCTTGCGCGGTGGCGACAGCCGCCTTGATGTTCCCCTTGCGCAAACATCTGGCCGGTCAACGAGTGGGTGTGCTGTTTTGCGGCTCCAACACGGATACCGACACTTTTATCCGCCATATCACCACGCCACTGGCGCAAGGCGAATCATGCAGCTAAGCGTTTATGTAGCAAAAGCCCAGGAAGTGTACGAGGGGCTGGATATGGGGGCGGCGATTGATCTGATGCGTCAGGGTTTTATCGCCATGCAGCAAGGGCGTATTGACCAGCCCTTGCGCACGATTGTGCGTAGTAATTTGTCCAGCGGCTTTCTGGGCATGATGCCCGCCTGCATCGACATGCCCGAGATTTATCCCGAGCCTTTGTACGGCGCCAAGATGGGCACCCTGTTTCCAGATAATGTGCGCTTGGGTAAAGACCCCCATCAAGGCTGCGTGCTCTTGATGAGCGGCTTGACCGGCGAGACGCGCGCCATTCTGGACGCCAGCAGCGTGACGGCCTTGCGCACTGCTGCTGTCAGTGGCCTGGCCACCGACATGCTGGCGCGACCGGATGCCAGCGTGCTGACCTTGTTCGGCGGCGGACATCAGGCCTTGTGGCAGTTGCGCGCCGTGGCGCAAGTGCGTCGCTTGAGCAAAGTGTTTGTGATTACTCGCTCCGCACAGTCGGCGCAGCATTTTATTGAGGAAGCTCAGGCGTATCTGGATTGCCCCTTGATAGCCGGAGTCTCGGCTCAGGAAGCTGTGTCCCATTCGGATATGGTACTGACGGCCACCAGCTCTGCCACACCTGTCTTGAAGCGCGAATGGCTGCGCCCTGGGACGCACATCACCGCCATGGGTTCCAGCACACCTGCCAGCAGCGAACTGGATGGACCCACCATGACGGCAGGCCGCTTGTTTGTGGACCGTGCGCAATCGACTCGCAATGAATCGGGCGAGTTCTTGAATGCGTGCAAGCAGGCTTACTTGTCGGCGGATACCGAGTTGAATGAGCTGGGTGCCGTCCTGGAGGGGCAAGCCGCAGGTCGCATCAACAATGAAGAAATCACGATTTTTAAATCCTTGGGCCTGGCATTCGAGGATGTACTGACGGCAGCCGCCTTGTTCAGCCGTCATGCCGCACAAGGGAATGGACGAGTAGTAGAACTTTAATAGCGTCATCAAGAGGTAGGGAGACAAGTAATGAAAAAGAAATGGGCGCAGGTTTTGCTGGGGACGGCTTTGGCATTGGCAACAGGCATGTCTGTTGCCAGCAAATTGCCGGACACCATACGGTTGGTCGTGGGCTATCCGGCAGGGGGAACAGCGGATGCCGTCGCGCGGGTGTATGCCGAACAACTGCGTGAAAAGCTGGGTGTGAATGTGGTGGTGGATAACCGCGCAGGCGCGGGCGGGCAGGTGGCTGCTCAAGGCTTTTTGCGCTCGCCTACCGATGGCTCGGTGCTATTGGTCGCCAATAATCACATGATGACCACCTTGCCTTTGACGGTGAAAACGGTCACCTACGATCCCATGAAGGACTTTGCGCCGGTTGCGGTCATCGCCAAGTTCGAGCATATCTTTGTGGTGGGTAAAACCACGCCTGCCAATACCTTGCAGGAGTACGTGGAACTGGTGCGCAAAGAACCGGAAAAGTACGGCCACTATGGCATTCCCGCCCCCGGCAGCGCCCCCCAGTTCATTGGCTACAGCATTGCCAAGAAGAACGATATCCAGATGTCCCCCGTGCCCTACAAAGGGGGCGCTCCCTTGATCAATGACCTGCTGGGTGACCATATTCCTGCCGGTGTGGATGCTGTGGGCATGATTACCGAACACGTTGCTGCTGGCTCGGTTCGAGTTCTGGGGATTACGGGTGCAGAGCGTCTGCCTATCCTCAAGGATGTGCCTACCTTTGTAGAGATGGGTTACGGCGATCTGAAGGCTTCGGGCTGGATGGGGATTTTTGCCCCGCTGGGCATGGAGCCGGAGATGGTCAAACAGTTCCAGGATGCCTTTAATGAAGTGGCCAAGCTGCCGCGCATTGAAAGCGCGATTGTGCCGATTGGCTTTCGACCCGAATCGGGTAGTGCGCAGGAGCTGTCCCGCATTGTTCAGGATGATCTGGATACCTGGGGGCCCATCATCAAGGAATCGGGGTATTTGCAGCAGTAAAACGTAGAGCAGCAAAGAAAACATTCCGTGCACCCCAACGCTTGGCTTCCAGCTCAGGCTTTGGGGTGTTTTTCGTGATGAGTGACGATGGCGTGAATCACGCTTATGGTGGTAGAGCCGCAGCTAGCACGAGAGCATCTTTTGACGTGCTCTGCTCAGCGCGTCAGCAAAGGCTGTAAAGCCTTGAAAATCTCTTGAGTCAGATCCTTGCCGGGGAACATGTTGGCGTGGACGATCAGGCCTTCCAAGCAGATGAAAACCAGCAAAGCTTGCTGGTGGGCCTTGTCACCAAAAGGCTCCTGCAAAATCGCTTCTATCAGTGCCAAGATAGCTAGCTTGTGCTCTTGTGCAATCGCGCAAGGCTGAGGGTTCACCGCCCCGAATTCTTCCGATGCCTTGATGAACATGCAGCCATGAAAATCCGGTGACTGGAACCAGCTTTGATGCCACTGGAACAGCGCCTGAATCTTGTCCTGATAGCGTTCATGCGGCTCCAGATACTGGAGTAAATTTTCCATGAAATTGCGATGCCGCAGGTCCAGGGTTTCCTTGATCAGGCCATCTTTGGTGCCAAATTGTTTGTAAACCGTCATGCGGGCCACATCGGACTCGGAGATGATGCGTTCAATCCCGACATTGCCGTAGCCATACTGGCTGAAAAGGCGCAACGCCGTTTCCAAAATCGTATCGCGCTTGGTGTTTTTCATCGTTCTTGACTCAACAAATTGGCCGGAGAAAGTTTGACAGCGTCAGGCAGAGTGATTATTGTACACGCCAGTAGATAGACCGATCGGTCTATTTTATTTTTGGAGCCCAGGATGCGCTTTATTTTTTCTCGAATTCAAGGGGGCGGTGTACTGCCGCCACGGCCACAAAGCAAGCAGGTTTTGTTCAGTTTTCTGGGGGGAACCATAGGCATCATGGTGATTGCCTATTTAACGCAGCAGTTTGGCTTGCCCTTGATGATGGCGCCCTTCGGAGCGACCTGTGCCCTGTTGTTCGCAGCACCTGACTCGCCCTTGGCGCAGCCACGCAGCGTGATCGGTGGGCATTTCATTGCCAGTCTGGTGGGGGTGGTGATTGCGAAATATGTAGGCGCAGGGCCCTTAGAAATGGGGCTGGCGGTGGGCTTGGCCATCGCTTTGATGCACGCTAGTCGTACTTTGCATGCGCCTGCCGGAGCGGATCCTTTGGTGATCCTGCTGGCAGGCGAGGCCTCTTGGTCTTACTTGTTTGTGCCCTCTTTGCTGGGCTCTATCGTGTTGGTGGTGATCGCTTTGGTGATCAACAACTTGGGTCATAAGCAAGCCTGGCCCAAGTACTGGTATTAAGTGGCTTGTTTTGTGAGGGCCAAGACAGGTTTTGAGGCTGGTAGTGATGTTTACATTGGGAAGTTGCCTGCTTGATGTCGGCTACGGTGCACATAGGTATTCGCCGTCAAACCTGTCGATCTTACTTAACCGGCGTACACAACTCCACCACAACCCGCTCTGGCGTCTGTACGTAAGACACCACCTGCCCCCAAGGCTTGTCCTGCGGCGGCGCCAGTTCTGTGCCCCCTTCTGCCAATGCCTTGGCATGAGCGGCAGGCACATCGTCGCAGACCAGGGCGATTTCAATGGCCAGTGGCACGTCTGATGCGTGAGTCGACAAATGCCCTTTGGGGTAGTTCATATAGGCCAACATTTCCGCTGCAAAGGCCAAGGTGGTTTGGCCGGTTTCCAGTTCGCCGTACAGCCCGGTTTCATGCAGCATTTTGGTGGACAAACCAAAAGCGCGGTTGAAGTAGTCCAGTGCCTGGCTGACATCGGGAACGTAGATGATCGTATAGCCAAATTTCATAGTGGGGCTCGGTAGGAAAACGCAGGGCCAGTGCAAAAAAAATCGGCTCCCCGATTGTAGATGGGGAGCCGATTCTTTGATGGCTTAAACAGCCCGGTCAGGGTTTAAAGCTGACCGCGTTTTGTCAGTTCCGCTTTCACACCGGCACCGTAAGCAGGGTCGGCTTTCGTGAAGTGGCCCAATTGACGTTCGATGATTTCCTTGGGAACACCGGCCATGGCGTCGGCAATATTGCTGAACAGACGCTGTTTTTCCTCGTCGTTGAACAGGCGGAACAGATTGCCGGGCTGCGAGTAGTAATCATCGTCCACGCGGTGATCCCAGTGATCTGCAGGCTGGCCGTCCAGTGCCAGAGGTGGTTCGCTGCGGGGAGCCTGTTGCCATTCGCCCTGGCTATTGGGTTCGTAGTTCAGCGTGCCGCCGTTATTGTCGCCAGTACGCATGGCGCCATCGCGGTGGTAGCTGTGGAACGGGCAACGAGGCGCGTTTACAGGCAGCAGGCCGTGGTTTACGCCCAGGCGGTAGCGCTGGGTGTCGCCGTAGGAAAAGATACGGCCTTGCAGCATGCGGTCGGGTGAGTGACCAATACCGGGCACCAGGTTGGCAGGCGTGAAAGCCGCTTGTTCCACTTGTGCGAAGTAGTTGGTGGGGTTCTCGTTCAACTCCAGCGTGCCCACGTCGATCAGCGGGAAATCGCCATGTGGCCAGACCTTGGTCACATCAAAGGGGTTGATGTGGTAGGTGCGCGCCTGCTCTTCGGTCATGATTTGAATCCGCAGCGCCCAGCGGGGGAAGTTGCCTTTTTCGATGTTCTCGTACAGATCACGCTGCGAGCTTTCGCGGTCTTGTCCGACGACTTTGGCGGCTTCTTCGTTGGTGTAGTTGGCAATGCCTTGCTGGGATTTGAAGTGGAACTTCACCCAGTGACGCTGGCCCTTGTCGTTGATCAGACTGTAGGTGTGTGAACCAAAGCCATGTTGCTGACGCAGGTTACAGGGCAAACCGCGGTCGCTCATCAGGATGGTGACCTGGTGCAGGGATTCGGGCGACAGGGACCAGAAATCCCAGGCGGCGCTCATGTTGCGCAGGTGGCTGCGAGGGTCGCGTTTCTGTGTGTGGATGAAGTCGGGGAACTTCAGTGGATCCCGTATAAAGAAGACAGGAGTGTTATTGCCCACGAGGTCCCAGTTTCCGTCTTCTGTATAGAATTTGAGGGCAAATCCTCGAACGTCGCGTTCTGCATCGGCGGCTCCTGCTTCACCAGCTACGGTGGAAAAACGTAAGAAAACGGGGGTTTTGCTGCCTGGCTTGAAGACCTTGGCCATGCTGTACTGGCTGATGTCGTGCGTCACGGTAAAGGTACCGAAAGCGCCCGAGCCCTTGGCGTGCACGACGCGCTCCGGGATACGTTCACGGTCAAAGTGAGCCAGCTTCTCCAGTAACCAATAATCCTGCATCAGGACGGGACCACGAGGTCCGGCTGTCATGGAGTTCTGATTCTCCTCAACAGGGCGGCCGGCGGCGGTCGTCAGGGTTTTGTTGCTCATTGTGATTCTCCGTTGAAGCTGACCCGAACCGAGGGGGGCGGGTCGTTTTAAGAAGTTAGGATCAGTCTACTTGCCTTGGTCGAAATAGTTAAATCAAATGATTTTAGTGAATGAATAGCTTTTTACTATTGATGGGGCATTCCTCCTGATCATAGCGGTAAGTAGAAACGCTGCGGATGAAAATTCTGCGATCGGGCCGCAGAAAAAAGTTAATAAATGTTTTTAAATACGGGCCTTTAGCGCTGTTGGACAGAGTATTTCGGGCAGGTGTATCATCCACCCAGCCGTCTGCGGCGTACTGCGGTGTACTAAATGGGCTGTGTTGGGATCGGCCTTTTCACGCACCTTTTGCCCCTGTTCCGGGGCACCGCCTAGCAGGGATTAGGACACAGAGACTTTATGAGTTTGCCCCCCAAAGCCAGTGGCCATTCTTTTGGCGACTCCCCCTTACACGCAGCTTCCACACGCGATAACACCCTGCAAAAACTGGTGCTGGTGGTTGAAGATGAACCCGATATTGCCAGCGTGCTGGATGCTTATTTGCGCCGCGATGGCTTGCGTACCGCCATTGCGGGTGACGGGTTTCAGGCTCTGCAATTGTTTCGGGACCTGCGCCCGGATATGGTCCTGTTGGATATTCATTTGCCCGGTGTGGATGGGCTGGACGTACTGCGCGCTATTCGTAATGCCGGTCAAACCCCAGTCATTTTGGTGACGGCTCTGGCGGACGATGTGGACAAGCTTCTGGGCCTGCGCCTGGGGGCGGATGATTACGTCATCAAACCCTTTAACCCAGCAGAAGTGGTGGCCCGCGTCCGCGCCGTGCTGCGTCGTACAGGGGCCGTTGCGCCCAGCACCCGGATTCGTGTTGGCAGTCTGGAAATTGATGAGCAGGACCATGTGGCCCTGGTGCATGTGGAGGGCGACCGTGTCGTGCCTTTGCCGCTGACGGTAACGGAATTCCGCTTGCTGGCTTGCCTGGCCGCCCAACCACGCCGCTGCTTTTCCCGTAATTATCTGATTGAACAATGCCTGCCCGAGAGCAATGCCATGGAGCGCGTCATTGACTCCCACATCTCCAAACTGAGACGCAAATTGCAGGTTGTGGGCCAGGGTGAACTGGTTGAGGCGGTACGTGGAGTGGGCTATCGCTTATGGCGCGAGTACTAGATCGAATTTGGGTGCGTTTTGGCCTGGCAGTCGCCATTGCCATTGTCGTGACCCTGGCTGTGCTGGCCATCACCCAACTGCTTTTCTGGCGGTATGAGGAAGACCGTTTTTACCGCTCTCTGCCTACGGATATCCGCCTGGAGTACGACCAGCTTGTGGTGCAGGGTTTGGAAGAAGGCCCGCGCGCCATGCAGATTTATGGCGAGTACTGGCAGGGAGACCCGTGGACCCGCGAATACCTGACGCTGCTCTTTACCTTGTTGGTGGGCCTGCCCTTTGGTTTGGGGTCGGGATTCTGGGTATCGCGCCGGGTGATGCAGCCCTTGGAGTCCATGGCAGAAGCGGCCAACCGGGTGGCGGTAGGTGACTTTACTGTGCGTGCGCATGAAGGTCAGGCTCGCGGTGAAATGGCCGAAATGGTGCGCGACTTCAATCACATGATTGATTCGCTGGAGGCCTTGGACCGCGAACGACGCATGACGGTAGCCTCCTTGTCGCATGAGCTGCGCACTCCCCTGGCCGTGTTAAGCGCCCGTCTGCATGCGATTGTGGACGGCGTTATTCCCAGCAGCGATCAGGAGATGCACGGTTTGTTGCAGCAGTCTTTGCACCTGGGCCGTCTGGTCAGTGACCTGCATACGATTTCGCTGGCATCTGCCGGGCGCTTGTCCCTGTATTGCGAGCAGTTGGATCTGGTGCCCTTGGTAGCCGAAGAGCTGGCTCGTTTCGATGCCCGTCTGGAAGAAAAAGGCTTCGAGCTGGAGGCCGATTTACCTGATGGACCGGCTTGCGTGCTGGTGGACCCGGATCGCCTGCGGCAGATTATTGGTAATTTGCTGGAAAACTGCCTGCGTTACGCAGCGCAAGGGCGTTGGGTAGGTATCTCGCTGGAAATCAGCGAGGGGCATGCCACTCTGGCTATTAGCGATGCGGGACCGGGCTTGCCTGAATCCATGCGTGACCGCCCTTTCGAGCGTTTTGCGCAGGAACCCGGCACCAAGCGCCATGCCTCGGGTTTGGGGCTGTCGATAGTGCAGGCACTGGTTGAACAGCAAGGTGGCAGTGTTCTTGTAGGCACCTCTACCCGAGGCGGTGCCAGCGTTCAAATGCGCTTTCCGCTGGTCAATCGCAACGCGACGAACTAAGCCGCTTCTTCATCTCCATCATTCCTCCATCATTTATGCACGGCTACGCAATGTGGCCCGTGCATGCTGTAGCCATCTCTTATTTCGTGCTTGGGAGTGGCTACTCTGTTGTCCATTCTTCGTCTTGTTCCGGCGCTATTGTGTGCCGCCTTACTGTCGGCTTGCTTCGCGCCGCTTGTCCCTGAACTGCCGCGTACCAGCGAGCTGGAGTGGGATAGCCAGATTGCCAATGAAGGGCCGGTGGTCGAGCTGCGTGCCTGGTGGCATGTGCTGGGCGACCCTCAGCTCGATGCCCTGGTGCAGGAAGCCTTGGCTCAAAATCTGGATTTGGCTCAAATGGTCAGCCGCGTCCAGGGTGAGCGCCAGATTACCGAACGCTGGAGCAGCAAGTTTCTGCCCGCCCTGAATGCCGATGCCCATCCTGTGCAGGACGTATCGGCGCAGGATGCGTATTTTCATGCCAGCCTGGATATGGTGTGGGAGCTGGGCTTGTTCGGTGCCATGGAAAATGCCCGGCTGAAAGCCATGGCGGATTTGGGCTATGCCCAGGCTGATCTGCAAAGCATGCGTGTGGCGGTGGTGGCTGCCGTCGTACGCAACTATATGGATTTGGCCCAGGCTCGCCGCCAACAGGCTTTGCTGGAAGAAACAACCAGGCTGGATGAGCAGGCCTTGTCCTTGGCGCAAGTGCGTTTGCAGACGCATTTGGGATCTTACGAGGCGGTAGAGCAAGCCCAACTGATCCGGACTCAGACCCAAGACCAGTACTTGAACATGCAAGAGCGTGCGGATCGGGCTGCCCGTGCCTTGGCTCTGCTGCTGGGACGCTCTCAACCCGATTTCTTGTGGGGCATGAGTGCCCAGGCGCGTTTGCCGCAAACCTTTACCTTGAGCCAAGTACCCGCTGATCTGGTGCGTATACGCCCGGATATCAGCATGGCGCAGGCGGAAGTGCTGCAGGCTGCTGCGCAGCTAGGGGTAGCGCGTTCGGCCTTGTATCCACGCCTGCGTTTGGGTGGCTCCATCCTGTATTCCTACAACATCACCCAAAATATGCGTACCAGCACGGACTCGGTGCCCTCGATTGGCCCCATGCTGGATATTCCGCTGTGGGATTGGGGCGCCCGCCGTGCCCGTGTGCGGGCCAGTGAACGGGAGCTGGATGCGGCCTTGCTGGGTTATCGCAAAGCGGTGGTGACTGCGGTGTCGGAAGTGGAGCAATCCTTGGCGGCGCTGGTGAATCAGCAAAGTCGTATTCAGGCCCTGCAACAGGCCAATGGAGTTCTGGAACAGAGCCAGACACGTCAAAAAACCTTGCTGGGTTTGGGCCTGTCCAGCGAGGCGGATTTATTGCAGGCACGCCGTGCCCGTTTGAAGGCGCAGGCTGACCTGGAACTGGCGCAAGACAGCCGTGTGTTGGCCTTTGTGGCTTTGTACAAAGCACTGGGCGGTGCGCCTTTGCCTGACGAGCAAGAACCATGATTGCACTGGCACGTAAAACGCTGATTTATGAATGGCGGCGCTTTGTTCCCGTCGTATTGGCCGTGGGGTTTTCCGGGCTGATGCTGGTCGCCCAGGCCGCCTTGGTGTTAGGGATTTTTGGGACGGCGGCCATCTACGTCAAAGCCTCTTCAGCGGATTTGTGGGTGGGCTATCCCGGCACGCAAAGCGTGAATTTCGGGCAGTCCATTGATCCCGATGTGGCGATGCGCTTGCTGATGGACCCGGCTGTGGTCGAGGTCGAGCCTTATGAATGGGTGGATGGTGATTGGCGTGCCCAGGCCAGTGATAGCGGCAGTGTCTCGGTGTACTTGTCCGGCGTGTCGGTCAGCGAGGGGGCCATGATGTTTGACCAGTTGCTGAGTCCAGCCATGCGTGCCCGTTTGCGTGAGCCGGGTGCGGTCATTGTGGACGAGGCCGATCTGCAAACCCTGGGTTTGAATCGTGATGTCAGCCGCGCCTGGATCAATGGCAAGCCGGTTCGCGTCGTTGGTTTGCTGCGTGGTTTGCGGGGGTTGGGAGGGGTGAATGTACTGGCCTCTGTGGATACGGCTCGAGAGGTCAAGGGTGACTCCGAGCTGCGTGGCAGCACGTATTACGTCGCTCACACCCGCATCGCCCCCGAGCTGGTGAAGGCTCGCCTGAACGATGGCACCACTGCCTTTGGCCCTTATGAAGTCTGGACGGCCGATCAGTTTGCGTCGCGCTCACAACGCTACTGGTTGCTGGATACTGGCGCAGGGATGGCCGTGTTGTTCATGGCCTTGATTGTGTGCCTGGTCGGTGCCGTGATTACCAATCAGTCCTTTGCCGCGGTGGTGGGCGGTTCGGCGCGGGAGTACGCCACCTTGAATGCCTTGGGGGCCAGTCGCGCCGCTCTGGCCCGAGTGGTAATCGAGCAGTCTTGCATGGTGGGTGGCATGGGCATGGTGCTGGCCGCGGTGATCAGCTCCGCGCTATTGGCTCTGGCGGCTTTCTATCACGTCCCGGTGGCCATGACGCCGCTGGTGGCTTTGGCCTGCGCGGTGCTGGTGGGCCTGATGTCTCTGCTCTCCAGTGTGATGGCGGTACGCGCTTTATGGCGCACCGATCCGTCTCTGCTCTTGCGTTGATTCAGGAGAAAAACCATGAGTGTGTCCTTAGCTTCGGCAAGACAACCCAGCCTGAATGCAGTTGCCTTAGGCAAATCCTTTTTGACCGGCGTGGTGCAGTTGCGTGTGCTTAATCGCCTGTCTTTGGCGGTGCATGCAGGAGAGTTGACCTTGGTGTCCGGCCCGTCTGGATGTGGCAAAAGCACCCTGCTGGCCTTGTTGTCGGGGCTGCAACAGCCCGATGAAGGCCAGGCTTTTGCCTTGGGCCAGAACCTGGCTGAAATGAGCCGTAGCGAGCGTGACGAGTTCCGTTTGCAGCACACCGGTTTCGTCTTTCAGGGTTTTAACTTGTTCCCTGCATTGACGGCACAGGAGCAGGTTCAACTGCCTTTGGGTTATCTGGGCATGAACGCCCGTACCAGCGCAGAACTGGCGCATCAGGCCTTGGAAGAGGTGGGTTTGCTGCACCGTGCTCATATGCGGCCCGCACAGTTGTCAGGCGGAGAAAAGCAGCGAGTGGCGATTGCCCGTGCCATCGCTAAAGCGCCGCAGTTGTTGTTTGCCGATGAGCCCACCAGCGCTCTGGATGCTGAAAACGGCCAGCGTGTCGTGGATATTTTGCATCGCTTCGCACGGAAAAACCGCGCCACGGTGCTGTGTGTCAGCCATGACCCGCGTGTGGTTCGCCATGCGGACCGGGTGGTGGGCATGGAAGATGGAGCTATCCGCAGTGATCGGCGTAGCCCGGAAAATAGACAGGAGTGAAACGATGATGAATGCGTCACCAGGACGCTGGAGCTGGGCCATGATAGCTGCCGTTGTGCTGTTGGCCGCCTGCTCCAAACGCCCCCCGGAGCCGCCTGTGCAACAGGCCTCGGGCCTGCGTGATATTGCAGTCGCACGCGGCAAGGTCGAGGTGGAGGGTGGCTTGCTGAAACTTGCCATGCCAGTAGCCGGGGTGGTGTCCGAACAGTCCGTGCGCGAGGGCGATACGGTGCAAGTCGGTCAACCCTTGTTTGGTCTGCGTAATGGAGTGGAGTTGGCCCAGGCGGAGACCGCTCAGGCTCGTCTGGCGGTGGCACAGGCACGTTTGCGTGCCGCCCAGGCCGCTTTGCCTGCCGTGCAGCAAGCGGCGCAGCGTTATGCCACAGCAGCGCGGGCTGGTGCGGCCCAGCCCCAGCAGGCAGATGACGCCCAGCAACGCTTGCGGCAGGCCCGTACCGAAGTCGAGATTGCCCAAGCAGACCTTGAGCTTGCTCGCGCCCAGGGCAAGCAACAAAAAGCCCAATTGGCGCAGTTTGCGCTAACCGCGCCTGAGGCCGGTGAAATCGTCAGCTTAAGCGCTCGTCCGGGCAGTTTTGTGCAGGCGGGCGAGGCGATGGCAACACTTTTACCCGCCCGTCCGCTGCAATTACGGGTCGAGCTCAATGCTGCCTATGTGGAGAAGGTCAAAGTGGGGATGAAAGCCCGCGTGGTTTTTGATACCGAAGGCAGTGGCCAAGCCACCACCTTGCCCTCTGCCCATGTATTGCATATCAGCCCGGTTTACGGCGAAGGCCGTTTGCAAGATGACTCCCAACGCGGCCCGGTGCGCGTGGTGGAGTGCGTCTTGGCCTTTGATGAGCCTGCCCAGGCTCGGGTAGGACAAAACGTCAGGGTGATTTTTCATGAATGAAACGCTTATGAACTACAAACCGGCTGTGCAGGCGGGGCAGTGGCGGATTCAGTGTGACTTCGATGGCACGATCAGCCTGCAGGACGTGGCCGATACTTTGCTGACCCGGCATGGCATGCCCGGATGGCAGGAATTGGAAGAGGCCTGGGAGCGTGGCGAGATTGGTTCACACGATTGCATGTGTGGTCAGGTGGCCTTGCTGGATATGAGCGTGGCCCAACTGCATGACTGTCTGGATGAGGTCGGGATCGATCCTTTTTTTGCACAGTTTGTGGCTGTGACCAAACGCCTGGGCGTGCCTTTGCAAATTGTCAGTGATGGCCTGGATTACGCCATTCATTACCTGCTGGGCCGTGAAGGCCTGCGTGGCTTGCCGGTGCTGGCAAATTGCCTGGAAGTGCAGGGACCACGTCGCTGGCGTCTGGATACGCCGTGGCATCGTTTGGACTGTGCCAGTGCCAACTGCAAGTGTGGTCACCTGTCCCAGGCACACGCCCAGACGCAGCGCGTGCTTTATATAGGCGATGGCAGTTCGGACTTTTGTGTGGCGGGCAAAGCCGATTTTGTACTGGCAAAAGGTCGCTTGCGGGACTACTGCCAGGAACAAGGCATTGCCCACGCCGCCTTTGAGGATTTCAGCCAGGCGATCGCCCTGCTACCTAGTTTGCTGCACATGCCGGACTTAAGGTCAGTGGTATGAGTGACGCCGCATTACACACCACTTTCTCCAGCTTGCCGGACTTGGCCGAGCATGGCTTGGCGACGCAGCCGGAGGAGTTGCTATCGCACGAATATTTGCTGCATGGCCACGGTGCTCACGCCCGTACCGGGGTGCTTCTGATTCATGGTTTGACAGGTACACCCAATGAAATGCGTGTGCTGGCCCGAGGGCTGAATCGCCAGGGATTTACGGTCTATGCCGTGCAATTGGCAGGGCATTGCGGGGCTATGGATCAGCTAGTGGCGACGCGTTGGCAGAACTGGCTGGGCAGTGTTTGCCGTGGGGCGGATCTGCTGGCGCGTTATGTAGATCGGGTGATCGTGGGAGGCTTATCCATGGGGGCGGTCCTGGCCTTGGGGTTGGCGCAATTACGCCCCGCGCAGATCGCCGGAGTGGTGGCCTTGTCCCCTACTTTCCGATACGACGGCTGGAGCATGCCCGCCTACACCAAACTGTCTTTCATCCTGCCCGTGTTACGTGCTTTGGGTATTGGTCGACGCAGTGTGTTTATGGAGCAGCCGCCCTACGGCATCAAGGATGAAGCCCTTAGGGCACGTGTTGTTAGCCAGATGAATAGTGGTGATAGCGCAGCGGCGGGTTTGCCCGGCAACCCCTGGTGGGCGGTGATCGAGATGCACGCGCTGTCCGCACGGGTGCGCAAGAATCTGGACAAGGTACGTGCGCCCTGCCTGGTCATGCATGCCCAGCACGATGATATTGCCGCTGTGGGAAATGCCTATGAAATCGTCAATGGCGTGCGCCATGCGCCGGTGGACCTGTGCCTGCTGCAAGACAGCTATCACATGATTACGATAGACCGCGAACGCAGGCAGGTTATTGCGCGTGTTGTGGATTTTGTGACGGCAATTGATGTTGCTGGGCGCAGGGCTGTCGTCTCATGAGCCCTTTGGTGATTGCTTTGTGGATCTGCAATGTGCTGGTCGATAGCGGTGGGCAACTTGCCTTCAAAGCCGCCGCTGCTGATCCGGGAGACAGGCAAGGGCTGGATCGTTGGCAGCGCATGTTCAGCCGACCCTGGCTATGGGTGGGGATTGCCTGCTACATCGTCGAGTTTGTTGTGTGGCTGGCCTTCTTGTCCTTGGTGCCCTTGTCCGATGGCGTCTTGATGGGCTCCATCAGCATTGTGATTGTGATGCTGTTTGGCCGAATCCTGTTCGGAGAAAGTCTGACGCCTTTGCGAGTACTGGGGATTTTGCTGGTCTCGGTGGGGGTCGGTATTGTAGGTTTTAAAGGCTAGGAGGCCCGTATGCGGCGTTTTTATATCATCGGCTTTCTGGTCCTGCTGGCTTTTGACTCTCTGGCGCAGATTAGTTTCAAGCTGGCCGGAGAGCACGCCCTGCCCCTGCAGGCCTCATGGGAGTGGCTGGGGCGTGTCTTTAGCCAGCCCTGGATTTATGGGGCTTTCATTGGCTATATAGGTACGTTTTTCTGCTGGCTGTCCTTGCTTAAAAAAGCGCCGATAGGCCCGGCGTTTGCCGCTTCGCATCTGGAGATTGTGGCGGTGCTGGCCGTGTCTGCATTCTTGTTCAATGAGCAAGTGGGCTGGCCGCAGATTTTAGGCACCGTGTTTATCTTGAGCGGGATTATGTGTCTGGCATTGAGCGAGTCCAGACAGGCACAGCAGCACGAGGCGGCTTAGGGTATTTCGGATAGAAAAAACCGCCCTGGTTCATCGGAGCGTATCGGGCGGTTTGTGGGGCGTTGGAGTGGTGTCGGATGGGCTTTAGCCTAGCTCGTGCAGCCAGCGGTTCAGTTGCAGATTGAACTGATGTTGGCGAGCTTGCCATTGCGCTAAATCGGCTTGCTCGCCTGCGGTGTTCTGGCCATCTGCTGAACTTAACCAGCGCTTCCAGGCACTGCGGTACTGCCAGGTCGATACGTCGCCTGTCACATCGCTACCCAGAATGCGTCCGCGCACCGCTTTAAGCAGACTGCGCAGATGTGGCTCCTGCATGTTCCCCTGATCCCAATTGGTGCGCAGGACTTCGGGGGCGAATACATCTTTATCAATACTCAGATAGACCGGCCGTGGCGAGTGGGCCAGATGCTCGCTGGCCGCAAGCGTGAGTGTGTCCAGATCCGGGAAGCGACGAAAGCAGGAAGCCAGACCCAGGCGGCTGGCCCACTTCACATTCACCCCACTGCTCCAGTACGTCACCTTGCGGGCATAGAGTGCGCTCAGGTGATGCTCCCACACATGGCCAAAGCCGATATCCCCGGAGGTAATCCCGATGACATGCACCTGCGCTACCTGGGGCAGCTTGGCTACTTCATGCACCCAGGAGCCGCAATGGATACCCCAGGGAAAGCGCATATTGTCGGGGTGATTATCCAGCACAACCACATCAATACCTTGTTCTTGCTGGCTCAGGCAGCGCAGAATCAGCGGCCAGCTCAAGTGATGAAAATCTCCGCTGCCTATAAAGACAGGCCCATGTGCCCAAGGCTCGGGCATGGCTGATGTGAGCGGGGCCATGCCTTCAAAAAGCGTCTGCCGCCTGCACCCAAAGCGCAGCGCCTCGCGCCAATCTTTGTTGAGCACGAGGCGGATTTCACCAGGCAAGGGGCCAACCGAGCTGTCCGTGTCCAGTACGACCGGGGGCCGGATCAGGTCTGTTTCAACCATGATTTATCCATTTCAAAATGCCTCAGAAAGCGGCGGGCCACGGCACGCAACAAGGGGTTGCGCACATAGATCAGATGCCGTGTAGGGGTAAAGTCAGCACCCAGCAGCGCTTTCACGGTGGGATCCGTCCAGCCTGCGATGTAGTAGCTCAGACCCTGTGCCAAGGCGTATTCCAGATTCACCATCCAACTGACGAAATACAGGCTGAGCTCCCGTGAATCCGGGTAGGACAGACCAATGTATTTATCGACCAGGCGGCCTTCATGTTCAAAGCACAGGTTCCAGCCGATCAGTTCCTTGGAGTCGGCACGGTAGTACTCGAACACCAGCCCTTTGGACGACTCGTCGCGCAGCACCGAAGCTAGAAACTCCTTGCTGAGCAGATCAAAGTGAATCTCGCTTTGGGCATACACGCTGCGGTACAAGGCGTAGTACTGATCCACCCGTTCCTCACTGGCAAAGGCCTTGCCGGTTTTGACTTGGCTAATGCTTAACTGATCGCGCTTGCGCAGCTTGCGGGTCAGGTAACGACGCGCATCTTTGGGCAGGCGGGACAGATAGGTCTCGGTGTCCGGGAAATCAATGTGCACATAGGCCAGCGCCTGACCTTGCAGCGGAATAAACCCTTGTTCCACGCAGGCGCTGACCAGTGCATTGGTCTGGGCATTGGCGTGTGCACTTAATAAGGGGGAATCCTCTGGCAAGTCCTTGATGATGGTCAGTGCATAGCGCCGACCCAGCTTTGTGCGCACAGTCCTGGCCAAGCCCTGCACATCCGGTTCGGAGGGAAGCCAGGCGTATTCGCTGACGGTGGTGCCCACAAAAGCGGTACGTACCGTCAGGAAACGCTGCCACCACGACTGCCCCGGCAGGCGGCGCAGTCGTTCCTTAAGCTCGTCATCGGCCGTGGTCAGCAGATCGAACGGTGCCTGGAAGGCGGGCATGGGCAGATCGTCCAATGCCGCAAACCCCTGTGGGGGATGCGACAGGAAACGCTGCACCAGTCCCGCTGGTTCCAGTGCATTCAACAAGCGTGTTTTCATTGAGACTGCTTGGCGCGGTTAAGCAATTGTTCAAGCAGAACCATGGCTTCGTCGATCTCGCTGCGCGTGATGTTCAGTGATGGGGCGAAGGTGATCACGTTCTTGTAGTAACCGCCCACGTCCAGCACCAGGCCACGCTTCTCGCCCTGATAATCCAGATCGCCTGCCAGACCAATATCCACCATGCGATCCAGCAATGCCTTGTTGGGTGTGAAGCCATCCGTCGTGCAGATTTCAGCGCGCAGGGCCAGACCCAGGCCGTCTACATCACCAATTTCGGGGTGACGTTTTTGCAGGTCGCGCAGGCCGTCCAGGAAATAGGCGCCGGACTCACGGACCTGACGACCAAAATCTACTTCGTGTGTCATCTTCATTACTTCCAGACCAACGGCCGTACCCAGCGGGTTGGAGGCAAAGGTGGAGTGTGTCGAGCCGGGCGGGAACACGGTGGGGTTGATCAATTCGTCTCGGGCCCAGATGCCGGACAGCGGGTTCAGGCCGTTAGTCAGCGCTTTGCCAAAGACCAGGACGTCGGGCGTGATGCCAAAGTTTTCAATCGACCACAGCTTGCCGGTACGCCAGAAACCCATCTGAATTTCATCGACTACCATCAGGATGCCGTGCTGGTCCAGAACCTGTTTCAGACCTTTGAAGAAATTGGCCGGGGGGACCACGTAACCGCCTGTGCCCTGAATGGGTTCCACGTAGAACGCGGCGTATTCGCACTGGTTGGTTTTAGGGTCCCAGATGGCGTGGTATTCGTTCTCGAACTTGCGGGCAAAGTCGCGCACGATGGAGTCTGCATACTCTTCCGAGGTCATGCCTTTGGGGCGGCGGAAAGGGTATGGGAACGGAATGAATTGGGCACGGTCACCAAAGTGGCCGTAACGGCGACGGTAACGGTAGCTGGAGGTAATGCCCGAAGCGCCCAGGGTACGGCCGTGGTAACCGCCTTCAAAGGCGAACATCAGGCTTTTGCCCTGGGAGGCATTACGCACCAGTTTCAGCGAGTCTTCTACGGCTTGGGCTCCGCCCACGTTGAAGTGCACACGGCCAGCCTGGCCCCATTTCTGCTCGGCGTCCTGGGCAATAAAGCGGGCCAGCTCGATCTTGGTGGGGTGCAGGTATTGGCTGGCAACTTGCGGCAAGGTGTTCAGTTGGTGACGCAAGGCATCGTCCAGACGCTGGTTGCGGTAGCCAAAGTTTACGGCCGAATACCACATCTGCAAGTCCAGATAGGATTTGCCGTCATCGTCAAACAGGTAGCTGCCTTCGCAACCCGTAAAGATTTTGGGTGGGTCTACGTAGTGAACGGTGTCGCCAAATGAGCAGTAACGGGCTTCGTCGGCCAGCAGGTTTTTGATGTCGAGGGACATTGAGAGAGTGCTCCTGAAAAGAGTGCCACCTCAATGTACGAAGGCAAGTTGGACTGACCGTTGATGGATGATGGACGTAGTGTGGAGACGGACAAAGAAAGTGGATTTTTCTCTGTGCGTGGGCGCTGCGTTTATTAGCTGTGCCGCGTATGCTGGGGTAACAGGCATAAAAAAACCCCGCTAAACGTAGCGGGGTTTTTCGTGTCAGAGCGAATTAGCTGTTGGCTGCTTTCGCGCTGTTCTTTTCGATCTGCACCATGATGTAGCGCTGCTGGGCAATGGACAGGATGTTGTTCACGCACCAGTACAGAACCAGACCGGCGGGGAAGAAGAACATCATGCCACCAAAGACCAGAGGCATCAGCATCATGACCTTGGCTTGCATTGGATCAGGTGGCGTTGGGTTCAGCTTGATCTGCAGGAACATGGTACCCATCATGATGGCGGGCAGAATCATCCATGGGTCGCGTGCGGCCAAGTCGTGAATCCACAGAATCCAGGGCGCACCGCGCATCTCAACGCTGCCCAGCAGCACCCAGTACAGCGCAATGAACACAGGAATCTGAACCAGCATGGGCAAACAACCACCCAGCGGGTTGATCTTCTCGGTGCGGTACATCTCCATCATGGCAGCGTTCAGCTTGGCCTTGTCGTCACCGAACTTCTCGCGCAGGGCTTGCATGCGTGGCGCAAATTGCTTCATCTTGGCCATGGAGCGGTAGCTGGCAGCCGACAGCGGGAAGAACACCAGCTTGATCAGCACGGTCAGGGCCACAATGGACCAACCCCAGTTACCCAGCAGGGAATGCAGCCAGGTCAGCAGCTTGAACAGTGGCTTGGAGATGATGGTCAACCAGCCGTAGTCCACAACCAGATCCAGGCCGGTAGCCAGTTGCGACATGGCTTTCTGGTCCTGGGGACCCATCCACAGAGCAGCATCTACCGCTTTGCTTTGACCGGCAGCAATCGAACCCACGGGCTCCAGCGTGCGCACGGCGTACAGATTGTTGCCCAGCTTCAGGATTTCGTTGGTGCGTTGCAGCTCCTGGGCAGGAACCCAGGCGGTTGCAAAGTAGTGCTGCACCATGCCAATCCAGCCGTTATCCACATTGCGGGCGTAGGTGGCCTTGTTCTTGTCGATGTCCGAGAAGGTGATCTTCTGGAACTTGTCGCCACTGGAATAGACCACAGGACCGGTAAAGGTGCTGTACAGACGCGAGGAATCAGCAGGGTTGTTGCCGTCACGGGTCAGTTGCAGATACAGGCGGGGATCGATAGTTGCGCCGGTATTGTTCTGGATGTCGTGACGAACCTGGATGTCGTAGCGGCCTTTGTGCAGCGTGTAGGTCTTGGTGACTTTCACGTCGTCCGAGGTGGCTTCAAACACCACGTCCAGCGTATCGCCCGTCATGGCGCGCTGGCTCGATACCAGGGCAAACGGGGTCAGGTGGTTGGGCAGGTTCTGGCCAGCGGCACCCACAATACCGGACTGAGCCAGGTAGGTAGAGGCAGGCGAGTTGTCCAGCAGCACCATCGGTTGTTCCGGATTTTCGGGCGAACCGTACTTCAACAGCTCGGACTTGATCAGTTGGGCACCCTCGGTGCTGAAGCTGAGCTTGTAGACGTCTGTTGTAATGTCGATGGTTTGCGCTGTGGCAGACACCGCGCTGTTGCTCGAAGGCAAGGCAGCAGACGCAGTTGGCTCTTGAGCAGCGGGAACACCACCATTTGAGGCAGGTTCGTCGGAGGCTGCTGGAGCTTGCGTGGTGGCTGGGGTGGAAGCGAACAGCGATGGCTTGCCGTTATATTCCTGCCAGTTGTTCCACAGCAGCAGCAGTGCAAAGGAGAAGATCATCCATAGGATGGTGCGTCGGATATCCATAGCGCCTGTATCACATTTATAAAGCTGAGCAAAAGCTTAGCAGTTTAACGTAGCTGGTCAGCAAACAGGGGGTTGCCTTGAAAAACAAGGCGCAGACCAGGACGGTTTTAGAAAGTGTTGCGGTCTTCGGGCGTGCGAGCGGGCACAGGATCATGCCCCCCCTTGCACCAGGGATTGCAGCGGCAGATGCGTACACCACCCAGCCATAGCCCTTTGAGCGGGCCATGAATATCAATGGCCTGCAAGGCATAGTTGGAACAACTGGGGGTAAAGCGACAGTTTCTACCGATCCAGGGACTCAGAAAAAACTGGTAAAAGCGGATCGGTGCCGAAGCCAGTTTGCGCATCATGGCCGTACCTTGGAGAACAAGGTTTCGGCCTCGGTGCGAACCAGTTGCTTTAAGGCGGTCAGCGACACCAGGGGTACTTTGCTGTGCAGCCTAAAGACATAGGCAGCATTGGGCAAGCCTTCGCGTTTGTGGCGGAAGGTTTCGCGCAAAATACGTTTGATGGTGTTGCGGGTGACGGCGCGGTTGGCAAAGCGCTTGGGGACGATCAGTCCCAAACGGGCGCCTTCGGTCTGTTGCGGGTCCTCGCCTCGGGAACGAGTGACCACGAACAAAGCCCCGCGACCTACGCGTTGTCCTTTTAATGACTGCGCGTATTCGGTGGGGCTATGTAAGCGAGCCGTAGCTGGAAAGGAGGCACGCATGATGCGTAACGTGGGAATCGGGCTTTGGACTGGATCCATCACCCTAGGCCACGCATCCCGACATGGCTTATACAGCCAGACGTTTGCGACCTTTGGCGCGACGTGCGTTCAAAACAGCGCGGCCACCGCGAGTTTTCATGCGAACGCGAAAACCGTGGGTGCGCTTGCGACGGGTAACGGAGGGTTGGTAGGTGCGTTTCATGGTGTATCCAAAAAAATGAGCCGCCAGAAATCGCAGAAAAGCTCCACCCCGACAGCGCAAAGGCTTGGGATCTGGCAACAGAAAATCGTGTTAAGCCCGTCATTTCAGCAAATTCTTTCTGTTGTGTCAATTATTTAGCCCGATATTGCGCAACTAAATTTGTTAGCCTGTGGATAACTTGGCACAGCTCAGGGTAGAATCGAGGTTTACAGAAGTGATGACCGATGAATGAATTCTGGCAGTCCTGCGTTCAGAAATTGGAGCAGGAGCTTCCCCCCCAACAAATAAGTGCGTGGATACGTCCACTGGTTCCCCTGGACTTCGATAGCGAAGCCGGGGTGTTGCGCGTTTCTGCTCCTAATCGTTTCAAACTGGATTGGGTCCGCAAGAATTTCGCCACTCGTATCGAGGAACTGGCTTCGGATTTCTACGAATGTCCCGTCACGGTTCAGTTCGAGCTGCCTTCGGCCAGCGCGGCGCCTCGTCGCGCCCTGGCCGATCGTGCGGCTCCGGCGCCTGCAGGTAGCCCGGCCGGTGAAAACCTGGCCCCACCTGCCTCCAGCCCGGCGGCAAGCGCCGTCGTGGATGCGGTGCAGGATCGCTCGCGCCTGAATGCCGAACTGACCTTCGATAATTTTGTAACGGGTAAAGCCAACCAACTGGCACGTGCAGCGGCCTTGCAGGTGGCTGAAAACCCCGGTGTCTCCTATAACCCACTCTTTCTGTATGGCGGTGTGGGTTTGGGCAAGACCCACCTGATTCACGCGATCGGCAATGCGCTGGTCGCCAATGGCAATGGTGTGCGGGTTCGCTACGTCCATGCCGACCAGTACGTGTCGGACGTGGTCAAGGCCTACCAGCGCAAGGCGTTTGACGAGTTCAAGCGCTACTACCATTCGCTGGACTTGCTGCTGATTGACGATATTCAGTTTTTCGCTGGCAAGAACCGTACGCAGGAAGAGTTTTTCTACGCCTTTGAAGCGATGGTGGCCCAGCGCAAGCAGATCATCATCACCTCGGATACCTATCCTAAAGAGCTGGCTAATATTGATAGCCGACTGATCTCGCGCTTTGACTCCGGCCTGACCGTGGCGATTGAACCGCCCGAGCTGGAAATGCGTGTGGCGATCTTGCTGCGTAAAGCCCAGGCCGAAGGCATTGCGATGCCTGAAGAAGTGGCCTTCTTTATTGCCAAGCATTTGCGCAGCAACGTGCGCGAGCTGGAAGGGGCACTGCGCAAGGTTTCGGCCTACGCGCGTTTCCATGGCCGCGACGTTCTGACGGTGGAAGTGTGCAAGGATGCACTGAAGGATTTGCTGTCGGTCTCCAATGGGCAGATCACAGTGGAAAATATTCAGAAAACCGTGGCCGATTTTTATAAAATCAAGGTCGCGGATATGTACTCCAAGCGCCGCCCCGCCAATATTGCCATGCCGCGCCAGGTGGCCATGTATCTGGCCAAGGAACTGACCCAAAAGAGTTTGCCGGAAATTGGCGATCTTTTCGGTGGCAGGGACCACACTACGGTGCTGCACGCGGTGCGCAAAATCTCGGATGCACGCACCAAGCAAGCCGAACTGAATCACGCATTACACGTACTGGAACAAACTCTCAAAGGATGACCATGCAACTCGTTCAAGCGACCCGCGACGCATTGCTAAAGCCCTTATCCACAGTAGTTGGCATTGTGGAGCGCCGCCATACTTTGCCGATTCTGGCCAACATCCTGCTGCGTAAAAACGGCTCTGATGTCTCTTTCCTGGCAACCGACCTGGAAGTGCAGATCACCACCAACGCCGATTTTGGCGTCAGTGACGATAATGCGGCCACCACCGTGGCGGCCCGCAAGCTGCTCGACATTCTGAAAGCCCTGCCTGACTTTGGCGATGTGCGTCTGGGTCTGGACAGCGGCAAGCTGACGATTCAGTCCGGCAAGAGCCGTTTTCAGTTGCAGACTCTGGAAGCCGCTGACTTCCCCGTGCTGAACATGCCCGAACAGTGGGACGTGTCCTTGAGCCTGCCTCAGCGCACTCTCAAGCACCTGTTCAACACGGTGCACTTTGCCATGGCCCAGCAAGACATTCGCTACTACCTGAACGGTATGTTGCTGGTGTTTGAGCCCGGCCTGGTACGTACGGTTACCACCGACGGTCACCGCCTGGCGCATAATGCCACCGCGATTGAAGGTGTGCAGGAACGTCACGACATCATCGTGCCCCGCAAGACCGTGCTGGAAATGCAGCGCCTGCTGGGTGATACCGACGATCTGGTCAATATTGATGTATCCAGCCGTCAGATCCGTTTCCGCTTTGGCGATGTGGAGCTGGTCTCCAAACTGGTGGAAGGCAAGTTCCCGGACTTTGCCCGTGTGATTCCTTCCAACTACACGCGCCACTTTGATGTCAGCCGCGAAGTGCTGCAAGGCAGCTTGCAACGTGCTGCCATTCTGACCACCGACAAACTGCGTGGCGTGCGACTGCAACTGTCGCAAAACCAGCTCAAGATTTCAGCCTCCAATGCGGAGCAGGAAGAAGCCGTTGAAGAGCTGGATATTGATTATGAACACGAAAGTCTGGACGTTGGTTTTAACGTCAGCTACTTGCTGGATGTGTTGGCCAGTATCAAGGACGAAACCGTCCGCTGGTCTGTGCAGCCCGACGCCAACGCCTCTGTGTTGATGACGCTGCCCGAGCAAGAAGAGTTCAAGTACGTGGTCATGCCGATGCGCATTTAATGCGGCATGTTCGACAGGTATGGCCCGCCGGGCCATGCCCGCTTGAAGCAGACAGGCTATTACAAGGTTTTATGCTATGACCGATCAAACCACGACCACCCAGCCAGCCGATTACGGCGCTGATTCCATCAAAATGCTCAAAGGCCTGGAGGCCGTGCGCAAGCGTCCAGGCATGTACATCGGGGACACCTCCGATGGCACCGGCCTGCACCACATGGTTTTCGAGGTGGTGGATAACGCGATTGATGAGGCGCTGGCCGGTCATTGCGACGATATCGTCGTCACCATCCACTCCGATAACAGTATCTCGGTGTGCGATAACGGCCGCGGTATTCCAACCGATATTCACAAAGATGACGAACACCAGCGCAGCGCTGCTGAAATCGTCATGACCGAACTGCATGCGGGCGGTAAGTTCGACCAGAACTCCTACAAGGTGTCTGGCGGCCTGCACGGTGTGGGTGTGTCTTGTGTGAACGCCCTGTCCGAATGGCTGTTGCTGACCATCTGGCGCAACGGCAACGAACACCAGGTCGAGTTCCGCCGTGGCGAGCGCACAGCGCCCCTGGCGGTGACTGGCAAGGCAGAAGGTCGCACCGGCACCTGCGTGCGTTACCTGGCTGACCTGGAGATTTTCAATAATATTGAATATCACCACGAAATCCTGGCCAAGCGCCTGCGCGAGCTGTCCTTCCTGAACAACGGCGTGAAGATCCGCCTGGTTGACGAAATTCAGGGCAAGGAAGAAGACTTTGCTTTCCTGGGTGGCGTCAAAGGCTTTGTGGATTTCATCAACCGCAACAAGACTCCGCTGCACCCTAACGTGTTTAGTGTGGCGACCGAGTCCAGTGCCGGTGGCACCTCCGTGTCGGTTGAAGTGGCCATGCAGTGGAACGACAGCTACGCCGAAACCGTGCTGTGTTTCACCAACAATATTCCCCAGCGTGACGGTGGCTCCCACCTGACTGGTCTGCGTGCGGCCATGACCCGCGTGTTGAACAAGTACATCGCCGACAACGAACTGGCCAAAAAAGCCAAAGTCGATACGTCCGGTGATGACATGCGCGAAGGTTTGGTCTGCGTCTTGTCGGTCAAGGTGCCTGAGCCCAAGTTCAGCAGCCAGACCAAAGACAAGCTGGTTTCCAGCGAAGTCCGCCCTGCGGTTGAAGACGCCGTCGCTCGTACGCTGGAAAGCTGGTTGCTGGAGAATCCGAACGACGCCAAGGCGCTGTGCGGCAAGATCGTGGAAGCAGCCCGTGCCCGTGAAGCGGCCCGTAAAGCCCGCGAAATGACGCGTCGCAAGAGCGTGCTGGAAGGCGCTGGCTTGCCCGGCAAGCTGGCCGACTGCCAGGAAAAAGATCCCGCCCTGTGCGAACTGTACATTGTGGAGGGTGAC
This sequence comes from Alcaligenes parafaecalis, assembly GCF_026344135.1. Lineage (NCBI taxonomy): Bacteria > Pseudomonadati > Pseudomonadota > Betaproteobacteria > Burkholderiales > Alcaligenaceae > Alcaligenes > Alcaligenes parafaecalis. Next base: position 258,716 of record NZ_JAPKNA010000005.1, on the reverse strand, counting down.
TCCGCAGGCGGCTCGGCCAAGCAAGGCCGAGACCGTAAGTTTCAGGCCATCTTGCCGCTGCGCGGCAAGGTGCTGAACGTAGAAAAAGCCCGTTTCGACCGTCTGATTTCCAGCGAGCAGATCACTACCCTGATCACCGCCCTGGGCACCAGCATCGGCCCGGACTTCGATATCGACAAACTGCGCTACCACCGCATCATCATCATGACTGACGCGGACGTGGACGGTGCTCACATTCGTACCCTGCTGCTGACACTGCTGTACCGTCAGATGCCCGAGCTGATCGAGCGTGGCTATGTGTACATCGCGCAGCCGCCTTTGTTCAAGGTAAAGGTTGGGCGTGAAGAGATGTACCTGAAGGACGAGGCCGAGGAAGCGGAATTCATGTTGAAGCTGGCATTGCGCGATGCAGTGCTGACGCCATCCGAAGGCGCCGCTCCTATCACAGGCGAAGCTTTGTCCGACTACGCTCATCGCTACGTGAAGGCCAAGGGTGTGATTGAGCGCCTGTCGCGTCACATGGATGGTGACGCCTTGTCGGCTTTGGCCGAAGGCGTGAAGCTGAACCTGGATACCCAGGAAGCTGCTGAACAAAGTGCACAGGAGCTGGAGAAAGTCCTGTTCGACGAAGCGACCCCTAACGTGGTTAAAGTCTTTGCCGCCTTTGACGAAGCCAGCGAATCCTGGCGCGTAGTGGTGCAACGTCTGCATCACGGCAATATCCGCGTAACCGTGTTCGACCGCAACTTCATGCGTGGTGGCGATCACCAAACCCTGGCCCGCGCTGGCGAGACCTTTGCCGGTCTGATCGGTGATGGCGCTATGGTGGCCCGTGGTGAAGGTGAGAAGCGTCGTGAAACCGCTGTGGATGACTTCCGTGAAGTCATGCAATGGCTGTTAACCGAAGCCGAACGCGGGCTTAGCAAGCAGCGCTACAAAGGTCTGGGTGAGATGAACCCTAGTCAGTTGTGGGAAACCACCATGGATCCCACTGTCCGTCGCCTGCTGCGCGTTCAGATCGCTGATGCTATCGATGCGGATCAGATCTTCACCACGCTGATGGGTGATCACGTTGAGCCACGTCGTGCCTTTATCGAATCCCATGCCTTGCAGGCTGGGAACCTGGATATTTAAGGCTGGCGGTGCTCATAATTCCTGAAAGCTGTTCGGCTTGATGAAAACCGATTTCAGGAATTCGTGAAAAACCCTGCAGTGATGCGGATGAATAAAATGGGCTCCGGCGTTCCTGCTGGGGCTCATTTTTTTGGTGATGACTGATGAGCCTTGAGGCCAGAGGATCAGGCGTCGGCCTTGCAAGGCCCCTTGATCGCTCGTAAAGACGCTGTAAATTATTCAATAACTCTTTGTTTGGAAATGAAATGCGACTGGACAAGTTTCTTGGTGAGAGTACGGATCTGAGTCGCTCAGACGCACGTAAAGTCCTTAAAAGCGGGGAAATCACGGTTAACGGCGAGGTGGTGACCAAGGGCACCCACGTTATACAAGAAGGCGACGTAGTGCTCTGGGACGACGAGCCGCTTGCCCTGATTGGCCTGCGTTACATCATGCTCAATAAGCCCGCTGGTTACGAGTGCAGCCTTAAAAATAGCGCCTACCCGTCCGTGATGATGCTGATTGATGTGGACAAGCGTGAGCGTTTGCACACCGTCGGTCGCTTGGACGTGGACACCACCGGCCTGATTTTGATTACGGATGACGGCCAGTGGACGCATCGTATTATCTCGCCCCGCCATCAGTGCGATAAGGTCTACGTGGCGACATTGGCAGAGCCTTTGCCTGACAATGCAGAAGCACTTTTCCAGGCCGGTATCTTGTTGAATGGCGAGGATAAGCCAACGCTGCCAGCCGTGCTGGAACGCATTGATGAGCGCACCGCAAGGCTGACCATTCAGGAAGGGAAGTACCATCAGGTGAAGCGTATGTTTGCCTCCTTGGGGAACCTGGTTCAGACCCTGCATCGGGAGCGCATTGGCTCTCTGTCTTTGGACGCAAGTCTGGAGCCGGGAGAGTCGCGTTATTTGACCCCTGCCGAGGTGCAGCAGTTTGTCGAAGAAGGTTAAACCGTTTACCTGGCCTTGGGTTCTTGCTGTGGCAAGCTAAAGGCGCATCAAACCCAGGGCTTGGGTGTCCGAGTTCTGGGGGACATCCAGTCATAAAAAAAGCGCTCAAACATATCTTGTTTGAGCGCTTTTTTATATCAGAGTCAGGCCACGCCTTATTTAAGCGCCTTGCGCATGATGCTGGTGTTGTGTTGATAGCCTAGCTGCTCATACAGAGCGATAGGGCCCAGATTATTGCTCAAGACCCCTAGCTCGATATAGTCCAACCCTCGCACTTGCGCCCACTCCTGGGCGGCCTGCATAAGCAGCTTGCCCATCCCCATTCCCCGCGCAGCCTCCGTCACGACAAGATCAATCACGTAAGCAAAGTCATGTGGTGCGATGCAGTTGTACGGTGGGGTTTTCTGCTGCTGAACAATGATAAAACCCAGTACCTGATTATCCTTCTCGGCCACAAACAAGACTGCCTGATCCGATTCGATCATGGACTGGATAAAGCCTTCATCCTGCCGTGCTTGCAGGTAGTAGTGCGGCTGCAAATAATGCATATGGGCGAATAGCTCGGCGTACATATCTCCAATTGTGCCAATGTCGGCAAGTTGGGCTGGGCGTATTTGAGGCATGATTCGGGCTCGTGATAAGTAGTAAAAGACAGGAGTGCTTCAATGCTAGGCCGACAAGGAAAGAGAGGCAAACCTTATAGCCATGAACAACCCCGTAAGGACCAAGGCTAATTAACGTTGTCCCTGTACTGCTTGCCCTCGGCTTGGCGTTTGACAGCGCGGTCTTTGTAGCCATCTTTAGGGCGGTGATTTAGCATGGTGCTGGTTTTATACGAATCTACTTAGCGTGAAATTGACCATGACTGAAAGCACGACCGATGCCCGCCCTGTTTACAAGGCCGCCTGCCATTGCGGTATGGTCCGTTTTGCGGTGAAGTTAAGTGATGGATTGCGTTCTGCACGCCGTTGTAATTGCTCGTATTGCCGTATGCGAGGTGCTGTGGCCGTGTCGGCTGATTTGGCGGATATTCAAGTCGAGCAAGGTCAGGATGCGCTGACGCTTTATCAATTCAACACGGTGCAGGCCAAGCATTTTTTCTGTTCGCATTGTGGCATTTACACCTTTCACCAGCGTCGCTCGAATCCTGAGCAATACGGTGTCAATGTGGCCTGCATTGAAGGTATGAGTCCTTTTGATTTTGCAGAGGTGCCTGTTAATGAAGGGCGCAGCCATCCTAAAGATCGTTCGGGTAGTGGCAGCCTGATCGCAGGTTGGTTGCGCTATGAGGCCAACCCAGACCTGCCCGAAGGCTGATCACCCACCCAGACATGTGCGGGTGTTTGGTCACCGCACAGGTCTTTCAGGCCGTAGGCAAATCCACCTGCTGCCGACGCAAGAAATACGACGCCTCTGCCAGCTTCAGGAAATCCACCATTTCACTACGTGCACGCTCTGGATCACCACTGGTCAGGGCCTTGCCCAGTTTCTCCAGCGCTTCCACCGTGATGTGATAGCTGTTGGTATCCGTCGTATTGGCAAAGCGCACCTGATTGGCGTGGTCTGCGGACATGGCGATGGCGTCCAGCAGGCGCTCGTTGTGTACGCATTGCAGCCAGGCCTGGCGAAAGCTGGCGTTGGCGCTGAACATCAGGGTGGCGTCTTTGTGCACCATGGCGACTTTAGCCAGATCAATGGCTTTGCTCAGGCCTGCGTGTAACTGGTCGCGGTCAGCAATGTTGACGGCCAGTGCAGCAGCAGCCGGCTCCAGAATGCGGCGCAGTTCAAAGATGTCGCGCACCATGGCATCGGTCAGCACGGGGACCTGAAATCCCCGTGTGGTGCTGTTCAGGAGACCTTCGTTAACCAGTCGCAGCAAGGCCTGGCGCACGGGCATGCGGGTGCAGCCAAAGCGCTCGGCCAGCTCGTAATCCAGCAGGCGGTCGCCGGGGTGCCAGTCGCCCGCGTTCAAACGCTTGCGGGTGTCCCGGTAAATGGTGTCTACCAGCGTTTCTGCCTTGCTTGCCTGTGTGGATTTACCAGTCGAAGTCGCCATACGAAACCGATCAGAAAAGAATGGATGATTGTATCGTACAGACCTCGCTGCGCTGACCGGGTTTGTGCGTAGAGCATGAGCCCGGCCTGTGCTCTGCAGGTGTCCTGCTTGCGCCTGGTTTATATCTAGAACTTGGTCCGTATCCCCACCCTTAGCAAGGTCTGATTGCGGCCTGTGGAGCTGGGCATGCTGATCACGTTGGCGGTTGCGCCCTCGCCTTGTGCGTGCTGGAGAATCGCCTGGGTGTAGATATCCGTGCGCTTGGACAGGAAGTAGTCTGCCGTCAGGTTTAGCTGATGGTATTTGTTCGAGCCTAGCGTGGTCAGCCCATAGCCCGGTCCCAATACCAGATTGGGCGCTGCGCGCCAGGCGAAGCCCAGTTGGTAGTTGCGGAAGGTATGGTTCTTTTGCTGGCCATTGGGGGCGACATACAGAGCCTGTGAAAACACGCCGTAGACGGTGACTTTATCGAAGGCATAGTTCGCCCCTATGCCCCAGTCGCGCAGGTAACGGCCACCGACCCGATTGGGTGCGCCACCGCCTGTCAAAGGGCTGATATCCAGACTGGCTTCTTTCACTTCGGTGTAGGCCGCGCCTGTCGAAAAGTTGCCGTTTTTGTAGTTGGCCGTAAAGCTGATGGTGCGTCCGGTTTGGGCCTGGCCCTCACGACGTTCGGGGAAGCCATACATGGCACCCAGCTCTACACCACCAAAGGAAGGCGTCACGTATTTAACGGATTGATTGACCCGTTGGCCGCTCATCCGGTCGTTATCCAAGGGGCTGTTGGAGTAGCCGCCTGCAGACCAGGTGGGGGTGTAAAAGGCCTGCAGGGTATCGGTGAAGAAGTCGTACTGACGGCCCAGCTTCAGGCTGCCCGCGTAGTCGGACTTCAGGCCCAGCCAGGCTTGTCGACCCCATAGCGCCCCGCCCTGGCCCATTTCGCCGGTTGCCATGGAAAAACCGTTTTCCAATTGGAAGATGGCGGTCAAGCCATTGCCCAGGGATTCAGAGCCACGCAGGCCCAGGCGGTTGCCCTGCATCACACCGGTATCCAGCGTGGTTTTGGAGGGGCCGTTGGCATTGCTGATCCAGGTCAGGCCTGCGTCCAGAATCCCGTATAGGGTGACATTCTTGCTGGTTTGCGCGGTGGCGCTAGCGCTGGCGATCAGGGTAGTCAGCCCAAGGCAGCCAGCTAAAGCCAGTTTCAGGTGGGGACGCATCATTGGGCACCGCCTTTGCTGGGCACGGCGTTCAATTTAGCGGCTTGATCCAGCGCGTTTTGTTGGCGGGGCGATGGCAGTGCAAAGACGCACAAACCACCCAGCACGGCCAGACCGGCAATCGTCAGCACGGCGCTGCTGGTGTTGCCGCTCATCTCTTGAGCCAGTCCCATGGCGTAGGGGCCAAACAAGCCGCCTAATGCAGCAACCGCATTGATCAGCGCATAGCCGGTTGCGGCAGCGCGGCCACTCATGAAGTTACCACCCAAGGCCCAGACCAATGGCGTGCCGCCAATAAACATGGCTGTGGCGATGATGACGCCAATAATGCGTACGGTGGGATCGGGTGCCAAGGCCGTCATCAGCAGGCCGATGGCCCCGCCTGCGCAGGCAATGGCTAAATGCCAGCGACGCTCGCCAAAGTAGTCGGAGGAGCGGCCCAGAATCAGCATGGCCAGGGCCGAGGCGGCATACGGCAAGGCGGCGATATAGCCAATATGCGTCAGGTTCTTGATACCTGCTTCCTGGATGATGGTGGGTGTCCAGAAGATCACTGCGTAAATGCCCAGATTCAGGGACAGCAGCACACAAGCCAGCCACCACACATTGGGTTTGCCCAGCACTTCAGCGATTTTGTCCTTGCGGGGCAGTTCACGTTGCGCGTCCTGATTCAGGGTGTGCAGCAAGGTTTTTTCTTCCTGGCTGAGCCATTTGGCGTCTTCAGGACGGTTGGGCAAGGTGGCCCACAGCAAGGCGGCAACAAATACGGCGGGCAGGCCCTGCAAGAGGAACAGCCACTGCCAGTTATGCAGGTGTGCCGAGTCGGAGAATACATCCATGATCCAGCCCGACAGTGGGCCTACGATCATGCCGCCTGCAGCGGCGGCGGTAACCAATGTCGCCATGACACGGCCCTGGCGCTGCGGTGGAAACCATTGCGCCAGGTAATACACCACGCCAGGCAGAAAACCGGCTTCAGCCACGCCCAGCAGGAAACGGATGATATAGAACTGCGTGGGGGTGGTGACGAACATGGTCAGCACGGACAGGATGCCCCAGGTGACCATGATGCGTGTCAGCCAGGCGCGGGCACCAAAGCGATACAGCAAGAGGTTGCTGGGGATCTCGAACAACAAAAAGCCCACAAAGAAGATGCCCGAACCCAGGCCATAGACTTCGGCTGAAAAATTCAGATCTTCCAGCATTTGCAGCTTGGCAAAGCCCACATTGACACGGTCGATGTAGGCAACGATGTAGCTGATGAACAAGATGGGCATCAGCCGCCAGAGAATTTTGCCGAACAGCAGATCCTCGGCCTTGGAGGGGGCCGGGTCTGCGGGGCGCGATTGTTGTCTCATAGTAGTCCTTATTGGTAATCGCAGTAAGTGAATTCAGTTGAACTCATTTTTTGAGAATATATTCATTTTCATACTTGATGGTCAATAAGTGCTATAGGTATAAAACAACTTTATGAATTACTAGTTACTTGAATTTCAATGATTTTATAAAATTGAAAAGCTCAATTTCTAGTACAAACACCTAGACTCGTTGACAGCAATATACCTGCTCTATAAACTGAATTCAGTTTTAAATAATAGCAATAAGGAGCAGGCATATGAGCAGTCAGGTGGCCCCCTCGGCCCAGGTGATTGAGCACGTTTCGTCCCTGATTGGCTTTGATACGGTCAGCAGGAACTCCAATCTGGCATTGATTGAGTGGGCCGCCAACCGGCTTGAATCGGCCGGAGCCCACGTGCGTTTTGATTACAACGAATCGCGGTCCAAAGCCAATCTTCTGGCGACTTTTGGGCAGGGACCCGGAGGGGTGGTGTTGTCTGGCCATACGGACGTGGTGCCGGTGGATGGACAGGCATGGTCCAGCGATCCTTTCCAGGCCCAGATTCGGGATGGACGGCTTTTTGGCCGTGGCGCTTGTGACATGAAGGGTTTTATTGGTGTGGCCATGGCGCAGGCGCAAGCCCTGGGCGCCATGACCTTGCGCGAGCCCGTGCATCTGGCCTTGAGCTACGACGAAGAAGTGGGCTGTCTGGGCATTCCCGGCTTGATTGAAGAGATGCGTAAAGCAGGCATTCAGCCCAGTGGTTGCATTGTGGGCGAGCCCACCAGCATGCGGGTAGTCGCAGCCCATAAGGGTGGCCGCATTTACCGTTGCCGTGTCAAAGGCTGCGCCGCCCATTCCTCTTTGACGCCACACGGGCTGAACGCCATTGAGTACGCCGCCAATCTGGTGTCGCACATTCAGCATCTGGCTGATCAGGAAGCCGATAGTGGCAAGCGCATCGAAGGTTTTGATGTGCCCTTTTCCACCATTTCCACCAACACGATTTCGGGTGGCAATGGCATGAATATCATCCCGGCCCATTGCGAGTTTTCCTTTGAGTATCGCTACCTGCCGGGGGTGGACCCGGACGGCTTCATCAGCAATTTGCGCCGCTTTGCCTTCGAGCAAGTCTTGCCGCGCATGAAGGCACGCCATGGCGATGCCGCGATTGAGTTCGAGTGTCTGGGCAGCATTCCTGCCCTGGATGATGAGGACAGCCAGGAACTGAAAAAGATGGCGCTGGCCCTGTTGGGTGAATCGGCCGCACAGCGTGTGGCGTATGGCACGGAAGCGTCCTTTTTCCAGGAAGCAGGTGTGCCCAGCATTGTGTGCGGACCCGGCTCCATCACCGTGGCGCACAAGGCGGATGAGTACGTCAGCCTGGAGCAGTTGGCCGCCTGCGAGTCCTTTTTGGGCAAAGTGATCCAGTCCTTGGCTGCTTAGGGCGGGATGGTTTCCGGCAGGCGAACGGGCCTGCCTTATTCTGAAGGAACAATTTTTCATGAAGCTAGCAAAACGCATTACCGGCACCTCCCTGAAATCTTTTGGCATGTACGAGCAGGCTGCGCGCTTGCAGGGTGACACCTCGGATCTGATTCATCTGGAAGTGGGCCGCCCGCACGCGGATACGCCCGTGGCGATCAAGCAGGCGGCTGCCGATGCCTTAATGAGCGGCGATGTGCATTACAGCGATCTGCGCGGCGTGCCTGCCTTGCGCGAAGCCTTGGCTGCCAAGCTGCGCACGCAAAACAAACTGGATGTAGGCCCGGATGATGTGCTGGTCACCAACGGGCTGACGCATGCCTCCTTTACCGCCTTTTTTGCCATTCTGGACGAGGGTGATGAGGTGATCCTGCTCTCGCCGCACTACCCGCAGCATATTGGCAAAATCGAGTTGGCCGGGGCAAAGCCTGTCCTGGTGCCCTTGAACCGCGAGCAGGACTTTGCCATTGATCCGGCCGCCATCGAAACCGCTATTACTCCCCAAACCCGTATGGTGGTGCTGGTGAATCCGGCCAATCCTACGGGCCGTGTGTATCGCCGCAGCGAGCTGGAAGCGCTGGCGCAATTGGCCATCAAGCATGACCTGATCGTGGTGTCGGACGAGGTTTACGAGGACATTACCTACGACGGTGCCGAGCACATCAGCATCGCCTCCCTGCCCGGCATGCAAGAGCGCAGCGTGTCCATGTTTGCCTTCACCAAGTCCTACGCCATGGACGGCTGGCGCATTGGCTATCTGGCCGCGCCCGCTTGGTTGATGCCCGGTTTGTTGAAGATCACCGCGAACGATGTCACCCATGTGAATACCTTTATTCAGGCGGGCGCGTTGGAGGCTGTGGTGGGCCAGCAAGCCGCCCTGCGCGAGATGATTGCCGAAGATGACAGCAAGCGCCGCATGATGCTGCAACGCTTGAATGCCATGCCCAATGTCAGTTGCGCCAATGTGGAAGGCACGATTTATGCCTTTGCCGATGTACGTGCCACGGGCGTGCCGTCACAGGAACTGGCCGAGCGGCTGCTGAACGAAGCCCGTGTGGTGGTCGAGGCGGGCAGCTTCTATGGTCCGCAGGGTGAAGGCTTCTTGCGCCTGTGTTTTGGTTCCGCCTCTTATGGGCAGATCGAGCAGGCTATGGACCGCTTGCAGGTCTTTTTTGCTCAACTGGAAACACAGGCCAGCCAAACCGCCGCCTGATCGTCTGAATAACCTCGCTTACAAGGCCGCTTTCTGCCACAGAAAGCGGCCTTTCTTTATGTCCGGTGTTTACGGGCAGCCGCAGTCCACGGCAATCCAAATACTGGCTCCTGTCATGATTTTTTTATATAAACATATAGGCTAAAGTCCGTACAAATAAACCGACAGGGGTTCTCGGTGTTTTCCCTTAAATTTCGATAAATCCCCCTATAGATCAGCGTTATAAGGTCATTATCAATCCATATTTCCGTAGACAAGTATTGGCTCCTTATTATATTGTTCGTATCAAACAACAATTATGTCCGGTCAATTAATAGGAGCAGGTCCATGAAAAACGGGATTCGGGGTGTACTGGCAGCAGCAGGGATGGTGGCCGCGCTAGGCGCGCAGGCTGAAACGCTCAAGCTGGGTGTAGTGGGAGGCATGACAGGTCCAGGCGCGCCCTGGGGTCTGGCTATTGATGGTGGCGTGAAAATCGCCGTGGATGAAATCAATCAGGCCGGTGGCCTGGCTGTAGGCGACAAGAAGTACACCGTTGAAGTGCTGACTTATGACGATCATTACAAGGCAGCCGATGCGGTCACCGCCACGAATCGTCTGATCGATCAGGATGAAGTGAACTACATCATCGGCCCGATTGGTTCGGCCTCGGTCATGGCCATGAAGCCGATTACCGAGCGCAATAAGGTCATCATGCTGTCCAACAGCTATTCGACCGAGGTGCTGGATGCGAACACAAAATATATGTTCCGCGTGCTGCCTACTCAGTACGAATACAACCGCCAGTTGATCGGCTGGTTGAAGCAGGAACGCCCCGAGCTGAAACGTCTGGCGATTTTGTCGCCTAACGACGCCACCGGCTGGAGCACGCAAAAGATCCAGACCGCCGCTTACAAGGACGCCGGTTACGACGTGGCTGAAACCAAGTTCTTCGAGCGTTCGCAAAATGACTTCCGCACTTTGCTGACCAGCATTCTTGCCAAGAACGTGGACTTCATTGAACTGGATACGGTGCCGCCCGGCCCGGCCGGTATTGTGATTCGTCAGGCGCGTGAAATGGGCTTCAAAGGCCAGTTCACCAAGTTTGGTGGCAATAACGTGGCGGAAACCGTGAAGTCTGCCGGTGCAGAAAATGCCCAGGGCACCCTGGTGTACTTGTCGGCCGATCCGTCCAGCGAGCCTTACCAGAAGTTGAGCCAGGCCTACGCCAAGATTCACAGCAACAGCATGGATGACTTCGTTTTCTACTTCTACGACGCCACGCATCTGTTGTTCAAGGCGATCCAGGAAGCTGGCACGGTGGACGATACCGACGCTGTTCGTGCTCGTATCGAAGCCAACAGCAGCTTTGACGGTGTTCAGGGCGCCATTGTCTGGGGTGGCAAGGACGTGTACGGCGTCAACCACCAGATCGCGACACCGGCCTATCTGGGCGTGATCGAGGACGGCAAGGCCAAGGTCATCAACAAGTTCGACGCCCGCTAATTACCGGTTTTGTTTCAGTACGCACTCCGCCACGGCGGTGGAGTGCACCTTAATACGGTTAGCAATTATGCAGATCGCAATGCAAATCGCCATCATCGCCCTGATGTCCACTTTCGTGTATGCCCTGGTAGCCCTGGGTTTCACGCTGGTGTTTGGCATCTTGCGGGTGGTGAACTTCGCTCACGGCGAGTTCTACATGCTGGGCGCTTACGCCATGTATGTGTTTTATGGTCAGTTTGGCTGGCCTTACCTGCCCTCTATCGCGGCTGCTGCCGTGCTGGTGGGGTTCCTGGGTTTACTGGCTGAACGCGGCCTGTTCCGTCGCTTTGTGGGTGACGAGATGGGCGGCATGATCATGTCCCTGGCATTGGCCATTACCTTGCAGGCCGGGATCTCGTTGTTGTTCTCGGTGGACGAGCAATCGGTACGCCGTCCGGTGGAAGGTGCCTGGCAGATCGGCCAAGCCTTTTTCGCCAAGGATCAATTGCTGATCGTGGGCATGAGTGTGCTGGCCTTGGCAGGCTTTTATTTCCTGATCGAACGTACTCGTGTCGGTATGACGATTCGCGCGGTGGCGCAAGATCGGGAAGTGGCACGTCTGCAAGGCGTCAGTTCATGGAAGATCATGGCCCTGACCTTTGCGCTGAGCTGCGGTCTGGCCGGTTTGTCCGGCGCCTTGATGGCTCCGGTCTACACCGTGCACCCCTATATGGGCGAAGCTGTTGTGGTTAAAGCTTTCATTATTGTGGTTCTGGGTGGTCTGGGCAGCTTGCCCGGTGCGGTCATTGCCGCCCTGATTCTGAGTGTCACCGAGGCCGTGGCGTCCACCTTCTATAACGCGACTGTGGCCACCATGCTGTCCTTCCTGATCGTGATGGCCGTGTTGCTGGTCAAGCCTAGTGGCCTGATGGGGAAATCGTCATGAGCGCGATCAAAACTGCTGCTTTCTATCCACGCGACGGTGCCTTGCAATGGGCCTGGCACCTTGTCCTGATCGTGGTCTTGTTGGGCTGGCCTGTCTGGGCCGGGCAACCCCGTTTCTTTCTGCATCTGGCCATCATGGTGTCCTTGTACGCCTGCCTGGCCATGAGCATGAATCTGGTTTTGCGCATTGGACAGCTTTCGCTGGCCCATGGCGCCTTGTTTGGGCTGGGTGCGTATGCCTCCGCCATTCTTAGTCGAGATTATGGCTGGTCCTTTCCAGCCGCGTTTTTGGGCGCCGGGGTACTGACGGCAGCATTAGCTGTGATCACCGGTCCTATTTTTATGCGTATCAAGGGTGTGCATTTCGCACTCTTGACCTTCGCCCTGGGCGAAGCCGTGGTGCTGTGCTTTATCGAGTTCCACGAACTGTTTGGTGGCAATAACGGCTTTGGTCAGATTCCGCCTTTGCAAGCCAGCTTGCCGATTCCTGAAGGACGCTACGGCGTTTATCTGGTGACGGTCAGCTTTGCCCTGGTGGTGTATTTCGTGTTGCGGGCCTTGTATCGCCGCGAATGGGGCATGGTGGCGGACTCTTTGCATCAGAACGAACAACTGGTGCGCTCGGGCGGGCTGAATGTGCTGCGTTTTCGGGTCAGCGTATTTGTGCTCAGCGCCCTGATCGCCGGTTGGACAGGCAGCTTGTACGCCCATTACCAGGGCTATATCTCGCCCGACTCCTTTGGGTTCTGGACGGCTGTGAATGCCGTCATCATGAATGTGCTGGGTGGTGTGGGAGCCTTGGCCGGTGCCGTGGTGGGAGCCGCTATTTTGATCCCTCTGCCCGAGTTGCTGCGCGACCTGCAGCAGTACCAGCGCCTGATCTACGGCCTGACTTTGATTCTGCTGCTCTTGTTCATGCCGCAAGGTTTGGCTGGGCTGTGGCGTAAGTGGCGCGGCGCGCGCAAGGAGGCAGCATGAGCGTGCAATTGAATGTCCACGGCTTGAGCCGACATTTCGGTGGTATCCGTGCGGTGGACGAGGTGTCCTTCAGCACGGCACCGGGTCAGATTACGGGTGTGATTGGCCCCAACGGTGCCGGTAAAACTACGCTGTTCAATCTGATTGCCGGTACGACCAAGCCCAGCGCGGGTGCTGTCACCATGGATGGCACTGCCATTACAGGTCGGCCCTCTGCCGAGCTGGCTCGCCAGGGTTTGGTGCGTACCTTTCAGATGACGCATGTATTTGCGGGCCACACGGTATTTGAAAACCTGTACCGTGCCGCCCTGTTCCGCCAGTTTCCCTCGCCCTGGTCGCTGTTCAACCCCTGGGGTGTACGCCGTGGTCGCGAGGAAGCGGCCAGGCAGGCCGAGCAAGCACTGGCCTTGATTGGCCTGGAGTCTGTAGCCGATGAGCAGGCCGATTCGCTGGCCTACGGTTTACAGAAGATTTTGGGTGTGGGAATGGCCTTAACCGCCATGCCCCGCCTGCTTTTAATGGATGAGCCCGCTGCCGGTTTGAATCCGGTGGAAACCGTGGCGATGGCTGACTTGATTGAACGCATTCATGCCAGTGGCATTGATGTGGTGGTGGTCGAGCACGATATGGGCCTGGTGATGCGCTTGTGCCAGAAGCTGGTGGTGCTGGTTAATGGTCGTTTGTTGGCCGAAGGCCCGACGGCCCAGGTGCGCCAGGACCCACGGGTGATTGAAGCCTATTTGGGTGCGGATCTGGACAAGGAGCCGGGGCTAGAGCCGCCTGTGGATGCCCGCGCATCGCAAAATGGCATGGGACGTCCGGCCTCGGTCTCTATCGCCGGTCAGGGAGCATCCAAGGCCAGCAAGCCTGCTCCCATGTTGGAAATCAGGGATTTGAGCGTGTCCTATGGCGCGGTACGGGCTTTGGACAAAGTCAGCTTTGCGGTGGAAGAAGCCAGCGTGTGCGCCGTGATCGGTGCCAACGGCGCAGGCAAATCCACCTTGATGAAAGCCATCAGTGGGCTGGTGCCGGTTGCTGGTGGCGAAATCCTGATGGAAGGCCAGCCTATCCAGAATTTGAGCGCTGAACGACGGGTGAATCTGGGCATTGCTTTATCACCAGAAGGTCGCCGCCTGTTCCCGGAACTGACCGTGCGCGAGAATCTCTTGATGGGCGCGTATCTGCGCCGCGATCAGGCCGATATCACGGTGGATCTGGAACGTATTTACGCCTATTTCCCGCGCCTGCTGGAACGTGAGCAAAGCCAGGGTCGTCACCTCTCGGGTGGCGAACAGCAAATGTGCGCGATTGGCCGTGCCTTGATGTCTCGCCCTCGTCTGCTCTTGCTGGATGAACCCTCTTTGGGTCTGGCCCCGGCGGTCACGTTGGAAGTGGCCCGCGCAATTCGCCAGATCAGCCAGGATGGCACCACGATTGTGCTGGTGGAGCAAAACGCTCGTTTGGCCTTGAAACTGTCCAACCATGCCGTTGTGCTGGAAACCGGGCGCTTGAGCCTGGCGGGCGACAGCAAAGACATCATGAATAACCCACAGATTGCAGCGGCCTATCTGGGCCACGCCGCAGAGGCTTCGCATCATGCCTAATATTTACCAGGTCGCCATGTTTAATGCCGAGCGCTACCCCGACAAGGTCGCGGTCTCGGACGAGCGGCAGGCGCTGTCCTTTGGCCAGTTTTGTGCGCGTACGCGTGCCTTGTCGGCCTATTTGAAGGGCTTGGGCGTGAAGCCGGGGGATCGGGTAGCCATCATGACGCCCAACTCCATCGACTATCTGGCCTTGCTGCATGCAACGGCCGTGGGTGGTTTTTCTCTGGTGCCGGTCAATACCCGTTACGGTGCAGCCGAGCTGCGCTACTTGCTGAATGATGCCCAGCCCACAGTGTGTATTGTGGACCCGGCCTACCGCCCTTTGCGCGAGCAGATCGAGGCGGAAGGCGGTTTGAACAGCGCCGTGCAGTGGCTGGAACATTTGCCCGAATCCTTGCCAGACCATAGGGCGGATGATCCGGTGCAGCATCGCTTTGGCCGTGTGGGCGATGAGGACGTGGCCATCATCATGTACACCTCGGGCACGACCTCGGCCCCAAAGGGTGCCATGCTGACGCACGGCAATCTGTCGGCCAATGCCGTGAACTACATCATGGAGTTGGGTATTGATGCCAATAGCCGCTCCTTGCTGGCGACGCCGCTGTTCCATATTGGTGGTTTTGGGGTGGTGAATGGCCCCATCCTGTATGCCGGTGGCAGCTTGCACGTGGTGCCGCGTTTCGAGGCCGATGCGGTCATGGACGCGCTGCGTCTGTATCAGCCCACGCACGTATTTTTGTTGTCGGCCATGTGGGTGGGTTTGACGGATCATCCGGAGTTCAAAGAACTGTCCCTGCCCGGTGCCCAGTTTGTGCAAACGGCGGCTGCGCCCTTGGGCCAGTGGCGTCAGGATTTGATTCGCACGGTGTTCCCCAATGCTGAATTTAGCTGGGGCTTTGGCATGACAGAAAGCTGTGTCACCACCATCAAAAATCGCTATACCCAAGAGATCCTGGAGCATCCCGGCTCTATCGGCTATCTGTGGCGCCATGTGCAGTACCGCTTGGTGGATGCGGACGGCAAAGTGATGCCCGATCAGCGCGGGCCGGGCGAAATGCAGGTGCGTGGCCCGACCGTGTTCAAAGGCTATTGGCGTCAGCCCGAGCTGACCGCCCAGGTGCTGGATGCGGAGGGTTGGCTGCACACGGGTGACTTGATTCGTGTGGACGATGAAGGCTTTGCCTATTTCATGGGCCGCAGCAAAGACATGATCAAGACCGGCGGCGAAAACGTGGCCGCGCTGGAAGTGGAAAACTGTCTGGCCAGCCACACCGATGTGCGTGAGGCCGCCGCCTTTGGCCTGCCCCACGAATATTGGGGCGAAGAGCTGGTCGCCGCGATTGTGCCTGCCAATGGCCGCGAGCCGGATGTGGAATCGTTGCGCGAGTTTTGCCGCCAAAAACTGTCTGGCTTTAAAGTACCTAAACGAATCTTTATTGTGGATTCCCTGCCCCAGTCCTCTTCGGGCAAAGTGCAGAAGTTCCTTCTTCGACAAAGGTATGTCTGATGCTGACTTCTTTATCTCTGTTTGATCCTGCTGTGCTGACTGCCTGGGCACGACGTGCCAGCGCGGACGATTTTGTACGGCAGCACAGTGTGCTGGCCGATGTGTGTGTGGCCCTGCGCAATACCGAAACAGGCGAGCATATCTGGCTGGCCGTGTCCGAGCAGGGTGTGCAGGCCGGTCCTGGCCAGCGCGAGGTGCCGTTCTGGCTGGAAGGCGATAGTGCCGCCTTTGCGGATCTGGCCCAGGGTTTTCCTTTTAATCGCCTGGTGCGTCAGCATCGCTTGGTGGTGGGAGGCGATCTGCGCGCTTGCGTGCAGAACTGGATGTTGTTGTACGCCCTGACCCGTCTGACGGGCGAGCTGGAGGTCTGATCATGCCTTATGTGACAACCGCGGACGGTATCCGCGCTTATTACGATCTGGCCGGTTCTGGTCCGGCCTTGGTGATGGTGCACGGCGCCAGTCAGGACAGCCTGTCCTGGCAATATGTGCTGGACCACTTTGCACCCTTTTACACGGTGTATGCACTGGATTTGCCCGGCCACGGCAAGAGCGGCATGCCGGTGGGCGGCCCTCATACCGTCACCTCGCAAAACGCCCAGTATCTGCTGCAATTTCTGGACGCAGCGGGTATTAAGGACCCGGTCCTGATGGGCCATTCCATGGGCGGAGGCGTTGTCGCCCAGGCCGCTGCCATGGCACCCGAGCGTATTCGTGGCCTGGTGCTGGTCGATGGTGCTTCGGTGAATGTGGTGAAGTCCTCCGGCTATAACCCGCGCATTCTGGAGATGGCGCGCATCAATCCGGGCGACTGGTTTGAAGTAACTTTCCGTACCTTGATGGGCACCTTGTCCGACCCGGCCCGTGCGCTGGAAGTGGTGACCGATGCCCGACGTTGCATTCCGGCGGTGGCTTTTGCGGATATCTGCGCGTTTGGCGGCTTTCGCATGGAACAGATTCTTAATGACATCCGTTGCCCGGTGGTGATTGTGGAGGGTGGCGAGGACTGGTCTGTGCCGCCAGAGTCCGCCAGAGAGGTCGAACGCTTGCTGCGAGAGGGCAAAGTTCCAGTGGAGTATATAGAATGGCCGGGCATCGGGCATTTTCCCCAAAGTGAATGTCCTGAGCAGTTCACCCGCGACACCCTGGCAGCAATGCGCCGCCTGTCTCTTTAAGCTGAAAACCGTATGGCAAACAACGAATCCCAGTCCAGCGCCAAGCCAACCCTGTATCAGAACATGAGCGATCGCTTGTTGGAGCTGATCCGTTCGGGCCATTACCCCGTCGGTTCCAAGCTGCCCACCGAGATGGAGCTGTGCGAGATGTACGGAGTCGGTCGGCATACGGCGCGTGAAGCCATACGCAAGCTGACCGATCTGGGCTTGATCGAGCGGCGTCGGCGTGCCGGTACGACCGTCATTCGCCAGCATCCCAAACCGCAGTTTGGTCTGGCGCTGGATACCACGGACCAGTTGCAACGCTATCTGGAGTTCACCGATCTGCACGTGCACAAGAAGGCGGCCCGTGTGGACAAGCAGCCGCCTGAAACAGCACTGGACGGTGAGCCTGATGATTGGGTGAAGGTGGAAACCTACCGCAGTGTGCCGGGCAGCAAGCGCGGCATTTCCTGGACAGATATTTATCTGCGCAAGGAATACCAGGCGGTGGCGGAGTTGATTTCGACTCAGCCCGGCGGTGTGTATCCGCTGCTGGAAGAGCATTGCGGCGAAGTGGTGGAGACCATCGAAATGGAGATTTCCGCCTCACGTTTTCCGCCGCATGTCGCCCGTTTTCTGGGTTACGAGGACTCCGATCCTGCTTTGCTGATTATCCGTACCTTCCGCAATCTGGCGGGCAAGGTCATGGAAGTGGCGGTCAGCTTTTACCCACCTTATGAATTCCGCTACGTCACGCGCCTGTCGCGCAGTGATGGGAGCCACCGCTCGCAGAGCTGATTTTTCCGAACCTTTGGGGAGACATTCATGAAACGCAAATATGGCCGCAGTGTGACGGTCAAGGTGACGGGCGACCATGCGCTGGTGCGCTTTGATCGCGGCGTCAACCGTAATGCTATCGATCAGGACACTTTGCTGGCCCTGACGCAGGTGGCGCAGGATCTGGCCTTGTCGCTGGAGATTCACACCGTCGTGCTGACCGGCGCCAAGGATATTTTCTCGGCCGGGATTGATCTGAAAGACCCGCAAAAGTGGAACGACGAACAGGCCGGTTTGCTGGAGCGCCGTGACGTGGCCCAGCGCGGTGCGCGTCTGTGTCGCTTGTGGGAAGAGCTGCCGCAATTGACCATTGCCGCGATTGAAGGCGCGGCTGTCGGTGGCTCGGTGGCGTTGGCACTGGCTTGCGACTGGCGAGTGGCCTCGCAGACGTCCTTTCTGTATCTGCCTGAAGCCAAGGTGGGCCTGAACATGGGCTGGGGGGCGATTCCGCGCATGGTGAACATGCTGGGTGCCGCTCGTACCAAACGTGCCATCTTGCTGGCTGAACGCTTCGGTGCTGAACAGGCGTTGGACTGGGGGCTGCTGGATGAAGTCTGCGAACCCGGTCAGGCCGTGTCGGTGGCACAGTCTTTGGCCAAACGTGCTTCGGAGTCGCCTGCGGCGATTATTCGCATGACCAAGGAGTCGGTTAATCAGGTAGCCAATGCCATGAACCGTCTGGGCATTTATATGGACGCCGATCAGGCGCTGGTGTGTCGTGACAGCGTAGAGGGAGCCCAGGCGCGTGCAGGCTTTTTGTCGCCGGGCCGCCCCAAGGCAAAAAACTCCCCCTCGGGGGGCAGCAAGCCGAAGGCGTAGCGTGGGGGCTTTTTTTTGTCGCCGGGCCGCGCCTAGGTAAAACGGCTTTCGATCAGGCTGTTTGGCGCTCTTGTGCCAAACGCCCCATCTCCCGTGGAAATAAATCCAGCCCAGCGGTTGCCACCAGATCCCAGAAACCGGCGGGGGAACTGGACACGACGGTGACGCCCAATTTGTCCTCGACCTGACGCACAGCTTCCAGCGACACCAGGCCACCGCAAGACAGCAGCAAACCTTGTGCCTGACCGGGAGCCTGCTCCTGGGCGATGTCCCAGGTTTTCAGGCACAGATCGACCAGCTCTTGCGTGCTGATCTTGGACATGGCCGTGACGTCATTGACGCCCAAACCATAGGCGCAGACGGCCTGAATCTGGTTCTGGCTCAGGAAGTGGACCAGTCGCTGGTTCACGTCATCAATATAGGAAGAGGCGACCGCCACACGTTCAATGCCACTGACACGCAGGCCGCGCAAAATGGCATGGCTCATGGTGGAGCACGGCAGGCCAGTGGATTCGCGCAGACGCGCCACCAGCTCTTCGTTAAAGTCCGAGCCCCGGTAAAAGCTCAGCGATGTGCCCATCAGGGACACGGCCTGCGCACCACGGGCAGCCAGTTTTTGGGCGGCTTCCACCACCTGGTCGATGACCTGGTCATAGCCTTCCTTGTCCACTGAACTCAAGGCGAGTCCTTGGGCGATGAAGTCAATTTCCGGGTACATTTCCGGGCCTTCAGGAGGCACCAGACCGGCGGCGGGTGGGACGATCAGGCCCAGTACGGGGCGCTGAGCGCCAGAGTTGTCAGTCGTCATAAAAGTCGCTGCTTATTTCATTGTTTAAAGTCGAGTTGGGCGGTCTTGATGACGTTGGCCCAGCGTTCTGTTTCTTCACCCAGCCATTTTTCGGTGGCCTGGGCATCCTGATAGCCTGCTACCGAGCCTTGAGCCAGGAAGGCGTCCTGTACTTGCTTTTGCTGCATGCTGTTTGCCAGCGCCTTGCTGACGGTGGCGATCAAGGCCGGGTCCACGTTTTGTGGGGCCAGCATGAACAGCGACGGTGTCACGCTATAGCCGGGCAGTGTTTCCGATACGCTGGGCAGGTCGGGCATGCCGGGGAAGCGGCGCTCGGACAAGGTGGCCAGCAAGCGGATGCGGCCGGAGTTGGCCAAACCAATCGAGGACGCCAGGCTGGCGAAAGACATGGAGACTTCACCGGCAGCCAAGGCCTGACTGGCTGGCGCACCACCGCGATAGGGAACGTGAACCAGTTCGGTTTTGGTCTGCAAGGCAAACAGCTCGCCACCCAAATGGTGCACCGAGCCTACGCCCACCGAGGCAAAGGTTTCGGTTTGAGGGGGAGCCTTGCGAATGGCTTCGATCAGTTCAGCCACGGTTTTAATCGGGCTGTCGCCAGGGACGGCCAAGGCCAGATCGGACTGGCCCACCATGCCGATGGGAGCGAAGTCCCGCTGCAAGTCATAGCGCAGGGCTGGGTAGATATAAGGGGCGACTAGCAAGGAGGTATCGGCAAACAGCAAAGTGTTGCCATCGGCCTGGGACTTGGAGACATAGTCTGCCGAAATGGTGCCGCCTGCGCCGGACTTGTTTTCCACAATTACGGTGCGGTCCAGCTCTTTGCTCAGGGCCTGGGCGGTGACGCGGGCCAGGGTATCGACCCCGCCGCCGGGTGCAAAACCCACGACCAGACGAATAGGTTCTGCCGCGTGTACCGCAGCCAGAGGGGTTAATGTCAGGGCGAGCGCAGCCAGCGCACGCCGTGTGAAACGGCTTGCAAACATGAGAAAGTCTCCTCGGTATGAGTGGTAGTTTTTTAGCTTTTTATTGATTCAGTGCCGCATATAAAACCCGGCTAAAGGGTTGAGCTGGGCGTTCAGCCAGCTATAGCGCTCGCGCTTGTCGAACTCCCATTTCTCGGGATGGGCTTGGGCGACACGGCGCAGGGATTCTGCACCGGACAGCACATGGCTGGCTGCGGCCTGCATGGCGCTGGGGCCGTCGCGTTGGGCCAGGGCCTGGGTCAGTGCCTGATGTTCATGCCAGGACTGCTCCATGCGGTTTTCCTGATCCAGATGGCGATGGCGGTAAGGGTTGGTCAAACGGCGCAGGTGTTCAATTTGCTGCACCATGAAGGTATTGCCTGCAATGCTGTGAATCAGGGCGTGTAATTCGGCGTTGTAGGTGGCGTAGTCAGTCAGGCTTTGGCTTTGCAAGGCTTTGGCCCCGCGCTTTTGCAAACGCTCTAGTTCGCGAATCTGGGCATTGCTGATGCGGTAGGCGGCCAGTTGGGTGCAGGCTCCTTCCAGCAAGGCCAGGGTTTCCAGCATTTCTTCCAGTTCTTCAATCGTGTGCTGAGTGACAAAAATCCCGGCACGCGGGGCGATGCGCACTTGCCCGGTGGCCGCCAGTTGCAGCAAGGCCTCGCGGACTGGGGTGCGCGATACCCGGAAAAAAGTACACAGCAAGGCTTCGTCAATGGCGCTGCCAGGCGGCAGATCACCGCTGGCAATGCGGTGCTCCAGTTCGATTCGTACCCGGTCGGTATTGCTTAGCGTCATGTCTGTCTCCGAAGCCTGTTGCTATTTTTTAGGCTTAAATGATTCTAGGTAGGGCTTTTTGATATATCAATTAAGGCTTATCCGAGGGTAAAGAAAGTTTTGCCCCGTTTTGATTCGGGTCGATTTCACGGATAATCAATTTTTCGACCCCCTCCACCGGTTCGGCCCAAGGGGCGAAGCACGCTATTTTTCGGATAAAAAAACCATGAGCGAAGAACGTAAACCCCTGGACGGCTTGGCCAGCAGTGCCATGCTGGTTCTGTGCCTGATCTGGAGCTTTCAGCAGATTTTGCTGAAGGCCACGGCACAGGATATGGCACCGATCTTTCAGATTGGTTTGCGTTCCGGCGTGGCCTGTGTATTGGTGGCGCTGCTGGTTTTGCTGCGTACGCGTACGCTGGCCTTTTCACCGGGGGCCTGGAAGCCGGGGCTGATGGCAGGTTTGCTGTTTGCACTGGAGTATCTGCTGCTGGGCGAGAGCCTGCGCTTTACCTCCGCCGCCCACGTGGTGGTGTTTCTGTACACCGCGCCGGTCTTTGCGGCCTTGGGCCTGCACATCCTGCTGCCGTCTGAACGGCTGGCTCGTTTGCAATGGGTGGGGATTGGTCTGGCGGTGATTGGTATCGCCATTACCTTTTTAGGCCCGGCCAGTCTGGAAGGGGCAGATTTGGGCCGCATGTTGTTGGGCGATCTGATGGCGTTGGCCGCCGGGGCCTTGTGGGGTTTCACGACGGTGCTGATTCGTAGCACGCGTCTGTCTGCCGTACCGCCTTCCGAGGCTTTGCTGTACCAACTGTTCAGCGCTTTTGTGATCTTGATGGTGGCAGCAATGGCGAGTGGGCAAACCGAGGTGCATTGGTCGCGTTTGCTGGGGGCCAGTCTGGTGTTCCAGTCCGTGGTGGTGGCCTTCTTGAGCTTTCTGGTCTGGTTCTGGCTGCTGCGTAACTATCAGGCCTCGCGCCTGGGCGTGTTCTCCTTTGCAACGCCCTTGTTTGGTGTTCTGTTTGGGGCGTTTCTGCTGGGTGAAGCCATCGAACCGCGGTTTGTGACCGGAGCCTTGCTGGTGCTGATGGGTATTACGCTGGTCAGTGCGTATAGCTGGTTAAGTCAGCTACGACGTCGTAGAGTTTGACCGAATGAGTGATCCGACATGGATAGGCTTAAGGGGCATTGCGTTGCCGCAAGCTGCTTTTCAACCAGCGGCAAAATTGGCGCGCCTGGTTTTGCTGTGGTGACTGCGTGTTGACGTAGGCCATGTAGGTCGCGCCAGTAGTCACTTGGCCTGAGCCAACTTCTCGCAGGACGCCATCGCGCAGATGGTCCATGACGAGTAAACGTGGCACAACAAGAAATCCTGATCCGGCAATCGCGCCGGCAATCGCGAAAAACAGGTGATCGTAGGTAGCGCTCATCAGCAGGCGCGAAGGCTCGATATTCTGATCAAGTGCCCATAAGCCCAAGACGTCTGGCCTTGAACGTGCGGTCACCATAGGCCAATGCTCCCAAGCCTGCCCGCTGTGCTGTTGGATCAAGGTCGGTGCTGCCACGCAGACCAGCTCTTCATGTGTGAGCTCCCAGCTTTCGCTATCAGGCAGGCTTAGGTCACGGCTGATCAGCACATCAAATTCTTCATTGGGGCGTGGTGGGGACAGGTTGGTGATCAGATCAATCTGCCTATTGTGCTGGGCGGTGAACTGACCAAGCATGGGCACCAGCACTGTCATTGAAAAGCTGGGCATGGAGGTGCGTACTCGCAGCCGTTCGTGCTGATCCTGATGGTGGGTGATTTGCTGAATGGCCATCTCCAGGGTGGCCATTGCATCTTTGACCGTGTCATACAACTGCAGGCCTGCTGCCGTCAGTTCAATATAAGGGCCGCGTCGAATGAACAAGGCTTGCTTGGTTGTTTTTTCCAAGGTGGCGATGTGGCGGCTGACCGCGCTTTGGGTGATTCCCAGGCTTTGGGCAGCGCGAGTGAAATTGCCTTGTCGGCCCACCGCGACAAACACGCGCAGGGGAACAAGAGGGACAGTCTCAAGCATGATCAAAACTCATGATAGGGTCACAGTGGGCGAAGGGTTGAGGTAGGGTGTAACAGAACGGTCATCTAAGATAAATACCATGATTTTCATGCAATTTTATTTAAATTTCAGGAAATAATCATGCAAAACCGTTTTCCTTATCTATCCGCTTTACTCATGCTTTCATGCTTGGGTTCGGGTGCTGCAAAGGCGGATGAGGTGGTGTTGTACTCCTCCAATAACATCGATGTGGTGAACACGGTGATTGAGCAGTTCCGTCAGGTTCACCCCGAGATATCGGTGTCGGTGGTGCGGGCCGGTTCCGGTGCATTGATGCAACGTATCAAGGCCGAAGCAGAGCAGCCTTTGGGGGATTTATTCTGGTCGGGCGGGTTTTCGACTTTGTCGCAGTATGCCCAGTACCTGGCTCCCTACTCCTCGCCTGAAGCCAGTGCGGTGGGCGCGCAGTTCCAGGGAGCCGAGCAACGCTGGCTGGGTACCAATACCCATGTCACGGTGTTGATGGTGAATGAGCGTCAGTTGGGCAAACTCAAGGCTCCTGCCAGTTGGGCGGATCTGGCTGATCCGGCCTGGAAGGGCAAGATCGTGATTCCCGATCCGGAGCGCAGCAGCTCCTCTTACGTCGCTTTGTACGGTTTGCAGGACCTGATGGGCCAAGAGGTATTTGACAAGGTCGTGCGCAATGCCGTGGTAGTCGGGACGACTTCAGGTGCCTATGAAGGCGTTGCCAATGGTGAGTTTGCGATTGCGGTGACGATGGAGTATGCCGCCTATCAATATGTGGCTGGCGGGCTGGATACGATTGCTCTGGTCTATCCCAAAGAGGGCACTTTTTTATCGCCGGAAGGGATGGCCTTGATCAAAGGCGGCCGTAACCCCGAGTCCGCCCGCAAGCTGTATGACTTTCTGGCTTCCCAGACGGCGCAGGAAGAAGTATTCAAAAGCGCGTTCCGCCGCCCTTTGCGCAACGATATTGCTGTCAATACGCTGACGACCTTGCCTGCCATGGACCAGATCAGCATTCATGCCCTGGATGATGCGCGTATGGGTGCCGAGCGCGATGCTTTCTTGTTGCGTTGGCGTGCTCTGGTTTCTCAGAGTTAAGCGTGACTCGTATGCAGATACATTTATCAGGCATTGGACAGAGCTACGGTCCCCAGACCTTGTTTCAGGGCTTGGATCTGGATATCCCCAGTGGCTCGTTGTTTACCCTGCTGGGACCATCGGGTTGTGGCAAGACGACTTTGCTGCGCATGTTGGCCGGATTCGTACGACCTGACCATGGCAAGGTGCTGTTCGGCCAGAAAGAAATGACGCAAGTGCCCGTGCACAAACGCAACGTAGGCATGGTGTTTCAAGATTACGCGCTGTTTCCGGACCGTAGCGTGCTTGATAACGTCAGCTACGGTTTGCTGGCGCGGGGCCTGTCGCGCACTCAAGCCCGCAGCCCCGCCCTGGAAATGCTGGAGCGCGTTGGCTTGAAGGATAAAGCGGATGCTGCGCCTTCCGCTCTGTCCGGGGGACAGCGACAGCGGGTGGCCATGGCGCGTGCCTTGGTCATCAAACCTGACCTGCTCTTGCTGGATGAGCCTTTGTCCGCTTTGGATGCGAAGTTGCGTACTGATCTGCGTGAGATGCTGCGGGATTTGCAGCAGGAATCAGGTATTACCACGGTATTTGTGACGCATGATCAGGAAGAAGCGCTGAGCGTGTCTGATTACATTGCCGTCATGGACCGGGGCTGTGTACGCCAGGTTGGGACGCCCGAGCAGATTTACCGCTGTCCTGATAACAGCTTTGTCGCTGATTTTGTGGGTGGGGCAAATTTGATCGAGGTTCAAGAGGAACTGAGTCAGGCGGCCGATGGCTGTCGCCGCTTTCAGACGACGGGCTGCGTTGTGCGCATCCAGTCTACCGGGCGTTTCTCTGAACAGACGATGTTGGCGGTGCGGCCAGAAACCTTGAGTGTGGATGCCCCGCGCCCGCTGGCAGAGGGTGACATTGCCGCGCGGATTGAGCATGTGGATTACCGGGGCCCCAGCACGGCTTATCAATTGCGCACTGGTTTTGGTTTCTTGAAGGCGGTGGTCTGGAATACCGGCTCAAGTCAGAGTTGGGAACGGGGTGATGCGGTAGTCCTGCGCGTTCCCGAGTCCGCTCTTTTAGTGGAGCGGACATGATGCTGGGCTCTTTGCGACGTGATCCAGCCTGGCTGTTGTTGGCCCTGGGGGCATTGGCCTTGTTAGGCTATTTTTTGTTGTGGCCGGTCTTATCCATGCTGGCCAGCTCCCTGTTTAACAAAGAAGGCCAGGTTGGTTTGCACGGCTATGTGCAGTTTTTCTCTGAACCGGCGTATCGGGAAAGCCTGTTCAACACCCTGTGGCTGGGTGGGGCGGTAACGCTGCTCAGTTTGGTGCTGGGTGCCGGTTTGGCTCTGGCAGCAGCTCGTTTTTCTTTTCCTCTGGCCGCTTGCCTGGGTGTCTTGCCCCTGCTGACTTTGGTCATTCCGGATGTGGTGGTGGCTGCGGCCTGGATTGTGGTGCTGGGTAAACAAGGTGTGCTCAATAGCGTGCTGGCTCCCTTTGGGTTTGAGCTGCCCTCCTTGTATTCCTGGTGGGGTCTGGTTTTTGTCATGACCTTGAACAATTACGTGTACGCCTATGTAGCCGTATTGGTGGGTCTGAAGTCCATGGATCGCAACCTGGAAGAGGCGGGGCTAAGTCTGGGCAGCTCTCTAGGGCGCACCTTACGCACGGTGACCTTTCCCCTGATGGTGCCTGCTTTGTGCGGTGCAGCAGTGCTGGTTTTCATGCATGTGATTGGGGATTTTGGCGTTCCAGCCATTCTGGGAGCTCGTACCCCGGTTCTGGCGGTCAAGACTTACAACGAGTTTGTCAGTGAGATGGGCGGTAATCCCCAGATGCAGACCACGATGGCCTCTTTGCTGGTGTTTTTGGGTTTGGCCTTGCTGCTGATTCAAAAATGGGTCGTGGCCCGACGTACGTATCAGATGGAGTCCGGTCGACCTCCGGAGCGAGTCCCTTTGCAGGCTTGGCAGGCGGGCGTGTGTGCTGCTTTGGTGACGATCCTGATTGTCTTGTCGGTATTGCCTGTGATGGTGGTGATTGTCACTGCATTCACGCCCTCTATTGGGCCGGTGCTGAAGTATGGCGGGTTCACTTTAAGCCACATGCAGCAAGCGCTGGTGCAGGCCCCCGGTCCTCTGTACAACTCCTTGCTGCTGGGCGCGGCGGCCACCAGTGCAGGTGCCGTGTTTTCCATACTGGCCGCCTACCTGATCGTAAAACGCCCTTCTGGTCTTTCTGCCAGTCTGGATGTGCTGGTCATGCTGCCTTTAACGATTGCAGGCACGGTATTGGGCATTGCGCTGATCAATGTGTTCAACAGCGGTTGGCTTGTGCTGACTGGGAGCTGGAGCATTATGGCGCTGGCCTACTTTTTACGCCGGGTGCCCACTAGTGTGCGTGCTGCCATGGGGCCTTTGCACAATTTGCGTAACTCTATCGAGGAGGCCTCCATCAGTCTGGGTGTGGCCCCTATGCCGACTTTTGCGCGGGTCGTGTTGCCGGTGGTGTGGCCTGCGGTGATTGCGGCCACGGTGCTGATGTGGATTACGACGCTGTCGGAGCTATCAGCGACGGTGGTTCTGTATTTTGGCGGGATGAGCACCCTGCCGATCGAGGTTTTTCAATTGGTGGACAGTGGGCGGTTGGCGCAGGCCAGTGCCTATAGCCTGGTGTTGTTGATGGCGATATTTTTGCCGCTGCTGCTGACCCGTTTCATTTTCAAAGTAAAAGTAGGATGGACACAATGAGCTCTGTGCAATGTCAGGAAGAGATCGCGCTGGCCCAGCGCGTGTTGGGAGCGAAAGCATCAGCCACCAAGGAGATGACGCGTCTGGCAAATCAAATGAGGCAACAGGGGCAGTCAGTCATCACCCTTAGTCAGGGCGAGCCGGATTTTGCGACTCCCGAGCATGTGCGTCAGGCGGCCAAAGAAGCGATTGATCGCAATGAGTCCCGCTATACCGAAGTGGCAGGTACCTTGACCTTGCGTGAGGCGGTGGTGCGCAAGTTCGAGCGTGACAATGGCCTGCATTTCAGTCCGGATCAAATCCAGGTCGGTTGCGGGGCCAAGCAAGCTTTGTACAACGCATTGCAGGCCACGGTGCAGGAAGGCGATGAGGTCATCATTCCTACCCCCGCCTGGGTGTCTTACCCCGAAATGGTGTTACTGGCGGGTGGGCAGCCGGTTATTGTGCGTTGCAGTGCACAAGGCGGTTTCAAGTTACAAGCAGATCAGCTTGAACGCGCTATCACCCCCCGCACCAAATGGCTGATGCTCAATTCGCCATCGAACCCCAGCGGCGCGGTGTATTCGCGTCAGGAACTGGAGGCGCTGGAGCAGGTGTTGTTACGTCACCCGCAGGTATGGGTGATGGCTGATGATGTGTACGAGAAGATTCGTTATAGCGATGAGCCTTTTGCCACGCCTGCAGCCTTGTCCCCGCAGATGGCGGCCCGCACGTTGACTATCAATGGCGTCTCCAAGGCTTATGCGATGACAGGTTGGCGGGTTGGGTTTGCAGCAGGTCCGCTGCACTTGATCAAGGCCATGAATCTGGTGCAGTCGCAGGCAACCTCTCATACCAGCTCCATCAGCCAGGCCGCAGCAGTTGCAGCACTCGATGGCCCAATGGATTTTCTGCCCGAATTCGTGGAAGCGTTCCGACGCCGCCGAGACAGGGTTGTGGCAGCGCTCAATGCCATGCCGGGTATTGAATGTGATTTGCCCATGGGGGCGTTTTATGTATTCCCCAGTTGCCAAGGTGTATTGGGTTTGCGTGATCCAGCAGGTCAGTTGATCAGCACAGACAAGGACTTGTGCATGTATTTTCTGCGCAGCGTAGGGGTGGCGGTGGTGCCCGGTTCGGCATTCGAGCTACCCGGCCACTTCCGGGTGTCCTATGCCTCCAGCGATCAGGAGCTGGAAGAAGCGATGAGCCGTATTGCTCAAGCCATTGCTCGATTGAGCTAGTCCCCTTAAGGAGAATTAGTATGAGTAGTAAAAAAAATCAGGTATTGAGACAGGCCTTCTCCCAAGGGCGGTTGATGACGGCGATGGCCGCCCATAACCCGCTGTCTGCACGCTTGGCTCAGGATGCCGGTTTCGGAGCAATTTGGGGCAGCGGTTTCGAGTTGTCCGCCAGTTATGCGGTGCCTGATGCCAATATCTTGTCGATGGGAACGCATCTGGAGATGATGCGGGCGATTGCCTCGACCGTCGATATTCCTCTGATCGCTGATATTGATACCGGCTTTGGTAATGCGGTGAATGTCAGCTATGTCATACCTCTGTACGAGGCGGCAGGTGCCAGTGCAATTGTGATGGAGGATAAAACCTTCCCGAAAGATACCAGTCTGCGGACTGACGGGCGTCAGGAACTGGTACGCATTGAAGAGTTTCAGGGCAAGATTGAAGCGGCCTGTGCAGCACGTCGTGACCCTGATTTTCTGATCATTGCGCGGGTCGAAGCCTTGATCGCTGGCTTGGGTCAGCAGGAGGCCTTAAAGCGTGGGCTGGCGTACGAGCAAGCGGGCGCGGATGCTATTTTGATTCACTCCAAACAAGCCACGCCTGAACAGATTCTGTCTTTTGTGCAGGCCTGGACGGGTAAGGTGCCGTTGGTGCTGGTACCAACGGCATACCCCCAATTGACCGAGGCTGATATTGCACAACTGGGCAAAGTGGGCGTGGTGATCTACGGCAATCATGCAATTCGTGCGGCCGTTGGTGCGATGCAGGCGGTATTTGCCAAAATTCGCCAGGATGGCGGTATTCAGAACGTGGATGCCGATCTGCCCGCCGTCAAGACCATTATTGGTCTTCAAGGCGACGCCCATATGCGGCAGATCGAGGCTCGATTCCTGCGCTAGAGCCAGCAGCGCTCGGCTCCGTATAATAGCTGATGGCCCGATGGCGGGCCTTTAGCCGGATGAATGCGATGCTCCAGCCTGCACAATGCCCAATCCCGGTCACGCTATTGACCGGTTTTCTGGGCAGTGGCAAAACCACGCTGATCAATCGTGCTTTGCAAGAAGCCGCGATGGCCGACACCCTGGTCATCATTAATGAGTTTGGGCAGACGGCGCTGGATCATCATCTGGTGGCGCATAGCCAGGAAAACGTGATCGAGGCGATGGGCAGTGGCTGCCTGTGCTGCACCATACGACGCGATCTGGTGCAGACCTTGCGCGATATCACCTGGCGCTTTTCGCGGGAAGGCCAGCGGCAGTTTCGGCGCGTGCTGATTGAAACGACGGGTCTGGCCAATCCTGCTCCTATCCTGCATACCTTGTTAAGTGAGCCTCAACTGGCCGGGAAATACAGCCTGGCGGGTGTGGTGACGGTGGTGGATCTGGAGCATGGTTTGGATACCTTGGCTCGGCATGCTGAAGCACGGCGACAAGTCGCCGTGGCGGATTTGCTGTTGCTGAGCAAGCGTGACCGGGTGGATGAGCACAGGGAGCATGTGCTGTGCGAGCAGTTGCGTGAGCTGAATCCTTTGGCGCAGCAGCAGATTCTGTCAGTGACACAGCCGATTGCGCCCAGCCTTTTGGGGCTGGGGGAACAAGCAGGGCAAGGACGGGCCTGGAGTTTGGAGGCGTTTCAGGCTCTGGGGCAGGATAGTGGCGATCACGATCACGATCACGATCACGATCACGATCACGATCACGGGCATGATGACGTGCATAGCCATAGCCATAGCAACAGCAACAGCAACAGCAACAGCAACAGCAACAGCAACAGCAACAGCAACAGCAACAGCAACAGCAACAGCAACAGCAACAGCAACAGCAACAGTCCTGAGTCTGCTCACCCGTATGGGAAGAGTCCAAAAACGTCTCCGGTCAGCATGCCGGATGTCTCCCGCCATGGAGACTCCATCTACTCCTTAAGCGCCCTGTTCCCCCAGCCTCTGCTTGCCGACAAGCTGCAATCCTGGTTATCGGATCTGTGCCAATGGGCAGGCCCGCGCCTCTTGCGCTTGAAGGCCGTTTTACCCGTACAAGGCATGGACCAGCCGCAGGTGATTCATGCCGTCCAGCATCAGTCCTACCCTTGGCAGGCCGTGCCGCAGTGGCCTTGGTCGGATCAGCAAGGGCGCATGGTATTGATCACGCAGGATTTGGATTTCCAGGAGCTTTGGGCGCGATTGCAGGAACTGGATGCTACGGTCCGAAAGACGGATTAAGACTCGATGAGTCCGGGCCTTTCTTGATCGGATTTTTTTGAGTCGCCGGGAGCTTGATGGAGCATTGTCCCTTCGTCATCTGAACAGGCTATCCATCGCTACGATAGACAGCTCCTCAAACCGAAAAAAAGGACGCCGAAGCGTCCTTTTCAAAGCCTTTGGGCTAACAGGGTTTATTGGGGCTCTACGCCCACTTTCTTGAATAGTGCGGCCCACTGGGGCACTTGTTGTTCCACCTTGGCCTGCAAGGCGGCCGGGTTGGCTTCTTTGTCCATGACCGTCGCTCCCAATGTAGCCATACGGCTTTGGAAGTCTTTGTCGGCCATGCCGGTTTGCAGCGCTTTCACCAAGGTATCGACGACAGGCTGAGGCGTATCTTTGGGTGCCCACATACCGTGCCAGATCCCGACTTCAAAGTCTTTGAAACCGGATTCCTGCATGGTGGGGACGTCCGGGAAGGTAGGCACACGTTCCGGGCTGGTGACGGCATACACCTTGACCTTGCCAGACTTGATCTGCTGGGTGGTATTGGTGGTTTGGTCACACATGATGTCCACCTGCTTGCCCATCAAGTCCGCAATGGCGGGGGCGGTGCCTTTATACGGCACGGTCAGCAGCTCGATACCCAAGGCTTCGGTAAACATGGTCCCGCACAAGTGGCTGGCGGCGCCAATCCCGGCATTGGCCAGGGAGACTTTGTCCTGATTGTCTTTCAGATACTGCACCAGCTCCTGGATGTTGTTGGGCGGGAAGTCCTCGCGGGCAATGATGGTCATGGGGACGTCCACCACCAGCCCTATGGGCGACATGCCGTTGATGGCGTCGTAGCCCGGTTTTTTGTATAGCGACGGTGCAGTGGAAAAGCCGATATGCATCAGCAAAATGTTGTAGCCGTCCGGCTTGGCACGGGCGACCTGGGCGGTACCGATGGAGCCACCTGCCCCGCCTTTGTTCTCGACCACGATGGTTTCACCCAGAACTGGGCGCATGGCTTCGGCCAGAGCGCGTGCCACGTTGTCCGTGGGGCCGCCCGCCGCAAAAGGCACCACCATATTGATGGGGTGGTCCGGATAACCCGCTGCCTGTGCGGTGACCGAGCAGGCTAAAGCCGCGCCCAGACTGACAAACAGCTTGTTTAATGCAACAGCCATAATGCCTCCTTGATAAGGATTGCTTATTCTTGTGGGAGATACTTGGGTCCGGTCGCTCGGTGTTGCGAAGCGTTGCAGGAGTGGCTTTATTCTACTGAGGGTAGACGCGTTTCTTTTTCAGGTCTAACCCTAGTAAGGGGCCTAAATGGACTAGGGGAATATACGGGGGCGGAAGGGGTAGCAAACCGTAGCCAGAGGCCACGGTTTGCCGGAGTGCAGGTTCAGGCAGCGGTAGGTTTGTGCAGGACCGGCGTCAGGTAAGCGATGATGGAGACCGTCAGTGCTGCCGTGGCGATCAGGCCGCAGAAGATCATCAGGCCCTGATCCAGACCCAGATGGTCGGCCAGCCAGCCCAGCCCCAGAATGGGCAGAATCGCGCCCAGATAGCCGGTAATCAGGTAGGTAGACGTCAGGCCTGCACGCTGATGCGGGGGCGAGACGCGCTGCACAATGGACATGCCACCGTACATGCACAGGCCATGACCAAAGGCGGTCAGCAGTACGCATAAAATGAACAGCAACGAAGAGCTGGCCCACAGATTGACCAGCAAGGCGATGCAGGCCAGGGTGAAGGACAGCAGCCCCACAATGACGCTGCGCTTGGCAGGCCAGCGGCGAATCAGCAACTGAAAGCCCGAGGACATGAACAAGATGATCCCGATGGACAAGCCACTGGTGGCTGGGCCGTGCCAGGGCACCATTTGCGCCATGAAGCTGGGTGCCAGAGAGGCAAACAGGCTGAACATGGCAAAGGCGCAACAGGCGGACAAACAGCCAATCAGATAGGGGCGACGCAGATGGGTGGCAGGCAGCGTCAGGCGGGGCATCCAGGTACGCCAGCTACTCTTTTCCTGCGGAACGGGCTGCTTGCTGGCGATGGGTTTGATCTGAAACAGTGCGTAGATGGCCAGCACGCCCAGCGCCATGGACGGGATGTAGCTGGAGAACAGCGGGTTCGGTATCCACTGTGCAATCAGGCCGCCTACGACCGGGCCCAGACCAAAGCCAAAGGCCAGCATCAGCGAGGTGGTGGCGGCGGCTCGTTGTACATCCCCGCCCCGGTTGAATTGCCCCAGGCCGATGGAGGCCGAGGTCACAATCATGCTGGAGGCCATCCCGATCATGATGCGGCTGAACAGGAAGCTGCCCACGTCCCAAGCAAAGGCGGACAGGGTCACCCCGCTGGTGACCAGAATCAGGCCTGTGCGCAGTACGGGCATGAAGCCTTTCAGATCGCTCAGGCGGCCCAGGAACAGCAGGCCCGTCAAACCAGCGGCCATATAGGCGACGTAGAGCTGGGTGATATGGCTGGCGTTCAGATCCCAGCGGTCCTGGTACAGCGGGTACAAGGGGCTGGCCAAGGCCGTGCCCATCACCCCGATACACATGGCGATACTGATCCAGACGTAGGGGTCCCACTGGCTTTTCTTGCCTGCCGGGCGTGCTGCCGCAGGCTTGTCAGCCGCGGCCTGCTGGGCAGGATAGTTCAGGCATTGTTCGATCCGCGCCTTTTGCAAGGTCTGGGCGGGGGCGCTGGCATGGAAGTCCTTGCAGCTTTGCGAGTCCCGCCAGCTTTCATGCAGAACCCACTGCCCGGGGGGCTGGTCTTTGCGCAATACATCAAAACGCAGACAGGACGGCTTGGCTCGCGCTTGTTCAGTCAGCGAGTTGATGTAGGCGTCCTGCGCCTGAGAGTCCAAATCGGAGAATTGGTAGTGTGTAGTGCGAAAGTACGTATCGCCCATGCGGCGGAATCCTTGACAGCGAAATCATTCGGGACCATCAAGGATACTCTTTCGTGCCTGCACTGACATGGCAATTCGTTGACACTAGGCTGGCTGGCGTAAATCCAGATGTATATCAGCCACACGCAAAATTTCAGCCTCGTGATCCGGGTCGCGCCAGGCATCCTGGCAGGCCATCTGATGCCAGCGCTGCATGGCGGGCAGTTCCAGCAAGCGGTTCACGTAGTCCTGACAGGCTTCGTCCAGCTTCAGGCCATAGGTTTGCAGGCGAAATACGACGGGGGCGTAAAAGGCATCGACCGCACTGAATCGCTCTCCGGCCAGGAAGGGACCGCCAAAACGGCTCAGGCCTTCTTGCCAGATCGTTTGCAGGCGTTCCAGTTCGCCTTGCAGACGCATATCGTGCTGATGGTGGTGGGCACGCAGGGCGACGGCAAAGGGACACAGGTTGCGCAGGTAGGAAAAGTTGGCGTGCATTTCCGCGCTGGCGCTGCGGGCCCAGGCGCGTGCCAGGGGATCGATGGGCCAGACACCAGGGTGCTGTTCGGCCAGATATTCGGCAATGGCCAGGCTGTCCCAGATAATTTGCCCATTGGTATGCAGAACAGGAACCTGCCCGGACGGGGCCATCTCGTGAAAGGCCAGGGTGCTGAACGGGGGGCCAAAGTTGAACCAGCGTACGTCAAAATCTATGCCCAGGTGACTCATCAGTAACCAGGGGCGCAAGGACCAGGATGAGTAATGAGGATTGCCCAGAATCAGGGTATAGCTCTTGGAAGGTTTCATGGTGGCAAGATTTCACGAAGGGGATGGTGTTTGCACTTTAGTAGGCTTTGTTCTGCTTGGGTAGTAGCAGAGTCGGCTGGTCCTTTTGGTATGCTGTTTTTTTTGCTGATTTGTGGAGCAGTCCATGGCGTATGACCTGGAAAAACGACTGGTAATTGGGCTGGCTTCCAGCGCCCTGTTTGACCTGAGCCAGTCCCATCAGGTCTTTCTGGAGCAAGGCGAGGCCGCTTACCGCGATTATCAGTTGGCGCGTGAGCACGAGCCTTTGAAGCCTGGCGTGGCGTTTTCCTTTATCCGGCGTTTGCTGGCCTTGAATGATCTGTCGCCTGACGATCCCTTGGTGGAGGTGGTGCTGCTCTCGCGTAACGATCCCAATACGGGACTGCGGGTGATGAATTCCATCCAGCATCACGATCTGGACATTACGCGGGCGGTATTTCTGCAAGGGGGCGACCCTAGCCCCTATATCCAGCCCCTGTCGATTAGCCTGTTTTTATCGGCCAATCAGGACGATGTGCACCGGGCGGTACAGCAAGGCTATCCCGCGGGCCAGGTCCTGAACTCCTCTTACGAGGACGCCTATGACGACCAGCCTATCCGCGTGGCCTTCGACTTTGACGGGGTGATTGCGGACGACGAGTCCGAGCGTGTGTATCAGCAGGAAGGCGGTTTGCCCGCATTTTTCGAGCATGAAGTGCGTTTGGTACAAAAGCCGCACAATCCGGGCCTGTTGCAGGCGTTTTTGAAGAAATTGGCGCATATTCAGACCGTGGAGCAACAGCACCGCACAAACAATGCTGATTACACCCCTCGCCTGCGGATTTCGATTGTGACAGCGCGCAATGCACCGGCCCACGAGCGCGTCATCAACACCATGCGCAGTTGGGGTATTGAAGTGAATGAGGCTTTTTTCCTGGGTGGAATTGAAAAGCGGCGGGTGCTGGAGGTCTTGCAGCCGCATATTTTCTTTGATGATCAGACCACGCACTTGATCCCGACCGCGCAGACCTTACCCTCTGTGCATATCCCGTTCGGGGTGGTCAACCATCCACAGGTGAAAGTGGTGGAGCCGGAGAAAAAGAAGAGTCGGAAACAGGAGCAGCGGAAATCCAAGCCGTAGATAGGGGGCTGTGATCGGCTAGTGCGGCTGCAGCGGGCATAGTGCCAAGTGCATTCGGTTGTAAAGCCGCCCAAGACGAAGCCGCGAGCTGATGCTGGATCAGGCGCGGCTTGGTTCTTGTGGGCATCCAGTCCTCAGACTTGAGTCAGGGCTCGGCTAACGGCGCGGGCAGCGGGCTGGATCAGGCTGGCTAGCGCCTCGGGGTTGATGGCTTCAAAACGCTCCAGGCTACCCAGCAAGGTCAGGCTGCCGAAGATACGCTTGGCATCGTCAAAAATGGGTGCGGAGATGCCGCCTATGCCCGGGTTGATCTGCTCTTTGGTGATGCAATAGCCCGCACGGCGCAGCTCTTGCATGTGGGCGGAAAAAGTTGGCCAATCCTTGCCCAGGCGCTGCACATAGTCCACTTCCTGATTTTTCTCGTACAGGCGGCGCAGATGGCGAGTCGGCAGGTAGGCGGTGACGATACGTGCCGTGGAACTGCGGAACATGTCCATCGTCCGACCTCGGCCAAACAGCAGCTCGAAGCGCTCCGGCCCGGTTTCCTGATGCGTGGTCAGGATGCGTTCGCCATACTGCTGGCCGATCAATACATCCAGCCCGGTTTGCTCCACCAGCGAGCGCAACAGGGGGCGGCAGCGGCTGACCAGCGGATCAAATTCGCGGATCAGTAAATCCATTTCTATAAACCGTGGCCCGGGTGCGTAGCCTTCTGGGCTGCGTATCAACAGGCCGCTATTGCATAGCTCTTTCAGATAGCGATAGGTGGTGGCGGGAGGGTAGCTCAGGCGGGTGCAGATGGTCTCCACATCCAGAACCGGCGTGTGTGCACCGTACAAGTCCAGAATTTGCAGCATGCGTCTTAGACTATTCATGTGCCCTCGTAAAAACGGAGTTGTTGGTTCTCTATTCTAACCACGCTCTGGCTTGTCAGTGGGGCGCAACATCGGGCATTGGCCCGACCTACTGGTTTATACCTAAACCTTCGTATTATTCGGAAATTATTCTCAGACTGCGGTAATAATCTGAGACATAGACAGCTTCATCGTGCATTTTTTGCATATGAACGTTCCCTTTTTGCAGTCGGGCCATGCTCTTGCCTTGCCCGGCGTTTTTCGAGGCGGACATGAATCAGGCAGAACCCAGGCAGGTGTCTTCAGATATCAAGAATGTGCTGTTCATCATGTGTGACCAGTTACGTGCGGACCACCTGTCCTGTTATGCCCCAGGCGGCGTATTAAAAACCCCCAATCTGGACCGTCTGGCGGCCATGGGCGTGCGCTTTGATCGCGCTTATGTGAATTCTGCCGTCTGTGGGCCGTCGCGTGCCTCGTACTACACCGGCCGTTATCCTTTATCGCACCGGGTCACCTGGAATCGTGTTCCTCACCCTATCGACGAGCTGTATCTGGGTGATTATCTGGCCCAGTCGGGCCGAGACTGCCATTTGCTGGGCAAGACTCACCATGTACCGGACCCGGCGGGGGCCAAGGCACGCCGCTTCCAGGTTCAGCCCGAGGGGGCCGAGCGTTTCTGGCAAGGCGGCTTCACCGCGATTGAGCGCTATGACGGCCACTTCGAGATGGGCCCGGATAGCGAATACCGCCAGTATTTGCAGGCCCAGGGTTATGACAGCGAGCGTCCCTGGGAAGACTATGTGATTGGCAGCCAGGACGCCCAGGGCCAGTTCGCCTCTGGCTGGTACATGCGTAATGCCAGCCTGCCAGCACGAGTGCAGGCGCAGGATTCGGAAACTGCCTATTTCACGCAACGGGCCATGGATTTCATCACGGACAAAGGTGACGAGCCCTGGGCCTTGCACCTGTCCTTTATCAAACCGCATTGGCCGTACAAGGCACCTGCGCCCTACCACGATCGCTTTGGGGCGGAAGATGCCTGTACGCCCTTGCGTGCGGAGCATGAGCGCCAGGATGATGCACATCCTGTGCATGCGGCCTATCAGCAGCACGAAGAGTCGCTATCCTTTGCCCAGGACGAGGTCTGGCGCACGATCAAGCCCGTCTATATGGGTCTGGTCCAGCAGATTGACGATGAGGTTGGCCGTTTGCTGGACATGCTGGAGCAGCAGGACCGCCTGAAAGACACACTGATTATTTTCAGCTCCGATCACGGCGATTTGCTGGGTGACCATTGGTTGGGCGAGAAAGAGTACTTCTTTGAAAACGCCATTCGCGTTCCGCTGATCGTGGTCGACCCACGGGCCTCAGCGAATGCCACACGCGGCCAAAGCAGCGATGCCTTTGTCGAGTGTGTAGATGTCACCCCCACGATTCTGGATGCCTTGCACCTGCCCGCCCAGGAACACCGAGTGGAAGGTCGTTCCCTGATTCCCCTTTTGCACGGCCAGACCGACTGGGCACGTGAATACACCGTGGCCAGCCTGGATTACGCCTATCGGGAAGCGCGCCACCTTCTGGGTCGTGGTGTGGATGAATGCCATGGCCTGATGCTGCGCGATGCCGGGTATAAATACATACACTGGCAAGGCTACCGGCCACAATTATTCGATTTGAAGCAAGACCCTGACGAGCTGCATGACCTGGGCGCAGACCCGGCGCAAGCGGCGGTATGTCGGCGTATGAAAGAAGGCCTGCTGGATTGGCACGACACCCTGAAAGGGCGTGCCAGCGAGAGCTGGGCTGCGGTAGAGAATCGTACCAATGCGCACGAGCGCATGATGAATATCTTGATTGGACGATGGTAGATGCGCTGCGGGGGGCTACCAGTCGGTGGCGGGCCGCAATCAATAACGATAAGGAGTGGACAAATGAAGCAGCTTAAAAATACGACACTGGCCCTGCTGTTGGCAGGCGTGGGAGCTTTGGCCCCGATGATGGCTCAGGCCGCCTGGCCGACCACCGATCAGGTTCGTATTGTGGTCCCTTACCCACCCGGCACCGAGCCTGACATTCTGGCCCGTGACCTGGGTGTGCATCTGAACAAAGCCACCGGCAAGGTCTTTGTGATTGAAAACCGTCCGGGTGCCAATGCCATTATCGGTACTGACAATATCGCCAAAGCCAAGGGTGACGGTGCTGCCCTGCTGATGGTCGATAGCCTGGCCGTGTCCACTAACCCGCTGCTCTACAGCAACCTGCCCTATAAATGGGAAACAGATCTTAAGCCCGTGACGACCGTTGCGGGCGTGAACCTGTATCTGCTGGTGCGTAATGACTTCCCCGCCAAGGACTACAAAGAGTTCATTGCCCAGGCCAAGAAAGCCAATGGTGATACCAATGTGGGCACAGGCGGTCGTGGACACGTCACGCACCTGGGCATGGGCTTGCTGGCCCGTGAAGAAGGGGTGAACTTCACCTACATTCCGTACAAGGGTATGGCCCCGGCCACCAACGCCATTCTGGGCGGCGAGACAGATGCCATGCTGGTCGGGGGGATTCTGGCTTCGCAGCACGTGAATGGCGGCAAGGTCCGGGTTCTGGCTGTCGGTGCTGACAAGCGTACCGAGCTGCTGCCTAATGTGCCGACCGTGCAGGAAGCGGGCGGCCATGCCAACAGTATTCCAACCACGACCTTTGCGCTGTTTGCCCCCGGCACCACGCCCGATGACACCGTGAAAGAAATTCAGGAACAGGTCGATGCCGCTCTGAAGACGCCCGAAATGCAGGCTGCCTTCAAGAGCCGGGGTCTGGCCCAGTTCTTTACCACGCCTTCCCAGACCTTGGAGCGTGTACAGAACGACTCCAAAGTCTATTCCGAGTTGATTCCTACCTTGGGTATCCAGCCTGAATAAGGCTTTGGTATCCCCCGGCGGGCACACCTGCTTGTAGCTGGATCGCAGGCGGGTGTGCTGCTTTTTTTAAAGCCGGGTGTGGTTCAAACCAAGCAGGGTTTGAACCAATAGTGCGGTGGGCTCTGCTGCGTTTTACTGCTCGTTGTAGTCGTGCTGCTCGGAGATCAGACGCCGCAAGGTGGTCTTGAGGGCATTGACGTCCAGCGGTTGCAGGCGCTGCACCACTTCCTGCTCGTGCAGGCGAGCCTTGGCAATCAGACCCGAGATCAGGGTCTGGCCTTCCTCGGTAATGCGTACCAGCGTGATGCGGCGGTCCACATCGTGGGCCACGCGACGCAGCAAGCCCTGTTTTTCCAGCCGGTCCAGCAAACGGGTCACGGTGGGTTGTTTAGTGGTGGCAATACGAGCCAGGTGGCCGATGCTGACTTCGCCCGCGCCGGACAAAGTGGACAGGACACGCCATTCGGAAATGGACAAACCGTTGCTCAGCACCACTTCGTGGAACTCGGCAGAGATGAGCTGGCTGGCCTGGGCAAGCAGGGCGGGCAGGTAGTTTTCGACGAAGACTGAGTCGTGTTCGGTGGGGCTCATGTGCTTATTATCGTTACAGGCTAGTGGGTGCCGCGAGGCGGCAACAGGGCTCACTATAACCAAGCTGTCCGTTTGCGTGTCGCAAATAATTTGCTGACTTTACTAGGGAAAACCATGAGGATGGATATGTTGAGATATAAACATATTCAGATGAAAATAAATACCATGTTCACAATGAGCGGTAAGTAAGGAAAGAAAAATGGCTGAGCGATCGTTTGTCGAAGAAGTCAAAAAGCTGCGCCTGGGTGATGGAGACGTATTCAGTGGCGAAGGCATCCTGGCGGTGACCAAAGCCCTGCTGGAATCGGGCGTGTCCTACGTGGCCGGTTACCAGGGTGCGCCTATCTCGCACTTGATGGATGTGCTGGCGGATGCCCAGGACATCTTGCAAGAAAACGGAATCCGTTTTGAAAACAGTGCCAGCGAGGCAACGGCGGCGGCAACGCTGGCCGCGTCGGTTAACTACCCGCTGCGTGGCGCCATTACCTTTAAAGCAACCGTGGGCACCAACGTGGCCTCGGACGCGCTGGCCAACCTGGCCTCCGGTGGGGTCAAGGGTGGTGCGCTGATCATTGTGGGCGAAGACTACGGTGAAGGCTCGTCCATCATGCAGGAGCGTAGCCACGCTTTTGCCATGAAATCCCAGATGTGGATGCTGGACCCCCGTCCTAACCTGCCCTGTATCGTGCAAGCGGTAAAAGACGGTTTTGATCTGTCCGAAGCGTCCAACACCCCCGTGATGCTGCAATTGCGTATCCGCGCCTGTCACGTGCATGGTCAGTTTGTGGCCTCGGACAACCGCCGCGCCAAATTCACCATCAAAGAAGCGATGGAGCAGCCCACACGCGATATCAACCGTATCGTGTTGCCGCCCGCCAGCTTCCTGCATGAAAAAGAAAAGATCGAACAGCGCTGGCCGAACGCCGTCAAGTTCATCGAAGAGCGTCAGTTGAATGAATTCTTTGCTGATGGCACCGATGACGTCGGTCTGATCGTTCAGGGCGGTGGCTACAACACCGTGATCCGTGCCCTGGAGCACCTGGACATGGCCGACGTGTTTGGCGAATCCAAAGTGCCCATGTACGTCATGAACGTGGCTTACCCGCTGATCGAGTCCGAAATCGTTCGCTTCTGTGAAGGCAAGCGTGCGGTGCTGGTGCTGGAAGAAGGTCAGCCCAACTTTGTTGAACAGAATATTTCCGACATTGTGCGTCGTCACAATGTGGACGTAACGCTGCACGGCAAGGACTTGTTGCCTCTGGCTGGTGAATACAACACCGCCACCATGTTGAAAGGCCTGCGCGCCTTCATGGAAAAATACGAGCGCATCGAGCCCCTGCCCGCTCGCAAACCACGCGTGATCCCGATGAAAGTCGAGACCGTGGAGCGTCCTAAAGCAGAACAAGCCAGCCTGGTGGAAGCCGAAGCCGCTGAAGTGAAACCCTTGGGCAGCCTGGACGAGAACGTCCACGCCCGTCCGCCCGGGTTTTGTACCGGCTGTCCCGAGCGTCCTATCTTTACCGCACTGAAGCTGGTGGAGCGCGAGCTGGGCGAACACCACGTGTCGGCCGACATTGGCTGTCACCTGTTCTCCATTTTGCCGCCTTTCAACCTGGGTAATACCACCATGGGTTACGGCCTGGGTGGCGCCGGTTCGGCTGCCTTGAACGTGGATTCGGACAAGCGTGCGATCTCGGTGATGGGTGACGGTGGTTTCTGGCACAACGGTTTGACCAGCGGTATTGCTAACGCCGTGTTCAACCGCAGTGACAACCTGACCATCGTGATCGACAACAGCTACACCGCGGCTACAGGTGGTCAGGACATTCTGTCCTCCAAGGCCAAGAACGAAACCCGCAGTACCGGTCACCTGATCGAGAAAGCGGCGCGTGGTGTGGGTGTGGAGTGGTTGCGCATGATTCGTCGCACCTACGACCTGAAGACCATGACCAACACCTTGCGTGAAGCGCTGACGACCAAAGAAAAAGGTCCGAAAGTGCTGGTGGCGCAAAGTGAATGTATGTTGAACCGTCAGCGTCGTGAAAAAGGCCAGGTGCGTAAAGCCGTGGCTGCTGGCGAACGTGTGGTGCGCGAGCGCTTTGGTGTGGATCCGGATACATGTACCGGCGATCACTCCTGCATTCGCTTGTCCGGTTGTCCTTCGCTGTCGATTCGCCCCAATCCGGACGCCCTGCGTCAGGACCCGGTGGCTAACGTGATGAACAGTTGTGTGGGTTGCGGTCTGTGTGGCGAGGTTTCCCACGCTGCGATTCTGTGCCCGTCTTTCTACCGTGCACAAGTGGTCAGCAACCCGACTGGCTGGGACAAGTTCCGCGAAAAAACCCGCCGTGGCTTTATCGGCTGGTTGCAGCGTCGTGACGCTGCTCGTCGTGACCGCCTGGCCTTCTAAGCACACCCGTAGAGATTTTTATCATGCAGATCAAACCAATCAAGATTGCTATTTTGGCCATGGGTGGCGAAGGCGGCGGCGTGTTGGCCGACTGGATCGTCAACCTGGGCGAACAAAACGGCTACTTTGCACAGACCACCTCGGTTCCCGGTGTGGCCCAGCGTACCGGTGCCACGATTTATTACGTGGAACTGTTCCCGCACTCGGCCGTGCCGGATGGCAAAAAGCCAGTGCTGGCGCTGATGCCCATGCCTGGTGACGTGGACGTGGTGCTGGCTTCTGAACTGATGGAAGCCGGTCGCGCCGTACAACGTGGCCT
Organism: Alcaligenes parafaecalis; assembly: GCF_026344135.1. Taxonomy (NCBI): domain Bacteria; kingdom Pseudomonadati; phylum Pseudomonadota; class Betaproteobacteria; order Burkholderiales; family Alcaligenaceae; genus Alcaligenes; species Alcaligenes parafaecalis. Next base: position 216,226 of record NZ_JAPKNA010000005.1, on the reverse strand, counting down.
GGTCTCCGAGGACCGCACCACGCTGGTCGCCTCGACTCACCGTGTCTACTCCATTGCCGAAAAATCGGCCATGGGCGATGGCCGTGTGGACGATAACGCGCTGATTGCTCACGCAACCCAGGCTGCCAAGCGTTTTGTGTACTTCAATATGGAAAAAGCGGCCGAGGATTCGGGCAGTGTGATTTCCGCCGTACTGTTTGGCGCTTTGGCCAGCACCGGCGTGCTGCCTTTCAGCCGCTCGCAGTTCGAGCAGACTATCGAGCGCGGTGGTGTGGGCGTCAAGCCCAGCCTGAAGGCTTTTGGTGCTGCCTATGCCCGTGTGGCTGAAGGCGATGCAGGCAAATCCGATTCGGAAACCAAGCCTGTTGATATGGCGACGCTGGCTCCGCGTGACCCTGCCGTGGCCAAGCTGATTGACCGCGTCCGTGCCGAAGTCCCCGCGCAGGCTCAGCCTATCGTGGTGGAAGGTGTGCGTCGTGTTCTGGACTTCCAGGACGTGAACTACGCCAATCTGTACCTGGACCGCCTGAAAAAGATCAGCCAGTTTGCTCGTCCTGACGACGTGGCCCTGATCCGTGAAACCGGCCGTTATCTGGCGCTGTGGATGTCCTACGAGGACGCCATCCGCGTGGCCGAACTGAAGACCCGTTCCAGCCGTTTTGATCGTGTGCACAAAGAAGTGCGCGCTGCCGACGGCCAGATCGTGGCGATCAACGAATACATGCACCCCCGTGTGGAAGAAATCAGCGAAATCCTGCCGTTTGCCAGCGTAGGTCGTTGGTTGATGCGTCCTACCTGGGGCAACAAGCTGGTGAAATCCCAAACCAAGTCCGGTCGCGTGATTCAGACCAGCTCGGTGCGCGGTTTTATTCCTTTGTACCTGCTGTCGGGCTTCAAGCGCTGGCGTCGTCGCACGCTGCGTTACCAGGCTGAACAGCAGCGTATTGAAGGCTGGTTGAAGCAGATCGAACAGGCTGCCGATGCTCACCCGGCCCTGGCTCTGGAAATTGCCCAGTGTCAGCGTCTGGTCAAAGGCTATGGCGATACCCATGCTCGTGGCTTGCGTAACTACCAGACTGTGATGTCGGCTCTGGAGCGCAACCCCAGCACCCTGTCGCCTGCCATCTTGGGCGCCCTGCGCGATGCGGCTTTGGCCGACGAGCATGGTGTGAAATTGGAAGCTGCACTGCGTCAGTACGCGCTGGTGTAAGGGCCACACCAGGCCGCTTTCGGGCGGCCTTGGTGAAAACCCTTGAGGAAGCGTTTTTATCCCGCCAAATACTTTATTTCTAAAATATTCATAGTAGAATATAAATTCGGATTGGCACTGCGAAGAAGGCCCTAAAAGCCAACGATCCTGTGTCTACTTGGCCACTTGTTCAAGCAAGAATATCCCGCTGTTGGTCAAACTGAAATTAGCCAAAGTTTGGGGGAAAAACAATATGAATCAAAGCGAAGCAGCACTTGAATTCCTGGTAGAACCGGCCGATGCCGGTTTTGAAGGCCGCGTCGGTCCCAAGGACCCCGCCAGCCTGAAATTGTGGTTGCGCATGCTGACCTGCACCAAGCAGATCGAGGACGAAATCCGTCGTCGCTTGCGCCAGAATTTTGATATTTCTTTGGCCCGTTTTGACTATATGGCCCAGTTGTACCGCTACCCGCAGGGCCTGAAGATGGGCGAGCTGTCGCGCTACCTGATGGTGACCGGCGGCAATATTACCGGACTGACGGACGAGCTGGCCCGCGAGGGCATGGTGTCTCGCCAGAGCAGTCCAACCGACCGACGTGCTTGGGTGTTGCGTCTCACCCCCAAGGGCAAAAGCAGTTTCGAGGCGATGGCCCAGGCCCATAGCGACTGGATTGCAGAGATGTTTGAAGGGCTGGGTACCGAAGAAGTCGTACACATCCATCAGCATCTGGGCCTGTTACGGGTTCATCTGCAAAGCGCGGCTGGCTAGCACAAGGTGCATCCTGCCAGGCCTGTGAACCAGGCAGGATGCGGATAGCGTCACGAACAGGCGCACAAAACACTGGCTAAAAAGGTGTCTACAACATGGTTTCCAAGCTGTACGAACAAGAACATCGCATCCGTTTTTCGGAATGCGATCCAGCGGGTATCGTTTTTTATCCGCAGTACTTTGTGATGTTTAACGACCTGATGGAAGCATGGATCGACTCCATGACCCCCGAGGGTTTTCACAACATGATCGCCAGCAAACGGGTGGGTATGCCCTCGGTGCACATTGAAGCCGAGTTCAAATCCATCAGCCGTATGGGTGATGATGTGGTGATGAGCCTGGGTGTGGAACGCATTGGCAATAGCTCCCTGAAGTTGCTGTTGCGCTGCATCGGTAAAGACGGTGTGTTGCGTATGCAAGTGCGCCAGACCGTGGTGACCACCTCGCTGGAGACGCACCTGGGAATTCCTATCCCTGATTTCCTGCGCGACCCCATGCAAGCGTATGTGATTGCCGAGCAAGAAAGCAGCAAAGCTTGATCTAGTTTGAAGTAGTAGCAGGCAGTGTGCAGGTCAGCTATTTTTTTTGATTTAAATAGTTGACTTGTATAATATTTATTAATAAATATACTATGCTCAGAAGCATGTATTCAGACCATACGGACATATCATGAATATCGTATGTATTGGCGGAGGCCCAGCCGGCTTGTATTTCGGTTTGCTGATGAAGTTGCAAAACCCTCAGAACGAGGTTTTTGTTGTCGAGCGCAACCGACCGTACGACACCTTTGGCTGGGGTGTGGTGTTCTCGGACGCCACCATGGAAAACCTGCGTGAAGCTGACCCCGTGTCCGCGCAGACCATCGGTGACGCGTTCAACCACTGGGACGACATTGAGTGCCATTTCAAAGGCAGCGCCGTGCGCTCCAGCGGTCATGGCTTTATCGGGATTGGTCGCAAGAAATTGCTGAACATCCTGCAGGCTCGTTGCGAAGAAGTCGGTGTCAAACTGGTCTTTGAAACGATCGTGACCGACGAAGCCGAACTGGCCCGCAAGTACAACGCCGATATCCTGATCGCTTCTGACGGTATCAACAGCGCCGTTCGTACCCGCTACGAAGACGTGTTCCAGCCTGATATCGATACCCGTAACTGCCGCTTTGTCTGGCTGGGTACCGAAAAGGTCTTTGACGCCTTCAACTTCATTTTTGTTGAAACCGAGCACGGCTGGTTCCAGGCTCACGCCTACCGCTTCCAGGACGGCCTGTCCACGTTCATCGTGGAAACGCCTGAAGAGACCTGGCAGAAAGCCGGTATTGGCGAAATGTCGCAAGAAGAGGCCATTGCCTACTGTGAAAACCTGTTCGCCGACCACCTGGATGGCAACAAGCTGATCAGCAATGCCACCCACTTGCGCGGTTCGGCCATCTGGATCCGCTTCCCGCGTGTTATCTGCAACAAGTGGGTGCACTGGCAAGATTACGGCACCGGCAAGCAAGTGCCTGTGGTGCTGATGGGCGACGCCGCTCACACCGCCCACTTTTCTATTGGTTCCGGCACCAAGCTGGCCCTGGAAGATGCCATCACGCTGGCCAAGCACATGGACCACGAGTCCATGGAAGAGGCCCTGAAAGATTACGAAGCTGCCCGTAGCATTGACGTATTGCGCATTCAAAACGCCGCCCGCAACTCGACCGAATGGTTCGAGAACGTGGCCCGTTACGCCAATATGAAGCCCGAGCAGTTCACCTACTCCATGCTGACCCGTTCGCAGCGCATCTCGCACGAGAACATGCGTATGCGTGACGCCGCCTGGCTGGAAAAATACGAGCGTTGGATGGCGACCGAAGCCGGTCTGCAACTGGCCGATGGTGAAAAAGCCCCTTCGCCCATGTTCACTCCCTTCAAACTGCGCGATATGCAGTTGAAGAACCGTGTCGTGTTCTCGCCTACGCTGATTTACAGCGCCAAAGACGGCGTGCCCGGTGCTACGCACCAGGTGCATTACGGTAGCCGCGCCATGGGTGGTGCTGGCCTGGTGATGGCTGAAATGACGGCGGTGACGCCTGAAGGTCGTGTCACCCCCGGTTGTACAGGACTGTGGAATGACGAGCAGGCCAATGCCTGGAAACCGGTCGTGGCATTTGCCCACGAACAAGGTGCCAGGATCGGTGTGCAGTTGGGTCATGCTGGCCGTCGTGGTTCGACGCAACTGGGTTGGGAAAAAGCCAACAAGCCATTGGCTGATGGCAACTGGCCTTTGGTGTCGGCTTCGGCCTTGCCTTACCAGGCTGGTGTGACCGCCGTGCCAGCCGAGATCACCCGTGCCCAGATGGACGAGATTCGGGACGCCTTTGTGGCCGCTGCCAAGCGCGCTGACCAGGCCGGTTTTGACTGCATCGAATTGCAAGCCGCCCACGGTTACCTGCTGTCCAGCTTCATCTCGCCGCTGACTAATCAGCGTAGTGACGAATTTGGTGGTAGTCTGGAAAATCGCATGGCTTACCCGCTGGAAGTGTTTGCAGCTATCCGCGCCGTCTGGCCAGAGAACAAGCCCATCATGGTGCGTATCTCGGCAACAGACTGGGCCGAAGGCGGCAACACGGCGGACGACGGTGTGGAAATTGCACGCCTGTTCAAGCAAGCCGGTGCCGATCTGATCGACGTGTCCTCGGGTGAAGTGGTGCTGGAGCAGCAGCCAATTTACGGCCGCATGTACCAGACCCCATTCTCTGACCGTATCCGTAACGAAGCCGGTATCGCCACCATGGCGGTGGGTTCGATCATGGAAGCGGATCACGCCAACAGCATTATTGCCGCAGGCCGTGCTGACCTGTGCGCCCTGTCGCGTGGCTTCCTGGCCGATGCGAACTGGCCACAACGTCAGGCTGCGGAGTTGGGTTACACCGACCTGGCCTGGCCTGTTCAGTACGAATGGGGCAAGGACTGGTTGCAGCGCCAGACTAAACGTGCGCCAGTGGCCCAGGACGGCCCTGCCAAGTCATAAAACACGAAAGGAGACAGCATCATGTCGGAAGAACGTTTTGACTCCCACCGCGAAAGCGTGCTCGGTCGTGCAAATGTTGAGGACACGCCCGAATTGGTGAAGTACTACCAGGATTTGACTAAGTTTGAGGCCGCGGCCCTGTGGACCGTTGCCAACAAAATTGAGCCCTGGGAGCCCAAGTCCGAGTCCGTGCCGGTTGTATGGCGCTATCGCGACCTGCGTGACTACGTGTTGCGTTCGGTGGATCTGGTCAGCCCTGAAAAGGCTGGTCGTCGTGTGATTTACCTGAACAACCCCGGTCGTCAGGATGTGGCGGCGGCAGTGGGCTGGTTGTATTCCGGTTTGCAGGTCATGAAACCGGGTGAAGCGGCTTCCGCGCATGCGCACTCTGCTTCGGCCTTGCGTTTCATCATGGAAGGCCGTGGTGCCTACACCATCGTGGACGGCCACAAGATGTCGCTGGGCGCCAACGACTTCGTGCTGACGCCTAACGGCTGCTGGCACGAGCATGGCGTTGAAGCCGATGGCCTGCCTTGCGTGTGGCAAGACGGTCTGGATATTCCTTTGGTCAATGCCCTGGAAGCCGGGTTTTACGTTGTCCACCCTGATCTGTCGCAGGCAGTGACCCATCCGGTCAATGACGCGGTCGGCATCTGGGGTGGCCGTGGCCTGAAGCCGACTTTGCACGACTGGCAAAAACCGTACTCGCCCCTGCTCAAGTACGAGTGGGAGCCAACCTACGAAGCCTTGTCGGCCTACGCCAAAGTCACCGATGGCAGCCCCTTTGATGGCGTCATCATGGACTACATCAACCCGCTGACCGGCGGCCCTGTCATGGCCACCATTGGCGCCAGCATGCAGATGCTGCGTCCTGGTGAGCACACCAAGGCCCACCGTCACACGGGCAGCATCATTTACCAATGCGCCAAGGGTGAAGGCTATTCGATCATCAATGGCAAACGCTTTGACTGGCGCGAACGCGACATTTTCTGCGTACCATCCTGGATGTTCCACGAGCACGTGAACGGTTCTTCGTCTGATGACGCTTGCCTGTTCTCGTTCCACGACCTGCCCGTGATGCGCGCCCTGAATCTGTACCGCGAAGAAGCGTTGGCAGAGAACGGCGGCCACCAGGTCCTGCTGTAAGACTACTTGTTTAACCTATTTGGACGGCCTGCCACGGCAGGCCGACCCGATTCATTCAAGCCATCTGTAGAGATGGCCCAATCTGGAGATAGAAATGCGTCTTGTAACGTACCGTAGTGAAGTTGCTGCCGCTGGCCGCCTGGGTGCCATTGTGGGTGATCTGGTCGTTGACCTGGGTTACTTGGGTGACGCCACCGGCCACATGCTGCCTGACAATATGCTCGATTTCATCGACCTGGGCCCAGCCGCTGTGACCTCCACGGCTCGCTTGCTGGAAACCTACGCCGACGATATGCCTTTTGGTGTGGCCCTGCCTTTGGCCAACGTCAAACTGCTGGCTCCTATCCCACGCCCACGCAAGAACATCTTTGGTATCGGCCTGAACTACGTGGAACACGTGGCCGAATCCAGCCGCACTCTGGACACCTCCAAAGAGCTGCCCAAACAGCCTGTGATTTTCTCCAAGCCACCAACCACCGTGGTTGGCCCTGGCGATGCCATCGAGCACAACAAGAACATCACTCAGCAAATGGACTGGGAAGTGGAACTGGCCGTGATCATGGGCACCCGTGCTCAGCGCGTGGCTAAAGAAGACGCCCTGAAGTACGTGTTCGGTTACTCCGTCATGATCGACGTGAGCGCCCGCGACTGCCGTCGTGCCGGTCAGTGGATCTACTCCAAAGGCCAGGACACCTACGCTCCTTTCGGTCCTGTGATCGTGACGGCTGATGAGCTGACCGATCCACACAACCTGAACCTGAGCCTGACGCTGAACGGTGTGACCAAGCAAAGCTCCAACACCAAGCACATGCTGTTCAACGTGAACGACCTGATCGCTGACATCAGTGCCGGTATCACGCTGGAACCCGGTGACATCATCGCTACTGGCACCCCAGAAGGCGTGGGCGCTGGCCGTACTCCTCAAGAGTGGATGTGGCCTGGTGACGTGGTGCACGCTGTGGTTGAAGGCATTGGCGAATTGCGTCACCCCATCGTGGACGTGACCCCACAAAACTAAGTAAAGGAGAGCATGATGCTGGAATTGCGTCAGTTCAAGGCCGCCGCCGTACAGGCAGCGCCTGTGTTCCTGGACACGAATGCGACCATCGAAAAAGTATGTCGTCTGATCAATGAAGCAGCCGACAACGGTGCCGAGCTGATCGCCTTCCCCGAGGTGTTCGTCTCTGGCTACCCTTACTGGAGCTGGGTGATGAACCCGATCGAGGGCAGCCCGTGGTTCGAGCGCCTGTGCAAATCGGCCATCGAAGTTCCCGGTCCCGAGATCCAGAAGGTTGCGCAAGTTTGTCGTCAGCGCAAGGTCAACGTGGTGTTGGGTGTGAACGAGCGCAGTCCCGTTGGCATCGGCACCATTTACAACACGCTGGTCACCATCGGCGCGGACGGCCGCATTCTGGGCCGTCACCGCAAACTGGTTCCAACCTGGGCTGAAAAGCTGACCTGGGCCAACGGCGACGCCTCCTCGATGCGTGTTCATGACACCACGATTGGCCCGCTGGGTGCCTTGGCTTGCGGTGAAAACACCAACACGCTGGCTCGTTTCAGCCTGTTGTCGCAAGGTGAACTGGTCCACGTTGCCAGCTACATCGCCCTGCCCGTGGCACCGAAAGACTACGATATGGCCGAAGCGATTCGCCTGCGTGCTGCTGCTCATTGCTTTGAAGGCAAGGTGTTTACGGTTGTGGCTTGCTCGACGGTTTCCGAGGAAATCATCGAAGCCATGGCGGCCAGCCATCCTGAAGCACGTGAACTGCTGGCTCGCCCCAACAGCGCGTTCTCGGGCATTATTGGCCCCGACGGCCGCGTTCAGGGCGAACCACTGATCGACAAGGAAGGCATTGCCTACGCCGACATCGATCTGTCGCGCTGCATCCAGCCGCGTCAAATGCACGACATCACCGGTCACTACAACCGTTTTGACGTGTTTGACCTGCGTGTGAACCGCAAGGCACTGACGCCTGCCCGCTTTTACGAAGGCGACGCAGCGTCCCAGCCAGACCTGAATCCTGCCGAGTTCTCCGTTCTGGACGACAAGGAAGTGTAAGAAGGTTCAAGACGGTCTCTTTCCCAGTGTGGATCGGGACCGTTTTTTGACAGGCCCGGCAGTCTCGGGTCTGCCAAAATCACCATTGCAGCCTGGCTACCGTGGTTAAAGATGCAAGCTGTCCGTCTTGGGATGGGCAGTGCCGGCTAGAGGGACCGGGCTGTGTACACAGCGTATCCCTATCCTGCAGGGCGCGATGCGCACCGGGCAGGCAACGATAACGATGACATAAGATCCATGTAGGAGATGAAATGAGCGACAAGCACCCATTGGCAGGCCTGATCCAGGCGATTGACAGCAAGCAGGTCCGTTTCGTAGACCTGACCCAGACTCTGTCCCCCAGCTTCCCTGCTTTGCAGTTGCCCCCCCAATTTGGCCAGACTGCCGGTTTCTCGATTGAGCGCATCAGCCAATACGATGAAAACGGCCCAGGCTGGTACTGGAACAACTTTACCTGTGGCGAACACACAGGTACCCACTTTGACGCGCCTGCGCACTGGATCTCCGGCAAGGACCATCCAGACAACACCGTCGACACCATTCCGGTGGACAACTTCCTGCGCCCTGCCGTGGTGGTTGATGCTTCTGCTGAAGTGGCCCAGAACGAAGATTTCATCCTGACCTCCGAGTTCCTGTTGAACTGGGAAGCCAAGCATGGCCGTATTCCTGAAGGCGCCTGGGTGCTGTTCCGCACCGACTGGTCCAAGCGTGTGAACGACGCGGAGGCGTTCCTGAACATGCGTGAAGACGGTGCCCACACGCCTGGCCCAGCTCAGGAAGCGGTGGAGTGGATGATTCACGAGCGCAAGGTTCACGGTTTTGGCGTTGAAACCATCAACACCGATGCTGGCCAATCCTACGCTTGGCCCATTGGCTACCCTTGCCACACCCTGATGCACGGTGCCAACCGCTACGGTTTGCAGTGTCTGTGCAACCTGGATCAGTTGCCCCCTCAAGGTGCACTGATCATGTCGGCCCCTCTGAAGATTGAAGGCGGTTCCGGCAGCCCACTGCGCGTGGTCGCACTGGTTGCTCAGTAAGTAGAAAACGGTGGGGAAGTGGCAGAACTGTGTACCATGCGGTTCTGCTGTTTTCTCACCTAGTGGTTTTCCATTATATTCGGCAGTATATATTTATCCGTAAACTATTCATCAATAAAATAAATTCACAAAAGAATGAATAGAGATCCAGCCGTACAGCCAGTCTTGGTGTCAGGCAGCCGGTTTTAGCGGAGACAGTAGACGAGCCTTACGCAGCCTTTTTCAGGTTACGCGATACCGTCCCATTGCCCCCTGCGGCGCTACATCATGCCATGGCTTGGCCTTTTCGGCTGGGTAATTGATGTAGTCATGCTCAATGGTAGGCACATGATGGATACTTTTGAACTCGTCATCCGGGACATCCAGAACGCATCCCCGCTGATTCGCAGTTTTACGCTAGAGCCTGCCCAGGCCGGTTCCCTGCCCGCGTTTGCGCCGGGTTCGCACCTGCAGGTACAGATTCCTGATCTGAACGATCACCGCTGTTATTCCTTGATTTCGCTGGATGCCGACACGGCACAGGGTCCAAGCTGTTACCGTCTGGGCGTGCGCCTGGAAGACAATAGCTCGGGTGGTTCGCGCTTCATGCACAGCCTGAAAGTAGGCGATACGTTGCGTGTGGCAGGTCCCAAGAACGATTTCCCCCTGCATGCCGCTGCCAATGGCGAAACCGAAACCGTGCTGATTGCCGGTGGTATCGGTATCACCCCGATTGCCAGCATGGCCGCTGCCCTGCATCACCAAGGCCGCCCTTACCAACTGCACTACGCAGGTCGCAGTGTGGAGCAACTGGCCTTTCTGGACGAGCTGAGCGCCCTGTCCGGCCCGGCCCTGCGCCACTACGCCGACGACAGCGAAGGCCGTTTCTGCCTGAATACCTTGCTCGACGGTCTGTCCAAAGACCAGCACATTTACGTCTGTGGCCCCAAAGGCATGATTGATGCCGTGATCGAAGCCTGCAAGCAACGCGGCTGGCCTACCGACCATGTTCACTTCGAGCTGTTCATTACTGCCGCTCCCCAGGAAGGCGACCAGCCTTTTGAAGTGGAACTGCGCCAAAGCGGTGTCACCCTGCAAATTCCCGCCGACAAGACCATTGTGGACGTGATGGAAGAGCAGGGTCTGGACCCCATGATCGACTGCAAGCGCGGCGAGTGTGGCGTCTGTACCTGTGATGTGATCGAAGGCGAGGTTGACCACCGCGACTATTTCCTGAGCGACTCGGAAAAAGCCAGCAACAAGGTCATCCAGATCTGTATTTCCCGCGCCAAGACCCCGCGTCTGGTGCTGGATCTATAAAGCCCTAGGGCGACGGAGAACATGATGGAAAAGTATCGTGATAATCCCCAGGCCATCCGCGAATTGGTACGCGAGGCCGAGGTCCACAAGGATTTGTACATCAACCAGGAGCTGTTTGAACTGGAGATGGAGCAGTTGTTCGTCAATACCTGGGTCTACGTTGGCCATGCCAGCCAAGTCCCTAATAAAGGCGACTTCTACACCACGACGGTCGGTACTGAGTCCGTCATCATGGTGCGCCATACCGATGACAGCATCCGTGTGCTCTACAACCGCTGCCCGCACAAAGGTGTGCAAGTGGCGGGCGAGACCTGTGGCAACACGGGCAAATTCTTCCGTTGCCCCTACCACGCCTGGACTTTCAAGACCGACGGCTCCCTGCTGTCCATCCCCTTGAAGAAAGGCTACGAGAACACCGGCTTTGAATGCACCGAAGGCAGCAAGGGCATGGCAGCGGTACAGAACGTCAAGGTGTACCGCGATTTCGTGTTCTGTCGCCTGGCCGACGAAGGTGTGAGCTTTGAGGACTTCTTTGGCGAGTCCCTGAGCACCATCGACAATATGGTGGATCGCTCCCCCGAAGGCCGCCTGGAAGTGGCCGGTGGCGTGATGCGCTACATGCACCAGTGCAACTGGAAAATGCTGGTCGATAACCAGACCGATACCTGTCACCCCATGGTGGCGCACGAGTCTTCGGCCGGTACGGCTGTGAAAGCCTGGGAAGCGGCCCCTCCGGGCACGCCCAAGCCGATGGCGGTTGAGCTGTTTGCCCCTTTCATGTCGCCTTACGAGTTCTACGAAGGCATGGGCATCCGCGTGTGGGAAAACGGTCACGGCCATACCGGCGTGAGCAATTCCATTCACGCTGATTACTCCGAAATTCCGGGTTACTGGGACCAGATGGTCGAAGCCTATGGTGAAGAGCGCGCCAAAGCCATTTTGGGCGACACGCGTCACAACACCTGTTACTTCCCCAACATCATGGTCAAGGGCCCGATCCAGACCCTGCGTTTGTTCAAGCCGCTGGCCGCAGACAAGACCCTGGTGGAGTCCTGGACCTTCCGCCTGGTGGGTGCTCCTGACACCTTCCTGGAACGCACCCTGATGTACAACCGCCTGATCAACGCACCGACCTCCATGGTCGGTCACGATGACCTGGAAATGTACGAGCGTGCCCAGCACGGTTTGCAGTCGCGTGGTCGCGACTGGATGAACCTGGCCCGTCTGGTGGAAAAAGATGAAGACCAGCAAAAGAACGTGGTGATCAACGGCACCAGCGAAATGCAGATGCGCGCCCAGTTCCGCGCCTGGTTGAAGTTCATGCTGCCCGAGCAGCAGGCCAAGAAAGAAGAGGAATAACCATGAGCGAAATCAGCCGTCAGGCCCTTATCGATTTTGTGTATGCGGAAGCCCGCCTGCTGGATGAACAGCGCTACGAGCAATGGCTCGACCTGTTCACCGAGGATGGCTACTACTGGATGCCCTTGGTGCACGATCAGCAGGACGCCCGTTTGCATGCGTCCCTGATGCACGAGGACAAGCTCTTGCTGCGTATCCGTGTGGAACGTCTGGCGGGCCGCCGTACCTTTTCCCAGCAGCCCAAGAGCCGCAGCCATCACTTGCTCCAGCAACCCACTGTGGAAAGCATGGACGAGGAAAAAGGCGAGTACACCGTGCGTTGCGCCTTCCATTACACGGAAACGCGTGGCGACAACCAAGATATTTATGTGGGTTGGAATACCTACACCCTGGTGCGCCAGGACGACGCCTTGAAGATCCGTCTGAAACGGGTGGATCTGCTTAATTGCGACGCGCCTTTCGGCAATATCCAGTTGTTTATGTGACAGGACAGGAGAATTTTTGATGGCCAACACCACGGTCTACCAGGCTTTTCGAGACACCGCCCAACAATGGGGCGACAAGCCATTTGTATGTACCCTGCCTGAGACCGCCGAGATCTACGGTATTGAAGCGGGCGAGCTGACTTACGGTCAGGCTCTGGAGCGTATCGACGCCTTGCGCGCCGGCTACGCCGCTGCTGGCTACGGCCACGGCCACCGCGTGGGCATCCTGCTGGAGAACCGTCCTGTGTTCTTCCTGCACTGGTTTGCACTGAACAGCCTGGGCGTATCCATTGTGCCGATCAACCCGGATCTGCGCGCTGCCGAGCTGGAATACCTGATCGGCCATTCGGAAATGATCATGGCCATTGCCCTGCCCAGCCGTCACCAGGATCTGGTGGAAGCGGCTCAGCGTGCCGGTCAGCCCTTTGCCATCATGGCCGATGGTGATGTGCCTCCGATGGTGGAGCGCGCCGCCTCCCGTTCCTGTGACATTCCTGATGAAAACAGCGAATGTGCCCTGCTGTACACCTCTGGCACCACAGGCCGCCCCAAGGGCTGCATGCTGGCTAACCAGTACTTTCATTACGCTGGCGAGTGGTATCGCGACATTGGTGGCCTGGTTTCGCTGGAGCATGGCAAAGAGCGCATGCTGACTCCGCTGCCCCTGTTCCACATGAATGCGATGGCCTGCTCGACCATGGCCATGATCAAGACCGGCGGTTGCCTGATCTCCCTGGACCGTTTCCATCCACGTAGCTGGTGGGAGTCGGTGCGTGAGTCCGGCGCAACCGTGGTGCATTACCTGGGCGTGATGCCAGCCATTCTGATGAAGGCCGAGGCCAGCGAAAAAGACCGTCAACATAGCGTGCGCTTTGGTTTTGGCGCCGGTGTGGACCGTGGCCTGCATCCTATTTTTGAAGAACGCTTCGGCTTCCCTCTGCTGGAAGCCTGGGCCATGACCGAAACCGGCGCGGGTGCCAGCATCATCGCCAACCACGAGCCACGCCACATCGGTACTTCCTGCTTCGGCAAGGAAATGCCTGTGGTGGAAGTCCTGCTGCGTAAAGACGATGGCGAACCTGCTCAGGCCGGTGAAAACGGTGAGCTGCTGGTGCGCTCAGCGGGTGACAACCCACGCTACGGCTTTTTCTCTGGTTACTGGAAAGACCCGGCGGCGACTGACGAAGCCTGGGAAGGCGGCTGGTTCCACACGGGCGATATTGTTTGCCGTGATGAAGAAGGCTACCTGCACTTTGTAGATCGCAAAAAGAACGTGATCCGTCGCAGTGGCGAGAATATCGCTGCCGTGGAAGTGGAAAACATCATGCAGCAGCACCCGCTGGTGCGCTCCATTGCTGTGGCCGCTGTGCCCGACGCCATCCGTGGCGACGAAGTGATGGCGCTGGTGGTGCCACACAACCCAATCGAAACCCAGGAGCAGCGCGAACAGGCTGCCCAGGAAATGGTGCAGTGGGGTCTGACCCAACTGGCCTACTTCAAGGTGCCCGGCTACGTTCTGTTTGTGGATGCCCTGCCTCTGACCTCGACCAACAAGATTCAGCGCGGTGAGTTGAAAACAGTGGCCCTGGCCGCTTTGGAAAACCCGGCCTGCGTGAACACGAATCACCTGAAAAAACGTCAGGAGGCCTAAGCCCATGGCCTTGCCGCAAGCAGCCCGCCAGGGCTATGACGATGTGGTGCTGGTCGCTCCGGTGACCATTCCCTACGAGCGCCATTCCGAGCAGACCGCACATTGGTGGCTGGGTGCGGCATTGGGCCAATTGCTGGCCCAATCCGGCCTGAAAAAAGCCGACGTTGATGGCGTGTGCGTATCCAGCTTCACGCTGGGTTCGGATAGTGCCGTCGGTGTGATGCAACACTTCCAAATGAGCCCGCGCTGGCTGGACCACATTCCTATGGGTGGGGCCAGTGGCGTAGTTGCCATGCGCCGTGCTGCTCGTGCCGTGCAGTGTGGCGATGCGTCCATCGTGGCGTGTATCGCGGGCGATACCAATCACCGTGAGTCTTTCAAGAACACGGTGTCGGGTTTCTCGCGTTTCTCGCAGGATGCCGTCTACCCTTACGGTGCCGGTGGCCCCAACGCCAGCTTTGCGCTGCTGACGGACTACTACATGCGTCACTACGGTGCCACTCGTGAAGACTTCGGCAAGCTGTGCGTCGCCCAGCGTGACAATGCGCTGCGCAACCCGCATGCCTTGATGAAAAAACCGCTGACGCTGGAACAGTACATGGAGGCGCGCGTTATTGCCGACCCTATCCATTTGTTCGATTGCGTGATGCCGTGTGCCGGAGCCGAGGGCTATCTGGTCATGCGTCGTGAGCAGGCCGAAGCACTGGGCCTGCCTTATGTACGTATCCGCTCCACCATCGAGCGTCACAACGCTTTCCCTGAAGATGCTGTACAGCATCGCGGTGGCTGGGCCATGGACAAGGACGCGTTCTACGAGCATGCGGGCTTGACCCCGGCAGACGTGGACTTCATGGAAACCTACGATGACTACCCCGTCATCAACGTCCTGCAGTTTGAAGACCTGGGATTCTGCGCCAAGGGCGAAGGCCCGGAATTCATCCGCAAGAACAGCTTTACCGTGGATGGCAGCTTCCCCTTCAACACCAGTGGCGGCCAGTTGTCGGTAGGCCAGGCAGGTGCGGCAGGTGGTTACCTGGGCCTGGTCCAGGCACTGCGCCAATTGACCGATACCGCAGGCGATACGCAAGTGGCCAATGCCCGTATCGGTCTGGTGTCCGGCTTTGGCATGATTAATTACGACCGCGGCATTTGTACTGCTGCGGCCTTGCTGGAACGGGGGCAGTAATGAGCGACACCCAAATTTTGCCACCCGGCGCACGCAGCGCTACGGCAGCCGGTCTGACTGAAGCCGCCCAGCGCGGCGAATTTGCCCTGCAAGTGTGTCCTTCCTGCGGCACGGTGCAGTATCCCGCCCGGGACGTGTGCGGCCATTGCCTGCACACCACGCTGAACTGGAAGGCGGTGGCGGACACGGGCGTGTTACGTGCCACCACGACCCTGCATCACAGCAACGAACCCTATTTTCAGGCACGACTGCCCTGGCGTATCGGCACCGTTCAACTGGATTGCGGCCCTTTTGCCATCGCCCACTTGCCCGAAGGCGGGCAGGCCGATGAAAAAGTGCGCCTAAGTCTGGAACTGGATGCCGGTGGCGTAGCCGTGCTGGTGGCGCGCCCTGCGCCTTGAATTTGCCTGGAGACAATCAAGATGACACAAGCTCAATACACCGCCATTGTGACGGGCGGCAGCACCGGTATTGGTGAAGACATTTGCCGCAAGATGCTGGAGCAGGGTTACACCGTGATCAGCATGGCACGCAATGTACTGCCCTGGACGCACGAGCGTCTGCACTGCGTGCAGGTGGACTTGCTGGATGCCGTGGCAACCGAGAAAGCCGCCAAAGACATTGCCGAGCGTTTTGAAGTAACCCACTTCATCCACAATGCAGGCGTGATCTGGCCCGCCTTGCTGGACGAGGTCAAGCTGGAAGACTTGCAGGGCCTGACCCAGATTCACCTGGGTGCGGCCTTGCAGATTACCCAGGCTGTGGTTCCTGGCATGCGCGAACGCCACTTTGGTCGCATCGTGCTGATGTCCTCACGTGGCGCGCTGGGTCTGCAAACTCGTACCGCCTATGCCGCTACCAAGGCTGGCATGCTGGGCATGGCCCGCACCTGGGCGTTGGAACTGGCTGATCAAGGCATCACCGTCAACGTGATTGCCCCCGGCCCCATCACCACCAATATGTTCTACGACGTGGTCGAAGCCGGTAGCGAGCGCGAAGCCAAGCTGGCTGCCGCAATTCCCGTGAAGCGTCTGGGCCGTGCGGATGATATCAGCCGCGCCACCATGTTCTTCTCGGACCCTGAAAACAGCTTCATCACGGGTCAGACCTTGTATGTCTGCGGTGGTGCCAGCGTGGGTACCTTGACGATCTGATCGACTGGCAACGGGACTGCCCGTGATCGCGCCTTGAGTGCGTTCGGGAGCGAGTCCATTTGCTTGGCCGCATATAAAACCCTCTTGGTTTTCCAAGGGGGTTTTTGCTTTTGGATGGCACAACACCCTTGATGGACTATCTGTTCCAGCATGTCGGGCGGTGACTGTCATTTAAACAAACGGCTGAAGGGACCCTCTTGATTGGTGGCGGCTGGTTGGCGGTGCCTGGATTTTTTGCCACCTAAGTTTTTTTCTTTGTTATAGAGACCGATTTTGGCCTTTTGTCCCCGGTTTTTGGTGTCAAAAGTCGCTGTTTCAGACCTGCTCATATCGCATGGAAGTATGCCCAACACTTGAAGGGCCTGTTCAGTTTCGACTCTTTTTTTGTCACATGAAACGCATGGGCCTCAGGGTTTGCTTATCGGTCTGGATGCTGCCTGATTGCTAGTCGGCTGATTCTTTTATTGCCCTTTTTAAAGCCAATGTTCGCTTGCTCGACATTGCGCCAAGCCAGCACTCACGCCTGCTCCAGCGGTTTTTTCCAGCTCTAGCACAGGACAAGCGAGCTGGTTTGTGACCGTATTTCTTGCTATGTGAGATAGAAACCACGATTCCATGATTTTGGATGGAATTAAGGGTTTCTTTCTATTTACCTGGATTTGTTCATCTATAAACTATTTAGAACAGAAATATAACAATGCACCCCTGTTTTCAGGAGTGCATGATGACCCAAAAAACAGGCCTTATCGGGCCAAAATAAGTGGAGCTGTAATGAACGACGATCTGCCAGGAATGGAGCTGGTGCGTTCACGTGGAGTAGTACGAGTTGTAGAGACAATTCTGGATACTGCCTGTGTGGTCATCTTGGTCCTGATGACAGGGATCACAACCGTGGATGTAATAGGCCGGTATGTATTCCATGCCCCTTTATTGGGTGCTTATGAGGCCAGCGAACTCTTGCTGGGCGTGCTGATTTTTGCGGCCTTGCCGCGTGTCACCTGGCACCAGCAACACTTGACCGTCAGCCTGATTGACGCCTGGCTAGGCCCAGTGGCACGTCGTATCCAGCAGTTCGTGATCAATGTCACCTCCACCGTCATGCTGGGTGTGCTGACCGTGTATCTGTGGAATCACGCTAATGAGCTAGCCGGCTATGGCGATATGAGCAATGCCCTGCAAGTGCCCATCGCACCCTTTGCCTACATCATCGCCATCATGACCGGCATCGCCACCCTGGCCTCGCTGCTTAAGATTTTTAGCTCTCCCAGCCGATAAAGACGGAGTTTTTTCATGTTGATTTCTATTATCGGACTGGCAGTCCTGTTGGGTAGCTTGTTTCTGGGTTTGCCCATTGCCTGGGGTATGTTGCTGGTCGGCACGCTGGGTTTTGCCTTCTTCACTGGCATGGAAGCGGCCCTGACCATGGCAGCGCAAACCAGCTACGACACGGCCATGAGCTACAGCTTTACCGTGCTGCCGCTGTTCATTTTGATGGGCAATCTGGTCAATGCCTCGGGCTTGTCCAAGGACCTGTACAAGGCGGCTAACGCTTTTATCGGTCACCTGCGTGGTGGTTTGGCGATGGCAACCATTGTTGCCTGTGGTGCCTTTAGCGCGCTCTGTGGTTCCAGTATGGCCACCACCGCGGCCATGGGCCGTGTGGCCATGCCCAATATGCGCAAGTACAACTACGACGACCGTCTGGCTACCGGCAGTATTGCGGCGGGCGGCACCCTGGGCATTCTGATTCCGCCCAGCGTGATGATGGTGGTCTACGGGATCCTGACTGAAACCGACATCGGCAAGCTGTTTGCTGCGGGTTTCCTGCCCGGCATGATTGCCATGCTGATGTACCTGATCACGGTGATGATCATTACCGCGATCAACCCGAATCTGGGCCGTCCTGGTGAAAAAGCGAGCTGGCGTGAGCGCTTTGAAGCGACCAAAGGCGTGATGGCGATCACTGTACTGTTTATCGTCATCATGGGTGGTATTTACGGTGGTGTGTTCACCCCAACAGAAGCTGCTGGTATTGGTGCCGCTGCTACTTTCTTGCTGACTTTGAAGCGTCGTGGCTGGAAGCCTCGCATGTACCTGACGGTGCTGATTGAAGCCGCTCAAACCACGGCCATCATGTTTGCCCTGGTGATTGGTGCGCTGGTCTTCACCAACTTCCTGACCGTAGCCGGTTTGCCTAATCAGTTGCTGGGCTTCATCCAGGGTATTGATGTCTCGCCCATCGTGGTGATTCTGATCATCTGCGCGATTTACCTGGTTCTGGGTTGCTTCCTGGAAACCATGTCCATGGTCATGCTGACCGTGCCTATCTTCTACCCGATCGTGGCCTCCCTGGGCTTTGACCTGGTGTGGTTCGGCATCATCGTGGTGGTGGCTGCTGAAATCAGCCTGATTACCCCACCGCTGGGCCTGAACATTTTCATGATCAAGAACGTGATGCCTGATGTCCCCCTGGGCACCATCATCCGGGGTGTCGCACCCTTTGTCATGATGGATATTCTGCGTTTGCTCTTGCTGGTGTTTGTCCCTTGGATTGTTCTGGTCATCCCGAACAGTATGTAAACCCGGCCCGGATGCAGGTGCGATCCGGGCAGCAGTAAAGCCGCTGGGCAAGCAGGTCCAGGATCTGTTTATCGTCCCATCAAGTGGCCAAGAGGCCGGGTTGTAGTAGCCCGGCAGCAAAATAATTTACGAGGAGTCGAGATGCGTGTTTTCAAAAAATTGGCCTTGAGCCTGGGCCTGGCTGCAGCAGCCCTGGCACCGACCATGCCTTCGGTTGCGGCCGAAGTCACCACCCTGCGTTTTTCCCAGTGGATGCCTCCAGGCCACTTCATCGTGACCAATATGTTCGAGCCCTGGGCCCAGGAAGTGGAAAAAGCCACCGAAGGCCGCGTGAAGGTGGAATTCATCAACGCGCTGGGCAAGCCACAGGCTCACCTGGATCTGGTGCGTAACGGTATCGCTGATATGGGCATGTCGGTACACAGCTACACGGCTAACCGCTTCCCGCTGATCGAGTTTGCTGAACTGCCTTTCACTACCGATGACGGCGGCGTGAACTCGGTCGCTTACTGGCGCACCTACGAGAAATTCATGATGGGTGCCAACGAGCACAAAGGCGTGAAACTGCTGGGTATGTGGACCAGCCCGGCCACCGTGATCTTCACCAGCCAGGACAACGTGCAAAGCATCGACGACCTGAAAGGCAAGAAGCTGCGCTCGCCTAGCCCCTTGTTTGATGCTGTCGGTAAAGCTCTGGGTATCGTGACGGTGAACGCACCGGCATCGGACAGCTACGAAATGCTGTCGCGTGGCGTGATCGACGGTATGTACTTCCAGTACGACCAATTGGATAACTGGAAACTGGACAAGCTGGTCAAGACCGCTGTTTCCGTGGACGGTGGCTTTGGCAAATCCAGCCAGTACATGTTCATGAACGAGCGCAAATGGAACAGCCTGTCTGAAGCCGACCGTGCTGCCATCGAAAAAATCAGCGGTGAATGGATTGCCAATGATTTCGGTTCCAAATGGCAGGCTGCCGAGCAGCAAGCGATTGAGAAGCACACGGCTGCTGGCTTGAAGACTCTGCGTATCGACGGCGCAGCGGGCGAGCAGATGAAAGAGCGTCTGGCCTTTGTTGAAGAGGACTGGATCAAAGCGGCCGACAAGAAAGGCGTAGACGGTAAAGCCGCCCTGGCCTACTTCCGCGAGCAGATCAAAGAGCTGAGCGCTGCCAAGTAATCGCTAGCAAGAGACACACTACAGTCTTGGCCCCGCTTTCCTTTGGGAGAGCGGGGCTTTTTTTGTGTACTGTGCCTTGTGCGCTTCATTAGCGAAGTTCTCGTCTGAAGGATTGCACCGACAAGCGCTGAATCTCGCTTCCTCGATACTGGGCGAAAGTGGCATTTTCATAACCGAAGGCCGGGTTTAGGATCACAACTACGTGATCAAGGCTTAGGAGGCGCCCCAGTCTCCAGGTCGTAATGTCGGTGCACCGAGTATTCATTGATTTTCGCTTTAGTGCCGTAATACTTTGCCAAAGCTTCGCCATTGAAATACGTATCGAAGCGGTCGCGTGAGCGTAATGTCGTGTCAAAGTAGTACGTTGGCAGTTCTATCCGTTTTCGATCATGCTTGATTGCATGCGCAATGATGGCTCGCCGTACGTGATCTTGCTTCCAGACGCCATAGTAGCTGCGCAGCATCAAGGTGCTGGACACTAGCCAGAGCATCGTGCAGATGCCAAGCGTCAATGCTAAATAACGGGGTTTGCATTGGGTGCGTTGGGACTGAGCCAGTAAGTCGTGCCCATAGATGGAAAGGGCCACCAGCAGATACATGAAAGAACCATTCAAGGCTCGTTTGGGGATATTCGGGGCCAATACCAAAATAGCATTTGCCAACAAAGATGCCCCGACCAGCAAGCAGATCATGCGCCGGATGGGTGTGGACGAGGCAGGCCCAGCAAAGACACGCCAGGCCAGCATGACCACAATTACCCCCCAGTAGCGCAGCATGGCATCAGGGAAGCGGCGGCTGAAATGTTCCCATATGCGCCAGAGTAGCGGCTGATCGTACCAAGCGGGAAAGAAGACCGCACGCACCTGATTTCCGGGTGCCAGCACCAAAATAGTGACGCCAATCCCCATGCATAGCAGCCAGATGACGGGCCATGTGCCTATGGTTCGTTCTCGCTGGTAGTGGCGAACGCTTAAATAGGCCAATAAACACCAGGTGATGATGCCGGTGTTTTCATTAGAGCAGCCTGCCAGTACGGCGAGAGCACTCACCCCCAGGCCAAGGCCAAGCGAAGGTGGCTCCTTTTGTAGCCGCCAGACATAAGCCAATGCAAACCCAAAATTGAATAGATTGGGCCATAAGTAATTGGCTGAACCGACCAGCCAGAACGTGGTCTGCCCCAGGTCTGGATTCACCAGCCAATACAACATAAAAACCAGCAAGACCAAGGATGGGCGTAACGCTTGCTTGGCCAGACGGGCTCCCAGAGCCGAGAGTGTGAGGACCACACCGAATAGAGCGATTGTGTTCAGGCTTGCTTTTAACCATTGCGGTGCCAGGCTGAGCATCCCGCTGGAAATGGTGTCCGAGACGAGTCGACCGCTCCAGTTCAGGTAGTGCCGCTCTATAGCCACCCAGGAAATGCCTTTATTGGCATAGCTGAAATCATCCGAAATCATGGGGGTGAGCCAGTAGATGGACCATGTCGCCATGAGCGCCAGTACCGACAAAAGCATCAAGGCCCAAGCACCAGAACGGTGGCCGAGCAGGGGCAGGCTGAATCGAGATTCAGCAAAAGAAAGAGTTGGGCTCATTGAGCTGTAAAGGTGTTTGGTGGTCAGACCCACAGTGCTGCTATTAGACATCGGCAGTTGAGTCTGATGTTGAAACTGAGGTGATATTAATTATTTACCGAGCCTGGCAGTGAAGAAATTATCTCAGCTCACCGTTGAAACACAGCGTTTAACGGCCTTACTGCTCGTCATCCTTTAAATCTAAACCAAATCGGGGTTTTCCCTGCTTTTGCGGCTTCTTGCGCTTATTGGCTAGGCGCTGCGCAAAGTGGATATACCGGCCCAAACAGCACTTCTACCATTGGCTCCATCGTCATACCTAAAAAACAAAAGGAGAAGGACGTGGGGGACATCAATAAAAAAATAGCAGCCGCTGTACTGGGAGTGGGCGCATTGGGCGCCGGTCCGGCCTATGCCATTGAAGGTAATGGCCTGCCCATTTATCCCGATGGTTTGGAAAACTTCATGAGTGGCGCTCTGCCGCCACCCGGTGTGCATTTGCTGATGTACGGCGGTGCCATGCGCTATGACTCTGTACGGGACAAGAACGGCGACAAGCTGCCTATTCCGGACTTCAAAGTCGATGTGGCCATGGTGGCACCGCGTCTGGTGTGGGTAACGGATCAACAGCTTTTTGGTGGTCAATTGGCGTTCCACGCTCTGGCTCCTTTGTTGACCGTCAAGGCTCAGGCTGCCGGTCAATCCCAGCGTCGTAGTGGTCTGGGTGATGTGGTGTTTGGTCCTGCTCTGGGTTTTCACCCCAGCGAAAAAATGCATTACGTGCTGGGTGTGGACTTTGTCGCCCCGACAGGTCGCTACAAGGTAACTGACAGCGCCAACCTGGGCCGCAATTACTGGGCTATCCAGCCCGCTGCCGCGTTCAGCTACATGCAGCCCAGCGGCATCAACCTGGATTTGAAGATGATGGTGGACTTCAACTTCCGCAACAGCGATACCGAAACCCGTACGGGTAAAGCCATTCACGCGGATTACGCCGTGGGTTGGGGCTTTGGTAATGGCCTGGTGCTGGGTGTGGGCGGTTATGCCTATCAACAGATTGAAAGCGATCGCGGCCCGATGGCCGGTGACAGCAAGGCTCGTGCCTTCGCCATTGGTCCCAGCCTGCGTTACGCCAACGATAAAGGTTTGCTGATTACGGCCAAGTACCAACAGGATCTGGGTGTACGTGGCCGTCCTGAAGGAAAACAATTTTTTGTAAAAGTAGCGGTGCCTTTCTAAGGGCCCGCGGCAGGAGAGCGACATGAAGGGACTGAAAGACAAGGTAGTCATCGTCACCGGTGGTGCAACGCGTGTTGGTGCGGGTGTGGTCGAGGTATTGATGGGCTACGGCGCACGTGTGGCGGTGTTCGATATTGATGCCGCCGGTGGTCAGAAAGCCGTGGGCAGCGATGCCGCCAAAGCCAAATTCTGGGAAGTGGACATCACCAGCGATCAAAGCCTGAATTCCGCTATTGAGCAGGTCAAGGCGCATTTTGGTCGTGTGGATGGCCTGGTCAACCTGGCCTGTTCCTATCTGGATGAAGGCATGGTTTCCAGCCGCGAAGACTGGCTCAAGGCTTTGGACATCAATCTGGTCAGTGCGGTGCAGGCGGCCAAGGCCGTACGTCCCTTGCTGCCGCGTGGTGGCTCCATCGTCAACTTCACGTCCATTTCATCGTCGATCGCACAAACCGGGCGCTGGTTGTACCCGGTCTCCAAGGCCGCTCTGTTGCAACTGACGCGCAGCATGGCTCTGGACTTCGCTCCGGACGGTATCCGCGTGAACTCGGTCTCGCCCGGCTGGATCTGGTCGCGGGTGATGGACGAGCTGACAGGCGGCGACCGTGCCAAAACCGACCGCGTGGCCTCGGCATTTCACATGCTGGGCCGCGTGGGCGACCCGCAGGAAGTAGGCGAAGTCGTGTCCTTCCTGCTCTCGGATGCCGCCAGCTTTGTGACTGGTGCCGACTATGCCGTGGATGGTGGCTACTCGGCCATGGGACCTGAGCAAGGTGTCCCAGCCATCCCCAAATTGGCTGAATAAGAAAAACCGGGACGCCGCCGGGGTGGCGTCCTTAGCTCCCTCAGAAGGAAAAAAATCATGCGTAAAGTTGCTATTGTGGGCGCTGGCCAAGCTGGCATGCCCGTTGCATTCGGCCTTTTGGCCCAGGGCTACGAAGTAGCCGTTTTCACCAACCGCAGCCCTGACGATGTTCGTGGCGGCCGCGTGATGTCCAGCCAGTGCATGTTTGCCGAGGCGCTGGACGTAGAGCGTCGCCTGGGTCTGAACTTCTGGGACGACGAGTGCCCACCCGTACAAGGTATTGGCTTTGCCCTGCCCAATCCCGATCAGCCTGACACCAAGGCCGTAGATTGGAGCGGTCGCCTGGACCGCGAAGCCCAAGCCACCGACCAGCGCGTGAAAATGCCTTACTGGCTGGAGTTGTTCGAGCAGCGCGGCGGCAAGCTGATCATGGAAGACGTGGGCGTGGCCGAACTGGAGCGCATCACCCAGGAATACGATCTGACCATGCTGGCTGCCGGTAAAGGCGAAGTGGTCAAACTGTTCGAGCGCGACGATCAGCGTTCCATGTTCGACAAACCTCAGCGTGCTTTGGCCCTGACCTATGTGCACGGTCTGGAGCCTACGCCCGAATACTCGCGTGTGTCCTTTAACTTCATCCCCGGTGTGGGCGAATACTTTGTGTTCCCTTCGCTGACCCTGTCCGGCCCTTGCGACATCATGGTGTTTGAAGGTGTTCCCGGTGGCCCACTGGACCGCTTCCGCGATGCCAAGACGCCTGAAGCTCACCTGGAGCAAAGCGTATCCTTCCTGCGCGAGTTCCTGCCTTGGGAAGGCGACCGTGCCCGCAATGTGGAACTGACTGACGCCCAGGGTTACCTGTCCGGCGCATTCCCTCCCACGGTGCGCAAACCGGTGCTGACACTGCCGTCGGGCCGCATGGTACTGGGTCTGGGTGATGCTGTCGTGGTGAACGATCCCATTACCGGCCAAGGTTCCAACAATGCCGCCAAAGCCGCCCAGGTGTATCTGGACAGCATTTTGCAGCGTGGTGACGGCGCGTTTGACCGCAACTGGATGCAGGACACCTTTGAGCGTTACTGGGATTACGCCAACCTGGTGGTGCGCTGGACCAACTCCATGTTGAAACCGCCAACCGATTCCTCGTTCGCTTTGTTGACCTCGGCTCAGCAATCGCCCGCCCTGGCTCACTTCCTGGCCAACAGCTTCAATCACCCACCGGTTCTGTTCCCGGCCTGGGAAGATCTGAGCGCTGCCCAGGCATTGATCGAGAAGACACGCAGCCAATCTGTGGCTGCCTGATAGATAGTATTCAAGGAGACGTATCATGACCCCCACCGCAACGCTGCAAGACTCCCCGTCCCAAACCGCTGCCCAGCGGCAGGCCGTGTCTGCCCAAGCGTTGGCAGCCGCTGACGCCAAACCCACACCGTCCAATCTGAATGTGGTCGATAGCCGTGCGTTTCGCCAGGCACTGGGCCATTTTCCAACGGGTGTGGCCATTGTCACGACTCGTTGCCCCGATGGTCGGGCGGTGGGTCTGACCATCAACTCCTTTACATCCCTGTCGCTGGACCCGCCTCTGGTGATGTGGAGTCTGGTGAATCATTCGCCCAGCCTGGATATTTTCCAGAACTGCAGCCACTTTGCCATCAACGTGATCAGTCAGGAACAGGTTCCGGTCGCTATGGGGTTTGCCAGCTCGCAGGTGAAAGACAAGTTTGCGCTGGTCTCGCATGTGGATGGTGAAGAAGGTGTGCCGCTGCTGGACGATTGCGTGGCGACCTTTGTGTGCGAGAACTACCGTCAGCACGAAGGTGGTGACCACACCCTGTTTATTGGTCGTGTAGTGCGCCACACCACCTTGACTGAGCACGAGCCTGCGGTGTTTCACCGTGGCCGTTTTGCCAACCTGACTACGCCTAGCGGAGATCGTTGAAATGAGCGACGCGCACAGCGCTGATGTGGTGATTGTCGGCAGTGGGATGAACTCCCTGACTTGCGCGGCCTTGCTGGCACAGCGTGGTTTGTCGGTAACGGTGCTGGAGCGCAACGCCGTGGCCGGGGGCTGTATCCGTACGCAGGAGCTGTTCCCCGGTTTCACGCACGATGTTTTGTCCAGTTGGTATCCCTTGTTCATGGGGGGCGCGTCTTACGCTGCTCTGGCCGAGCCTCTGGCTAAAGCGGGGCTGGAATTTGCCAAAGGCGAGTACAGCACGGGTCTGGCCATTCCCGGTGGCCCGTCGCTGGCCCTGCGCCAGGATATGGGCGACACGGTACGTCGTTTCAATGACTTGATGCCCGGTGAAGGCGATGCCTTGGGGGCCATGGCTGCCCGCATGTTTGGCCCGGATGCCGGTCTGGTGTTTGGGCTGCTGGGTGGTGAGCCCTATCGCTGGCCTATGGCCAAGCTGGCTTTTGGTGCCTGGCGGGAACGCGGGCTGGATGGTCTGATGTCCTTTGGCTCGCAAGCGCTGGAAAGCTTCCGACGCTGGGCCATGCGTGAACTGCGCAGCGATCTGGCTCGGGCCATGATCGCTCCCTGGGTACTGCATAGCGGCCTGGGGCCTGATGAAGCCAGCTCCGCCTTGATCGGCAAGCTGACCTTCAGCGCCGTCGTCAGCGGTGGCATGCCGGTGGTCAAAGGCGGCAGTTACCAGATTGTGAAAGCATTTACCCGCATTATTGAAGAAGCAGGCGGCGCCGTACTGACTAACTCTCATGTGGACCGCGTGCTGGTGGAAGGTAATAAAGCTACTGGCGTGTGTGTGGGTACGCAGCGGTATCTGGCCCGTCGTGCCGTAGTGTGTAATGTGACGCCCGGTCAGTTGTATGGCGATTTGCTGCCAGAAGTAGAGCCTGAATTATTGAAGTCTGCCCAGGATTATCACTATGGCCGGGGCGGCATGCAGATTCACTTTGCCCTGAATTCCCCGCCCGACTGGGTGGACCCGGAGCTGCGCCACGTACCGATGGTGCACGTCACGGAAAGCATGGAGCAGGTATGTTCCTCGGTGGTGACGGCCAGTAATGGTTATCTGCCCGCCAAACCGACTTTGGCCGTAGGCCAGCCGGTGGCGGTGGATGTGACTCGCGCACCGGAAGGACACTGGATTTTATGGGTGCAGATGCAGGAGCTGCCGCGTCATATCAAAGGCGATGAGGCGGGCGAGATTCCCGTGCCCGCCGATGGTCGCTGGAACGAAGCGGTGCGCGAGGCGATGGCCGACCGCGTGCAGGCCCGTCTGGAAACCGTCATGCCGGGTCTGGCCGCCAAGATCATCGGGCGTCGCAGTGTCAGCCCCGCCGATCTGGAAGCCTTGAACATGAATCTGGTCGGGGGCGATCCGTATAGCGGGGTGTGCTCGCCGGATCAGTTCTTTTTCATGCGTCCTTTTGCAGGGCACAAGAACGCGCGCAGCGGCACGACGCCCTGGCGCAATCTGCATCAAATTGGCGCATCGGTGCATCCGGGCCCAGGCCTGGGTGGTCAATCCGGCTATCTGGCAGCCCAGCGTATTTTGAAGGGGTGAGAGGACGGGTGAGGCGGTCAGCTCAGTGCTGGCCGCCGCGCACTCGTTGCAGGGTCTCGCTAGGCGTTTCGCCAAAACGGCTGCGGTATTCGGCGCTGAAACGGCCTTGGTGCGCAAAGCCCCAGCGTATGGCCAGGTCGGCCAGTGTCAGATGGGGCTCGTTGGAGTGAATCAGTTCGTGGCGTAGCCGGTCCAGCCTGACTTGGCGCAGATACTGCATGGGGCTGACCCCGTAGTGCTCTCGAAAAGCCTGCTGCAAGGTGCGTGAACTGACGCCAGCAATTGTGCTCAGTTCGGCGACCGTAACGGGCAAATGCGCCTGCTCATGCAAATGGCTGGCAACTTTTTTCAGATGACGCGGCAAGACGCGTGTCGGGTTGATCGCCTGGATTTGCGCTGGTGGATGCAGGCCTAACAAGGTGGTCACAGCTAACTGCTCTAGCTGATTGATAATCAGGGGCGAGCGCAAGATATCTTCGTAATTGCGCGCACAGTCCAGCACATAGCGCAGCATGATTTGCCAGGAGGGCTGGGTATGCGCCTCCAGGCGTACCGGAAATAGCAAGCCTTGCGGGCCTACGTCCAGACCTAGACCTCGTGCAGCCTGTTCCACCAGGTTGCGGTCTATCTTGAGCATTAATTGCTCATTATTGGCATGCCAGACCATATCCACGTCTTCATTGGGATTCAGAATGGTGGCGGCGTAAGGGGTGGAGTCCACAGTTTGGCCACCGCAGCGAATTTTGGCGGTGCCGTATTGGGGCATCTGAACCAGGTAAAAACCGGCCAGGTGATCAGGCTGAATGTGTACGTCGGCGCCATAGCCCAGGCGGCTTAAAGCGACCTGACCAAACTCGGCGTGTCGCAGGCGGGTTTGCAGGGTCTGGTCGGCACGGAGCTGCTTGAGCTGGTGCGACTTGAACATATCGCTGACAGATTTGCGCACGTGTTCCAGGTCAGCAGAAGCTACACGTGCCCAGTGATCGGGCTTATTTTCCATGTTTCATGTGCCTAGATGGTTCTGAAAGGCAGGAAGGGTACGTAAAACCTTGAGTTTCAACGGTTTGCAGCGGCTTTATTTTAGTTGTAAAGTATATCAGTGGGCCACCGGGATTTCCCGCAGTCCTGTTTAGTTTGTTGTGTTTAATAACAGAGAGAACCGTGCAGAAAGACTTTCATTTTTACGAGCCCACACAAGGCCATGGATTGCGCCACGACCCGATCAGCTCGATTGTGGGCCCTCGTGTAATTGGCTGGATCGGCACCAAAAGCACGGAAGGCGTGCTGAACCTGGCCCCGTACAGCTTCTGCAACGTGTTCAACTACCGCCCGCCCGTTATCGCTTTCTCTAGCGTGGGCTACAAAGACAGCGTGCGCAACGCGATTGAAACCGGCGTGTTTACCTGGAATCTGGCCTCGCGTGATCTGGCCGAGCCCATGAACATGACCAGCCTGGAACAGGATGTGCGCGAATTTGAAGTCGCCGGTCTGACGCCCGTGGATTCCCGCCTGATTGATGCCCCCCGCGTGGGCGAGAGCCATGCCTCGTTGGAGTGCAAGGTGACGACTCACTTCCAGTTGAAAGACTCGGAAGGCAAAGATTTGAACACTTGGATGGTGCTGGGCGAAGTGGTGGGTGTGCATGTGTCGCCTAACAGCATCGTGGACGGCATTTACCGCACCGCGATTCCACGTCCTATTTTGCGTGGCGGTGGCCCAGGCGATTACTTTGAAATTACGGACCTGGCCTTGTTTGATATGCCACGTCCCAAGTCCTGATAGCAGGGCTGCAGTTTGGGGGCGGTGATTGGAGGCCCCTGTGAGTTGCTTTGAAGTGACTACGAATTGGCTGGACATGAAAACGGCGCCGAAAGGCGCCGTTTGCTTTATGCCTGCTCTGCGTCCCGTACGTAACAGGCGCAGGTAAAGGGGCTTAGCCCTTGTTTGAAGAACCACCCGCTGCCAGAAATTGCGCCAAACGAGGGCTGCGTGGCGATACCAGCACTTCTTCTGGCGGGCCTTCTTCCTCGATCTGGCCTTCGTGCAGATACACCACCTTGCTGGATACGTTCCGTGCAAAGCTCATTTCGTGCGTAACCACCACCATCGTGCGCCCTTCTTCGGCCAAATTCTGCATAACACGCAAAACTTCGCCCACGCGCTCAGGGTCCAGAGCAGACGTAGGTTCGTCAAACAGCATGACTTCGGGTTCCAGAGCCAGCGCACGGGCAATGGCCACACGTTGCTGCTGGCCGCCCGACAAGAACGCAGGATATTGTTTGGCCAGATCGCGCGACAGACCTACCTTGTCCAGATACAGCTCCGCCTTGGCAATGGCCTGAGCCTTGTCCATGCCCTGTACATGAATGGGGGTGGCGGTAATGTTTTCCAGCACCGTCATGTGGGACCACAAGTTGAAGTGCTGAAACACCATGGCCAAACTGGTACGCAAACGCTTGAGTTGTTGTTTGTCCACCGCAACCAGCTCGTCGGTTTTCGGGTCCAGGCGGGTTTTCAGTTCCTCGCCCTTGATCACGATACGGCCGGAATTGGGCGTTTCCAGAAAGTTGATACAACGCAGGAAAGTACTTTTACCCGAACCGCTGGAACCGATCAGGCTGATGACGTCACCGGGCTCCGCGCTGAGAGAGACTCCCTTGAGGACCTCCAGGGAGCCATAGCGTTTGTGAATATTCTCGATGAGCAGGTTGGGCATGGAAAGCGGTATCGTATTGAAAATAAAAAAGACCGGCGCGACGCGGCAGAGGGGATTACAGCACAGACTGGCCGTCAGGCAAATCATTGGGCCTGTGGTTTTCCCGTACAAATCTGTGGGTCTAAACGGATTTGTGCGCATTTCTGGGTTTATGATGCAGTCTTTCCCGCAGCCCTGATCGGGCTAAGGGCGCAGCGCAAGCCGCGTTTTAGCCAAGCTTAGGTGTCCGTTTTAGGGGACCTGTTTCTAGAGAGTGTTGTCATGAAAAAAGTGGTCCGTGCCAAGCTGCATGGTATCAAGGTGACCGGTGCCGACTTGAACTATCACGGGTCGATCACCCTGGATCCGGAAATCTGCGAACAAGCGGGCATTTTACCCATGGAGTTCGTGGAAATCTGGAATAAGGACAGCGGTGCCCGTATTTCTACCTACGTGATCTTCGGTGAACCCGGCTCGCGCTGCGTGGTTCTGAACGGCGCGGCGGCTCGTACCTGTCAAAAGGGCGACACCGTCATCATCTGCGCAACCGAATACGTGATGAACTCGGAAGATCTGTATTCCTTGCGCCCCACCGTGCTGACCTTCACGCCAGAAAACGAAGTGGACGAAGTCATGCACTACGAAGTGGCCAAGACCGCCCAGCGCGATTACGACTTTCGCGTGGTACGCGACGACCGCCCTCGCGGTGCTGAGCGCCCACTGGCCCGAGTCG
The DNA here is from genome assembly GCF_026344135.1 of Alcaligenes parafaecalis. Taxonomy (NCBI): domain Bacteria; kingdom Pseudomonadati; phylum Pseudomonadota; class Betaproteobacteria; order Burkholderiales; family Alcaligenaceae; genus Alcaligenes; species Alcaligenes parafaecalis. The sequence goes on along the minus strand of NZ_JAPKNA010000005.1, from coordinate 185,545 downwards.
ACGTGAGCGCGCTGTCCGCTGACCTGCGCTCCCGTGGCTTGGATGATCGCGCTATTGCTGACATTCTGTCCTGCCATCTGGCTGATTTCGCGCCTGCGAATCAGAGCTGATATTTTTGCGCCGGGCCGCAATGGTTCGGCTGCGAATGAGAACATCATCACCCTGGGTATTTTCCAGCCCTGCTTTCCGACCAGGAAAGGTGTGTTGCTAAAGAATAATCAGCGGTAAAAAAACGCTGCAGCCACTGCCAAAGGCAGTAGATGCAGCGTTTTTTACATCAGGCCTGATCGCGCCCTTCTTCTACAGCATGGCAAGCCACTTCGTGCTGCCCGGTTTGCAGCAAAGCCGGGGCTTCGCGGCGGCAGCGATCATTGGCCAGCGGGCAGCGTGGATGAAAGGTACAGCCCGATGGCGGGTTCAGCGGGTTGGGCACTTCACCAGCCACTGGGATGCGGCTTTTACCTGCCCCGCTCATGTCGGGAATGGCTCCCAGCAGCATGCGTGTGTAGGGGTGGCGGGGTTGTGCAAATAAATCGTCGCGTGACGCAATTTCCACAATCCGGCCCAGATACATCACGCCAACCCGGTCGGCTACGTGGTGCACCACAGCCAGGTTGTGTGAGATGAACAGGTAGGTCAGGCCCAGCTCGCGCTGCAAGTCCTTCATCAGGTTCAGGACCTGCGCCTGCACCGACACGTCCAGTGCCGAGGTAGGTTCGTCACAGACGATGAATTCCGGTTGCAGGGCAAGGGCGCGGGCAATGGAAATGCGCTGGCGCTGGCCGCCGGAGAATTGATGCGGGTAGCGTTGGGCGTCGTTGGCGTTCAGGCCCACTTGCGTCAGCAATTCGGCCACTTTGGCTTCCTGCTGGGCACTGCTCATCTTGGTGTGGGTGACCAGCGGTTCGGCAATGATGCGGCCCACGCGCCAGCGTGGATTCAGGCTGGCATAGGGGTCCTGAAAAATCATCTGACGGCGCTTGCGCATGGCCTGCTTGCTGGCTTTATCCATAGACTGCATGGACTGCCCGTCAAACAGGATTTCACCGCGCGTCAGCGAGTACAGGCCTGTCAGCAGACGGGCTACGGTAGATTTACCACAGCCCGATTCGCCTACCAGAGCCAGGGTTTCACCCTTGTTCAAGGTGAAGCTGACCCCGTCGACGGCGCGCAGATTCACTTTGGGTTTGCGGTAGACCAGACGTTCCAGTAAAGGCGGGGAAACATCAAACCAACAGGCAGCGTCCTTGACCTGGACCAGGGCTTGTTTAGGGGCGCTCATGCGGACTCCTGGGCATGCAGCCAACAGGCCGCCTGTGTCTGAGGGGGGACGGGCATCAGCTCGGGGCGCTCGACCAGGCAGCGATCAAAACGGCGGTCACAGCGCGGATTGAAAGCACAGCCCGCAGGGATGGCGTTCAGGCGCGGCATGCTGCCGGGGATTTGTTCCAGGCGTTCCAGCCCGGCGTGCAGATTGGGGATGGAGCGCATCAGGCCACGGGTATAAGGGTGGCTGGGCTTCTGGATGACGTCCTGCACAGGGCCAATTTCGATAATGCGGCCCGCGTACATCACGGCCACGCGGTCAGCGGTTTCGGCAATCACCCCCATGTCGTGAGTAATCAGCATGACCGAGGTGCCTTGCGAGCGACAGAGCTTTTTCAGCAGGTCGATAATCTGTGCCTGAATGGACACATCCAGCGCGGTGGTGGGCTCGTCGGCCACGATCAGCTTGGGCTCGGCGGCCAGGGCCAGCGCAATGACCACACGCTGGCGCATACCGCCGGAGAACTGATGCGGGTAGTGGTCGATACGCTCACGTGCCGCCGGGATGCCGGTGGCTTCCAGCAGCTCGATGGCACGCTCCTGGGCCTGTTTCCAGGACAGGGGCAGGTGCGTCACGATGGTTTCCGCCAATTGATGGCCCACGGTGTACAGCGGGTTCAGCGAGGTCAGCGGGTCCTGGAAGATCGCGCCAATCTGGCGGCCCCGAATCTTGCGCATCTGGTCCTGGTTCAGATTGTCGATGCGCTGGCCTTCCAGCAGGATTTGCCCGCCGCTGATGCGGCCAGGGGCATCCAGCAAACCAATAATGGACGCGCCCGTCAGGGACTTGCCCGCGCCGGACTCCCCCACTACGCCCAGCACTTCGCCGGGAGCAATGGAAAAGGACACATGATCCAGAGCCTGGAGCACGCCACGTCGGGTCGGAAATTCGACACAGAGGTCTTGGACAGTTAAGAGTGCAGTCATGGCTCAGCTCAATTTGGGGTTCAGGGCGTCACGCAACCAGTCGCCCAACAAGTTGACCGACAGCACCAGCAGCACCAGCATCAGACCGGGGAAAATGGTGATCCACCATTCGCCCGAGAACAGGAAGTCGTTACCAACGCGAATCAGCGTGCCCAGGGAGGGTGAGGTGGCCGGTACGCCGACGCCCAGAAAGGACAGAGTGGCTTCCGTAATGATGGCAGTGGCCAGATGTACGGTAGCCAGCACCAGCACCGGCCCCATCACGTTGGGCAGCACATGGCTGAACATGATGCGGGACGAGGACACGCCAATGACGCGGGCGGCTTGCACGTATTCCCGGTTTTTCTCGACCAGGGTAGAGCCACGCACGGTACGGGCATATTGCGGCCAACCGGCCAGTGCAATGGCCCCGATCAGCACCGGAAAGGCGACCACATCGTGCATGCTCAAGGGGAATACGGCACGGGCCACCCCGTCGATCAGGAGCGCAATCAGAATGGCCGGGAAGGACAATTGCACGTCAGCCACACGCATGATGAAGGCATCAACGCGGCCACCGGAGTAACCGGCTAGCAAGCCCAACACAATGCCCACAATCATGGACAGAGCCACCGAGGCCAGACCAATCAGCAAGGAGGTGCGGGTGCCGTACAGCAGCGCCGAGTACAAGTCGCGGCCTTGACTGTCTGTGCCCAACCAGTATTGAGGAGAGCCGTTTTCTGACCAGGCGGGGGCCAGCAAGGCATCCATCAGGTCGATGGAGGTCAGGTCGAAGGGATCGTAGGGAGCCACCCAGCGTGCGCCCAGCGCGCCGATAAACAGCAGCAAGGCCATGATGGTGGCCACAATAGCGACAGGCGAATGACGCCAGGACCAGATCAGATCGCTATCCCAGGCAGTTTTTAATTTAGCGAACATATTAGTGCCCCTTGGCGCCCGACAGTTGGGTGCGCAGACGTGGATCGACCAGGAAGTACAGCAGGTCTACCAGCAGGTTGATCACGACAAATACCAGGGCAATCAGACAGAGGTACGCCGCCATGACGGGGATGTCGGCAAATTGAACGGCCTGGATAAACAGCAGACCCATGCCAGGCCATTGGAAAACGGTTTCCGTCACGATGGCAAAGGCGATGATGCCGCCCAGTTGCAAGCCCGTGATGGTGATGACTGGCACCATGGTGTTTTTCAGGGCATGGCCAAAGTGAATGGCCCGTTGTGACAGACCACGAGCACGGGCGAACTTGATGTAATCGGCGCGCAGAACTTCCAGCATCTCGGAGCGCACCAGACGCAAAATCAACGTGAGCTGGAACAAACAGAGTGTGATGGCGGGCAGGATCAAATGCTTGATGCCGTCCCAACTTAGCAGGCCGGTGCTCCACCAACCCAGTTTCATGACCTCGCCCCGGCCATAGCTGGGCAACCAGCCTAGCTGAACCGAGAAGATCAGGATCAGCAAGATACCGATCAGGAAAGTGGGTAGTGAAATTCCCAGCAGGGAAAAGGCCAGAATGCTTTGCGCCATGAAGCCATTGCGTTTCAGGGCGGTGTACACGCCTAGCGGCAAACCAATCAGCAGGGCCAGTATGGCGGCCACAACAGACAGTTCAACTGTGGCGGGCAGGCGGTCTTTCAGCAAGGTGGAAACGGGCTGAGCTTGCCGCAGTGACAGGCCAAACTCGCCTTGTACGGCTTGGGAAACAAAGCGCCCGAACTGAACCGGGGCGGGTTGATCCAGGCCCAGGCTGGCGCGTAGCTCCACGCGATCTTGTTCAGTAGCGTCCTGACCCAGCATGATGGTGACCGGATCGCCAATATAGCGAAACAGCACGAAGGCCAGCAGGCTGACCGTCAGCATCACCAAAACAGCCTGGATCAGACGGCGAATAATAAATACCAACATAGGCGGTCTCCTGGTTCAGCGCGAGGATCACTCGCGACCAGTGTCGTCCTTAAGGTGTAGAAATGGCCCGGCAAGGGGGCTGGTGTAGAAATGATGACTACAGCGTAATTGGAACCAGCCCCGCACGGAGGCGGGGCTGGGTTCTGGGGGAAGACTTACTGAATGGTGGTCCATTGAGCCAGCATGCGGTTGTCCGCACGGTGGATCACATTGACCTTCTTGGCCATGGCCCAAGGAATGATCTGGTCATGCAAAGGGATATGGCCCACTTCCTTGGCGTGGATTTCCAGAACCTTGTGGATGGCGGCATCGCGCTTGGCGGTGTCGGTCTCGGTCTTGATCTGGTCGATCAGGGCGTCCACTTCGGCGTTTTCGTAGCCACCAAAGTTAAAGGAGCCGTCAGCGCCCTCGCCTTTGCTGTGCATCAGGCTTTGCAGGGTGTACAGCGCGTCAAAGGTCGGCACGCCCCAGCCAAACATATAGGCGCTGGAGTCAAAGCTTTGTACTTTGGGGAAGTAGGTGGCGCGTGGCATGGCGTTCAGGTTGGCTTTCACGCCGACCTTGGCCCACATGCCCACGATGGCCTGGCAGATGGCTTCATCGTTGATGTAGCGATCGTTCGGGCAATCCAGCGTGAAGGTCAGGGAGTTGTCGTAACCGGCCTCTTTCAGCAGTTCCTTGGCGCGGTCCTGGCTGTAAGGAAGGCGTTGTGCCAGCTCCTTGGTGTAGCCGTGAACCTGAGGGGCCACCATGGTGCCGGTGGGGGCGGACGAACCGCGCATTACGGCTTTCTTGATGGCTTCAATGTCGATGGCGACATACAGGGCTTCACGCACGCGCTGGTCTGCAAAGGGGTTCTTGCCCTTGATGCTGCTGTATTTCAGCTCTGGATTTTTTTGATCCAGACCCAGGTAGATGGTGCGGTATTCATTCCCTTCCACGATCTTGGCTTGCTGGCGCAGGCGCTGCAAATCTTGTGCAGGTGGGTCCAGAACCAGATCCACTTCGCCGGACAGCAAAGCGGCGGTACGGGTGGCGTTCTGTTTGATCGGCACGTAGATCACTTCGGTGACGTTGCCGACCTTGTTGCCCTTGTTCCACCACTCTTCGTTTTCTACAAAGACGGTGCGTACGTCCACTTCACGCGATTTCAGCTTGTAAGGGCCGGTGCCGTTGGTGTTGCGAGCCGAGAAGGTTTCTTCATTCTTGTTGAAGTCCTGCGGCTGGGTCACATTGTTCTTTTCCGACCAGGCCTTGTTCATCATGAACACGCTGCTCAACTGGCGCAGCAGGACGGGGTTGGGGGCGGACGTAATGATGTCCACGGTCTTGTCGTCAACTTTTTCTGCCTTGACGATGCTGTTCACGTAGGCCTTGAAGTTGGATGTAGGGGCCATGGCGCGCTGAATGGAGAACACCACGTCATCGGCGGTAAAGGGAGCGCCGTCGTGGAATTTCACCCCTTCGCGCAGCGTAAAGCGCCACACAGTAGGTTCACGCTGTTCCCAGGACGTTGCCAGGCTGGGCACAATCTGGAAGTCCTTGTCGTAGTCGACCAGTGCTTCATAGACATACATGCTGCCGGTAATTGTGAGGTTTTCGTTCTGTGCGTGTGGGTCCAGAGTCATGAAGTCGCCCTGGCTGGACCAGGTAAGCGTCTTGCTGTGGCCCACCAAGGGCAGGGCGACCAGGGCTGCCAGCGCAGCAGCCAATACTGTTTTTTTCATGAAAACCTCCAGATGGGATGGTTGATGTCGCTGATAGAGAGGCTGCATAGTAACCGGGCGCTTGGCGCTGGTTCAATACGTAGTTTCAGCCGAATGTCAGCTTAATGATGTTTAGTGATTTATATCATCCTCGCGCTTATTCCGTTGGACTCAGCGTATGGCGGGTATATCGCTATAATGGTGTACATATATACAGTTAACGGGCTGATCACGGTGGCGGCACAAGAAGAAAAACCCCTGGAGCGGCGTATCGCTCATGTGGATATGGATGCTTTTTACGCATCGGTAGAGCTGCTGCGCTACCCGCATTTACGCGGCAGCCCCGTGGTCATTGGCGGGCGCAGCGCGGATACGCCCCGCCAGTTGCCCGATGGCAGTTGGCAGCATTCCCGTCTGGCCGACTATGTCGGGCGCGGAGTGGCGACCACCTCTACCTATGAAGCTCGTCAGTTGGGCGTTTTTTCCGCCATGGGTTTAATGAAGGCGGCCCAACTGGCCCCCGAAGCGATCTTGTTACCTGCGGATTTTCAGGCTTATCGTCACTATTCCCGCTTGTTTAAACAGGCGGTGGCCACTGTCTCGGACCACATCGAGGATAGAGGCATCGATGAAATCTATGTGGACCTGAGCCATAAAACTGAAGATAGCCATCAATTGGCCGAGCAAATTCGCCAGGCCGTGAACCAGGCTACCGGGCTGACCTGTTCAGTGGGTATCACGCCTAATAAGCTGCTCTCCAAGATTGCTTCGGAATTGAACAAGCCCAATGGTGCCTGTGTGCTGACCATGGAGGATGTCCCTACCCGCATCTGGCCGCTGGCCGTGGGCAAGATCAACGGCATAGGCCCTAAATCGGTGCTGAAGCTGACGGAAATGGGCATTAAACATATTGGTGAACTGGCGGCCACCCCTGCCGAAAAACTCCAGGAGCATTTTGGGCTGCGCTACGCTCAATGGCTGATGGCCGTTGCCCAAGGCCAGGACGATCGCCCCTTGTCCACTGATCGCACCCCCAAATCCATCAGCCGCGAAACCACCTTTGAGCGTGACCTGCATGTACGTATGGATCGTGCCCGCTTGTCTGCCGTGCTGGAATCCCTGTGCGAAAAGCTGGAGCAGGATTTACGTAAATCCGCCATGTGCGCGCAAACTATAGGCATCAAGCTGAAGTTTGAAGACTTCAAAACCGTGACGCGCGACTTGTCCCTGCCCACCCCTGTGCTGGCTGCGGATGCCATCCTGGCTGCTGCCCGCCAGAACCTGAAACGCGCCGTGCTGGATCGGCGTTTGCGCTTGCTGGGTGTGAAAGCCAGCGCCCTCTTGCCGATCAGCGAAATGCCACAGGAACAGCCCCGGCAGTTGGATCTGGACGGTTTGTTTTAGGCGGGCAGAACATCAGAAGCTTGCGGTATCCATGACGGGTTTTATATAGATGCGGCCCCCCAATACCCTGAAAGATTTCAGGCTTAAAACGCTTTGGCGCCTGCCAGGGCGCGGATGTGTACCAGAAAAGGGACAATCCATAGCCAGATCGCCATTGTCCCAGGCATAAGCGTCCTGCAGGGGGTGTGCTGCGTTAGAATTAAATCGTCCAGCCGCCGGGCTGGTTTCTTTTTTCTTTTTTCATCAAGGTTTGCCGTTATGGAATTCGATCGGGCCGGTGTACGTGCATTAATGGAAATTACCCAGCGTCCGGAGTTGGTCTTTGTGCGAGGAGAAGGTTCCTGGCTGCAAGACCACAACGGCAAGCGATATCTGGATACCGTCCAGGGCTGGGCCGTGAACGCGCTGGGCCATAGCCCCGCCAATGTCATCAAGGCCATTACCGAACAAGCGTCCAAGCTGATCAACCCTTCGCCTGCGTTCTACAACGAGCCCTCGATTGAGCTGGCCAAACGCATTGTGGAGCACTCCTGCTTTGATCGTGTGTTCTTTGCCAATAGTGGTGGCGAAGCTAACGAAGGCGCGATCAAGCTGGCTCGTAAATGGGGCCAGATCAACAAGAACAACGCTTACAAGATCATCTCTTTTGAGCACTCTTTCCACGGTCGTACCTTGGCCACCATGTCCCTGTCCGGCAAACCCGGCTGGGATCGCATGTTTGCCCCTCAGGTCGACGGCTTTCCGAAAGCCAAGCTGAACGATCTGGAATCCGTGCGCGCGCTGATCGACGATCAAACCGTGGGCATCATGCTGGAACCCGTACAGGGCGAAGCCGGTGTTATTCCCGCTACCGTGGAATTCATGAAAGGCCTGCGTGCTCTGGCCGACGAGCACAAGCTGCTGCTGATCGTGGACGAAGTGCAAACCGGCATGGGCCGTACCGGCACCATGTTTGCTTACGAACACTCGGGCATCTTCCCGGACATCATGACCTTGGGTAAAGGCATCGGTGGTGGCGTGCCGCTGTCGGCACTGTGCGCTCGCGAAGAAGTGTCCTGCTTCCAGCCAGGCGACCAAGGCGGCACCTACAACGGTAACCCCCTGATGACCGCTGCTGGCGTGGCTGTGTTCGATGAACTGGCGGCCCCAGGCTTCCTGGAGTCGGTCAACGCCCGTGCCAAGCAATTGTCCGAAGGCTTGCTGGTAATCAGCGCCAAATGGGGCATGAACGGCGAGCGTGGGGAAGGCCTGCTGCGTGCTTTGATTCTGGACCAGGATGACGGCCCGGAAATCGTGGCTGCTGCCCGCGACCGCGCTCCAGAAGGCATGCTGCTGAACTCGCCACGTCCTAACCTGCTGCGTTTCATGCCAGCCCTGAACATCACGGCCGACGAAATCGACCTGATGTTGGCTTGGCTGGACGAAATCCTGGTCAAGGTTCGCGGCTAAGCTGTGTTGCTGCCATAAAGAAATCCGCCTTCGGGCGGATTTTTTTTGATCTTGAGAGGCTGTAGATGTATGTGGATTGGCCCTCGTGGCTAACTTGAAACGCGCATGAAATATCACAAATTCCATCGTTTCAAGTATTTAGTTTATTTTCAAAAATAATATAAATATCAATAACTTGAAGTAATTTTATCTAGCCATTAGCCAGCATAAGTAAATGATTGTTCTGTTGTGGTGCCAGGGGAATGGAGTCGATGTAATAGAAGCTTCCAAGATTTGCCTGCAAGCGCAGGCCTACCCCGTGAGGCACTGTTTACCATGCTCCAGCATCTGTCCAAATTCATCGTAGCTAGTGCCCTTGTGCTGGCTGGTTCTCCGGCCATCGCCGCCGACTCTTTACGCATTGGCGTGGTGCCTGGCGCTTATGCCGACTCCATCAACGCGGCGGCCAAGGATGCCAAAGCGCAAGGCATCAATGTCGAGGTGATCGAGTTCACCGACTGGACCACGCCCAATGTGGCGGTAGATAACGGCGATATTGATATCAATTACTTCCAGCATCAGCCTTTCCTGAAAAACGCCATCGAGAAAAACGGCTACAAGCTGGCCAGCGCGGGTACGGGAATTCTGGCCAATGTGGGTGTGTATTCGCTTAAACATCAGGCGGTGGGCCAAGTGCCTCAAGGCGGCAAGGTCGGTATTGCCAATGATCCCGTGAATCAGGGCCGCGGCCTGCTATTGCTGCAGAAAGTGGGGCTGATCAAGCTCAAGCCGGAGGTGGGCTATTTGGGCAGTCTGGATGACATTGTCGAGAACCCCAAGAAGCTCAGCTTTGTGGAAGTGGAAGGACCGCAGTTGGTACGTATTACCGGCGATGTGGATATTGCCCAAGGCTATCCGCATTTCATCGTGGCGGCCAAAGCCTTTGATCCTTCCAGTGGCCTGGCTTATTCCGGCATTGAAGATGCGCAGTTTGCAATTCAGTTCGTGGTTAAAGCAGATCGCAGCAACGATCCTGTCATTCAAAAGTTCATTTCCATCTATCAAAACTCCCAGTCTGTGCGTGACGTGTCGCGTGCGGCTTTCAATAATGACGAGCGCCTTTACACCCTGGCCTGGCTGAATGCACAAGGAGGGGCGAAATAATGGCTGCCATTTTCTCTCGCCGTTTACAGCGCTGGGCGCTGGGTTTTCTGCTTGCGGCTACGGTCCCCTTGAGCGCATCTGCAGCTGTCATCAAAGTAGGCTCCATACCGGGGGCAACCTCTGACGCGGTGCAGGCGCTGATCCCTGAAGGTAAAAAGCACGGCCTGGATATTCAACTGGTCGAATTTACGGATTGGACCCTGCCCAACGAGGCCGTCAACAATCGCGATATTGATCTGAATTTCTTCCAGCACCAGGCCTTTCTGAACAATGCCATCAAAGAGCGTGGCTACAGTCTGGAGCTGATTGGTCTGGGCCTGCTGCAAAACATTGGCTTGTATTCCCTCAAATATCAGTCTTTGGAGCAAGTGCCTGCGGGGGCCACCGTTTCCTTGCCAAACGATCCCGTTAACCAGGGTCGGGGGCTGTTGCTGCTGCAAAAAGCGGGTTTGATCACCTTGCGAAATGGCCTGGATAACGGGGCCACAGTGAACGATGTGGTGGACAACCCCAAGCAGCTCAAGCTGGTGGAAATTGAAGGTCCGCAACTGATTCACTCCCTGCCGGATGTGGACCTGGCCGTTGTCTGGCCCAGCTATTTTGTTAGTGCAGGTCGCAAGGCAGATGCGGGCAAGGCGCTGGTCTATTCCGGCATTGCCGACACTTTTTATGCGATGGGTTTTGTGACACGTAAAGATCGCGTCAATGACCCGGCGTTGAAGCAGTTCGTGGAGCTGTTCCAGCAGTCGCAGGCGGTGCGCAACACCATTGCCGACCGCTTTGATCACAACCCCCATCTGTACACCTTGCCGTGGCAAGGCAGCAGCACCGCGAGCAAGTGATATGGCATTGTCATCAGCACTACGGCGTAACGTAGACGATTTGCGGGACACCGCCGAAGAGGCAGCAGGTCACCGAGAGGTCCAAAAGGCCAGTGCCTTCGTTAAATCCGAACGGGCAGTGCAAGCTGAGCCTGTTCAGGCAGGCAGTGTGGCCTTTCGTAATCTGTCCAAAATCTATCATTCCTCGGCAGGTGCCGTGGCTGCCTTGCAGGACATTGATCTGGACATTGAGCCGGGCAGTATTTTCGGCATTATTGGCCGCAGTGGCGCGGGTAAATCCAGCTTGCTGCGCACCATCAATCGCCTGGAGCGCCCCACGGGCGGTCAGGTGCTGGTTGATGGCGTAGACATTGCCCAGTTGAATGAGTCCGAACTGGTGCAGTTGCGCCGTCGTATTGGCATGATTTTTCAGCACTTCAATTTGCTGTCCGCCAAAACGGTGTACGAGAACGTGGCTCTGCCCTTGAAGGTGGCGGGTGTGTCCGCGCAGGATATTGCTCAGCGCGTTCAGGAACTGCTGCAATTGGTGGGTTTGCAGGACAAGGCTGACACCTATCCAAGCCGTCTGTCGGGCGGGCAAAAGCAACGTGTTGGCATTGCCCGTGCCCTGGCCACCGGACCGGAAATTCTGCTCTGCGATGAAGCCACATCCGCACTGGACCCGGAGACTACGCAATCCATTTTGAGCCTGCTGAAAGACATTAACCGCCGCCTGGGCATTACCGTCGTGCTGATTACTCACGAGATGAGTGTCATCCGCGAAATTGCTGACAAGGTGCTGGTGCTGGAGCAAGGCCGTATTGCCGAGCTAGGCGAGGTCTGGCGGGTGTTTGGCAAGCCGCAGCATGATGCCACCAAGGCCCTGCTGGCCCCCTTGCAACACACTTTGCCCGAGGACTTGCAGGCGCGACTGGTGCAGCAGCCTCCCAAGACTGGCGTATACAGCCGCATCCTGCAATTGAGTTATAGCGGCGAAGGTGGCTGGGAGCCGGATTTGCTGCGCATTGCTCGCAGCCTGCCTGGTCAGCCGCAACTGGTACATGGCGGCGTGGACCGTATTCAGGGTCATGCACATGGACGTTTGCTGGTCGCTGTTGAAGGGCATGTCGCCCTGCCCGATTTGAAATCCCTGACGCAAGGCCCAGCGGCTATCGCGCATCACATTGAGGACATTGGATATGTTGTGGAATCTGAGCATCCCCGCTGAGCGTTATTGGCAGGCTTTTCTGGACACGCTGATGATGGTGGGCGTGTCGGGAGTCGTCGCGTTTCTGGCCGGTATCCCCTTGGCAGTGCTGTTGATTGTGACGGCCCCGAATGGTTTTTGGGAGTCGCCCAAGATCAACCGTGCGGTGGGCAGTGTGGTGAATGGTTTTCGGGCCACCCCCTTTATCGTTCTGCTGGTTGCCTTGATTCCATTTACGCGAGTATTGGCAGGCACCACGATTGGCGTATGGGCGGCCATTGTGCCGCTGGCCATCAGTGCGACACCCTTTTTCGCCCGCATTGCCGAGGTCAGCCTGCGTGAAGTGGATTCCGGCCTGATTGAAGCGGCACAAGCGATGGGCTGCAAAAAGTGGGACATCGTGCGCCATGTCTATTTGCCAGAAGCGCTGCCCGGCATTATTGGTGGTTTCACGATTACCGTCGTGGCCTTGATCAGCTCCTCGGCCATGGCCGGTGCGGTGGGTGCGGGTGGTCTGGGGGATCTGGCGATTCGTTATGGCTACCAGCGTTTCGACACGCAAGTCATGGTGATCGTGATTGCCGTGCTGATCGCCTTGGTCACCGTCGTGCAGTTTGCTGGAGACCGTTATGTGCACTGGCTGCGTGCTCGCTGATTAACGGGCAGGCAAGGACGCAAGCCCGAACCGGCGCATCGCTCTTGCTTTAAGCCTGATGTTTTTTGTTTGCTCAGACACCTGGTCTTGAGTCTGGGCGCGGTATTCAAGGCTGCGCCTATCCCTACCGTTTTTAGTCATTGAAAAGAGTGCCGTATGAATGATCGGAATACTCAGGGCGGAGCTTTGCCTGACGCTTTTGCAGGGCAGCGTTTACCGCTACCGCCGCAAACTCCTTATGTGATCGGCAGTGAGGCCGAAGCCCTGCTCATCGCCCAGAAGCTGGCCACAGAATTTGCCCAGACAGCCGCCGAGCGCGACCGCCTGCGCCAGCTACCCTGGGATGAGATAGAACGCTATACCGCCAGTGGTTTGGGTGCGATCACCATCCCCAAAGCCTATGGCGGGCTGGAAGCCTCCAACGAGACGCTGGTGCAGGTCTTTGCCATCATCAGCTCGGCTGATCCCTCGCTGGGTCAGATTCCGCAGAACCATTTTGCCTTGCTCCAGAACCTGAAAGACACCGGTAGCGAATCGCAAAAACAGCGCTGGTTCAAGGCGGTGCTGCAAGGTGCACGTTTAGGGAACGGTGGACCGGAGAAAAAGGGTAAAGCGGCTGTCATTACTGATATCACTGCCCATCTGGGCCGCGCGGCAGACGGCAGTTTGCACGTGAGCGGTACACGTTTCTATTCCACAGGAGCCTTGTTCGCGCATTGGATTCCGTTTCGGGCGGCTGATGAGCAAGGCCGTGGCGTACAGGTCTGGGTACGTCGTGATGCGCCGGGCGTACAGGTGATTGATGACTGGAATGCCTTCGGTCAGCGCACCACTGCCAGCGGCACTGTGGTGTTCGATCAGGCCCCGGTGGAAGACGACCATGTGCTGGAAAGCTGGCGTTTCGTCGATGTGCCGTCCCTGTCTGGCCCTATTTCGCAATTAATCCAGGCCAGTATCGATGCGGGTATCGCCCAGGGAGCCTTGCAGGACGCGCTGGATTTTGTCCGAAATCGGGCGCGTCCCTGGACGGATTCCGGTGTCGATAGCGCCACGCAGGACCCCCACATCATTCAGGAAATCGGTGCCTTGCAGATCGAGGTGGATGCTGCTCAAGAGGTCTTGCTGGAGACGGCTCGCCTGCTGGATGTATTGGCGCGAAACCCGGTGGATGCCGCCGTCAGCGCCCGCGCTTCTGCCGCCGTGGCCGAGGCCAAGATTCTGACGACCGAAGCGGCCTTGAACGCCAGTGAGCAGCTCTTCGCCCTGGCGGGCTCTTCGTCTACTCGTGCGGCCCACAACCTGGATCGTCATTGGCGCAATGCCCGTGTACATACCTTGCACGATCCGGTGCGTTGGAAATACCACCTGCTGGGTAATTACCTGCTCAATGGCGCCTTCCCGCCTTATCACCAATGGAATTGAGGCCATGACGACACAGCTTTTTACCTCCGTACATATCATCCGGTCTGAGGCTGAAGCCTTGGATGCCGCCGAACAATTTGCCCAACTGGTTGCCCAGAATGCTCTGGAGCGTGACCGCGACCGCATCTTGCCGCATCGCGAGGTGGAGCAATTCAGCCAAAGCGGTTTATGGGGTATCACTGTGCCCAAGGAGTACGGCGGTGCAGGTGTTTCCACTGATGTGCTGACCCGCGTCGTGCAACGCATTGCTCAGGCCGATGGCAATTTCGGCCATATCCCGCAAAACCACTATTACGCGCTGGAAGTCTTGCGCGTAGGGGCGACGCACGAGCAAAAAGCCTTTTTCTACGATCAAGTGCTGCAAGGCAAACGCTTTGGCAATGCACTGGCAGAGATTGGTAAGAAGGATTTTGTACGCCGCACACAATTGCTGAAAGAGCCTGAGGGCTGGTTTGTGGATGGCCGGAAGTTCTATTGCACCGGCTCCTTGTTTGCGCACTGGATTCCCACGCTGACGACCTCGCCGGATGATGGCCGTCTGTATCTGGTGTTTGTACCGCGTGGCGCGGCTGGTGTGGCCTTGACGGACGATTGGGACGGCTTCGGCCAACGTGTTACCGGCAGTGGTTCGGTGGAGTTCACGCGTGTCCCGGTGCAGCCGCAATGGGTCGTGCCTTTTACCGATTCTTTCGAGCGTGCGACCACCATCGGCCCTTATGCCCAGATTATTCACGCCGCGCTCGATTTAGGAATTGGACAAGGAGCTTTTGCGGCCACCTTGCCCTTCATCCGCGACCATAGCCGCCCCTGGATTGCGGCAGGCGTGGATACGGCGGCCCAGGACCCCCTGCTCTTGCAGGAAGTGGGCAATGTGCATGTGCGTCTGCGTGCTGCGCAAGCGCTGCTGGCCCGCGCTGCCCGCTTTGTGGATGCCGCTCAGCAAGCTCCGGATGAAGATAGTGTGGCGCAGGCCTCGATAGCGGTTGCGCAGGCCAAAGCCTTGGCGACGACGGCCAGTGTGCTGGCGGGCAGCAAGCTGTTTGAACTGGGCGGCACCAGCGCCACACAGGCTCAGCATGGTCTGGATCGCTATTGGCGCAATGCCCGCGTGCATACCTTGCATGACCCGGTGCGCTGGAAGTATCACGCCATTGGCAATTACACACTGAATGGTGTGCGTCCGCCGCGTCATGGTGCGCTTTAACTCTATCGATCAGGTGATTCGCATGACTTCCACAAAGAAACGTATTGTGCTCAATGCCTTTGATATGACGTGTGTCGGCCATCAGGCTGCAGGCACATGGCGGCATCCTGCCAGTCAGGCATCGCGCTACAACGATCTGGAGTATTGGACCAATCTGGCCGTGGAGTTGGAGCGAGGTGTGTTTGACACGCTCTTCATCGCCGATGTGGTGGGTGTCTATGACGTGTATCGCGGCTCTGCAGAAGGGGCTTTGCAGGATGCCGCGCAAGTGCCCGTAAACGACCCTTTTGGGGCAATTTCGGCGATGGCGGCAGTGACTCAGCATGTGGGTTTTGGTGTGACTGCGGCAGTGACTTTCGAGCATCCCTACCTGCTCGCTCGACGCCTGTCCACGCTCGATCATCTGACCAAAGGCCGAGTCGCGTGGAATGTCGTGTCGTCTTATCTGGACTCGGCTGCTCGAAATATTGGCTTGTCCAAGCAACTCGCCCACGATGAGCGTTACGAGCTGGCTGAAGAGTATATGGAGGTTATCTACAAGCTGTGGGAGGGCAGTTGGGAAGAAGGGGCGGTGCTGCGTGATAAAGAGCGCGGCATTTTTACTGACCCGAGCAAGGTGCACCCCATTGAGCACGAAGGAAAGTACTTCAAGGTGCCCGGCTTCCATTTGACGGAGCCTTCTCCACAGCGTACGCCTGTGATTTTCCAGGCGGGTGCCTCCCAGGCGGGACGGGCTTTTGCCGCTCGCCACGCCGAAGCGATGTTCATCCTGGCTACCAGCCCGGAAACGGCGCGTGGCTTGACGGACAAGATTCGGGCGGAGGTTGCCGCCGCTGGACGCGAACCGGATGCACTCAAGATATTTGTTTTGCTGACTGTCATTACGGGCCCAACTGACGAGGTAGCACAGCGCAAGCATGAGGAGTACCTCTCCTATGCCAGCCCCACCGGCATGATGGCTCTCTATGGCGGCTGGACTGGCTTGGATTTTGCATCACTTGACCCGGATGCCCCCTTGGCTGCCGTTGAAAACGACAGCTTGCGTACCACGCTGGAGTCACTGGTTGCGGACGGCCAGGAGTGGACGGTGCGCGAGGTAATCCGTCAGCGCTCAATTGGTGGTCTGGGGCCTGTGCTGGTGGGCGGTCCCCAAACTGTTGCCGATGAGTTGGAGCGCTGGGTGGATGAAGGTGGTGTGGACGGATTTAACTTGGCTTACGCCGTCACACCGGCATCAACCACCGACTTCATTGATTTTGTTGTCCCCGAACTGCGCCGACGCGGGCGTGTACAGACCTCTTATCAACCAGGCACCTTGCGCGAGAAGCTGTTGGGTGACAAGGACGGTAAAACGCGTGACTCGCATCCTGCTACACATTGGCGCCAGCACTACGTGGGCAAGGCCAGCGTGGCTGATGCCAGCAGTCCTTCCGTGTCCTGGGCTTGAGTAAACATGTTTTGTGGGCTGATGGTTGGCCCTTCATTTCTTGACTGGATTTTGATTCATGAACGTCTCACGATTTCTGAAAAAACTGACTGTTGTAAGCGCCGTCGCTACGGCTACCTTGTTGTCGGGCACAGTGACAGCCGCTGCCTTGAAAATTGGCGTTGTTCCTGGCGTTTTTGCGGACTCGGTGGCCGTTGCCGCCCAGGAAGCCAAGAAGCAGGGTGTCGATGTGCAGGTGATCGAATTCACCGACTGGGCCACGCCCAATGTGGCGCTGGATGCAGGTGATATTGACCTGAACTACTACCAGAACAGCAATTACCTGGCCAATGCGGTGCGCGACAAGGGCTTCAAACTGGTCAGCGTGCAGCCGGGCATTTTGTCTTACCTGGGTCTGTATTCCCTAAAGCATTCCACGCTGGCTGATTTGCCCGATGGCGCAAAAGTGGCGATTGCCAGTGACGCCGTCAATGTCGGCCGCGGATTGCGTCTGTTGCAACATGCTGGCCTGATCAAGCTGCGCCCGGAGACCGGTTTGCTGGGCACTCCAGATGACATTGTTTCCAATCCCAAAAACCTGAGGTTTGTGGAAGTGGAAGGCCCGCAATTGGCTCGTGCTACGCAGGACGTGGATCTGGCTCAGGGCTTTCCGTATTTCATTCTGGCATCCAAAGCGTTCGATGCCACCAAGGCTTTGTCCTTGACCAGTTACGAGGACGATTCTTGGGCGATTCAGTTTGTGGCCCGTAGCGACAAGACAGAAGACCCGCGCATTGCCCAGTTCCTGGAGGTCTACAAAACATCGCCCGCTGTGCGCGAGGCAATCAATCAGTTCTACCAGGGCGAGCAAAAGCTGTATCGCCTGACCTGGTTGCCGCATTAAGCAAGGAGAATGCCCCATGACGCAGCCCAAGAAACACATCCATATCAATGCCTTCAATATGAATTGCGTGGGCCATATTCATCATGGCTTGTGGACTCACCCGCGTGATCGCTCGACCGAATATCACACGCTGAAGTATTGGACAGATCTGGCTCAGACCCTGGAAAAAGGCTTGTTCGACGGCATTTTTCTGGCTGATGTAGTTGGCTATTACGACGTGTACCAGCAAGGTGTGGATTTGACGCTGCGCGAGGGCATTCAGTTGCCGGTGAATAATCCTTGGCTGCTGGTGTCAGCCATGGCGGCGGTGACGAAACATATCGGCTTTGGCCTGACGGCGACGGTGGCCGCACATAACCCTTACACCTTTGCTCGTGATGTCAGCACGCTGGATCAACTGACGAATGGCCGCATAGGCTGGAACATTGTCACCGGCTATGTGGATAGCGGCGCCCGTGGGCTGGGGCAGGATGGTCTGGATGCGCACGATAGTCGCTACGACCGCGCCGAAGATTTTCTGCAATTGGCCTACAAGCTGTGGGAAGGCAGTTGGGAAGATGGCGCAGTCATTGCGGACAAGCAACGCCGTATCCATGCCCTGCCGGAGAAAGTGCATACGGTGCACCACGAAGGGCCGTTTTATCGCAGCAATGCTATCCATATGAGCGCACCTTCTGCGCAGCGTACGCCCTTGTTATTTCAGGCGGGAACTTCGGCGCGTGGTTTGCAGTTTGCGGGGCAACATGCGGAAGGGGTTTTTATCGGAGCCGGCACTCCAGAAGCGGCCAGAGAGTCCTCTCGCAAGCTGCGTCAGGCGGCGGTGGAGGCAGGTCGTCGGGCGCAGGATCTGAAGATTTATGCAGGCGTGGCAGTGGTGACGGGCGCGACCGAGGCCGAGGCCAAAGAGAAATACGCTGACTATCTGGCCCATGCCAGTTCCGAAGGCGGCCTGGCGCATTTTGCGGCCAGCACAGGTGTTGATTTTTCGCAGTACGACCTGGATGAACCCATCAGCTTTGGGCCCAGCAATGCCATTCAATCGGCAGCGGCTGCGGCGCAGAAGCAAGGCTGGACCACGCGTCGAAAACTGCTGGAGCAATTCACGCTGGGTAGCCGCTACAAGACCATTGTGGGCGACCCCCAGCAAGTGGCTGACGCGCTGACGACCTGGATTGACGAGGGCGAGATCGACGGCTTTAACCTGACCCGCATCGTCGTGCCTGAAACCTGGGAAGACTTTGCCAATCTTGTCGTCCCCGAGCTGCAAAACCGGGGCCGTTATCGCACTGCTTACGAAGGTGGAACCCTGCGCCAGCAATTGTTTGGACAAGGTGATCGGCTGTCGGCTACGCATCCTGCTGCGCAGTGGCGGTACCCCTCCTCTGGCTCGCCCAAGGAAGGGACGTCGGCTGCGGAGGACACAGCCACCTCAGTGTTGCAGGCGAGCTGATTAGGGCAGAGCAGAGCCAATATCTTCTGCTTTGAACTCTCTTTTTACGACCACTTTTATAAGGTCAGGACCATGTTGTTTGCCCGTCTTTCTATTCGTGCTGTGTTTGCCTTGGCCCTCTTGGGTTTTGCGGGCCAGGTGTCCGCTGCTGCGCTGAAAATTGGTGTGACGCCCGGCTCTTTGGCGGACTCTGTTGCTGTGGCCGCCGAGGAGGCCAAGAAACAGGGCCTGGAGGTTGAGGTGATCGAATTCACCGACTGGACCACGCCCAATACTGCACTGGCATCGGGGGATCTGGATCTGAATTACTTCCAGCATCAGGCCTTTTTGGACAACGCCGTCAAGGAAGGTGGCTATGCCATTGAGAGCGTGGCTTACGGTTTGCTGCCCAATATTGGCTTGTACTCCAAGCAGTATCAATCTTTGGATGCGATCCCTGAAGGCGCATCTGTTGGGGTCGCTAATGACCCGGTGAATCAGGCGCGTGGTTTGCTGCTTTTGCAGGCGGCTGGCTTGATTCAGTTGAAAGACGGCGCGGCTGCGCGTGCGTCCATCCACGATGTGACGGCGAACCCCAGGAAGCTGCGCATCGTGGAAGTGGAAGGGCCGCAATTGGTGCGTGCGGCTGATGACTTGCCGCTGGTTCAGGGCTACCCCGCCCACTTTGTTAATGCGGGTCAGACGGAACTGGCCAGCCAGGCTTTGCAGTACTCCACTGTGGATGATCTGTATTACGCCATTCGCTTTGTGGCTCGGAGCAGCCATAAAGATGATCCGCGCATTCGCCAGTTTGTGGATCTTTATCAACGCTCGCCTGCCGTGGCTGCGCAGATCGACACGTCTTTTGCGGGGGACAAGAAGCTGTATTCCTTGCCGTGGAAGACGGCGGAACACGCCTCCATTACGCAGGCTCCTTGAGGCCCGAGCCCCATGACTAATGACACTGCCGTTTTTGCCCCAGAGCTTGCGTCAGCACCGGCCTTGGCCAGGAACGCGAATGCAGCGCCTGCCCGAGTTTCCGATCTGAGTGCGCTGCGTAGGCGTTTCAGCGCCCTCTTTCATCGTATTGCCGACACGGCTGCCGAACGTGAACACACACGCACCTTGGCTTATGCACCCATTCTGTGGCTGAAAGACAGTGGCTTTACGGCGCTGCGAGTGCCGCCTCAATGGGGTGGCAGTGGCGTATCCATTCCGGTGTTTTTTGAACTGTTCCAGGACCTAGCCGCGGCAGACTCCAACGTCGCGCAGATTTTGCGGCCACACTTTGGTTTTATTGACAGGCTCTTGATTGATCGCGATGAAGCGACGCAAGCCCAATGGTTACCGCTGGCGGGCCAAAGGGCGATTTTTGGCAATGCCACGACCGAGACCGGCCTGGGCGCGGTTGGGCAGTTGCAAACCACGCTGACACCCGATGCCGAGCAGCCTGGGCAATGGCGCTTGAATGGCCGCAAGTTCTATAGCACCGGCACCTTGTACGCGGATTGGGTCACGGTGGTGGCTCGCAGCACGGTGCCCGGGCAAGAGGATGAGACTGTTCATGCCGTAGTGCCAACCGATCAGGACGGAGTCGAACGTCTGGATGATTGGCATGGCTTTGGTCAACGCCTGACCGGATCGGGCACCACGGTGCTGACTGACGTCCTTGTACCCGAGAACGCCATCATTCGTTTTCCACGCCAGGAACCTACGCCTTTGGTTGCGTATTTTCAGTTGATTCATTTGGCGACTCTGGCAGGCATCGCCCGTGCCTTGCAAGGTGATGCGGTGAGCTATGTACAGGCGCGCAAACGGGTGTTCAGCCACGGCAGTGCCGCATTGCCCAAGGATGACCCGCTGGTGCAGCATATCGTGGGCGAGCTGGCCAGCACGGCCTATATCGCCCAGTTAGCGGTGCGTGATGTGGCGGTGCATTTGCAGGAGATTGCGGATCAACGGCAGGCGGGGGTGGAGGTTTCGCGCAAGGCCCTGGATGCTCTGGAACTGCGTACCGCGCAGGCACAAGTGGCTGTAGTCGAGCCGGTCTTGAGGGCCGCCACGCGTTTGTTCGATGTGGGTGGCTCTACGGCTTTGGAAGAGTCCCGTCGCCTGGATAGACATTGGCGCAATGCGCGGGCTCTGGCTTCGCATAATCCGGTGATCTACAAAGCCCGTTCGGTGGGAGACATTTTGCTGAACGAAGCTGAGCCTGTGTACTACTGGCATGTGGGGACGAAAGGGAGCTAGCTTGAGGCGGCCATATAGCTGCAACAACATAAAGGGCGCGATTCATTCGCGCCCTTTGTGTTTTGAGTCTCGTAGCTTCGTATGCTGCTTTTGATTTGCAGCGCTGATCTTGGCCGCTGCCGAAGTAGGTTTTTCAGGCTGCTTACTGTGGCAACTGAAACAATCTGGCCGCATTGCCATAGAACAGCTTGTCCAAAATGGCGTCCTTGAAACCTAATTGTTGAAAGTCCTCAATACTCTGGCGAATCGGACGGAAGGTATAAGACGAACCGAACAGCAACTGTTCAGATAAAAAGCTGTTGGCCGCTTGCACATACCCTTCACTTCCAGTCTGGAAGATATACATATCCGGCACCAGATGTACGTTCTCGTGCAAAAAGGCCAGGCCTATGGCCTGCTGCACATTAGGCCAGTAGCCGTGATAGACCACCAAAGGCAGATCCGGGAAGGCTTTGGCCACTTTTGCCAGTCCTGCCGGGTCGTTGTAGCGCGGGTCCGGCGTGGTGGGGCCGCTCATCAAAAAGACGGGTACTTTCAAATGGCGGGCCAGCTCGTAAACAGGCCAGTAAATCAGGTCATCCGGGTGACGGGCTGGGACTCCAAACCCCGGCTCGATATCAAGGCCGGACAAGCCCAGTTCCCTGATGGCGCGTTCAGCTTCGGCCAAGGCTGCCTGCTCGCCTTGCAGAGCCGGGTCTATACCGGCAATTCCCAGCAGCTCATCATGCTCATGAACGATCTGATGAATGGTGTCGTTGGGCAAGTGTTGCGATGGTGTATGGCGGCCTACGACAACGGCTTTGCTCAGCCCGGCCTGACGCACTTCTTCCAGAAACCCTTCCTGACTAAGTGACTTTTCAAAGTGGGTATCGCTGCCACGAGTGCCTACGCGGCGGTTCAGCCATCGTGCAGTGGCATGTTCTGGCGTACCGGGTTCGGCTCCGAAGAATTTGTGCAGAAAGGCCGGTCGGCAGCGCAGGTCGATTATTTTTTGGCTCATGATGCAGAGGAAAGTTGCTGGTTTTGTACACCCCGTGCGTCAAAGGCACCGCCGGTCTGGGCGCGATCACTGACGGTGACGGCGCGTTTGCCCAGCAGCGGGAAGACCAGCTCGGCAAAGCGTATGGATTCTTCCAGATGCGGATAGCCCGAGAGCACAAAAGAGTCGGCCCCCAGGTCTATGTATTCCTGCAAGCGCTGGGCCACGGTCTTGGCATCGCCCACCAAGGCGGTGCCTGCCCCACCCCGTACCAAGCCTACGCCTGCCCACAAGTTGGGCGACACCTCCAGTTGATCGCGGCGGCCACCGTGCAGGGCAGCCATGCGTTTCTGGCCCACCGAATCCATCGTGGCGTAATTGGCCTGTGCCTTGGCAATGTCCTCGTCGGTCAATTTGCTGATCAGACGGTTAGCCTCGGCCCAGGCTTCTTCATTGGTTTCCCGCACGATGACATGCAGACGCACGCCTAGTTTCAATGTTCGGCCCCGCGCGGCAGCACGGCGACGGATATCCTCAAATTTCTTGCCCACGGCAGCAGGCGGTTCACCCCAAGTCAGATAGGCGTCCACATGCTCCGCAGCCAGCTCGTGGGCGGCGTCCGAGGAACCGCCGAAATACAGTGGGGGATAGGGCTTTTGCACGGGAGGGAAGATGTTGCGGCCATTCTCGACCTTGAAGTGTTTGCCCTGGAAGTTGATGGTCTCGCCGGATAGCAATTGACGCCAAATGCTCAGATATTCATTGGCGTATTCGTAGCGGGCGTCGTGATCCAGAAAAATCCCTTCGGCAGCCAGCTCGGTGGCATCGCCGCCAGGCACCACGTTCAGCAGCAAGCGACCATGCAAAGCCTGGTCTAGCGAGGCGGCCTGCCGTGCGCTGGCAACCGGTGATCCCAAAGACGTGCGCAGCGCCACCAGCAATTTGATGCGTTGGGTGACAGGCACCAGGCTGGCTGCGACCACCCAAGGGTCCAGGCAGGAGGCACCGGTAGGAATCAACAGACCGTCATAACCCAGGTTTTCACTTGTGACGGCAATGCTGCGCAGGTACTCGGTAGTGGGTGCCCGGCCAAAGTCGGATTTGCCCAGATAACGGGTGTCGCCCGAAGTGGGCAGAAACCAGAAAATATCGGGTGTGGTGGAGGTGATCTGGCTCATGCTGCTTGCGCCTCCAGAATGGTGTTTTTCACAGGCAAGCGCGCTTGAATGCCTTGCAGCACGGGCACAGCCAGATCAACCGTGCGTTGTATGTGCTGCTGCAAGGCTGCGCTAGTGACTTCGCCGTCCTGAATGTCTTCGGGCGTGGCATAGACGCCAATGGGCAAGGTCAGTGCCTGGAAGAAGCTGAACAGGGGACGTAGCTGATGTTCGATGACCAAGGCATGGCGTTGGCTGCCACCTGTGGCGGCCAGCAGCACGGGCGTGCCGTTCAGGGCATTCATGTCGACCAGATCGAACAGGTGCTTGAGCAGGCCCGGAATGCCTGCGCGAAAGATGGGTGAGCCCACAATCAGAAAGTCGGCCTGCTCAATGGCCTTGATGGCCTGATGCGCATGGGCGGGCAAGGCATCGGTGGACAGGGCCGCGCCCAGTTCGGGCAGCAGGCTGACCAGTTCGATGTTTTGCACGTCCAGTGCCAGTTGGTCGTTCAGCGTGTCACGCAGTGCATCCAGCAGCACTTGAGTGCGGGACGGGCGGTGCAAACTCCCATTCACAATCACGGTTTTCAGGGGGCGGCTCATGGCAATTCCTTGCAGTGAAATCAGGGCGAGGCGCCGCCGGAAAACGGGGGCACCCGTGCGAGTCAATGTCTTGTATTACATGCCTGATCGCGGCTGCCACGAAAGACAAATCACTCATGTGTTTATGGGTGATTTACGTCCTTACTCTTTTGATTTGCTTATGAAAATCAGTATTGTTGAATGTGAAAAAATGAGCTGCCAAATAAAGTGCTTGGGCGGAGGAAAGTGCTCGTTTTTCGGGGGTAGAACGAGAGCGATCAGACACGGAGTGCCAAAACTGGATAATCCGTGCTGCTGTTGTGCCAGAGCTGGATAGTTCGGCGCCAAACGGCTTCATAGAATGAAAACAAGCCAATCCGGGGGATTGGCATCCGACTGTGTCGCAAGCACAGCGGTTTTATTTCTATGAGAGAGACAAGTCATGACTCAAAACAGCACCCCACCCTACATCGAGATCGAAAAGCGCATCGACAAGGTCCGCGACGAATACGCTCTGGTTGAAGGCCACTTCGATACGTCTGAAGAAACCTCCCCCTGGATTCCCTTCGGCCCCAATATCTGGCTGCGTCACTTGAGCTTTGATATTCGCAACAACACCTCGGTGCACATCATGCGTGCCGACAAGGGCGGTTCTTTGGGTCGCCACCGTCACCGCGCTGTGGTGACCGGCTACATCCTGTCCGGCAGCCTGCGTTACGAGGAATACGATTGGGTGGCTCGTGCTGGCCATTACATCCACGAAAGCCCCGGCCGCACTCACACTCTGGTGTCGGACGAAGGCATGGAAACCCTGTTCCATCTGGGCACGCCTATCGAGTTCCTGGACGAGAACGACAACATCCTGGAAATCATTGACGTGTTCTGGATGATCGACCACTACACCAGCTACTGTAAGAAGCACAATCTGCCCATCAACCAGTCCATGTTCATCTAAGACTGTTTGAGGCTTGTGTGCCGTGTCTGCCCCGTTTGATGGGGCAGCTCCTTGAAGCGTTGCTGATAGTAGGCAGAAAACCGCCCCAGATGCCCAAAGCCATGCGCCAGTGCCACCTCGGTGACGTTGGGGCGGGGTCGGTTTTGCAGTACTTGATGCGCGGCGTCCAGACGCAGATTGCGTACCCAGCTCATGGGGGATTGCTGATGGTGACGGCGGCACAGCAGATGCAGGAAGCGGGGGCTCACACCCGCTGCCTGAGCCAGATCATCCAGTGAGATGTTGCTGTGCAAATGCGCCAGCACATAGTTTTTGGCCTGGAGCAGTCGCATTTGCCCTGCCCGGGCTGCGGCTCCCATGGATTCATCCATTAAAGCCTGCGCGGCTTGCGTATCGGCCGGATGACAGAGCAAGAACAAAGCCAAACTATTTTCAATATGCTGCGTCCAGCTCGCAAGACGATCGCTGTTTTGCGTGGGGAGCAAAAGCAGGTGCTGGATGAGATTTGCCCATTGCGGGCCCATACAGGGGTCCAGCTTGTAGACACAGCCCCGCGTCATACCCTCTTGCGCCAGCGTCTGATGGCCCACGCCATCAAACAGGCTGTAGGGGATTTTGATGATTAGTTGTTCACAACCGGCTTGCCACAAGGTGCGCACATGATGGCGGGGGGATACCACCGCAATATCGCCCGGATAGGCCGTTAATTTGTGATGGCCGTCGCTGATGAATTCAGCCGTGCCTTGCAGAGGCATTTGCACCAGACAGAAGTCGCCGAAGGCATCAGCCTGGATTTCCACTTCGGCACCGTAGCCCAGCCGCATCAGGCTGATCTGGTCAATATCGCGGCGGTAAAGGCTGGTGTTGATGCGCCCTCGACCCCAATGCAGGGCATGCCGGGAAATAGCCCGATTTAATGGCTGATGAGACAGCTCGGCGCTGTGCGAATGAAAGATTGGATGACGGTACAACACCGACAGATCCAAGCCATTTTCTGCCGACATTGGGAACCCCTTGTTCCAGAGCATAAGGATGCGCGTGACCAATGCCTAGTGTAGAAGTTGCGCGGCTTGGCGTGCATGGGGGCTATCCCTGATCGGGGCTTGGTGGTTTTGGAAATATCCTTTATTTACATGTGGATGGATGGTTTTGTTTTTTATTTAAGTTTAAAAGAAATTGGCTGATTTCAGAGAGTGTGGTTTAGGTGTAAAGAAGTGGGTGGCCGGGCCTTAATGCCTTGAGCTGATCTTAGATAAAGGGACGGATAATCAGTTGCAAACCCAGCACAGCCAGAAACAGCAGCAAGCATTGCTTGAAGCGACGCGGGCTGATGCGTACGCGGATCTTTTGTCCCAGCCACATACCTAGCAAAGAAGGAATAATCACCAAGGTCGACATGCCTAGCTGACTGAGCTTGAACACATCGTGCATGAACAGACCACCCGCCAGCGCGATGGTAGAGATGGTGAAGGACAGCCCCAGGGCTTGCACCAGCTCGTCCTTGTCCAGATTCAGGGCTTGCAGATACGGTACGGCGGGCATCACAAAGACGCCGGTAATGCCGGTGACGATACCGGTCACCAGACCAATCAAAGGCGAAAGCCAGGGCTCGAAACGGGGCGACACCGTCAGGGCGGGGGCGATAAGCGCATAGCCTGCGTAAACCAGCAGTGCGATGCCCAAGGCCATGCCCGATAGTTGTGGCGAGGTACTGGCCAGCAGCGATGCGCCCCAGAGTGTGCCCAGCACAATGGTCAGCATCATGAACCAGAGCCTGCGCATCAAAGCCAGCATGGACGGCCCGGCAAAGCATTGCCAGACATTGGTGATGAAAGACGGCAGCACCAGCAAGGCGGCGGCCGAGGCGGGTGACATCACCAGGCCCAGCAAGCTCATGGCGACCGTAGGCAGGCCCATGCCGGTAATGCCTTTGACCATGCCCGCAACCAGGAAAGTGACGCCAATCAGAAGAAGGAAAGAGAGAGATTCGTGCATGCCTGTATTGAAGCGTGGCAGGCAGGGGCACACAATGTGGATTTAAGGCGGTATCCTTCGGTTTATCCGAAGGGTTATCAGGAGTGGACATGCGACTGAGTCTGGCAGATCTTCACTTGTTCTTGAGCATTGTGGATGCAGGCAGCATCACACAGGGGGCGGCACGCGCGAATCTGGCTTTGGCCTCGGCCAGCGAGCGTTTGCGTCGTATTGAGGACGATGCGGGCGTTGCCCTGCTGGAGCGTCTGCCGCGTGGAGTAGTGACCACGGAGGCGGGTGAGGCTCTGGCCCATCATGCCCGTCTGATGCTGCGTCAGCATGATCTGCTGAAAGGTGAATTGCAGGATTTTGCGGTCGGGGCGCGGGGGACCTTGCACCTGTATGCGAACACGGCGGCCTTAACCGAATTTCTGCCGTCCCGTCTGGCACCCTGGTTGGCGCAACGGCCCAATCTGCATATCGAACTGAAAGAGCGCACCAGCGCTGATATTGCGCGTACGGTTGCTGCGGGCTTGGCCGAGGCCGGTGTGGTGTCGGATGCGGTGCAGGCACCGGGACTGGTGCTGGAGCCGGTCGCCAAGGATCATCTGGTGCTGATTATGGCTGCGGCTCATCCCTTGGCGACACACAGCAAATTGAGTTTGCAGGATGTTCTGCATGAGCCATTCGTGGGCCTGATGCCCGGCAATGCCTTGCAAGACCATATCGACGAACATGCTCGCGCTGCGGGCCATGTTTTGGCGCAGCGCATCCGCATGAAAACCTTCGAGGGGCTGTGCCAGATGGTGGCCCACGGTGTAGGCCTGGGGATTGTGCCGCAAGGCGTAGCCAGCCGCTACAAGCGCCGTCATGGCTTTGTAGCGCGGCCTTTGAGTGACACCTGGGCCAAGCGCTCCCTGTGCCTGTGTTATCAGGACTGGGACGCCCTATCCAAACCCATGCAGCGCTTGTTGCAGCATTTGGGGTCGACGAAGGTCTGCTGAGTCCAGGCTTTTTGCGGGAGCTTATTCACTGGCTGCTTGCTTTCCAAGCAGCCAGTGGGCAGGTGTTAGGCGTAGACCTCGTGCTGGTTTCCGAATTTTCTGTCGGATTCAGCGGCCCGTTTATTTTGTCGCTGGTGCTTTGTAATTCTGTTGTTTGATTACTTGCTCTAATGCTGGAGCTTATCTTTCTGGCTTTCGCCAAGCGCCCGAGAGGACAAGGCTGACAAAGAGTGGGCTGTTGGTGTAGTTACTCCAGCCCCTCCAGCTTGTGAGCTACAAGCGGCTCCTGCGATTCCGCTGGCTCCGTCAGGCTTACCTTCACTCCAATATCAGCCGGTTTTGCGTAGTGCAGGCTGCTGGTTACCAAGGCATTCACACCCGTTGCGGCATAGGCGGCTGCATTGCCTGCATGAATCCCGCCTGCTGCCAGAATGGTGACGTTAGGATGCGCCTTGCGCAGCGCAGGTACGATTTGCGCCAGGGTCTCAGGCGGTACTTTGTCGAACTGCACCACGTCTGCGCCAGCCTGTGCTGCGCTATAGGCTTCGTCCAGATCCGCCGCTTCAATCACGATTTTCTTTTCGCACAAAGCGTATTTGTGGCGGGCAATCGCACGGCCTACCTCTTCCCAGCCACCCATCAGTGCGCGGTGCTGCGGGAAGATCAAGATGGTTTCACCCAGGCCCAGGCGATGCGGCATGGCACCGCCCGATAGCGTGGCCTTCAAGGCCAGTTTGCGCACACCAGGCGCATGTTTGCGGGTGGTCAGCACGGCCACCGAGGCATTCACCGTTTGCACAGCTTGCACGACTTGATGCGTCAGGGTGGCGATACCGCAGGCAAACTCCAGCAGGTTCTGGCCGACCTTCCAGGCGCGCAGCAAGGCTTTGGCGGGGCCTTGCGCCAGCAGGATGGTCTGGCCGGGCATGGCCGCCACGCCGCTGGGGGTGTAGTGCTGGGTCTGGCCGCCGCAGGAGCGCACAATCTCGGCCACTTCTTCAGTGCCTGCCACACGGATATGGTCACGCACGACGTAACGCAGTGTGGTGTTCTGGTTGTGCAGGCCCAGCATGTGGCTCGTCAGATCCAGGTAGGACGCATCTTCGCCAATCCATTGGTCGATTTGGCTTTGTTCAAAAAAAACCGTCATTTTTGATTCCCGTAGCGCCGCAGCGCCCAAAAGCAGGCTAATGCCGTCAGTCCCAGTAACCAGGACAGCGCATTAGCACAGTCTGTGTCGCCATCCAGGACGGCGTTGTAGATAGATAAAGACAGGGTTTCGGTACGGCCCGCGATATTGCCACCCAACATCAGCGAGATTCCGACTTCGCCCAGCGCCCTGCCGCCCGACAAGATCAGGCCTGTGGCCAAGGCGGGCCGCAGCAAGGGCAGTTCCACCCGGAGGAAATAGGACCAGGTGCCGTGGCCTAGCGTGGCCGCTGCTTCACGTAGCCGTGGCGACAGGCTGTTCATGCTGTTTTGCACGGGTTTGACCATCAAAGGCAGCCCGGCGATAAATGCGGCAATCAACAAGGCCGCGGGCTGAAAAACAATATTGGGCGACCAGCCGGTGGCACTGGCTAGCCAGCCCTGTCTGCCCAAGGCAAGCAGCAGCAAATAACCGATGACAATCGGTGGAAAAACCAGCGGCAGACTCACCAGCGAATCGAGTAATCCGTGGCCCGGAAAGCGTTTTCTGGCCAGTACCCAGGCCAGTGCTACCCCCAGAACCAATTGGGCCACCAGGGTGGCGGCCAGCACATATACACTCAGGCCTAGCGAGCTGCTGGAGCAGCTCATCCAGGCAGACATCACAGGCCGTGGCGCTCAAGAATGGATTTGGCCTTGTCCGAGCCCAGGAACTGGGTCCAGGATTGCAAGGCAGGGTTTTCAGGGCGGTCCTTGAGCACGGCCAGACTCAGATCAATCGGGTCGTGACATTGGGCTGGCATGGGCAGGATGGTGCCCAGCTTGTCCTTGTGGGCCAGCGCTTCGCTGCGGTTGATGAAACCGGCATCCACTTCGCCGTTCAGCAAGTAAGTCGATACTTGCGGCAGCATGGCGACTTCAATGGTGCGACCATCGGCCTGGATTTTTTCACGTTCCATGCAGGTGGTGGCGGCACGGCCGTAAACCGTTTTCTTGGCATCGCCAATGGCAATGCGGGCGTAGCTGGGCTGCTGCAAATCCTGGATGGAATCAATGGTCTTGCCCTTGGGCACGGCCAGCATCAGAGCACCCTGGCTGATGTTCACGAACTGCTGGGCAATGCCCATGGGCTCCAGAAAAAAGCGGTCGCCAATGATGGCGGCAATCTCCGGATTTTGTTCGCTCTGGGCGCGGACCTGCTGCATATTGCCAAAGCTGCTTTCCACCGTCAGGCCGGTTTCTTTATTGAAGGCTTCCATCAATTCCGTGACGGGCTTGCGATAGCCTGCACCAGTGGCAATCAGCAGATCGGAAGCGTGGGCCGTGGTGGTGATCGCCAGCAGGCAAGCGGCGGAAAACAGCAAAGATTTCATGGGGTTTCCTGTCGGTCTAAATTCGTTATGAGTTCGAGTTTATAACGAGAAGGGGCAGACAGGGACTACTAGGGCGCTTTTAGGCCGTGGGTTTGAAAGTGGTTGCAGGTGCTGTGGTTCGACAGCAGGGTTGAGATGTGTGGAGAGGACGGCAAGCCGCGATCAAGCAGATGTGGTGGAGGGCATGAAAAGGAGGCATTGTCGCCGTGTGAACATGATGTTTTCATGGTCTGGCTCACGGCTCACGGCTCACGGCTCACGGCTCACGGCTCACGGCTCACGGCTCACGGCTCACGGCTCACGGTTTACAGCCACAGCCCACAGCTCATAGCTCATGGCTCATGGCTCATGGCTCATGGCTCATGGCTCATAGCCCACCAGAGTTCACGGCAACAATCCCGCCTCTTTCAACAAGGGCTCTTCATAAACGGAGTCTTCGGCGGGATAGCGCAGGTTCGGCACGTTTTTGGCCTTGGCCAAGGCCCAGATGATGCTCTCCCCGGCAGGCAGCGTATCGGGGGTTTGTGCATACAAGGGGTCCTGAAATGCCGTCTCTGTTGATGTGATGGTCCAACCCTTGGCAGTGAATGCCGCGATCACATCCGGCAATGCAGCCGCATTGATCTGGTTGGTATGCAAGAGGATCACATGAGCCGGGCTGCGTCCTAGAACCTCTTGCGCCAGTTGATCGTAGTAGCTGGCACGATCCAGCAGGTGAAGGACGTACTGCTCCTTCACGCGTTCTGCTTTGGCACTGTTACCCGCTTGCACATGGTCTGCAAAGACCCGGCTGTAGTACCAGTCGCTGGCATCAATGGATACGGGCGCACTCTTGTAATCATGCTCTGCCATCCACTGACGGAAGCCGTCGCGCTTGGCGATGGTGTCTCCTTCCTTTAAATAAGGAAAGCGCAGCATGGGGGTGAAGGTGGGCAGACTTTTGAACACTGCATCGGCAACTTGTACATCTGCAATGAAGTCCTCCAGACTAAGCGCCGGGTCGGCCAGGCTTTTATGGCTGGCGGTATGGTTGCCGACCAGGTGTCCTTCTTTTGACCAGGCCTGGACCAGACCCAGTCCCTCTTCCCCGCCCATGCGGGCTAGCGAGGGGAACAGCGTTGCCTTGATCTTGTGATCCCGCAGGCTGGTCAATATTTGCTCATTCCATTGATTGGCTTGTGGCTGCGTGTTGGGGTTGAAGCCGTCATCAAAACTGAGGGCCAGGGTTTGAGCGGAGGCCCACGTCGCGCAGAGAGCCAGAGCAGCCGTAGCCAGGACATGAAGGGGAGAAAAACGGAAAGCCATGCGGAAACGGAGGGTGCAAAAAGAGTGTCAAAAACAGTGACAGAAACAGGCAAGCTTGCCCAAGCCTTGTCAGCATGCAGGACGGCAAGCGGCGGTGCAAGTTCGTAGTTATCGCAAGGGGCGAATCAGAAGACGAAAAAAATCCCCATCCTGAACCAGCAAGATGGGGATTTTTGGGGGCACCCGCCACCCGGAGTCAGGCTCCGGGCGACATCGTGTGCTTTAGGCTTGAGCGGCTTTGAATGCCAGACGCCATTGGTGCAGCAAAGGCTCGGTGTAGCCGTTAGGCTGTTCCAGACCCTTCAGAACCAGATCCTGAGCGGCGCGGAAAGCAAAGGAGCCTTCAAAGTTGCCGGCCATGTTCTGGTAGGCTGGGTCGCCCGCGTTTTGCTGGTCCACCACCGCCGCCATGCGTTGCAGCGTTTCAACCACTTGTGCGTGGGTGACGATGCCGTGCAGCAGCCAGTTGGCGATGTGCTGGCTGGAGATACGCAGAGTAGCGCGGTCTTCCATCAGGCCCACGTCATGGATGTCAGGCACTTTGGAGCAACCCACGCCCTGATCAATCCAGCGAACCACGTAACCCAGGATGCCCTGAGCGTTGTTGTCCAGTTCTTCCTGGATTTCCTTGGCGGACCAGCTTGTGTCGGTCGCCACAGGAATAGTCAGGATGCTGTCCAGGTAGTCGTTGGTGTCGCCTTCCAGACCTTTCTGGACTTCGACCACATTGACTTGGTGGTAGTGCAAGGCGTGCAGCGTAGCAGCGGTAGGCGATGGCACCCAGGCGGTGTTGCCACCGGCCTTCACGTGACCAATCTTTTGCTCCAGCATTTCAGCCATCAGGTCAGGCATGGCCCACATGCCTTTACCAATCTGGGCACGACCGCGCAGGCCGCATTGCAGGCCGATCTGAACGTTGTTGCGCTCGTAGGCAGGCTGCCAGTCAGCTTGTTTCATGTCGGCCTTGCGCACTACGGCGCCAGCTTGCATGCAAGTGTGGATTTCGTCGCCAGTACGGTCCAGGAAGCCAGTGTTGATGAACACAACGCGCTCGGTGGCCTGGGCAATGGCTGCCTTCAGGTTTACGCTGGTGCGGCGCTCTTCGTCCATGATGCCCAGCTTGACGGTGTTGGGAGCCAGACCCAGCAGGCCTTCCACACGGTCAAAAATTTCGCTGGCAAAGGCCACTTCGTCAGGGCCGTGCATTTTGGGTTTAACGATGTACAGCGAGCCGCTGCGCGAGTTTTTCTTCAGTTCTAGATCGCGCATGCCGATCAGGGTGGTGATCACGGCGTCCAGGATGCCTTCAGGGATTTCGCGACCTTCGCCGTCAACAATGGCGGGGTTGCTCATCAGGTGGCCGACGTTACGCACGAACATCAAGGAACGGCCAGCCAGAGTCTGGGTCGCGCCTTTCAGGTCGGTGTATTGGCGATCATCAGCCAGACGGCGGGTGAACACCTTGCCGTCTTTCTTGATTTCTTCGGTCAGCGAACCGGTAACCAGACCCAGCCAGTTGCGGTAGGCCAGGACCTTGTCGTCGGCGTCCACGGCAGCCACGGAGTCTTCGCAGTCCATGATGGTGGTCAGGGCCGATTCCAGGGCGATGTCTTTCACGCCAGCCGGGTCGGTCTTGCCGATGGGGCTGTTGGGGTCGATCTGCAGTTCAAAGTGCAGGCCGTTGTGCAGGAAGACGATGGCTTCCGGTGCGTCAGGCTGACCACGGTAACCCAGCAGGGTCGATGGGTCTTTCAGGCCGGTGGTGCCGCCGTTCTCCAGGGTGACGCGCACAGCGCCGTCAGCGATGGTGTAGGAGGTAGCCTGATCGTGGCTGCCTTGAGCCAGAGGAATGGTGTCGTTCAGGAACTGACGGCCAAAGGCGATAACCTTGGCACCGCGCACGGCGTTGTAGCCACCGCCACGTTGGGCACCGTCGGTGTCAGGAATGGCATTGGTGCCGTACAGGGCGTCGTACAGGCTGCCCCAGCGTGCGTTTACGGCGTTCAGCGCGTAACGTGCATTCATGATGGGCACAACGAGCTGAGGGCCACCTTGTTCGGTGATTTCGGTATCGACGTTAGCGGTGTTGACCTTAACGGAGGCAGGAGCCTCTTTCAGATAGCCGATGGAGCCCAGAAAGCTCTTGTAGGCGGCCATATCGCTGATGGGGCCTGGGTTGGCACCGTGCCATTTGTCCAGTTCCACTTGCAGGCGGTCACGTTCGGCCAGCAAGGCGCGGTTTTTAGGTGCCAGGTCATGGACCAGCTTATCGAAACCAGCCCAGAAGGCTTCGGAGGAGATACCTGTGCCGGGCAGGGCTTCTTGTTCGATGAACTGATGAAGCACCTCGGCGACTTGCAATCGCTGGCAGGAGATTCGAGTGGTCATGTGTACCCTTGCTGATAGTTAAAAGTGATTCGGTACAGCGGCAGGCCAAAACGGCCTTGTTGGCTGCAATAACCTGGTCAAGAGCACATTCAGAACTTGCTGAATCGCGGGCATAAAGGCCCACGCGGCGCCAGGACACAAATGACATCAGAGGGCGAGCAGATTGCTTGAAGCGAAAATCACTAAAATACGCTAACCCATTGTAAATTAGCCTAAATACAAGCTAATTTGCGCGATGACGAGCTATGTCTCACACGCATGCCGAGCACACTGCCAGGTTGGATAACTTAAATTATGAAGGACTGACGCAAGCTGGATTTAATACAAAAAGTATTAAGACTACATACTTAATGTATTTACTGGTTTTGGGCAAGTCTTATATATGAGGTAGAAGACGTGCCGGGCTTCCGATTGCCATCATAAGCTGCCACATCAGGCATCTGGTGAAATATCGAACAGGCTCGCCAAGCCGCTTGCATAGCGCCATTAGCATAAAAACAGGGCTGCGAAACAGCAGCTTGGGAAAGGACGTGGACGAGGGCCTGGCCCAAAAGTGGAATTTGCCCAAAACCGGGGTAAAGCCGCCGATTCAAATGGTGCTGGTGAGTAAATTCAGTCTCAAAACGACAGATAGTCGTGTCCATTGTGTGGACAGTGGGGCTTGTGGTTCAGTCAAAAACCAGTCACGACCTTATTGATGAATTTGTCATAGAGCTGTGTAGGAGCCAGAACAATAAACAGCTTATGATGCTGGCAGATCTGCTTGTCTTTGTTTCCCCTTGGAATACTTGTTATGTCTGATCCCAGCGGTTTTTCCCGTATCACGTCCACGCCTGAGTTGATCCCATTCAATGGCTATCTGGACGCAGGCCAGGCCTTGGAGCAGTTGCGTCATATCTACGATCGCAACACTGCGTTTTTGCGCGACTCCTTTGCCCAGTGTCTGGAAACCGGTTTTCCTCGCGGGCAGCGCTTCCGAGCCTGCTACCCGGCCGTGCGCTTGCGAGTCGATACGTATCAGGAAGTGGATAGCCGTCTGTCTTATGGGCACGTGGTGGAGCCGGGTGTGTATATGACCACCGTCACCGCTCCCGGCCTGTATCACGACTACTTGCTGGAGCAGTTGGAACTGCTGTTGCGCAATCACGGTGTGCAGGTAGAAGTGGGTGAGTCTTCCGTACCTATCCCGCTGCACTTCGCGCTGAACAATGGCGTGCAGTCCACGGTGACAACCGTGCCCGAATCGCCCGGCGATACCCTGCGCGATCACTTCGATGTGCCTGATCTGGCGTATATGGACGATGCCATCGTCAACGGAACCTGGGAGCGTGTGCATAACGAGCCCCTGCCGTTGGCACCGTTCACGGCACCGCGTATCGACTACTCTTTGCATCGCTTGCAGCACTACAGCGCTACGCGGCCTGAGTATTTCCAGAACTTTGTGCTGTTCACCAATTACCAGTTCTATGTGGACGAGTTCTGCCAGTGGGCGCGTGAAGTGCTGCAGGCGGACGATCAGGGCTATATCGACTTGGTGGAGCCGGGCAATATCATCACTCCAGCCGGTGCGAATGCTTCAACAACAGGCTCGCCCCTGGCCCGTGCACCGCAAATGCCCTCTTATCACCTGCGCCGTGCGGATCATTCCGGCATCACGCTGATCAATATCGGTGTTGGGCCATCCAACGCCAAAACCATTACCGATCACGTCGCCGTCTTGCGCCCTGCTGCCTGGCTGATGCTGGGCCACTGCGCTGGTTTGCGTACGACTCAGCGTTTGGGTGATTACGTGCTGGCACATGGCTATGTGCGTCAGGATCACGTGCTGGATGAGGATTTGCCTACCTGGGTGCCTATTCCTCCTCTGGCTGAAATCCAGGTGGCTCTGGAGCAGGCTGTGGCCGAGGTGGCTGGCTTGTCGGGTTGGGAGCTGAAACGCATCATGCGTACGGGTACGGTGGCCTCCATTGATAACCGTAACTGGGAACTGCGCGATCACCACGAGCCGGTGCGGCGCTTGTCGCAGTCGCGGGCGATTGCGCTGGATATGGAGTCCGCCACGATTGCAGCCAATGGCTTCCGTTTCCGAGTGCCGTATGGCACCTTGCTGTGCGTGTCGGATAAGCCCTTGCATGGCGAGCTGAAACTGCCGGGCATGGCCAGCGAGTTTTATGCGCGTCAGGTAGGCCAGCATCTTCATATTGGCATCCGGGCGCTGGAGTTGCTGCGCGAGATGCCCAAGGAACGGCTGCATTCACGCAAGTTGCGCAGCTTTCTGGAAACGGCGTTTCAATAAGATATTGCAGGCGCTGTCAGCGACTGCAAGTCTGGATGAATGGCAGCGCTGGCAAACCACCTTCAGCGGCTTAAGAGCAGGCCGTGCTACCACGCGGAGCACGGCCTCTTGGTTTCTTTGAGGACAGCAGGCACCCATATGGATAAAGCGTTTCAAGACTTTTATGCCGATAACTTCAGCCACTGTTACGGCTGCGGCAAACATAATCCCGACGGGCATCAACTAAAGAGCTATTGGGACGGCGACGATACCGTGGCTCGCTACACACCCAAGCCTATTTACAGCGGTGGTGTGCCCAATCATGTGTATGGCGGCTTGATTGCCTCCTTGCTGGACTGCCACGGTACGGCGTCTGCGGCAGCCTTCATCTATCGGGATTTGAATATCGAGATGGGCACCAGCGAGGAGCCGATTCGCTGCGTGACGGCTTCCCTGAAAGTGGAGTTTCGGCGTCCTACTCCAATGGGGACAGAGCTGACCGTGCAGGGCAAGCTGCGTGAGTTGGATGGGCGCAAGGTCTGGGTAGACCTGTCGTTAAGCGCGAATGGTGAGGTCTGTGCGACGGGTGAAATGCTGGCGATTCGCTTCAAGGAATAAGCGGAGTTTGTGAGGGCTTGCAGCGACAAGTTGTTTCTTTTAAGCACTCGTTTCTCAAGCAGGGCGTGCGTTCAGGTGGCCCAGCGGTGAAAAGTATCTCTGCGCTTCGCTGCGTTGCTAGGCTGCGGCTTGTTGGGCTTTGAGGTTTGCGGAGCGGTCAGACAATAAAAAAGCCGGGCCTATTCAGGCCCGGCTTTTCGTCCTTCAAACCCAGCTAATTAGCGGCTGGCAGCAATCGCCTCGCGTGCTTTCTTTACCAGGTCTTCGCCAATGGTCTTGGTCCATTTCTCGACCACACCGGCGGTGGCTTCGGCAAAGGCAGCATGCTGCTCCGGAGTCAGGGTAGTAACTTTCACACCGTGGCCTTCGATCTCTTTGAGCAAGGAGGGATCTTCAGCGGTGATGCCGGTACGGGCAATCACGATTTCACGTTTACCGGCTTCCACAGCCGCTTCACGCACAATCTTCTGGTCTTCCTCGCTCCAGGATTTCCACACGTCGCGGTTCACCACAAACACCAGTGGGTCGGACACATAGTTCCACAGGGTCAGGTATTGCTGCTGCACGTCGTACAGCTTGGCACCGGCGTAAATGGACAGGGGGTTTTCCTGGCCGTCCACGGCTTTATTGGCCAGTGCTGGCTGTGCGTCAGCCCAGCTCATTTGTGTGGGGTTGGCACCCAGGGCGCTGAAGGTGTCCATGTACAGAGGCGAACCCACCACGCGCAGTTTCAAACCCTTCATGTCTTCAGGTTTGGTGATTTCGTGCTTGGAATTACTGATCTGACGGAAACCGTTTTCTCCCCAGGCCAGAGGCACCACACCGGCCTTTTCGATGTAGCCAAACAGGTCTTTGCCCACTTCGCCGTTGATCAAAGCATCGGTGGCTTTGGCATCAGGTTGCAGGAATGGCAGGGAGAACAGGTTCAGTTGCTTGATCTGGGGGGACCAGTTGATGGTGGAGCCCACGGCCATATCAATCATGCCTTGGCGAATGGCGGTGAACTCGCGTGTCTGGTCGCCTTGCACCAGCGAGGTGCCGGGGTAGATCTTGATATTGATGCGGCCATCAGTGCGCTCGCGCACCAGATCAGACCAGATCACTGCCCCTTGGCCCCAAGGGAAGGTCGTGCCCACCACGATGGACAGCTTGTACTCGGATTTATAAGCAGCTTGGGCAGCAGGAACCACGGCCAGGGTGGCGGCTGTACATGCCAGAGTGGCCAGAATGTGACGTAATTTCATGGGTCAGGTCTCCCTTTCTATGAGTTGTGTTTCAGTCTTGTGGTTTTAGTTAAAGCCCAGGTAGCGTGGCAGCCACAGGGCAATTTCGGGTTCTGCGATAACGATCAGCATGGTCGCTCCCATACCCAGCAGCAGCCAGCCTACCCAGCGCAGTGTGCTTTCCATGGGCACGCCCGCGATACGGCAGGACACCATCAGGTTGACGGCCACTGGTGGTGTGAACTGGCCCAGGGCCACGTTCAAGGTCAGCAGCACCCCGAACCAGACGGGATGCCAGCCAAAGTTGTAGACGATGGGCATGAAGAGCGGCACGAAGATCAGGAAGATCGAGATGCCGTCCAGGAACATGCCCAGCACAATCAGCATGACAATCATCAGCGCCAGAATGCCGTACTCGCCCAGACCGGAGTTGATGATGGCATTGGTGACGGGATCAACAATGCTCAGGGTGGACAGAGCCCAGGCAAAAATACCGGCCAGGGCCACCACCATCATGATGACGGCTGATAATTCGGCAGCTTCCCGCAGGATCAGAAAAAGATCGCGAAACTTGATGGTGCGATGGATGACCATGCCCACAAACAGGCCATAAAACACGGCCACCACGGCGGCTTCAGTGGGGGTGAACAGACCCAGACGCATACCGCCCAGAATGATCACTGGTGCAATCAGGCCCCAGGAGGCTTCACGCAGGCTGCGCCAGAATGGCGGGCGTGGCAGCTCGGCCTCGGCCATGCCTAGCTTGTGGCGACGCGAGAGCCAGACGGCTGGAATGATCAGGCCAATACCGGCCAGAATGCCGGGGAACATTCCTGCGGCAAACAGCGCAGGCACGGAGGCTTCGGGCACCAGTACCGAGTAAATAATGAAGGCAATCGAGGGCGGAATCAGGATGTCTGTGGCGGCGCCTGCAGCCACAATACTGGCGGCAAAGGGGCTGGGGTAACCGGCGCGCTTCATGGCACCAATCATGACGGCACCTACCGCAGCCGCGCAGGCTGGCCCCGAGCCGGAAATACCACCCAGAAACATGGCAACGCCAATGGCGACGACCGGCAGCATGCCCGGCCCACGGCCTACCAGGGATACAGCGAAATTCACCAGGCGGCTGGCCACGCCAGAGCGGTCAAAGATGGAGCCCACCAGCACAAACATGGGAATGGCCAGCAAGGGATACTTGGCCAGACCGGCGTAAAAGCTTTGTGGCACGGCCATCAGACCGAACCAGTGGGTATCCAGGTTGGACATCAAGATGGCGAAAGCGCCGCCTATGCCCAGGGACACGCCAACAGGTACGCCCACTAACATCAGGGCGATGAAAATGACGAATAACAGGGTCGCAATCATGATTTAGCCTGCCAACGACGTACCCACATGCCCAACAAGCGCAGGCTCAAGGTAGTGGACAGGATGGGCAGCCACATGCTGTACCACCAGGTCGGCACCCCAATGGATGGCGAGGTATCGCCCCACTCGAATTCATCCAGGGCCATGCGCCCCGACAGAACGGCCATGCCGATAAAGAACAGCAGGCTCATGCCAATGCCAAACAAGGCCAGGCGGCGTTGACGACGCTTTGTGCCCGCATCGGCAAAGACTTCAATACGAATGTGCAGGTGGCGCACACAGGCGCTGGCACCAGCATTCATGGTCAGGACGACCAGCAAGAAGATGGAGATTTCCTCGGTCCAGGCAAAGGAGCTATCGGTCAGATAGCGCACGATCACGTTGGCAAAGGTAATTAAAGCCAGGGCCGCCATGATCAGGACTGAAGCCCAGTCCTCTATTTGCAAAGGAATACGCAGGCCGGATTCGGCGGGCGAGGCGACGTGATTATCAGGTGTATCTGTAGAACTTGAATCCATGAGATCTGTCAGATTTGGCAATAAAGCTACATGCTAGCGGTCAAAGACTGGGCTGGCAGTGAGTAATTTCCCCCGGTGCAAAAGCACCTGCGGGCCGTAGTCGGCCAGGGGAAAGACGGTAGGGATAAGGGCGAGCACACACACAAAGTGGGGGTTTGTGTAGTCGCGTAGCTGATGAGGTGTGAACCTGGCCCGGCACGGCGAACCGACCTGTGGTGGGGTGTTCGGCCTGGGCTCGGCGGGGGTGTTGCCGGGCCTGTGCGGGCAATTAGCAGGGGTAAACAAACGGCCCCGGAGGGCCGCTTGAGCTAAGTGCGAGCTGAGGGAAGCTTACTCTTTTTTACCGCCCTTTTTCTCTTTTTTGCCTTCTTTGTCCTTTTTGGACGCCTTCTTGTCCTTATTTTTATCTTTGCCTTTATCTTTCTTTTTGGCTTTTTCTTTCTTCTTCTTTTTGTCTTTCTTATCTTTCTTGTCTTTTTCGCTGACGGATTCTTTATCGTTGTCAGCGTCTTCGTCTTTATCCTGATCAGACTTATCCTTTGCCGCTGTTTTACTTTCGGCAGCCTTTGAATCAGCGGCTTTCAGTTTGGACGATACCGGCGCTTTGCGGGCCTGTTCCATTTCGGCATCCAGTTCTGCGGCTACTTCACGCAGCTCTTCCGCAACAACTTGAGAGCGGTCAGGTGGCAGGGCAATCATGGTGCCACGGCACTGGGGGGCGCCGCACAGGCAGCGATAGTTCTGCTTGAGCTCGTCGGTGATTTCATCGTCAATGACCAGCGAGTAGTCATACAGCAGCTCTTCCCCGGCAGCGATATTGCGCATGGCCACAATAAACACACGCGAGCCGTCCGCGTTCTCGTGGCCTTCACAGTTGGGGGCACAAGAATGATTGATCCAGCGCGAATCATTGCCACCCTGGCCGCCATCGACAATCTTGCCGTTGCTCAATGCAAAGAAGAATGTGTGAAAGGGCTCATCGGGATTAACCGGGAAAAGCGCATCAGCCTGTTCGGGTGTGAGCCGTTTACCGGCGTATTGCAGGATGCGAGTTCCTTCTGGAATATCGCGTAGCGCAAACACGCCATTGCCATGCAGTTTGGATGGTTTAACGACGTGCCAGGGTTGGCGTTGAGTGACCATGGGGAATCAGCCTGTAAAAGGGGATAAACTGGACGGCGATATCTATCTTACAAAACATGCAGGGCTACGCAACCATGTCACTTGAAACGACCGCCCATAACGGCGCGCAAATCTTGCTCGAAACCTTGATCGCTCAGGGTGTAGATACCATTTTTGGTTATCCTGGCGGAGCGGTGTTACCGCTCTATGATGCTCTTCATGCGCAACCGCGAATTCGTCATATTTTGGTTCGTCACGAGCAAGCCGCTGTACATGCGGCTGAAGGTTATGCCCGCAGCACCGGCAAACCCGGTGTGGTGCTGGTGACATCCGGCCCCGGTATGGCCAATACGACCTCTGGTTTGCTGGATGCCTTGTGCGATTCTATCCCTGTCCTGTGTATTAGTGGGCAAGTCGCGACGACAGCGATTGGTACTGCTGCTTTCCAGGAGTGCGATGCCATCGGTATTTCGCGCCCTGTCACCAAATGGAATGCTCAGGTTCGCCGTATTGAAGATGTGGCCTCCCTGACAGCCAAAGCCCTGCGTCTGTGTACACAAGGCCGTCCCGGCCCGGTGTTGCTGGACTTCCCTAAAGATATTCA
The DNA here is from genome assembly GCF_026344135.1 of Alcaligenes parafaecalis. Taxonomy (NCBI): domain Bacteria; kingdom Pseudomonadati; phylum Pseudomonadota; class Betaproteobacteria; order Burkholderiales; family Alcaligenaceae; genus Alcaligenes; species Alcaligenes parafaecalis. Next base: position 143,770 of record NZ_JAPKNA010000005.1, on the reverse strand, counting down.
GATTGCCACCCTGGCGGCTGCCAGTGCGGAAGCTCCTGCACAGGAAGAGGCTGACAGCCTGCTGGCTCCTGCTGCTCCGGCTCCTGCTCAGGAAGCTGCAATCAAGCGTGCGGCCGCCATGATCGCCCATGCGCGTCGCCCTGTGTTTTACGGCGGTGGCGGCCTGATCAACTCTGGTGCCGATGCCAGCCATGCCTTTACCAGCCTGGTTCAGGAAACCGGCGCGCCTTGTACGCTGACCCTGATGGGTTTGGGTGCTTACCCCGCACGTGACGAGCAGTTCGTAGGCATGTTGGGCATGCACGGCACGCTGGAAGCCAATCTGGCCATGCACCATGCGGATCTGATTATCTGTGTGGGCGCTCGTTTCGATGACCGCATTACCGGCCGTCTGTCCGATTTCTGCCCGCATGCCAGCAAGATTCATATTGATATCGACCCCGGCTCCATCGACAAGGTTGTGCGTGCCGATGTGGCTTTGGTGGGTGATTGTTATCCCCTGCTGCGTGCTTTGCGTAAAGAGCTGTCTCATCATGACTTGCCCGAAGGCCGTCTGAATGACTGGTGGCAGCGCATTGGCGTCTGGCGTGCGCAGGAGTGTTTGAAGGTGACCCCTCGTAGCGACGCGATCTTGCCGCAGCACTTGCTGCAAAGTCTGGATTCGCACCTGGAAGGACGCGATGCGATTGTGTCTACCGATGTGGGTCAGCATCAGATGTGGGCGGCTCAATACATCAAATTTGATCGCCCTCGTCGCTGGCTGACGTCGGGTGGTGCAGGCACCATGGGCTATGGCGTACCGGCTGCTTTTGGAGCGCAGATTGCGCATCCCGACAAGTTGGTGGTGTGTGTCAGTGGAGACGCGTCAGTCTTGATGAACATTCAGGAACTGGCCAGTGCCGTGCAGCATCGCGCGCCTATCAAGGTCATTTTGTGCAATAACCGCCACATGGGTATGGTGCGTCAGTGGCAAGAGCTGATTCACGATGGCCGTTACAGCCACAGCTATAACGAAGCCCTGCCCGATTTCGTGGCCTTGTCGCGTGCCTTTGGTTGGGAAGCCGAGCGCGTGGAGCATCCTGATCAACTGGATGCGGCTCTGGAACGCTGTCTGGCCCACGATGGCCCCTTCTTCCTGAACGTGGAAGTGCTGGCGCTGGAGAACTGTTTCCCCATGATGCCAGCAGGCTATGGCCATCAACAGGTCATGTTGTCCGAAGATAACTGGTACGTAGAAGAATAAGGTGCCGGGCTGGGACACAGGCGTAAAAACCCCTATGTCCCAGCCCGAGTACTACGCATTAAATACACTGATCCATTCAGACAGGAGGGGCATGCATGATGTACCGTCACATGAAGAACCGTCTTTTGGCCGCGGGTTTGATGCTGGGCTTGGGCCTGGCGGCGGGAGCTGCTACGGCGCAGACTTCCTTGAAGCTGGCCTACGCCTTGTCCACCAGCTCCCACTATGGTGCGGGCGCCAAAGCCTTTGCCAGTGCCTTGGAAAAGGATGGCAACTACACCATTGAGGCCTTTCCCAACAGCGCCCTGGGTGGCGAGCGCGAGGTTATTGAAGGCCTGCAGCTAGGCACGATTGATCTGGCGATTGTGTCTACGGGCGCAACTCTGAACTTTGTCCCTAAAACGGGCGTATTCGACATCCCTTTCCTGTTCCGTGATCTGTCACATGCCCGCCATGTGCTGGATGGCAAGATTGGTCAGGATATGCTGGCCGAATTTCCCAAGCGTGGCATTGTGGCCTTAGCCTGGGGCGAGCAAGGCTTCCGTCATCTGACCAATAATGTGCGCCCGGTTACCACGCCTGCTGATGCCAAGGGCCTGAAGATCCGCACGACAGAAAACCCGATTCACATCGCCGCATTCCGTGAGCTTGGTATTCTGGCGACGCCTATGGCCTGGCCTGAAGTAGCGACTGCCTTGCAACAAGGTACGATCGACGGCCAGGAAAACCCCTTGTCCGTGATTGTGTCGGCCAAGCTGCCACAGTTGCAGAAGTATCTGTCGTTGACGGCTCACGTTTATGGTCCAGCCCTGGTGTTGATGTCGCCTGCGGTCTATGACGGCCTGTCTGACCAAGACAAGCAGTTGATGCGCGATGCCGGTGTCACTGCGGCCCAGGCCATGCGTGATTATGTGGACGATATCGAAAAAACCGGTGTGGATGCCGTCAAGGCCGAAGGTATGCAGGTTAATACCGTTGACCATGCTGCGTTTGCCAAAGCGGTAGAGCCTATCTATCCCCAGTACTACAAGCAGTTCGGCCAGGAGCTGGTCGAGGCCATCCGTCAGACTCAATAAACGGCGCTCATCATGAAAGCTCTGCTGTCCATGTTGGATAAGGGCCTGTTCCGCCTGGTATCCTGGGTGACGCAGTTGCTGCTGCTTTCGGCAGTAGCGGCTGCGTTCTATCAAGTGGTGGCGCGTTTTGTACTCCAGTCCCCTGCTGACTGGAGCGAGGCCTGGTCGCGCGCCGCTCTGATCTGGACGGTCATGCTGGGTCTTTGTCTGGCCTTGCGCCAGGGCGCCATGCTGAGCGTGGACGTGCTGCGTTTATGGGTGGGGCAGCGCACTCAGCGTTGGCTGGATGGTGCCGTGCTGCTGACGTGTCTTGGGTTCTTTGGTCTGCTGACCTGGGTCGGCATTCAAATGACCTGGCGGGTGCGCTTTCAAACCATGCCTAGTCTGGAGTGGTCCATTTCCTGGGTGTATATCGCGATTCCGATTGGGGCAGTGCTGGCCATCTTGAGTCTGTTGGCCCGCTGGCTAGACAATCCGGCGCCCGCCGTCGTGGATAACACCCAGCTCTAACTCAATACCTGCACCGTGCCTGTAAAGCACCACCGAACTCTGGATGCCTGGCGGGCATCTGTTTAGACCGGAGACCGTATCGTGTCCCAGATCATGCTTGTGTCCATGCTGCTGTTTTTTGTATTGACGGTGCCCGTGGCGATTGCCGTGGGGCTGGCCAATATGGCGGGGGTAGCGTGGGAGGGGCGCATGACGTTTCTGGTCATTGCCCAGCAGCTCTATGCCGCTCTGGATAAGTACCCCTTGGTTGCTGTGCCGTTCTTTATTTTGGCGGGCAATCTGATGGAATCGGGTGGCATGTCCAATCGCATGGTGGAGTTTGCCAAAAGTCTGGTGGGCGGTGTGCAAGGGGGGTTAGCCTGTAGCTGTGTGCTGACCTGCATGATTTTCGCTGCGGTAGCGGGCTCCAGTGTGGCTACCACCTTCGCGGTGGGGGCGATCCTGATTCCGGCTATGGTCCGACATGGTTACCCCACTCCTTTTGCCGCATCCTTGCAAGCCTCTGCTGCAGAGCTGGGGGTCATCATTCCCCCGTCGATTCCCATGATTTTGTTCGCCGTATCGACTGATACCTCAGTGGGTGAGCTGTTTGTCGCGGGTATTGGCCCTGGTTTGCTGATTGGCGGCGCCTTGATGATTTATGTGTGGTTGTATGCACGTCGTCATGGTCTGGGTTTACAGGATGGTGTGGGTCGTCTTGGCGTCTGGACGGCGTTTCGGCAAGCCTGGCTGGCCTTGCTGATGCCGGTGATTATTCTGGGCGGAATTTACGGGGGCATTTTCACGCCGACGGAAGCATCAGCGGTGGCGGTGGTGTATGCCTTGATCGTGAGCATGTTTGTTTATCGCAGCGTTAAATGGAGCGATCTGTCCAAGGTTTTGCATCGCTCGGTGGTTTCCACGGCTGTGATCATGTTCATCATTGCCAACGCGGGTGTGTTCGGTTTTTTACTTAATCGCACTGGTATTCCGGCTGCCATGGGGGTCTGGTTGGGCGAGCTGTTCAGCAGTCCCATGATGTTTTTGCTGGGTGTGAATGCGGCCTTGTTTGTAGTTGGGATGTTTGTCGAGACTTCCGCCTCGATTGTGGTCTTGGCTCCGCTCTTGTTGCCGGTCGCCATGCAGTTTGGCATTGATCCGGCGCACTTCGGGATCATCATGGTGGTCAATCTGGCCTTGGGCATGGTGACTCCGCCTTTTGGTGTGAACCTGTTTGCGGCGTGTTCGGTCGCCGGGATTTCTCTGGAAAAACTGATACGACCGTTGCTGCCTTTTGTGGTCGTCATCCTGGCCTGCTTGATGCTGATCAGCTATGTGCCAGAAGTCAGTTTGTGGGCTCGAGACCTGGTGTACCGTTGATGGATTCTCTGCTTTCTTGAGCGGTATTCATGAGCTATTTTGCCCTGTTGTTAGTTCACCTTTTGGCGGCGATTTTTTTCATCGGCACGGTGTTTTTTGAAGTGCTGATGTTGTCGCCTCTGGCACGTCAGGTGTCACGCCCTGCAATGCGGGAGTTTGAACATGCGCTGGGGCGGCGGGCGCGTCGCATCATGCCCTGGGTCTTGTTATTGCTCTATGGCGCAGGCCTGAGCCTGGCTTGGCAGCATCGGGCCTTGTTTGAGGTCGGTGGAGCCAGGGCCTGGATTCTGGGTTTGAAAATCACCTTGGCTTTGAGTGTGTTTGGACACTTCCTGTCCGTCATGGTGATGAGCCGACGCAGAACCATGACGGCCCGCCGATCACGGATTATTCACCTTAGTGTGTTTGCGCACGTACTGCTGATTGTGGTGCTGGCTAAGGCATTGTTTTATTTACCGCTTTAATCGTGGGTTTCCATGCCGTTGCATAGCACTTAGTGCGGGTCGAGTTGGTGATAGAGGCGCAGCTTGGCGTAGGAGAGCTTATTAAAAGCCAGGCGCGAGTCCGTGGGGCTCTGGGGGTGGGCTGAGCACTTGCCGGTGCTGCGCACCGGTGCCCTTGTCAGGAGATAGCGCAGGGCGCATCCTGAACTCGCACGATGGTTTGTCCACCGGACAAACCATAAGCGTCGTGCTCAAACAGCAGGATGCTTGGATCCCTGCGCTATCTCCTGACCGCGGCAAGTACTCTGATTCGCCCACCCCCAGAGCCCCACGGACTCGCGCCTTCACACCGTTTTAATACCTCGGCCTTGCAACATTGCTTCGGCTGGTTTTGCATTCGCTAGTTGCTAGTTGCTAGTTGCTAGTTGCTGTGTGGCTTGTGTCGAGTGCCATGCACTATGTGTTGTTTGCCGTTTGATGCTTGTGTGTGTTTAGCAGCTTATGTTTCGGTCGTTTCCCTGCGCCTTGCTCAGGGACGTCGCTCAGGAGCGTCATAAATACTGTGATGGGACTGAGGTCATAAGGGTAAGAAGTCTTACAGCCTATGGGCAAAGAACTATTGTGAGCCATTCAGGGACAGGGTTTGGGTCTCGGGGCGGTTCAGAGTACTTGCCGCAGGCGAGTGCGGGATCCGGGATGCAAGCGCCCTGCTGTTTGAGCCCGGCGCTTGTGGTTTGTCCGGGGGACAAACCACCGGGCGAGTTCAGGGTGCGCCCGGAGCCTGTACTCGACAAGGGGACCGGTGCGCAGCACCGGCAAGTGCTCAGCCCGGAGACCCAAACCCTGTCCCTGAATGGCGTCTCTACAGAGACTCTCTTCCCAGCCTGCCAGCTCTACACGATTGCCCATAAAAAAACGGCCCCCAAAAAAGGAGGCCGTTCTTCCAAACAAGCCGAGCTTTTTACTCTGCCTTGCTAGCCGTCTTTTTAGCAGCCGTTTTCTTGGCTGCCGTCTTCTTGGCGGCTGTTTTCTTCACTGCTGTCTTTTTAGCCGCTGCTTTAGTTGCCGTTTTCTTGGCCGCCGACTTGCGGGCTGGTTTCTCTGGGCGAGGCTCGAACTCGAAACCGATCTTGCCGTCTGCCTGACGCACCAGGAAGGCCTTGAACTTGCGATTGGTACGTGAGGACACGAAACCGTCCAGCAAGTCCGTCTTGCCTTCGCCCAACAGCTTGGCCATCTGCTCGCGGGTGATCTCTTGCTGCAAAATCACCTTGCCGCTACGGAAGTCGCAACTCTTGGATGGGCCAACCGACTTTTCGCACAAATAACGCAAGCCGTGCTCAAAAACGGAAGACTGGCACTTGGGGCATGGGCCCACCGGGGTCTGACCGCTGAAGTCCAGGGTCTCGTCTTCATCATCATCATTCTGGCCGAAGTCGAACTCCAGCTTGAATTCATCGGTGATGCGCAGCAGTGCCGCAAAGGGGCGGCCCATTTTGCTGATGAAACCAGGCAATGGACCCAGTTCCTTCTTGGCCAGCAGCTCTTCGACTTCCGGCAGTTCAAACGTGCGACCGCCGGGGTGCTTGCCAATAGAGAAGTCGCAAGCCGTGCAGGCATAACGACGGTAGTTCTCTTTGACCACTGCACCACACTTGGGGCACGGCGTCTGCAAAGTCGCGTAATCGCCAGGGACGGTGTCGCGTTCATACTCTTTAGCGCGCTTGACGATGACTTGCGTCATTTGTGCAATTTCGCGCATGAAGACATCGCGGTCCAACTGGCGCTGCTCGATCTGTTTGAGCTGATGCTCCCATTCTCCGGTCAACTCGGGGGAGGTCAGTTCGCTAACACCCAGGCCAGACAGCAGAGTCATCAACTGACGCGCCTTGGCGCTAGGCACCAGCTCGCGGCCTTCACGGCGCAGGTAGGCTTCGTTCAGCAGGCCTTCAATAATGGCGGCGCGAGTGGCTGGTGTGCCCAGACCACGCTCGGACATGGCTTCGCGCAAGGCTTCGTCATCGACCAGCTTGCCCGCGCTTTCCATGGCCGACAGCAAGGTCGCTTCTGTAAAACGTGCAGGCGGCTTGGTGGCCAGCGCTTTGGTGTTGACATCTTCAGTGCGAACCTTCTCGCCATCGGCAACAGGCACCAGGGAAGCATCTTCACCTTGAGCATCGCGGCCATAAATAGCCAGCCAGCCCGGTTTGACCAGCACTTTGCCTTCCGTCTTGAAGTGGTGTCCCGACACCTGCGTAATACGCGTGGTGACGCGGAATTCCGCTGCCGGGAAGAACACGGCCAGGAAACGACGGCTGATCAGCTCGTAAATCTTGTGTTCGGCATCGCTCAGTTCCCGAGGCACCTGCAAGGTGGGGATGATGGCAAAGTGATCCGAAACCTTTTTGTTGTCGAAAATACGACGGTTAGGTTTTACCCATTTCTGCTCAACCACTTCCTGCGCAAACGGTTGCACCGAAGCGCTGGCGGGCGTGCCGCTGTCGGCCAGGGCGCGCATGGTTTCTTGCACGGTGGTGACATAGTCTTCGGGCAGATAGCGCGAATCCGTACGCGGGTAAGTCAGGGCCTTGTGGCGTTCGTACAGTGTCTGCGCCAAAGACAAGGTGGTCTTGGCGGAGAAACCGAAGCGCGAGTTGGCTTCGCGTTGCAGCGAGGTCAAATCAAACAGGGCGGGCGACATCTGCGTGCTGGGCTTGGATTCCTCGGTGACAACACCGGGTTGCTCGCGGCACGCAGCCACAATGGTTTGGGCCGCCGTCAGGGACCAGAGGCGCGAGTCTTTCTTCTCGGCGTCGTGCTCGTCTTTGGTGAATTTAGGGTCAAACCAGCGGCCGGTATACAAGCCTGCGGCAGCGATAAAGTCCGCGTGGACTTCCCAGTAATCGCGCGACACGAACTGGCGAATACGGTTTTCGCGCTCGTTCACGATAGCCAGCGTGGGGGTTTGCACACGGCCCACGGGGGTTTTGAAAAAGCCGCCGTCCTTGCTGTTGAAGGCCGTCATGGCACGGGTGCCGTTAATGCCCACCAGCCAGTCTGCCTCGGCGCGCGAACGTGCCGCCGCTTCCAGCGGTTTCATGTCCTCGTCATCGCGCAGATTCTCAAATGCTTCACGAATCGCCGATTGTGTCATCGAACGTAACCAAAGCCTTTGCACCGGTTTTTTCGCCCCGGCGTACTGCATAATGTAGCGAAAAATCAGCTCGCCCTCGCGCCCCGCGTCACAGGCATTAATAACAGCGGTGACATCTTTTCGTTTGATCAGCTTGACCAGCAGTTTCAAGCGCTCAGTCGATTTCTTGTCAGTCGGGTTGAGCTCAAACTGAGGGGGAATAACAGGTAGATGTGTGAAGCTCCACTTGCCGCGGACCGGATCATTAGGGGCCACCAGGCCCAGCAGATGGCCGATGCTGGAGGCCAGCACATAGCGATCGCTTTCAAAATAATCACCTTCTCGAGTGAAACCGCCCAATGCCCGCGAGATATCTACGGCGACAGAAGGTTTCTCGGCAATGATTAGTGTTTTATCCATATGATTCCAGTGACAGCAACTGCGCTGCAATGCGCGAAATGATACGAGGTGCTTATCCCTCTATGCAAGTTATGAGAACTGACAAGACTAACGTATGGCCAACGGACTGGCGAGTATTTCTCACAAAACTAGCCTGGGGTTTGGCTGTTTTGCTGCTTGCCAGTGGTCTGGTGACCTGGATTGCGGCCAATTGGGAAAACTGGGGGCATGTTGCCAAATTTGCCCTTGCTCAAGGAGCCGTGCTGATTTCAGCAGGACTGGCCTTGCTGTTTCGCCGACGTTCCGGTGGCTGGGGACATGATCTGGGAGTGCCTGCTGCTTTGACCGGCCTGGCCGCCGTGGCCACGGGCGGTTTGCTGGCGCTGATTGGCCAGACTTATCAGACTGGCGCGGACCCCTGGCAGCTTTTCGCATTGTGGACTGTGCTGATCATACCTTGGGTATTCACGGTGCGCAGTGTCTTTCTGTCGGTGCTGTGGCTGGTACTGATTAATACCGCCCTGTACTTATGGATAGATGTGACCCGCCTGGGCTGGTTTGAGCGTACCTATACTTCGCAGACCTTGATGGCTCTGGGGGTGAATGCGTTGCTGTTGCTGGCGGCTGAAACCATTTGGCGCGCGCGTTATGACCCGTGGCGCATCCTGCCGCGTGTGGCGGCGATTGCGGTGGGCTTTTTCATTGGTGCCCAGGTCATGGAAGGCGACTTCCTGCTGGGACTGGTTCTGTTCCTGGTGCTGTACGGTATTTATCACTACCGCCGCCCGGATTTGCTGATCATGTCGCTGGCCGCGTTCGGGGCTTATGGCTCCTTGAGCGCATTGATCATCGAGCATGCGGGGGATGCTTTCCTCTTGATCGTGGTGGTGATCGTGGGTCTGGGTCTGGGGCTGCTGCGTTTCTTGCAGCAGCAGGTCGTCAATTGGCGACGGACTCATGGCGGCGAGGCCTTGGCTGCTAAAGAAGATACAGTGGGCGCTATCAAGGCCGATCTTGATTCAGGTGCCACATTGGCAACGGCCTCGGTAGTTGATGCAACAACTACCACTGTCACGGCAAATGCCACTGCTGGAACCGAAGCGGCTGCAACTCAATCAACTGTCAACGCAGCAGCGGCAACAAGTCCTGCGGCTTCAACAGCAGAGGTCCTGGCCAATGCTCAGGCCAGCGTCCAGGCTGATGCCGCTACGCAAGCTCAACAACCGGCTCAGGCAGATGCACTGGATACTCAAGGCAGTGATGAACATCACCCTTGGTATCTGCGGCTGATCAAGCTGTTCCTGTTCCTGCTTCTGCCGCTGATCATCCTGTTGTACTTGGTCGTCTCGCTGGATTTGAGCCTGGAAGTGCTAGGTGTATTGGGCGGGATCATGGCGGCGGTGTCCCCGTTGCTTTTTGCCAAAGCGCATACCGTGCCCAGTCGAGATCTGGTGGGCGGCTGGGTAGCGTGTGCGATCCTGCTGCTTAGTATGCCCATTGTGGACATGCGCTATCCCTGGCCTAATGAAGTCAGCGCCATGTTGGCGGTGGTAATCAGCACCTTGCTATATAGACAGGCCAAGGGCCAGTTTGTGCTGCGCATGCTGCTGACGCTCTGGGCCTTGGCCGCGATTGAGTTTCTGGTGATCGAGCGCTTGTTTGATCGCTGGGCCATGATGCCTTACTGGGTGCTGGAAATGCCTGCGGCCTTCATGTTCTTTGCGGCACTGCTGCTGGGGCATCTCTATTTGCGCGATGGCAAGAAGTCCACCTTCTGGCAGCCCCTGTTCTGGTCCTTGTTGCTGTGTGCTCAAATTCACATTGTGTCTGCAAGCACCTTGTTTTTTTCCATTCCTTTCTGGGATGAAACGCGCCCTTATCTGACACCAGCCGGTTTCTTGTTGGCGATAGCCCCTGTAGCCATTCTGGCGTTTTACTGGCGCGGTTGGCGCGAACAGCCGCTGGTCTATAGCATTGCCCTGCTGGGCCTGGCCGCTTTGTGCTCGGTCTGGACGCCCTATCCGCCTGTTGCCTTGGCTCTGAGCTGGATTCTGGCCGCTTACGCCTGGCGTTACCTGAGTTTGATGGCCGTGGCCGTAGCCATGGGCTTGTTCTGCCTGTGGCGTCTGTATTACATCCTGGACATCAGCCTGCTGGACAAGGCTGAGCTGTTGCTGGCAACCGGCTTAGGCTGCCTGGTGTTTGCTTACCTGGGCCAGTTGGGACGTAAGAAAGCTGCCACCGAATCGACTGTGCAAGCGGCCCCCAAAGGGATCGTGGCCAGTGTCTTGCTGGGGACGGTGTTAATTCTGGGCATGGCCAATGTGGTGATCGCGCAGAAAGAGCGCATCCTTAGTGATGGCAAAACCGTGCTGCTGGAGCTGGCCCCTGTAGACCCGCGCTCCTTGATGCAGGGCGACTATATGTCCTTGAACTTCGCTCTGTCGCAAAACCTGTCTTATCTGTCCTGGCGTTTGCCCAAGGATGCCGTCGCCAAGATTGAGTCCCAGCAGTGGGTCGTGATTGGCGTACAGCTAGATGAGAACAAGGTAGCGCAGATGAAAGGCATTTATCTGGAGCTGGATGGCCAGGAACGTCTGTGGAGCGAAGAAGGGCCCGTGGCTGAAACGGGTGATGTGATGCGCTTGCGCATGCGTCGTCACCGCAATAACTGGACGCCCGGCACGGATGCCTGGTTCTTTGCGGAAGGCTCGGCAGATCGCTTTGATGCAGCCCGTTACGGCGAGTTTGCCGTGGTCGAGGGCGGCCAAAGCTTGCTGCGCGCGATGCTGGACAAGGACAGGCAGGTCATCAAGTAAGCCTGCGCCCATTGTCCTGAAGCCGGATTGCTTTTAACAGAGGCGATCCGGCTTTCTTGTATTTGGGCTGTCTCTATAAAGAAGGCTGAACATTGTTCAGACGACAGCAAGACCCATCAAAAAGGCCCGAATCCGATGTGCTGTCGGATTCGGGCCTTGGTTTTTTGCTTGTGAAGGACCCTCTTTATCGGGGCCGTTTCCTGAACAAAAATACGGTTCCTGTGTACGTGCTTAATGAGACTGACGGGTGGAGTCGTCGCTGAGCAGCTCTTCAAAGATCAGGTGATCGATCTCGGCTTCGTGGCTCCAGAGAACCATCAGGGCAACAATTTTTATTTTGTCCAAAGACACGGGGCTTTCATCCACCGTCATGGCGCTTTCAATCAAAATTTCGCGCAGGTGGGCGGTAAGAGCGCCGGAGTTTTGCAAAAAGGTGATGAAACCCATTGCATCAGCGCCCAGCACATGCTGTTCGTGCTCAGAAAAAATACGCTGACTGATGGGACTGAGTTGAGCCGTAGGCTGACACTGTTGCGAGGTCTCGCCCAGTGCATGTAACCAGCCCAGTGCGTCGTTGATGTCCTCGTCTTCAAAGCCAATAGCGGCCAGCTTGTGGGCCAGAACCTCCGCCTTGGGACAGGACTGGGGGTTGTAATACGTCTCGAATAGATAAACCAGGATATCAAACATGGGTATAAGGTTGCCGTCCTAAGTGATTAAAAAAACTGCGTGATTTCGGTAACCAGTGACCAAACTTTACGCTGATTTGCGGTAGGGGGCAAATGGGGTGTCCGGAGGATGTAGGGAGCTTGCCTTGTGCTTTCAGGCGGTGTTTTGCCTGTTTTTGCTCTGGCTGCGGCCGGTTCGGGCCGAGCATCCCTACAATTGGAACATAAATCGATTGTTGGGGCAGAAACTGTCGTTTATTTGAAACCTTGCAGGCTGCTTGGCAGAGTCTGAAAGCTCACGACACTAGCTGGCATCCGCATCCGCATCCGCATCCGCATCCGCATCCAGCCTCGGCTCGTTACTTAGTTGTTCGGGCCTTGGTCTGCAGGTAGCGGGAAGCGTTGAGCCCAGGCGCTGATGGCCTGGCTCCAGAATTCGTCCAAGGTGTTCGCCGCCAAGGGAGCAAAACCCAGAAAGGCCCAGACCCGGTTCAGGGTTTCCAGTGGATGGTCCAAATCAAAGGCCGGGGCATGGTTCTGCTTGGAGAGCTTGCGGCCTTGCTCATCGCAGGCCAGCGGCACGTGCAGAGTGCGCGGGACAGGCAGGCCCAGAATGCCTTGCAGGACGCGCTGGCGGGCGGTGGAGCTGAGCAAGTCGGCTCCCCTGACCACATCGGTGATCTGGCTGTCTGCATCGTCGATGACCACCACAAACTGATAGGCCCAGAGCTTGTCTGCCCGTTTGAGGATGTAGTCGCCCACTTCCTTGGCGACGTCCTGTTGCTGTGGCCCTGCCCAGCGGTCAGTGAAGTGCTCGATACCCTGGGGTACCCGCAGGCGCCAGGCGCGTACCGTACGATCCGCAGGGATGCCGTGACGGCAGGTGCCTACATAGGGGTGTTCGGACGAATCCGGGGCGATGGGCAGGGAGGCCGCCAGAATCTCCTGGCGGGTGCAGGCGCAGCCGTAAACCAGATCCTGCTCGTGCAGGCGGTCAAAGACGTCCTGATAGCGGGCCAGCCGCTGGCTTTGCCACAGTACGTCACCATCCCAGTGCATGCCCAGACCCTGCAACTGCTGCATGATGATCTGGTCAGCCCCGGGGACGACGCGCGGCGTGTCTATATCTTCAATACGCAGCAGCCAGCGCCCGTGTTGGGCGCGTGCATCCAGATAGCTGGCCATAGCGGCAACCAGCGAACCCTCGTGCAAGGGACCACTGGGGCTAGGCGCAAAGCGACCACAGTAAGGGGTAAGGGGCTGGGCGGTCATGAGTCGTTCTTAACGGCAAGAGCCCCTGGGTGGGGGCTCTTGTTTGTGCGACTTTACGCCTATTTTTCCAGCCCGGCAATGCGTTTTGCACGGGCTGGAGGGGAGGAGTTTTAGCTCTCCATCGTGACCAGTTCTGCGCCTTCGGGCACTTGATCGCCCACCGCAAAGAACAGCTCGGCCACAGTGCCATCGGCAGGTGCCTGAATGGAGTGTTCCATTTTCATGGCCTCCATCACCAACAGCACATCGCCCTGTTTGACGATGGTGCCGGGCTCCACATTCAGGGCAATAATCTTGCCCGGCATGGGAGCGGTCAGGCGGCCACCGTGGGCTTCCTGGCTGTTGGTTCCGGCACTGGCCAGGGTGTCGACCACGGCCAGGGTCCAGTCCGAACCGGCCTGGGCAACTTGCAGATGGTCGCCATCTTGCAGCACCTGGGCGCGGTACTCGACCTGATCCAGCCACAGACGCAAGGTCAGAGTTTTAGCCAGACCAGCCCTTGCCTCGGCTTGCCAGCGCAGTGCGTGTTGGGTTTCGCCCAACGTGATCTGCCACTGGTTCTCACGACGTTGCAGCACAACTTCGTGGGCTTGCTCGCCCAGTTGCAAGGCCACTTTCTGATCGTAGTCCCCGCTTAGACGCCAGGCGTCATGTACCGCCCACGGGTCGGAGTTGGGGGCTTGCCCGCTCATACCTTGGTGAGTCAGCACGGCGCAGGCGGCAAAAGCCAGTACAGAAGCCGGAACGTCCTGATTGCTGGGGAACAGCGCCTCGTGACGGCGTGGGATCAGGCCCGTATCCAGATCGGCCTGGGCAAAGGCTTCATCGCCCAGCAGGCGTTGCAGGAAGGTCTTGTTGGTGTGTACACCGGCCACCTGAGTGTCAGCTAGCGTGCGAATCAGGCGACGACGAGCCTGTTCACGATCAGCACCATGGGTGATGACCTTGGCGATCATGGGATCGTAGAAGGGGCTGATGACGCTGCCTTCACGCACACCGCTGTCAATACGCACATCACCGGAGGTAAAGGACGCATGGGCGGGGTACTGCAAGCTGCGCAGCGTACCGATGGAGGGCAGAAAGTCCTTATCGGGGTTTTCTGCGTAGATACGAACCTCGATGGCGTGGCCATTGATGCTCAGCTCGTCCTGTTTGGCTGGCAAAGGCTGGCCATCGGCCACACGCAACTGCCATTCGACCAGATCGTGGCCGGTAATCAGTTCGGTGACGGGGTGTTCCACCTGCAGACGGGTATTCATTTCCATGAAGTAGAAACGCCCGTCCTGCTCGGCAATAAATTCCACCGTGCCTGCACCCACATAGTTCACGGCGCGGGCCGCTGCAATGGCGGCTTCACCCATGGCCTGGCGACGCTCGGGCGTCATGCCGGGGGCGGGAGCTTCTTCAATCACTTTCTGGTGACGGCGCTGTACCGAGCAATCGCGCTCGAACAGGTACACGTACTCACCATGTTGGTCACCAAAGACCTGGATTTCGATATGGCGTGGCTTGGTGATATAGCGTTCGATCAGCACGCGGTCGTCGCTAAAGCTGCTTGCGGCTTCGCGCTGGCAAGAGCGCAAGGCTTCCAGGAACGCGCCGGACTCTTCCACAATACGCATGCCCTTGCCGCCACCGCCAGCACTGGCCTTGATCAGCACGGGGTAGCCGATCTGGTCGGCTTGCTGGTGCAGAAAGTCGGGGTCCTGGTTGTCGCCGTGGTAGCCGGGCACCAAAGGCACACCAGCTTTTTCCATCAGGGATTTGGCGGCGGACTTGCTGCCCATGGCCGCAATGGCTTGAGCGGGTGGGCCTACAAAAATAATGCCGGCTTCTTCACAAGCGCGAGCAAAGTGCTCGTTCTCGGACAGAAAACCATAGCCAGGGTGGATCGCGTTCGCGCCAGTGGCACGAGCGGCTTCCAGAATGGCGTCGATCTTCAAGTAACTGTCGCGTGGCTCGGGGCCACCGATGCGCACGGCTTGATCACAAGCACGTACGTGCTGGGCGTCGGCGTCCGCGTCGGAGTAAACCGCAACGGTACGCAGTCCCAGGCTGCGGGCAGTGGCGGCCACCCGGCAGGCAATTTCACCGCGATTGGCTATCAGCAGGGTCTGAAACACAGTGTCTCCTTGTCTTACATGCGGAACACGCCAAAGCGGGTGTCTTCAATAGGGGCGTTCAAGGCGGCGGACAGGCCCAGGGCCAGAACGCGCCGGGTGTCCGAAGGCTGGATGATGCCGTCATCCCACAGACGCGCAGTGGCGTAGTAGGGGTGGCCTTCATGTTCGTATTGTTCGCGGATGGGGGCCTTGAAGGCTTCTTCTTCCTCGGCGCTCCAGCTTTGGCCACGGGCTTCCAGACCATCACGGCGCACGGTGGCCAGCACGCTGGCAGCCTGCTCACCACCCATGACCGAGATACGGGCATTGGGCCAGAGGAACAGCAGTCGCGGGCTGAAGGCACGGCCACACATACCGTAGTTACCGGCACCAAAGGAGCCGCCCAGAATCACGGTGAACTTGGGTACAGCCGCGGTAGATACGGCGGTGACCAGCTTGGCGCCATGACGGGCAATCCCTTCGTTTTCGTACTTGCGGCCCACCATGAAGCCGGTGATGTTTTGCAGAAACACCAGGGGCGTCTTGCGCTGGCAGCACAGTTCGATGAAGTGCGCGCCCTTCTGGGCCGCTTCCGAGAACAGAATGCCGTTATTGGCGATGATGCCCACGGGCATGCCGTGAATATGGGCAAAGCCGGTCACCAGCGTGGTACCAAAGCGGGCCTTGAATTCATCAAAATCCGAGTCATCCACAATGCGAGCGATCACTTCGCGCACATCGTAGGGCTTGCGGGTGTCGGCAGGGATGATGCCGTTGAGCTCTTGCGGGTCGTAACGTGGCTCGCGAACTTCTTTCAGCGGCCAGGGCAGTTTTTTCTCGCGGTTCAGGCGGCCGACGCAGCGGCGTGCCAGTTCCAGTGCATGCAGATCGTTCTCGGCCAGATGGTCGGCCACGCCGGACAGACGGGTGTGCACATCGCCACCGCCCAGATCTTCAGCGCTGACTTCTTCACCTGTTGCGGCTTTCACCAGTGGCGGGCCACCCAGGAAGATGGTGCCTTGGTCGCGCACGATGATGGACTCATCGCTCATGGCCGGAACATAGGCACCGCCAGCGGTACACGAACCCATCACCACGGCGATCTGTGCAATACCCTGGGCCGACATATTGGCCTGGTTGTAGAAGATGCGGCCAAAGTGGTCACGATCCGGGAATACGTCTTCCTGGTTGGGCAGGTTGGCGCCACCCGAGTCGACCAGGTACACGCAAGGCAGATTGTTCTGTTGGGCAACTTCCTGGGCACGCAAATGCTTTTTGACGGTTAGCGGGTAATAGGTGCCGCCTTTAACCGTTGCATCGTTGCACACCACTACGCATTCAATGCCTGCAATGCGGCCAATGCCCGTGATGATGCCCGCGCCCGGTGACTCGTTGTTATACACATCCTGAGCCGCCAGGGGGGACAACTCCAGAAAAGGAGTGCCGGGGTCCAGCAGGCGCTCGACACGCTCGCGGGGCAGCAGTTTGCCGCGTCCCACATGGCGTTGCCGGGAGGATTCCGATCCGCCCAATGCGGTTGTCTGTAGCTTTTGGCGCAGATCAAGGATCAGGGCCTGCATGATCGAGGCGTTGTCCTGAAATTCTTGGGAACGCGGATTGATGCGGGATTCAATAACTGACATGGCGTGCCTGGAAAGAGAACAGAGAAAAGCCCATAAAATCAGCCGGGCCGCAGCCCGGCTGATGAGCTTGCTTTAAACCAGCTCGACGGCCAGGGCGACAGCTTCGCCACCGCCAATGCACAGCGAGGCAATACCGCGCTTGCCGCCGGTCTTGCGCAGTGCGCCGATCAAGGTTGCCAGGAGGCGAGCACCCGATGCACCGATGGGGTGACCCAGGGCAGTGGCACCGCCGTGGATGTTGACCTTGTCGTGCGGGATGTTCAGCTCTTTCATGGCCGCCATGGTGACCACGGCAAAGGCTTCGTTGATCTCGAACAGGTCGACATCGGCCACGCTCCAGCCGGTTTTATCCAGCAGTTTCTGGATAGCGGCTACCGGTGCGGTCGTGAACCAGGCGGGTTCATGGGCGTGCTGGGTGTGAGCCACAATGCGCGCCAATGGGGTTGCGCCCAGTTCTTTGGCCTTGTCTTCGGTGGTGATGACCATGGCGGCAGCACCGTCCGAGATGGACGAGGCGTTGGCAGCGGTAATCGTGCCGTCTTTCTTGAAGGCAGGACGCAGCGTAGGGATTTTCTCGGGCATGGCTTTGGCAGGGGCTTCGTCCTTGGCAATGACGACGTCGCCTTTACGGCCAGCAATGGTGACCGGGGCAATTTCCCATTCAAAGCTGCCGTCATCGCTGGCTTGGCGAGCGCGGCGCAGCGATTCCAGCGCGTAAGCATCTTGCTCTTCGCGGCTGAATTCGTATTTGCTGGCGCAATCTTCAGCGAACACACCCATGGCGGTGCCACGGCTGTACGCATCTTCCAGACCGTCCATGGCCATGTGGTCATACACAGTGGAGTGACCGTAGCGGTAGCCTTCGCGGCCCTTGAGCAGCAGGTAAGGGGCATTGCTCATGCTTTCCTGACCGCCTGCCACCACCACATCGACGCTGCCCGCTTTGAGCAGGTCGTGGGCAAACATGGCGGCTTTCAGGCCCGAACCACATACTTTATGAATGGTGGTGCATGCCACACCCTGGGGCAGACCGGCACCCAATGCCGCCTGGCGAGCGGGCGCCTGGCCCTGACCGGCTTGCAGCACGTTACCCATGATCACTTCGTCGACTTTGTCGGCTTGGATGCCGGAGCGCTCCACGGCCGCCTTGATGGCGACGGCGCCCAGTTCGTGGGCGGCCAGATCAGACAGGCTACCCATCATGCCGCCCATAGGCGTACGGGCGATCGAGACGATGACAACGGAATTAGTCATGAAAGACTCCTGGTTGCAAAGAGGAGACCGGCGCGCGTTTGGCAAACTCATGCAACTGCCGATCTTTGTTATACGGAAAAATATTTTCGATCCGACCTTGCGTTACTCGCAAGCGGCACTGAGTCCACCATTCAGGCTCCAGCAGTTCTGCGTGGTGGGCCATGAAGGCTTTGCGGATGCGCGGGTCGGTCAATAGAAAGTAGCCGAATTCTTCGGGAAATACATCGTTCGGGCCGATGGGATACCAAGGCTCGCTGGCCATTTCGGCCTCTTCATTGGGCGCTGGTGGAATCACGCGGAAATTCATCTCGCGCATGTGCTGGATTTCGTCGTAGTCATAGAAGACGACGCGGCCCAGACGGGTCACCCCAAAGTTTTTGAACAGCATGTCGCCCGGGAAGATGTCGGCGGCAGCCAGTTCCCGGATGGCCTTGCCGTATTGCTCCACGGCGGCATTCAGGGCGGGGTCGCTGGCTTTGTTCAGATACAGGTTCAGCGGGGTCATGCGCCGTTCAATGTAGACGTGACGCAGCAAGATGGTGTCTTCGGACTCTTCCAGCAGGCTGGGCACTTCGCGGCGCAATTCTTCCAGCAAAGCCGGAGAAAAACGGTCTTTGGGCAAGGCAACCTGAGCGTAGTCCCAGGTGTCCGCCATGCGCCCGACGCGGTCGTGCTTTTTAACAAGCTGGTATTTGCTGCGTACCGTGGCGTGGTCCATGCCCTGCTTTTGAATGCGGTCACGAATCAGCTTGAACACATAGGGATAGGACGGCAGGGTGAATACTGTCATCACCATACCGGCAATACCGGGTGCCAGATCAAAGTGATCGTGCGAGTGCGACAGGTGATGCAGAAAGTCGCGGTAGAACAGGGTCTTGCCTTGCTTTTGCAGACCGATGGCGGTGTACAGCTCGGCCTTGGGTTTGCGGGGCAGCAGGCTGGACAGGAAGTCCACATAAGCCGACGGCGCTTCCATATCGACCAGAAAATAGGCGCGGGTAAAGCTGAACAGCGTGGACAGGTCGTCCGTGGTGTGCAGCAAGGCGTCTATATACAAGTGTCCTGAGGGGCGATGCAGGATGGCAATCGAGAACGGCAGCACTTCACCCTGATTGATCAGGCGGCCCACGACGTAAGCCCCCTTGTTGCGGAAAAACAGGGAGTTCAGCACCTGAATCTGGCAATCCGAGCCGATGCGCGAGCCATAGCCTCGTGGCAGACGGCGGCACAGTTGGCGCACGGCCATGCGGGCCAGCGTACGCACATCGCGTGGCAAATCGGCAAAGGGAGCGGCCAGACCGAAGTCGGCCAGCATATAGGTCAGGCTGGCTTCCAGACCTTCTTCGGTAGGGTAATAGACCCGATACGAAGGCAACGCGCCATCCAGATAGTCTGTGGCAACGGCTGGGCGCACAAAAATGAATTCGTTGCGGAAGTAGTGCCGGTGCAGCACGCGGCAGGAGACGGAATTAAAGAAGGTCTCCGCACATTCTGGCTGACGGTGGCCCGAGAGCAGACGTACAAATTCAGCCTTGGCCTGCAACCAGAGCTGTTGCTGGGCATCGTCCAGATGCGCCGGGCTGGCCGGATCGGGCTGATGCAAGCGCAGCGTCTGGCTGAGCATGGATGCGCATTCGCGCACCCGCGTGGCGTAGTACTCGATACGTTCGCGTGACAGTTGCTGGATACCATGCCAGTCGCCCGATTCGTATAAAGACTTGGCGCGCTGGGCGCTGTAGCGAAACAGCGCATAGTGGCGATTAAAACCGTCCAGCATGGCCTGGGCCACCTGGACAGCCGTCAAACCCGGTTTGTGAACCGGGGTAATGACCGTGGTTTCGCCAAAATCAGGGTTAGACATGCCTCTGCCTTTTTAGGCGGTTTCGGCGAACAGTTCGCGGCCGATCAGCATGCGGCGGATTTCACTGGTGCCCGCGCCGATCTCGTACAGCTTGGCATCGCGCCACAGGCGGCCTGTGGGGAACTCGTTGATGTAGCCGTTACCACCCAGAATCTGGATGCCTTCACCGGCCATCCAGGTGGCTTTTTCAGCGCTGTACAAGATAGCGGCTGCACAGTCTTTGCGCACAGACCGCACATGGTCGGAACCCAGACGGTCCAGATTCTTGCCTACGGCATAGCACAGGGCACGGCTGGCTTGCAGGGTGGTGTACATATCGGCCACCTTGCCTTGAATCAACTGGAATTCGCCAATGGCCTGGCCGAACTGCTTGCGGTCGTGGATGTAAGGGACAACCACATCCATGACGGCTTGCATGATGCCCAGTGGGCCACCGGCCAGCACGGCGCGTTCGTAATCCAGGCCGGACATCAGCACTTTGACGCCACCATTGAGTTGGCCCAGCACGTTTTCTTCAGGCACTTCACAGTCCTGGAATACCAGCTCGCCTGTGTGGCTGCCGCGCATGCCTAACTTGTCCAGCTTTTGGGCGACGGAAAAACCGGGGAAATCTTTTTCGATCAGGAAGGCGGTAATGCCGCGCGAACCAGCTTGTGGGTCGGTCTTGGCGTACACCACCAGGGTGTCAGCGTCCGGGCCGTTGGTAATCCACATTTTGGAGCCGTTCAGCACATAGCGATCGCCCTTCTTTTCGGCACGCAGCTTCATGCTGACCACGTCAGAACCGGCGCCCGGCTCGCTCATGGCCAAAGCACCAATGTGCTCGCCGCTGATCAGTTTGGGCAGGTATTTTTGTTTTTGCGCTTCGGTGCCGTTGCGGTTGATCTGGTTCACACATAGATTGGAGTGGGCACCGTAGGACAGGGCCACCGAGGCGCTGGCACGCGAGATTTCTTCCATGGCGATCATGTGCGCCAGGTAACCCAGGTTGGCACCACCGTATTCTTCGCTGACGGTCATGCCCAGCAAACCCATCTCACCGAATTTCTTCCACAAGTGCATGGGGAACTGGTCGTCGTGATCCAACTGAGCCGCTAAGGGGGCAATTTCGGCCTGGGAGAAGTCGGCGACAGCGTCGCGCAGCATGTCCAGGTCGGAGCCAAGATCGAAATTCAGGCCGGGCAGGCTCATGAGACACTCCGTGGAAATAAATGGGTTGTGGAATTGTATTTATATTACGTTTACGTAAACGTCATATATATGGGTTTTCCCTTATCGGGCTTCGGTTTTCAGTTGTTCGCTCATGTTGTGACAGATGTCGAGCTGGTCCTGGATTTCCTGCAAGGTCTGGTCCAGGTCCTGTCGCTGACGCTCCAGGCGCAGGCGATGCTCATTCAGAACCTCCTGATAGTGCTTAAGCTGGGAGGCCGTGTCCATCGGGGATTCATACATATTGATCAGCCGCAGAATCTCCGATAACTGCAGCCCCAGCCTTTTGCCGCGCAGGGCCAGCTTCAGGCGTGCGCGATCGCGGGGCTGATAAATGCGCTGAGTACCTTGGCGCAGCGGGCTCAAAATTCCTTGATCTTCATAGAAGCGCAGGGTGCGGGGCGTGATGCCAAACTCGTGCGCCAGATCCGATATTGTCCAGGTTGTCGTTGTCATTTTTAGTGTGATTTACGTAAACGTAAACTATCATGCCATAGAGCCGGGGTGCGAACTAGGGCCTTTTAGTATGGTCTGCCCTTACGCCCTACAAGAGCCATTCATTGGAGCGAGCATGAATCCTAACGAACAAAAATTGAATTATCCCTGGGCAGATACCCTGCCCCCAGCGGGCGGCAGCCTGGAAGTCGCACCGGGGGTGCGCTGGCTGCGCATGCCTTTGCCCTTTGCGCTGGATCACATCAATTTGTGGCTATTGCGCGACCAAATCGATGGGCGCGATGGCTGGACGATTGTGGACTGTGGTGTCGCTCGCCCCGAAGTGCGCGAGCTGTGGGAACAGGTTTTTCAGAATGAGCTGGACGGTTTGCCGGTGCTGCGTGTGATCGTCACGCACATGCACCCGGATCATGTTGGCTTGGCGGACTGGTTGTGCCAGCGCTGGGATGCGCCGCTGTGGATCAGCATGACCGATTACGCAACCGCCAAGCTGTGGTCCGGTGCAGGTGGACGTCAGACAGGTGCAGAAGCAGGTGGTCCCAACGGTGTCGCGGCTGAAGCGCACTTTGTTCGTCACGGTTTGCAGGATGAAAAAGCTCGCGAGCAGATTCGCAGCCGGGGCGATTACTATCCTTCGATGGTGCCTTCGGTGCCCGAGCGTTTTGTGCGTTTGATGGATGGTCAGCGCGTGGTGATTGCCGGTCGCCCCTGGCGCTTGATTGTGGGTTACGGCCATGCTCCCGAGCATATGTCCCTGTACTGCGAAGAGCTGAAAGTGCTGATCTCCGGTGACATGCTCTTGCCACGTATCTCCACCAATATCAGCGTGTTCGATACCGAGCCTTTCGCTAATCCGCTGCCCTTGTACCTGAACTCCCTGCTGTCCTATCAGGATCTGGCCCCGGACACCCTGGTGCTGCCTTCGCACGGCAAGCCTTTCCGTGGCATGCATGAACGTATCCGCCAGCAGCAGGAGCACCACGCCGATCGTCTGGAAGAAGTCCTGGAAGCCTGCGCCCAGCCCTGTACTGCTGCGGATATTCTGCCCGTGCTGTTTCACCGCAAGCTGGACTCCCATCAGATGACCTTTGCCATGGGCGAGGCGATTGCTCACCTGCACGCCTTGTTCTTTGATGATCGTCTGCGCCGTGAAATGGGCGAGGATGGCGTGTACCGCTTCCAGCGGATTTAAGCGCTGAACCGCTTGTGCCGCCCTCTTAATAAGGGGGCGCAATATAGCGAAAAGGACTTAGGCGACTGAGCATCATGGCCTGTGGTAGCGTAGAGCTTTTCTTGCTACCGCCTGCCGACACTATGAGCTCTGATCTCGCCCTGGATACCGCCCTGCAACACACTGGTCTGGCACCATTTGACCCGCATACGGATGCGGCACCGGTGGCTGTGCCCATCATGCGCACCAGCACGGTGCGCTTTCGCAATCTGGATGCTTTGGACCGGGCACAGGCGGATAAGGCCGATCCTGAAAAACGGTCGGTGACCTATGGGCGCTCCGGCATGGATACCCATGCGGCGCTGGAGCAGGTGTTCTGTCAGTTGGAGTCTGCCACCCAGGCCTTGCTGGCACCGTCGGGCATGGCCGCGATCACCCTGGGTCTGTTGGCCTTGCTGGATTCTGGCGATCACGTGCTGATTGCCGACAGTGCTTACGGTCCGGTGCGCTATCTGGAAAAAACCGTGCTGCGCCGTATGGGCATACAGGCCACGTTTTGTGCGCCCACCCCCGAGGAAATGTCCCGTCATCTGCAAGACAACACCCGCATGGTGTATGTGGAATCGCCCGGTTCTTTGCTGATGCAGATGCTGGACATGCCTGCCTTGGCCGAGTTTGGCCGCAAGCATAATCTGCTGCTGGTTACGGACAATACCTGGGGCTCGGGCTATATCTATCGCCCGCTGGAGCTGGGTTTTGATGTGTCCATTGTGGCGGGTACCAAGTACGTGGCGGGCCATTCCGATTTGATGCTGGGGGCTGTGATGTCGGCAGACCCGGCCATCAACAAGCGCTTGCACGACAATCACTATGCTCTGGGCTTTTCTATCAGTGCGGACGATGCCTGGCTGGCCTTGCGCGGTGTGCGCACCTTGCCTATCCGTATGCGTGAAAGTGCAGCCAATGCCTTGAAGGTTTGCCAGTTTCTGGATAGTCGTCCTGAAGTTACTCGTATTTATCATCCGGCCTGGCCTCAAGATCCCGGCCATGCGCTGTGGCAGCGCGACTGCACAGGCTCGAATGGCATGTTGTCGGTGCAGCTACGCATGAGCAATGCCCAGGCTCGTGTGTTTGTGGATGCCCTGACGCTGTTTGGCATCGGCTTTTCCTGGGGCGGCTTTGAGAGCCTGGTGCAGTTGGTGGATACCGCATTCTTAAGCGGCCACAGCTATTGGAAAGAAAGCCAGGACAGTCTGGTGCGCCTGCATATTGGCCTGGAATCAACGCACGATTTATATGCTGACCTGACGCAGGCCTTCGAGAAAGCGGCGCACGTTTAAGCCCCGCTATTACTACTTCAGGCAATGTGCAAACCTGGCCTATACCGTCCTGTTCCCTGTGTGTCAGGTACGCGTCATGCAGACGGCACCGCAGGCTGAAGCCTTGGCGGGGACCTTGAATGTGGCGGCGGCCAATGCGGGCACGGGGCTGGGGGCGATATTGGGTGGGGCGATGATTGCCCAAAGTGGTTTGCTGGCTGCTGTCTTGACGGCGGCGGCCTTGGCGCTGTTGAGCGGCGTTCTGGCTATGGGGTGGCGGCGATTACGCGCTTGATGCAGGAACCTTCGTTTTTTGATGGTTTGCCAGACCGAATGTCAGTCATTGCCAAGCAGGAACAAACAACAAGCCTGGAAACGAAAAGGGCCCTCAAAACCGGAACGAATCCAGTCTTGAGGGCCCTTGGCTGTATGGCTCAGCCAGACCGCTAATTAGCGATTGGTGACCATTTTCACCAGTTCTTGAGCCTTGGTGATGCTTTCGTCGTAGCCATTTGCCAAGGCAGGCGAGGTCACAAACTTGCCACCCACGGCCAGGCTAGGAGTGCCCTGGATCTGGTAGGTATTGGACAGTTCGTTGGCCTTGTTGGCTTTGGTCTGTACGCCAAAAGAATTGAAGGTCTGCTCGAAGCGGGCCTTGTCCACGCCTTGCTGGGCTGCCCAGGCCGTGATGGTCTTGGCATCAAAAATGCGTTCGCGCTTTTGGTGAATCGCTTCAAACACCTTGGGATGCAGGTCCAGACGGTCCATGGCTTCCAGGGTGTAGTACAGCTTTTGCAGGTCGGTCATACCGGCATTGAAGGCGACCGGCACACGGCGCAGCACGACATTGTCGGGCAGGCTCTTGGCCCAGGCTTCGACTTTGGGTTCCAGAATGGCGCAGTGTGGGCAGCTATAGGAGAAGAACTCCAGCACTTCGGTTTTACCGACGCTGTCCGAGGGCTGAGCCGCAGGCAGGGTGACGTAGCCTTGGTCGGCTTGTTGAGCCAGCGCGCTGGTGGCGGGCAACAAAGTCGCCCCAGCCAACAGACTGGCACCGACCAGGGATCGTACAAACAATGCGTTCAGCTTCATGAATCAATTTCCTTAAGGGGGAAGATGAGGTCTATGACCTGTGCAATGGCGGAAAAGTTCACCTTCGGGCTGCCTTTGGCACAAATTGCTTAGGGCCGTACCACCGATGTATCAATTTTTTCCTCTGCCAGACGGCTGCGAGCCCGGTTCATTTCGTCTATGCCCTTGAAAGGGCCCATGCGCACCCGGTTTACGGTGCTGCCGTTGACCTGAGCGCTTTGCACCGATGCGTCAAAGCCCAACATCAGCAAGCGTGCCTTCATGGCTTCTGCATCCGCATTGTTGCGGAACGCACCTGCTTGCAGGTAGTAGGGGGTGGACGTGGCTGGTTTTGCGGCAGCCGGGGGTGCAGCAGGAGCCGGTGTGGCCGGTTTGCTGGCGGTTGGTGCCTGAGTGCTTGGGGCAGCAGGTGGGCTGGCAGGAGCCGTGACGGCCTGTGCTGCCGGAGTCGTATTTCGCGTCTCTGGCAGGCGTGCCGGTTCTGTGCCCATCGATGGCAAGGTGGCAATCAGGTCACCCAGGGCATCTGGAGCAGCAGTCTTGGGAATACTGGGCAAATTGGCAGGAGGCAAGGTCAGGCCGGGAATGGCGTCGATGGCGGGGGGCGGAGTCTGCCCCGCCGAACTGCCATACAGGTCCCGGTTCGGGTCCAGCAGGTCTCGCCCTTCGGGCAAGTCAACGGTGGGCTTGTCCCGGCTGGCCTTGTCCACAAAGGGCATGGGCACTTTGGTGACAAACAGGGCAACGGCTACTGCCGCGCCCAGACCCAGAATCAGGCCAATCAGAATGCCGGTATAAGTACTGCCGGAACTACTGGATTTTTTACGTGCTCTTGCCATATCTGCCTATGGATTTACATGCGGTCGGGTGCGGATACACCCAACAGGCTCAGACCATTGCGGATGACCTGGGCGCAGGCCTGAGCCAGACGCAGACGGGCCAGACGCAAGGCGGTGTCGTCTACCGACACGCGCTCGGCGTTGTACCAGGAATGGAAGTCCGAGGCGCAGTCGCGCAGCCAGAAGGCAATGTGGTGGGGGGCCAGTTCGCGAGCGGACTGGGCCAGCACATCGGGGTATTCGGACAGACGCTGCATCAGGGCGATTTCAGTGGGGGCGGTCAAGGGCGAGATGTCGGCCTGAGGCACCTGGTCCAGCAGCTCGGCCGACTGGTTCACCACGGAGTTAATGCGGGCGTGAGCGTACTGGATGTAGTAAACCGGGTTCTCTTCGCTCTTGGACAGAGCCAGGTCGATATCGAATACGAATTCGGAGTCGGCACGGCGCTGGATCAGGAAAAAGCGCACAGCGTCCTGGCCTACCCATTCGATCAGGTCGCGCAAGGTGACGTAGCTGCCTGCGCGCTTGGAAATCTTCACTTCCTGGCCATTGCGCATGACTTTGACCATCTTGTGCAGGATGTAAGCCGGGAATTCCTTGGGAATACCCAGACCCAGACCTTGCAGGCCAGCGCGTACGCGGGCAATGGTGCCGTGGTGATCAGAGCCCTGAATGTTGATGGCGTGGTGGAAACCGCGCTCCCACTTGGCCACGTGGTAGGCCACGTCCGGCACGAAGTAGGTGTAGCCGCCTTCGGATTTGCGCATCACGCGGTCTTTGTCGTCGCCTGTGCCCAGTTCGGTAGTGCGCAGCCACAGTGCGCCGTCCAGCTCGTAGGTGTGACCGGCGTCGATCAGGGCCTGCACGGTTTTTTCAACCTTGCCGGAGGTGTACAGCGAGCTTTCCAGGTAGAAGTTGTCGAACTTCAGGCCGAAAGCCTGCAAGTCCAGATCCTGCTCGCGGCGCAGGTAGGCCACGGCAAAGCGGCGAATGTCTTCCAGATTGTCCAGATCACCACTGGCGGTCACGGACTGACCGTCGGCGGCCTGAACCGTTGCTCCGGCTTGATAGTCGCGGGCAATGTCCAGAATGTAGTCGCCCTTGTAGCCGTCGGCGGGGAACTGCTCGCTATCGGGTTCGATGCCACGAGCACGGGCATGAACGCTGGTGGTCAGGTTGTCGATCTGGTTACCGGCGTCGTTGTAGTAGAACTCGCGGGTAACGTCGTAGCCTTGGGAACTGAACACGCGGCACAGGGAGTCGCCCAGTGCTGCTTGGCGGGCATGGCCCACGTGCAAGGGGCCGGTCGGGTTGGCCGACACGAACTCCACCATCAGTTTTTCCTGAGTCGGAGCAACGTGGCCGAAGTTATCGCCCTGCTCGGCAATCGTCTTCAGAACGGCCTGGTGCGTGGCGGTGGACAGACGGAAGTTGATAAAGCCCGGGCCTGCGATTTCCGCGCCTGCCAGCAAAGCGGCGGCGTTCGGATCGGCCAGGAGGGTATCAACGATTTGCTGAGCCAGCTCGCGCGGGTTGCGACCGGCTGGTTTGGCCAATTGCATGGCAATATTGCACGCAGCATCACCGTGCGCAGCCACTTTGGGGCGCTCCAGCGTGATGTTGGGTTCAGCCTCGGGCAAAATGGCGCGGACGGCAGCCTGAAGGCAGGCGATTAATTGAGATTGTTGCTCAGCAAGCATAGGAAAGGTCTGGATTGGTAGAAAGACAACTGAAGCGGGTTGTCCCCGCATCAGATGGAAGGCGCGACATTGGCCCGCCGGATAGCCCCACATGATAGCGTGATTTGACGCCAAATTCTTTTCAAGAAGCCTAGCGTTCCCATCCCAGGTGGTTCTGTAACCACGCATCGTAAGCGTCCATGTCTACCCAGCCCACCTGATTGTCGCCGCGCAGGCGCCAGTCATTGAAGCGCGTAATCAGCGTTTCCAGGCTGTTGCGTACCTCCCGTCCCAGGGCAGGATGGGAGTCCTGATACAGCAGATCCTGACCCTGGCCGTGGTAGTCAACGCGGCGTACTCCTTGCGTGCTCAAGCGTAGTCCGGGCATGCGCATGTCCTGCAAAATGGGGTGCCTGACGCTCAGGTCGGTCTGGCCCAGTTCGGCTAGCGTCAGCCCGGCTGCCGTGGCCTGCCAATGCATCCAGGCCAGGGCCACTTTATCCAGATCGCTGATGTCGCCGTTTTCATCGGGCAAGACACCACCACCGATCTGGCTGTGAGCACCAATAAAAGGCATTTCTACCGTGTTCATGGCTTGTGCCAAGCCGCTTAGGGGAAAGAGGATACGGTGTTCATGCATCGCCACGGCATGGGCCACCCAGTTCCACGCTTCCGAGACACCCAGCCTGTATTGAGCGTTGCCCCAGCCCCCCAGCCCAAACTGAGCCACCGTATCAAACAAGCCTAAAAAGCGAGGGGTGATGCAGGCTCGGATGGCACCACGCTGTGGGTCATTCAGGACAAACCAGCCTTGCTGGGTATGGTCCAGAATACGATTGGAAAAATCCCGTGCCAGCGCCGCTCCCCGCGAAAAACCCAATAAATCCACAGGCACAGCCGTAGGGGCTGGGCCTTGTTCCTGCATGCGATTCAGGAAGTTATTCCATTGGGATTCCAGAATGCGGCCCGCTCGCCAGGCTGTCAGTGCATCCCAGTCGGTGGTCATTGGATTTCCCGGGCCATCGCTGTAGTGGACTGCCCCATCTTGATACAACTGCGACAGTTTCCAGACATTGCTATTGGTGATGGGAGCCTGTCGCGTGCCATCAAAGGCAAATAGGAGTAAGCCGGTGGGATCAATATGGCGCAAGGGCTGTTGCCGGGCATAGCCCACTGCCTGGGTTTGGGGCCAAGGGCCCAGAGGGTCGGCTTCCAGATACTGCCCGTGGCTGGGTAGATACGTACGCAACAGGTTGTCATGCCAGCCAGTAGCGGACTCTGCATACTGGCCCGGCAGGCGCAGATTGAACTCCAGTGTTTCCAGCAGTATGTCGGCCTGCCCCAAGGGGTTCAGGTCGGCGGCCCAGACTGCTTGAGCCGATTGATTGCTGATCAGCCGAACCGCTCCCATCAAATCACTATGCAGGTAGTACAACTGCCCTTGCCCGTCAGGCTGATACACAATCATGCCAACCGGAGTCAGTCCGGCATAGAGATACCGTCGGGACAAGAACTGGCCGGATGCTGCGGGTAAATCTAGCTCGGCCATCAATTGCTGGCCGTGAAAGAAAAAGGCTCGTTCTTGTTGACCTTGCTGACGCCAGATACGTTGGCCGAAGGCGTCGTGACGGTACTGGGCTACCGTGGTATCGGCTGCCAGAACGCGTCGCAAGCGACGGTTGGGAGCATATTCCAGGCGTAGTGTGCCGACTGCGCTTGCCATTCCCGTGGGTGTGCGCTGAATGGGGGCCGCGAGCTCGGGGTAGCGCGCGGCAAGTGCGCCACTTTGCTCCCAAGCCAGCCACTGTGCCGGTTTTGTATCCCCCTGCTGAAAGGCCGTCAGCCGGTTTCGCGTGTCGTAGTTCAGTCGTGAGTGACGCGTGTGGTGCAGTAGCGGGTATTCATGCAGGTCCTCCAGCACCTTGCCTTGCTCATCCAGACGGCGGGCCTGCGTCCAGGCCGGAGTGCCATCGGCATGCAAGAGCATCAAATCGACAAGCTGGCCTGTGCGATCCGCATGAGTAATCAGTTGCAAGCCGTTCCCCCAGGCGTAACCCACTTTCTGGGCTTGAATCACTGTTTGGGTGTGTCCGTCTTGACTGATCCAGTCCAGAGACTGCAAGTGTCCCTTCGTATCCCAGCGGTAACGTAGCTGCCCTCCTTCTGGCAGCGTGTACTGCGTCAATCTTTGCTGTTCGTCATACTCGAAGCGCTCGGTCCAACTTTGTCCGGGACTATGGCTACGTTCCAGACGACGCTCTTGCAACAAACCCGCTCGCAGCTTCAGCCATTGCGTTTCATGAGGGTGACGGATACGCAGTGCGCCGGGGCCGAGCCAGTCCAGTTCGCTGCGTTCCGTTTCATGGCCTTGCTGATGTTCAATGCGGCTCAAACGCCCCTGTTGATCGTATTGAATCTGGAGTGAGCCTTGCTCGGCATAATCGATGCGTGCCAGCTTGCCAGCCGGGTTCCAGGAACGTGTTTCGCTGCCATGCTGTTCGCTGGCCCAAGCTTGCAGGCGTCCGTGTGCATCCAGTTCCAGCGTCAGTGGTCCCCAGCCGCCCTGTATTTGTTGTAACTGTGACAGCGAGCCATTGGCACGCCGCTGCGCCCGCCAAGGACCGGCCTGTAGCCAGCGTCCTTGCGGGTCATACTGCCATTCTGTGCTGTGAACCGGACAGCTTTCGCATAGACGGCTGTCGAGTTTTTGCAGTCGACTCTGTCCCTGATAGTCGCGGTAATGGAAGCGGTGCCGTTCCTTGCCTAGAGACCATTCACTGAGGCCCAGCTCATAACGTGCGCCCCAATCCTGATTGAAGGCCTGAGAGCGCAAACGGCTGACTCGCCCCTGGGCGTCGTACTCCCATTCCTGTATTCGTTGAGCCGCTTGGCCTGGCGCTTGCAGGCTGCTGCCACCTAAACGATGCGCCCAAGGGATAGGGGCCGGATGATAAAGGCGGCGCATGCCGTCCGGACGGCTGACGCTGGCCAGCCAGATTTGCTGGTCGTGCTGTTCCAGATGCAGCAGAAACGGCCCGGCTGGGGTTTCAATACTGATGGCTGTGGCTGTGGCTGCCGCCGTCGCTTCTTCTTCTGTTGCTGCTGTCGTTTCCGCTGCCTTTATCGCCGTTGTGATATTGGCTAGGGGCCTGGTCTTGGTTTGGGACTGAACCTGTCTCAGAGCCTGAGCTTGAGTTTGGTTTTGCCCTTGTTCTTGTCGTGACCCCTGTCCCTGTGGCGACACCTGCCCCTGCGTTCGGCTTTGCCAATCAAACACCAGCGCTTGGCCCAAATGATTACGCACAGTTTTAACCGCATACGCCTGCGAATGCGTGCCTGGAAAGCGCTCTATATCCAGCCACTGCCGGGTCGAAACACGCACATGGATCAACCAGCCCTGCTCGTCAAAACGCAGAATCAAACCATTCGACCCATGCCAAAACCAGCCTGCCTGCTGTGTTTGTGCCGGTGGGTATAAACGAGTTTGTCGCCCATCAGGCATGAACAAGGCATGGCCTTGCTGACGCAGTTGCAGGTCGTAGTTCAAGGCCCAGCCGGTATGCCCCAGTGTGGGGGTGGGATTGCGTCCTTGGCCATTCCAATGACGCTGCAATTGCAGCAAAGGCCAGGCTTGGCTAAGCGGCAGATCCGTGTCGCTTTGGTATTTTTGCCCGCTCAGCAAATCGACAGGATTGAGCAAACCCATATCTGGCGCAGGCTCGGCTTGTCCGCCCAAGGCGGCAGCAGGTGCGCATTGGGTCGAGGACGGGGGCAAGGGGCATTCCAGCGTGCTTTGTGACCTGGCCAGGATGGGGAAGCAGCAGCTTAGAAGCAGGATTAAGCATGGCAGAAGCGGGGCAAGCATGAAGGACTCTCCAAGACGGGGAAAATCCTGCTATCTTGCAGGGGTGTGTATCCTGAAAGTTGAGTAGGAAACACAAAGATCCATAAGGAGAAACCGTATGCTAGTCGTCTTTAAAAGCAAAGCCGCCGCCGATGTTCTGATGTTCGCCGAACATGCCATGCCTATTCTCCGGGCCGCAGGGCGCTCCTATCCAGATGGTTTGCCCGAGCGTGGCGTCTTCACGCCCGATCAGTTGTCCGAAGCTATTGGCAATATCGAACGGGCCGCAGGGCAAGATCGCGAAAACAAGAAAACGCCGCACGAAGATGAGGATCAGGAAAAAGAGCATCCGATGTCGCAAGCGGTCAGTTTCAGCCAACGCTCCTATCCCTTGCTGGATATGTTGCGTCAGGCCAATAACACCGGCGTCCCGGTCATGTGGGAACCGGCTGACAGCTCCTGGTAGTTTCGACAATGTCGGCCTGCCGACAATTTGGCAGGCCTTCTTTGCTTAAGCTCCAAAGTTGATCTATTTTTTTTCGGAGATCGTCTATGAGCGCTATGGTGCTTGTGATCTTTAGTCCTCGCCAGCACCTAGAGCTGGTCACTCCAATACAAACCATCGATCCCAATAGCGGCAAGCAATCGCGCGACTGGTTCGACAATACCTGGCAAGAGCTGGGCTGTGAGCCTTTGCGGGCCAGCGGCAAAGTGCTGTTGCTGGACAAGATTATGGGCGTGGCCGATGCCCTGGGTTATACGCTGCTGTCGCAAGACGACGAGCGCGCCCAGGAGTTCGCGCGCCATTGCTTGCAAGCGGTGGGTTCCATGCAGGTCACCGTGGACTTGCCGGGCCTGGCGGTCACGTACTGATCAGGTTCACGGCAAGAGAAAACCGGCTCTTTGGAGCCGGTTTTTTTATGTCTTTTTGAATACTGATGGGCCTGCGGAGCTGTCGACCCAGCCTGGTTCAGATTTGAACCCAGTTACACAATGCATAGGCTCAGCCCTCACGGGCTTATTACAATCCAGCAGATTCAGACTTGGTCTGAAGCGGCATAGTCTGCAACCTTGTTACCCGAAGCAATATGGACCTCAAAACGGTAGAAAAACACCTTGATGCCTCGCCATTGCTGCAAGCGCATAAACAGTATTTCCTGGATTTGGCGCAGCCAGCGGTGGCGATCCATTTGGGTAAAGACAAGGGCCAGCCCTTGCAAAGCCGTTTTGGTGGTCAGCCCATGGTGCCTCCCGGTTTTACCTGGCCCGAGCATCCGGATGGTCACTATCTGTTTGTAGGCCAGATCAACTTCGCGGAGTTGCCGGAGGGGCCGGATCGCCCAGCCGATTTGCCAAGCAGCGGTCTACTGTCGCTGTTCTACGGTTTCGATGAAGATGACGCCATTTTCTGGCGTGATGAGGACTATCTCAAGGCTTACTACTGGCCAGATATCAGCGATCTTCAGGAAATCCAGGCGCCTCACCGCTGGAGTACGCGTAGCTGGGCGCTGCAGTTTGAGAACTGTATCGACATTCCGCGTCATGAGGAACTGCGTCAGGATTGGCCAGTCCCGTTTGAGGAACTCTACGATTGGTTCGACGAACTGGAAGAAAACGGTGATCTGTCTGGCGACTACCTGTTGGGCCGCCCTTCCTGGGACAGTCTGGCCTACGACCCTACGCCCAATCAGGCGGAGCATCCGAGCCAGTCTCGCTGGCGCTCCTTGCTGACCGTGCAGTCGCACGAAAAACTGCATTGGTGCTGGCAGGATGGTGCTCGTCTCATGGCCTTTATCGAAGACGATAAATTGCGTGCCAAAGACTTCAGTCGTATTCAAGTAGATTGCGGTTAAGGCAGTCAAGCCAAGGTGGATGTTCGTGCCTATGTCGATGCCGGTTTCGTTTCTTTGCTGGGTTTGCCCGTTATTGAGACGAGCCGCCGTGCTGCATCCACGAAAAACCCGCCTTGTGGGCGGGTTGCGGGCAGAGCGACGATAAGTCGGGCTGCGAAAGCGGGTCAGGCGCGGCTAGTGTGAGCCGGGCGGGCGCTTGGGTGGGATCACCACCCAAGTCGCGGTATGAAGACGGTATTAAGCCGTTGTGGTTTCAGCTTCTTGCTGGGCGATAGTGTGGCGGTTAACCGCGCTCAAGATCGCCAGGAAGGAGGAAGTCACGATGTCGGCGTGGATGCCCACACCAAAGCCCGAGGGGCTGTCACCGATACGCATTTCCACGTAAGCAGCGGCGCGGGTTTCGGCACCGGAACCAATGGCGTGCTCGTTGTAGTCCATGATCTTGATGGACAGATCCAAGGCATTCACAAAGGCAGAGATCGCGCCTTCGCCCGAACCCTTCAAGGTGCGAACCTGGCCGTCGTGCTCCACATCCACTTCAATCGTGAATTGCTGACCGCTGTCGGCGTGAGGCTGGCTGATGATGTTGTGCTTGAGCAGCTTGTAGTGCTTTTTGCAGTTCAGGTATTCGGACTCGAAAATACCGTAAACGTCGGCAGGCGTCACTTCCTTGCCGGAAGAGTCGGTCACGCGTTGAATGGCGCGGCTGAATTCGATTTGCATGCGGCGTGGCAAGACCAGACCGTGTTCTTGTTCCAGCAAGTAGGAAACCCCGCCCTTGCCCGACTGGCTGTTGACGCGGATAACTGCATCGTAGCTGCGGCCCAGATCGGCCGGGTCGATAGGCAAGTAAGGCACTTCCCAGAGCTCATCCGCTTTTTGCTGGGACAAGCCTTTTTTGATGGCGTCCTGATGGGAGCCGGAGAAGGCGGTAAAGACCAGATCACCTGCGTAAGGGTGGCGTGGGTGAACGGGCAACTGGTTGCAGTACTCGGCAGTGCGACGCACTTCGTCAATGTCCGAGAAGTCCAGCTCAGGGTTCACGCCCTGGGTGTACAAGTTCAAGGCCAAGGTCACCAGGCAGACGTTACCGGTGCGCTCGCCGCTACCGAACAAGCAGCCTTCGATACGGTCTGCACCAGCCATCACGGCCAGTTCAGCAGCAGCCACGGCAGTGCCACGGTCGTTGTGCGGGTGCACGCTCAAGGTCACGTTGCTGCGCTGGTCCAGATTGTTGTGCATCCACTCGATCTGGTCGGCATACATATTGGGCGTGGTGGCCTCAATGGTCGCGGGCAAGTTCAGGATGACGCGCTCGTCGGCGGCAGGTGCCCAGGCTTTCACCACAGCGTTACACACATCCAGCGCAAATTCAGGCTCGGTGGTGCTGAACACTTCGGGCGAGTACTCGTAGCCCCATTGGGTTTGCGGGTACTTGGCCACTTCGCTTTTGATCAGGCGAGTACCGGTCAGGGCAATTTCCTTGATCTCGTCTTTGCTCAAGTTAAAGACGATCTTGCGAAAGGCCGGTGCACATGCGTTGTACAAGTGAATGATGGCGCGCTTGGCACCCGCAGCGGCTTCGGCCGTGCGCTTGATCAGGTCTTCACGCGATTGCGTCAGGACGATGATGGTGACGTCTTCAGGGATACGGTTTTCTTCAATCAGCTTGCGAACGAAATCGAAGTCGGTCTGCGATGCGGAAGGGAAACCGACCTCGATTTCCTTGAAACCGATTTTGACGAGTTGCTCGAAAAAGCGCAGTTTGCGAGCCACGTTCATGGGCTCGATCAGGGACTGGTTGCCGTCGCGCAAGTCTGTGCTCATCCAGATGGGCGCTTTGGTGATGCGCTTGGAAGGCCAGGTGCGTTCAGCGAAGTCGCGATCAAAGGCGACAAAAGGACGATACTTTTGAGAGGGGTTTTTCAGCATTGCCATGGGGATACCTGTCGGACAAAAAGTGTTGATTACTTCTTGCCGTCACCAGCGATTGCAGCATTTACGTAGGCCGGTGGCGGCACAAATGACGTAGATGTGGCTGAGTATTGGCTGCCGAACTGCCACAGGACACTAGGCCCGGCAACCGGACGCTAGTAGTAGCAGTTGGGATAGGCTGGAGGCAGGGGCCGAAGAACGGCCTTCACGCACGGAACGCGA
Source organism: Alcaligenes parafaecalis (assembly GCF_026344135.1). NCBI lineage: Bacteria > Pseudomonadati > Pseudomonadota > Betaproteobacteria > Burkholderiales > Alcaligenaceae > Alcaligenes > Alcaligenes parafaecalis. Next base: position 108,369 of record NZ_JAPKNA010000005.1, on the reverse strand, counting down.
CAAGGCTGCTTCAGCGGCTGGGCTGAAACCTTGGCAGGCGTAGGAGGATTGGCGTGCGTGAGTCATGACCGTTAGTCAAACATAAAAAAAACAGGAAGGCAAGCCTTAGGTCTGTGGCTCGTGGCGTTCGTAGTCGGCTTGTAACAGGCGGCTTTGCTGCTCGGCCAGTTCCATTTTGCCAAAGCGGCCCGCACGCAATTCGCCATAGGCTCGTTGTAAATCGCCCACAGTCAACGGACTGCGCTGGTCAGGCCAGGACCATAAAATCACTTCACGGGCTGGACGACTGAGCGATCGGGCCAGTTGGGCCACGGTTGTCTCGTCGATAATGCGTTGCTGGTTGCGTCGCATGATCGCTTGTACGAAGCCATGCAAAAGATAGGCAATAATGAGGGTTATGACGCCCACTACCGTCCACCAGAAAAACGGGTTGTATTGCTTGATCAGTGCCAGGTTTTGAATGCTCAAGGCCTGCAGGCCGGAGTAATCCAGGCCACGCCCAAAGCTGATGAGACGGTTGAGCAGGTCCCACCAGATAATGGCTACCACGATAGTGACTACGGTGCAGATAATAGTGGCCGTGGCGCACAGCTTGAACAGCGTGCTGCGAAGAGCCTGACTATCGTTGGCGGTGGGTGTCTGGGCGTTGTCAGTTTTCATGGAAACGATTGTACCTATGCTTACGCGTCAGTCACTAGATTTACGCCAGCAGCAAACGCTGGTTTTGACGCCGCAATTGCAACAGTCTATTAAAGTGTTGCAGCTATCGGGGGCCGAGCTGGAGCAGGAATTGGCTCAGGCTTTGCTGGATAACCCCTTGCTGGAACGTCTGGACGTGCAGACGGATGTCGCCGCCGAGCCATTGCCCGAAGCCGCTTCGGGCGAGGCGGAATCCTCGTGGGCGAGCCTGGAGTTTCCCAAGCATCAGGGTGACTCGGACGACCCGGACTGGACCCCCGAATCAGCCATTGCCCAGGACCTGGCCGCTTATTTAAGCGAGCAGTTGGGACTGTTGCGTTTGAGCGACCGTGACCGGGCCTTGGCGCAATTATTGATCGATGAGTTGGACGATAACGGCTACCTGCCCGTGTCTTTGGATGAGGTCCTGGCCTGCCTGCCCGAGGAACTGGATGTTGATGAAAGTGATTTGCGCTGTGCGCTGGCGCAGGTGCAGTCCCTGGAGCCCGCAGGGGTGGGTGCACGGGATTTGTCTGAATGCCTGAGCTTGCAGTTGCAGCAGCAGGCGGAGCAGTTGGAGCCGTCCTTGCTGGATTGCGCCCGTTATCTGGTGCGTGAACATGTCAGCATTCTGGCCTCGCCCAGCCAGTTGCGCCAACGCAGCGCGGGCCAGTATTCGGCTGAGCTGGTGGAGCGGGCTCATCACCTGGTATTGAAGTTGGACCCGAAGCCGGGGCGCGCCTGGACGCAGAATGTCTCGGCCTATGTGGTGCCGGACGTACTGCTGACTCGTGGCAAGGATCGTTGGCAGGCTGCCCTGAATCCTTTGGCGGTACCGCGCTTGCAGTTGGTGAACCTGCACGATTATGAGATTGAAACGCACCCCGCCTTGCTGGCCGAGCGTCAAAAAGCCACGGGCTTATTGCGTAGTGTGAATAGTCGCTTCGTGACGATTTTGCGGGTGGCCCAGGCCATTGTGCAGATGCAGCAGGATTTCTTCACGCAAGGTGTGTCGGCCCTGAAACCGATGCAACTGGCCGATCTGGCTGCGGAGCTGGACCTGCATGAATCCACGATTTCTCGCGCGACACGGCAGAAATACATGCAGACGCCGCATGGCGTGATGGAGCTTAAACAGTTCTTTACCGTGGCCTTGGCTAGCTCCGATGGCAAGGCCGATATGTCCGCCGCTTCGGTGCGGGCGCAGATTACCCAGATGATTCGTGATGAGTCGCCTACCAAGCCCTTGTCGGATCAGCAGATTACCGATCTTTTGCAGGCTCAGGGCCTGACCTTGGCACGCCGCACAGTCGCTAAATACCGGGAAGCGGAAGGCTTGGCACCTGCATCACAACGCAAGATGCGGGCGGCAGCCGGGGTTTAGGAACTACATGTCATAGCAGCTCAAAGATGTTTGGTGGGCCCGGCGGCTCACCGTCTTGGCTGGCAAGAGCTTTAAAACAATAAAAAAAACAGGGCCTGCATACACGCATGAACAGGCCCTGCAAAAGCGGAGTTAGACCCTGCCAGCCAGACGGAGAACTGGATGATAGAGGTATCGCTGGTCTACTTAGAATTTCATGGTGGCCGAGGCCAGGAAGGTGCGCGGCGAGCCTTGGCCGTTGCTCAAGGGCACCACCCAGTAGGCTTTATTGCCCACGTTTTCCAGGCTGGCGCGCAAGGTCACTTCCTTACCGGCAAAGCGGGTCTTGTAGCGCATGCCCAGGTCGTACGTGGTCACGCCTGGCATGTAGTAACTATTGCTGGCGTCTGCATATTGCTTGGATTGAGTGTGCAGATTGGCATTCAGGGTCAGGCCTTGAACAAAAGGCGTATCCCACTCAATCCCGGCCTTGGCGACCCAGCGGGACAGGCCCACCGCATTGCGTCCTTCCGTATCCGGGTTGCTGGCTTTGCGAATCTTGGGGTCCAGGTAGGCGATACCGCCTGTCAGACGCCAGTTTTCAGCGATCTGCCCAAATACCTGCACTTCCACACCCCGGTTGCGCTGGCGGCCGTCATAGCTCAAATTGGGTTTGCCATTAAAGCGCTCATTGCTTTCATAGCTATTGGGTTGGGTGATATCGAACAGGGCCGCCGTCAGGGCGTAATCCCCGCTGTCGTACTTCATCCCGATTTCGTATTGACGTGTTTTTTGTGGTGCGAAGATCTGGCCTTCATTGGCGTAGTCGTCGCCCACAATCATGCCCTGGGTCAGGCCTTCGGCGTAGTTGGCGTACAGCATCCAATCGTCACGCAACTGCCAGACACCAGCAATGGTGGGTGTCAGGGCATTCTTGCTGTAGTTATCGCTCTTGCCACTTTTATCCCTGGTGCTGACCCATTGCTGGCGCAGGCCCAAAGTGAGCTGATACTTGCCGTCCGCAAAGGACAGCGTGTCGGCCAGGGCTGCACTATATAAATAGCTGACGTTAGGCGCACTTAGCCCATTCATCGGGACATAAGGGCGCGCCGGGTAGTCCGGGTCGTAGATATTGATGGTTTCGGACCAGCCCTTGATGGAGGTGTTGTCGCTACGCGAGCTCTTGCGGTTCCAGTCCACCCCGGCGCTGATGGTGTGGTGCACGGAGCCGGTATCAAAGTTGTAGAACAGACCGCTGTTGGCGGCCAGGTTATAGCCCGTATTGTTGCGCCGGGTGGCGGCCAGTTTCAGGTCACCTGCCTCGTTCAGCAAAGTGCTGCCCTTGGTGTTGTAGTTGCTCATTTCGGATTTGCTGTAACCGGCAGAGCCGTAGACAGCCAGCTTGTCGTTGGCCGCCCAGTCGGCACGTACCAGCGCCGTGGTTTCTCGCGTCAGGCCAGCGGCCCACGGTACACCCAGCAAGACGTTGCCTTTGGGCGGCGTGGGTAGCGGGTTCTTGTCCAGACCCTTGGCCAGCCGCACACCCCGGTTCAGGCCGGAAATGTACTCTTCCAGGTGGTACAGATCGGCGGACAACTTGACGGCGCCCAGGCGGTAGTCGGCCCCTAAGGAGATCAGCTTGTCGCGGTTGGTCCGATGGTCCACCACGCCCTCGCCGTCCTTGAACACGCCATTCAAGCGCAGGCCCAGCTCATTGGATTCCCCAAAGCGACGGCCCAGATCCAGATGCGTCCCGAATTGGGAGGGCTGGATGTAGGACATGGTGACGTTGGTAATGGGATTATCCGTGGCGCGTTTGGACACCAGATTGATGGAGCCGCCTACATCGTTGCTGGCATTCATGCCATTCAACACAGCCGATGGGCCTTTGAGAATTTCTAAACGCTCTGCGATGGCCATCACTCGGCGGCCACTGGTCAAACCTTGCAAACCATTTAGAGACACGTCACCGGCACGGAAGCCCCGTATGTACATGGTGTCTTTGCCGCCTGTTCCACCCGCACCCGGCGTTTGTACAGAAGGGTCGTTCTTGCTGATCAGAATGCGCAGTTCCTGACCTTGCAAATCTTCGATGTAATCGCTGGTGTAGTTGATGGTGCTGAACGGAGTGTTCATGACATCCCGGTTGCCCAGCAAACCCAGATTCCCGCCGGTGGCGACATGATTGCCCTCGTACGCAGGCGGTAAATCAATGTATTCGCTGGCTTTGACTTCAATGGTGGGCAAAGACGTAACTGGGGGAGCATCGGAAGATTGTGCCCAACTGCTGCCTGCACTGAGCAGGCTCAGGCCAACAAGATAAGAAATGCGCATGAGTCTGTAAGTTAAATAGCAATAAAAATGATTCTCATTAATGTTTCATTTGTAGCATTTGCTTGTAGGTGGTTCAAGCAGTTAGGCGCATTTGTGATATAAAAACGACCCTAAAAAACTTAGGGGTATAAGGAGGCGATTCGTGCTATTTTTCCCCGAAATCGGACAGAAACCGGGGTTTCAGGGGGATTTTTAAGCGAAATCGGGGCGCGTTTTGCAAATCGGTGGGAGCCAGTCCCATGGGGTGGTTTTGGCAAAACAGGCGATGTTTGCTTTGCAAGGGGAGGCAAAGGAGCGGTGACGGCTCCCGGCACGTAAGGGAGTGGCTCAAGAAATTGTTTTATTCGTAGCCTGAACAGGCTTGAGATGTGTTGCGATACCTGGAGACTGTGACTGTGACTGTGACTGTGACTGCTGGGGCGGGAGGTAGGCAGCTACAGAAGTCCCCGTCCGCAATTGCCCACCTTTACCTATCGCGCCTAGCTAAATAACCAGGGTTCCTGTTCCCGGCGTTGAAGCTCGTAAGCCTGGATCTGCTCCATTTTCTGTTCTGTCACGCTGATATCGTCCAGCGCCAGCAACAGGCGGTGGCGACGCTCCGGCTCCACCTGGAAACGGATGTGCTGGTCGGGGCCGATCAACATGCAGGCTTCCAGATCCACCGTCCATTCATCCCACGGGTTTTGGGCGGCAGCAATGAATAAATTATCAATCTGCTCTGCGTTGAGCTGTATGGGCAACATGCCGTTTTTAAAGCAGTTATTGCGGAAGATGTCGGCAAATGAAGGTGCGATCAGCACAGAAATACCTAGATCGTTCAGTGCCCAAACGGCGTGTTCACGACTGGAACCGCAGCCAAAGTTCTCTCGACCCAACAGAATACGTGCTCCTTGTGCGGTCGGCTGATGCAGGCAAAAGCTCGTGATCGGCTCACGTTCCTCCAGCGGCTTTCCAGGGTAGCCAATATCCGCGTAACGCCAGTTATCGAAGGCATATTGCCCAAAGCCGGTACGTGACAGCGAGGTCATGTATTGCTTGGGCAAGATTGCGTCGGTATCCACATTGGCGCGGTCCAGTGCAATCAGGCGCGAACGTACGGAAGTAAAAGGTGTATTCATGCGGCGTCCCAGTTACGGATATCGACAAGATGACCTGCAATTGCAGCGGCGGCAGCCATGGCCGGGCTCATCAAATGGGTGCGTCCCAAAGCGCCCTGCCGACCTTCAAAGTTACGGTTGGAGGTAGAGGCGCAGCGTTCACCCGGATTCAAGCGATCCTCGTTCATGCCCAGACACATGGAGCAGCCTGGTTCGCGCCATTCAAAACCGGCTTGCATGAAGATCTGGTCCAGCCCTTCCTGTTCGGCCTGACGCCTTACCAGACCGGAGCCTGGAACGACCAGCGCTTGCAGCACAGTGCTGGCTACATGCTTGCCTTTAATCATGGCGGCAGCGCTTCGCAAGTCTTCAATACGGGCATTGGTACAGGAGCCAATAAACACCCGGTCGATAGGAATGCCTGCCAGTGGCTGGCCCGCCTGCAGGTCCATATAGCTCAGTGCGCGCTGGGCGTCCGCCTGTTTGCCTGTAGCAGCCGCGAGGGGATCAGGGACAAGCTGGTCGATGGCAGCCGCCATATCGGGCGATGTTCCCCAAGTTACGGTGGGAGCCACTTGGGCAGCATCGATCAGCAAGTGTTGATCGTAGTGGCAGCCTTCGTCGCTGACTAGCGTGCGCCAGTAGCGTTCTGCCTTGTCCCATTCCGCGCCCTTGGGAGCTAGGGGGCGACCTCGCACATAGTCCAGCGTCTTGTCGTCCACGGCGACCAGGCCGATACGTGCCCCGGCCTCGATCGCCATATTGCACAAGGTCATGCGCCCTTCCATGGACAAAGCGCGAATGGCGGAGCCTGTGAATTCGATGGCGCAGTCGCGTCCGCCATCAGCACCCATGCGGGCAATGATTTGCAAAATCAGATCTTTGGCTGTGCTGGTGGCGGGCAACTCGCCCTGCACATCGACCTGCAGCGTGCGCATGCGCTTTGCGGCCAGGCATTGGGTCGCCATGACGTGTTCGACCTCGGAGGTGCCGATACCAAAAGCCAAGGCAGCAAAGGCACCGTGCGTGCTGGTGTGTGAATCCCCCGCGACGATGCTGGAGCCGGGCAGCGTCATGCCCTGTTCGGGTCCGATCACGTGGATGATGCCCTGGCGCTCGTCATCCAGTCCAAAGTAGCGCAGCCCAAACTCCCGGCTATTGATCTCCATTTGATCAATCTGTGCCTGAGCCAAAGGGTCTTCCAGACGCTGATTGCGGCGGCGAGTGGGCACATTGTGGTCCACCGTGGTCAGGGCGGTGCTGGGACGACGCACCACACGCCCGGCTAGACGCAGGCTCTCGAAAGCTTGCGGACTGGTGACTTCGTACAACAACTGACGGTCTATGTAGATCAGATCATGCTCGTCGTCTACCGCTGCTACACGGTGTGCATCCCAGAGCTTTTGAAAAAGAGTACGGGCTTGGCTCATGGCTGGCACACCTTCAGGGCGTAAGCGGGTCCGGCTTTGTGCAGGCGACTTTGAATAGGCTCTTGAGTCAGAGCGGCAATTTCTTCGGCCAAGGGTTGCAGCGCTTCCAGATCCAGGCCGGTTTCGATACCGCTGATCTGGAACATATGGGCCATGTCTTCCAGGCTGGCATTGCCGCTGGCACCGGGGGCGTAAGGGCAGCCACCCAGACCGGCCAAAGCGGCATCGAAACGACGTCCACCTTCGCGATAGGCAGCCCAGGCATTAGCCAGTGCCAGCCCCCGGGTGTCGTGGAAATGGCCGGTGACACCCTGCTCGCCATACAGGCTGAGTGCGGCTTGGGTCAGGCGTTCCACATCGGCGGGTGAGCCCATGCCGGTGGTGTCGCACAGACTGATGGAACTGGCACCCATGCGTTGGACTTCCTGCATCAGCTCAATGACATGGGAGGGGGCAACGGCACCGGTAAAGGGACAGCCAAAGGCAGTAGAGAGGGACACGTTCACCGGGGTGTTGCCCGCTGCGGCTATCACCTGTTCAAGCTGGATCAAGGATTGAGCAATCGTCATGCGCAGATTGGCCTGGTTATGGGCTTCAGACGCGGAAAACACAAAGTTCAGCTCGTCCATTCTGGCAGCCAGGGCGCGCTGTGCTCCCCGCAGATTGGGTACGAGAGCGGTATAGCAAACCTGCGAATCGCGTGTGGTCAGGCTGGCCAGTTCATCGGCATCTGCCAGGGATGGGATGGCTTTGGGCGAAGTAAAGGACGTCAGCTCAATTTTGCGTACACCGCATTGGGGCAGTGCTTGTGCAATGCGCAGCTTGTCAGCGGTAGGCACCCAGCGAGGCACGATTTGCAGGCCGTCACGCAAGGTGACGTCGGTGATCAGTACGGTACTCATTCCACGATTCCTTGTTCACGCAGGGCTTGGCGGCGCTCCGGGCTCATGCCCAGTTCCTGCAGGATGCTGTCGGTGTGTTCGCCCAATTCCGGCCCCAACCATTGAGTCGCCCCGGGACTACGGCTTAGCTTGGGCACAATGCCGGGAATGGTCAGTTCCTGGCCGTCTTCCAGTGTGTGTTTTTCCAGCATGCCGCGCGCCTGATAATGCGGGTCATCAAGAATGTCGGCTGCTGTGTAGATGCTGCCGCTGGGGACCTCGGCCTGTTCCAGTGCATGGAGCACGTCGTCCAGGCTACGTGCGCCGGTCCAATCGCCAATCGTCTGGTCCAGCATGGCACTGTGCTCGACGCGCCCGGCGTTGTCGGACAAGCGCGGGTCGCTGGCCAGATCGGGGCGGCCCATCGCCTGCATCAGACGTATGAAAATGGCGTCGCTATTGGCGGCAATCACCACCCATTTGCCGTCGCCGGTGGGATAGGTGTTGGAGGGGGCGATACCGGGCAGGCTGGCCCCGGTGCGTTCGCGCTGATGGCCGTTCAGTTGATAGTCGGGAATCAGGCTTTCCATGATGGCAAAGACAGATTCGTACAAAGCCACATCAATCATCTGGCCCTGTCCGCCTTCCTGACGCAGATGGTGCATGGCCAGCAGCGCGCCTATGGTGCCGTACAGTGAAGCCAGCGTATCGCCCAGACTGACGCCTGCGCGTACAGGTGGGCGATCCGGGTAGCCGGTGCCATAACGCAGTCCACCCATACATTCCGCGATGGCTGCAAAACCGGGGCGGCGATGGTAGGGACCGTCCTGCCCGTAGCCGGAGACGCGCACCATGATCAGGCGCGGGTTCAGGGCGTGCAGCGTTTCCCAGCCCAGGCCCCAGCGTTCCAGCACACCGGGCCGGAAGTTTTCAATGACGATATCGCTTTGCAAGGCCAGCTCACGGGCAATTTCCTGACCTTCAGGCTGACGCAGATCCAGTGCAATCGAACGCTTGTTGCGGCTTTGTACACGCCACCACAGGGACGTGTCCTTGTGCAGTTGACGCCAGCGGCGCAAGGGGTCGCCCTTGCCTGGCGGTTCGATCTTGATGACGTCAGCCCCGAATTGGGCCAGCAGGCTACCGGCGTAGGGGCCAGCAATTAATGAACCGAGCTCCAGGACTTTGATGCCTTTCAGGGGCGGTTCGGTAAATGTGTTCTTATCCATTTCTGTTTCCTCCAGCTATTGATTCTGGTATAGAAAAAGAAAGTGGAAAAGCAATCAAATATTATGCTGCCATCGTGAAAAACGTGGATGGAAAATAGAAAAAACCCGCATAAAGCGGGTTTTATTTTTTAAAGCGTTCTAGGTAACCAAAGAATGATTTCCGGGAAGATCGTCAAAATGACAATTGCCAGAATTTCCAGTGCTACAAAGGGCAGCGCACCGCGTGTAATCTGCTGTAGTGATATCTGTGGAGCAATTCCCTTGATCACATACAGGTTTAATCCTACCGGTGGTGTAATCACGGCCATTTCGCAGGCAATAATCATCACAATGCCGAACCATAATGGGTCGTAACCCAGGGCCACAATAACCGGCAGCAAAACAGGTGTGGTAATCAGGATAAGCGAAACAATATCCAGAAACATGCCGATCAAAATAAGAAACAGCAGAACGAATATCAGGATTACCCACGAGGGTTGCGATGACGCCGTAATGAGCGTCACCAGTTTTTGCGGAATCATCAGACGAGTCATGATGTAGCCGAACAGCAGCGCGGCGGCCAGAATCAGCAAAATCATGCCACTGGTGACCGCGGTGGAGCGCAAAATCTGCAAGGCCGTGCGCCAGTTCATCTCGCCGTAGGCCATAGCAATCAGAAATGCGCCTGCGGCACCGATACCGGCTGCTTCCGTTGGTGTGGCAATACCCAGATAAATCGTGCCCAATACCAGCAAGATAAGCAGTGCAGCGGCCCAAATGTCTTTCAGGGCACCCAGCTTTTGGGACCAGGTCACGGTTTCGGCGTTGCGGGGGGCGGCTTCAGGCTTGAATACGGCCACCAGTACGACATAGATCACCATCATGACAGTGACCATCAAGGCGGGCAGCAAGGCACCAATGAACAGCTTGCCAATCGATTGGTCTGCCATTTCGCCATACAGTACGAAGCCGATGCTGGGAGGGATCAACAATGCCAGAGCCCCGGCGGCTGCAATCGTCCCACCAGACAGGCTGGGCGAGTAACCGCGTTTGAGCATTTCAGGAATGGCAAAGCGGCCAATCGTGGCTGCACCGGCCACACTGACCCCGCTCATGGCACCAAACACGGCCGAGCTGCCTACACTGGCAACGGCCAGGCCACCGGGCATGCGGTTCAACCAGAGGTAAAAGAGCTGATAGAGCTTGCCGCCAATGCTGGTGCGCGCGATCACTTCACCCATCAGGATAAAGAGCGGGATGGCGATCAAAGAATAGCTGGCCATGCCGCGATGCAGCGTGGCGGGAATCACATCCAGGCCACCCAGACCGGACTTCATGAGAATGCCGGAAATACTGGCGACGCCCAGAGCGGCGAAGATGGGGGTACCGATAACCATCAGGATGGCAAAGCAAGCCATCATCAGGCTGAAAATGAGCATGGAATCCATGTCAGAACTCCTTGATGCTGTCGTTGGATTCCACGCTGTTCGGAATGAACAGTTGGCGCAGGGTAGCCAGGCCCAGCAAGGTGCCGCCCAGCGGGATCATGCCGTAGGCCATCCACAGGGGGAAACGCAGCATGGAGGCTGATCGGTAGTTACGGGCAATGGCCGTCTCCACCACTGAAATACCGGCCCACAAGAGCACCAGGCAGAAAAACAGGATGCATAGCTGCGAGATGCAGGTGGCCAGACGTTGGCCGCGTGGCGAGAACTTCATATGGAAGGCTTCGACACTGACGTGGCGGTTTTCCAGATGGACCCAGCCAATGGACAGCCAGGAGCAAACCAGCAGCAAGTACACACATACTTCAGTGATGTAGATGCTGGGGCTGTTGAATACATAGCGGGCGATAACGCCGTAGGTGCAGGCAATCATCAGGGCGGCCAGTGCAACTTCGGCCACCAGAATGGCAACACGGTTACTGCCGCGCGCAAATGCGCCCAGAAAATGAATAAGTGGATTCATGGTGTCTCCACACGAGGGATGCGTGCCGGGTGTTACTCCGGCACGCAGTCACGCGTGATCAGGGCTGGCGGGTTTTTTCGATCAGTTCCAGATAGGCGGGACCGTTATCAACCTGCTTGCTCCATTCATCAATGGCTGGACGGGTCAGCTTGCGCATCTCTTCCAGTTGGGCAGGTTCAACACGGTTGATGGCCACACCGGCTTGCTCGTAGCGTTGCAGAGCCTGATCTACAAACGCGCTGACACGTTCAAATTGCTCTTCGTCGCGCTGCTGGGCGGCCTTGCTGATGATCTCTTGCAGATCAGGTGGCAGGGATTCCCATTTTTTACGGTTGATGGTCAGCACGGAAACGTCGATGCCAAAGTTGGCGATGGACAGATACTTGGCCACTTCGTACAGATTGCGTCCAATGCCGGTCAGCAGTGGGCGTGGGGTGGCGTCGATCACACCGCGGTCAAAAGCCAGGTACAGCTCGGAAGACGGCATGCCGGTAGGCGAGCCACCCAGCAGTTGCAGGGCGCGTGCGTCCATGGAGCTGGTCGAGGCCCAGACTTTGCCCTTCACATCTGCTGCCGAGTTGATCGGAGCTTTGCGGCTGTAGAACTCATACGGGTCCCATGGAGCCAGACCCAGCACCACGGCGTCGTGCGTGTCGCGCAGTTCTTGCTCGGCACCCAGCTTGAACAGGCCCTGGTCCAGTGCACGCTTCAGGTGAGCGGTGCTGTCAAACAGGAATGGCAGGGTAAAGATGTTCAGCGCAGGCACCGTACCGCTGGGGTAGGTGCTGGTCATGTTGACGATATCCACGTCACCACGCGACAGGGCCGGCAGTTCCTCGTAACCGTCAAACAGTTGGCCGGAGTGGAATACGTTGATCTTGATGCGGCCCTGGCTTTCTTTCTCTACGGTCTGGACGAAGTTCTCGATGGGCTTCCAGGCGTATTCGTAAGCCGGTGGCAAGTAGGTTGAAAAAGTCAGCTCAACTTCTTGGGCGTGGGCGGGCGAAATGCCTAGCGCCAGGGTGCAGGCGGTCAGCGCCGCTGTCAGGGCTTTTTTCATGAAGGTCTCCTGTGGTTTCTTTTTTTGTGTAGCGTTAAAGCGTGTGTAAGTGGGTGATCAAATCGGCCGAGGGTAGGACTTCGGCGTATTTGCTGGCCATATCGACCAGATTGCTGTGGTGTTGGGCTGCCGAGCGGTCTGCGACTGCATCTTCAGCCACGAACGGGGCAAATCCCGACTGCAAGCTGTCCACTACGCTGGCACGGACGCAACCGCTGGTGGTGGCACCGGCCACAATCAGCATGTCGCAGCCCTGGTGGGCCAGCAAAGCGGGTAAAGGCGTGCCGTAAAAGGCGGAGGCCTGGGTCTTGTACAGGATGATGTCTTGTTCGGGGTCGTAGTCCAGCCGTGGATCCAGTTCACAGGCGGAAGAACCACGCAGCAGGCAGCGCAAGGACGAGGCCTTGGTCAACCACAGATTGGCATCGGCCAGATGCGGCTCATAGCTGATGATGGTGAAAATAACGCGGCCCTTGCCACGGATGGCGCGGATCAAGGCATTGGTTTGCTCGATCTGGCTGTCGCAGTTGGAAGCCAGCGGCGTCAAACCGGGTTCGGTGAAACCACGTTGGAAGTCGATCACGACCAAAGTCGGCTGTTGCCCCATGGGCAGGGTGCCGTCAAACCCCCCCTTCAGATTGTCGCTGTCGCGCATCTTGTCTCCCTCATCTATTTTTCCTGACTTAAATAATCAGGTTCCGTATTATTTGCGTAGTCTGTCATCGCTAATCGTGTGAGTACAGCGTCAAATTGCGATGGTGCTATCGCGATTGATGATGGCAAGATGCTTGTCGACCCGGCTTTCATAGGATGGAATACTGGCTTATGAACATTGATCCCAAGTCCCTTCGGCTTTTTTTGTTGGTTATTGAACGCGGCACTATCTCGGGTGCTGCCGAGCAATTTCATATCGCCCCGGCTGCGGTCAGCAAACGGCTGAGTGATCTGGAAGAGCAGTTGGGCACGGCCTTGATCGAGCGCAGCAATAAAGGGGTGCTCCCGACCGCGGCCGGCAAGTCGCTGGCGGCCATGTCGCAGCGTTTGCTGGATGATATGGACGCCATGGGGGCGTCGATGCGGGATTTTGCCGGTGGTGCGACCGGGCATGTGCGTATTGCCGCCAACTTGTCATCCATTACGCAGTTTCTGCCCCAGGCCCTGAGCTCCTTCATGGAGCGTCATCCCAAAGTGCAGGTGTCCTTGGAAGAGCGCATCAGCTCCGGTGTGGCCCAGGCGGTGGCTGATAACAACGCCGATCTGGGTGTTCTGATACGGGGCGTGGGTAGTGTGGAGGTGGAGTATTACGATTACAGGCAGGATCAATTGGTCTTGCTGGTCCCGGCGAACCATCCTTTGGCGGGACGTAGTGAACTGCCCTTTGCCGATACGCTGGATTTTGACTATGTGGGGATGCACACGGGCAGCCACCCTAATCTTTTGCTGATACGTGCCGCCAGCGAGTTGGAGCGCCCGTGGCGTTGTCGCGTGCAGGTCACCAGCTACGATGCGCAGTGCCGCATGATCGAAGCGGGTTTGGGTATAGGCGTGTTGCCGCGTTCCGTGGCCGAGTCTTATGTGCAAAGCCTGGGATTGGCCTTATGTGTGATCAAGGAACCCTGGACCTGTAGACGGGTGGCACTGTGTGTACGTAGCCGCCACAGCTTGTCGCCCGCGGCCCGTTTGCTGATGGATCATCTTTTGCAGAATTAAGATGTGGTGTGTTGCCGACGAGCTTGTGAGCCAGTTTGCGCATGGCTGGATTCGGCTTCATAGAGGTGCAGTGGTAAGGGTGTGTTCTTAATGCGAATGACTATTGATCTTTTCAAGTTTCTTGATAATAATGGTTCTCATGTTTATTTGCATATGTAATGCCATCACCGAACGGCAAGTACAAGAAGCAGTACGCGGCGGCGCTGCCAGTCTGGCAGATCTTCAAGGCCAGCTAGGTGTTGCTTCTTGCTGTGGATGCTGCGCGGAAACGGCTCAGGACTACTTGCCCGGCGGGCGCTATGCCAATCAAGCCATGATTGCCAGCGTTAGCGCAGCCCGGGTGGATCATGCTGCCAACGACAGCCTGATCCCTGTTCCCGAGTTCGGCCGCCTGGTCTGCCGCGCCTGATTGCGCATTGTTCTCAGCTTTCATCATTCCCGCTATTGCTAGTGGGAATGATTGTTGTTAGTCGTGTTACTAACCCAAAAGCGCAACGCTTTCTGGGTGTTTAGCTGTTTTTTAAGCCATCGCCACTGCGTGCATGGTAGCCTGTGACATTCATCCCCCACCGTGTTTTTGCCTGCATCGCGCCTATGTGCGATCCCTGGCGTGAGCAGCTTTTATGGGGGTTCGGCGGTTCCTTGGGGGGAGCGCTGTCAGATTTACAGGAGAACAGCATGTTTGGCGATAAAGTGGTAATTCAGCATCTGAACAAGCAGCTAAAGAACGAACTAACAGCAATTAATCAATACTTCTTGCACGCTCGCATGTTGAACCATTGGGGCTTTAACAAGCTGGGCAAACACGAGTATGACGAGTCCATCGGCGAGATGAAGCACGCCGATTTGCTGATCGAACGTATCTTTATGCTGGACGGCCTGCCTAACCTGCAGGACATGCACAAAATCATGATTGGCGAGAACGTGCCTGAACTGCTGGGCTGTGACCTGAAGCTGGAACAGGCCGCCCGTCAGACCGTGGTGGAAGCCATTGAATACTGTGAGTCCTCGCGTGACTACGTGTCGCGTGATCTGTTCTTGAAGATTCTGGACGACACCGAAGAGCACATCGACTGGCTGGGCACACAGCTTGAGCTGATCGAAAAAGTGGGCTTGCCTAACTACCTGCAATCGCAGATGGGCGACCACGACGAATAAGTGTTTGTCAGTCAGGCTACAAAAAAAGCACCCGGTAAAACGGGTGCTTTTTTATTGGGCATACCTTTTGCTGTCTTAAAAGGACTTGCTAGGACAGCCAGGAACTTTGCCCCAGGCATTGTTAGGCGCACAGTACTTGTTACGCGCTTCCCAGGAACAGCTTGGGCGATCGAAAAAGCCTTTGCTGCTGCAGGCATTGAGCTCTTGCTGCAACTGAGCTTGCCATGCACCACCATTGGAGCTGGCGATCTGGATATCCTGAGGCGGAGGTGGTGGCGGTGCGCCTACTTCCACTGGCTGGATAGGCTCGGAGCCACCCAGATTGACACGGGCAATCCCTTGCAACTCCCGATTCTGCTCGGTCATGGCAATCTGGATAGCCTGCTCAAGCGAGATGGAGGTGGTGGCCAGGGCAATCGGGGGGTTTTCATTCGACAAGGTTGAGGTGTCGATTTCCCAGGCAATCGGCGTGGGTGCTTGTGGCACACCTAAGCGACCATTGGGTAAAGGCTGTGGCGGTTGCGCAGTAAAGGGCTTGCCATCGGCATCCAGCGTAGGCAGGTCGGACGGGTCGGGTGTGCTGACCGCCATGGACTTTTCAGGACCGTGCGCGATGAGCCAGTTCCCCAGTTCCAGGCCGCCCCACACTGAAGCACCTGCTACCAGCAGCAAGACAGCAATGATAAAACGCCAGGGCATAAGCGATGTCTCGGTTGAATCAGGAGCCATCCGGTGGGCCGGATGCGCGTTATTAAAAGAAAAGAGCCGTCATTGTAGCGAAATGTCGGCCCTGCTCTTGTGACAGAATTAGACGGCATCCCCGAAAACGTGTCCACCATGTTCACGTAACGCGTGGAATTCAATGCCGGGATTCAGCTCCTGAGCCACACGCAACTGCGCGGGCGACGTTGCTAAAAAGGCAATGGCCTCGACCACGTCATAGGCGATATTGCCTGCGTTGGTCTCGATAAACTTCTTCATGTCCTTGGGGTCTTTGGCCGTTACCCAGCGCGCCATATTGAAGCGGCTCGACGACAGACGAGCGTCCACACCGTATTCGGTTTTCAGGCGATGGGCGACGACTTCAAACTGCAATTGGCCAACGGCGCCCAAGAGCATCATGCCGCCTGCCATATGGGGGCGGAACACCTGAATGGCGCCCTCTTCACCCAATTGGGTCAAGCCGGTGCGCAACTGCTTGGTGCGCAGGGGATCTTTAACTTCAATGGACTGGAACAGTTCAGGAGCAAAGAAAGGCAGACCGGTAAATTGCAGGTTTTCGCCTTCGGTCAGCACGTCGCCCAACTGCAAAATGCCGTGGTTAGGGACACCGATAATGTCGCCTGCAAACGCGTCGTCCAGCAGTTCACGGCGTTGCGACAGGAAGGACACCACGTTATTGGGGCGGATTTCCTTGCCGGTGCGTGACACTTTCAGTTTCATGCCGCGCTTGAAATGGCCAGAGCTGACGCGGACAAAGGCCACGCGGTCGCGGTGGGCAGGGTCCATATTGGCTTGCACCTTGAACACCACACCACTGAATTTGGGCTCGTCAGGCTGCACTTCGCGCTGCAAGGCAGAGCGTGGGCCAGGGGCAGGAGCCAGGTCAACCAAGGCGTCCAGCACTTCCTGCACACCAAAGTTATTGATGGCCGAACCAAAGAAAACAGGCGTTTGCTGGCCAGCCAGGAACATTTCCAGGTCGAACTCAGGAGCAGCGGCGTTCAGCAGCTCAATCTCTTCCTGGGCTTTTTCAAAGGGTTCGCCAAAGCGTTCGGCAATCACGGGGTTGTCCAGGCCGGGGATGATTTCATCCTCGCCATGACGTTCCTGACCGGGTTTGAACACGCGCATATGGTTGGCGCGCAGATTGAACACACCGCCAAAGCGACGTGCCATCCCGATAGGCCAGGAAAATGGCACGACTTCCATACCCAGGTGCGATTCAATTTCCGACAGCACATCCAGCGGCTCTTGAACCTCTCGGTCCAGCTTGTTCACAAAGGTAATGATGGGCGTATTGCGGGCCCGGCACACTTGCAAGAGGCGAATGGTCTGAGGTTCCACACCGTTAGCCGCGTCAATCACCATCAAGGCGGCATCCACGGCGGTCAGCACGCGGTAGGTATCTTCGGAGAAGTCCTGGTGACCGGGGGTGTCCAGCAGGTTGATGACGCAGTCGCGGTATTCCATCTGCATGACCGAGGAGGCCACCGAGATACCACGTTGCTTTTCAATTTCCATCCAGTCCGAGGAGGCGTGACGGCTGGCTTTACGTGCCTTGACGCTGCCTGCAATCTGAATCGCACCTGCGAACAGCAGCAGTTTTTCAGTCAGTGTGGTCTTACCCGCGTCGGGGTGGGAAATGATGGCAAAGGTGCGGCGTTTCTTGACTTCAGAGCGTATGTCACCGGACGACATTGAAAATCCTTGTGGCAGCGCCAGTTTGGCGCGTGGAAAACAGTGAGCGAATTATCCGTAAAGCAGGGCTTGGGGGCAAGCGCGGGCGAGCACCAGGCTAACGCGACACGCTAGCCAATACCGTACCTGCCAGAATAAATAGCGAACCGAACACGCGGTTCAGCAGCCGAACATGGCTGGCCTGACGAAGCAAATGCAACATGCGAGCGGCCAGCGAGGTGTAGCACCCCATCGCCACCAGATCGGTAAAGCACAGCGTCATGGCGATCAGCAGGTATTGCAGCTGCATGGGCCGATTCAAGTCCAGAAACTGGGGCATGATGGCCAGCAGAAATACCAGACCCTTGGGGTTGGTGATATTGATCAGGCAACCACGAAGCAAGAGATCACGGATGCGAAAGTCGCTGGGCTCCTGCCCTGAGACTTGCACCGGCATGGCGTCGGTGCGCAATTGCTTCCAGCCCAGATAGATCAGGTACGCGGCACCCAACCATTTGAGCGTGGTAAAAGCCAGTTCCGAGCGGGCCAGGACCTGTCCCAGCCCCAGACTGATGATGAATATCTGAATCATGATTCCGATATTCAAGCCAATCGCCATCCAGTAGCCACGCTTGAAGCCGTATTTCAGGCCGGAGGACATGGAGGAGATTGCACCCGGTCCGGGTGAAAAGGAGATAACCCAGGAAGCCGCGAAAAAGGCGAGCCAGGTGCTCAGTGCCATGGTGTGCTCGGTTCAAAGGCGGGCACTGTGCCCGCCTTTGGCAGGCACAGCCCCTTGCCGGGTTTAGGCTTTGGCTTGGGCAGGACTGCGGTTGCTGCGGTTCGGGCCGCGGCTGTCCTGACGGCCACCGGGGCGACCTTGGCCAGCGCGGGCAGCACCACCACCTGCACCGCCAGGAGCGGCGCTGCGACGTGGGCGGTTGTCGTTGCCTGGACGGCGAGGACGGCTTTCGCCATTGCCGCCACGGCCTTCAGCCGAGCGAGCCTGACCACCACCGCCACCAGTGCGACGAGCACCTGCTGGAGCACGAGAACCAGGACCAGGAGCGCTGTGGAAACGGCGTTCTGCGTAGGTGTCTTCCTTGGCTTCTTCAGCCAGAGCAGCGCGCGAAGGAGGCGTCCAGCCTTCCACCACGATGCGCTCGATAGGATTGCGGGTCATGCGTTCGATCTGCTTGAGCAGACGCATTTCGCTGCGATCCACCAGGGACAAGGCCACGCCTTCGCTACCGGCACGACCAGTACGGCCAATACGGTGTACGTAGTCTTCAGGCACGTTAGGCAGTTCAAAGTTGACCACGTAAGGCAGTTGATCAATGTCCAGACCACGTGCAGCGATGTCGGTGGCAACCAGCACCACAACCTTGCCGTTTTTAAAGCCAGCCAGAGCACGGGTACGAGCCGCCTGGCTCTTGTTGCCGTGCAGGGCTTCGGCGGCCATGCCGTCTTTGGACAGTTTTTCGGCCAAACGGTTAGCGCCATGCTTGGTGCGGCAGAACACCAGCACCTGGTTCCAGCTGCTTTCGCGGATGATGTGGCTCAGCAGGTCACGTTTGTGTGCCTGGTCAGCCAGAATCACTTGCTGGGTAATCAGTTCATTGGTGGTGTTGCGGGCAGCAACAGCCACTTCGACCGGGTTGTTCAGCGAGCTGCGGGCCAGTTCGCGGATTTCGTCCGAGAAAGTAGCCGAGAACAGCAGGGTCTGACGATCAACAGGCATCAGGCTGATGATCTTGCGGATGTCGCGGATAAAGCCCATGTCCAGCATGCGGTCGGCTTCGTCCAGGACCAGGATTTCCACACCGGTCAGGTCCACCGTGCGTTGACGCACGTGGTCCAGCAAACGGCCAGGAGTTGCGACCAGAATGTCCAGCGGTTTACGCAGGGCATGGAACTGGGGGTTGATGTTCACGCCACCAAACATGACCATCGAGCGCAGACGGGTGTGCTGGCTGTACAAACGTACCGATTCTTCAACCTGGGCGGCCAGTTCACGGGTAGGAGCCAGGATCAGCGCACGTGGGCGGCCTGGTTTACGGTTTTGCTGAGGGTTGTTCAGCAGACGGTGCAAGATAGGCAGGGTAAAGCCTGCGGTCTTGCCAGTGCCGGTTTGAGCAGCGGCCAACAGGTCACCACCTTCAATGACCTTGGGGATCGCCTGGGCCTGAATAGGGGTGGGGTGGGTATAGCCTGCGTCAGTTACAGCACGCAACAGAGGTTCTGCCAGCTCAAGAGAGGCAAAAGTGATTTGAGAGTCCAAGAATTTTCCAGTGACTAGCCCAAAAGCCCTCTTTGGGGCCCTACCAATCCAGGCTAAGGTATTTTGTTTATGGCGACGATGCCACGGCAGGGGCAAGAACGCCGCCTGCTGCAAGAGGCGCAGAGATTGGTGCGCTGCGCAATCAGACATTATAGCGTGAAATTAGTAAAAATCCTCATTGACCATCTTGTATCATTTTGACCGGTAGCGTTAAAACAACCTGCTTCAAGCGTAAAAGGTCAGGCTGATGGCAGACCTGGATTTGACAGAAATTGTTAAGCGCCGTCATAGACGTACTTGTTATGCTGCGGCACGCGGTTTACGCTTGGCGTGCACGCACCGCCGGGCTCTGTTTGGCACGTGCCCGAGCAAATGGGTCAGAACCCGTTTTTGTTGTTTATCTGCTTATTTTTGCAGGAAAAAAATCATGACATCATGGATTCGATGGGTCTTTATCAGCAGCGTGGCCGTCTTGCTGTCGGGTTGTGGGTATAACGAGATCCAGCGCCTGGACGAGCAGGTCAAGGCCGCTTGGTCGCAAACCTTGAACCAATACGAGCGTCGCGCCGAACTGGTGCCCAAGCTGGTCAGCTCGGTCAATGCCTATATGGTTAATGAACGCACGGTGCTCACTCAAGTCACCGAGGCCCGTGCCAAAGTTGGCACGATTCAGATGAAAGTGGACGATCTGGACAACCCCGAAGTGATGGCACGCTTTCAGGAAGCCCAGAACCAGTTGTCCTCGGCCCTGTCGCGTTTGATTGCGGTATCGGAAAACTACCCGCAACTGAAAAGCGATGGCTTGTTCCGCGACTTGATGACACAGTTGGAAGGCACGGAAAACCGTATCGCCACCGAGCGTGGCCGTTATGTGCAAACCATTCAGGAATACAACCTGTTCATTCGCCAGTTCCCAACCCTGATCACCGCCAAGCTGTTTGGCTACAAGGTCAAGGAAAACTACGGGGTGGACCGTCAAAGCGAAATCACACGCGACCCCGAGGTCAAGTTTGATATCCCTGCGACCCCTGCTCCTGCCGGGTATTGATTCATTCAGGAGAAAGCATGATGAACGTGCACGATCTTGCACCGACTGCTGGGCCTGGGTCTGCACGTTCCGGCAGCCTGTCCTGGGCCTGTGGCTTGTTGATGGCCCTCTTGTTGCTGTGCTGGCCCTGGGCACAGGCGCAGGCCAAACCTGAACCCATTCCCGCCATTGCGGGTTGGGTGACAGACACGACCGGCACGTTAAGCCCGGATCAAAAAGACGCCCTGAACCAGCAGCTTAAAGCGGTAGAACAGGAAAAAGGCGCACAGGTAGTGATCTTGATGGTGCCCACCACGGGCGAAGAAACCATCGAGCAATATGCGCTGCGTGTATTTGATCAGTGGGAAATCGGCCGCAAGAAAGTGGACGATGGCATCTTGCTGCTGGTGGCCAAGGATGATCGCCGCATGCGTATCCAGACCGGTTATGGCCTGGAAGGCGCGGTGACGGACTTGCAAGCAGGCCGCATTATCCGCGAACAGATGACGCCTCGTTTTATCGAAGGCAATTTCTACGCCGGGGTCCAGGCGGCTGCCGATAGCCTGGTGGGTCTGGTCAATGGTGAAGAGCTTCCCCCTCCTCCTAAAAATGCGCCTGTTACCTCGTCTGGTGAAGAAGGCGTGTTCTGGGAGCCTTTGCTGGCCGTGGGCGCGATTGTGTTTTTTGCGTCTCCCGTGTTTGCCGCCTTGGCAGCCGGTGTGTTCACCCTGGTCGTTTCAGGCAGCATCGGGCTGGCTTTATTGGCGGCAGTGGTAGGCGCTGGTTTGAGCATGATTGGCCGACTCTTTGGCGCGGGCGGTAAGTCCAGCTCCGGGCGTGCCTCACGCCGTGGCGGCGTCATTGGTGGCCTGGGCGGTTATTCCTCCGGTGGTTTTGGTGGGAATGGCGGCAGCAGCGGTGGCGGCTTCGGCGGTTTTGGTGGAGGCAGCGGCGGTGGTGGTGGCGGTAGCGGAGGCGGTGGCGCTTCCGGTAGTTGGTAAGGCCACAGGGGAGCGACATGAGTGTGAATTGGAAAGAGCTGTCGGGCTGGGCATCGGTACAAGGCCAATGGCTACGCCGTCGTCATTTCAATGCCGAGATGCTGAGCCATCTGGCCGAGCAAATCCGCAAAGGTGAACAGAACCATAGTGGCGAGCTGGTGGTGGCGATTGAGGCCGTCTTGCCCGCCCATGAAGCGGACAGCGCTCAGCGGGCTTTGGAAGTTTTTGGCCGCTTGCGTGTCTGGGATACGCCCTTGAACTCCGGCGTTTTGCTGTATCTGGCTTTGGGTCAGCGCCGTATTCATATCATTGCGGATCGGGGTATCAAGGCTGACCCGGCGCAATGGGCGCAGATCTGCCAGCAACTGGAAAAAGATCTGGCCTCGCGTGAGTATTTGTCTGGTTTGCTGGGCGCGGTCAGCGCCATTGAAACCGTCTTGCAGCAAGGCGCTCCTGCGCAGACTCCGGGTGCGGAGGCAGTCAACGCCTTGCCTGACGAACCTGTACTTCTCTAAGTGGTGGTCAGTGCCATGAAACCGTCTGAATCCGTCGGCTCCTGGCAGCAGCAAACTCTGCTTGAAGCCATACGTTTGCGCGAGACCCTGTGGGGGCCGATAGAAGACCTGTCTGAATCGCGCCGCGCACGGGCTGCGGGTGGCTCCTTTGCTCAACGAGTGACGGCTCGGGCCTTGGCCCTGGCACGTCGTGATGGCCTGGAACAAGCCTGGACGCGCTGGTGGCGAGTAGCCCGCCTCTTATTGATTGCGATGGCCGTACTGGCTTTGCTGGCCGGGGCCGGAACAGCAGCCGGGGCCTTGGGCGATGGCAGTCGCGCAGTGAATGTTCTGACGGCTTTGGGCGCTTTGCTCGGCCTGCATGCACTGACCTTTATTTTCTGGCTGCTTAGCCTGTTCTGGTCGGGCAAGAGTGGTGGCACCGGCAGTTGGGCGGGTGATGCCTGGTGGTGGCTTAGCCGCCGCTTTGTTAAAGGCGATGCCAGCCTGGTGCCCCAGGCCTTTGCCGCCGTGTTGGCGCGTCGGGGTAGCCAATCCTGGTTGGCCGGGCTGATCAGCCATAGCCTATGGGTGCTGGCCTTTGTGTCGGCTTTGAGCACCCTGCTTCTTTTACTGGCCTCGCGCCGTTATCACTTCAATTGGGAAACCACGCTGTTAACGCCGGACACCTTTGTGTGGCTGGTGGAACGTATTGGTGCCCTGCCTGCTTTGCTGGGCTTTGCCCTGCCCGATACCCTGACGATACGTAGCAGCGATGGTCTGCAATTGCTGGGTGCCCAATCCCAGGCTCTGTGGTCTAGCTGGCTGCTGGGTGCCGTGGTGACGTATGGCCTGATTCCCCGTGTACTAGCTCTGGCCTGGAGCCTGTGGCAATGGCGTAAACACACAGCCCGCTTGACGCTGGACGACAGCTTGCCGGGTCTGGCAGAACTGCGCCCGCGCTTGATGCCAGCCAGCGAACCGACGGGTGTGGACGAGCTGGCCTCGCCCGATAGAGTGGCCCGAATTCAACACGAATCCAGCGTACCTTTGGCTGCCAATGCCTTGTGCCTTGTGGGTTTGGAACTGCCGCCTGAACATTCCTGGCCACCCGCTTTTATGCAGGCGGAGATGCAGGATTTGGGCCGGGTGGATTCCCGCTCCGAGCGTCTGAATATTCTGGGGCGTTTGCAGTCGGCCACGCCGCGTCATTTGTTGATGGTTTGTGATGCTGCCCAGACACCGGATCGCGGTGTGGTGGCGACACTGGTTGAGTGGGCGCAATTGGCTCAGCAATCGGATGTGATTTTGCTGGACGAGGCCTTGGCCGACCCGGATCAGACGCGCCGCCGCAGTTGGCATGATCGTCTGGTGGCAGCGGGTTTTGCGCCGGGGCAGATTCACGATCAATGGCCTGATGTGTCTTTGAAGGAGCCCTCATGAGTGCCGCTGCTTTGACGCTGGCTGTGGTGGGTCACACCAATACGGGTAAAACCTCTTTGCTGCGTACTTTGACGCGGGATACGGAGTTTGGGCAGGTCAGTAACAGCCCGGGCACGACGCGTCATGTGGAAGGGGCAAGGCTGACCGTGGATGGCGAAGCCCTGGTGGAGCTGTTCGATACGCCGGGCCTGGAAGACAGTATGGCTTTGCTGGACTTCATGGATCAGTTAAGCCAGCCCGGCGAGCGTATTGATGGGCCGGAACGGATTCGCCGCTTTCTGGAGTCTCCAGCGGCGCAGGGGCGCTTTGAGCAAGAGGCTCGTGTGTTGCGCAAGCTGCAATCCTGCGATGCAGGCTTGTATGTGGTGGATGCGCGTGATCCTGTGTTGAGCAAGCATAAGGACGAGCTGACCTTGCTGGCCTATAGCGGACGGCCTTTGTTGCCTGTGCTGAATTTTGTGCGTAGCCCGCAGGCGCGGGTTCAGGAGTGGCGCAGTGCCCTGGCCCGTTTGGGGCTACATGCTTTGGCAGAGTTCGACACGGTCGCACCCGCCTTGGATGGTGAGGCTTTGCTGTATGACAAGCTGGCGGTGCTGCTGGAAACGCAGGCAGGCGTGTTGCAGCAGTTGAAAGTGGATCTGACTCAGCAGGCTGCTTTACGTCGTCGGGATGCCTTGCGCTTATTGGCGGAATTGCTGGTGGATGTGGCGGCCTGGCGGGTCAGCACGCCTTCGGATGCGGAGTCTATGGAATTGGCTGCGCAGCAGTTGCGTGAGCCGGTCCTGGCCCGCGAGGCCAAGAGTGTGCAGGCCTTGCTCAAGCGTTATAGCTTTGGTCGCCAGGATGTGGTGGCAGATCTGCTGCATTTTGATGGTGGGCGCTGGGGGATGGATTTGTTTGATCCTCAGGCCTTGAAAGAGTTTGGTGTGCAGTTGGGCAAGGGTGTGGCGGCAGGTGCCATGGCCGGAGCGACGCTGGATGTGATGACGGGTGGCCTTAGCTTGGGGACTGGAACAGTCTTGGGCGCATTGGCAGGCGGTTTGTGGCAAGGTGCGGACAAGTGGGGCCAGCGTTTGATGGGCAAGCTGCGGGGCGAGACAGAGCTTAGTGTGGACGATGCGGTCCTGCGTCTGCTAGCGGTACGGCAGTTGAGTTTGATTGCGGCTTTGGAGCGGCGCGGTCATGCGGCCCAGACGCCGATTCGCCTGGGCGAGATTGATGCCGAGAATTTCGATCAGGCTTTGCAGCGGGAATTGAATGTGTGGCGGGCTCAAGGCCTGCCGGAGGAACTGGCGCAGGCAAGGATTCATCCGTCCTGGTCTACGTTACGGGCTGACTATGCACCGGATTCGCGGCGCGAGGCGTGCGTGCAGAGTTTGGTGCAGAGGCTGTTGGGGGCGCGCAATGCGCCCGGTGCTAGCTCTGTCGGGCAGCCGCAGGGATAGCCAAGCCCGGCTTATTTCTCTTCATCTTTCACTAAATGCGCATAACAAACCGGCGAGCTGGGTTCATTGCCGTCGTGTAGGCGATCTTCCTCAGCCAAGGCCTTGATCACAGCTTGTTTGAGTACTGTCAGGTACGAGGTGTGCGGGTCGTGGGTGGCGGTTAGCAATTGCAGTTCACCTTTGCGGGCCAGCCTCATCAAGGAGAGCAAGGAGTCAGGGTCGTGCTCTAGTTGTTCTTGATAGTGGCGTTGGAATTGCTCCGGGGAAATGGCGCCACTATGAAAGTCTTTGCGCAATTCAGGAGTGGGGCTGGCGTCGTGCAGCCACTGGATGTCACCTAGCTTGTCTTTGCTCAGGCCGCGTGGCCAGAGACGGTCTGTGAGCACACGGGCTGCTTTGTTGGCAGGCTCATGGATGGCATCGTAAATGCGACTCAAGGTGATGGTGTAGTGCATGACCGCCTCCGGGAGCGTCAGGCTTTGGGTGTTCAGGCGCTTGGCGCTTAATTATTGATCTGTCTATGTTGTCTGTGAGTCAGGGCTGCGATAGCGATAAGTATCGGTGAATCGCGCTTCATTCAGCGTAGCAGCCTTCCAGCAATCTGTGGCCGTGGCGATGTTTCAGATCGCCAGCCCCAGTCGCTGCAAGGCTGCTGTTTTTTTGTGTGATGCGGCGTTTTACGCTTTCTTGCTGACCAAGCCGTAAACGAACAGAACGATGATGGCGCCCACAATAGAACCGATCCAGCCTGCTCCTTCGCCAGGTACGTACCAGCCCATGGCTTGTCCCAGATAGCCTGCGACAAAGGCACCGACAATACCCAGGATGGTGGTCAATATCCATCCCATTTTTTGATCGCCGGGCATGATGGCTCGCGCCAGCAAACCTACGATAAAGCCCACAATAATCATGGAGATAATACCCATCGTGCCACTCCTGTTCTGTGTTTGCCGGTCTGGGATTCGGACCGCTCCGCTTATCTTAGGTATGGAGTTTTTAGGCGTCTATCGTTTTGTGTTTCTGAAACAGTTAAAAACGTCAGGTTTTGTAAATCGATGACTGGTAATTAGCTTGGCTATGTCGTGTGATAGTTGGCAGTAGTCTTTCCTGCGCTTTGTTCAAGTCGGGACTCTTTCAAACCCCGGCAGCCGTGTTGAGGCTTGGCTTAGCCCAATAGAGCAGGTTTACGTTTTTGCACCCACTGTGTGGCCTGCTCGTAGGCGTAGGACAGTTGCAGCACGGCCATATCGGCCTGGGCAGGGCCCATGATCTGCAAGCCCATGGGCAATCCGGCCTCGTTAAAGCCCGCAGGCACGTTCATGACGGGCAGCCCTGCCAGGGAGCCGCCGATCACTATTTCCATCCAGCGGTGGTAGGTATCCATTTGGCGTCCGGCAATTTCGGTGGGCCAGTGGGTGGTGCCCGCAAAGGGGAAGACTTGAGCAGTGGGCAGGACCAGGTAGTCGTAGGTCTGGAACAGTTTGCGCAGGCTTTCGTACCATTTGCTGCGGTTGATGGAGGCTTGGTAAACCTGGGCTCCTGTCAGGTTCAGGCCCCCTTCTATTTCCCAGATGGCTTCGGGCTTCATTTGGGCGCGCAGTTCCGGTTTGGCGTACAGGCCCTGGGCGGTTCCAGCGACGGTGAAATGGCGCAGGGTCAGCCAGGTTTGCCACAGTTGTTCCATGGAGTAGTCGGGTTGTGCCGCATCGACGGTGCAGCCTATGGCCTCGAAGCTTTTCAGTGCGGTCTGGCACAGGTTCATGACGCCTGCTTGCATGGGCAGGTAGCCGCTGTAGTCGCCCAGCCAGCCGATGCGGGTGCCTTTGAAGTCGCGTTGCAGTTTGCCAGTGAATTGTTGTGGATCCTGGCTGATGCTGAGCGGGGTGCGTGCATCGAAACCGGCTTGAGTGGCCAGCAGCATGGCCAGGTCGGAAACGGTACGACCCATGGGGCCTTCATAGCCCATTTGCTGGAAGAAGACTTCGGAGGTGGGGCCATAGGGCACGCGGCCTTGTGATGGCCGAAAACCGTAGACGTTATTGAAGGCACCGGGGTTGCGCAGGGAACCCATCATGTCGCTGCCGTCGGCCACGGGCAGCATGCGGGCAGCCAGGGCGACAGCGGCTCCGCCACTACTGCCACCGGCACACAGATCGGGCTGGTAGGCGTTGCCAGTGGTGCCAAAAACGGGGTTGTAGGTATGCGATCCCAGGCCAAATTCCGGGGTATTGGTTTTACCGATCAGAATGGCGCCGGATTGCCGTACGCGCTCGACGATGATGGCGTCCTGTTTGGGCAGATAGTCCTTGAAAATCGGCGAGCCACTGGTGGTGACGATATCGACTGTTGCTGCCAAATCTTTGGGTGCCTGGGGCATGCCGTGCATCCAGCCCAGGTACTGGCCTGCCTTCAGTTGCTGATCGCGTTTGTCGGCCTGGGCCAGCAGGCCGCTGCGCTCTTGCAGAGACACGATGGCGTTGACCTTGGGGTTCACACGGTCGATATGGTCCAGATACGCCACCATGACTTCGCGGCAGGAGACCTGGCGTTGTGCAATCCAGCCCGACAAGGTCAGCGCATCGGCCATGATGATGTCTTGAGCCGTGCCAGGACCGGGGGCGGTTTTTGCGAAGGCCTGGCGTCCCAAGGAAGGGGCCATCCCTGCCAGCGACAGCAAGCCGGTAGTTTTTAAAAAGCGGCGGCGTGCGTCCAGGGGTGTCGAGGTATCTGTCATGTTTGTCTCCCGTTTTTTGTAAGGCCATCCAAGTGGCCAGCTCATTCTATGCAGGTACAATGCGCGGCTCAAACGCCAAAAAATCATCAAGTTGATGCGGTCTGTGCATAAGCCGGTTCAAGCGTCAGCAAGGGGACAAGCATGGACTTTCGCAAGCTGCGGCACTTTGTGGCCGTTTGCGAACACGGTACGTTTCATCGGGCCGCGCAAGCTGTCCATTTAAGCCAGTCTGCCTTGAGTCGTAGCATCCAGGCTCTGGAGCAGGAACTGGGCGTGCCGCTGTTTGATCGCAGCAGCCAGCGTATCTTTTTGACGCCTTATGGTCGGGTACTGCTGGAGCGGGCGCATCGCGTTTTGCAGGAAGGCCGTGCGATGCAGCGCGAGTTGGCGCTGATTCAGGGTGAGGATGCAGGTAGCCTGCGCCTGGGTTTAAGCTCTACCCCCGCCGCTGTCCTGCTGCATCCGTGCATGGTGGCTTTATTGGGCGAGTACCCGCGTTTGCGTGTGGATGCCGTAATTGGCCGCACACTGGAATTGATCGAGGGCCTGCGCCGGGAACGCTACGATATGGTGGTGCTGGATGTCAGTGCAGTGACCGATGTGCGTGGTCTGGATATTGAGTATCTGCCCGCTATGCAAGGCGATATGCTGGTTCGCCAGGGCCACCCCCTCTTGCAGCAGGAATCACTGGATTTTGCGGCGATCAGCCAGTATCCCGTGGCCTGCTCCGTCATTAGTGATGATTTGACCGACCGTCTGATTGCCGAGTTTGGTGCCCAAGGCCACCCCGACAGCTTTGTACGCTTTTGTTGTGATAGCTTCAGTATCCAGCGCGATGTAGTGATGGACAGCGATATGGTCCTGATGAGCGTGCTGGCTGCCGTACGCCGTGATATTGATGCGGGTGATCTGGTGCCGCTGGGTCTGTTTTCTTCGTCCTTGTCCGGGCACTATGCCTTGGTACGCCTTTCAGGGCGCACGCAATTGCCCGCCTTGGATATTGTTTACGATCTGGCGCGTCGCCTGTGCAGGGCGTAAGTCAGACGCCCGCTTTCTGATCTGCTTTGTTTGAGGGTTTGCTCATGACGATTCCCTTGCCCGCCTTGGACCTGCATCAGTTAGGCCCCGAGCAATCCTTGCGTGCGTTTATTGGCTGGTGGCCGGATGCGCAGACCCGTCTCTATCTGGCTGAACAAGCCATTGATGCACATGCCCTGTATGGCGGGCGCATGATGCAACCGGATCATTTTCATTTGACGCTGGCGTTTCTGGATGGAAGCAGCGTATCGGCCTTGCAAACCTTGGCGGCCAGTATGGCGGGTTGGCCCGTGCCCGAGATCCAGTTGGACTTGACGCTACGGGATGTTTTTGAGAAACCCCAGGTGGTCTGGGCTGGCCCGGATGAATCTCAAGAGCAGGCGCTGACGCTGCTGGAGCAGTGGCACGAGGATATCTGGGTCAGGCTGACTACCTTGGGCTGGACCCAGCCACCGCGCCGCTTCAGGCCCCATGTGTCCCTGCTGCGCCATGCGCGGATTGCGGCGGATCAGTCGCATCGTCATGCTTTACCGCCTCAGGCTTTTATTGGTGATGGCGTAGGTTTGATCGTGTCCGTGCCGGGGGAGTTGCGCAGCCAATATCATGTGGCGGCCACAGTGGGGTCGGGAAAGACAACTTCATGAATATCCGTTTTTTAGAAACCTTTATCTGGATTGCCCGCCTGGGCAGTTTTCGTGCCGCCGCCAATAAGCAGCACCTGACACAGGCCGCGGTATCAGGGCGGATTGCGGCTCTGGAAAGCGAGTTTCAGAAAACCTTGTTCGAGCGTGGCCATCGTGATCTGCGCCTGACTCCGGCAGGGCGCAAATTGATGCAGTATGCCGAGCAGATGCTGGGTATGGAACACGACTTGCGCGAGGCCCTGGCAGGCTCCAGCCGTTTAAGCGGCCGGGTGCGTTTGGGGGTGGTGGAATCCATTGTGCATACCTGGTTCAAGGACTTGATCCGCCAATTGCATGCCTTGTATCCCGAACTGGAAATTGAGCTGACGGCCGAGTCCACTTTGCGTCTGCATGATTTGCTCAAGCGCGGCACTATTGATGTGGCCTTGCAGACGGACCCCATCATGGGCGATGGCATACGCAACCTGCCGATGGGCTCCATGCGCATGGGCTGGGTATGTATGGCCGGTGAGGCCATGCCTGTGCGCAGTGGCTTGCAGGAATTAGTGCAACGCTGGCCGTTGGTGACCTTTCCCCGTGGTTCTCAACCTCATCTGGCCTTGGTGCAATTGCTGGAACCCTTGCCAGTCGACCAGGCCCGGATTCATTACGTGTCGTCCATTGCCGCCAGTACCCAGTTGCTGGAAGCACAACCTTGTGTGGCCACCCTGCCCCTGGCGGCTGTCAGCCGTCAGATCACAAGTGGGCTGTATCAGGAAATTGTGTGTGAGCATGCTTTGCCGGACTTGCGGCTGGTGGCAAGCTGGCGACCCGACCCGCTGACACAGACAGCCCAGGCCGTGATCGGCGTGGCGCTGGAGCGCATGCATCATTTTGCTGCCGAGCATCCGGGGCTGGCCTTGCCGCCACCAGACACGCGCGTCTTCGCTATTTAGCCTTTGAGGGTTTTCCCCTTGGCTAGGCATGTGTACTGAGCGTGAGCTTGCTTGATAATCTATATACCGCGCCACTCGCTTGAACTGATCGCTTTTTCCTATTGCTCCAGGCTGAAATAAACCGTTTGGAATCCGCCCAGAAGCCGTTGGACACTCCCATAAAGAGTGTGCAACGACTTTGATTCAGGAGGCTTTCGTGTCTGCTACTTTTCGCACTGATCGTGATGCGCCGGGGGAACTGTTCATCTGGACGGATATTGCCCCTGAGCATGAGCAGGATTTCAATCAATGGTATGAGCGCGAGCACATGGCTGAACGTGCCGCCATACCGGGTTTTCAATGGTCACGCCGCTATGTGCGCCAAGGCGCTGGTCGCAAGTACCTGGCCTTGTACCGTACCGAGTCCCTGCGGGTCTTTGGCACGGCGGAATATAAAAAGGCCTTTGAGCAGCAAACAGACTGGTCGATTGCCAACTTTGGCCGCATGAGTAATACCCAGCGCCGCGTGATGGCGGTGTCCTTGCTGGGCGGCGTGGGTACCGGCTCTGTGGTGTTGCTGGTCCGCTTGTCTGCAGCCAGGCAATTGGATGCGCTGGCTCAACAGAGCGCGGCCTATCTGGAGCAAACCGATGGCCTGCTGGCCTTGCGGGTACTGACGCCTGATCCCGAATTGTCTACCCCCTTACCGTCCGAGGACGCGCAACAGCGCAGCCTGGACCCCTATCTGGTGGCCGATCTGACCACTATGACCGCTGCTCGTACCCTGGCTGCTCGCTTGCAGCAGGACCTGGGGGTGGCGACTAACGATGTATCCGAGTTTTCTTTGCTGTGGGATCTGCAGTCACGGGATCTGAATGCGAGCCGCTCATAAGGCGGTCATCACCTCAATTCTTGGGAGAAGCGACATCATGATTAAAAAACTACTTTCGATGGCCTGCGTTCTGGCGCTGGCGGGTACGGCTCAGGCTGCCACCAACTGGAACATGAGTACCGAGCAGCCTGATAGCAATTTCCTGACGCAAAATGCCCGCGAGTTCGCAGCGGACATCAAAGCAGCGACCAATGGTGAGTTGAATATCAACGTGCAATCGAACTCGGTGCTGCTCAAGCGCCCCGAGGTCAAGCGCGGTGTGCAGCAAGGCGTGGTGCAGGCCGGTGAAATGCTGGTGGCGGCTATCGGTAATGAAGACCCCCTGTTCGAGGTCGACAGTGTGCCTTTCCTGGCGTCCTCGTTCGATCAGTCGGAAAAGCTGTGGAAAGCGACCCGTCCTTTCCTGGCCGAACGCCTGGACAAGCAAGGCATTATTCTGGTCTATGGTTCGCCCTGGCCACCCCAAGGTATCTACACAAAAAAGCCAGTTGAGCAGCTCTCTGATCTGGCAGGCGTGCGCTTTCGTGCCTATAGCCCGGCCACCAGTCGCCTGGCGTCTTTGATGGGTGCGGTCCCGACGACCGTGCAAACGCCTGAAGTCCCCCAGGCATTTTCCACCGGCATTATTGATGCCATGCTGACCTCGCCCGCCACGGGTGTGGATTCGCAGGCCTGGGACTACGTGAAGTACTACTACGACGCTCAGGTTTTCATTCCTCAAAGCTTTGTCATCATGAACAAGCGTGCTTTCCAGCGTTTGCCTGAAAACGTGCAAAAAGCGGTGCTGGACGCCGGTGCACGTGCCGAGCAGCGTGGTTGGGCCATGTCGCGTGAGCAAACTTCCAAGCTGACACAAACCATGGCTGACAAAGGCATGGTGGTGGGCCAGTTGAGCGAGAAACTGGCGGGCGAGCTGCATGCTATTGGCCAGACCATGACCGAAGAATGGTTGAAGAAAGCCGGTGCCGACGGCCAGAAGCTGCTTGATACTTACCGTCAGCCCTAAACAAGGAGTGCGTCCATGATTGTGCTGGAGCGTATGGCCAGAGTATGCGGCGCACTGGCCGCACTCTTTCTATGTTTGATCGGGGTGGTGGTGACGGCGCAGATTGTGGCGCGCCTGTTTTCCATGCAAATCCCCGCTTCGGATGACTTTGCGGGCTGGTTCATGGCAGCGTCAATTTTCCTGGCGCTGCCCTATGCCATGCTGCATGGCGACCATATCCGTGTGTCCTTGTTGCTGCAGGTGATCCCGGATCGTCTGCGACGCCCTTACGAGCTATTGGCGACGCTGATCGGGATCGCGCTGGCCGCCTGGTGCACCTGGGAAACCGCCCATTTTGTGTATGAGTCCTTCATTTACAAGGAAGTGGCGCAGGGCATGGTGGCAGTACCGCTGTGGATTCCCCAGTTGGGGATGCCCATTGGTTTGGGCTTGCTGACCTTGATGTTGTTGCGGCGATTGCTGCGTGTGGTTCAGGGTCAAGAATTGGAGGCGACTGAACATGGCTGATTTATCTCAGGCAATTGTGCTGTTTGTTGTTCTGCTTGCCTTGCTGGCCAGTGGCGTGTGGGTAGCGCTGGTTCTGATCGCTTGCGGTATTTTGTCGATTTTTCTGTATGCCGACGCGCCAGCGGGCATCATTTTCGCGACTAAAGCGTGGGACTCATCGGCCAGTTGGGCCTTGACGGCCTTACCTCTGTTTATCTGGATGGGGGAGATTCTGTATCGCACGCGTCTGGCGGAAGATATGTTCAGCGGGTTGGGTCCGTGGGTGCAGCGTTTGCCGGGCCGTTTGGTGCACGTGAATACCCTGGGCTGCGGTATTTTTGCTGCGGTCAGCGGGTCTTCGGCTGCCACGGCGGCAACAATTGGCCGTATCTCCCTGCCTGAACTGAAGTCACGCGGCTATGACGACAGCATCAGTATTGGCTCTCTGGCCGGGGCCGGTACCTTGGGTTTGCTGATTCCACCTTCCATTGTGATGATTGTGTATGCGGTTGCCGCACAAGTTTCCATCATCCGCTTGTTCGTGGCGGGCGTGCTACCCGGCATTTTGCTGATGTGCCTGTTCTCGGCCTATATCGCGATCTGGTCCATTCGCCATCCGGATCGGGTGCCGCCCGCGACCGAGGAGTTAAGCCTGGGTGAAAAAGTACGGCGCTTGCGCCTGCTGTTGCCCGTGGTCCTGCTGATTGTTGCGGTGATCGGGTCGATTTACGGGGGTATTGCAACCGCCACGGAAGCCGCCGTGCTGGGCGTGATTGGCTCTTTGGTCATTGCGGCCGTGGGTCGTTCCCTGAACTGGAAAACCTTTACCGCCAGTTTGTTGGGCGCAGCACGTACTTCGTGCATGATCTCCTTCATTCTGATCGGTGCCGCTTACCTGACCAGCGCCATGAGCTTTACCGGACTGCCAGCCAATCTGGCTGCCTGGATTGGTTCTTTGGGTTTGAACCAATATGCCTTGATCGCTGTGCTGACGGTGTTCTTTGTGATCCTGGGTGCTTTTCTGGACGGGATATCTATCGTGGTGTTGACCACCTCGGTCTTGCTGCCTGCGGTCATTGCAGCGGGCATCGATCCGATCTGGTTTGGCGTGTATTTGATTCTGACGGTGGAGATGGCGCAGATCACACCGCCCATCGGTTTCAACCTGTTTGTGATTCAGGGCATTACCGGACGCAATCTGTTTGAACTGGTACGCATGGCCTTCCCGTTCTTCCTGTTGCTTGTTCTGGCGACAGTCCTGGTGACGATATTCCCGCAAATCGTCATGGTCTTGCCTAACGCCATGTAAGGGAGGGGGCTGGAGATGGCAGTTGCCTATGTAAGCTTGGGTTCGCAGCGCTACAAGGTAGAGCGCGCCTGGACAAAGGCAGATATCAGCAGCATCACCAGTGTGGCGGTGCTGGCTGACGGGCGTATCGCCGCCTTGCTGCGTCGTCCGGCTTGCGTGCTGGTGCTGGCACCGGATGGGCAGGTATCAGCGCGCTGGTCTTTGGAGGATATTCTGTGCCCGCACCATATCAGTGCCCGCCCGCAAGGCGGGGTGCTGGTCACGGATCTGGATGGGCATCAGGTTCTGGCGCTGGATGCTCAAGGCCATGAGCAATGGCGTTTGGGACAACCGGAGCAGCCGCGTTGGCAAGAGCCTTTCAACCATCCCACGCACGCAGTTGAATGTGGTGATGGTGGCTTGTGGGTCACCGATGGCTACGGTAATACCGTAGTCCACCGTTTTGACCCGCAACGCCAGTGGTTAGCAGCATTGGGAGCGCCAGGCTCCGGTCCCTTGCAGTTCAGTACACCCCATATGCTGGCCTGTGCCGCCGATGGCTCGGTCTGGGTGGCTGACCGGGAAAACAACCGTGTCCAGCATCTGGATGCGCAAGGCCGTTATCTGGGCGAGCTGCGTCCCATGCATAAACCCATGGCAGTGGCTGTGCAAACAGACGGTTCGGTACTGGTTAGCGACCAAACCGCCAGTCTGTCCTTGTTCGACCCGGATTCAGGCATGCTGGTAGGGCGTTGCCGGGTCCAAGGTGTGTACGGACACGGCCTGTCCACAGGCTTGGACGGGCGTATTTATATAGCGGAAATGTTGCCCGATTGTTTAACTTGCTTACAGCCAGCTTAATCGCCAACAAAGAATGAAAAAGTAGTCGGCGCTATGGAAGCTCCCAGAGCAAATCCATTAGACTATGCGCATGAATACGTCCGCGCCTCTGTATGTTCGTACAGATTCCTCCGGCCAGCTCCAATTGCTAGGCGATTGGTCCTTGCGTCACTATGAAGCGCTGCAAAGCAATTTGCGCTCGATTAGTGACAAGCAGGGCGCTTGGTCTTTGGATTTCAGCGAACTGAAGTCCCTGGATACCACGGGCGCTCAAGTCTTGTGCGAATGGCTAGGCGCCGAACGAGTACAAACGGCCCTGGATAGCGCCCAAGGTCTATCCAAAGAGCGCCATCAGTTATTGCAAACCGTCGCCAAAGCAATGAGCCGGATGGAGCAGGAGCATCTGAAGACGGCTCGTTGGGGAATTACGGATTTGTTCGAGCGTGTGGGCCTGGCAATGGTTCACATCACGCGCAATGTGCGTGAGCTCTTGGGTTTCATCGGCCTGACGCTGGAAACCCTGTTTCTGAATATGCTGCGGCCCAGCCAGTGGCGTGTCACGTCGATTGTGGCACAGCTAGAAGAAACCGCTTTTAACGCCGTGCCTATTGTGGCCTTGCTGACCTTTCTGGTTGGCGCGGTGATTGCCTTTCTGGGGGCGACGGTACTGGCCGATTTTGGTGCCACGATCTATACCGTGAACCTGGTCGGCTTTTCCTTCTTGCGTGAATTTGCCGTGCTGCTGACCGCCATCTTGATGGCAGGTCGCACCGCCAGTGCCTTTACCGCGCAGATTGGCTCCATGAAGGCGAACGAAGAAATCGATGCCTTGCGTGCCCAGGGCCTGAATCCCATGCTGATTCTGGTCATTCCTCGCGTGCTGGCCATGCTCTTGGCCATGCCCATTCTGACCTTTGTCGGCATGGTGGCGGGGATTTTTGGGGGCGGGCTGGTGTGTGCCCTGATTCTGGATATTTCGCCCACCATGTTCATCAATATCTTCAATCAGGATATTGATTTGCGGCACTTTGTCTTGGGCATGTCCAAAGCCCCTATCTTTGCCTTTCTGATTGCTGTGATTGGCTGCCAGGAAGGTTTTAAAGTCACGGGTAGCGCGCAGTCTGTGGGCGAACACACGACCTCTGCGGTCGTGCAGTCCATCTTTATTGTGATTCTGATTGACGCGCTCGCAGCCTTGTTCTTCATGGAGATGGGATGGTAGAGACAGCCGCTCGTCCCATTATTCAGGTTCGCGACCTGGACAACCGCTTTGGCGATCACGTCGTGCACGAGCATCTGGATATGGATGTGTATCCCGGTGAAATCGTCGGCGTGGTGGGTGGCTCCGGCACGGGCAAATCCGTGCTGCTGCGCTCCATTCTGGGTCTGCGCCCACCGACGGGCGGCACAGTACGTATCTTTGATCAGGAAATTGGCTCCTTGTCGCCTGAAGCACGTTCGCGGCTGGAACGCCGTCTGGGTGTGTTGTTTCAGCAAGGGGCTCTGTTCTCTTCGCTGACGGTGGTGGAGAACATTGCCATGCCCTTGATCGAGCACATCGGCCTGTCCCGTGCTGCGGCCGAACACATCGCCGCCATGAAAATGTCTTTGGCAGGCTTGCCCTCCAATGCGGCCACCAAATACCCGGCTGAATTGTCCGGCGGCATGATCAAGCGTGCCGCCTTGGCACGTGCCCTGGCACTAGACCCGGAAATTCTCTTTCTGGATGAGCCCACTGCCGGTCTGGACCCGGTGGGTGCGGGCGATTTTGACCAGCTTATTTTGACCTTGCGCGATGCGCTGGGGTTGACCGTGTTTTTGGTCACACACGATCTGGATACGCTCTACACCATTTGTGATCGGGTGGCCGTGCTGGCGGAAAAGCGCGTGCTGGTCAACGACACATTGGCGCGTGTGGAGCAAGTTGATAACGACTGGATTCGGGAATACTTCCACGGTCCACGGGGACGGGCCGCCCAACAGGCCCAAAACCGTC
This sequence comes from Alcaligenes parafaecalis, assembly GCF_026344135.1. Taxonomy (NCBI): domain Bacteria; kingdom Pseudomonadati; phylum Pseudomonadota; class Betaproteobacteria; order Burkholderiales; family Alcaligenaceae; genus Alcaligenes; species Alcaligenes parafaecalis. The sequence continues at coordinate 71,553 of NZ_JAPKNA010000005.1, read as the reverse complement.
GTCAGGAGCATTGTTAATGGAACCGCGTGCCCATCATGTATTGATCGGGGTCTTTACCTTGGTAGTGGCTGTGGCTGCTGTCCTGTTCTCGCTTTGGCTGGCCAAGGCAGGGCAGGATGCCGAGACCCGCGATTACGATATTGTCTTTCTGGAAGGTGTGCGGGGCCTGTCTCGTGGCAGCGCCGTGCAATACAACGGTTTGCGCGTCGGTGAAGTGCGCCAGCTACGCCTGGACCCGAACGACTTGCAGCGTGTGCGTGCGCAAGTGTCGATTCAGGCTTCCATCCCTATTCATGAAGACACGCAAGCTCGTCTGGCACTGGCCGGTATCACCGGTCAGTCCGTCATTGAACTGAGCGGTGGCACCCCCAACAGCCCTTTGCTGGAAGCCACGGGCGATGGTTTGCCCATGATTGTGGCTTCGCCCTCTCCGCTGGCCCAGCTTATGGCCGGTGGCGAGGAAATGATGACGCAAATCACCAAGTTGCTGGATAACGCCAATGCCTTCCTGTCGGCCGAGAACTCAAAATCCTTGTCGGCCAGCCTGCAAAAACTGGAAACCTTGATGGGCCAGCTCTCAACAGCGGGTGAAGGCGTGCCAAGCCTGGTGAAGGAGCTGTCTCAGGCCAGCCAGCAGGCCACAACGCTGCTGTCGTCCACACAAGGTCTGGTAGACCGACAAGGGACGCAGGCCATGAATGCGATTCAGAAATCCATGGAGGATTTCAGCCGTGCCACTCAAAGCCTGAGCAAGCTGTTGGAACAGAATTCGGCGGCGATTGGCCGCGGTGCTCAGGGTCTGACCGAGATCGAGCCTGCCTTGCGTGAATTGCGCCAGGTGCTGGCGGGTTTCCGGGCGGTGACCTCTCGTCTGGAAGATAATCCGGCAGGCTACCTCTTGGGTCGCGACAAATTACAGGAGTTCACACCATGATGCCCACGCTTGTGCGTCGTTTGCTGCAGGTATCGGTCCTGGGCCTGGCCGCCTTGTCCACCGCCTGCTCGGTTCTGCCCAAAGCTGAATCCCTGACTTATTACCAGCTTCCCGCTGTGGCACTGACAGCTCAGCAAGCTCCGGCTTCTCACAAGAACCTGATCATTCAGGTAAACCGGCCCCATGCCGAGCGCCTGCTGGCCAGCTCCCGTATCACCGTCCTGCCCCAAGGCAATGAGCTAAGCGCCTATCAAGGCGTACGTTGGGGCGATGATGTGCCTGCCTTGCTGCGTAACCGTTTGGCCGATGGCTTGCGTGACGCAGGCCAGTTCCGGGCCGTTGTGCTGGATAGTGAGTCCGTCATCAGTGATCTGGAGCTAAGCGGTACGCTGGGTGCATTCCAGGTGGAGTATGTCCAGGGAGCGCCACGCGTACGCATTCAGCTAGATGCTTTGGTACGTAACCAGCGCTCTGGCGAATTGCTTCAAACGCATCGTTTTCTGGTGCAGCAGGATGTAGTGGGCACAGCCGTGCCGCAGGTGGTTGAGGCATTTGGACAGGCGACGGACACCTTGTCCTTGCAGGTCAGCCAATGGTTAGCTTCTTTAACGGTTCAGACCAAGGCTCCTTGATGACATGTACGAGTCTCGTGATCAGCCCTTGATAACGGGTTGGCAATTTGCCAAGCGCCTTTTGGTGCATGCCTTTATTGGCATTGTTTTTGTGGCCTTTTCGCTGATGCTGGGAGCATTGGGCCATATGTGGTTTGAAGAGAACGTGCATTGGCACGATGCGGCGCTCAATGCCGCCATGATGGTGGGTGGACTAGGCCCGATGGCCTTGCCTGAGACCTGGGCAGGCAAAGTATTTTTTGCCATTTACGGGGCCTATGTGAGCCTGGTACTGGCGGCCACTTTCGGGTTGATTATTGCGCCAGTGCTGCATCGGATTTTGCATACCTTCCATTTGGAAGATTAAGCAGAAGACAACCCACCCTTCACGCTAAGCTTTCGGCTTGCTGCCTCCCGAGGGGAGCCAAGCCTTGGGGTGGCCCGGCGGCAAAAAAGGCGCTGTGTTTTGAGCAGTTCAAAAAGATGGGATCGCCCTCTTTTGAAGAAACTGCCTAAAACACAGCGCTTTTTCTATTGCTTGGCTATGAATCAGCCTTGTACCCGTTCCTGTTCCAGCCTGGCGATCAAAGCGGGTAATTCATCCATGCGGCGGAAGGTGTCACGCACCCCCAGGCTGCGTAATTCCTCTTCCTTGTCCGGAACCGGGCAGTAGCCCAGGACGGTTGCGCCTGCAGCCAGACCGGCGGTAGCGCCCGTGACGCTGTCTTCCACCACCAGACACTGTGTGGGATCAACGCCTAGTCCTTGAGCGGCGGCCAGATACACGTCCGGGTAAGGCTTGTTGCGTGGCGTTTCAGCCCCGCTATAAATATGGGTGCCGAAATAGTCCAGCAGGCCGGTTTGCCCTAACTGCAGTACCAGCTTGGCCCGGTCCGCACCGGATGCGCAGGCAATCATGCCGGGCTTGTCACGCAAGATCGCATCCAGCGTGTCCTGAATACCGGGAATGGCCATGACTTCATTGCTCAGCGCATGGTTGCGGCGCATGCGAAAGGCCATCACCCATTCCATATCCAGATCTTTACCCGTCATCTTGCGCACGGTAGGCAGCTCGTCGGGCAGAGCCTTGCCAATGAACCAGTCATAGCACTGCTCGTACGTCATGACCCAGCCTTCCTCTTGCAACATGTCCCGCAGTACACGAACCGTGATTGGTTCGCTGTCTACCAGCACACCGTCACAATCAAACAGCACAGCGGAAAATGTCATGGGTAATACCTTTTAAGCCAACAAAACTTGAAGTCTGTGATGATACAGCAGGCAGCCCAAAGGCAGGATTGATGAAGGATGATGGCGCCAGACCCTCTGGCCCCTTAGCTTGCTTAGTGAAAACCCCGACTCATAAATAATTGATTATTGATATATTTATATCTAAACTAAAATTTCATAATAAATCTTTCTGCGGAAGTTCCGTCATGGTGCATAAAACAACTCGGGTGGTGGCTGCGGCCTTGCTGGCATTGGGAATGGCTGGCGCACAGGCAGCGGAAGTAACGCTGAAAGCGGTATCTGTCTTTACGATGGACACCTTCTTTACCAAGCGATTCAAGCAGTTCGTTGACAAGGTCAACAGTGAAGGCAAGGGTCTGGTTCAGATCAATGTGATTGGTGGTCCAGAAGCGATCCCTCCTTTTGAAGTCGGTAATGCCCTGCGTTCCGGCGTGATTGATTTCGCCAATACTACAGCCGTATTCCACGCCAATCTGGTGCCTGAAGCACTGGCTTTGACGCTGACCGAAAAACCCATGAGCGAGCTGCGCCAGAACGGTGGCTACGAGCTGATGGACAAGATTCACCGCGAGAAAGCCAACATCACCTGGCTGGCCCGCACGACGGATGGCTTGCAGTACCACATCTACACCAACAAACCCGTGACCTCGGCAGACCTGTCGGGCTTCAAGCTGCGCGGCGTGCCGGTGTACCTGTCTTTCTTCCGCGAAATTGGCGCAACACCTTTGCAGATCCCACCGGGTGAGGTCTACACAGCGCTGGAGCGTGGCGTGGTGGACGGCTATGGCTGGCCATCGGTGGGCGTGATGGAAATGGGCTGGCATGAAAAGACCAAATACCGTGTAGAACCCGGTTTTTACAACGTGGAAGTGGGCTTCTTCATGAACCAGAAGAGCTGGGAAAAACTGGACGAAGACCAGAAAGCCTTCATGCGCAAGCAGATCGAGTGGATGGAGTCGCAGAACGTGACTGAACACCAGATGGCAATTGAGGAAAAAGCCGCTACCGAACAGGCCGGTGTGCAAGCTCTGGTTCTGGAACCCGACGTGGCCCGTGCCTTGCGTACCAAAGCCTACGAATCGGGCTGGGCCGGTATCGACAAATCCAGCCCCAAATACGCCGCGCAACTGCGTGAACTGTTTGGTGGTTACCAGCCTTAAACAAGACTGCTGATTATGTAGTTTGACAGTGGACATTGTGCCCTTGGGGACAGTGTCCACTTTTTGATGATGCCATCCGGGCGGCAATCTGCCCGCCCTTTCAGTGACCTTGATCTGCGGAGAAGACGCGATGTCTGCTGCAACTGCCCCGGAAGGCTTGCCTTCCAACACGACCTGGGGGCGTCCTTACGCCCTTTTAATGAACGCTTGTGGCGCCGTGGCGGCCCTAACCTTCGGGCTGATGAGCCTGCTGGTCTGTGCCGACGTAGTGCTGCGCAACCTGGGCTACGACGCCTTGTCCACCAGCGTGGAAGTAACCGAATACATGCTGATCATCGCCACCTTCGTCGCCGCACCTTGGGTGCTGTACCTGGGCGGCCATATCCGTATCGACGTGCTGTTCAACAACATGCCCATGCCTGTACAGCGCCTGCTGGATCTGGTTTCCAACCTGTTGGGCCTGCTTGTCAGCGCCGTGCTGGCCTGGCAGTGTGCCGTCGTTGCTCTGGACGCTCACGAGCAAGGAGCCATGGTGTTCAAAGCCCTGGTGTTCCCGGAGTGGTGGCTGAATCTGCCTTTGCTGTTTGGTGCATCCATGTTGGCGCTGGAGTTCCTGCGCCGCCTGATTTCCCGTCCCGTTGAGCAAGGAGCCTGAACATGGAATGGCACATGGCATTGATCCTACTGCTGGGATCACTTTTTCTCTTGATGGCTATCGGCACGCCGGTGGTCTTTGCCTTTCTGTCCGTCAACTTGCTGGGTGCCTGGCTGTTTCTGGGCGAAGCGGCAGGTTTGGCACAATGGGCGCGCAACACCACTGCCTCCATCGGCAGTTTTTCCTTAACCCCCATCCCTTTATTTGTCTTGATGGGTGAGGTGCTTTTTCATACCGGATTGGCCTTCAAAGCCATCGACTCCATCGAACGCATGATCTCGCGCGTACCGGGCAAACTGTCTATCGTCAGTATCCTGGGCGGCACCACCTTCGCCACCCTGTCCGGTTCCTCGATTGCCAACACAGCCATGATGGGCGGCGTGATGCTGCCAGAAATGTTGCGTCGCGGCTATCACCCCACCATGGCCATGGGTCCCATTATGGCGGTAGGCGGTATCGCCATGCTGATCCCGCCTTCGGCTCTGGCCGTCATGCTGGGTAGCCTGGCGGGTATCTCCATCGAACGACTGTTGATCGGCGGCATCCTGCCTGGAGTGTTGATGGCAGCAGGCTTCCTGGCTTACGTGGTGGTACGCAGCCGTCTGCGTCCCCAAGATGCCCCCATGAGCGACGAAGACCCCGCGACCCGTCTGAAAGGCTGGGCCTTGTGGAAACCCTTCGTGTTCAACGTCGTGCCACTGCTGGGTATCTTCATTGCGGTTGTCGGCTCGATGCTGGCGGGCTGGGCATCGCCCACCGAATCGGCCGCAATTGGCGTCGTAGCCTCGGTACTGGCAACCATCGCCTACCGAGCCCTGACCCTGAAAGCCCTGTGGAAGAGCCTGATCGAAACCGCCAAAGTGTCGGTCGTGATCCTGTTCATCCTGGCCGCCTCCACCACCTTCGCACAACTGCTCAGCTTCTCCGGAGCCAGCGCAGGCTTTCTTGGCATGATCAAAGACTACAACCTGTCGCCCTTCGTGCTGGTGATCTGCATGCTGTTGGTGTTGCTGGTCATGGGTATGGTGCTGGACCAGATCTCCATGATGATGATCGCCTTGCCCTTCTTCATGCCTCTGGCGCTGGCTGCAGGCGTGGACACAGTCTGGTTGGGCGTGATGATCTTGATCGCGCTGGAAATCGGTCTGCTGACCCCACCGTTTGGCCTGCTGCTGATCGTGATGCAAAGCGTGGCCCCCCCGTCCATCCGCTTGCCCCACATCTACCGCGCAGCCGTGCCCTTCCTGGTGATCGAAGTCGGCGTACTAGCCTTGGTCCTGTTCATCCCCTGGATTGCCGTAGGCTTGCCAGGACTGATCGGCTAAGACAGAGCAGTCAGCCTGACAGCGGGACAACAAGCATGTTGTCCCGCGAAGAAAGCCACAATCTGGAACAGGCTTTCAAACAAAAAACCTCAGTTCGGCAGATGCCAAACTGAGGTTTTTTCATGCCTGATAGCGTTGATCATTTTTTGCCGCATATTTATGTGCAGCAAAGTGATTCATGAGGGAGTGGCACCTAAGAACTTGAACAATCTTTCTGCCCGTCGCTGAGATCGATTTTGAAGGCGAGTAGGATGCAGCTTGCATGCGTACCGACAGCGTTCAAGTCGGTTTTTAAGGCTTAAACGTGTCAGCCCTGCGCCTGTAACTTGCGTGTAGTAAAGCGTGCTCAGACATTGGCAAATACGGGCTTGGCACAGTGTTTGCCTACTCCCATCTTTCTCAACAATCCCTTTCATCAAGCAGCTCTACGATCAAACATCTCGTTAAGAACACGACGTCGGAGCATTCAAACCCCAATCAACAACTGTCCGATAAAAGAAGCTGTGAGCTGATCAAGGGGCCGTAGCGGCGTTCGGGCGGATCAGGTGACTTGCCGCAGGCAGATAATTGCGTAGGGGTGCAAGCACCTTGCTGTTTGAGTCCGACGTTTGTGGTTTGTCCGGGGGACAAACCACCGGACGAGTTCAAGGTGCGCCCGTAGCGATTATCTGACCAGGGCACCGGTGCGCAGCACCGGCAAGTTGCCAGCCCCAACGCCGCTACGGCCCCTTAATCAGCGTCTTATAGCTACCTTCTTTATCGCGTCGAACAGTGGCTTACTCCAAGCCTTGAGCCATCCCTACCTTTACATGCCTGGATATTTAAACCTAAGCCCAGAAAGCTAGGCCATTCCAAAGAAAGCCGCTGAGACAGTGCTTTTACCCACGCACAAGATCCGCATAAATCCCGCCATCCCGCAGAACCAAAGCGACGCCATCCCCACGCTGCACGGCCTCATCCAGCACACGGGCAATCAACACCGGCCCCGCATCGCTGGCCACCGCCGCCAGCATATAGACCCCCGCTTCCTCGCCAGACAAGGCACTACGCGTCAGTTCAGTGACCACACCAGACGCACACACCTCAGCCTCAAACCCATCCCCATGGCACTTCGGACACAAGAACCGCACCGGGAACATACGATGATCACACTGCACGCAACGAAACACAGACGGACCCATCACAAGGCCTCCAAAACAAGCGCCGTCGAGCACATGCCATAGCGATACTCCACCATGCCGTAACCCGTGACCAAACCATAACGAGCCTGCGCCACCTGACGCTCTCCCGCCTGACCGCTCAACTGATGGATCACCTCCACCAAGCCATGCAAGCTGCATGCCGCCCCAGCCTGCCCGGCCGATAACTGCCCGCCAGACGTATTCAAAGGCAAACGCCCCGTCGCAATCGACTCGTGAATAAACCGCTTGGCCCCGTCTGCATCAAAAAAGCCCAAATCCTGCAACTGCGCCAAAACCATGACCGGATAATCGTCATAAATACTGACCACATCCATCTGTGCAGGACTTAAGCCCGAGTCCGCCCACAAAGCCGGGGCCAAAGCCGCCAGACCCGTGCTCAAACCATCGCCTTGCTGATCATCAATATTGTGAAAACTGCGTAAAGCCTTCACCGTAATTGCAGGCTGATTCTTTGCTGCCGGATGATCCTCGCGCATCACAATCAAGGCATTGGCCCCATCCACCACCGGCACACAATCCAGCCGAGTCAGTGGGTCTGCTACTTGAGGCGCATTCAAATAATCATCCAGGCTCATAGGGCTTTGATACGCCGCCCCAGGATTCATGCTGGCCCACAAGCGCTGCCGCATCACCAGCGCGGCATAATCCTCCCGCTCCAAACCCAGCGTGCGCATTTGATTCGCCGTCAGCATGGCAAAGCGATGATTCGGACTGCCCGCGCCCAAAGGCCGCAAATGATCGTAAGTCGTCTGGTTATAGTTCTCGACCAGTTGCTGGAAATCCTTGGCCTGAAAATGATCGCCCGCCACAATCGCAATACAGCGGGCATCCCCTGCCTGAACCGCGCGGATCGCGTGTTGCAGGATATTCAGACCGCTGGCACCGCCATTGCTGTCATCCATAATCCAGCCCACCTTCAAGCCCAGCTTCCAGGCCAGGTCAATCGCCCGATCAGGCGCGTGGGTAAACGAGGCCACCCCCAGACCATCAATATCGCTGGCCTGCAAACCGGCGGCGGCCAAGGACTGTTTGAAAGCCTGAGCCAGCAGCTCGGAGGTGCTGAGCTGACCGCGCCGGGTATAGGTGACTTCAGTGGCCCCTAGAAGGCGCACCGTATCCAGATTGAAACTAGGCGTCATATCGAATTCCTGTGGCAGCGATCAGCGGCGAACCTGATAGCCCGCTTTTTCTCTATCCCAGGTGTCGGGGCCAATGCCACGATCACGCAGGGCAAACTTTTGAATCTTGCCATTTTCCGTGGTGGGCAAGACCTCAGCAAACTCAACAAAGCGCGGCACCGCAAAGTAAGGCAGGCGGCGTTCGCAGTGTTGCAGTAGTTCTTCGCAACTGACCGTGCAATCAGGGCGCAGCACAATCATGGCCATGACCTCGTCCTCGGCCAGCTCGGATTTGGCGGCATAGACTGCGACTGTGTGAACCGCAGGATGGCTGGCCAAAGCCTGTTCGACTTCATACGAAGAAATGTTTTCACCACGACGGCGAATCATGTCTTTCAGACGGTCCACAAAGCGGTAGTAGCCATCGGCATCGCGCACGACGCGGTCGCCCGTGTGGAACCACAGATTCTTCCAGGTCTCGACCGTCTTGTCGGGCTGACCGTAGTAACCCAGCGCAAAAGCATAGGGCTGATCGGCACGCAGCAGCAGCTCGCCCACTTCACCGTCTGGCAGCGGGTTGTCGTTCTCGTCTACAACCAGCGCTTCAAAACCTTCAGACACGCGTCCCATATAGCCATTGCGCTGTTCCTGAATGCCACGGCCCATCACATAGTTGGTTTCGGTAGAGCCAAAGCCATCCAGCAGATGCATATGGCAGCGCTCCAGAAACTGGCTGTGAAACTGCTCCGGCACACCTGGGCCCAGTGCAATACGGGTCTTGTGCAGCTTCTCTGCCGCTGTCTCGGGCTTGGACAGCAAAATAGGCACCATGGCACCCAGCAGATAGGTAATCGTCGCGCCGGTTTCGCACAGATTGTCGAAGAACCGGCTGGCCGAAAAACGCTTGTCCACTACCATGCAGGCGTCGCTGACCAGGGCCTGGAAAAAGGTGTTCAAGGCATTGGTGTGGAACATTGGCAGGCAGGTGTACAGCACATCATCGGGCTTCATGCCCAGCTTGCTGGCGGTGTAGATGCCCCACCAGTAAAACTGGGCGTGCGGGCACTGAACCCCTTTGGAGGGACCAGACGTACCGGAGGTGTACAAAATGGCCAAGGTGTCACCGGGGCCGATATCAGCAGGCTCGCAGTAATCGCCCAAAGGAGGCAGATCGCATGTGGCCACAGCCAGCGTTTGTGCCGCTTCCTGGCCTTGAATCAGCCAGGCTTGCTGGACGGCAGTCGCACTGAGGTCTACATCGGCCAACAAGGGCGTCAAATCCGTTTCCACCACCAGCAGGCTAGCCTGGCTATTACTCAAAATGTGCTGCAACTGCGCACCGCGTGAAGCGGTATTGATAGGCACCACAATCGCGCCCAACCAGCCACAACCCAGCACCATATCCAGGAATTCGTGGCGATTGGTACACAGCAGGGCAACACGGTCGCCACGCTTGATACCGGCACGGCTCAAGCGGCTGGCACTGGCGGCAGCAGCCTGCAAGGTTTGCTGGCCGGTGTAGCTGTTTTGGCGGTCTGAGAACAGCGGAACATCACCCATACGCTCTGCGCGCAGACGCAGCAGGGCAGGCACCGTGCGCTGTGTGGCAGGTATTGAAAACAGCGGCAATTCAGAAGCAGGAATGGAATGGGCGTGCATGATCAATCTGTCTCCCGGCCAACGCGCGATCAAGGCGGCAAGCCGATGTGCATGGGTGAAATTACTAATATCCTGTAAACAGTATACTGCAATATATTATTTTGAAATTCCTGTCCTTCACCGGAAAAACCCGAAGTAGCTGATGCCATCAAGCAGTGGTATTTCGCGCAAACCCAGGGCCGAGGAAGACAGAAAAGGGGGCGCCTGGCAGGCCGGACAGACACGGCAGGCAGGGCGGTTGATCAGGTTCGTAGACAACAGTCGATCAGCAACAAGCAGTTCAGGCTCATGGAACTGAGCCGATTTGCTTCACAATGACTTTGAATAAGCCCATAGGGGCAACGGGGATAGAACAATGAAGGTATGGCTTAAGTTGGCAACGTGTTGTGCGCTGATGTTGGGTGCACAGGCCCATGCTCAAAACAAGAATGTGACGCTGGTTGTGCCTTACCCACCGGGCGGTGCGGCGGACCAGTTGGCGCGTGTGATTTCCCAGGAAATGGGCACTCGCTTTGATCAGAAAGTGATCGTGGAGAACCGTCCAGGTGCCGGTGCCCAGGTCGCCATGAACGTGGTGAAAAACGCTAACCCCGCCTCTTTGGGTACGGTCTTGTTCCTGGCTGATAGCGGTGCTTATTCCTTGAACCGTCACCTCTACCAGCGCCTGAATTACGACGTTGCTACTGACCTGATCCCCATGACGCTGGCCGCCAAAGCGCCCGTGTTCCTGCTGGTCAATAAAGACAGCCCCTTCAAAACCGTGCAGGACCTGGTGGCTGCAGGCCAGAAGCAAGAACTGACATACGGTTCGCCCGGCATGGGAACTGGCACTCATCTGCTGGGTGAAATGCTGCGCAAAGAAACCGGTGCCCGCCTGGTGCACGTGCCTTACAAGGGTGCGGGCCCAGCGTTGATCGACGCCGTCAGCGGCCAGATCGACTTCATTTTTGATGTGCTGACAGGTAGCCGTGGCTTCCTGGAAGATGGCCGCCTGCGTGCGATTGCCGCTGCTACGACAGAGCGCAGCCCTCTGCGTCCAGACGTTCCAACCATTGCCGAAGCCGGTATTCCGAATGTGGCTTTCACGATCTGGTGGGGTTTTTCGGCCAAAGCCGGTACGCCTGATGAAGACGTAGCGCGTTTGACCGAGCAGTTGACCGCTGTGCTGAAAGAAGAGTCCGTCATCAAGAAGTTCGTGGACTTCGGTATTCAGATCGAGCCTTCTACTCCCAAAGAGTTTGCCGATCTGATCGAGCACGATGCACAGGCAATGGGGCCGACGATCAAGGCCTTGGACATCACGCTGGACTAAGTCGTGATGGCTTGAAGGAAAAGGGCGCTGCGGCGCCCTTTTTTATTAACCTATGAAGCCAGGAGTGACGCCATTTAGACGGATGGTGTGTCTAGCAATGGGGTGATTCGTGGTCTGTCATCAACAGCAGCTAGGCCAGCAACTCTGCCTGCTTGATGCAATACGCCGAGCCGCAAATAATCAGGTTTTCAAGAATCAACTGCGCTGCCTGTTTCTCCTGGCGCTCGCTAAAAGCGGTGCATATCGCCTTGGCGCGTTGCATGGTTTCCAGACGGAATTGGGCATCTTGCAAACAGGCTGTGCGCGCCTGATCAGCTCTGTCGTGCAGGCGTTCCATGGTGTCCACCAGTTGCTTGTTGGGCACCATGCTGATCCAGGCGCTACGAAAGGCCCAGTTCGCCTGAATATTGTCGATAGGGTCGCCTTGTTGGTGAGTCGCCTCAATCCGGCTCAAGGCTTGTTCCAGTGCCAATATGCCCACCTTGCTTTGATTGGCGCAGGCCAGTTGTGCCGCAGGAGGTTCCAGCAGGGCACGCACTGCGTAAATATCTTCAATCTCTTGTGGCGTATACACCCGCAGCACAAAGCCGCGCGACGTACCGTCCAGCACCCCTTCATTTTTTAGCTGCATGAGTGCTTCGCGTACGGGCATGCGGGAGACATTCAGGCTGGCTGCAATTTCGTTGTCGACAAGACGGACATCAAAACCGATTTTTCCCAGGGCAATGTCCTGGCGCAGCATGCCATAGACTTGTTCACGGATATTGGGTTCGCGTTTTTTGTAGGGGTTGGCAGCCATAAGCTCATCCGGCGTCTGGCGCACGGCAAAAGACTCAAAGGGCTATAGGATACCAAGTAAGCGCAGGGGGCTGAGGCGTTTTCTGTCAGGCCAAGTTGCAGGATAATGGGGTGTTTTCAGACCAGCACGCACCAGGAGGGTCAGTCGATGCGGTGGCGGCATGTAGAAATTTTTGATGCGATTTGCCGTGGCGGCTCTCTGACGCAGGCTGCGCAGTTGCTGCATATCTCACAGCCTGCCGCCAGCAAAATGCTGGCAACGGCAGAAATGCAGCTAGGCTTTCGGCTGTTTGATCGCGTGCGTGGCCGTCTGATCCCCACCCGCGAGGCCAGCATTCTGGCCCCTTACGTTGCGCGTCTGCATCAGAATCTGGATGACGTCAGCCGCTTGGCGCGCAATCTGCGCTCCCATCACGAGGGTTTATGGCGTATTGGCAGCAGCCCGGCCTTTGGTCTGGAGCTACTGCCCGTGGCCTTGAGCCGCTGCCGTCAGGCTCACCCGGCCATGAGTTTCGAGCTGCGTACCCATCACAGTGGGGAGTTGCTGCAAGCCCTGGAAACGCGCGATCTGGACATGGTGATGAGCTTTGATCAGGGCGAGTCGTCCGGTGTGCAGCAGCAGGTTCTGGCTCATACCGAACTGGTCCATGTGACTTTGCCGGGTGTTGCTCCTTTGCGCCATTGGGAAGAGATGGCCGAGCGTGCTTTCATCGCTTTAGATGCCGACGATCCTGTGGGTGCGATGGTGGAGGACCTGCTGCAGCGCTATGTCCCCGATGTGGCTCCCTTCATGCGGGTTCAGACTCATTACGTAGCCTGTGGCCTGGTGCTGCAGCGGGTAGGCGAGGCTTTGGTGGATCTGGTCACCGCCCGCGCCATGCAAGGCCGAGGCCTTGTTATCCATCGCTTGCCAGAACCTTTGCCTATCCCCGTCAGCATTTTGACGGCTCATGATGACGCCGGTTCCGGCTCCCGTGAACGTGTGCTGGATCACATCCGGCAGGCCCTGCTGGAATGTCGTTTTCCGGATTAGGCAGAAAGCCAAAACCATAACCCTGGGTTATGGAGTGCGCCAACTATTCATTGGCGCTGTGACCTTGCCCCCAAGACAATAGAGTCCAGTTATTGGGGGTATTTCCATGCATGTATGTATTATCGGCGCCGGTGTCATTGGTATGAGCACCGCGTTCATGTTGCGCCAGAAAGGGGTGAAGGTCACGGTACTGGAGGCCGGTTCGCAAGTGGCCGGGCAGACCAGCTTTGCCAATGGCGGACAGCTCAGCTACAGCTATGTGGCCCCCCTGGCCGATCCTGGCGTGTTCAAGGATTTGCCACGCTGGTTATTGAATAAAGACTCGCCACTGCGCTTCAAACCGGCACTTAGCCCACAGCAATGGCGCTGGCTGCTGCATTTTTTGAAAGCCTGCCGGGGCGATGTGGTGCGTCGCACCACGGCCCAGATGCTGACCTTGTCTTACTTGAGCCGAGACATCCTGCACGATTGGCAGGAGCGCTTCAATCTGGAATTTGCGCATCAGACCAATGGCAAGCTGATTGCTTTCCGCAGCCCTGGCCCTTTCCAGCATGCGCGTGAGCAGGCGCAGTTGCAGGCTGATATGGGCTCTTCGCAGCAAGTGTTGGAAGCGGCTCAGGTATTGGAGCTGGAGCCTTCTTTGCAAGCCTTGGGTTCGCGCCTGCAAGGGGCGATCTACACCCCCAGCGAGGAAGCGGGGGATGCCTATCTGTTTTCGATGGCCCTGCATGAGCGCATGCAAAACGACAGCGATTATCAACTGAAGTTGAGCACGCCCGTGCAGCGCTTTGTGGTGGAAGGGCGTGATATTCGAGCCGTGCAAACGCCAGAAGGCGAGATCCAGGCAGATCAGTTTGTGGTGGCCAGCGGTATGGGTACGGTGCCTTTGCTGCGTCAATTAGGTGGCCGTCCGCTGATCTATCCTTTGAAAGGCTATAGCCTGAGCCTGCCCTTGGAAGGCCTGAACCAGGCTGTACCCGCTATCAGCGTTACCGATTACGAGCAGCGCATTGTGTACGCCCGTTTGGGTGAAGTCTTGCGTATGGCAGCGATGGTGGATATTGGTTTTGATGGTCTGGATATTCCTGCTGCCCGTATGGCGACCTTGAAGCAGCAGGTCAAGGATCTGTTCCCTGGCTTGCCGCTGGAACAGGCGCAGACCTGGGCTGGCTTGCGCCCAGCGACTCCGTCAGGCAAACCCGTGGTGGGCGCCAGCAAGCTGGCAGGCCGCTTGTGGGTGAATGCAGGTCATGGTGCTTTGGGCTTTACCTTGGCTTGCGGAAGTGCGGCGATTCTGGCGGCGCATCTGACGGGTGAGGCTTCGCCCATTGATGATGCACCGTTCCGTCCTTAAACCCGCCCATTTTTTTATTTTTTAAGTAGTTTTCTAGACTGTCGCCCGCAAAACCGGCGTGGCTTTGAAGCACGCCGTCAGCAACAGGGACAGACCATAGATGGCGACAGCAAGAACCGGAATCGACCAAAGTGCGTTGAAATCCAGCGCGGTGAACAGATAGCGGTACATCAGGTCGATCAGCCAGGGGTGGATCAAATACACCCCCAAGGTCAGCTCCGCCAGATGGGCACTGATACGTGGGTTGATCAAAGGCTGGTTCCAGTCGCGCAGTAGCAGGATTAGCGCGATGGACATGGGAATGACGGTGATGCTCAGGTAATCATAAAAGTACGCACCCGTTTGCCTATCGTGCGTCATGGCCAGCGCATAAAAGCCCCAGGCCGTTGCAGCAATACTGCTCAACAGCACGGTGATAGTCAGCCAGCGAGGCACAGTCACCGGCACTTTGCGCAGCAGATAACCCAGCAAGAAGTAGGGTAGATAGGACAGGAACCAGGTAAAGAAAGGTGCGGAGTGGGTGTTCAGGTCCGGGTTGCTCAGCGTGCTCAGGGCAGACAGCACAAAAGCCGCCCCGGTTAATGCCGCTAACTGCCGCAGATTGGTGTTCTGTACCATGCGCCGCAAAAAGGGCGTGAACAGGTACAGGAACACAATCATGTACAGAAACCACAGGTGAAAGTAGGGCCGCCCTTGCAGCAGGCGTTCCAGATAGGGGTAGGGGTCCGCCTCCGGTGTCCACCAGTGCTGCTTGAAGGCTGTCCAGCCTAGATAGAAAGCGGTCCAGAACAATAGCGGTAACAAGACCCGTGCCGCGCGTTTTCGATAAAACAGCTTCATGCCTTCCTGCGGGCGGGGCTCTAACAACAACGCGCCACTCACCATCACAAACACGGGGACACACCAGCGAGTGGCAGCATCGTAGAGATTGCCACTCCACCAATTGGCGGTGCCCAGTTCGGCATTCAGGACGGCGTAGGCGGCGATATGCAGGCAGACGACAGAAAAAATCGCCACAATCCGTGCATTGCTAATCCAGTTCATGACAAGCCATAAAAATCAGAGACCTCCCCATGCTAACGAGCAGACGTTTCTGATTTGTCCCCCAAATACGGGATTTCGCGTCCAGTTTTGACGGGATGTGACGATGAGGGGAGGCGTTTCCTGATGGGCCGGGGTAGATCAAGTCATCCCATCTCCTTTCGAGCCTAGCCTCAAAAGGGTGTATAAATTACCAGCGTTATACGGTTAAATAGCAGGCTTAGCCAGACAGACCATTCGGGGCATTCCTGACATGGCGGAGCTGGGCAGGAGTACGGTGGATGCAGTTGGACTTGACGGGAATGGATGTGCTGATTGCCTTGGTCGCCTTGGCGCTGGGCTTGCTGCTCGGGCTGTGGCTGCGAGCGCGCATGAGTGCACCTATCGAGCAGGCACTGCAGGATCGCTGCGCCCGTCTGGAGCAGGAGCTGGCCCAGGCTCAGGAGCAAACGCTGGACGCCCAGGAACGTGCCGTGGAGCTGGATAAAGAACTGATACGTCGAGAGGCCCAGTTGCAGGCCCAGCAGATGCGTAATCAGGCCATACAAGAAGACTTGGAGCACAGCCGGGAGCAAATGCGCCTGCAGTTCGAGTCCTTGGCCCAGCAGATTCTGGAGGCCAAAGGGCAAACACTACGCCAGGATAGTCAGCGCACTCTGGATGAAATGCTGCGACCTTTCCGCGAGCAGTTGGCCGGTTTTCAGCTACGTGTGAATCAGGTGCATGATGAGTCGGTCAAGGGTCAGACGGCCTTGGGCCTGGAGCTGCAACGCATGCAGGAAATGGGTCTGCGCATGAGTGCCGAGGCCCATTCTTTGGCGGTCGCGTTGAAAGGCGATAAAAAGACCACCGGTAATTGGGGCGAGACCCAGTTGGAAAAAACTTTGGAAGTTGCTGGACTGGTGCGTGGGGTGCATTTCGATACCCAATGGCAGGCCCGTGACGAGCAGGGCCGCCTGCGCTACCCTGACTTCGTGGTGCACCTGCCGCAGGACAAGCACCTGGTGCTGGACTGCAAAGTATCGCTAGTGGATTACGACCGGGCGATTCGTGCGGAGACCGAGGAAGAGCGCCAGCAAAGCCTGCAGGCCCATGTGCAAGCGCTACGCAATCATATTGATGATCTGGCCTCCAAGGACTACAGCGCCTTGTCGGGTCTGAACAGCCCTGGTTTTGTGTTCATGTACGTGCCTATCGAAGCGGCTTATATGCAGGCGCTGCAACAGCATCACGGTTTGTTTGACTACGGCCTGGGCAAGAACGTCCTGATGGTCTCACACACGACCTTGCTGCCTATTTTGCGTACCGTGGCCAATATCTGGATGATGGTGCGCAGTAACGAGCAGGCGCACGAGCTCAGTCAGCGGGCGGGGGATATCTATAACCAGGTATCCATTCTGGCGGAGCGCCTGAAAAAGCTTGGTGAAACCTTGGGGCAGGCAGGCAAGCACTACAACAGTACAGTGACAGCGCTGGCCGGGCAGCAGGGCCTGTATGGCAAGGTCAGCCGCTTTGCCGAGCTATCAGCGCGTGCCAAACGTACGCAGCCGGGAATCGAGCCTCTGCATACGGATATAGAGCACGAGCGGCTGGATTGGGTGTTGCCGGAGGATGAGGGGCCTGGCCAAAACAAGGAAGCTGATACCTGATGGTGTTCAGACCAGTTGCCGACAAATTTTACATAGGCGATGCTGGAGCTTACTGCGGCTCCACCGGCCCGCAGTCTTGTTGAATCACTTCCAGCCACTGTTCCACCAATTGAGGCGCACAGAACAGATAGCCTTGCAGGGCGTGGCAGCCACGGCGTAGCAAGAACTCTTTTTGTTGCTCGTTTTCCACGCCTTCCGCCACCACATGCAGTCCCAATTGTCGGGCCATCGCCAGGACGGTGCGCACAATGGCATTGGCTTCCTGTTCCATAGGCACGCCCAGGATCAGGCTGCGGTCCATTTTCAACTCGTACAGGGGCAAGCGGCGGATGGCCGCCAGGTTGGAGTAGCCCGTGCCGAAGTCGTCCATGGAAAAGCGGATACCCACGTCTTTCAGCTCGCGCATCATGCTGTTGGCGGAGGCAAAGTCCTCCATCAGCACCCCTTCGGTAATTTCAAAGATCAAGCGGTGGGCGGGTGCGCCGCTGCTTTCCAGAATCTGACGCGTGCGGCGGGCAAAGTCGGGGCGGCGGAACTGAATCGGGCTGACATTGATGGAGATCGGGAAGTTGCACTGCTGGGTTTGCAGCAGCAAATCACAGACCGAGGCCATGATCCAGTCGCCCAGCGGGGTGATCAGATCCGTGCTTTCTGCCAGCGGAATGAACAGATTGGGTGTCAGCATGCCGCGAGTAGGGTGTAGCCAGCGCAGCAGCACTTCGGCCCCGCAAATGCGGTTTTGCTTGTCGTATTGAGACTGTACGAACAGGCGCAATTGATCTGAGCCAATCGCAAAACGCAGGTCATGCTGCAGGTTCAGATGCTCCTCGACCGCCTCTTGCATGCCGGGCTCGTACAAGGTGATCTGGTTGCGGCCGTTTTCCTTGGAGCGATACATGGCCGTGTCGGCCTGCCGCATCAGGTCTTCCGAGGTCAGCGTGCTGTCGGTAATCAGGGCCAGACCAATACTGCTACTGCTCAGATAGGAGTGGCCTTCGATGCTGTAGGGCTCTTCCAGGCGCGTGCGCACCAGCTCGGCAAATTCCAGCGCTTCTTTGTAGCAGTCACGCACAGTACCGGGATGCAGAATTTTCAGGATGACGAACTCATCTCCGCCAAGGCGAGCCACAATGTCCTGGGGATCAATAATCAGGGACAGGCGGCGTGCGACTTTACGCAGCAGGGCATCACCGATCGCGTGCCCGCGAGCATCATTAATGTGCTTGAAGCGATCCAGATCCAGGAAGTACAGCGCACCGGGCCGTTTGTACGGCTCTATGGTTTGCAGGTGACGTTCCAGACGTTGCAGCAGCAGGCGGCGGTTGGGCAGTTCGGTTAGCGGGTCGTAGAACGCCAGCCGGTAGTTCTCTGACTGGGTGGCTTTCAGGGCCGAGATATTGGTGGAAATACAGTACAGGCTGGTCTGCCGGGTCTCGGGGTCTTTGACCGGCATTTTGATGGAGAAGAAGGTTGCGCGAATATCGCCTTTGCGGTCGCGTACGACTTCTTCTACGGCCAGTCTCTCGCCGCTATACAGCACTTGCTCGTCGTTGTGACGAAACTCGTTGATGGTCTGCTTGTTGGCGTACAAGTCCTGATCAGTTTTACCCACGATACTGGCCGTGGTGTAGTTCAGGTCCTCGCACAGTTTGCGGTTGGCGTATTGATAACGAAACTGATCGTCCTTGATGTAGACGTACGCATCAATGGCATCCAGCACCGTGTGCAGATGGTGCTCGGTGCGGACCAGTTTCTTGCGCTGACGGCGCAGGCCGATTCGCATCAGGGTGACGGTTAGCAGGGCAATCGTCAGCAAGACACCCAGCGTCAGTAGAGCGGGGATAATCCAGGGCTTGGTCGGTGTTTCGATCAGGCGCAGACCCCACTGATTCAGCGTTTCCGTGTAAAACGGGTCGTTATTGTCTTGCCACTGCTTGATGTGGCTATCAATGGCGGCCAGCAGATCCAGGTGTCGATCCTTGGCGGTCACAAAGTAGGTGTTGGTCGGCTCCAGCCGGATGGGGGCGGTTTTCAGACCGCGTTCGCCCGCATGGCGTACCCCAAATAAATGGCCGACGACGGCGGCATCCGCCTGTTTGTTCTGCACCAGTTTCAGTGCGCTGTATTGGGAGTCGGTAATAACCAGCTTGGACCCCAGCTCCAGTTTCTGCAAAATATTGTAGAGCTGGGTTAATTGCAGCGTTCCGCTCATGACGGCAATTCGTTTGCCATTCAAGTCATTGAGTGCGCCGATATGGGTGGTTTTACCCGTGAAGATCTGTGACCAGTCTTCCAGCACAGCGCGGCTGTGAAAACTGTACAGAGCGGCTCGTTCAGGCGAATAAGCCAGGCCTGGCACGATATCCAGCAGATCATTTTGCAGAGCGTTCAGGCATTGTTGCCAATCGCACTGTACGGCTTCCAGGGTCCAGCCTTCACGCTTGGCAATTTCCAGCAAGAGTTCGCCCATAATGCCACCGGGGCGGGCCTGGCTGTCCAGCAGAAGTTTGGGCGGATTTTCGTAAATTCCGACGCGCACAATATGCTGTTGGGAGTGCGGTGCAGCATGGGCAAAGGGTGTCAGAAACCCCAGGACGGCCAGCATGCCTAGCATGTGCGTTGCCCTGCGCAGCGATAGAGTAAGAAGGCGGGGCAAATTCATAGGGTAGAGGCTGCACAAAGCAGGTAATCGGGGGCGGGTGCGGTCATGCAACAATGATGTGACTAATTTAACTGAATATCGAGATGTGGGGCGGATGCTGCCACATTTCGGGCACAAATAGCAGGGAGCAGGTTAATGGCGGATTGTGAAACGGTAGAGGTGTGTGTTAAGGGGCGGGTGCAAGGGGTCGGGTTTCGATCCAGTGCCCTGCGTCACGCTCATTTGTATGGCGTCAGAGGTTGGGTCAGCAATGCGGCGGATGGTTCGGTAGAACTGCTGTTGCAGGGCAGCGCGGATGCCATAGACAGTATGGTGAGCTGGTTGTATATCGGCCCCGAGCAGGCGGTGGTTGAGCACGTGGATATACAGCGCTCTTATACCGACAAGCGGTATGATTTTTTTGAGATTCGCTAGCAAGCGCGAGCGGCGATCTCAGCGTTGATTGGGCCCGCCCCGAAAAGAAATAATTATAGTTATTAGCGGGCAAACCCTAGGAAAACATTTGTTTTTTTTGACGCTCTCCAGATTAACATGCGTTTTATTGTGTTGATGTGTGAGTAGGACGACAAATGGAGCCCTTGTTGCGTTTGCAGCGTATCTTGCCTGGTCTGACGCCCGAGTTGCGTCGTGCTGCTCAATGGGTGGAGCGCCACCCGGTTGAAGTCAGCCTGTGGTCCATGCGCAAACAGGCGCAGGAGTTGTCCGTTGCTCCGGCCACGATGCTTCGTCTGGCCAAGGCGGCGGGCTACGAAAGCTATGACTGCTTTCGTGAGCCGTTTCAGCAGGCATTGCATCGCAATGGCGGCACGATGGCAGCGCGGGCCCAGAATTTGCAAGGCAACCGGGCTTCAGAGCAACAAATACGGGACCTGGGGGAGCAACAGGAGATGGCCCTGGAGTCTGTCTTGAGGCTTAATCCCGTCAGATCGCTAGACGCCTGTGCCCAGGCGATTCTGGGTGCTTCCAAAGTGGGTTTCATGGGTTTGGGAGTGAGCTTTGCCTGTGCGTTCCAGATGCATTATGCGTATCAATTGATACGCGGTAACGGCGTTCTGCTGAACCGGGCTGTGGACTTGTTTCTGGAGCTGGAGGCTGGCCTGGACAGCGGGGGGGTGCTGATTGTGATCAGCCAGGCTCCGTATGTGAAAACAGTGGTCAATAGTGTGCAGCAGGCGGTGCAGCGTGGCATTACCGTGGTCGCCATAACGGACAGTGTGCTGTCTCCGGTGGCGCAGGGCGCCGAGCATGTCTTGTTGTTTGATGCGCAGACCAGCGAGCAGCCAGCGGCCAGTTTTTTTCATTCTCTAGTGGGCACCGTCACGGTTGCCGAGCATTTATTGGCACGAATTGCCACCTTGGGCGGCAAGGCAGTGGTGCAGCGCCTGGCGCAATTGGAGTCCTCATTTCGAAGTCAGGGAGTTTATTGGCAACAGGACGAGGCGGTTGGCTCCGCTTCGTCTACGTAAAGAAACCGGTCGTACCGGCTATACAAACAGGGGAGACCCCATGGGAGACACAAAGATGGAACACATTAGCAAAAAAACAGGCAAGAAAACGGTGTGGGCGCTTAGTGCAACAGCGGCTATGTGCGCCATGTTGCTCAGCCCCTTGCCTGCCAGCGCCCAGCAGAAGTTTGTCAGTATAGGGACTGGTGGTGTGACCGGGGTGTATTACGCGGCGGGTGGCGCCATTTGCCGTCTGGTGAATAAAGATCGTGATGCTGACGGTGTGCGTTGCTCGGTGGAGTCCACGGGTGGTTCGGTCTTTAACGTCAATACCATCAAAGCTGGCGAGCTGGACCTGGGCGTGGTGCAGTCTGATGTGGGCTACAACGCGTACAACGGTGAAGGCCAGTTCAAGGACGGCGGGGCTTACAAGAAGCTGCGCTCGGTATTCTCCATTCACCCGGAGCCCTTTACTGTGCTGTCTCGCAAAGAGGCCAATGTCAGCAAGTTCGACGACTTCAAGGGCAAGCGTTTTAACGTAGGCAATCCGGGTTCGGGCACGCGAGCCTCCATGGATCAGTTGCTGCAGGCCATGGGACTGGATAACAGCTTTTTCTCCTTGGCCTCGGAGCTGCGCCCGGATGAGCACGGCCCGGCACTGTGTGATGGCAAGATTGACGGCTTTATCTATGGTGTAGGCCATCCTTCGGCCAACATTCAGGATCCCACTACCTCTTGCGGCGCCAAGCTTGTGCCTCTGACCGGTCCTGCAGTGGACAAGTTGGTCGAGACTTATCCCTACTATGCCAAGGTCGCGATTCCTGGTGGCCTCTACCCCAACAATCCTGACGACGTCCAGACCTATGGTGTTCTGGCGACCTTTGTGACGTCCGAGGATGTGCCCGAAGAGTCCGTCTACAACGTCGTCAAGGCGGTGTTCGACAACTTTGATGACTTCAAACGTCTGCATCCTGCACTGGCGAATCTGAAGAAAGAGGACATGGTCAAAAATGGCCTGTCTGCTCCTTTGCACAAAGGGGCTGAAAAGTACTTCAAGGAAAAAGGGCTGCTGTAAGACAGTCTGATTGACACCAGGCTGGCTGTGCCAGCCTGGCCGCAAGTGTCATGGCCATAGCTGTGACCTTGCCTCTGGTCTGGAGGTCCTGGGCTGCCCGGCTCAGGTAGAGCGGGTGCTTGGCTGACGGTGTCGGCGGTGCCGGTGCTCCACGCCAGGTTTTCCTGGAGACAAATGTAAATGACACAACAAGAACATAAAAAAACGGGGCCGGACATCGCCCTGACACAGGATGAGACGGCAGAACTGGAAAAACTGGTTGCCGATGTCGATCGTGGTGGCCGTTCAGTGACTGGTGCTGCAGGCATGGTTTTGTTTTTGGCTGCAATAGGCTGGTCCTTGTTTCAGCTTTGGTATGCCTCTCCGCTGCCGTTTGCCCTGAATTTGGGCATTTTCAATGACACTGAAGCGCGTGCCCTGCATTTGGGTATCGCCATGTTTTTGGCTTATCTGGCTTTTCCTGCCCGCAAGCAGTCCGCGCGGGACAGGATTCCGATTCATGACTGGTTGTTGGCCCTGATTGCGGCCTTTTGCGGCTCGTATTTGTTCTTTTTCTATAAAGAATTGGCGACTCGCCCCGGCATCCCCACCACGATGGATGTGGTGGTGGCCAGTATGGGTCTGGTGTTGCTGCTGGAGGCGACGCGGCGCTCTTTGGGCGCGCCCATGGCGGTGCTGGCGATTGTTTTTATTGCCTATATTTTTCTGGGTCCCTGGCTGCCCGATGCCTTGTCTCACCGGGGTGCCTCCTTGCAGCGTCTGGTCTCGCATATGTGGCTGACCACGGAGGGCGTATACGGAGTTGCTCTGGGCGTCTCGGTCTCGTATATCTTTATTTTTGTACTGCTCGGCTCCTTGCTGGATCGCTGTGGGGCGGGCAATTACATGATGCAGGTTTCGTTTGCCTTGCTGGGGCATTTGCGGGGCGGGCCGGCCAAAGTTGCCGTGGTCTCCTCGGCCGTGAACGGGATTGTGTCGGCTTCTTCCGTCGCCAATGTGGTGACGGGCGGTATTTTCACTATTCCCCTGATGAAAAAAGCAGGCTATGGCGGTATTCGGGCCGGGGCGATTGAAACAGCCTCGTCCGTCAATGGTCAGATCATGCCGCCAGTCATGGGGGCGGCTGCCTTTCTGATGATTGAGTATGTAGGCATCCCATATACCGACATCATTCGGCATGCCTTGCTGCCTGCGGTCATTTCATACATCGCGTTGTTTTATATCGTGCATCTGGAAGCACTGAAGTTGGGTATTCAGCCCATGATGGCGTCGGGCAAACCCAAGACCTTTACCCAGAAACTGGCGGGGTGGGGCATGGGCACCGCCGGCACCTTGATTGTGATGGGCCTGGTCTACTGGATAGGTGTTGGAGTTCAGGCAGTAGCCGGTGATGCGGCGATCTGGATTTTGCTGCTTTTGCTGCTGGTGCTGTATGTGTTCCTGCTGAAAGTGGCCGCAGACCACGAGGATCTGCCCACCGACATTAATGTGAAGACGCCGGTGCGCCCTGAGCCTTGGCCTACCGTACGTGCCGGTTTGTATTTCCTGATTCCGATCGGCATTTTGGTGTGGTGTCTGACAGTAGAGGTGATGTCTGCCGGTCTGTCGGCTTTCTGGGCTGTAATGGCCATGTTGTTTCAGATGGCCACACAGCGTCCCATCATCGCCTGGTTCCGCAAGCAGGCAACGGCTCAACCGCTGCGCCAGGGTATCAGTGAGGTCTGGACAGGACTGCAGGAAGGCGCCCGTAATATGGTGGGTATCGGGATTGCCTGCGGGACAGCAGGCTTGATTGTGGGAGCCATTACCCTGACAGGTCTTGGCCTGCGCATGACAGCTTTTGTGGAGCTGGTCTCCATGGGCAATGTGCTGGTGATGCTGTTCTTTACCGCCGCCGTGTGCCTGGTTTTGGGTTTGGGTATGCCCACCACCGCCAACTACATTCTGATGGCGACACTGATGGCACCCGTCGTGGTGGAGCTGGGGGCGCAAAGCGGAATGGTAATCCCGCTGATTGCAGTCCACATGTTCGTGTTCTATTACGGGATCATGGCGGATATTACGCCGCCTGTGGGGTTAGCTACCTTTGCAGCCGCTGCCATTTCAGGGGAGGACCCGATCAAGACCGGGGTGCAGGGCGTCACTTATGCCATGCGTACGGCGGTGCTGCCCTTCATGTTCATCTTCAACCCCATGCTCTTGTTGATCGGCATACACAGTGTCTGGGAGTTGGTCCTGGTCGTGGTGGGCGCAACCGTGGCCTCTTTGGCATTTGCGGCGGCAACAATGGGCTGGCTGCGTATCAAAACCAGTTGGCTGGAGACGATTTTGCTGTTGTTGGTCACGTTCATGCTGTTCCGTCCGGACTGGTTCATGGATCATGTCAGCGAGAAGTACCAAAGTCGTCCCGCCTCCGAGTTGATGCAGGTGGTGCAGAACACGCCGGACGGGGGCAATCTGGTGGTGCAACTGGCCGGGATGAACCTGGAAGGCAAGGATTTGCAGAAAACGGTTGCCGTGTCCCTGCCAGCCTTGCCGGAAGGAGATCAGGCGACGGGTCTGGCTGCGGCTAGCAAACGCCTTTCTTTGGCAGGTCTGACGGTCATGGCCTTTGGAGACACGGCTCAAGTGGCATCGGTTGCCTTTGGCAGTTCGGCACGCAGAGGGGGGTGGGAGCAGGGCTGGGATATCCAGCAGGTTAAAGTGCCGCATCCCGATCGTCCATCCGAGTTCTGGGTGTTTCTTCCAGCATTCCTGATTCTGGTCTGGTTGTGGACAAGGCAGGGTGTGCGGATGCGGCGTGCTTTGCCTGCACACGGTGCTGCCCAAACCTGATCTCAAGCGCCAGCCGCCCCTGTGGCGGCTGGTAGTACACTGATGGCCCTGGATTTCAGGCCCGCTGCGCAAGCGGGCCGTTTTCTGTTTGGCTTTTGTGATGACATCTATTCGTTCTCTCCCACCCCTGGCGTCTCGTGATGGGGTCAGCCCCAGCAAAGTATGGTGTCCGCGTGGTTCGTGGCGCCTGCTGGAAGAGTTCTTGCTGGAACGCTTCCCCCATGTCAGCCCCGAGGTTTTGCTGGAGAGGCTGGCCCGTGGCGACATTCTGGACCAGGACGGAGTCCGCCAACAGCCAGGCTCGCCTTATCAGGCGGAGCGTTGGCTATGGTATTTCCGTATGGTGGAAAACGAAGCAGTGGTGCCGTTTGAGATGCCTGTTCTTTACAAGGATGAGCGTTTGATTGCGGTGGATAAACCGCATTTCCTGGCAACGACGCCGGGTGGTCGTTATTTGTCCGAAACCGCCTTGACTCGTTTGCGCCGTGATTTTGGAGAGGATGACATCAGTCCTATTCACAGGCTGGACCGGGAAACAGCGGGAATCTTGCTGTTTTGCCGTGATCCTGCGTCTCGTGGTGCGTACCAGTCTCTTTTTCAGCAGGGCGAGATCGAGAAGGAATATGAAGCCGTCGCGCCGTTTCAAGAGAAGCTGGCGAATGGGCTGCTGTACAGTAGCCGTATGAAAGAGGTGCCGGGTCGCTTTGTAATGGAAGAGGTGGCCGGAGAACCGAATAGCAGCACTGAGATCGTGTGCGAGCGCCAATGGCATACCGAGCAGGGGCAGCATCTGGCGCTGTATCGCTTGCGTCCTCAAAGTGGTCGAAAACATCAATTACGGGTGCATTTAAGCAGTCTTGGGGCGCCCATCGTCAATGATGTGTTCTATCCCGAGCTGTTGCCGGAGCGCGATGCGGATGACTTCAGCCAACCCTTGCAGTTACTGGCTCGACATATTGCATTTGTAGACCCCGTAACGGGTCAGTCACGGCGTTTCAGCAGTCGGCGACAGTTGGAGTTGGCGTAGTGGCGATATGGTCTGTGCATAGCGGGCTGCCAATGACGAGTCGACGGCTCAAGCCCGGATCTTGATTTGGTCTGGCTGTTGAAGACTCATCATGATCACGACTTAGTAATCGCGAAAAATACCCTCAATCTCGCCGTGTTCCAGTTTGCTTGCCAGACACAGCATCAACAAGATTCGGGCTTTTTGCGCGGGTAGATAGTGCGCCGCGATCGTGTGGTGGTCTTCATCGTAGGCGCTGTCTGTCACAGGCCCCGCGTGGATACGCGAAGCCCGAACACACACCACACCCAGTCTGTGCGCCCGGCTGACGCCTTCTAGCGCACCGGGTGTCAGGCTGCCGTTCCCGGTTGCCGCCACCACAATGCCTTGCACACCACTTTGCGCTGCATGGCGGTATAGCTCGGCCAAGGTGTCGGGATGGTCGTAGAAGACCTGGACTTTAGGCAGACTGTGCAAGGAACGTACATCGAACAGGCTGCTGTGTGTATGGGGCAGCAGAGTACGCATCATGAAGCGCGGCTGACCGCCTGCAACCAGGCCCAAGGGGCCAGCATCGGGCGAGCCGAAGGCACTGATTTGTGTCGTGTGTTGTTTGCTCAGGAAGCGCGCACTGTGGATTTGATCATTCAGCAAGACCAGCACACCTTGATCCTGTGCCAGCGAAGAGCAGGCCACCTGGACGGCCTGATACAGGTTCAGTGGTCCGTCTGCACTCAGGGCCGAGGCGGGGCGCATGGCAGCCACCATCACCACGGGCTTGTCGGTTTTCAGGGTCAGGTGCAGGAAAAAAGCGCTTTCTTCCAGCGTGTCGGTGCCGTGAGTGATCACGGCTCCATTGATATCCGGCCTGGCCAATAGCTCATTGAGCTTGTGCGACAGCTCCAGCAGCATTAGCGAGCCCATCGCCCGGCTGTCCACATTGAAAACCTGATGACATTCCAGATCAGCCAGCTCGGTAATGCCGGGTACGGCCTGCAAAAGCGTTTGCACGCCTTCAGTGATGTCGTAATCAGTCAGGCCAGTATTGGACTGGGTGGTGGCGGCGATGGTGCCGCCTGTGCCCACCAGGGCCAGTTTGGGGCGTGTCGGCATGAGAGTGTTCCGCGTCCAGTAGTAGCGCTATGGGGTGCGGAGAGACTGCTTCAGGATAACGCCGCGTTAACGACGTACTTTCAGCCAGCGCTCGATCAGGTGCACCACCGACAGCAAAGTAAAGTTGATCAGCAGGTACAGCAAACCTGCAATAACGAAGGTCTCGATGATGGCGTAGTTCTGGTTCATCAAGCGCTTGGCATGGCCGGTCAGATCCATGACAGCAATGGTCGAGGCCAGACTGGTGCCTTTGATCGCCAGCACAATTTCATTGCTATAGGCGGGCAGGGCCTGGCGGATTGCCAAGGGGAAGGCCACGCGGTGAAACCGTGTCCAGGCGGACATGCCTATGGATTTGGCCGCTTCTATCTGGCCCACTGGCACTGCCTGGAAACCGCCACGGAATACTTCGCTGACGTAGGCGCCACTGTTCAGGCCAATGGCCAGAATCGCGCAGCGCATGCCGTCGCTGAACAGCCACCACAGAGTGGGTGATTCCTTTACAAAACTCAGAGTGCCCACGCCGTAGTACAGCAGGAACAATTGCACCAGCAGGGGGGTGCCGCGAAACAGGGTGCTGTAGCTAAAGGCAAAGCTGCGCAGGGCGCGGCTATTGGACTGGCGCATCAAGGCAAGCGACAGGCCAATGAATAGCGAGAGCACAATGCCCCACAGACCGATATACACACTCAAGCCAAACCCTTTGAACAGGGTTTCGACAGTGGTCTTGAATAATTCCAGATCAATCATGCCCGGGCTCTCATGCCTTTGCCGGTGTAACGTTCGGCCAGCAAAAACAGGGCCTGACTACAGGCACCAATCAGAAAATAAAGCACACCCGCAATCAGGTACATGGCCATGGGTTCGCGTGTGTTGGCGGCACCCAGGGTGGCAGCGCGCATGATCTCGACCAGGCCCACCAGGGAGATCAGAGCGGTATCTTTCAGGGCGGTCTGCCAGACATTATTGGCACCGGGCAGGGCGTACCAGAACATTTGCGGCAGGATGATGCGGCGCAGGCGCTGCCAGGACGACATGCCAATGGCCTTGGCGGCTTCGATCTGGCCTTCGGGAATGGCTTGCAAGGCACCGCGAAATACTTCCACGCTATAGGAGCCTGCAATCAGGCCTATGGCTAAAATGCCGACCAGCGCGGGGAACCAGCGCGTCATCACATCTTCCATGCGCATGAAATCGGCCAGATCGGCGACAACTTGCACCGAGCCAAAAAACAGCAGGTAGATGATGAGCAGCTCGGGGATACTGCGGACAACCGTGGTGTACAGGCTAACGGGGCCACGCAGCCAGCGTGGCCCGTTGGTCTTGATGCTGGCTCCTGTAATCCCAATGACTACGCCAAGGGCCATGCCCAAAACGGAGATCAGCAAGGTCATTGCTGCTCCGCGAAGGAACATCCAGCCCCAGCCTTCGCGCAGCACATTAAAAATGGTCTCTAGCATCAAGTGGTACTTCTCGACTTATTTCTTGCAGATCTGGTAGTTGGCGATGTCGATGTCAAACCACTTTTCGCTGGCGGTCTTGACGGTGCCATCGTCGATCAGCTTGCACAGGGCAGCGTCAACCTTGGCTTTCAGTTCTGCATTGTCTTTGTGAATACCGACGGCAATGCCATAACCCAGAGTTTCAGGATCGGAAGAGCCTTTGATGACCAGTTTGGACAGCGCAAAGTTGTCTTCGCCGACTTTATGCAGGAACTTGGACTGGGAAGTCAGGTCGGCAAAGGTGCCGTTCAGACGACCGGCGTCCAGATCGATTTGCATCTGGTCCAGGGTCTCGTAGTTCTTGACGGTGGTCTTGGGGGCTTTCTTGGACAGGAAAGCGCCGTGGGTGGTGCCGCCTTGAACGCCAATGGTTTTGCCAGCCAGGCCGTCAAAAATAGCTTGTTCGTTGTCGGCGCCAACCAGATCGCTGCTCTTGGGCAGAACGAAAATGGCATCTTCAACGGCGTAAGGAATACTGAAGTTCACGCGCTTGGCACGCTCGGGGGTGTAGGACATGCCCGAGATGATCAGGTCAAAGCGCTTGGCATCCAGCGAAGGGATCAGGCTGTCAAAGGCTTGCACGATGAATTTGCAGTCGCTGTTCAGCTCTTTGCACAGGGCAGCGCCCACGTCGGCGTCAAAGCCGGTGACTTTACCGGCTGCATCCACCATGCTCCATGGTGGGTAACCGCCTTCGGTACCGATTTTCAGGGTGTCTGCCATTGCAGCCTGGGAGCCCAACAGGGCCAGGCTGGCACAGATCAGGGTCTTGCTGAGGAAACTCATGGTCTGGCTCTCCTTTGTGGATAGGCTGGTGAGGGCCGTATTAGCCCTGCTGGTTTTCCAGCCGGTGTCGTATTCACGAAGCGATGATCTTACTGCATTGGTTGTAGAAACTGCTGTAGACGCTCGGATTGTGGCCTATCGAACAAGTCTTTGGGGTGACCCCGTTCTTCAATCAGGCCGTTGTGCATGAAAATGGTCTCGGAAGACACATCACGCGCAAAATTCATTTCGTGTGTTACCAGGATCATGGTGCGGCCTTCCTGGGCCAACTGGCGAATGACACGTAGCACTTCACCCACCATTTCCGGGTCCAGCGCCGACGTCGGCTCGTCAAACAGCAAGACATCCGGATCCATTGCCAGAGCACGGGCAATGGCCACGCGTTGCTGCTGGCCGCCGGACAGCTCGGCCGGGTAAGCGTCGCATTTGTTGCTCAAACCCACTTTGCCCAATAGTTCGCGGGCGTAGTCGGCGGCTTCACGGGCCGAGCGACCTTTGACATGAATCGGGCCTTCAGTGACGTTTTGCAGCACCGTACGGTGCGACCACAGATTGAAATTCTGAAACACCATGCCCAGACGTGCGCGTACTTGTTCCAGCAGGCGCGGGTTGTCCGTCTGGCATTCCCCTTTGCGATTGCGATGACTGCGCAAAATGTCGGCACCGATCTGGATCTCGCCCTGATCAGGCACGACCAGGTGGTTAATGCAGCGCAACAGTGTACTTTTGCCCGAGCCGGAGGCACCAATAATGGAGAGCACATCGCCCTTGTGAGCTTGCAGGGAAATGCCCTTGAGCACCTCGTTGGTGCCAAAGCGTTTGTGGATGTCGCGAACCTGGACCGCCGCGTTCAGGTCATTGGTATTCACAGCAACGTCCTTGCGGTCAAAGAGAAAGGGGGTAAGGGTTTCATACGGGTGTCATATCCTGGATGCCCGATTCTACCGCTTTCCCCCTGTTTTTTTTGCACCAGCGCTGTATTTTGCTCATAAAAAGCGGCATAAACCGAGTACGCCGCCTTATCAGCTTAGGGATACAGGCCACGTACCTGACGAGATTCCAGAATGCGGGCGCAACCCACAATAAAGGCAGCCGTACGCAAGGTGACGTTGTGCTCTTTGGCAACCGCCGCCACCGTGGTGTAGGCCGAGCGCATCATCATTTCCAGACGGTTGTTGATCTCGTCCTCAGTCCAGAAGAAGCTGGAGAAGTCCTGGACCCACTCGAAGTAGGACACGGTCACGCCACCGGCGTTGGCGACCACGTCCGGAACAATGGTCACGCCCTTGTCGTTCAGGATGTCGTCGGCTTCGGGAGTGGTGGGGCCGTTGGCGCCTTCAATCACAATGCGGGCGCGGATGCGTTCTGCATTGTTTTTGTTGATCTGGCCTTCCAGGGCAGCAGGAATCAGCAAATCGGTTTCGATATGCCAGAAGTCTTCATTGGAGATGGCTTCCGTGTTGGGCGCACCGGCCAGACCTTTGTGCTGTTCCATGTGGTTCAGCAAGGCCAGTACATCCAGACCATTGGCGTTGTACACGGTGCCGGTGTGATCCTGTACGGCCAGCACTTTGGCACCGGCTTCCTGGAACAGGCGGGCGGCGGTGCCACCCACGTTACCGAAGCCTTGCACAATGACGCGGGCGCCATTCAGATCGATACCAGCATCGCGGGCGGCTTCGCAGCCTACTGTGTATACGCCGCGGCCTGTGGCTTCCACACGGCCCAGGCTGCCGCCCAGGGACACGGGTTTGCCGGTGACCACGCCGGTGCTGGTGCCGCCCACATTCATGGAATAGGTGTCCATCATCCAGGCCATGGTCTGGGCGTTGGTATTCACGTCCGGTGCGGGAATATCTTTGTTGGGGCCGATGATCACACCGATTTCGCTGGTGTAGCGGCGCGTGATGCGCTCCAGCTCGGCCTGAGAGTGGTTGCGTGGATCAATACGAATACCGCCCTTGGCACCGCCAAAAGGCAGATTCACCGCCGCCGATTTCACCGACATCCAGGCAGCCAGGGCCATCACTTCGGACAGGGTTACGTCCTGGTGGTAGCGCACGCCGCCCTTGCCTGGGCCACGGGAAGTATTGTGTTGAACGCGATAGCCCTCAAAGTGGGCCACGGTGCCGTTATCCAGTTCAATGGGTACGTCGACAATCAGTGTGCGCTTGGGGCGCTTGAGTGTTTCAACCCATCGGGACAGTTTGCCCAGGTACGGAGTGACTCGCTCCACTTGTTCGAGATAAATACCCCAGGGGCCGACGTCGTCGGCGTTCAGGTATGACGGCAAAGCATGGGTGGGACGATCTGTCATGAGCTCCTCGATAAGGTTGGGGAAACGGGATACGAGTACACAGTGAAGACGTGTGGTTGCGCACAGACGCAGAGCCCGGCAAACACGCTGTGTATTGGCTTAGCGGTGGCCGTGTGCAACAGTTATGCTATCGGAAATGGCCGCTGTTGTGTTTGCAGCGTTTGCGATGGTTTTATCTGGGTGCGTGTGCATTGATGGCTTCTTCTGACTCTTCCCTTTCTGGTCGCTTGGCGCAGTTGCGTCAACGCATCGAACAGGCTTGCTTGCAGGCCGGCCGCCCTGCTGATGCGGTGGCTCTTTTACCGGTAAGCAAAACCTTTCCTGTGCCCGTGCTGGCTCAAGCCCTGGATTTGGGCTTGTCACGAATGGGCGAGAACAAGGTTCAGGAGATTCGGGACAAGCAGGCAGAGCTGGCCGATCGCGCGGTGCAGTGGGTGATGATAGGCCATCTGCAGAGCAATAAGGCTAAAGACATCGCACGCTTAGCCAGCGAAGTGCAGTCTTTGGACCGTTTATCGCTGGCTCAGGCTCTGGATCGAAGCCTGCAAACAGAGCAGCGCAGCCTGGATGTACTGATTCAAGTCAAAACGTCGCCCGAGCCCAGCAAGTTTGGTTTGGCCCCGGACGAGTTGCCTGCTTTCATGCAGTCTTTGTGTTCACTGGATACCTTGAAAGTACGTGGGCTAATGACAATGGCCGTCAATAGCGACGACCCTCAGGCCGTACGTGCCTGTTTTGCCCAATTGCGCCAATGGCGAGATCGTCTGGTCGAGCTGGGCTACGAGCAGGTGCAAGGCCTGTCCATGGGCATGAGCGGGGATTTCGAGCTGGCGATTCAGGAAGGTTCTACTGAAGTGCGTGTGGGTTCGGCCCTGTTTGGCGCACGCGATTATCGTTAATCGATATCAGCATCGTTACTAATGCCCTGCGCACGGCTGTCCGCGCATAATGTCTCTGCGCATCCTGGACGGGATGCTTAACACTTAAAAAGAATAGCGCCAAAAGCGCTGTCTGCACGCATGGAGGAGACATCATGCATTGGAAGAACTTTGGAGCCGGTGTGCTGTTGCTAAGCGCCAGCCTGACAGGAACGGCGATGGCAGCAGACTGGCCCCAGTCTGCCGTGACTTGGGTAGTGCCTTATCCCGCAGGGGGCGGTTCAGATGTGATTGCCCGACTGGTCGCCAAGCAATTGGAAAGCAGCCTGGGCCAGACGTTGATTGTGGAAAACAAGCCGGGGGCGGCCACCATTATTGGTGCAACCTACGTCAGCAATGCCAAGCCGGATGGCTATACCGTAGGAACGGCTGATTCAGGCACTTTGGCGTTCAACTCCTCCCTGTACAGCAAGCTGCAATACGATCCGGCGGCCTTCACGTATGTTGGCGGTCTGGCTCGTTTTCCCCTGATGCTGGCGGTGCCACAAGAGTCTCCGTACAAGACGGTGGCAGATTTGCTGGAAGCCGCGCGTAAACAGCCTGAAAAGCTGACGTCTTCGTCCGCTGGCAGTGGCTCCCCACACCATCTGGCACTGGAAATGTTCAAGCAGCGCACGGACACCAAGATCGTGCATGTGCCCTACAAGGGCGCCGCCCCTGCGATTCAGGATTTGTTAGGTGGTCAGGTGGATATGTCCTTTGTGGACTCCGCGGCAGCACTGTCCAACATCAAGGCAGGAAAATTGCGGGTGCTGGCCGTTGCCACGCCTGAGCGCAGTGGCTTGCTGCCTGACGTGCCCACCATGGCCGAAGCGGGTATCGCCGACTTCTACGCCTACGCTTGGCAGGGCATCGTGGGGCCACCCAAGATGGATGAGGCTGCTCGTCAACGCTTGAGCCAGGATTTGATGCAGGCCCTGAAAACGCCTGAGCTGGCCCAGCGGATCCGCGATATGGGCGTAGAACCCATGCCCATGACGCCCGATGAATTCCAGGCCTACGCTCAGCGTGAACGCGCTGAATGGGCCACGGTTATCGAGCGTGCCGGTATCCGTATGGATTGATGTTGATGCGGCCCACAGTGGCCGCATAATCAGGTGGCATACTCATCGCCGTAGCGTTTCAGGCCGTCCAGGTCTACAACCTGGACGCCACCATACTTGATCAGCAGCAAACCCTCGTTTTCAAGCTGGCGCAATGCCTGGTTGGCGCGCTGGCGCGAGACACGGGCCAGATAGCCAATTTCTTCCTGGGTAATGTCCAGGCGCAGACCTTTTCCGGGGTAGAGCAGCGGGTTGAACAGCTCTGCCAGACAACGTGCCACGCGGGCATCGGGCGTAGACAGGCTGTTGTACTCGGCCTTGCCGATAAATTGCGCCACACGTTCATTGAGCTGATGCAGGAGGTAGCGGTTGAATGCAATGCTCTGGTCCAGCAAGTCGTTAAAACTATGCGCGGGCAGTCGGGCCACCTGGCTGTCGCGCAAGGCGACAACATCGTATTTACGTTCCTCGTTCTTGAGCAAGGAGCCTTCGCCTATCCAGCCACCGGCGGGTACGCCAGTCATGGAGGCAATCTTGCCTTCGGAATTTCCTACCGACACTTTGAGCAAACCTGACAGCACGCCGATCCAGGCGGTGGCGCGTTCTCCCTTGCGTTCCACAATGGCGCCAGCCTCGTACTCAGTGACCAAAGTATCGCGCCGGACACGCTCTTGCAGCTCCGGTGTCAACAGGCGAAACCAGGCGGCTCGCTCGGATAAAGCATCTACAACATGCATGAGGATTAACCCTCGATAAAGGTCGAATGTCATGTCCGTGACAATCTTCGGGACGGGCAGCCGATAACTTGATTAATAACAGGCTGCAAATAGCGTGAGGGCATCAAGTTCGCCTTCGGTCTCAATCATAAGCAGCCTCCTGGACCATAACAAGCCGGGAAAATTCGGAGGAGACATGGTTGTGCGGATGGATAAAGAGCAGGTAGCGGGTTTACCCGGCACCTTCCCAGCCTGGATAGAACACCATGCCCAGGTGCGCGGCAGCAATATCGCCATGCGCGAAAAAGACCTGGGAATCTGGCAGACCTGGACGTGGCGGGAGCTGGCTGAACAGGCCGAGCAACTGGCTGCGGGCCTGGCCGGGCTGGGTGTCAAAGACGGACAGCACGTTGCGGTGATCGGTGAGAACCGCCCGCGTTTGTATCTGGCCATGATGGCGGCCCAAATGCTGGGCGCTGTTCCTGTGCCCTTGTATCAGGATGCCGTGGCCCAGGAAATGTTGCACGTTTTGCTGGATGCCAGCATCCGTGTGGCCGTGGTCGAAGATCAGGAGCAGGTCGACAAGCTGCTGGAAGTCTGGGACCAGTGTCCCGATCTGGATGCGCTGATTTACGACGACCCACGCGGTCTGCGCAATTACCAGTACGAGCAATTGCAGTTCATCGAACAAGTTATGGAGCAGGGGCGCTTGCAACTAGCGCGTGATCCGGACTGTGTACGTCGTATCTGGAAAGCGATTACGCCTGACCATGCGGCCGCCATGTTCTATACCTCCGGCACTACCGGCAAACCCAAAGGTGTCGTGCTGACGCATGCGGCTTTGGTGGATCGTGGCCTGGCCATTCAGGAGCTGGAATCGCTGACCGATGCCGAGGAAGTGCTGGCCTATCTGCCGCCTGCCTGGATTGGGCAGAACATGTTTTCCTACACCCAGTTTCTGGTCACGGGTTTTACGGTCAATCACCCCGAGTCGCCCGAAACCGTGTCCATCGATTTGCACGACATTGGCCCAACGTACTATTTTGCCCCTCCCCGCGTGCTGGAAGGCTTGCTGACGCAGGTCACCATTCGCATGGAAGATGCGGGTGCCTTGAAGCGTGCCCTGTTCAAGCGCTGCATGGCCTTGGCAAACCGGGTTGGCGTCAAGATTCTGGACAAGAGCCCCGGCGTGGGCCTGTGGGATCGCCTTTGCTACGCCATGGGCAATGCCCTGATTTATGGCCCTTTGCGCAATGCACTGGGAATGAGTCGGGTGCGGGTAGCCTACACGGCAGGTGAAGCGATTGGCCCTGATCTGTTCACGTTTTACCGCTCGATCGGCATCAACTTGAAGCAGTTGTACGGCGGCACTGAAACTTCCGTGTTCGTATGTGTGCAGCAAGATGGTCATGTGCGTCCTGACACGGTTGGCCCACCTGTACGAGGCGTGGAAATCCGTGTGGCCGATAACGGTGAAATTCAGGTGCGTAGCCCTGGCCTGTTCAAAGAGTATTACCGCAACCCCGAGTCCACGGCCGAGTCCTTTACCGAGGACGGCTGGTATCACACGGGTGATGCCGGTTATCTGGACACGGATGGTCAGTTAAAGATCATCGACCGGGCCAAGGACGTGGGCAAGCTGGCCGATGGCTCCTTGTTTGCACCCAAGTACATCGAAAACAAGCTCAAGTTCTTCCCCTTCGTCAAAGAAGCCGTGGCTTTTGGCGATGGCCAGGAAGAAGTGTGCGCCTTTATCAATATTGATCTGGAAGCCGTGGGCAACTGGGCCGAGCGTCGCAACCTGCCCTATGCCGGTTACACCGACCTGGCAGGCAAGCCCGAGGTCTACGCCTTGATTCGCGATTGCGTGGCACAGGTCAACGAAGATCTGGCTTCCGATCCCAAGCTGGCCGGTTCGCGCATCAATGCCTTCCTGATTCTGCACAAAGAGCTGGACCCTGATGACGATGAACTGACCCGTACCCGCAAAGTACGTCGCGGCTTTATTGCACAGAAGTACAAGGTGCTGGTCGATGCCTTGTTCAGCGGCTTGGACAGACAGTTTGTGGAGACTGAAGTGAAGTTTGAGGATGGGCGCAGCGGTCGCATCTCGGCAGACCTGCACATTGAGCGCATGACAGACGTAGCAGCAAGGAGCGCATGATGACTGAGGCGCAAACGCCGGGCCGTCGCATTGGCCCTGTAGTACTGGATTTGAAGAATATTTCGCTGTCCTTTGGTGGTGTGAAAGCCTTGACAGATATCTCGTTCAACATTCGTGAACACGAGATCCGTTCCATCATCGGCCCGAACGGGGCAGGCAAAAGCTCCATGCTGAACGTCATCAACGGCGTGTATGCACCACAACAAGGCGAGATTGTCTTGCGGGACCAGAGTTATGCACGCATGAACTCGCGTCACACGGCAGAGCAGGGCATTGCCCGTACCTTCCAGAACCTGGCGCTGTTCAAGGGCATGAGTGTGCTGGACAACATCATGACCGGCCGCAATCTGCACATGAAAAGCGGGGTGTTTGCCCAGGCTTTCCGACTGGGCGGTGCCGAGCGTGAAGAGATTCGCAACCGTGAATACGTGGAAGGCATTATCGACTTCCTGGAGATTCAGGCCTACCGCAAAACGCCGGTGGGACGTCTGCCTTACGGCCTGCAAAAACGGGTTGACCTGGGTCGGGCGCTGGCGATGCAACCGAGCATTCTGCTGCTGGACGAGCCCATGGCGGGCATGAACATCGAAGAAAAGCAGGATATGTGCCGCTTTATTCTGGATGTGAACGAAGAGTACGGCACCACGATTGTTTTGATCGAACACGATATGGGCGTGGTCATGGACATTTCGGACCGCGTGGTGGTCTTGGACTATGGCAAGAAAATTGGTGACGGGGTTCCTGACGAAGTACGACAAAACCCGGACGTCATCCGCGCCTATCTTGGCGCTGGCCATTGAGGGGAACGGACATGGCATTTTTTCTTGAAACTTTGCTGGGCGGGCTGATGAGCGGGATGTTGTACGCCTTGGTCGCGCTGGGCTTTGTCCTGATCTTCAAAGCATCGGGTGTCTTTAACTTTGCACAGGGCGCAATGGTGCTGGTGGCCGCACTGGCCATGGCCCGTCTGTCCCAGTGGATTCCGCAGTTGCTGGGCATGGAGCCTGGCATTTTGGGCAATGTGCTGGCTTTCATTGTCTCGGCCATCTTGATGTTTGTGCTGGCTGTCGTGATTGAGCGCTGGGTGCTGCGTTATCTGGTCAACCAGGAAGGCACAACCTTGCTGATGGCCACCATCGGTATCAGCTATCTGCTTGATGGCCTGGGCCAGATCGTGTTTGGCAGCTCCGTGTATTCCATTGATGTGGGTATGCCCAAAGACCCGGCTTTCATTCTGGAATCCGTGTTTGAAGGCGGTGTGCTGGTCAGCCTGGAAGACTTGAGCTCGGCGGTGGTTGCTGCCTTGCTGGTGGCTGCCCTGGCCATGTTTTTCCAATACACCAGCGTAGGTCGTGCCCTGCGTGCGGTGGCGGACGATCACCAGGCAGCGCAATCCATTGGTATTCCCCTGAACCGTATCTGGGTCGTGGTCTGGACCGTGGCCGGTTTGGTGGCTCTGGTGGCGGGCATCATCTGGGGCTCCAAGTATGGAGTGCAGTTCACCCTGTCTACCGCAGCGCTGCGCGCCTTGCCGGTGGTGATTCTGGGTGGTCTGACATCGGTGCCCGGTGCCATTGTGGGCGGCCTGATTATCGGTGTAGGCGAGAAGGTGTCCGAGGTGTATCTGGGCCCTTATGTAGGTGGCGGCATCGAGATCTGGTTTGCTTATGTGCTGGCCCTGGTGTTCTTGCTGTTCCGACCTCAAGGTCTGTTCGGCGAGAAGATTATTGATCGCGTCTGAGGTGGAGTCGATATGATTTACCGCGAAAATGGTCAGTTCAAAAGCAGCTATCGGGCTGACCAGCAGATTTTTCCCATCCGCCAGGATCGCTATGTGGTGTTGGGCTTGTTGCTGGTGGCATTCCTGCTGGTGCCAGCCATGGCATCCAACTACTTCCTGCAAGCCATTCTGATCCCCTTTCTGATCCTGTCCTTGGCAGCGATTGGCCTGAATATTCTGGTGGGCTATTGCGGCCAGATTTCCATCGGTTCGGGTGCCTTCATGGCAGTGGGCGCCTACGCCGCCTGGAACTTTGGTGTCCGTATTCCGGAACTGCCACTGGTCTTGCAGATCCTGCTGGGCGGTGTCTTCGCTACTTTGGTGGGTGTGGCCTTCGGTATCCCCAGTTTGCGTATTCGGGGTCTGTACCTGGCTGTTACGACGCTGGCCGCACAGTTCTTTGTGGATTGGGCTTTCCTGCGTATCGCCTTTTTCACCAACTATTCGCCATCGGGCAACGTGTCCGTGCCTGCCTTGAGCGCCTTCGGTCTGCCTGTTCAGACTCCCATGCAAAAGTACTTGTTTGTGCTGCTGTTTGTGGTGGTGTTCGCGCTCCTGGCCAAGAACCTGGTGCGTGGCGCAATTGGGCGTCAATGGATGGCGATTCGTGACATGGACGTGGCGGCTGAGGTGATTGGTATTCGTCCGGTCTACGCCAAGCTCACCGCCTTTGCCGTCAGCTCTTTCATCATCGGTGTGGCTGGTGCTTTGTGGGCCTTTGTACACCTGGGTTCCTGGGAACCGCTGGCCTTTGACTTGAACCGTTCCTTGCAGTTGCTGTTCATCGTCATCATCGGTGGTCTGGGCTCGATTGTGGGCAGCTTCTTTGGTGCCGCTTTCATGGTCTTGCTGCCCGTGTTCCTGACGAACGTGCCGCACTGGTTTGGCGTGTCGATTGGCGTGGATACCGCCTCGCACATTGAACACATGGTGTTCGGTGCCCTGATCGTATTTTTCTTGATTGTGGAGCCGCACGGTTTGGCTCGACTCTGGAGTATTGGTAAGGAAAAGCTGCGTTTGTGGCCCTTCCCCCATTAATAGCAGGTAGGCAGTTCATTACAAAAACAGCCCCACCAATCGGGATGGGGTACTTAGACAAATGGTACTTATCGGAGGACCAGGAGATGACAACACGACTGAAACGCGCTGTGCTCGGCTTGAGTGCTTGCGCTGCAATGTTGACCATGAGCACAGCCGCTTTGGCAGCCGAGGAACAGTACATTCCCCTGCTGACCTACCGCACCGGCTCCTTTGCCCCACTGGGTATCCCATGGGCGGACGGCAAGCTGGACTATCTGGCTTTGGTCAATGAACGTGACGGCGGTGTCAATGGCGTCAAGCTGGTGTACGAGGAGTGTGAAACCGCGTATGCCACCGACCGTGGTGTCGAGTGCTACGAGCGCATGAAAGGCAAGAACGGGGGCGCTTCGGGCTTTGATACCCAGTCCACAGGCATTACCTTCGCACTGACTGACAAGGCCTTTGTCGATGGCGTGACCATTGAAACCATGGGCTACGGTCTGTCTCACTCGGCTAACGGCGCGGTGTTCGAGTGGAACTTCCCACTGCTGGGCACCTACTGGACCGCTGCTGACGTCATGATCCAGGACATCGCCAAGCAAGTGGGCGAGGACAAGCTTAAAGATCAGCGCATTGCTCTGGTCTACCACGACTCGCCTTACGGTAAAGAACCTATCGCCCTGTTGCAGGCACGTGCCAAAGAGCAAGGCTTCAAGCTGGATCTGTACCCTGTGACCGCTCCTGGTGTGGAACAAAAATCCACCTGGCTGCAAGTGCGTAAAAACCGTCCTGACTTCGTCTTGCTGTGGAGCGCCGGGATCATGACGCCTACCGCCATTCGTGAAGC
Organism: Alcaligenes parafaecalis; assembly: GCF_026344135.1. Lineage (NCBI taxonomy): Bacteria > Pseudomonadati > Pseudomonadota > Betaproteobacteria > Burkholderiales > Alcaligenaceae > Alcaligenes > Alcaligenes parafaecalis. Next base: position 31,202 of record NZ_JAPKNA010000005.1, on the reverse strand, counting down.
ACAGGCCGTGGGTTACCCACGCGAGAAGATCTATGGCATCTGGTGGGCAGCGTCCGAGAGCGATGTGGTCGATCTGGGCCAGACCGCCAAGGGCTACAAGGGCATCACCATTCACAACAGTGCTGGCGATGGTCCGGTGCATGATGCCGTGCGCGATCTGCACGCCAAAGGCAAAGGGGCTGAAAACCGCGACAAGCACGTCGGTTCCTTGGCTCACACCCGCGGCATGATGATCTCCATGATGCAGGTAGAAGCCATTCGCACCGCACAAGAGAAGTTTGGCAAGGGCAAGCAAATGACGCCTGAGCAAGTGCGCTGGGGCTTTGAGAACCTGGACCTGGACGAAGCACGTCTGAAAGAGCTGGGCTTTGAGGGCATCATGCGTCCCGTCAAGACCTCTTGCAGCAACCACATGGGTGATGACTGGGCACGTATTGTGCAGTGGGACGGCAACAAGTTTGAAGTCGTATCTGACTGGTATCAGTCCGACAAGAACTTCGTTGATCCATTAGTCAAAGAAATGTCGGCCAAGTACGCCGCTGAGAAGAAAATTACGCCTCGCACCTGCGAAGGCTAAACCCAGGCGCCCAGGGTTCGCCCTGGGCACTGCATTGCGTGGGGAAGATTATGAGTGAGACCGTAGGCCAAGTGGATGAGACGCCAACGCTGTTGGACGTCAATGGCATCGAAGTGATTTACAACCACGTCATTCTGGTGCTCAAGGGCGTTTCCTTGCGTGTGCCGGAAGGGCGGATTGTTGCCTTGCTGGGCGCCAACGGTGCCGGTAAAACCACGACCTTGCGGGCCGTATCGAACTTGCTGCGCGCCGAGCGCGGCGATGTGACCAAAGGCCAGATTCATTTGCGTGGTGAACGCATCGACCAACTGACACCGGCTGATCTGGTCAAGCGCGGCGTGGTGCAGGTGATGGAAGGGCGTCACTGTTTTGCGCACTTGAGTATTGAAGAAAACTTGCTGACCGGGGCGTATACCCGCTCCCTGTCGCGCGGCGATTTAAGCGCCGAGCTGGACAAGGTGTACCAGTACTTTCCGCGTCTGAAGCAGCGTCGCACCAGTCAGGCAGGCTATACCTCGGGCGGAGAGCAGCAAATGTGTGCCATTGGCCGTGCCCTGATGGCCGACCCGGGCATGATTTTGCTGGATGAACCTTCCATGGGGCTGGCCCCGCAGGTGGTGGAAGAGATTTTCGAGATCGTGCGTGACTTGAATCAGCGCGAGCGAGTCAGCTTCTTGCTGGCCGAGCAGAACACCAACGTGGCCCTGAAGTATGCCGACTACGGCTACATCCTGGAAAACGGTCGGGTGATGATGGATGGACCTTCCCAGGCCTTGGCGGAGAACGAGGACGTCAAGGAGTTCTATCTGGGTGTGTCCGGGGGCGAGCGCAAGAGCTTTCGCGACAATAAATTTTATCGACGACGCAAGCGCTGGTTGGCGTAAAGCCGCTACCCCTTACCCTTTTTGACGTTTTTAGTTTTGGGCAGCTTCTGGCTACACGGGGTGTGGTAGCAGAGCTTGGCATCGACACGTCTCTGTCTACGGGCAGAAAGTCGGCTGGGCGCGGGAGTGTTTGAATGCCAATTCATCCCACTGGAGGAGAGATGAGCGAATATTACGACGAGCGCGAAACCCTGGAACCGGACGAGCGCGAAGCCGATTTAATGACCCGCCTGCCGCAGGTGCTGCAAGCGGCTGCCAAAGGGGCACCGGCCATTGCCAAGCAATTGGAGTCCGTGGATCTGGGTGCGGTACGCAGCCGCGAAGATCTGTTGGCCATCCCTGTGTTTCGCAAAGGTGAACTGCTGCAAGCCCAGCTTGCAGCACGTGAACAAGCCCGTTCTGGTGCAGATTCTGCGGCCTATGCGCAATCGGTGTTTGGGGGCTTCTCCTCCATAGGCTGGGGTGCCGCACGTAAAGTGTTTGCCTCGCCCGGCCCCATGTACGAACCTGAAAGCCGTCGCCCGGATTATTGGGGTTTTGCTCGCGCCCTCTACGCGGCAGGATTTCGTCGGGAAGAGCTGATTTTCAATTGTTTCTCCTACCACTTCACCCCGGCTGGCTCCATGATGGAAACCGCTGCCCATGCCCTGGATTGCACGGTGTTTCCGGGCGGGGTGGGTCAGACAGAGCAGCAAGTACAGGCCATGGCGGACCTGCGTCCCAATGGCTATACCGGTACGCCCAGCTTTCTGAAGATCATCATGGAAAAAGCCCAGTCCATGCAGATTGCCTTGCCGGGTCTGACTAAAGCCCTGTTCTCGGGAGAGGCGTATCCGCCATCTCTGCAAAAATGGTTCAGCGAGCACGGTGTGGCAGGCTACCAGGCCTACGGCAGTGCCGATCTGGGCATGATTGCCTATGAAACCCAGGCCCGCGAAGGCTTGGTGCTCAATGAAAACCTGATTCTGGAAATCGTGCGACCCGGTACTGGTCAGCCTGTCGCTCCAGGAGAGGTGGGTGAGGTTGTTGTGACCTCCTTTAACCCCGACTACCCGCTGGTGCGCTTTGGCACGGGCGATTTGTCCGCCGTCATGCCCGGTCAGTCTCCTTGCGGTCGTACCAACCAGCGTATTCGCGGCTGGATGGGGCGTGCTGACCAGACAACCAAGGTACGCGGCATGTTTGTCCATCCGGGACAAGTGGAGCAGATTCGTTTGCGTCACAAGGAGCTGGGTCAGGCACGTCTAGTGGTACGGGGTGCCAGCGGTCAGGACCAGATGGTGTTCCAGGTGGAAGTCACCGCCAAGCCTGAAGGTCTGGAAAGTGCCTTGGCCGACTCGATCCGGGAAATCACCAAACTGCGTGCTCAGGTGGAATTTGTAGAGCCAGGTGCCTTGCCTCGGGATGGTAAAGTCATCGAAGACCAACGCAGCTACGATTAATTAGCCATGTAGATATGCACACAAGTAGCAGTCGGGCTGCGGTACTATGCTGGAAAATAGTCAATACCTATACCTTCTGAGGAGAGCCCGATGCGCTTTGTGCCCGTTTCTGCCGTAGTTTTGGCCCTGATGGCCAGCCTGCCTGCTGCCCAGGCCGCCACCCTGGACAATGTCAAACAGCGCGGCCATGTGCTGTGTGGCGTGACCACCGGTTTTGCCGGCTTCTCTGCTCCTGACGACAAGGGCACATGGACTGGCCTGGATATTGACGTATGTCGCTCGGTAGCCGCCGCCACCTTGGGCGACGCCAGCAAGTTCAAGGCCGTGCCCTTGAACTCGCAGCAACGCTTTACCGCCTTGCAGTCCGGTGAAATTGATTTGCTGGCCCGTAACACCACTGTGACCCAGCAACGTGACACCGCCGTGGGCGCTGTCCACGCAGGCATCAACTTCTACGACGGCCAGGGCTTCCTGGTGTCCAAGAAGCTGGGCGTATCCAGCGCCAAGGAATTGAACGGCGCCACGGTTTGTATGCAGACCGGCACGTCCAACGAAAACACCATGGCTGACTGGGCTCGTGCCAACAAGGTTGAGTACAAACCTGTGGTCATCGAACAGTTCAACGAAGTGGTTAACGCTTTCGTGGCTGGCCGCTGTGACGTGTTCTCCACCGACGCTTCCGGCCTGGCTTCGATCCGTATCTCCAAAATGGAGAACCCGGACGACTACCAGGTGCTGCCTGAAATCATTTCCAAAGAGCCTCTGGGCCCATTCGTTCGCCAGGGCGACGATGCTTGGCTGAACATTGTGAAATGGTCCATTCAGGCCAGCTTCAACGCCGAAGAATTGGGCGTGACAGCGGCTAACGTGGACGAGAAGCTCAAGAGCAACAACCCCAACATTCAGCGTCTGCTGGGCGTGACGCCCGGTGCCGGTAAAAACCTGGGCCTGGATGAAAAATGGGCCTACAACATCATCAAGCAAGTCGGTAACTACGGCGAGTCCTTTGACCGCAACGTCGGTAAAGGTAGCCCGCTGCAAATCGAACGTGGCTTGAATGCTTTGTGGATTGATGGCGGCCTGATCTACGGTCTGCCTATTCGTTAATCCTTTCAGGATTCGCGATAAAAAAAGCAGCTCTCTTTGGGAGCTGCTTTTTTATTGGCTGCTAGATTCGAGGGTCATGAATCTGATTTGCTCTTTGCCCCAATAGGCCAAAGCCGCATGGGGCAAACCTGGAGACTTAGTTCTTGCGCCGTAACACCAGCGAAATCTTGGCAAAGGCCACTTGCAGATCCTGCGTGGCACCCTGAAAAATCACAGGTCGTCCGCGCCGGGTAAAACAGATCAGGCGCTTGGAGTTGAACAGGGGCACGAACTTGGCAAAGTGGATGTCTTGCCATTGCACTTCCCGTTTCATGATCCAGTTCTGGCGTATGCCGTTCTGATCAATGGTGGTGATGCCGTGCCACATATGCCAGGCGATCAGGATCAGGCCAGTAAACAGCAAGACCAGACAGCCTGCCAGCACAGGGCTGATGGCTGCGCCTTGCGGGGAGCTGGCCACCAGGGCGAAACGTACACCGATCAGGGCCAACACAATCCAGGCACCGGCTGCCACCCATTTGGGCCAGGAGCGGCCCTGGATGGGAAGCGAGCCCAGATCTTTCAACATGGCATCGATTTCCTCTTTCGAGGGGGCTTGGCTCATCAACACGCGGCGGCCCCTTGCTTGCGGGCGGCCAGGGCGTTACCGGCATTGCTGGCTGATTTGCGCTTCAGGTGAGCCGAAATCCACTGGCCCGTGTCCACCACGGCATTCAGATCAATGCCGGTTTCAATGTCCAGGCCTTGCATCAGGAAGAGCACGTCTTCGGTGGCGACGTTGCCGGTTGCTCCCTTGGCGTAGGGGCAGCCGCCCAGACCGGCCACGGAACTGTGGAAAATATGAATACCCGCCTGCATGGAGGCCACGATATTGGCGATGGCCTGGCCATAAGTGTCGTGGAAGTGGCCGGACACGTGGACCGGGTCAATGTGCTCGGTCACCATGCGCATGACCTCGTAGACCTGGCGGGCTGTACCCACACCGATGGTGTCGGCCACGTCGATCTCGTCACAGCCTAGTTCGATCAGGCGTTTGCCTACTTTCAGCACATTGGAGGGGGCTACTGCGCCTTCGTAGGGGCAACCAAAGGCACAGCTAATGGAGCCACGCAGGCGCAGACCGGCTTCTTTGGCCGCTTGTGCAACAGGGGCAAAGCGCTCCAGCGACTCCTCGATGCTGCAGTTGATATTGCGCTGCGAAAAGGCCTCGCTGGCGGCGGCGAAGATGACTACTTCGTCTGCCTTGGCAGCCAGAGCCCCTTCAAAACCACGCATATTCGGTGTCAGGACTGAATAGATAGTGCCGGGGCGGCGATCAATGGCACCCATCACCTCTGCGCCGTCCGCCATTTGTGGCACCCATTTGGGCGAGACAAAGGAAGCCGCTTCCACGTTTGCAAAGCCCGCATTGGACAAACGGTTGACCAGTTCGACTTTGATATCGGTGGGAATAAATTCTTTTTCGTTTTGCAGGCCGTCCCGAGGGCCGACCTCCACAATCTTGACGCGCGATGGGTATGACATGACGTTTCCTGAAGGGAGAAATGGCTTGGGCCTCAAGGCCCTTACGTATTCGTCATGATACCTCTTGAAGGCAGGGCTGGCGTCCTAGGAACTGCCCTATGGCCCTTAAGGCTTCAAGCGTTGAAATCGTCCGTCTGCCAGAGGCTCGATGCAGCCTGCCAACTCCAGTTCTGCCAGGACCGCAGGCAGTTCGGTTGCCAGCAAGCCTGTACGTCGCATCAGTTGCTCCGGGGTTAGGGGAGCAAAGTCGATACGCTCCAGAATAGGGCGAAGTTCGTCTGGCAAGGCCTCATAGTGGGCACGCTGGAGCGTGGGCTGGCCGTTGGTGTCCAGACTGAAGGTGGTTTGTACATTGCCCAGCTCGTCCAGAATGTCCTGGGCGCTTTCCACCAGTTTGGCGCCCTGGCGAATCAGGGCATGGCAGCCGCGCGCCAAGGGAGAATGAATAGAGCCAGGAATGGCAAAGACTTCGCGTCCCAACTCGCCAGCCAGACGAGCCGTAATCAGGGAGCCGCTTTGTTTTGCGGCCTCGACCACCAGCACTCCTTTCGCCAGGGCCGCCACAATGCGGTTACGGCGTGGGAAGTGATGCGGCATGGCTCGGGTGCCTAAGGGGAACTCGCTGAGCAGCAGCCCGTGATCACTGATCTGGTGGGCCAGGTCGCGGTGTGCTGCCGGGTAGACCAGATCCAGTCCTGTCCCCATCACAGCAATCGTGCCTGCTGATTCTGGCCCTGCTTTCAAGGCTCCTTTATGCGCTGCCTGATCAATACCACTGGCCAGTCCGCTGATAATGCACCAGCCTTTGGACGCCAGCGTGGCGGCGAAGTCCGTGGCGGTTTCCTGGCCGGATTGGGTGGCATTGCGTGCGCCCACAATTGCCAACCCCTTGTGCTGCAGAGCGCCCAGATTGCCATTGGCATAGAGCAGTAGCGGTGCATCGTGCAGGTCCAGCAGTGCCGCGGGATAGGTGGGGTCGGCCAGCGTCACAACATGATGGCCGGGTTGTTTTAGCCACGCTACGGCTTGCTCGATTTGTGCTTGTAGTTCGTCCAGTGGCTCCTGGCTTAGCTGTACAGCCAGCTCGCCAGGAATGTGTCGTGACAGGGCTTGAACCGAGCTTTGATAGATTTGCGGCGGCAATCCGCAAACGGCCAGCAATTGCCGGGCCTGGGCGGGTGCAAGCTCTGGTTCAAGCGACAGGCGCAACCAGGCACGCAATTCTTTCGAGATTTCATCCGAGCTAAAATGATCAGGCATAAGGCAGTGTGGCACGAAACCGATAATTGTTCTGTTTGGCCTGGACTGTTTTATCCAGGGTGAAGGCCATTTTTTTGCTAGGGCTTCGTGTGGTGCCGGGGCAATCGGGTGCCGCCCTGAAACTTGTTTTATTATATCGACTTATCGCTTTTTCTTCGGACATGACAATGGCTTTGCTTCCTATCCTTAAATTTCCTGACCCACGTCTGCACACGGTTGCCAAACCCGTGCAGGAGGTCGACGACCGTATTCGCAAACTGGTCAAGGATATGGCCGAGACCATGTATGACGCGCCCGGCGTAGGCTTGGCCGCGACCCAGGTGGATGTGCACGAGCGTGTTGTCGTGATTGACGTGTCGGAAAGCGGCAAGGAATTGCTGGTACTGATCAACCCTGAAATCACCTGGAAAAGCGAAGAGCTGAAGGTCTACGAAGAAGGCTGTCTGTCCGTTCCCGATACCTACGACAAGGTCGAGCGCGCTGCCAATATCCGATTCAAGGCTCAGAACGAAAAAGGCGAGTGGTACGAGAAAGAAGCCGATGGTCTGTTGGCCGTGTGTGTTCAGCACGAGCTGGATCACCTGGACGGCAAGGTGTTTGTGGAATACCTGTCCGTGCTCAAACGTGAACGTATTCGTAGCCGTCTGCGCAAGCAGCAGCGTGAAGCATTGAAGGCAGGGCAATAGTCGCCATGCGTATTGTTTTTGCCGGTACTCCGGATTTTGCCCGTATCGCCCTGGAAGCCCTGTTAGCGCAGGGCTTTGATGTTCCTTTGGTCATGACGCAGCCAGACCGCCCTGCCGGTCGTGGCATGAAGCTCAGCCCTAGTCCCGTCAAGCAAGCGGCATTGAACGCCAATATTCCGGTCCTGCAGCCACATAGTCTGCGACTGGACGGCAAGTACCCCGAAGAAGCTGCTCAGGCCCGTCAGACCTTGCTGGATTTGCAGCCGGACTTGATGGTGGTGGCTGCTTACGGCCTGATTTTGCCTAAGTGGACCTTGGAGCTGCCGCGTTACGGTTGCTTCAATATCCATGCTAGTTTGTTGCCCCGCTGGCGCGGTGCGGCACCGATTCAGCGTGCGATTCAGGCAGGCGATGCGGCTACCGGCATCACCATCATGCAGATGGATGAGGGTCTGGATACCGGCGATATGCTGGTGCGCAGTGAATTGGCGATTCGTGATGATCACAGCGCTGCAACATTGCATGATGATTTGGCAGAACTGGGCGCACAAGCTTTGCTGGAAGCCTTGCAGAAATTACGTGATGGCACGCTGCAAGCGGTTCCTCAGCCAGAAGAAGGCGTGACTTATGCCGAGAAATTGTCCAAGGCGGAATCGGTGCTGGATTTGAGCCAGCCAGCCAAGGAGCTGGAGCGCCGTATTCGCGCGTTTGACCCGGTGCCAGGTTCCACCCTGTCCTTGCCCGGTTTGGACCAGCCTGTGAAGGTCTGGCGCGCCCAGGCGGTAGAGCAGAAGCATTCCGCAGAACCTGGACAGGTTCTGAACGTCAGTGCTCAAGGTATTGATGTGGCTTGCGGTGAAGGTGTGCTGCGTTTGCTGGAACTGCAAAAAGCCGGTTCCAAGCGCCAGCCCGTTGCGGTGTTTGTACAGGGCTGGCAGTCGCGCTAAGTCTTGCCAAGCGGGTTCAGACGCCAGCAGTGCGCTGGCGTCGCCACTCCAGAGCGCCAATCACAATGCCGCTGGTACACACCACGGCAATCCCGATCCAGGTGAACATATCGGGGAACTGCCCCCAGATCAGCCAGCCCAGTGCGGCCGCTGCCACGATCTGCAGGTAGACGAAGGGTGCCAGCAAAGACGCCGAGGCGCGTTGATAGGCCTGGATTTGCAGCAGATGGCCCAGACAGCCCCACAAGCCGGTCGAAATCAGAATCAACCATTGAAAAAAGCTCAGCTCTTTCAGGGCTGGCAGGGCGGCGGGCAGCAGAAAGGGCAGAGCAATGGTCAGGCAGATGCTGCCTACGGCCCCGCTCCAGATCAGTGTTGTCAGGGAGTTGTCCACGGCTACGCGACGTGTTGCGATAAATTGCGTGGCGAACAGACAGGCGGTCATCAAACCAAACAGCACCCCTATCGGATGCAGGCCAGCGGTAGGCCGAATGATGATCAGCACGCCCAGAAAGCCGACACCAGCGGCCACCCAGCGGCTCATGCGTGGTGGCTCTTTCAGGATCCAGGGGGCGACAGATAGCACCAGCAAAGGGGCCAGAAAGTTGATGGAGGTGGCTTCGGCTTGAGGCAGATAGCTCAAGGTGTTGAAAAACGAGAAGGTGGACAGCATCATCACTGTGCCACGCAGAATCTGTGCTTTGGGGCGGGAGCTACGCAGGATCTTGCGGCCCTTTACTGGCAAGACCAGTGCCAGAACCAGTCCCAGATGGACGACGTAACGAAACCAGCACATCACCAGTAGCGGCACGCCAAAACCCATGATCCATTTGCCACTGGCATCCAGACCCGACAGGGCCCAGGAAGACAGAATCAGAATGAGCACCCCCGCCAAGGGAAAGGCCGTTGGTGTCATGGTCTGGGGCAAGGAGGAGGGTTGGGGTGTGCTCATGACAGGCTCCTGACGAAAAGCACAAGGACGGCCGGATGGCCGTCCTGTATCGAACGTAAATCTTACCGGATTAGCGTTTGTGCAGGGGCAATACCCGTTCGATTGCTGAACCTACTGCCAAGAGGTGTTCGTCGTGGTAGGCAGGCGCCGCTACCATCAGGCCCACAGGGGCTTCATCAGCCGCATGGCAAGGCAGCGACAGGGCGCAGCCGTCCAGGAAGTTGATCAGGGTAGGGTTACGCAACACCAGGCCGTTGGTGGCGAAGTAGACCTCGTCCGATGCCTTCAGATCGGCAATGCGAGGAGCGACCACAGGCACGGTAGGCATCAGTACGGCGTCGTAGCGTTCCAGACGGCTTTCCACGGCGCTGATCCAAGCCTGGCGTGTGTCTTGCAGCTCGATGTAGTCGGCGCAGTCGATGTCCTTACCGCGCAGAATGCGGGAGGCCACGCGTGGATCGTATTCGTCGCCCTTGCTTTGAAGGGTGTCGCGGTGCACGGACCAGGCTTCGGCGCAGACAAAGCCGCCTTTGCGGTTGATCTGTGGCAGTTGGTCAAATTCGGGCAGATTGATCTCTTCGACTACCGCGCCTTGTTCGCGCAGCAGTGCGATGGCACGGTCAAAGGCCGCACGTACGGTCTCATCGATGCCATCAAAGACAAAGGTTTTAGGCACGGCCAGACGCAGGGTATCCAGGGCAGGGGTTGCCACGGGTACGTAAGGCTGGTCGGTCAGGATGGAATCAACAATGGCGCAGCATTCTACCGAGGCAGCCAGAGGGCCATTGGAGTCCAGGCTGCGCGACAAAGGCATGGTGCCTTCGCTGGGGACGCGCTCCGCAGTGGGTTTGAAGCCGGTCAGGCCGTTAAAGGCCGAAGGGATACGGATGGAGCCACCTGTATCAGTACCGATGGAGAAAACCGACATGCCCTGGGCTACAGCGACCCCGGCACCGGAGGACGAACCGCCGGGGATCCGGGCGTTGTCGCGATCCCAGACAGAGCGCGGTGTGCCGTAATGGGGATTGATACCCAGACCGGAAAAGGCAAATTCGGTCATGTTGGTGGAGCCAATCAGGATGGCTCCGGCGCGCAGCAGACGCTCCACAATCGTGGCGTGCTGCTCGGCTGGTTCAGCATCTTTCAATACCGCCGACCCACCCAAAGTGACATAGCCTGCGATGTCATGCAGGTTCTTGACCGACATGGGCAGACCTTCCACCAGCGAGCGGCTCAAACCGGCTGCGCGCAAAATGTCGGAGGCCTTGGCCGCAGCCAGAGCCTGTTCAGCAAACACCTCGATGAAGGCGGCAGCGCCGTCACGGCTTTCGTCCTGGATACGATCCAGAGCTTGCTGGGTCAGTTCGACCGAGGTGGTTTCGCCACGATCAAGAGCACGTTGCAGTTCGGTAATAGTCGCTAGCATGGGTCACTCACAAATTAAATGGGTGGGGCGGGCGGAGCCAGTTTAGGCTACTTCAGGCAGGACTTCAGCCACGTAGGTATGACGGATGCTGCGTTCGCGGCGGGGGTCATACAACTCCATGGTGAACTGGGCGGCTGGGCGAATGCCACCGATGGCACCCACGGTGCCGCAGGTCATGCCGAAGCCTTCAGGCATGGTGGCGGACTGGAAGTAGCCTTCGATCAGTTCCAGCGGGTTCTTCAGGGTGGACAAAGGACCGTCTTGATACAGAACTTCTTTGCCGTTTTCCTGAATGTAGGCGCGGATGATCAGCTCGTCCCAGTACTCGGCCACGTCGCTGAACAACCAGGCTTCGCGAGCAACAGGCTTGGCGCAGATCTGCTTGGACAGGGCCACGCTGTGTGCTTCCAGAACGCGATCGGTGTGGTCCGAGGCCAGGCTGACCAGCAGGCGACCCTGGTGGTTGAACACAAACACTTCGGTTTCGCCGGAGGAACCTGCACCAACGACCTGGATGTCTGCATCCTGGATCATCTGGTTGGCGGCGATGCGGTAGTACAAAGGCACCGAGCTTGGACGCGGTACGCCCAGCTCGGCCAGTTCTTCAATGTGGTGCTCGATGGCAGCCAGATCGCGGCCAGCCCAGCCAGCCACGATGCAGTGCTGCAAATCAGCTTCGATGATTTCAGTATGGGTGGCCTGAGCCAATTCAAAAGTCAAACGCATAGCAGTACTCGTTTACTCAAAGACAGATTGGATTAACCGAAAAGGCGTGGCAACCACAAAGCCAGATCCGGGAAGATAGCCAACAGGCCTACCATTGCCAGCAGCATGATCACAAAAGGCAGGCTGCCGATCATGACGTCGTTCATGCTGCCGTTCTTGCGCAGGCTTTGAACCACAAACAGGTTCAGACCAACAGGCGGAGTGATCAGGGCCACTTCCACCAGAATAATGATGGCGATACCCAGCCAGACCGGGTCAAAGCCCAGGGCAATCATGATGGGAGCCACGATAGGGATGGTGGTGATCATCATGGACAGGGTTTCCATGAAGCAGCCCAGCACCAGATAGAACACCACGATGATCAGCAGCATGACCATGGGCGAGACACCCAGGCCAGTAATGGCATCGGTCAGCGCATTGGTCAGGCCGGTAGCGGCCATCACAAAGTTCAGGAAAGCGGAACCGATCACGATCAGCATGATCATGGCGGTGGCTTTCATGGTGCCTTCCAGCACTTCTTTGATCATGTTCCAGCTCATGCGACCCGAGAAAGCGGCCAGGATCAACGCACCCACGACACCCAATGCAGCGGCTTCGGTTGGGGTGGCAACACCGGCGTAAATCGAACCCACGACCAGCAGGAAGATGCCCAGAGGAGGAACCAGATGCACGAGGCTGGCAAAACGCTGGCCCCAGGAGGCACGGATCTTGGCGCCGCCCCATTTGGGTTTGACCATGCAGGCGGCCGCGATGGCCAGCATGAACAGCAAGGCCATGCCCAGACCGGGGATGATGCCCGCCAGATACAGCTTGGGCACGGAGGTATTGGTCAGCACGCCGTAGATCACCAGGTTGATCGATGGCGGAATCAGAATGCCCAAGGTGCCGCCAGCGGCCAGACTACCCAGGAACAGAGGCTCGTTATAGCCTTGCTTCTTGATCTGAGGCAGGGCCACAGTACCCACGGTAGCGGCGGTGGCGACGCTGGAGCCGGAGGTGGCAGCAAACAGGGCGCTGGCACCGATATTGGCGTGCATCAGGCCACCAGGCAGCCAGGACAGCCACAGGCTCATGGCGTTGTACATGCGTTCAGCCATACCGGAGCGCAGCAGAATCTCGCCCAGCATGATGAACAGAGGGATAGCGACCAGCAGGAATTCGTTGCTGGTGCCCCAGGAAATTTCACCCAATGCGCCGGTCAGGGGCAGCATGGAATACAGTGGGTCCAGAATCAGGCCCAAAACACCCAGGGCAGCGCCCACGGGAATGCTCAGTCCGATCAGAACGAGCAAGAGAGTCAGTGCGGTGGTAATCATTTGGCGTCTCCTTGCACCATGCGTTTGCCAGCCTCGGCTTCTTCAGAGGCTTCTTCCTGGGTGCTACGGATACCGCACAGGGACTGAATCCCTGCCAGGTCGCCCGTAATCAGAGCCAGACTGGAGCGCAACAGCATCAGGGCCAGGACAATACACAGCCAGATCAGACCAGCTACCCACAGAAACTGGGGAATCCACAAGGGTGTGCCCATCGCCGTGTTGGCGGTGGATTGGTTAACCCAGGAGATATCTGCCACGCTGGTGGCATACAAGGTTAGATACACAATAAAGACCGACAGGGCGACCAGGGCAATCCAGTCCAGCAGTGCGGCAAGGCGCACGGGCAGATGCTGGTAGATGGCATCGATACGGATATTGGCGCGTTGCAAGGTGGCAAAGGACAAGGCCCAGGAGATGCTGATGGCAAAGGCATAGCCAGACAATTCATCGGAGCCGCCTAGCGAGCGTCCGGTGAATTTGCGAAACAGCACATCGGCCGTGATATAGAGAGCGCTGAGCAAGGTCAGGCTGCCAGCAAACCAGATTGCGTAGCGCGACAGATTGGTAGCACCAGCCAGCAGGCGGTTAAGCATGGCGAATTTTTCGGTATTTTCCATGGCGTCTAACCCGTATAGGGTTCAGGGAACATATAAATGGACAGTAGGCCCTGGAGACAGGGTGGGCCCAGGTGCTGGGCCGCCAACCAACGCGAGGGGTAGCGTCGGTTGGCAGTGACATTAAGTCAGATTACTTCTTGGCTTCAAAACCCAGGATCGGGCTCAGGCTGGCGTTAAAGGCAGCCACGGTGTCAGCGGAGCTACGCTCGGCCCACTTGGGCACCACGGTTTCGCTCATGACTTTCTTCAGCAGCTCACGGTCAGCGTCGGTAGGCTTGACCAGAGTCATCTTGCCTTTCAGAGGCTGGGTGCAAGCGTCAGCGCCGGTGTTGCAGTCGTAACCTTCCTGCGTTTCTTTAGCAGCAGCGGCCCAGATGTCTTCGGTCATGGTCTTGATGTTGCTGGCCAGGAACTCTTGGACCTTAGGATCAAGCTTGTTCCAGTTGCCCAGGTTGGCAGCGTGAATTTGCTGATTCCAGTTGATTGGCATTTCGTACAGGCTGGAGCTCACTTCGTACCACTTGGCCGAGTAGCCGGACATGGAGCCGGTGATGGCGCAATCGACCACACCGTTTTGCAGTGCAGGAACCACTTCACCAAATGGGATGGTTACGCTGTTGCCGCCCAGAGCCTGAACGAATTCAGCCTGTGTACGGCTGCTGGTACGCACTTTCTTGCCTTTCAGATCGCTCAGGCCGTTGAAGTTGCCGTTGCAAAACAGAACCTGGGCAGGGTAGGTGGAGAAACCCAGTACCTTGACGTTGTTCTTGGCGTAGAACTGCTCGTAAGCAGGGGTGAAGGCTTCGGTCAGCTTCTTGGCCACTTCGATATCGGGAGCCAGGCCAGCCAGGTCGATGGCTTCGTTAATGGAGTTGTCGCTGGCGAAGTAGGCCAGCGTTGCTGTACCAAAAGGAATCACGCCTTGACCGATCAAGCGCATGATTTCAGGACCTTTCAGGCCCATGTCGTTAAAGCCCTTGATATCAGCGGTGATCTGGCCACCGGACAGCTCAGGCACTTTCTTGGCCCAGAAGGGCTGCTCTGTGTTCTGGTAGGCAGTCAGGTTGCTCAAGCCACCGACAACTTTCAGGGAAGTCTTGGGCAGTTCCTGGGCCATCGTGGCAGAGCCCAGGGCCAGGGAGCCTAAAGCCAGGGAGGTCAGTACGATTTTTTTCATAAGGTGCTCCTAATAGCGGTCCAGCGGTATGGTTGATAGAGTGCGCTCTCTGGTTGGCAGGGAGCTGCATATTGAAACCAAAGGGGTGACCGGTTTTTTGTGCCGGTCAAAACTTGCTTACAGCGCGGCCAGCCGTGTGTTGGGCAGGTCCGTAATCAACATATGGCCAGGGGCATGCGTGATACAAAACTGCGGCTTGGCCTGGGCGGCGACGGCTTGAGGGGTAACGCCGCAAGCCCAGAAAACGGGTAATTCGTCGGGGCCGACTGGCACTGCATCGCCATAGTCGGGGTGTTGCAGATCGCTGATTCCGATCAGGGACGGGTCGCCGATATGAACCGGGGCACCGTGCACGGACGGAAAGCGCGAGGTGATCTGAATCGCACGGATGGCATCAGCGGCACGCATGGGGCGCATCGATACCACCAGAGGGCCAGCCAAACGCTGCGTGCCCTGGGTCTGGATCGAACTGCGATACATGGGCACATTCACACCTGCACTGATATGGCGCACATCAATTCCGTCGGCCAGCAGCGCTTCTTCAAACGAGAAGGAGCAGCCAATCAGAAAGGACACCAGATCATCGCGCCAGACATCTTCAATGTTCAGAGGCTCAGTGCTGAGCTCGCCGTTCTGCCAGACACGGTAACGAGGGAAGTCCGTGCGCAGATCAATCGAGCCACCCAGGGTGGGAACCTGAAACTGGCCGGGTTCCGTCACTGCCAATAAAGGGCAGGGTTTGGGGTTGCGCTGACAAAACAGCAAGAACTCATCGGCCCAGTCTTTAGGCAGAATCATCAGGTTGGCCTGCACATAGCCTGCGGCCAGTCCTGCGGTAGGACCAGTATGGGTTTCTTGACGAATCAGCTCGCGGCATTTTTCAGCCTCGGGCGCCAGCACAGGCAGGGTTTGCAGGTTCATGATGACCACTCGCACAAAGGGGGTTGATCACAGCCTCGGATTGCAACCGATCAGATAATGTGTGTCCAATCGTATGTTTGAATCCTAGGCCATAAGGATTACTTATCGGACTGCACGTATTGTTGCGCGATTTCTTGCGCGTGATTGGCAACGACTCGGGCAATATGGCTGTCCGGCGAGTCCATCCAACAGGCAAAAAATTCGATGGCAGGCAAAGGCTGATCCACTTTCAAAAGACGCAGTTTTCCCTCGGAAAGCTCGTCTTTTATGACCTCGGGAGCCAGCACGCTGGGACCCATGGCATGACGTGTCATTTGCACGATAGTGCTTAGCGATGCACTGCCAAAAATACGTGGGGATTTGACGCCAGCACGCAGCAGGGCTTCGCGTGTGGCCAGGTAAGGAACGCTACCGGAAGGGTAGGTGATTACAGGGTAAACCCCTAGTTCTGAAACGCTGACTTTTCGCCCATGCAGCTTCAAGTCCGGGCTGGCGACCCAGCCTAACTGATAAGCGCAAAGTCGAATGCACTGTTCTTTAGGGTCTTGGCCTACGCCCACAATCATGGCCATATCAATCTGGAAGCTGGCCAGTTGCTGACGCAGCACGCTGGTGGTGTCGACATGGATCTCGATCACCAAGGCCGGGTATTCTTGATGCAGCTTGTCGATCAGTTCATGCAACCAGGTTTGCACGATGGTTTCAGCCACGCCCAAACGCAGCAGTCCGCGAATGGCATTCTGCTCTTTGGCTGCGCGCAGCATCTCGGTGCGCAAGTCCAGCATGCGCTGGGCGTGCGACAGGAGCTCCTGACCTTTGTCGGTCAGTTTGATGCCCCGGGCGCCCCGATCAAACAAGCGCAGCTCCAGGCTGGATTCCAGCCCAGCGATGCGCTGAGAGATAGACGGTTGGGTTGTGTTGAGTTTTTCGGCAGCCGCCCGGAAACCGCCAAGCTCGGCAACCCATACAAAGGCTTCGATCTGTTTGAGATCAATCATGTTCCGGTCCAGAAAATAGGCAGTCTTATTATGCCTGATGGCTCTTGAGGCGCAGAGCGAGAGCAGACGGATATTTTTCGGCATCTTTGTTTGATTGGACGCGGCCACCACTATAATTCGCCCATGACTTGCAAGATATTGATTGTGCGTACGTCCTCATTGGGAGATCTGGTGCATATGCTGCCAGCGATCTCGGACATTGCACGCCATGTGCCCGGTGCACAGATTGATTGGCTCGTAGAAGAGAGCTTTGCCCAGATTCCTGGCTGGCATCCAGCCGTAAATGAAGTGATCCCGGTCGCACACCGGCGCTGGCGCAAACAATGGTGGTCTGCGCAGACGCGTCAGGAAAGGGCCGTACTGCGTGAGCAGTTGCAATCGCGTCAATACGATGTGGTTCTGGATATGCAGGCCCTGATGAAATCCATCTGGCTGGTGCGGCAGACCAAAGGTCGTCGTCATGGTCTGGACTGGAAGTCCGCGCGTGAGCCATTGGCCTCGCTTTTTTATGATGTGCGCCATCGTGTCGGCTTCTGGCAGCCTGCCGTGTTTCGTCAGCGCAGCCTGGCAGCCTCGGCCTTTGGTTATCAGTTTGACGGTGCACCGGACTTTGGTTTGCAGGGTCTGGCGGCGCAAGCGCCCAAGGATGAGGATCCTTACGCCATCATCATGCCCTCGGCCAGCCGGGACGATAAGCTCTGGGAGCCGGAGAACTGGCAACAGGTGTTTGATCGTTTGCAGGGTGAAGGGATGGCATTGCGATTGCTGGCAGGCAGCCCCGCCGAGTCAGAGCGAGCCGAGGCATTGATTGCAGGCCGTGCTCAGGCTCAGGTAATGCCCAGGATGGATTTGACGCCTATCGCCTTGCAATTGGCCGGTGCGCAAGTCATGGTGGGGCTGGACAGTGGTTTGACGCACTTGTCGGCCGGTTTGGGTCGTCCCACTATCGGTATCTATAAAGCATCCACGCCTGTGCGTACTCCCTTGGAAGGCTCGGCCTATACAGCCAGTCTGGGCGAACGCGGGCATCCTCCTTCGGCTGAAACCGTACTCTGTGCCATCGATCAGGCGCTGGGTCGGACAACAGCGCCTGAAGGGGTCTCGCTAGCGTCACAAAAAAGCTAGTTTGACTGTCACGGTCAATTCGTTTTTTTGTGAGCAGGCTTTGTGCTTACAATACGCGGTGCTAAGGGGCCTGCGGCCCCGCTTGGGCGCAGGCCTTTTTTCTGCTCCACCGCATCTTCTGTCTTTCTTCCCGACATCGCTAAGCCTGGCTTAGCTGCTGTTGATTTCGTACCGAGGCTTCGCGGGTGAACCGATTTTTTTATACCGCCTCTATTCGCATTCTGGCTCCAGCCTTGATGGCTTGGATGGGTTTGCGTGCCCGTCGAGCAGGTGGTGAGTGGCAGGTACTGTCGGGCCCCCGTTTTGGCTTTTATGGTGCCCTGCCAGCCCCTGAAAAAGCACCGGTGTGGGTTCATGCGGTTAGTCTCGGTGAAACGCGGGCTGCCCAGCCTTTGATTCGTGCCTTGCTGGATCAGGGCGAGACGGTCTTGCTGACGCATATGACAGTGACGGGTCGTACCGAAGGTGCGAATGCGTTTGCGGCCGAGATTGCCAGTGGTCAATTGTTGCAGCAATGGCTGCCTTACGACTTTCCAGGCTCGGTACGGCGTTTTTTTGCCCATTACCGTCCTTGTGCTGGCGTGCTGATCGAACGTGAAGTGTGGCCCAACTTGCTGGCCACTGCGCAGCGTCAAGGCGTCCCCATGATGCTGGCCAGTGCCCGATTTTCCGAAAATGCCCTGCGTACCAGTCTGAAAGCCGGTTCGGTGATGCGCAGAGCCTATCGCTCTTTCAAGCTGATTTACGCCCAAAGCCTGGCTGATGCCCAGCGTTTGGAGTTGGCTGGCGCGCAGGGTGTGCGAGTGTCCGGCAATTTGAAGTTTGATGTGGTGTTGCCGCAAGACAAGATTGAGCGTGGCCGAGGCTTTGCCAGTGCACTGGGACGGCGCGTGGTTGTGATCGCCAGTACGCGCGAGACCGAACACGCTGACTTCACGGATGCCATCGCCCATTACCTGCGTCGCGAACGTGAACATGGTAGCGAGTTGCATAGCCCGGTACTGTTCGTCTTGATTCCACGACACCCAGAGCGGTTTGACGAAGCTGCTGATTATTTGAACCAGCTCGGATTGCGTTCGGTGCGACGTAGTGAGCTGCTGGAGCAGGGCGATACCAGTACCAGTGCCATTCAGGCGTGCCGTGAAGTGGATGTCCTGCTAGGCGATACCATTGGTGAAATGCACTGGTATTACGGCATGGCGCGGGTAGCGATCGTGGCGGGCAGCTTCCAGCCTTTGGGCGGACAGAACTTTATCGAGGCTTGTGCTGTTGGTGTGCCCGTTATTGTGGGCCCGCATACTCATAATTTCGCCCAGGCGATGCAAGATGCCATGCAGGCAGGGGCCGCCATACGCGCTAGTACGCCGGCCTTGGCACTACAGCAGGCAGTGGAGCTGGTGGATGATCCGGCCCGGCATCACAAGATGGCCGATGCGGGTTTGCATTGGGTCCAGATGCATGAGGGCGCGGTGCAACGTGTTCTTTCTGGACTGGCGCAAATTCGCGATTCAAATACGTAGATTCTTATTAGTTAATAAGTATTTGGTTTTTACGCGTTTTGATATTTGTGGCGTGTTGTAGACAGCTTGTCTTGATTTGAATCAAGTTAAATAAAAAAGCCCGCATAAGCGGGCTTTTTTGAGATCTAAAAACTGATCGAAATCGATTTACAGTTTTTGGATGCTCTTAGCTTGTGGACCCTTTTGGCCTTCAGCCGACACGTACGAAACGCGTTGGTTTTCTTCCAAGGATTTAAAGCCCGTGCCCAAGATGTCGGAATGGTGAACGAAAAGATCTTTGCCACCGTTGTCGGGGGAGATAAAGCCGTAGCCTTTTTCGTTATTGAACCATTTCACGATACCGGTTTCTGTTTGCATTTCCTGCATTCCCTAAAAATGACGAGCAATCTGCTCAAAAAAGATTGTCAAGATGTAAAAATCAGGGCAATGAGTATTAGAAACAATACCGTATTGAACAAACTTCGACGAACTTGAAATCCTGCACCGCCAATCGTAGGGGGTATTTAACCTGTAAGTCAAGCTAAATCGACCCTCTGCGTGGTTTTCAGGCAGTGTTTGATCAACAATTACAACTAAGCTTGTTTCCCGTACGGACCCCTCTGCGCCCCTCGTTAAAGTCCGTGGTATTTACGACCAAATTCAAGCGTAGCATGAAAGAATCCGGCCTTGCTACCACAGTCGTAACGTGTGCCTTCATATTCATATGCATATACCGCACGACTTTCCAAAAGACTGGCAATTCCATCCGTTAATTGAATCTCGCCACCGACCCCTGCTTGAGTGCGTCGCAAGTGATCAAAGATTTCCGGTTCCAATACATAACGGCCTACAACGGCTTGTGTAGAAGGAGCTACTTCGGGTTCTGGTTTTTCAATAATTCCATTAAGCCGAGTCGCTTTGGAATCGACTAAATTACCCGACACAATTCCATATTTATTTGTTTCATTTCTATTTACATTTTGTGTCGCGACAATACTACCGTTGTATTGATGCGCTGCCTCAACCAGTTGTCTGGAGACAGGTGTCGTAGCGTCGATCAGGTCGTCGGCCAGCAGCACGAGGAAAGGTTCGTTGCCTACGATAGGGGCTGCGCATAGCACAGCATGACCCAGGCCCAGCGCGCGTGGCTGGCGAGTGTAGATACAGCACACATGGCTGGGGATGATGTTCTGGACGGCATCCAGGAGCTCCAGCTTGTTTTTACCTTCCAGCTCGTGTTCCAGTTCGGGCAGACTATCGAAGTGATCCTCAATCGCCCGTTTGTTGCGACCAGTAATAAAGATCAATTCAGTGACACCCGCCGCGATGGCTTCTTCGACGGCATATTGAATCAGCGGTTTGTCGACAATAGGCAACATTTCCTTAGGCATGGCTTTCGTGGCAGGCAGAAAGCGCGTGCCTAGACCGGCGACGGGGAAAACAGCTTTGCGTATGGGTTTCATAATGTCGTCAATCGTGGCTCAGGGTGCGGAAGGGGTGGGGTGACTGGGTGCGCCAAGTTGAATGGCATCCTGATTGCGTTGCGAAAACTGCCGGGGTTCACGACCTTGCTCGCTGGGGGGCGTACCAAAAAAGCCTTGTCCAAAGGCCAGCAGGGCTACGTTAGCCACCAGGATCAGTATGAAAAGCAGTCGCATCGTCGATGCCCTGAAAAATACAGTTCAACCCGAGATTGTACGGGCAGGCGGGTTTAAGTTCATCCGTTTTAATGCCAATCGTATCGATGGGTCACTTGGGCTATGCCGTGTACGAACCTGTTTTAACAGTGAGTGCGTTCGATCAAGGCTTGGGCGCAAACAGTGCCAGTCCTCGCAGCGCGGGAGTTTCCAGTTCGCGGAGTTCCGGGACTTCTATAGTTAGCAGGCGACAATGGCTACTTAATTGTTCTAACAGTTCTTGCTGCGCCAGTGCACGACCGCCACCTGCCACAAAGATCAATGGACTGTGCCCCAGGTGTTGGCGGCCTTTTTCCCACTGTCGTAATACAGCCCCTGCCTGAGCGGCTGCTACTCCTGTGCTAATAGCGGCTTGAGTATTTCGAGGGAAAGCCGCTGTCTGACCGTGGGCCTCAGGAAGCTGCGCCGTGTTTTGCTTCAGGGACGCCAGCATCAGACTGGGTCCGGGCAGAATAGATCCACCCAAAAAGTGGCGTATTCCATCTTGTGCGGGGCCCAGCAGGTCAATCGTTGTCGCCGTGCCAAAGCTGATCAGCAACGCGCCTTGCTGTGCAGGATATTCATGAGCCAACAAGTCGCTCAGACCTAATAAAGAAGCCCAGCGATCTGCGCCCAATTGGCTGGCTTGCTCATAATCATTGTGCAGCCCAAAAACCTGCTCCTGGGCTTGCAGCCAGCGCACGGGGCCCAGGCCCAAGCGACTGACTGCCGCATCAATTTGTGCTTGAACCTGTGGGCCTGCCACGTTGACGCCTAGCGCTTGCATGCCTTTTTGACAGGCAAACTCCTGTAGCGGGGCCTGGCCCGCTTCCAGCCAAACGGCCAATTGATCCAATTGATCCGCGTGCAAGCTAACCGGCTGGCTTTCGCGCGCGCCGGTTAAAGGATGACACCACCCTAATTTGATACGGGTGTTGCCAGAGTCGATAAGCAAGGTCATGCCGGGTTGTCAGCGCTAAAAAGGAGCCAGTATAGCGATCAGCGTTGGGCGCGAACGGAAACTTCGCCCACGGTTACCGCACGTTCGGAACCATCAGGGTGACGTAACAGTAGCTGCCCCGAGGTATTAATGCCGGTCACGATGCCTGTGTGCAGGACCTGACCATTGTCGATGATATGAACCTGCTGACCAATCAGTGCGTCCACCTGTGCGTACCGTGTGGGCAGATCGGCAAAGCCGTGGGCCGTGACATGGTTCAGGCTCAAATACAGACTTTGGGCAACCTTGGCCACAATATCGGCACACCGCACCAAGGAGGCTTGCTGCGAGTGCTCAGCAATGCTGCTCCAGTCAGCAATCGCGCGCTGGGTGTTCTGGCTGATGATGGCAGCTTCGCGCAGATTCAGCCCTATACCAATAATGACAACGTGATGGTCGCTGGAACTGGGCGCTGCGCTGGCTCGGGTCGCTTCCACCAGAATGCCGGACAGCTTGGCCTGATCCCACAGCACGTCATTCGGCCATTTCATGGCCAGACGATTGCGCACCGCCGGTTCCAGTAACTGGCGTAGCGCTTCAGTTGTTGCCAGGCCAGAGAGCGGCGAGAGCGTAGGCAATTGCCGCGTCGGCAAAAAAATATCGAAAGCACAGGAAAACATCAGATTGGCACCGATACTGTTTTCCCAGGTGCGTCCGGCACGCCCACGGCCACGGCTTTGCAAATGTGCACCCAATAACCAGGGACGCACACGCGGACCAGCCTCCTGGCGAGCCAGGGCAAGCAGATCCGCGTTCGTCGATTCGGTGGAGTCTACCCAGCGGATCTGAGGGAAATGCGGCAAGCGCGTGCGCAACTCGGCGACCATATCGCGAGGGCTGGGTAAAGTGAATGCAGAAGAGGTATTCATGACAATCCGGTACACTGGATGAGTTAAACGTAATCTTATGTGATATTTGATCTGAGCATGTCTGAACGCGTAGATACAATCCAATTTTCCGGCCAGGCCGGTGTTATTGACTGTGCTCTGGACTGGCCAGCAGGCGAGCCCAAGGGTTGGGCCTTGTTGCTGCACCCCCATCCCCTGCATGGCGGGGCACGTAATAACAAAGTCGTGACAACCTTGTCGCGCAGCGCCACTCAACATGGTTTGCTGGCCGTACGTCCGGATTTCCGTGGTGTCGGAAAATCCGCCGGTGAATTCGACAGCAGCCGCGGCGAAACTGCCGATATGCTGGCCTTGATCGAGCAATTCCCATCGCATTTCCCGCAGTGGAACTCCGGCCCATCCATGTTGGCCGGTTTTTCATTTGGCACTGCGGTTGCTGCTCAAGTGTATGCCAGTCTGCAAGAAGCCCAGGCAAGCTTGCCCAGCGCTTTCATCCTGACTGGCACCGCGGTCAATCGTTTCCGATTCCGCGATGTCAGCCCGCCTGCTGATACCTTATTAGTGCACGGTGAAACAGACGATGTCGTTCCCTTGCCGGAAGGCATGGATTTTGCACGCCAACATCAGTTGCCCATGGTGGTTCTGCCCGATGCGGGTCACTTTTTTCATGGCAAGCTGATTCAGTTGCGCGAGCTGGTTAGCCGTCATTTGGCCGGGCTTGGAACCTAAGCCGGGTTTTGCTTTCAAATCGTTGCGTTTTCCCGCTCAGACTCAGGGGCCTTGCCCCTCACAGGCCCAGATGGCTCTGCCATAATGGGTTCTTTCCGCCACTGTCAAAGCAATCGATTTTTCCCATGACTTCTATTCAAAAATTTGCATCTCCGGTCCTCTCCCGTTGTGTGGTGGCACTTGCCTTGGCGCTGCCTATGGTGGCTCAGGCACAAACTCAAACCCCTGCCCCGACAGAATCGGCCCAAGTGCTTGGCGCTCAGACGCCTGCCTTGCCGGGTGATTTGTCCGTGGTGCCCGCACCTGGCCTGACGGCCCGTGCCTGGTTGTCCATGGACGTTAATAGTGGCCAGATCATCGCGGCAGAAGGCTTGAACGAGCGGGTTGAGCCTGCCTCCCTGACCAAGCTGATGACGGCCTATCTGGTCTTTGATGCACTGGAATCCGGTCGTCTGAAGCTGGACCAAACCGTTGTGATTTCGGACAAGGCATGGCGCACCGAAGGTTCGCGCATGTTTGTGAAGGTCAACTCGCAAGTGCCCGTGAATGATCTGCTGCAAGGCGTGATCGTGCAGTCGGGTAACGATGCTTCTGTCGCTCTGGCTGAAGCCGTTGCGGGTAGCGAAGGTGCGTTTGCCGCCTTGATGAACGAAGAAGCGGCCAAGCTGGGTCTGACGGCCACGCATTTCAAGAACTCCACCGGCCTGCCTGATCCTGATCATCTGACCTCGGTCCGCGATCTGGGTGTGTTGTCCGCGGCGCTGGTTGCCCGCTTTCCCCAGTATCTGCACTACTACAGCCAAAAAGAGTACACCTACAACAATATCAAGCAGCCCAACCGTAACCGCCTGCTGTGGCTGGACAACACGGTTGATGGCCTGAAAACCGGCCACACTCAATCGGCAGGTTACTGCCTGGTGTCGACCGCCTTGCGCGACGGCCGTCGTGTAGTGTCGGTGGTTGTGGGTACCGCGAACGATGCTGCCCGTACAGAAAACAGCCTGAAGCTTCTGAACTGGAGCTTCCAGAACTTTGAGACGGTCAAGCTGTACGACGCCAGTAATCCTGCTGTCACCGCCCGTGTTTGGGAAGGTGAGGTCGAGAACGTAGGCCTGGGTACGGAAGGTGCCTTGTGGCTGACGGTTCCTCGCGGCAAGTCTTCGGAGATCAAGCCCGTTGCCAACTACACCCAGCCTTTGCTGGCTCCGTTGAGCAAGGGTGACAAGGTCGGTACACTGACTTTGTCCCTGGATGGCAAAGTCCTGGCCGAGCAGCCATTGCTGGTGCTGCAGGACGTGCCCGAGGCAGGCTTTTTTGGTCGCATGGCCGACAAAGTGCGCTTGATGTTTGAGTAATCCCTTGGTGCGAGGCTGAACCTATGATTGCAGGCATTGATCCCGACAGTATTGTTTATTTGAACGGCGATTTCGTACGCTTGGGCGAAGCCAAGATCTCGGTACTGGATCGCGGCTTCATCTTTGGCGACGGCATCTACGATGTCGTGCCTGCTTATCACGGTAAACCGTTTCGTATTGACGGACACCTGGGGCGTTTGGAGCGCAGTCTGGCAAAAGTAGGCATCACCAATCCCTTTACGCGTCGTGAATGGGAAAAGCTGGTGCTGGATATGCTGGCCCGTTCGGGGCGTGGTGCTGATTGCATGGTCTACATTCAGGTGACCCGTGGTGTTGCCAAGCGCGAACATGCCTTCCCCAGCAATGTGGCGCCCAGTATCTTCATCATGGTCTCGCCCTTCAAGCGTGTGCAGCAAGAACGCGAGACGGGCTTGAAGGCGGTGGCCATTGAAGATGAGCGCTGGCTGCGTTGCGATATAAAATCCGTTTCTTTGCTGGGCAATGTGTTGGCCAAGCAGCAGGCGGTTGAAGCCGGTGTGGACGAGGTCATTCAGTTTAGAGACGGTTTTCTGACCGAAGGGGCCTCCTGCAATATCTGGATTGTGCGCGACGGCACCTTGCTGGCACCCATGCGTAACAATTTGATCCTGGAAGGGATTCGCTACAGTTTGATGGAAGAGCTGGCCGCCCAGGCGGGCATAGCTTTTCAGGCGCGTCAGATCTCTCGTGAAGAGGTCGACACTGCCGACGAAATTATGATGACGTCAGCCACCAAAGAGGTGCTGCCCATCGTTGTATTTAACGGTCAGCCCGTCGGTGACGGACGACCCGGCCCTGTCTTTGCGAAATTACGTGAAGGCTATGACAAGGCCATCAAGGCTGCGGAGCAAGCATGACTATTTCCCCTGAAGAATCGTTGATCGAGTACCCCAGTGACTTTCCTATCAAGGTGATGGGGCAAACCCACGACGCCTTGCAGGACGAATTGCTGGCCATTGTGCTGGAACACGACCCTGACTTTGATGCCGCTACGATTGAAGTACGTCCCAGCAAGGCAGGCAACTACATGGGCCTGACATTCACCGTTCGCGCCGTTTCGCGCGAGCAACTGGATAATTTGTACCGTGCCCTGCATGCGCATCATCTTGTGCGCGTGGTGATGTAAGCAGGGATCAGGCGTTCATGTCCGACTCAGTTCGTATCAAGTGGTTTGAGCGGCCTAGCGCCTATGAACCTCTCTGGCAAGCAATGCGCGAGTTTACCGAGCAGCGCGGGTCAGAGACCCCTGATGAAATCTGGCTTGTCGAACACACACCTGTCTATACCCAGGGACAGGCTGGCAAGCCGGAGCATTTGCTTAACCCCGGTGGCATCCCTGTGGTGCAAACCGACCGAGGCGGGCAAATCACCTATCACGGCCCTGGGCAGTTAATGGTGTACTGCCTGTTTGATCTGCGCCGGGTAGGCCTCTACGTCAAAGAATATGTTCGTCTCCTGGAAGACGCGGTCATCAGTTGCCTGACGCATTTTGGTGTCGAGGGCGCGTGCTGCAAACCGGGGGCACCCGGTGTATACGTGCCGCAAGAGGCGGCAAACCAGGAACTGGCCAAGATTTCCGCCTTGGGAATAAAAATTCGTAATGGCCGTTCTTATCATGGCCTGGCGTTGAACATCAGCATGGATTTGAGCCCTTTTAACGGCATCAATCCCTGTGGCTATGAAGGTCTGCAAACGACGGACATGCGCTCGCAAGGCATTAACGTGTCTATGGACGAAGCCGCGCAGTATCTATGCACGTATTTAAGTCGAGCACTGGCCCAACGTAGCCAGCTTGTCAGCGTTTGAGTGGCTGGTCTGGGGATTTACTGGGCACCGCGTAACGCGATGCTCAGTCTCAAATATCGCTATTGACCAGGACAGTGCGCTGTTTCAGGTACCAATCCATTGCGGCGCGCGTTTTTGAATGAAGGCATCAATGCCTTCGCAGGCGTCATTGCTCATCATATTGTCTGCCATGACTTGGCCTGCATAGTCGTAGGCCTGTTCAAGAGCCAGGCTGCGTTGGCGGTAAAACATGGCTTTGCCAGCACGCACCGCGACCGGGCTCTTGGCCAAAACACTGTCGGCCAACTTCTGGACAGTTTGATCCAGTTGGTCTTCAGGGACTGCGTAATTAATCAGTCCTAGCTCCTGCGCCCGCTGGGCACTGATGAACTCACCAGTCATCAGCATTTCCATGGCGGCCTTGGGCGGTACGCAGCGTGACAGGGCAACGGCCGGGGTAGAGCAGAACAGGCCGACATTAATGCCGGAGACTGCAAAGCGAGCGGATTCCGTGGCCACAGCCATATCGCAGGTAGCGACCAACTGACAGCCAGCAGCGGTGGCCAGTCCTTGTACTCGAGCGATCACGGGCACCGGCAATGCCAGCACACCTTGCATGACGCGACTGCAGCGGCTGAACAAATCCCGGTAGTAGTCGTGCTCGGGCTTGGAGCGCATCTGTTTCAGATCGTGCCCGGCACAAAAGGCTTTGCCTTCTGCCTGAATAATGACGCACTGCAGGCTTGGGTCATGGGCCAGCTTGTCCAGAATGTGTTGTAAAGAATCCAACACTTCCTCAGACAGGGCGTTGTACTTTGCGGGCTGGTTCAAGGTGATGCGGGCCAGTCCTTGATGCTGTTCCAGCAGGACGGGATCGGCCAGGTGTTCTTGTGACATGCAAGTCTCCGTACTTATAGTATGTGCAGGTTTTATTTTCGGGTGTTGCTGCATCGTTAGGTCGACCTCTATATTAGAGGGGTCTGGCACAAACTATCGCCCTTGTTCTAGGCGCTTGTAAAGCGAAGGGGCTACAATTGGCCACTGCGCCCATCGTTCAGTGATGTTGCCCGCACGCTGTTTTTCTATTTAGACGCCTATGACCACCCCTACAGATACGTCCGTCGATTCCAAACCTACTGTTCGCCCTCGCGTTGTCGACTACGACGCAACGCAAAAGCAGAAGGCCGAGGCCAAGACCTCGCGCATTCCAATCAAGGTCGTGCAGGCAGAGCGTTTGAAAAAGCCTGAGTGGATTCGGGTGAAGGCGGCAGCACCAAACTCCCGGTTCTACGAGATCAAGGAAACTCTGCGCGAGCACAAATTGTTCTCGGTGTGCGAAGAAGCGTCCTGTCCCAATATCGGGGAGTGCTTTGGCAAGGGCACAGCCACCTTCATGATCATGGGTGATAAGTGCACACGTCGTTGCCCTTTCTGTGACGTAGGCCATGGCCGTCCTGACCCTCTGGACGAAAACGAGCCAGCCAACCTGGCCAAGGCGATAGGCGCCATGAAGCTGTCCTACGTGGTGATTACCTCCGTAGACCGTGACGACTTGCGCGATGGCGGTGCCGCCCATTTTGTTGAATGTATCCGTCAGGTGCGTGAGCATTCGCCTACCACGACCATTGAAGTGCTGGTGCCGGACTTCCGCGCCCGTCTGGATCGTGCCTTGGGTATCCTGAATGCCTGCCCTCCTGATGTGATGAACCACAACCTGGAGACGGTGCCACGTTTGTACAAACAGGCTCGCCCTGGTTCTGATTACCATCACTCCTTGAAGTTGCTGCAAGAGTTCAAGAAGCTGCATCCAAACATTCCAACTAAATCCGGTTTGATGGTTGGTCTGGGCGAAACCAACGAAGAGATTCTGGAAGTGATGCGCGATATGCGTGCTCACGATATTGATATGCTGACCATCGGCCAGTATCTGCAACCATCCGGGCACCACTTGCCTGTGATGCGTTACGTGACGCCTGACGAGTTCCTGATGTTTGAACGCGAAGCCTATGCAATGGGCTTTACCCATGCGGCCGTTGGTGCCATGGTGCGTTCGTCCTATCACGCTGATCAGCAAGCGCATGCAGCAGGTGTGCAACCATAAAGAGAGAAGGGGGGATAACTCTCCGCTTTCATCTGAAAAGCCCGGTCGCTTGGCCGGGTTTTTTTTATGTCTGCTCTTATATAGAGGCTTGTTGGGTTACGTCTTGTGTAGTCGACCAGGCATATCAGCCTCTCTAGGCTATCTTGTCGCTGTCCTTCGATTCAATCCGGCGCAGCGTGGAGCTGAGGTGGAGTGAGGCGAGTGGGTTGGTAGTTTTTGCCTGTTGGGCTATCTACCCATCTCTATTTGCTGTGATGAGAGCATGTCGAGTAGCGGGACAAGTTAAAGGGCCGTAACCGGCCCTTTAACTTGTCCCGAATATGTGCGTGATCGCTTTTCAGCTAGAAGCTGGAGGCTCCACTGCATCGCCCAGTGTCAGGGCGCGGGTCGACAAGCTCTCTATATAAGGTTCCAGGGTTTCGTCATAGTCTTCGACGCCCAGATACCAGGCCGTCAGGCCTTTGCTGTCTTGTTTGAGATCAGTCCAGCAGAATAAAGAGCGGTCAAAAGAGTCCTTGATGGTCTCATTAACAAACTTGAACAGTTCATCTAGCAAGGGAAGGCTGGCCAGGGGGACGGCGAACGGCGTCTCCCCTTGAAATTGCCAGCTATATTGTTCGAGCAGTTCGTTCGACCAAAGAGCATGTTGTTCTGAAGAGCTTAATTCTGGATTGGCAGGGCTTAAAGGCATGGTTCAGGATCAGGTAAGGGGAACGGATGGTTAAGCGCCAGTGGCAAACCATTGTATGGGGGTGGCACCCTGCTCTTTGAGCCAGTCATTGGCTTGCTGGAAATGACCGCAACCAATAAAAGGCACAGGGGGGCGGCGCGCAGCCAAGGGGGAAGGGTGATTCGCCTTCAAAATCAGATAGGGGTGCTGAGAGTGCTGCTGGATCAAGGCCTCTTTGGCTTGGGCGTGAGCACCCCACAACATATAAACAATAGGCTGCGTACTTTGCTGAGCCAGGTTCATCAGCAGGGAGTCAGTAATCTGTTCCCAGCCTTTCTTGGCGTGAGAGGCAGGTAAACCGTCTTCTACTGTTAGCGATGTATTCAATAGCAAGACACCTTGTCGGCCCCAGTTGCTTAAATCATGGCTGCTTGGCAAAGCGGTGTCGGGATATTCCAGCTCCAGCTCTTTAAAGATATTGCGCAGACTGGGTGGAGCCGGGCAGGTGTCAGGCACAGAAAATGACAGGCCCTGTGCTTGATTGGGGCCGTGATAAGGATCTTGGCCCAGAATCACTACGCTGACTTTCTGCAATGGCAGCAGTTCCAGCGCGCGGAAAGGGGCGGCCGGGTAAATAGAGGCGCCATCCTGGCACTCCTTGTCCAACCATTTGGCCAGAGTTGCCAATATGTCTTGCAGCTCCGGGCGATCCAATGTTGCGCGCCAGTCGTTGGGAAGGCGGGCAGCTTGAGTCAGGATGTTCTCGGTCAGGAGATTGCCGGAGAGCATTTCTTCGCCAATCAGACTGAGCTGTGCCGCAGGGGCTTGAGAAGATGAGCGGGCCATAGTCTGCATACAGAGTTATTTGTCCGCCTATTGTAATAGGGGAGAGGTGGCCTACCTATCTGCTTGGGTGGGGGGTCTCTATATAGAGAGGTTTGTCGGTCAAAAGTAGGGCGCTTGGCATGCCTCTATATATAGAGGGATGACTGGCTCTATATATAGAGTGTTGCAGACTAGGTTCAAGATTGGCGATCCATGGTGATAGTCGGGTCTTTGCTCAACCTACCCCGGGATCGCAACTGCATTCTCATCTTGTCTGTCTGTCTGCGAAAACACTTTGGAGGGGGAACTCAGTGCAAATCGAGAGAATCGATACTGAGCTGGAGAGGAAAAGCCTGGAATCGACCTGTTCTGCGATGAGCATCCTGGTGTTTCACAGGCCTGTTCTGGTGTCCCTCCTGCTATGAACGAGATATAGCCATTTCAGTATCATTTAGTTCCATTTAGGATTTCTTATATATAACAATGATCTAAGTGGAAATACACTGTAAACCTCCTCTTTTGCATGAAATATTCAGGTAAAAAACTTGCCAAGTCGAAAATCATCGTGCTATAGTTCTTTTCTCGCTGCAGCACACACAGGGTTTTCCCGAGGCGCCGCAGAGAGCAGTTAGCCAAGATTCACCGCCTTGACCAAGAGGTCCGCACCGAAGCTTGAATGACTGAGTCAGGTAACTGACACGGCGTAAAACCCGGAGCTTGACAAATCAGAAAATTCTGTGTTAAAGTTCTAGGTTCTGCTCCAGAGAACGCAACGTTAAGTTTTTAAGCGGTTTCGAAGGTTGAAACGGATTTGAAAATTTACCCTTGTTTGTGAAGTTGGATAGTTAGCCTTACGGTTGATTGTTCGCCAGGTAGGACGGAACGAAAGTTCTGGTTAAGCGGGACGAGTTGGACGGTTTTAAAACTTTCTAACTTCTTCAAAAAAACGCTTGACACACTGCCTGATCTGCTTCATAATCTCGTTTCTCT
>NZ_JAPKNA010000004.1:0-419922 GCF_026344135.1 Alcaligenes parafaecalis | reverse complement strand
AAAGACGACTCGGCAACCAGTTTACGCTTGACGACCATAGCGAGGTGGTCCCACACCTTCCCATCCCGAACAGGATTGTGAAACGCCTTTGCGCCGATGATAGTGGACGGACGTCTGTGAAAGTAGGTCATCGTCAAGCTCTTATTCCTCAAAACCCCCGCAAGCTACCCGCTTGCGGGGGTTTTGTTTTATGCGCGGACAAATCGTAGAGGCACCATCTGCTGCCTGCAAGGTGGTGGCTCGGCTACTGTGCTCTGTCTGTAGCACAGGCTTAAGCTCCCCTGGGCCGATCAGGGCAGGCCCACGCCGTCCCGCTACGCCCGTTCTGGGCGGATTTATCTCCCATTGATACCCGATAGCCCAACTCTGCACCCAGCAGACCACATCTCTACGCTTGCTCCGGGCAGGCTTATCCTCCCTTCTGTACAGATCCCCCTCGCTGCGGCTATCTACATGGTGGTAGCTCTACTCTGAAGTTGATGGTTGTGCATGACGCGTTAGCCATGCTTGGTGTTTACAGTGTTTATTGCTGATGTATGGCTGTACGCGGCCTCTTCGGCTTCGTCTAGGATGGATCACCAGCAGCTTGTACTCCAGGCTTTATTAATTCTTATATTGATTGCATCCTTCAGCCAAGGTCAGGTTGGTGCTTGATCCGCCACATTTTCCACCTGCATGGTGGTCGTTCGACCCTGACGCGCTTAGCGTTAGTTGCTGACGATCTTCAAATCTCAAATCTCAAGTCTGTCAGCTAAGACTAGCGTAGCCATTTTTCAATCTGCTTTTGAGTAAGGCATCCACTCAACGGTAGCTTCACTCTTCCTTCATATCCCCTACCTCTAACATGGTCAAATTTGACCGCTTCTTGCTTGGATCTGTGCCTAAGTCATGCTGAACTGTCAGTTCTGACTCTCTTTTTACTTTCCCTTTTGCGTGCCTATTTATCCGTTTGACTTGTATCAATCAGGCGCCGAGCTAGTTTGCTCCGATGGGTAGGGAGTGTGTCAGTCTAGCTATGGTTCTGTTTGCGTTCAGGGAATGAAAATGGTGGCTCATGACACTGCCGAGCAATCGGGCAATGAAGGTTTGGCGGATACGCGGCTGTTAGCTGGAGAAGGCCCTGGACGTTTGAAGCGCATCCAGGCGCAGCTAGCTCATTTACCTATATTCAAGGAGTTGCCTCCGGAGCAGCTTGAGCCTATTGCTCAGGGGACTCAGGAAGTCCATGCTCTGCGGGGGACGACTTTGTTCCACAGTGGTGACCCTTGCCTGGGTTTTCACATGCTGGTCTATGGTCGGGTGAAATTGGTGTTTGTGTCCTCCTCAGGCCTGGAGCGCGTTGTGCGTTTGGTTGGACCAGGTGAAGGATTTGGTGAGGCGCTGATGTTTATGGGCCGCAACTATATTGTGACGGCCCAGACCTTGGTGGATTCTTTGCTATTGCACATCAACCGAGACACCCTGATGGAGCAGTTGGAGAAAGGGAGTGATGTAGCCCGCTTGATGCTGGCCGGACTGAGTGAGCGCTTATATCGATTGATGGGAGAGCTTGAAGCCTACACCTTGCAAAACGGGGTGCAGCGCTTGGTCAGCTATTTATTGCAGGAATGGCCGGGGGAAGAGGGAACGCCTTTTCGGATAGACATAGGCAAGTCTGTGATTGCGTCCCGCTTGAATCTGACCCCGGAGCATTTGTCGCGGACCTTGCGCGACTTGATTGACCGGGGGCTGATTCGAGTTCAGCGCCGTAATTTCACGATTTTGGACAGTGCGGCCTTGCGTCAATATGGTGCTCTGCCTGATATGCGCACATAGCAGACAGGCTCAGTCGGTAACGCTGCCAGGCCGTCCAGAGATTCCAAGCCAAGGTAGCAAAGGATAAAAGCAATGCAGGGGCGGCTATCCAGGCAAAAAACTCGATACCCAGGCTTGCCCCTGTCCAGATAAGAATGCTCAAGCTATGCAAGGCCCAATGTACCCGAGCTGTCGAAGCGGGGATGTAATTGGCGGTTTTGGGGATCAAACGCAGAAGAGCCCGGGTGTGCTCGGTATTGTCGGCATCCATGCTGACGTGCTCCTGCGCCTCGCGCCAGAGTAGAAATGGCACGATGGTATAGAGCATTCCACAGACCACTGAACCTAAAGCGCCCATGATAAGTAGAACTCCAATTGCCAATTCACTATTGAAGCCTGAAGGGGTATGTGCCCAGAAATTCAGGATGACACCCAGTAGCAGGCTGCTGAGCGAGCTGTACCAGAATAGAGTGCTGGCCCCCTTTGTTGGGCGTTTTCGTTTCCAGAGTCGTGCCCAGCTAACAACGGCCCACAAGCCATAAGCCAGAAAAATCAGGTAAGTGACCAAGTCACGTACAGGCAGCCAGGACCCAGGCAATGGCGCTAGGGTCCATTGAGCAATCAGCAAGGCACCTATTCCCCACGGCAGCCAGCGTACCAAAGGCGCAGGATAGAGTTCGGTAATCTGAAAAATAGGCAGTAGCTGGAAAGACATGGCGATCAGCAGCAAGCCCGCCCAGGCCGCCAGCCCCATCATCATGTGCAGGTTCAACAGATTAGGGATGGCCTGGTCGGTGGCCAAGGCGAT
The DNA here is from genome assembly GCF_026344135.1 of Alcaligenes parafaecalis. Classification (NCBI taxonomy): domain Bacteria; kingdom Pseudomonadati; phylum Pseudomonadota; class Betaproteobacteria; order Burkholderiales; family Alcaligenaceae; genus Alcaligenes; species Alcaligenes parafaecalis. The sequence goes on along the minus strand of NZ_JAPKNA010000004.1, from coordinate 417,320 downwards.
CAACATCGCCAGCCCTGTTGAGACGGTTAGCAGCAGACCCAGCAGCGCAAGGCGTATCGGGGCCACAATTTCTTTGGCTCCTCGAAAAACATCACGTCGAGAACGCCACAAGGCCAGCATAACGGTCAGCAAATAGCCGCCCAGGGAAAGGACCAGACAAAGGCCTGCCAGCTTGTATGCCCAGCTTTGCCAACTGATAAAACCAGTGATCAGCAAGAGCGTACCCGTGCTGAACAAGCTCCAGAAACTGAGAGCTCGACGTCGGGAGACCTGGATGCGCACATTACAGGCGACCGCCAGAATATGGGCTAGTGATGCAAACATGGCGCTGCCCACGATGCCCAGAGTCCAGGCGTGAGTCAACGCCAAAGTAGCGGGATGCCAGCGGGAGTTGAATAGTTCGGGACCGCTGTAGAAGGCCAGAATGGCGGCCAGTAGTCCAAAAAAGGGGACGTTTGCAAACAGAGGCAGGGTCAGTGACAAAGAGGGGGACTGATCCAGCGATAAAGCGCGTTGCATAGACTTAGTTCCTGCGGATGATGAGCTGAAAGCCGTTTTCTAGCATGGTGCCCTGATAGGTGAAGCCACTGCGACGCAGGATGTCATACAGAGGATAGGGTTCTCTATCCAGCCACATGATCAAAGCTTGTTCCGACCCCAGCTCGGCCAGCGCTTCCAGACAATGCTCCAAAGGCTCGGGCGCGGGCAAACCGCGAGTATCCAGCGTGATCTCGGTATGTGTCATCAGGGCTCCAGCACGAAAGGCTTGGCAGGCATTGTGGACCATTCCGTCTGCTTATGGTGAAGGCTAGATAGGACTTGTTTGCCGTCGGTCAGGAGGTGGGAAGAATTTGATATGCGTTAAGGCCCCTTAATTTCAGAGCAGGCATAGTGGTGGTCTTGTGGAGCCAGGACCCACCCTGGCCAGATTGCTGATCGGGGAGTGTCATGAATACAGCGTCCACGGCCTTAGCCGCGTCCGAAAGTCCGCAGATGGAGCTGGTCTGTCCAGCGGGCAGCTTGCCTGCCTTGAAAGCGGCGATAGATAACGGGGCCGATAGTGTCTATCTGGGATTTCGCGATGCGACCAATGCCCGGAACTTTGCCGGGCTTAATTTTGATGCCAAGGCGATTGCACAAGGGATTGATTACGCGCACCAGCGTGGCCGCAAGGTTTTGCTGGCGCTCAATACCTACCCGCAACCTAACGCCTGGCAACAGTGGCGCGAAGCGGTAGACCGGGCGGCCGAGGCCAAGGTGGATGCGGTCATTGTGGCGGATCCTGGCTTGATGGCCTATGCCAGTCAGCAGCACCCCAATTTGCGTCTGCACCTGTCGGTGCAGGGGTCTGCGACCAATCCGGAAGCGATCAAGTATTACCACGAGAATTTTGGCATCCAGCGTGTCGTGTTGCCGCGGGTGCTGTCCATGACTCAGGTCGAGCAGGTCTGCGAGCAAGTGCCGGTACAGGTCGAAGTCTTTGGTTTTGGCAGTTTGTGCGTAATGGTGGAAGGCCGCTGCGCCTTGTCTTCCTATGCCACCGGCGAGTCCCCAAATACACACGGTGTCTGTTCGCCTGCGGGGCATGTGCGCTGGGAGCAAACCGATCAGGGCCTGGAATCGCGCCTGAATGGGGTGTTGATTGACCGTTATCAGGACGGTGAAAACGCCGCCTATCCTACTTTGTGCAAAGGCCGTTTTGATGTGGCGGGTGAAAACTATTACGCCCTGGAAGAGCCCACCAGCTTGAATACCTTGTCCTTGCTGCCACAGCTTCTGGCGGCCGGTGTCAGCGCGATCAAGATTGAAGGTCGTCAGCGCAGCCCGGCGTATGTGGCTCAAGTTACCCAGGTTTGGCGTCAGGCAATTGATTCGGCCAAATCGACACCAGCCCGTTATTCAGTGCATCCGGCATGGATGGGGGCTTTGAATAAATTGGCCGAAGGGCAGCAACATACGCTGGGTGCCTATTCTCGGCCCTGGAAGTAGAGCATGGGAGGCTCAAACATGAAATTATCTTTAGGCCCCTTGCAGTACTACTGGTCGCGCGTCGCCACCCTGCAGTTTTATGAGTCGGCCTGCGATTGGCCGGTCGATGTGGTTTATCTGGGTGAAACCGTATGTTCGCGTCGCCACGAGTTACGCCTGGATGATTGGCTGGATATTGCTCAGATGTTGGCCCAGGCAGGCAAGGTGCCCGTCTTGTCCAGCCAGGTTTTGCTGGAATCGGGCCGAGACGTGAATACGCTGCGTAAAGTCACCGAGCAGGCGGATTATCTGGTCGAAGCCAACGATATGGGTGCGGTACGTTTGATGCAGGGCCGGGACTTTGTCGCCGGCCCTTTTTTGAATATTTATAACGGGCCAGTACTGGACCTGATTGCGTCTCAGGGTGCGCTGCGCTGGGTGATGCCCTTGGAAATGGGCCGCACAGGCTTGGCTCAGTTGCAGCAAGACAGGCCTGCTGGCTTGGAGACAGAGGTTTTTGCCTTTGGGCGCTTGCCTCTGGCTTTCTCGGCTCGCTGCTTTGCGGCTCGTAATCGTAATTTACCCAAGGACAATTGCCAGTATGTATGCATGGACTATCCTGATGGGCTTTTGCTGGAAACCCGTGAAGGACAAGGCTTCTTGACCATCAATGGCATCCAGACCCAGTCTGCCTGGGTATATACCTTGCTGGAGCAAATACAGGATTTGCGCGAGCTGGGTGTGGATATGCTGCGCTTGAGCCCTCAGTCCCAACATATGGATGCCGTCGTGCATCTGTTCAAGGATGTAGCTCAGGGGCGCATCCAGGCTACTGACGCACACGAAGATTTACTGCCTTTGTTGCCCGCCAAAGCATGCAATGGTTTCTGGCATGGCCGCCCCGGTTTGGAATGGGTCGCGCCGGTGTCAGAGCGTTTTTAAGGGATGGATTCAGGTGTGAATGACATGACAAGCACTACTCCTCGTTTGCCTGCTGCGGTAGCGGGTGTTTTAAGCCGCTTGCCCCCTTGGCCCGGTTCGCGTTTGTTTTGTACGGGCTTGAATGTGCTGATGCGTCCACATTTACCGGCTGATATTGCGGAGCGGCTGGAAGGCCGGGCTTTACGCATACAAGTGGCAGACGCCGGTTTGGCGTTTGACTACACCTGGCGTCAAACGGCGTTTTACCCCTTGACGGCCAAAGCACAAAGCCCGGACCTGATCCTGAAAGCCGATCTGTGGGCTTTTTATCAGCTTTTACAGCGGCAAGAAGACCCAGACACCTTGTTCTTTAACCGGCGTCTGTCTATTGAAGGGGATACGGAGTTGGGGCTGATGGTCAAGAACACGCTGGATGCTCTTGATCCTGATATCTTGCATCCGCGTGCTGTGCTCAAGCAAGGGAAGGCCGCCTTGCAAGAAGTGCTGCGGCGCCCGATCCGCGCACCTGCTTCGTAAAAAACCTCAGGAGCGCCGCACTTCAAAGTGTGGGAATAGCTTCTGGAGATTCTGCAGAACATCCTCTCCTGGGTAGGCCTGTAAAGCCTGCCCAGTTTTGTTCAGGAAGTCGTCATTGCAGCCTTGTGTGCGGAAAATCTGTACGGCATAGCGCTGTACACCCAGCTCATGCAAATGTTGTCCCAAGGCCTGGACGGAAGCCGGGCTATGCAACTGTGGATGCAGGGTGCTGCGGCACTCAAACAGGACGTCTTCGTTCAGCAGTAATTGCAAACTGCGTAAGGGGGCAGCCGCGCTATTGCTGCGTTGAGTAATCGCATCGTACTGGCTGAATTCAGCTTTGATGTCCAAACCTATCCAGTCCACCCAGGGTAGAACTTCCAGCAATCTGGCCGGATGGGTTCCGGCGGTGTGTAAGCCAATCTTGAAACCTAGTCTGCGTACTGCCCTTATGGCGGAACCCAGGGCAGGGTCCAATGTGGGTTCACCGCCGCTAAATACCACGGCATCCAGTAAGCCGACACGACGATTCAAGAAGTCCAGCAAGTCGTTCCAATCAATGGCGCTGTTTGGGCTGCGTTCTTGCAGGTGAGGGTTATGACAATAGCCACAGCGCCACGGACAGCCTTGCACAAAAATCACCGCGGCCAGTTGGCCGGGGTAGTCTGTGGCCGAGAAAGGGGCGCATCCGCCTACTTTCAATCCCACTTTGTGGGCGGATGCGGCTGGATAAAGATGGCGTGTGGCGTGACTCATGATGTTTAGAGCTTGGGAACCGTGTTGTTCAAGGAGGCGCTGGCTTCGGTGAAGTAGCGTCGCTCATGAAACTCGCCTTGTTTGCCGATATTGAACGAGGACAAGGGGCGGTGATAGCCCATGACACGGGTCCAGATTTCGCAGGGTTGGCGTTCGGCATCGGTAAGGGTGATGGTGTCGGTATTCATAAAAAACTCCCTTGATAAAAAAGTGACCAGTCCGCATGGGGCAAGAAGCGCTGGGTGACTGGCTGGGTGTGCCAAGAGGCAAGCTTGAGGGTCAGGCTGCCGCCATAGATGCTGCTGCCTTTTTACGTGCCAGCAATTCGCTGTCGCAATGGGGGCAGAACTCATGTTTGCCAGACAAATAGCCGTGTGTGGGGCAGATCGAGAAGGTGGGGGTAACGGTGATGTAGGGTAAGGAAAAGCGGTTCAATGCTCGACGCACCAGATTGCGGCAGGCATCGGTGCTGGACAGTGATTCCGTCATGTACAGATGCAAGACCGTGCCGCCGGTGTACTTGCCTTGCAACTCGTCCTGCCGTTCCAGGGCTTCAAAAGGATCTTCGGTAAAGCCTACCGGCAGTTGCGACGAGTTGGTGTAGTAGGGCATGTGCTCGGTACCGGCCTGCAGAATGTCGGGCCAGCGGGCGCGATCTTCTTTGGCGAAACGGTAGGTGGTGCCCTCGGCAGGCGTGGCTTCCAGGTTGTACAAATGGCCGGTACTTTCCTGAAACTCCACCATGCGGTCCCGAATGTGATCCAGCAAACGCAGCGCAAAGCGGTGGCCCCACGGCGTGCACAGATTCTGCTTGTCCTGGGTAAAGTTGCGGATCATCTCGTTAATGCCGTTAACGCCCAGCGTGGAGAAATGATTGCGCAAGGTGCCAAGGTAACGGCGTGTATAGGGAAACAGCCCTTGGTCCATATGCTGCTGGATGACTTTGCGTTTGATTTCCAGACTGTCGCGGCCCATTTCCAGCAATTCATCCAGACGTGCAAATAGACCGGCCTCGTCGCCTTGATACAAATAGCCCAGGCGCGCGCAGTTCAGGGTGACGACGCCCAGGGAGCCGGTTTGCTCGGCCGAGCCAAATAAACCATTACCGCGTTTGAGCAGTTCACGCAGGTCCAATTGCAAGCGGCAGCACATGGAGCGGATCATATTGGGCTCCAGTTCAGAGTTAATGAAGTTCTGAAAGTAGGGCAGCCCGTATTTGGCCGTCATGGCAAACAGGCGTTCGGCATTGGCGCTATGCCAGTCAAAATCGCGGGTGATGTTGTAGGTGGGAATAGGGAAGGTAAAGGCGCGACCGCGGGCATCGCCTTCGCTCATGATCTCGATGTAAGCACGGTTGATCATGTCCATCTCGATTTGCAGGTCGCCGTAGCAGAACGGCATTTCCTTGCCGCCGATTTGCGGGACTTGCTGGCGTAAATCTTCGGGGCAGACCCAATCAAAGGTCAGATTGGTAAAGGGCGTTTGTGTGCCCCAGCGTGAAGGCACATTCAGGTTGTAGATCAACTCCTGCATGCATTGACGCACTTGCGTGTAGTTCAAGGCGTCTTTACGTACGTAGGGCGCCATATAGGTGTCAAAAGAGCTGAAGGCTTGAGCGCCCGCCCATTCATTTTGCAACGTGCCCAGGAAATTGACGACCTGTCCTACGGCGCTGCTCAGGTGCTGGGGTGGGCCGGATTCGATTTTGCCGGGCACGCCGTTCAGCCCTTCATTCAAGAAGGTGCGCAAGGACCAGCCTGCGCAGTAGCCAGAAAGCATGTCCAGATCATGGATATGCAGATCGGCATGACGGTGCGCCTGGCCGATGGCTTCGGGGTAAACATGGCTGAGCCAGTAGTTGGCAATCATCTTGCCCGAGCTATTGAGAATCAAACCACCCAATGAGTAGCCCTGGTTGGCATTGGCCTGTACGCGCCAGTCCTGGCGGTCCAGATACTCCGCGATGGAACGAATGATGTCGAGCTGAGCAGCCGGACGCTGTGTGCTTTCCTGGGTAGCCATGTTTTTCACCAAAACCTATATATAGTGATTTTTAGGATTCGAGACACTATATATGGTGGTTTTTGATGAGGCTAGACGATTGTCGCCTAGGCTTGATCTAGGTTAATTCCGTGTTCATAGCCATACATTCGATGGTTTGGCTGGGGAGAGGCTTCAGGGCGTTGGCTAGCCGTATTACTCTGATTTGGAGAGTTTGTGGAGGTGAGAAGGTCGTGTGTTCAAGCGCACAGAGGGAGCTTATGGCGATGTTGTGGAAGCAAGCTGCTTGGGTGAGGGCGCATACATAGCGCTAGAACCGACTCTTTTTCAGGCTGGATAGCGTATCAGCTTGCTTCGGTGATAAGCGACGTGCTTATCAGTGAGTGTGCACCGTATTTTTCTTGGGGGCGTAGCAATACGCCGCTGACTTTTCACTGGCCAGCGGGTATTTCTTGTGTAGTGGATAGCGGGTTCAGTGGCTAAACCGTGCTTGCAGCGCCGTACATAGTGCTTGCTGATACTCGCCGAGCTGTTCAAGCAGGCGCTCTTCGTGGGAGGCCCAGCGTTGTTTTTGTTCAGCAGTGCGCTCGGGGGCTGGTGACCAGGCGGAGTCTGGGAAGAAGGGGTCTTCCTTCCAGCGCGGGATGATGTGCCAGTGCAGATGCGGCACCTGGTTCCCGAATTGAGCCAGATTGATCTTGGTGGTGCCCAACTGTTCGCGTTGGGTTTGCTCGACCACGTAGACTGCCGCCATGATGTGCTGCCGCTGTTCTTCAGACAGATCGGTCATTTCAGCCACGTGATCGTGCCAGATAATCCGCGTATAGCCGGGAAATGGGCTGTCTGTAACGGCCAAGACCTGTATGCCTGCGCCTGACCACAGTAACTGCTCGGGCTTCAAGGCGCACAGGGGGCAAGCGTTGGTGCTCATGCAGGCTGGCCGAAGAACAGGTTTTGCAGGGCCACGCCAGGATCAGGTTCGCGCATGAACGCTTCGCCTACCAGGAAAGCCTGGACCTGGTTTTCACGCATCAGGGCGACGTCTTCAATGGTGTGAATACCGCTTTCGGTGACAACCCGTTTTTCGCTGGGGATGAAGGGCAGCAGATCCAGGGTGTTCTGGGTGCTGGTTTCAAAGGTACGCAGATTGCGGTTATTGATGCCCAACAGGCTGGTTTTCATCTGCAAGGCAATATCCAGCTCGGCGCGGTCATGCACCTCGACCAAGACGTCCATGCCCAGCTCGTGGGCCATGTCTTCGTATTCCATCAGTTGGTCCTGCTCCAGTGCGGCGACGATCAGCAAGATGCAGTCGGCACCCATGGCACGGGCATGGATGATTTGATAGGGGTCGATGATGAAATCTTTGCGCAGCACAGGCAGTGCGCAAACGGCACGGGCCTGGCGCAAGTGGTCGTAGGAACCTTGGAAATACTGAATATCCGTCAACACGGACAAGCAGGCTGCACCGTGTGCAGCGTAGCTGGAGGCAATTTCAGTCGGGTTGAAGTCGGCGCGGATCACACCCTTGGAAGGGGAGGCCTTTTTGACTTCCGCGATAATGGCGGGCTTGCCCTGAGCAATCTTGTCTTCAATCGCGCTGGCAAAGCCGCGCAGGTCGTTCCGGTTCTTCGCTTCGCGCAGCAGATCGGACTCGCTGCGCAGTTGGCGGGCGGTAACGACTTCAGCTCTTTTGGTGTCGAGGATCTTGGCCAGAATGTCGTTCATGGGTTTAACTTCCTTGTATAAGCGCGGAATTGTTCGAGTTTTTCGCGTGCGGCACCGTTGGCAATGGCTTCAAACGCCATGCGCAGGCCTTGTTCAATGGAGTCGGCGTGGTTGGCCGCATAGATGGCCAAACCAGCATTGAGGCCAACAATATCACGAGCCGTGCCCTCTTGGTTATTGAGGGCTTCCATAATCATTACCGCGGATTCCTCTTTGCTGGCGACGCGAATACTGCGGTTCGAGGTCATGGCCATCCCAAAGTCTTCAGGGTGAATTTCGTATTCACGTACCTGGCCGTCTTTCAGTTCGCCTACCAGGGTGGCAGCACCCAGAGAGGCTTCATCCATGCCGTCCTTGCCGTGCACGATCAGCACGTGCTTGGCACCCAGGCGTTGCATCACACGAACCTGAATCCCGACCAAGTCAGCGTGGAATACGCCCATCAATTGGTTGGTTGCCCCGGCCGGGTTGGTCAGCGGGCCCAGAATATTGAAAATGGTACGCACGCCCAGCTCTTTACGAACGGCCGCCACGTTTTTCATGGCACCGTGGTGAGCGGGGGCGAACATGAAGCCGATATTGGTTTCGGCAATGCTTTGTGCCACTTGCTCGGGTGAGAAGGTCAGGTTGACGCCCAATGCTTCCAGCACGTCTGCACTGCCGGACGAGGAAGAAGCACTGCGGTTACCGTGTTTAGCCACTTTCACACCGACCGAGGCAGCTACAAACATGGCGGCGGTGGAGATATTGAAGGTATTGGAGCCGTCGCCACCTGTACCGCACATATCCAGCAGCTCGTCTGGGTTGGGGGTAATAACCGGCGTAGCAAATTCGCGCATCACCTGGGCGGCAGCAGAAATTTCACCCACGCTTTCTTTTTTGACCCGCAGGCCCATCAGCAAGGCAGCCGCAATTTGCGGCGACATTTCGCCACGCATCAGCATGCGCATCAGATGCAGCATTTCGTCGTGGAAGATTTCCCGGTGTTCGATACAGCGCACCAGTGCTTCGGTAGGAGTGATGGTGTTCATGATATTAAAGATCCAGAAAGTTCTTCAGTAAGGCGTGGCCATGTTCGCTTAGCACCGATTCGGGGTGAAACTGCACGCCATAGATAGGCAGTTCGCGGTGACGGACACCCATGATTTCGCCGTCTTCAGTTTGCGCGGTCACTTCCAGGCAGTCGGGCAGGCTGTCGCGCTCGATGGACAGGGAGTGGTAGCGGGTGACGTTAAAGGGCGAGGGCAAGTTGCTGAAGACGTCTGTGCCCTGATGGGTAATAGGGGAGACTTTCCCATGCATGATTTGTTGCGCACGGATAATGCGCGCACCAAAAGCATGCCCGATGGCTTGATGACCCAGGCAGACGCCCAGAATCGGCAGCTTGCCCGCAAAGTGCTGGATCAGTGCAACCGACAGACCCGCGTCCGCTGGGGATTTGGGGCCGGGCGACACGCACAGATGGCTGGGATTCAGGGCTTCAATTTCTTCAAGCGTGACTTGATCGTTGCGTCGTACCACTACCTCCTGGCCCAGTTCTCCGAAGTACTGGACCAAGTTGTAGGTAAAGGAGTCATAGTTATCGAGCATGAACAGCATGGGAATACTCCGGCAAAAAAGGGATGGCAGTCAGGCGATTAGATGGGTTCGTCCAGACCGAATTGCACTTGTTCGGCAGCGCGGATGACGGCGCGTGCCTTGGCTTCGGTCTCTTGCCATTCTTTTTCAGGATCGGAGTCGGCCACGATACCGGCAGCGGCTTGCACATACAGCATGCCGTCCTTGATGACGCCGGTGCGAATGGCAATAGCCAGGTCCATTTCGCCCGAGTAGCTCAGGTAACCAGCAGCACCACCGTAAACACCACGGCGTACGGGCTCCAGTTCATCAATCACTTCCATTGCACGCACTTTTGGGGCACCGGTCAGGGTGCCGGCGGGGAAGGAGGCGCGCAGCACGTCCATCTGGCTCATGCCGTCTTGCAGTTCACCGCAGACATTGGAGACCAGGTGCTGGACATGCGAGTAGCGTTCAATCGCCATGGTGTCCGTGACTTGTACCGTGCCGGTTTTGGCGATGCGGCCAATGTCGTTGCGGGCCAGGTCGATCAGCATCAGGTGTTCGGCGCGTTCTTTGGGATCGGACTTCAGCTCGGCGGCCAGGGCAGCATCGGCTTCAGGTGTAGCACCGCGCTTGCGGGTGCCAGCCAGTGGGCGAATGGTGACGCGTTCCATGTTGCGGCCATCCTGACGGTGTTCTTCCTGACGCACCAGAATTTCTGGCGATGCACCCACGACCTGGAAGTCATCGAAGTTCCAGAAGTACATGTAGGGCGATGGGTTCAGCGAACGTAGGGCGCGGTACAGGGACAGGGGCGAGTCGCGGAAAGGCTTGGTGATGACCTGGCCGATCTGTACCTGCATCAGATCACCGGCAGCAATGTAGTCTTTGGCGCGGCCTACGGCCTTCAGGTAATCCTCTTTGTCGAAGTCGCGCTCGCATTCGGTTTGCATGCTGGCGTAGGCGTAAGGGATCACGACTGGTGAGCGCAGTTTTTCGCGCAGCTCTTTCAGGCGGCGTTTGGCCAGTACGTAGGCTTCGGGCTGGGCGGGGTCGGCGTAGACCAGCAGGTAGGTGCGACCAGCCAGATTGTCCACAATCACCAGCTCATCAATTTGCAGCAGCATGATGTCGGGCACGCCCTCTTCCTGATCAGCCGGGAAGGGTTTGCGGTTCATGCCCAGAGACGGTTCGATGTGTCGCACGGTGTCGTAGCCGAAGTATCCGGCCAGACCACCTGCAAAGCGGGGCAGGCCAGGACGCAGGGCGACTTTGAAGCGTGCCTGGAATTGTTCGATGAACTCCAGCGGATCGCCTTCGGCAGTCTCGACAGTCTTGCCATCGTGCAGCACTTGGGTATGACGGCCGTAGCTGCGGATCACCGTGCGGGCAGGCAGGCCAATAAAGGAGTAGCGACCGAACTGTTCGCCGCCCACAACCGATTCCATCAGGCAGCTGTAACGTCCACCTTCGGGGCCGTTATGTGCCAGTTTCAGATAAATCGACAGGGGCGTATCCAGGTCGGCATAGGTTTCCGCAATCAGGGGAATGCGGTTAAAGCCTTCTGCTGCTAGGGCATTGAATTCTATTTCTGTCATTGGGATCTCGAGGGTCAGTGGGTACGACGAGCCGGACAGAAACAAAAAAGCCCGGTCGTTGTGATTACCGGGCTTATTTTCCTGGAGGCGGTCCGCTGTGTACTACTTTGCAGGGACGCCAGACTTCAAGGTTATATCTACCCGATACACGAACGCCACCAGCGCCAATAAGCGCCGTAGATGGAGGTTGCATAAGTGCGAGTAGACATGAATTTTATGACGTAAATATGGTGTTGCGTTTGTTGCGCAGCCAGATGGCCGCGTCGGCAATAGAGGCAACTATACCATCGGAATCCAAGCTTTGCACATCCATCCCTTCGTTATAGCCATATGGAACCAACAGAACCGGAATATGGGCGGCACGGGCAGCCTGGGCGTCATTCATGGAATCCCCGACTACCAAGGACTGCTCCGGGGCCAGGTTCATTTGTTCGCAGGCGTAGACAAAAGGCATGGGGTCGGGTTTTTTACGCGGGCAGGTATCGCCGCCCACAATCAGCTCGAAATACGAGGCCAGGTCAGTTTGTTCCAACAGGGGGCGCGCAAATTGTTCGGGCTTGTTGGTGACCACGGCCAGACGCAATCCCTGGCTTTTAAAGTCGTCCAATCCTTCTAGTACACCGGGATACAGGCGGCTGTGTTGGCCATTACATAATTGGTAATGGTAATAAAATGATTCCAATGCCTGGGTGTAGTCGGCAGGAGGATTTGGCAGATCGGTCAGGGCGCGTCGCACCAGATTTTCCGATCCTTTCCCCACGAAAGTAGCGATACGCTCCTCTGGAAGCGCAGGCAGACCGAGATCAATACGCATGGCATTGCAGGCAGAGGCCAGATCAGGAATGGTGTCCAGAAGGGTGCCATCCAAATCAAACAGTACAGAGAAAATATTCATCTTTTTGTAGCGAACTTGTGACAAAATATTGTCAAATTCCTGTTAAGGTCGAGCAGAAAAAGTTTTCCGAACATCGGGTTTTCATTTCGTTTGATTCATCATGTTAAAGCTCCTTACTGCACCTGGGCTTATCAATTTAGTGAGCAAACCGTATTTTGGTACAAGATTGGCTTTCGATTGTCCGTTCAGAAAGGCCCTAGGAGCGGAAGTATGATGCTCGATACATTTCATCAGATTCTCGTAGAAAAACAAGTTACGCCAGTCTTTCAGCCCATTGTGGATTTGCAGTCTGGCTTTATTTTAGGTTACGAGGGTCTGATTCGAGGGCCGAAGGACACCAGCTTTTATTCGCCATTAGCCTTGTTTGACGCTGCCCGGCAGTGTGGGCGCTTATGGGATCTGGAAGAGCTGTGTTGCCATACGCTGGTCGGCAGTTTTAATCAGCAGGGTTTGGCGGGCAAACTGTTTTTGAACTCCAGTCCGGATGTGGTGATGCGTATGTTGCCGTCGGCCCGTATTGAGCCGCGCACCGGTATGCCGCAGCTGGAGGGAATTGATTGGAGCCGGGTGGTGGTCGAGCTGACCGAGTCCGAGCGTACCGACAGCTACGATTATTTGAATCAGGCCATTGAGCTGTATCGCAAGGAAGGCCTGCAGTTTGCCATTGATGATCTGGGCGAAGGCTATGCCTCGCTGCGCTTGTGGTCCGAGTTGCGGCCCGAGTATGTCAAGATCGACAAATATTTTGTGCGCGATATTGATACCGATGTGCTCAAGCAGCAATTGGTGCGCTCTATTTGCGATATCGCCAGCCATGCCCACTCTGTTGTTATTGCCGAAGGCATTGAGACCGGCGCGGAACTGCGCACCTTGCGCTACCTGGGGGTGGCTTGTGGTCAGGGCTATTTGCTGTGTCGGCCTCAACCCCATCCTCCTGCTCAATTGGAACCGGCGCAGGCCGCCTTGTTCGGCCCCTCCCATACGCGCTCGCAGCGCCAAGTTCAGGGTCGGGACTCCATGAGCGTGCGGCGTCTGTTGCGTGCAGCACCGGCCGTGCCCGATCACACCCCGACGAATCGTGTTTATGAGCTGTTTCAAAGTCACCCTGATTTAAGTGCGGTGGCTTTGCTGCGCGGAGACAGGCCTACGGGCATTTTGCGCCGCAGCCAGCTTTATGATCAGCTTGCGCGGCCGTATCACCGTGAGCTGTATGGCAATAAGCCCTGCTCTTTGTTTATTGAGGCCCCACCCCTGATTGTGGATTGTGAAACCAGCCTGCTGGAGCTGGGGACTTTGATGACGCAAGGGGCAGGTGACGCGTTAAGCGATGGCTTCGTCATTACCGGCGCGGGTGAATATTTGGGTTTGGGCTCCAGTGTGGAGCTGATGCGCGAAATTACGCAGATCCAGATCATGACCGCCCGCTACGCCAATCCGCTGACGCAATTGCCGGGTAATGTGCCGATTGATGAGCATATTGATGGTTTGCTGCGTAATCGTCAGAACTTTGCCGTGTGCTATGCCGACCTGGATCACTTCAAGCCCTATAACGATTTGTACGGCTATCGCAAAGGTGATGAGTTACTGCGGTCGATGGCCGAGCTTTTTACCCGTTATGCGGTGTCGCGCATGGATTTTGTAGGCCATGTGGGGGGCGACGATTTTATTCTGGTGTTCACCAGCCCCGATTGGGCCGAGCGCTGCCAAAGCATTTTGGACGAACTGGAAAAAGAGCTGGAGTCCCTGTATCGCCTGGAGCACCGGCAAGCTGGGGGGTATCTGGCTGAGAACCGTCAGGGCGTGCAGGTGTTTCACCCGCTAGTGAGCCTGTCTTTAGGTGTGGTTACCGTTAATGAGCCCGAATTGTATTCGGGCTCGTTGATTGCGGAGCTGGCCAGTTCTGCCAAGGCTCAAGCCAAGCGGGTGCAGGGCAATGCCCTGTTTGTGGAGCGCCGTCGGCCGGACAATCCGGTACGGCAAGGCAGTTATAACCGCAACAGGGTACTGCAGTAGGCCTGCCTTCAGGCAGGCCGTGCGCGGTGCTTAGGCTTGTTCGGCCAAGGCAATCTGGGCGCGCATGTCGCTGATCACTTGTGCGTAGTCGGGCTGACCAAAAATAGCCGAACCGGCCACAAAGGTGTCAGCACCGGCAGCACGGATAGCGCCGATATTGTCCACTTTCACGCCACCGTCAATTTGCAGCAGGATGGGCTGACCGCCTTCTGCTGTCCAGGCATCAATGCGGGCGCGGGCCTGGCGCAGTTTGTCCATGGCGCTGGGGATAAAGGCCTGGCCCCCGAAACCGGGGTTCACGGACATCAGCAAGACCAGGTCCAGCTTGTCCATCAGGTGATCCATCCAGTTCAGCGAGGTGGCCGGGTTGAAAACCAGGCCGGCCTTACAGCCATGTTCGCGGATCAGCGACAGGGTGCGATCCACGTGGCGCGAGGCTTCAGGGTGAAAGCTGATGTAATCGGCACCGGCTTTGGCAAAGGCGGGGATCAGGGCATCAACCGGCTCCACCATCAGGTGCACGTCAATGGGAGCGGTGGTGTGCGGGCGCAGCGCGGCACAGACCATGGGGCCAAAGGTCAGATTAGGGACAAAGTGGTTGTCCATGACATCGCAGTGAACCCAGTCGGCTCCGGCGGCAATCACATTGCGGACTTCTTCACCCAGGCGGGCGAAGTCGGCCGATAAAATACTGGGAGCGATACGTGTGGAGCTGGCTTGGGACATAATAGGTGCCGTAAAGATTAGACATCACGAAAATCGTGACCATATGTCATCATTATAGTTTCAAGCGGGGAGCTGTGCAGCGCCTCGTATTTGTACAGCCGTAACCTGGAATCCATTATGAAGCCTGACGATATTGAGGTGCAGATCACGCCCCAGTACCTGCCTGAGCAATCCGAGCCCGACAGCAATCAATATGTCTTTGCCTATACCGTCCGGATTACCAACAATGGACAGCAGACGGCCCAGATTATCAGTCGTCACTGGATCATTACGGATGACAATCAGCAGGTTCAGGAAGTGCGTGGCCTGGGCGTTGTGGGGCAACAGCCGGTGCTGGCTCCAGGTGAGACCTTTGAGTACACCAGTGGCTGTCCTCTGAACACGCCGTTTGGCACCATGCGCGGCAGCTATCAATGTGTTGGTGAAAATGGCGTGCCCTTTGAGGTGGCCATCCAGGAATTCATCCTTTCCTCTCCTCGTACCTTGCACTAAGGGCCACACCCAGCCATGAAGATAATTTATTGCGTGCCAGCCGTATTGCTGGCATTGAGTGCCTGTTCCACTGTTTCTGTGGATCAGGGTTCTTCGTCAACGGCTCCGGGTACAGCAGAAGGCGGTCCTGATATCGCTCTGCAGCCTTTGCGCGTGCCGTCTCTGTCGGCATTGCCGGAAACCCCGGCGCGGGCGCTGGCGGGTCGATACCAGGCGGTGAACTGGTCTACCTTGCCGGGTTGGCAGGCGGATTCGATGGATCACGTCTGGAAAGGTTTCATCAATAACTGCAAGGGCCTGATGCGCCCGGTCAGCGGTTCGCTGGCCATGCCTGCCCGCGCCAATCCCCGCGCCTGGCAGCCTGTGTGTCAGGCCGCAGCTTCCGCAGGCTTGAATGCCGACACCAAAGATACCGCAGCCGTACGCAATTTCCTGCAGGAACAGTTGCAGCCCTGGCGCTTGCTGACCGGGGATGGTGCCGTGGCTCAAAACACCGTCACCGGCTATTACGAACCCTTGCTTAAAGCGTCGCGCACACGCAGTTCTGCCTACCAGTGGCCGCTGTTTGCTGCACCGGATGATTTGCTGACCATTGATCTGGGTAGCCTGTATCCCGAGCTGGCGGGCAAACGTATTCGTGGCAAGCAGCAGGGCAAACGAGTTGTTCCTTACGATACCCGCGAGCAGATCATGGCCAAGCCAGAGCGTCAGCCTCCGGTGATTGTGTATGCGGAAGATCCGATCGAAGGTTTCTTCTTGCAGATTCAGGGTTCTGGTCGTGCCATTTTGCCCGATGGCAGTGCGGTGCGTCTGGCTTATGCCGATCACAATGGCCGCCCATACGCCTCGGTCGGTCAGTGGCTGGCCAAGCAGGGCGAAATGCCCTTGGCGCAGACCTCCATGCAAAACATCAAAGCCTGGGCCAAGCGCAATCCGCATCGTGTTCAGGAAATGATGAATGTAAATACCGCCATGGTCTTCTTCCGCGAAGAGGCCATTGTGGATCAGGACCTGGGCCCCAAGGGTGCTTACGGCATTCCTTTGATCGGTTTGCGTTCCGTTGCCATTGATCCCACTTACGTGCCTTTGGGTACGCCTGTATATCTGGCCACCTCGCAGCCTGCGACGAACCAGCCTTTGCAGCGACTGGTCTTTGCTCAGGACACGGGCGCGGCTATTAAAGGTGCCGCTCGTACCGACTTGTACTGGGGCACGGGCGATCAGGCAGGCGCACAGGCAGGACGCATGAAGCAGCAAGGTCAAATGTGGCTGCTGTGGCCACGTCAGGCAGGAGCACCGAGCGCACGATGAAGAAAGAACGAATTGTGGTGTGTGGCGGGGCCTTGGCCGGTATGGCCAGCGCCCTGGGCTTACGCAAGGCCGGGTTTGACGTCAGCATCTTGTCGCCCGCCTATAAGCCTATGCAACTGGCAGACGGACAATATCACCCCCGTGTGTATGCCGTCTCGGTTGCCAGTCAGCGCTTTTTGGCGCAGTTGGGTGCCTGGAATTTGATGTCCGCCCAGCGTATTTCTCCCGTGCAGGCGATGGAAGTGCATGGGGATGGCGGTGGTAGTCTGAACCTGCATGCCTGGCAGGACGCGCAGGATTATTTGGCCTGGATTGTGGAATCCGGCCAGATGGAACAGGCGCTGTATCAGGCTTTGCAGGTTTTTGGTGTGCCCTGGATTGAAGACCGTTTCGAGCGTCTGGAAGGCAATACCATTGTGACTGCCGGGCAAAAACGGATTACTGCGGACTTGTTTGTAGGCGCGGATGGGGCTCGATCGGGACTGCGTACCGCAGCCGGAATTGAGCACCACGGACGTGAATATGGCGATGCCGGTTTGGTGGCCCACTTCAATGTAGAGCGGCCGCATCAGCAAGTTGCTTTGCAGTGGTTTACGGGCGACTCGATTCTGGCCCTGTTGCCTATGCCGGATGTGGATGGCAAGCCGCAAGTATCTATGGTTTGGTCTGTGCCGCAAGCGCAGGCGGACAAGGTGCTGGCAATGCCGTCTGATGAGCAGGCCCAGTATCTGCAGAACAGCTTGTTCTCCTTATCGAATGGCCGTGTGGGGCAGTTGACGCTGCGTGGTCCCGTACACGGCTTTCCCTTGACCTTCGAGCGCAGCGGCCTGGTGTCGCCTGGTGTGGCTTTGGTGGGCGATGCGGCGCATCGAGTCCATCCATTGGCGGGTCAAGGCTTGAATCTGGGCTTGGGCGATATCGAGGCTTTGATCAAGGTCTTGTTGGAACGCGGCCCACATTATTCGGTGGGGGATATGCGTGTGCTTAATCGCTACAAACGCGCGCGCGCCGAACCGATTGCGGCCATGCGTGCAGCAACCGATGGCTTGTATCGCTTGTTCGCCGCACCGGGAGCGCCTGCTTCCATGCTGCGTAATGCAGGCATGCAGGTGGTGGATCGTTTGCCGTGGGTCAAACGCCGCCTGATTGCGCATGCCGCCGGAGTCAGCCCCGGTTCTCTCTTGTTCTAAGGCCGATAGAGTCTTGTCGATTAGCAAAGGAAGTACGTCATGATGTTGCACCTTCGTTCTGTATTGGCTCTGGCGCTCTTGTCGCTGTGTAGCCTGGCTCAGGCAGCCAGCCCCGCCAAAGTAGACAGCCGTTTCGAGACCACACGCCAGGCGTTTGAAGCCGCTTTTCCCGGTGTGACGGTAGAAGGCATTCGCGCCACACCGTTTGCCAATTTGCTGGAAGTGGAAGTGGGCGGCACCTTGCTGTATACCGACCCGCAGGCCAGCTTTGTGCTGCAGGGTTCCTTGCTGGACAGCAAGACCCGCGTAGACCTGACCGAGCAGCGTATGCAGGAGCTCAACCGGGTGTCCCTGAACGACTTGCCCCTGGATAAAGCGATCAAGTTGGTGAAAGGCGACGGCAGCCGCCAAATGGTGGTGTTTGAAGATCCCAATTGCGGTTATTGCAAACGTCTACATACAACGTTGCAGGAGATCGACAATGTTACGGTTTATAGCCTGATGTTTCCTATCCTGGGACCGGACAGCCGCCGTAAAGCTGAAGACATCTGGTGCGCTCAAAACCCCGCGAAAACCTTGAGTGATTGGATGGGAGGCGGAGCACGACCCGAGAAAGCGTCGTGTGAACATCCATTGGATCAGTTATTGGCGGTAGGCCAAAAATTGCGTATTCAAGGTACCCCGGCCATTTACTTTGCCGATGGCAGTCGTGCCGATGGCTGGCTCCCTGCTGCCCAACTGCAATCCCGCCTGGAGGCCGCGGCCCAGTAAGTATTTCGGCCTGTCTTGAGCTAGAGCAACCCGCTTACGAGCGGGTTTTTTACGTCTCAGCGTTATGAAAACTATAATTATTTATGATTCATGGTTTTAATAGAATCGCAATTGAAAAATAAACCCGGGAGGGTGCCGGGAGTAAGGCTGACGTTATTTTGAAGACAAAAAATTTCAAACGCCACATTTGACCATTCTTTACTTTGTACTCCGTATTCTTGACGTGATAATTCTAACTATTGATAAAAATAGTATTGTCGGCCCGCGCTGGGTTCGTCGCAGGGCTGACAATAATTAAATAGTAGGCGCTTATGGAACATGCACGTTGCGTGTTGATTGTGTTGGAAGAAGGCGAAGGCTTGCACTACTGGCAGGAACAACTGCGGGTTTTCGGCACCAAGACAAGCGTGGTCAGATCCCTGGAGAAGGTGGCCGATGCAAGGCAAACCCAGGCGGATATGTTGCTGTTTCCTGTCGAAGCGGGCTATGTCCCTTTGATGGTCGCCAAGCTGCGTAATGATTTCGGCTCCTTGGGGATTGTCGCGGTGCAGTCTGGCTTGTCGGCCAGCGCACGCGTACAGCTCTTGCTGACGGGGGCGGATGCCTGCTTGGCACTGGATGTACAAGTTCCCGAGCTGATGGCCTGGTGTCATGCCGTGCGCCGTCGTAATGTCTATGCTGCTGTGGGCAGCATCCAGGCCGTGGAAGAGGTGCAGGATCATGGTGGGCAGCAGGAATGGGTACTGCGCGATAAAGGCTGGACCCTGGTGGCACCCAATGGCGTAGGCCTGGAGCTGACTCATAGCGAGCGCCAATTGATGGATGCCTTTGTCCGGCATGCGGATGCCCGTTTCAGCCGTGAAGATCTGATGCGCGACAAGGGACTGGCAGCCAGTGATAGTCGTGCTGTGGATTCTTTGATCAGTCGTTTGCGCCGCAAGGCCAGCCAGGCGGGTGTAGCCTTGCCGATCAAGTCTGTGCATGGTTGGGGATATACCTTTACGGGTAAGCTGCTGGCCCAGCAAGAATCCTTGGATTCTGAGGTCATGGAGTTTTATACGCCTCGTGACGAATTGGAATCGCCTCAGCCTACCCCGCTGGAGCTATTGCATGCCTTGGAAACACTGGACGTGCTTGATCCGCAGGCCAGCGAAGCCCTGTCTTTCTCTTACCAGTTGCGGGTGGCAACCAGCACGGGGCAATACAGTGGCGTGGATGCCCAGGTGTTCTGGACGTCGCCCACGGGTCTGCGCCTGTCTTCGGAATTAGTCTTGCGCCACATGCCGGACCCGATTCACCGTCAGGCCTTGTGCGAATGGATGTTGCGTACCTTGCTGGCGGATGTACGTCGTTGGTGGCAGGAGTATTCCTTGCGAGCCAGCCATATCGGGCTGAAGTTGCCTATCGATATGCTGTTGCCTATCTACAAACGCATGCCCAGCTTGTTGCGTCAGTTTGAGCTGCAGCCCTGCTGTCTGGAACTGGATTTGTTCAGCGACGAGGATCTGGAAGAAACACCGGAGCTGATCCAGGCTTTGCAATATCTGCAAGACCATGACATCCAGGTCTGGCTGACCAGCACGGAGATTGAAAACAATAAGCTCAATCACCTGCGTGGCTGGCCCATCAGTGGCGTCAAGCTGGAAGCTGAGGTGATTCAGCGCGCATGCCGCGAGGCTACTTTCAAGGCTTTGCTGGAAACAGCTTGCCACTTGTTGAGCGAGCAAGGCTTTGAGCTGGTAATCAAAGGGGTGGATAACCTGGAGCAACGCGACCTGGCGTTGAATCTGGAGTTGGGCCATTACCAAGGTCGCCTGACGTCCGAGCTGATGTCCGAGGATGGTTTCTTGCTGACCCTGGCCAGCAGCGAGCCTTCTTTTGGGCAAAGTCATGACTCGTCGCGCCGTTTGAGTAGTAGTGTTTTGTAAGCCGCCTTAGCATCCAATCATCTCGATATGTAACTTTAATTAAGTATTCAAGCCCGAGGCCGTTACCCAGCTTGTTCGATGGGGCCTCTTAGCAGGCCGACCGTGCTGACACGGTCGGTTTTTGCGTACCTGGGACCTGTCTTTTCAGCGTTGCTCGGGGAATATGATGCGTTTGGGCTTGAAACAGAAGTTGTGGTTGCCATTGATCTTGTGTTTGATGGCATTGGTGGCGGTATTTACGTTTGTGAACTATCAGCTCTATCAGGCACAGATGGAGGAGCGAAAAAATAGTTTGCAGCACATCGTCAATATCGCGGTAAATATTACGCAGGACTACCAGCAACTGGTCAGCAAAGGCGTACTTAGCCAGGAAGAGGCGCAAAAGCAGGCGCTGCAACGCATCGGCAGTATCCGTTTTGGGCAGGAAGGCTATGTGTCGGTGCTCTCGACCAATGTCATCTCCATCATGAATCCCAGCCGCCCTGAACTGGATGGCAAGGATGTCAGCGCGGTGGTCGACAGCAATGGCGTCCATCCTTTTGCCGAGATGAGCCGTATTGGCCGCAACGGCGGAGAAGGCTTTCTGGAATACCATTGGCCCAAACTGACTGACAAATCCAACGCGCCCAAACTGGCCTTTGGTAAAGGGGTGACTCAGTGGGATTGGGTACTGACCTCCGGGGTGTATATCGACAATATCAAGGCGCGTTTTTTCAGCAATCTGCTTAGCTCCTCGGTGGTGTTCTTGCTGATCATCGTGCTGGTGTCGGCCGTGACGGTGTTTCTGGCTCGCCAGATTTTTGTCGAACTGGGTGCCGAACCCACGATCTTGCATGATGCGGCTCAGGCGATTGCCAATGGTGATTTGCGTGTTGCTCATTCCTTGCGCTCGATTCCAGACAATAGCGTGATGGCGTCCATCGAGCAGATGCGCTTGAAGCTGAACGATGTCATGCGCACCTTGCAGCACAGCAGTGGTGTGATTGCGGACGATACTTCGCAATTGTCTGTGGGCAACCTAGAGCTGTCCAGCCGCACAACTCAACAGGCGGCGGCCTTGCAGGAAACGGCATCGGCCATGGAAGAGATGACGGGTACGGTCCGTATGAGCGAAGAAAACGCGATGCGTGCCGAAGAGGTCTCCAGCCAGGTACAGAAGACAGCTCAACATGGCGGTCAGATGGTCAGCGAGCTGGTGGACCGCATGGGTGCTATTCGTGACACCAGCGGCAAGGTGGCCGACATTACTACGGTTATCAACTCGATTGCGTTCCAGACTAATATTCTGGCCCTGAATGCGGCTGTGGAAGCGGCGCGAGCCGGGGAGCAAGGCCGTGGTTTTGCGGTTGTGGCGGGTGAGGTACGCGCCCTTGCGCAGCGTACGACGGCATCGGCTCAGGAGATTGCCCAATTGGTGGAAGCGTCCTCCAACAGCACCCGCGAAGGCGTGCAGTTGATGGGGCAGGTGGGCAATGTGATTGACGAGATGGTCACGGGCAGCTCGCAGGTCATGACGATTGTTCACGAGATCGCGGCCTCTACCCGCGAACAAACCATTGGTATCGAGCAGATCAACGTGGCGGTGGGGCAGTTGGATTCGGCGACGCAGCAAAACGCGGAGATGGTGAATCAGGTGGCGCACACTTCCAGCGAATTGCAGGATCAGGTGCAGGAGCTGGATCGTTTGATTCAAGCCTTCCGTCTGGGGTGATAAAAGGCGCTGCCTCGCGCCAGCCAAGGGGTGCGCCGATTATTTTTGATCGTATACTGCTCCTTGGTACTGGGCTTGTCCTGCGGCAGACCGGCATTTAGGAGGATGTATGTTGCGCGCACCTGTTGTAGCGGTATTGATGGTGGGAATGGTTGGGTCGGCTTGGGCGGCTACGCTGCCTTCGGCCCAGGGTGAAGTTCAGGCGCACGAACATCATGAACGAATACTGAGCTTGCAGCAGAATGATCTGGTGCAAGGCAGTTGGCAGCACAGTGGTGATGTGGCGCTGGAATTGTTCGGCCCGGATGGCAAGGCAATTCGTCATTGGGCGGATGCGCCTGCACAGGGCGGCCCTTTTGGTTTTATTGCGAGCACCGCGGGCGAGTACCGTTTGCGTGTATTGGGTCAGGGCGAGTATCAGTGGCAGGTCAAGTCGGTCACGGCTCCTCAGGCGCCTGCTCAGGCCGAGCCTTTGCAAGGTGATGTGATCCGCCAGTGGAGCATGCGTTTGCGCGCTGGTGAGCCGTCTCGTGGTTTCTGGGACTATGTGCAGCGCGTGGGCTCTCCTTTGGTGGAGCGTTACAGCAATACGCATGATCGCGTCACGTTTGTGTGGCGCGGTGCCCAGCAAGGGGTGCGTCTGCATGGTGGGCCGTTTGCGTATAGCGATCGCATGCATCGCTTGGGCGAGTCCGATATCTGGTACATCACTTACGATTTGCCGCGTGATGCCCGTTTTACCTATCGCATCGCGCCGGATGTGCCTTATGTAGGCCCGGAGTTGGCGCGCGAGGTGTTGCGTGCGGCTTTGCAGCGTGATCCGAACAATCCCCAGGCTTTGCCAGAAAACAGCAAGGATCTGTTTGATGGTGATTCGGTCTTGCGTTTGACGCAGGCGCCTGCCGAGGCGGTGGCTTTGGAGCCGCAGCAATTGGGGCAAGGGCAGTGGCGCACGGAGCGCGTGCCCAGCGAGGCTTTGGGTGTGGAACGGCAGGTGCAGATTTATCAGCCTGCTGGCACTCGGGCACAGGATATTGATCACACTTTGATTTTGTTTGATGGTCGCGACTATCGGGATTTGGCGCGAGCGCCTGCCATGTTGGATACCTTGATTGCCCAGGGGCGTGTTGCGCCTATGTGGCTGGTCCTGGTGGACAATCCGGGCATGGCGGAACGGGCGCGGGAGTTGCCGCCGAATGAGGCGTATATCAAGTTTCTGGATAAGGAACTGATGCCTTGGTTGAATGCCCAGGGCGTGCAGTCGGCAGCGGACAAGACGGCGATTGGTGGTTCCAGCTATGGGGGCTTGGCGGCCATGAATGCGGCCTGGCGTCTGCCGCAGTTGTTTGGCAATGTCTTGAGCATGTCGGGGTCGTTCTGGTGGGCTCCGACGGGTGATGCGCGTGGGCAGTGGTTGACGCGCCAGATGGCGGATTCGCCTGCTGTGCCGGTGAAGGTTTATATGAGCGCCGGGGTGTTTGAGTCTTCGGGCTCAAGTCGGGATGTCAGCCTGGTGCAGGCGAATCGTCATCTGGATGATGTGCTGCGGGCGCGGGGGTATGACGTGCGTTACGTGGAAAGCGCGACGGCGCATGATTTTGTGGCTTGGAGGGATGCTTTGGCGTTGGGGCTGGAGCATTTATTCGGGGTTGAGCATGCAGAGGCTCCGGCTGAGGAGAAGAAGTAGCTGTAGCTGGACTTTGGTTGTGAGGTACGGGCTACAGACAGGCTCAGGAGACTGGACCGGGGGGCTGTTCGGGTCGGGGCAGGCTCAGGCGGGGCTGAGCGCTTGCTGGTGCTGCGCACCAGTACCCTTGGCATAAGATTGCTACGGGCGGGGCCTGAACTCGCCGGGTACTTGGTCCCCCGGACCAAGTACAAGCGTCCGGCTCAAACAGCAGGCCCCTTGCATCCCTACGCAATCTCATGCCCGCGGCAAGCACTCTGATCCGCCCCGCCTGAGCCTGCCCCGATCCGAACAGCATGGCAGTAGTGCTCCTGAGTGGACCTGCTCTGCTCTGACAGAGTCTGCCTTCATTGAGCCGCATTCACGATGTTTCGGTTCGCTCGTATTCTTCCTTAGCTTGGCAATAGGTGGTCAGTCCTTATCGGCACTGTCACTAGTAGGGATGTGCGTATGCTTGTGTCCGGACTCGTTCCGATGAGCAATAAAAAAGGGCGGAGATTCCGCCCTTTTTTGCGTTTGGCTGTTTAGCCTTGGTCCAGTGTGGCACCGCCGTCTACCCGCAGGTCGGACAGGGTGATGTGGCTGGCGCGGTCCGAGAGCAGGAACAGGACGGCTTCGGCGATTTCTTCGGGGGTGGCGATTTTCTGCAGGGGGATGCCCAGGCGGTAGTTTTCGCCGGAACCCGCGATGACGGTTTCGCGCGAGCTGCCTTGTGCCCACATGGCTTGTTGCATGGGGGTGTCGGTGGAGCCGGGGGAGATGATGTTCACCCGGATGCCGTGTGGGGCCAGTTCCAGGCCCAGGCAGCGGCTCAGTTGGGTGACGGCGGCTTTGGAGGCGGCGTAGGCGCCCATGGCGATGCGTGGGGTGGCGGCAGAGTTGGAGCTGACGTTGACGATGGCGCCTTGTTTGCGTTCGATCATGCCTTTGGCCACGTTACGGCAGACGTTGAAGACGCCGGTGGTGTTGATGGCAAAGGTGCGATCCCATTGCTCGTTGCTCAGCTCGGTGATGCGGCCCATTTGCAGGACGCCTGCGACACAGGCCAGGCGCTGGATGGGGCCCAGTTTTTCCTGGCCTTGGGCCAGTGCCTCATCGACGGCATCGGCTTGGCTGATGTCGACCAGGTGGCAGGAGACGCGCTCGCTGTAGCTGGACTGGCTCAGTTGGGTCAGGCCTTCTACGTCCAGGTCCAGGGCGATGACGCGTGCGCCTCGTTCCAGCAGCAGTTTGGTCACGGCAGCGCCGATGCCACGGGCTGCGCCCGTGACGGCGACGCATTCGCCTGCAAATTCTTGTGTGCTAGTGCTCATGTGTGCTTCCTGTTCAGGCTTGCAGGCTGTTCTGGATTTCGGCGCAGGTCAGGCTGACGCCGCAGCGTTGCGAGACGTGGCGGATGGCCTGATGATGTTCTTCCAGCGAGAAGTCGGCAACGCCGTCAATTGCCAGGAAGGGCTGAACGTCTTGCATGAAGGCTTCCAGTGCGGTGGTCATGCAGCCGATGTGGGCGTAGACGCCGGTGATGATCAGTTGGTCACGGCCCAGATTACGCAGTTGCTCTCGCAGGTCGGAGCGCTGGAAGGCGCTGTAGCGCCATTTGGTCAGCATGATGTCGGTGTCGGCGGGTGTCAGCTCGGGCACGACGGCTTGTTGTTCATGAAATTCGGTGGCGGTCAGGCCTGGACCCCAGAAGTCATTCAGCAAGGCACGGTCTTTCTCGGGCTGTTCGGTAGGCTGGGCGGTGTAGAACACGGGAATCCCCAGCTTGTGGCAGACGTCGCGCAGGGCGGCGATGCGTTCGATCAGCATGGGAATAGGGGCCTGGCTCATATCGTATTTCTGCAGAAAGTAGGTCTGCATGTCGTGGATGAGCAGGGCGGCACGATTTGCCTGTGGACGCCAATTGACGCGGTTGGCTACGGGGGTTTGTGGCAGCTCGTAGCTGGGCAGCGCGTGAATGGTCATGGGTCGTGTCTCCGTTAAAGTGTTATGTTTTGCGCCAGACCCAATGAGTTGATCAGGGTCATGAGTTTATTGCCGGTTTCCTGGCGTTCCAGGGCGGGGACGGAACCGTCCACGATGCCCGCGCCAGCCGATAGGGTCAGGCCTTGTTGGGTGTAGTGTCCGCAGCGGATGGCGACGGCCCATTCGCCGTTACCTTCGTGGTCGTTCCAGCCTATTGCACCTGCGAAGTAGCCGCGATCAAAGACTTCAGTGACTTCGATGGCCTGCATGGCAGGCTGGGTTGGCAGGCCGCATACCGCTGGTGTGGGATGCATGGCCAGGGCCAGTTCCAAAGAGGTGACTGATGGGTCGCGCAAGCGGCCACTGATACGCGTGGACAGGTGCCACAGGTTAGCGGTGCTGGTCAGGCTGGGGCCGTCGGGCACTTCCATGGAGTCGCAGAATTGGGACAGGATGCGCACCACGTCTTCGATCACATACGCATGTTCACGCAGGTCTTTGCTGGAGGCCATCAAGCCTTCGGCACTGGCCTGATCGCGCTGCGGATCGGCAAAGCGGGGTGCTGTGCCTGCCAGTGGATTCACGGTGACCAGATCGCCTTGACGACGCACCAGCAGTTCGGGGCTGGCCCCAAAAAACAGGTCCGGATCTTGTGAGTCGCCGCCCGGCAGGGGCAGGGCATAGGTATAGCCAGCCGGATTGCTGTGGAGCATATTGCTCAACACAGTCTGACGATCCAGGGCTTCGTTCAGCGTGATGGTCACGGTACGGGCCATCACGGTTTTGGAAATGTTCTGTTCGCGCATCGTCGCCAGAATGCAGCTGACGCTGTCTTCGTAGCCTTCGCCATCGGGCAGCAGACTCTGGCTGGCAATGGTGTTGCCGGATTTGGCCAGCGGTGGGCGCTGGACGGGACGCAGCAAGACGGGATCGCGCTGGTATTCTTTGGGAACGCGCAAATAGGCTTCGCGTGCCGGATTAAAAGGGATCACACCTAGCAGCATGGGGGCGTCCAAACCTTGCTGGGCGGCTTGCGCCAGCAAGGTTTGAGCATCCTTCAATAATTGTCCTTGGGCATTCGAGGTATGCCGCTCCAATGCCGTGCCGTGTGCCATCAAACTGATGGTGGGAGAGGCAAATACGCTGCTGTCGGCCTGGTACTGCCTTAACCATTCTTCAATGGTGGCGTGGCGGACTTGGTCGTCGATACGGCTTGTCATAGGAGTCCTTTTCAAGGGCAAGGGTTTTGCCTTTGCGCCCCTTGCGACAGCAGGGGCGCGTCGGGCGATTACTTCAGGTGAAGACGCGTAATGCGGTCAGCCGTCTGGTCATCCTTACCTTTGGATTTGTTGACCAGGTAGGCATTGCCTTCGCCATCCAGCGAGACGTGGTTGGGGAAGCTGCCGCCGTCCAGGTTGGCAACGATTTCGCCTTTACCGTTAACAACGGTCACGGTGCCAGCACCGCGAGAGGCCACGTAAGCCAGCGATGTCTTGGGATCAAAGACCACGTTCAAGGCGCCAGCGCCAATCTTGATGTCGTGCTGAATAGCACCGTCTTTGGCGTTGATGATCAGCAGGTTGTCGCTGCCTTGGGCGGCTACATAGACTTGGTCATTCTTGCTGTCTACCGATACGCCAGCCAGGCCACGTGCGCCAGGAATGGGGAACACGGTCTGAGCATTGCCGTTTTTCAGATCCACAATGATCAGCTCATTGGTGCTGGCGCTGACGGTGTACAGACGGTCTTTTTCAGCGTCCAGGATCAGGCTCATGCTGCCGGGCTTGTTGCGGGTTTTCGATTGCAGTTCGATCGGGTCCAACTGAGTCAGCTTTTTGGTGTCGAACACGGCCAGGGTGTCAGCGCCGGGCGAGGACACGTAAGCACGGTTGGTTTTTTCGTCCACAACCACATCACGTGGGTGGCTGACGACGCCGTCTTCAAACTGTTTGACCAGTTTCAGGTCTTTCTGGCTGTAAACAGCGACGGAGCTGCTGCGGGTGTTGGTAACCCAGACATTGCCTTGCTTGTCGTCCACGTCCACGCCGTATACGGCTTGAACCTGACCATCGTCACGGCCTTTTTGGGCGGCAGGTGTCACGCTGGCTTCAACGGCCAGGGTCTTGGCGTTGACTTTAACCAGTTGGGATTGCTTGACTGGTGGGCGGCCCACGGCGGACGTCACGAACAGCACTTTGTTCTTGGGGCTGTAGGCGCTTTGGTACAAACCGGGCACCAGGTGCTGGGATTGCAGCTCGAACTTGTCCTGGCCGCTCAGCTCAACTTTAGGGGAAACCTTCAGGTTGAAGACTTCGGCTGTGGATGGCTTGCTGACCTGCATGACCACTGGGTGCACGCCAACGGCGGCGTCAGCAGGAATGGCAACGGTGGTGCTCAAATTGCCGTCTTTATCGGCGACCAGGGCGGCAGGGGTCAGGGCATGACCGTTTTGCAGCAGGATGACTTCCTGACCGGGGGTGAAACCACGGCCTGCCAGTTGGGCTTCGCTGCCTGCGTAGACCACGCCAGCGGCATTCATGGAGCCACGGAAGTCAGTATCAGGCTGGTCAAAGGCGGGAGCGGCAAAGGCATTGGCCAGGGACAAGGACAGGACGGCGGCGCTCAGGCCGGCCTTGCGCAGCAGTGCAGCAGGGGTACGGCGAATGCAATTGACATTGATTAGCATCTTTTAATCCTAAATAAAGGTTCGGTCGACAAGACGGTCCATGTAGGAGCTCTTTCTACAGGCGTGCAGCAGGCGTGGGTAGAACAAAATCGAGATGTCAGGCATTGGGAGGGCCATCCTGTTTGCTGGCCGAACGCAGGCCTTGATTGAAAATTCCGAAACCACCCGCTACCGCGGCACAGGCCAAGCCCCCTACCGCAACGGCGACGGCCGGACTGAGCAGGCGAGACAGATAGCCCATCTGCATATTGCCCAGCGCCTGACCCAGGGAGTACTGCGTCATCCACAGGCTGGAGACACGGCCCAGCAGGTAGTCGGGAGTGTGGTGCTGAACCAGCGCCATGCGCATGATTTTGGAGATTGTATCGGCGGCACCCATGATGGCCAGGCAAATCAGGGCCCACCATAAGGTCGGTTGCAAGGACAGGGCGGCCACGGCCAGACCCCAGATCAGCACGGCAATCACAATGGCCGCACCGGGACGGGAGACTTGGCGGCACCAGCCGCTGGACAGAGCGGCCAGCGTGGCACCTACAGCCGGAGCGGCGTAAAGGTAGCCGGTGGCAGTGGCACCCATCTTCAAAATGGTGTCGCCCCATTCGGGCATCAAAGCCAGGGGCGTCGCCAGAATCAGGGCGGCCAGATCAATCAGCAGCAGGGCGCGTAGCAAGGGGTGGCTGGCAACAAAGGCCAGCCCATCGCGCAGGGACTGGAAGGCGTTTTTCTGTGGCTGCTTACCGGCTTGTGGAGGCAAAGGCGGCAGGGCTCGCAAGAGCAATGGGGTGACGATGACACCGCACAGCACGATCACGTAGCAGAACACCAGGCCAGGGCCAGCAATCAGAACGCCAGCCAGCGCAGGGCCAATAATGCCGCCCAACTGCATGGCCAGACCGGACAGGGCAGCCGCTGCAGCCAGCTTGTCGCGACCGACCAGCGCCGGTGTTGCTGACATCATGGCGGGAACGCTGATCCCGCCTGCCGCGCCACCAATGGCTGCAGCTACATAAATCAGCCAGACCTGGGGCGTGGGCAGCAGGGTATTGAGCAGGAACAGCACCACGCTGATGATATAGACGCTGCGCGACCAGACCATCAAGCTGCGTCTGTCCACACGGTCGGACAAGACACCGCCCACAATCAGCGCCAGCACCATCGGTGTGGCCATAGACACGTTCAGGAAGGCAACGGCCACACTGGATTTGGTCAGCTCATACAACTGCACACTGGCGGCCACCATCAACATGCCGGTGACCAGCACGGTTGCGGCCCGAGCGAAGTAGGCAAAGCGGAATGCCCGGCTTTCGATCAGCGGTGAGATATCCAGAAAGAAACGTCTTACAGACATGGCTTATACATCGAGTTCAGGTTGGGCTTGTGCCTGTTCGGCGAAAGCCATGGCCGAGTCCATTAGCGGGGCCATGATGGCCACAGCTTCAGTACCGGTCAAATGCGCGTGCAGGGAGGCAATATCGTGCACGTCCAACTGCCCTGCATAGGGCTTCCACAAATCGGGATGCAATTGTGTACCTGCGTGATCCAGAGCGGCGCGGAAATACAGCATGGAGCCGTCATACGCGTGATGCTCGTACAGACGCACCAGGCGGTTATTGTTCTCGACCACCTGGAATACGCAGTCCAGACGCGTGTCGGGCAACTCGGCCAGCGGGTGACCGCTGCGCTTGAGGAAGTCCACCACACCCTGACGGGTCAGGGAAACGTCGGGCAAGCTGTCCGGGTCATGGCCTGCGATATGCAGCAGGGCCTTGTAGATAGCGTTGGGCTCGGGAGGTGGTTCGTTACGCCAGGCGTCGCTGGGATAGGCGTCCAGCAAGGACAACATGCCGACTAATTGACCGCGACGGCGCAGCTCGACCGCCATGGCCTGAGCAATAATGCCGCCCACCGACCAGCCTGCCAGATGGTAGGGGCCGTGTGGCTGTACTTGTTCGATACGGTCTACATAGACTTTGGCCATGGCATCCAGGCTGCCATCCAGACCCAGCGAAGGATCAGACAAGACACTGGCTTGCAAGCCATAGACGGTACGGCCAGGGGGCAGATGACGCGCCAGCGCACCATAGCACCAGGACAAGCCACCAGCCGGGTGAATCACAAATAGCGCGGGCTGTTCGTTCTGACCTGGGCGCAAAGTGATGATGGGGCCAAAGCCATCGGCGGCGGTACTGCCTGCCTGATCCAGATGTTTGGCCAGACGGGCAATGGTGGGGAATTCAAAAATAGTGCCAATTGACACGGCTTGGCCGCGGGCTTCGCGCAGTATCAGGGCCAGTTTGGCGGCCAGCAGCGAATGACCGCCCAGGGCGAAAAAGTCGTCGTCAGCGTAAAACGTGTCGCTGCTTTCCAGCACGGTGGCGAAAGCGGCGGCGATTTGGTGTTGAGTGGCGCCTTCCAGTGGCAAACCAGCCGAGCGTGCCTGCAAGGCAGGGACGGGCAGGGCCTTGCGGTCCAGCTTGCCGTTTGCCGTTACGGGCAGTGCGTCCAGGCTGATCCAGGCACTGGGCACCATATAGGATGGCAAGTGCTCGCCTACATAGGCTGCCAGGGTGTTGTCAGTGCATTGGCTGTCTGCCTGCGGCACCCAGTAGGCCACGATGGCCATTTGACCGGGTACATCTTCACGGGCAATAACGGCGACATGGGCCACATCGGGGTGGCGAGCCAGCAAGGCTTCAATTTCGCCCAGCTCGATACGCTGGCCACGCAGCTTGATCTGGTGGTCGGAGCGACCCAGGAAAATAACTGCGCCATCTTCACGCCAGCGGGCCACGTCGCCGGTGGCGTACATGCGGTCGCCATGTAGGGCGTAAGGATCGGGGACAAAGCGTTCGGCGGTCAGGTCCGGGCGACCCCAGTAACCTTGGGCCAGTTGACGGCCAGCCAAGTACAGATGACCGGCTACACCGGGTGGCACGGGCTGCAATTGTTCGTCGAGAATGTACAGGGCGGTGTTCCACACGGGGAAACCGATAGGTACAGGCTGGGATTTGTCGTCGCGCGAAGCAGGCCAGTAGGACACGTCCACGGCGGCTTCGGTAGGGCCGTACAGATTGTGCAGCTCGGCGTTCAGCAGGGAGTGGAAGCGGTCGCGGGTAGCGGCCGACAGTTCTTCTCCGCTACAAAACACCAGACGCGGCGCCAGTCCACGAGCGGCAGGCTCATCCAGAAAGGCGCTGAGCATGGAGGGCACAAAGTGCAGCACAGAGATGCTCTGTTCGCGCATCAGTCGGGCAATATGGGCCGGATCGCGGTGCGCTTGTGGCGGGGCCACGACCAGAGTCGCACCCGACAGGAAAGGCAGGAAGAACTCCCACACCGACACGTCAAAGGTGGCTGGGGTCTTTTGCAGAATGCGATCACCGGCACCAATGCCGTAATGCGTTTGCATCCACACCAGACGGTTGACGATGGCGTCGTGGTTGACCAGCACGCCTTTGGGGGTGCCGGTAGAGCCGGAGGTGTAGATCAGGTAAGACGGGTCATGCGGGCCAGCGGCTGTCCAGGCGTCTGTGCTGCAAGCCTGTTCAGGCTGAGGAACCAGCAGGGTGGCGTTCAGCGTGCAATCGGGCTGGCCGACCAGCAAGCGTGGTTGAGCGGCCTGCAAGATGGTGTTCAGGCGATCGGCGGGCTGGTCCAGATCCAGTGGCAAGTAGGCGGCACCGGCACGATGAATGGCCAGCAAGCTCAACACCAGTTCCAATGAGCGGGGCAAGGCGACGGCGACGATATCGCCGGTCTGCACACCAGCCAGGCGCAGTTGTGCGGCCAGATTGGCGGTTTGCTCGTCGATTTGGGCGTAGCTGAGCTTTTTGCTTTCAAACTCCAGACCACTTTGTTCCGGGTGGGCCTGCAACTGGGCGTGAATCAGTGCCCATAGCGTGGTCTCGGGAACCGGATGCGCTGTCTGATTAACGGTTTCAATCCAGTGATGATGCTCCGCTTCCGTCAGCGTAGGCACAGCAGATAGCGTGTCGGCCTGCAAAGCGCGCAGCAGGAACTGCTCCAGACGGACCAGATGGGTTTGAATCTGCTCTTCGGTGTACAGACGCGGGTTGGCTTCTACTTCCAGACGCAAGCCACCGGCATCGGGCTGGGCACGGAAGGTGAAGTTCAGATCTTCCACGGGACCAGCGCACAGCACGGTCTGGCTGGCGGTCAGGCCTGCTTGTTCGTAGGGCGCATCGAAAGGCAGGACGTTGATGATGGGGCCGTGCAGGCGGCGCATGCCACCCAGCAAACCCAGATCACGACGCAGTTGCTCACTGCGATAACGGCCGTGGCGACGTGCCTGACGCAGGGCCTTGGAAACCTGAATCAGGTACTGATTCAAAGGCTGGGATTCGTCGATCTGCAAGCGCAGCGGAGCCACGTTCATGACGGTAGAGACGATACGGGCGCTGATGTGGCCCAGACGTCCCATCCACGGCACACCGACGGTGCATTCATCCTGGCGGGTGTGACGGCGCACATAGGCGGCGGTCAGGCCCGTCAGAATGTCTGGCCAACTGATGTCGCTGCTTTGTGCCAATGCTTGCAGGCTGGTGGTCAGCTCCGGCTTGACGGCGCTGCGGGCCAGCAGGAAATGATGGTCGCTCAAGGCCTGAGATTCGCTCAGGCTTTGGGCGGGTTCTGCATCGCTCAAGGTATCCAGCCAGAATTGTCTGTCCTTGCTGCGGCGCTCGCTATTCCGATAGCTTTGGTCGTCATCTTGCAAAAGAGTGAATGACTCCAGTGCATGACCATGATCTTCACGACCGCTCAACAAGGCTTTGTAGAGCTTGACCACACGTGTCTCGATCAGCGCCATGCCATAGCCGTCAGCGGCCAGGTGATGGATGCGTTGATACCAGAGGTGGTGCTTGGGCCCGAGCACAAACAGAATATGTCGTGCCAAGGGCGCAATGGTTGGGTCCAGCGGCGTGCGCAGGTCAGCCATAAGCTGCGTTTGCGCTTGTTCGGCACCATCCGCGTGCGCGGACAGGTCAACAATCTCTAGCTGGATGGGTTCTTGCGGACGCAGGTACTGGGCAGGGCCGTTGGGAGTATCCACCATGCGCAAGGTCAAGGCGTCAGCTTCGGTCAGCGTCAGCGTGATGGCTTGTGCAAACAGCGCTGTGTCCAGCGCAGAGTGAATATGCGTGCAGTGCCCGGTATTGAAGATCGGGTTAAGCGGGTCCAAACGCTGGGCGTACCAAAGACCTTCTTGTGCTTCGGTCAGGGGGCGCAATGGCTGTTCGGAAGGAGAGCTAAACATAAGCGTGTTGCAGTAAGAGAATCAGCGGCCGTTTTGTTGGGCACGCTCGATCAGCGACCACCATTGGCCCAGGGTGACAACCGAGGCCATTTCGGAAAACTCGATAGGAGCACCGGCTTCGCGCCAGCGGGTGGCCAGGGTCATGACGCGCATGGAGTCCAGGCCCAGATCGATCAGGTTGTCATCGTCCAGAATGTCCTCAGGATCTTCATGCAGCATGGCGGCAATATCTTGCCGCATGCGTTCCAGGGTAAGTGCAGTACTCATGATTATTCTTGCGTTGTGTTTTCTAATTGCTCGCGCAACTGGGCGCGCAGTTCTTTGCGGCTGATCTTCAGGGCCGCTGTTTCCATGAAACGGTCCACAAACACGATTTGATCCGGCACTTTGAAATCGGCCAGACCACGGCTGCGTATCCATTTCTTCAGCTCAATGGCGCGCGGCTTGTCATCCTTGGGGATGATGAAAGCGCAACTGCGCTCGCCCAGAAATTCGTCGGGCACCGATACCACGGCGGCATCAAAGACCTGCGGGTGAGCCAGCAGATGGTCTTCGATTTCCTCGGCGGAGATTTTCTCGCCAGCGCGGTTGATGTGGTCAGTGGCACGGCCCTGAACCATCAAATAGCCTTCGGGCGTCATGCGCACCACGTCGCCTGTGCGGTAAAAGCCGTCCTCGGTAAAGGAGCGGGCATTGGCCGACGGGTTGTTGTGATACGCGCGGATTGTGTACGGTCCACGGGTGAGCAGGTAGCCGGTTTCGCCAGGGGCGACCGGGTCACCGCTGTCGTCCACGATCAGGATTTCATCGTCCGGGCTGATAGGGCGGCCCTGGGTATTGATGATGGTGTCTTCGGGATCGTCCAGGCGGGTGTAGTTCACCAGGCCTTCGGCCATGCCAAACACCTGCTGCAAGGTCACGCCCAGGGTGGGGCGCACGCGCTTGGCGGCTTCCGAGTTCAGCTTGGCACCGCCCACCTGAATCACTTGCAGCGATTTCAGATTGGCATTGGTCTTGGTGGCGGCATCCATCCACAGCATCAGCAGCGGGGGGACCAGACTGGTATCAGTGACGCCTTCGCGCTCGATCAGTTCAAAGCACACGTCCGGGCTGGGCGCAGGGCTCAGCACCACTTTGGCGCCGACATACAGCGCACCCAGAAAACCGGGCGAGCTCATGGGGAAGTTGTGTGCAATGGGCAAAGCGCCCAGAAACACGCTGTTCTCGTCCAGACCGGCGATCTTGGCGCTTTCGCGCAAGGTGTAGATGTAGTCGTCGTGTGTGCGGGGAATCAGTTTGGACAGGCCTGTACTGCCGCCGGAAATCTGCAGGAAAGCCACTTCGGAGGGCTGGGCCGCCGAGTCGGGCACATCTACATTAGCGGCGCTGCTTTGCAACTGAGCCAGCGAGGTGAATTCTTGCGCTTCACCCACGATGTAAACCTGCTCCACCTGCGGGCAGCGTTCACGCAGCTCGCGTACCAGAGGCAGGTAGTCAAAACCGGCGTGCGTATCCACACCAATATAGGCGCGGGCGTCCGCGCTATTGGCAAAGTGCTCGACTTCGGTAATGCGGTGCGCAGGCAGTACGTACACCGGCAGCAGGCCGGCACGGAACAGGCCAAAAATTACGCTGACAAATTCAGGGATATTGGGCAGGTGTACCAGAACGCGGTCGCCTTTGCGCAGACCGGCTTGCAGCAGGCCTGCCGCGATCTGGCTGGCGTACTGGTCCAGCGCGCCATAGGTCCAGCGCTGGGTGCCGCCAACAATGGCTTCGCGTTCCGGGTGGTTTTGTGCGCGCGTGCGCAGCAAAGCGCCAAATGTTTCCCCTTGCCAGTGTCCAGCATCGCGATATCGCTGGGCAAAAGCGTCAGGCCAAATTTGTTCAACAGGAATAGATTTCATCATGGTAATGAGAACTATTACATAAATAAGTAGGCTTGTCAGATTTACTCGTGGTAGGTCAGCTTGGCGTCAGGCAGTTGAATACTGTCTAAAAAGCTGACTCTCCGGGGAGCAAAGGCAGTGTTCAGGCAAACCGCGGCGGCATAGTTTTCTGCCGGTCGGTGACTGTGCACCACCAAATCTTGCAAGATGGGATGGGGGGATTGTACGGTGCATCCGTGATCTGGGTGACCGTCCAAGGATAATTCTTGAGGCTGAATGTGAAAACCCGTGCCTGCGTGCTTCAGGGCGGCTTCTTTGCCACACCACAGTGCATAGAAGTCCAGATCGTTCTTTAGCCAGATGCGCTCGGAGGCCACACTGCAATGTTCGACCAGGCCGGGTTTGACGGGCAGGCGCATGGCTTCTATGTCTACGCCTATGACGCGGTCGGCTATTCCGATCAGCACGCGCTCACCGCTGTGCGACAGGCTGAAGTGCAGATCCGTATCGTCCAGGTCCAGAACCGGCTTGCCGTGCTCCAGATTCTTGATGGGAACGGCAAGCGGCGTACAGCCCAGCAAAGGAGCCAGAAAATGGCGTAACGCACCGTGCGCCAGGAGGCTTAAATGCTGGTCCGACTGACGGTGGCGGCGGGCAATAACAGCCAAGGTGCTGTCGGGAATCCGGTTTCGTAACCAGGACTCCAGGCTCGGTGGCAGGGGAAGAGACAGGCTGTACAAAGCCAGCATGTCAAAGTCCCAAATGGCGTTGCAAGAGGGCGGCGTCCTGGCGCAATTGTTCGGCAGGGCCGTCGTACACCAACTGACCATTGCCCAGCAGCAAGGCGCGATCCGCCAGTTGCAGGGCCAGACTCAGATTCTGCTCGGCAATCAGCACGGTAATGCCTTGCTCGTTCAAGGTTTGCAGTTGGGGCAGCAAGGTGTCCTGAATCGTCATGGGGGCCAGGCCTTCGCTGGGCTCGTCCAGAACAATAATGGAGGACTGCGTGAGCAGGGCGCGAGCCAGTGCCAGCAACTGCCGTTCGCCACCACTCAAGGCTGAGCAGGAGGACTGACGGCGTTCGTACAGACGCGGCATGGCTTCGTAAATACTGCCCAGCGTCCAGCGATCATCCGAACGAGGGCGACGTGCCAGTCCAGCCAGACGCAGGCTTTCCTGCACCGTCAAGGTAGGAAAGCGGCCCCGGCCTTGCGGCACCAAAGCCATGCCCAGCAGGGCAATTTTGTGCGTAGGCCAGCCTGCAATGCTTTGGCCGTGAACGGTGATCTGTCCGCTCCACTGTGGGCCCATATTGAACAGGCAATGCAGCAGACTGGTTTTGCCAGCGCCGTTGCGGCCTAGCAAGGCGACGCTTTGTCCTGCAGGAATCTCCAGCGAGAGGCCTTCCAGAATATCGGCCCGGTCGTAGCGTGCGTTCAGGCCAGAGATGTTCAGCGCAGTGCTCATGCAGTCTCCAAAGCCAGTTCGCCCAGATAGGCTTGACGCGCGCCTTCGTGCTGGCGCACGGCGTCCGGGGTGTCGCAGGTCAGCAAGGTGCCGGAAGACAGCACCGCAATGCGATCACATTCCTGGAAAACAATATCAATGTCGTGGCTGATCAGCAGCACGGCGCATTGGCCGCGCATGGCATGGACCAGGGCCATTACCTCACGGGATTCGGACTCGGACAGGCCTGCGGTAGGCTCGTCCAGCAAGAGCACGCGCGGTTGCTGTGCCAGGGCGATCAGCAAATCCAGAATACGTTGTTCGCCATAAGACAGGGAGCGGGCCAGCAAGTGACCACGACCGGCCAGAGCGCTGTGCTCCAGCAATGCTTCAGCGGCTTTCTGGCTGGCAGTCCGGGCTGCTTTGCGGCCCCACCAGTGGTAAGCGCAGTCGTGTTTGATGCGCACGGCCAGGGCCAGATTCTGATGCAGAGTCAGTTCAGGAAAGATACGGCTGGTCTGAAAGCTGCGTACCAGACCTTGTTGGGCGCGTTCAATAGGGCCCAGGCTGCGCAAGTCTTTGCCTTCCAGAAATACCTGCCCGCTGGAGGGTGTAGCCAAACCACTGATGATATTGAACAGCGTGGTTTTGCCTGCGCCATTGGGACCAATCAGCCCCAGGGTTTCACCGGCGTGCAGCTCCAGGCTGACGTCCATCAGAATATCCAGGCCGCCCACGTGCAGGGCTAATTCGCGAGTGCTTAATAAAACGCTCATGCGGTCCTCTTGCGGCGCTCTGCCAGACCATTGGGCATGAATAGAACCGTTAGCACAAAAATCAAACCGACCAGCAACTGCCAGCGATCCGTATAGGAGCTCAGGTAGGTCTGGGCAAACAGATAAAAAGTGGCACCTATAAAAGCACCGCGCCAAGTACGTATGCCGCCGATCACACCCATGATGATGAGGGTGGCCGAGAAGCTCCAATGCACTTGCTGCGGGCTGACGTACTGATTCGCAAAGGGATACAGACCGCCAGCCGCACCGGCAACGGCACCTGCAATCATGAAGGTGTAGAGGCGAATGCGCCATGCCTGATAACCCAGGGCCGCCATGCGCAAGGGCTGGTCGCGCAGGCCGGTCAGCGCCAGTCCAATCGGAGCACGGCTAAAGGAGCGCAGCAGCAACCAGCAGATTACCGCCAGCACCAGAGCCAGAATCATCAGAGTATAGGGAGCGCTCAGGGGCAGATCCCCCAGGCTCAGACGCGGGAAACCGCGCAGGCCGTCTGCCCCGCCCGTCAGGTCGCGCCAGCGGAATGCCACTTCCCAGACCAGTTGGCCTGCCACCAGCGTGGCCACCATGAAAAAGAGTTCGGAACTGCGCAGGCTGATCAAGGCCATCAGCACGGAGAGCAGGGTGCCTGCCGCAATGCCGACCAGCAGCATCAAGGGCAAGGATGCGCCCCAATACTGGCTGGTGATGGCCGTCGCGTAAGCCGCAAAGCCAAAAACGGCACCGTGGCCCAAAGAGACCAGACCGCCATAACCAATCAGGAGATTGATGCTAAGGACGGCGCAACCGATCAGCAGGGCTTCGGTTCCAAAGCGCCACAAAAAGGCATCGCCCCAGAAATAGCTGCTGAGCAAGACCAGGCAGGCCAAAGCGGGCCAAAGTCCAGTGCGTAGCAGGCAGGTGTTGAGCTTGTTCATTTAAACCTGACGCGTAGCGGATTTGCTCAGACCATTGGGCCAGCAAAGAAGAAGGCCCAGCATGACGGCCAGGGTAGCGGCATTGGCAAAAGCCGGGACCCAGACGCGGGCAAAGGTGGTGACGAAACCCAGGATCAGCGCGCACAGCAAGGTGCCGCGCACCGAGTTCAGGCCACCAATGACGACGACCAGCAAGGCCAGCAAGAGGATTTCTTCATCCAGGCCGGGGTAGACCGACAGCATGCCTGCGCCCAGGGCTCCACCCAAACCGGCCAGACCAGCGGCCAGGGCCATACCAATGGCGAACAAGCGGCGGGAGTTCAGGCCCAGGGTTTCGACAATCTGTGCGTCCTGCACACAAGCGCGAATGGCCGCTCCCCATAGGGTGCGATCCAGCAGGAACCAGAACAGCAAGGCCAGCGTCAGACCGGTGACGATCAGGAACAGGCGATAGGTGGGGAAGGGCAGGCCCATGATCCAAACGCCGCCACGCAGCACTTGCGGCAACATGGGCGAGAGCGTGTCGGCACTGAAACCCCAGCGCATCAAATCGGCCAGAATCACGGACAGGCCGTACGTGAGCAGCACCTGCATCAAGTGGGTACGCTGGTAGAACTGGCGAAAGGGGAAGCGGTCCAGCAAAAAACCCATCAGACTGCACAGCGTAAATGCCGCAGGGAAGGCCAGCCACCAGGGGGCGCCGGATGCCAACCACTGCACGCTGATATAGCCGCCCAGCAGGAAAAAAGAGCCGTGTGTCAGGTTGATGAAGTTCATCAGGCTGAGCACTAAAGACAGCCCCAGCCCTGCCAACATCAGCAGTGCTGAGAAGGACAGGGCATTGAGGATTTGAAGCAGGTAGTAAGACAAGGTGTGGCTCAAGAACGCGGGCCGGGGTCCTGGATACGCTGGTAAGTATGAACCACGGTGTTAAAGGGACGGCCTTGCGTGTCTTTCTCAACCCGGTTGACGTAAATATCCAGAATGGACTGGTTATTGCGCGGGTCAAATGCCATGGGGCCAAAGGCGGTGTTGATCGGTTTGTCCAGCAAGGCTTGCTTGAACGCGGCCTTATTGGACAGGTCGCCTTTCACCGCATCCAGACCGGCCTTGATGACCTGACCGGTCACGTAACCGGAAGTGCTGGCCTCGCCGGGCAAACGGCCACGGCTGGCCTGGTAGGCCGCCACAAAGTCCTGGGCAGCCGGAGCACCGGGGGACTGATGGAAGGTGCTGACGCCACCCAAAGCAGCATCGCCCACCGCGGTGATCACGTCTTCCTGGTCGAACAGGGCACCGGGACCCACAATCTGGATCTTGCCGTGCAGTTGGTAATCCTGCATTTGCTGGTGGAAACGCACTGCGTCGGCACCTGCCAGGAAGGTGTAGACGAATTTGGGATTGCTGGCGGCCAGGTTCATCAGGATAGGGGCAAAGTCGGGCGTGCCCAGTGGAGTCCAGATACGCTCGCCCAGCGCGCCGCCTTGTTCCTGATAGGTATTGGCGAAGTCTTCAATGTATTCGCGGCCTGCGGTGTAGTCCGAACCCAGCGTGATGCCGCCGGTTTTTTCGATGTGCTCGAAGGTCCACAAAGCACCGGTATGACCTAGCATCCAGCTTGTTTTGGTGGGACGGAATACGTAGGGGCTGGCTGCTTCACGAGCCAGGCCATTGGCCGCGGCATTGGAAATGAAGGTAGGCAGTTGCGCGTCGTGCACGATGTCGCGAATCGCCAGCGCGATATTGGCGCTGATAACGCCGCCCAGAACGTCGATCTTGTCGCGTTCGATCAGCTTGCGCACTTTGCGGATGGCTTCGTCCGGTTTGCCGTGGTCGTCCTCTACCAGCAATTGAACCTTGCGCCCGCCCATCTCGTAATTGCACTGTTGCAGCATCAACTCCAGACCGGCACGCATGCTTTCGCCCAAGGAGGCGAAGGGGCCGGACAAGGATGTCAGCAAGGCAATTTTCAGGGGACCGTCTTGGGCGCGAAGCAGGCGGGGTACGCCAAATAGCAATGGGCTGGCCGCTGCGGCCAGCAAGAGCTGGCGACGTCCAGCACGGGTAGGGGAGAGAGTCACGAGATCTTATTTCCGTAAGAAAGCCAAGGGTGCCTGGCAGGACATCTCAGGCAAGAGGCTGCGCTACTAAATGTTAATCATTATCATTTTATGGTCTTTCCTGATGTAAATAAAGGCTCAACGCCCTTGAGTGTCCATTTCAAGCATGGACGATCAGGGGCAACAGGCTCCGATGTGGGGCGGGTTCAGGGACGGCAAACGCGTGGAAGCGGCCAATGGGACGCATTACAGGAAAGATG
This sequence comes from Alcaligenes parafaecalis, assembly GCF_026344135.1. Classification (NCBI taxonomy): domain Bacteria; kingdom Pseudomonadati; phylum Pseudomonadota; class Betaproteobacteria; order Burkholderiales; family Alcaligenaceae; genus Alcaligenes; species Alcaligenes parafaecalis. Next base: position 376,235 of record NZ_JAPKNA010000004.1, on the reverse strand, counting down.
GAAGGGCGGGACGCTTAACGTGCATCCCCATTGATATTGGCCCGGATGCGATTCAGGAACTGGCGCAGCAGGGTCAGTTCTTCAGCCGAAAAGCCTTGAATGGCACGGTGATGGATATCCAGCGCGGCGGGCAGAACGTGCAGAAAGTGTTGGCGACCCTGCTCATGCAGATGGATCAGGACCCGGCGCTGGTCCAGGGGATCGGGCTGGCGGGACAGGTGTCCGGCATTTTCCATGACGACCAAAGCGCGTGACAGTGTGGTCTGATCCACATCGGTGTATTGCGCCAGGGTGCTGACGCCCAGTCCGTCGGTTTCGTTCAGAAAAGCCAGAACACGCCAATGCAGCAGAGTCAGTTCATGGCTGCGCAGCAAGGTTTGAAAGTCAGCGTTTAAGGCCGAGGTGCTGCGGTTGAGCAGATAGGGAATAAAGGTATCGTGCCCGGTATAGGCGTCGGTCAGGGGACGGCTGGCCATAGTGAAGCGGCTTCCTTGATGCAGAAAAAAAGCAGGCTACTCGTTCCAGATGATTGAGATAGCCTGCGAAATCCCGGTCAGCGCTGCAAGTTGACCGGGCAAGTGGCTGGTTCAGTGTGAATAGAAATTAGTTTGCATGATCCACTTTGCGCTGCAAAGCGGCAATGGTCAGGTTCAGTGCGAAGCCCAGTACACAGATCCAGACCAGGGGTACAAACATATCAATCGTGCGGTAACTGCGAGCGGCGGCGGTCAGCATGTGGCCCAGCCCGTCGGTGGAGGCAATCATCTCGGCCAGAAATACCACCACGCAGGCAATGACTCCGGCTACCCGCACCCCGGCCAGGACGGTCGGGCTGATGGCGGGCAAGATAATTTTCCACAGGCAGGCACTGCGGGACGTGCCTGCAGCGCGAGCCGACCAGATCAGCTTGCGGTCCACCGTTTGCGCGGCCACCCAACTGGCCATCAGCACAGGGAAAATGGCGTCTGAAACCACCAGGGCAATTTTCGATGAGCTTTCAAACCCCATGATCAGGATCAGTGCCGGGTAAAGGGCGATCTTGGGGATAGGGGCCAGCAAACGGATCAGTGCATCCAGCAGAAACGAGCTCCAGCGTGTCAGTTGGGCAATCAGGGCCAGGGCGACCCCGGCCACACAGGCAATCAGCAGGCCGCTGATCAGGCGGTAGACCGTAATGCCCAGGTTCTGCCAGAAGTCGGCTTGACCGGCCAGCTCCAGTACGCGCAACAGAATGGACGAAGGCGCGGGCAGCAACTGCGGGCTGACCCAGCCCGAGCGAGTGCACAGTTCCCAGATAATCAGCAAGATGGCCGGGCTGATGCACAAGGACAGACCGGATAGATCCCGGCGTTTGACCGGGCGGGTTTCAGTAGAACGCATAGCTTGTCCCGATGAGGCTAAGGTTTTGGTGGTCATAGCGTCATCCTTTGTCCATCAGGCTCTGGGTGGAGTCATGCCAGTGCGTGCAGCGCTTGCGCACGAACTCGAACAAGGCGTCAAAGGCAATGCCCAGGACCGCCAGCAGCATGATGACCGCATACACCGTGGAGTACTGCGCCATATCCATAGAGGTGAACAGCAGATTGCCTATGCCTTCCTGACGCGCAATCATCTCGGAGGAGACCATCACGATCAGAGCCATGACCACGCCGACGCGGCAGCCAATCATGACTTCCGGCAAAGAGGCGGGCAGCACGATCTTGCCCAGACGGGCCAGGGGTCCCATGCCCATGGACTGGGCCACCCAGATCAGCTTGGGCTCGATACGGGTTGCGCCGTGATAGCTGTGATAGAGCAAAGGCAGGGACACGCCCAGCGCAATGACCAGAATCTTGGAGAAATCCCCCAGACCGAACCACAGCATCAAGATCGGCATCAATGCCGCTTTGGGCATGGGGTAGGCCAGGGCCACCAAGGGATAGAAGGCGGTATAGACCAGGCGACTGCGGCCCATGGCCAAACCCAGCGGCACGGCCACGACCAGCGCCAGGGCATAGCCCGCAAACATGCGGCCTACCGACTGCAGGATGGCCGACCAGGCCATCGGATCGCTGATCAGGGCGGGCAGTTCACCCAGGGCCGCCCAGGGGCTGGGGAAGGAATCCAGCCCCACCCAACGGGCCAGCCCCGCCCAGGCCAGCAGCACCAGAATGGCCGCCATGACCAAAGAGGCCCAGCGATTTTCATACCAGTGCTGTGGCGTCATGGGTGGGCCTCCGCCATCAGGGATTGCTCCAGACGAATAATGGTTTCCTGGTAAACCGGATTACGCAGCAGCTCGCTACGGACGCGGGGGCGGGGCAAGTCAATCTCCACCACCTCCTTGATGCGGCCGGGTGAGCCAGTCATGACAATCACGGTATCGGACAGGAAGACCGCTTCGTCCACGCCGTGCGTCACAAAGACCACGGTATTGCGCAACTGCTCCCACAAGCTGAGCAGTTCCGTTTGCAGGGTGACGCGCGTGTGGGCATCCAGCGCCCCGAAGGGCTCGTCCATCAGCAGGATGTCCGGCTCATAGGCCAGGGTGCGGGCAATGGCCGCGCGCTGACGCATACCGCCGGACAGTTCACGCGGATAGAAGGCGGCGTAAGGCCCCAGCTTGACCTTGTCCAGCCATTCGCTGGCGCGCTGTTCGGCCTGGGCTTTGGGCATGCCTTGTTCGCGCATGCCGTAGGCCACGTTTCCCAACACGGTTTTCCAGGGAAACAGAGCATATTCCTGAAACACCGGGCCCCGGTCTGGACCTGGGCCGGTAATGGGCTTGCCCTTGACGCGGATCTGGCCGCTGGAGCAGGACTCAAAGCCCCCTAACATATAGAGCAGGGTGCTTTTTCCGCAACCGCTGGGTCCCAGAATAGACACAAATCGCCCTGCCGGAATGCTCAGGGCGATGTCTTGCAGGGCCGTATGGCTGCGGCCCTGCCGGGTGTTAAAGGTTTTACCGACACCATCCAGTTCAATCATGGTGTTGCCTCGCGTAAATCAGCCCGGTAGAAGTCCTGCACGTTCAAGGCTTTCTTCAGGAAACCGGCTTTGTGATAGCGGTCGTAAGTGCCCTGAATGGATTCCAGATTGGGCTGCATGTCCGGGACGCGTGCAAAGTCCTGGTCGGTGAACAGGTACTGGGCCAGCAGGTCTTTGGGCGCACGGGTAATTTGGGCTGTCACATCCACGGCCAGCGACGGGTCTTTGCTGAGCATGCCCATGGCCGTCTTCAAGTCCTGCACGTAGGCGCGCACCACCTCGGGGTTGGCGTCGCTATAGGATTTGCTGCAAGCCTCGAAAATCTGCACCGAGGGGCTAGCCACTTCGGACAGGGAGAACAGCTTGCGCAAGCCGCCTTTCTTTTCGTTCAGCAGGGCAAAGGGCTGGGCCATGGGGCCAGCATCAATGCGGCCACTGCGAATCGCGTCGGCTGCAGGCGGGAAGCCGGTTTCAACGATTTTTACGTCCTTGTCCGGGTCAATGCCGTTCTGGCGCAGCCACAGCAGCATGTCGAAGTACACACCGGCCCCATAGGCGTTGGTGCCAATGACCTTGCCTTTCAGGTCAGCCGCCGTCTTGATCGGACTGTCTTCCTTTACAGCCCAGTAGACGGAGAAGTGATCATCATCCGAGTGCACGTGCTGGGCCACGATATAGGCTTCCAGACCGCTTTCAATAGCGCCATTGGCCAGCGACATGGGGGCCATGGTGGAGCATTCCAGAACGCCCGCACGCATGGCTTGCACCATGGGCGAGGTGCCCTGAAACTGGGTCCACTGGATCTGGTATTTCTTGCCCAGTTGCGGGAACAGCTCGGGGCGCTTGGCCATCAGATATTTGGCTTCCTCGCCCGGAATGGTCCAGCCTACCCGCAGGGTGGGGATTTCCTGAGCCTGGCTCAGACTGTGACAGCTCATCAGGGCAAACAGCAACGCAGCGGTTTTTTTCATCGTCGGGCCGTCCCAAGATGAAAAGCGCCCTCTTGGAGGGCAGCAAGCCGAAGGCGCAGCGTGGGAGTCTTTTTTCATTCCTGTGTCTCCTTGGCAAGGTTCTCGGCGCGGGCAGGGGCCAGGCCGATGTGATCCAGCATTCCCAGTACGCGGGCCAGCACATCGCGGCGGTATGCCTGTTGCTGGTCCACTGGGTATTCGTGAAAGCCCTGTCCGCTACGCAGACCGTTGCGTCCACTTTCCATATAGCGGGTGATGATGTCGGGCACGGCGTAGCGTTCCGGGTCCAGGTTCTGCGACAGATACTGTCCGGCGTGGTACAGAATGTCGTTGCCGCCGTAGTCGATGAACTCCAGCACGCCGATGCTGGCAAAGCGGAAACCCAAGCCGTAGCGGGTGGCTTTATCAATATCAGCGGCACTGGCCACGCCTTCCTCCACCATGCGAGCGGCCTCGTTCATGATCAGGGTTTGCAGACGCGGAACGATGAAACCGGGGTGGCAGCCACAGACCACGGGCACTTTGCCGATGGACTCCAGATTGCTTTGCAGACGGCTCAAGGTCTGCTCGCTGGTGCCGGGGTGGGCACTGATTTCTACCAGTGGAATCAGGAAAGCCGGGTTGAGCCAGTGGGCGTTCAGGAAACGCTCGGGATGGCTCAACATGGGGGCTAGATCCGAGGCCAGCATGGTGGAGGTGGTGGAGGCGATCAGTGCATCGGGCTGGGCCAGTTCACCGATGCGGCCCAAGGCATCAGTCTTGGCCTCAAGGGTTTCGGGCACACCTTCGTAAATCAGATCGGCTTGGCCCAACACGTGGGCAGCATCACTTAAAGGGGCAACACCGATGCAGGCCAGATAGCCGTCGATCTGCTCGGCAGCGAACATGCCCAGGTCGGCCAATTGCTCCAGTGTGGCGCGTAATTCCTGGCGAATCTCGGCTTCCAGACGGGCGCTATCGGCAGGCGGGCGCGGTTTGAAGTCCAGTAAGGTCACGGCTTGGCCGCGCAGCGCATAGGCCAGGGCAATGCCCCGCCCCATGCGACCTGCGCCCACCGCAACGATACGTTTGATCGGGGCGGGCGTGCTCATCAGGCTCTCCCGGCTTGCAGCATCTCTTGCAGTTGCTCGCGGTTCATCTTGTCCAGACCCAGGCTGGCCAATGTGCGTTGGCCTTGGCGCAGATCTTCACCCACGATGGCACCGGCAATCGCCAGCAAACCTTTGGTGACGGGGGCGTCTACACCGGCCCAGTCCGCCACGGAAGCGAAGAAGGCCAGACCCAGCATGGTGTCTTCACGCATGTAGCGGTGCTCGTGCAAGTCGATCTTCTCGCGCCAGTCGCCGCTTTTTACCAGCTTTGAGTGCGAGGAACGGTCGCCATACATCCACTGGTCGTTTTCGTAGTGGTCGGACAGGGGGAAGTGCGGGGCACCGTAGCCCAGCGCTTCACGAATGCGCATGCGCTCATTGTCCAACTGCGTGGTCACGGCACGTACCGAAGGCTGAGTGCCTTCGTTGTGAATGTCCCAGGCCGGGAAGTGTTCCAGCGGGCCTGCGTTCATCATGATCAGTGGTGGGTGGATGATGGGGCCAGCATTCATCAGGGCGCCGGACAGCGCATCTTCGCAGCGCTCCACGCTGGGGAAAACTTTGCCAATCACATCCAGCGCGTGATCGGTATTGCGTGCGGGGTACACGCCGGTAGGCAGGCGGGTGGCGCGGGTGGTGATGTTGATGACGGTATCGCCATGCTTGCGGGCCAACCAGGGCAAGGTGCCGGTTTCAGCCCAGCTTACATCGGCCTTGTTGCCCGTGCCGCGCACGATTTCGCTCATGATGAAGGAGCCAAAGGTGCCCGGTGGCAGGAACACGACCTGACCGTCCGTCAGGTGGGGAGCCATGACGCGGGCAATATCGGTTTGTGCAATAGCGGGCGAAGGAATCAGTACCAGATCGGCACCGGCGATGGCCTCGCCAATATCGGCGCAGACTTTGGCAATGGGGATGTCGCGCTCGCCTGCTTCGTCTTTCAGTGTCATGACTGGACGGTCCAGCAAGGGCTGCAACTGAGCCGTATCACGACGCCACAAACGTACTTCGTGGCCCTGTTCGCTCAAGTCTGCCGCTGCCGCGTAACAACCGTGCCCGCCACCTAATACCGCTACCTTCATATTCGTCTCCAATCTCTTTTTTTGATTTCTATGCACTTGCATATAAATACAGACTAAAAGATGTTGAGGCCTAAAACAAGAGGAGGAATGGGGGGAGTTACCCTAGGGCGGGAAAACTTGGATATGGAATGAAAAGTCGCAGAGGGCGCGCAGGAAAAACGCCGCTAAGCCGCGCTGCTAGCCAGTTCCAGTGCGCGCAGGGTAGCTTGAGCCAGCACGTGGCCGTGACCGGCTCCGGGCAGAACATGCAAGTTGGCTTGCATGCCTTGAGCTTGCAATTGCGCTTGCAGTTTTTGCATGGTGGGCAGGGTAGGCATGCCATTCTTGCGGCCTTCCGGTCCCGCTGCCTGAGCGCTAAGCGGATACCAGGCCTCTGAGGCACCGGCCAGAATATCCACCTGTACCGGCTTGCCCAACTGCTCTAGCAAGGTCCAGATCAGGGGATCACGCCACCACAAAGAAGGGCTGGCGCACAGGTAATGATGAATGGGCAGGCTTTGCTGGCTAAGGGCGTACAGCACGAACAATCCGGCGTAGGAGTGGCCGTAGAGGCTGATGCGTGAATGGGCTAGTGCAGGCTCCATTCCTTGCGCCAAGGCCAGAGCCATGCGTACTTGTTCGATCATGGCTGGGGCGCCACCGGCTTGCCACTGAGGAACACGTGGGTCTTCCCACAAGCCGCCATCCGGACCGGGTGGGGTGTAATCCAGAGCGCGATAGCGGGTGATCTGATCGCGTTCGCCTTGATAGCCCAGCGACAAGATGGCGCAGCGTTTCAGGGCGGGATGACCGCTTTCTTCCAGCAGGGGCAAGGTCCACTGACCATCAAGCAGGCACAGCAAAGGCAGGGGGCCTTGTTCAGGCTTCCCGTCTGGCAGGCGCAGCAATACGTGGTGGGGATGGCCGCCCGCAGGCGGCAGCTCCAGTGGAATCAGACGCGACATGAAGGCTCAGGGCGCGGGCTTCAGATCAATCATGTACGTGCCTTCCATCGGCACGGTCAGGAAACGCTGGTTCACTTCTTCCAGCGTTTTCAGGGCCGATACGCCTTGGAAACGGTCGGGATGAATCCAGGTGGCCAGTGCTTCGATAAAGATCATGTGCAGAGGCGAGTCGTTAAAGGCGTGCCAGATGCCGTGGCTATTGCCGCTGCGCACGGCTGGCAAGGCTTGCAGACGGTTGCCGTCGATAATGGCTTGCAAGCTTTCACGGGCTTGCTCTGGCGTCACGCCTGTGCCAATGCGCAGACCGCCCGAGGTGGCGCGTTTGCCTGCGCCAGTGCCGGTGGCTACATAGACCACAGGGGCACGGGAATGAATGTATTCAAAGTTCAGCTTGCCGGTGGAGCTTTTCAGAACGTCCGCGCCAATATTGTGACCGCCTGCATAGCTGATCATGTCGTTGAAGGTGCCCGCGCCGGGGGAGTTGCAGCAGTCTGTGCTGCCTGCATGGGCGTGCACGAATACAGGCGGGTGATCTTCCTTGGGGAGATCGGCCAGTCGCTGGGCTACGCCTTGCATGTGTTCTTCGTAGAACTGAATGAATTCGTCGGTGCGTTCTTTCTCGCCCACGGCGTAACCCAATGCGCGCAGGCTGGGTACGGTGTTTTCCAAGGGGTTCACAAAGAAGTCGATCACGATGACGGGCACTTTGGCGGCAGTCAGGCGCTGGATCAGTGCCGAGTCGCGCGTGTCCTGACCGGGAGTCAGGCCCGCAAAGGCTGCAGTCAGTACCACCAGATCGGGGCGCAGGGCCAGGGCTTGCTCAACCGAGAAGGTGTCTGCCGTATGGCGGCCTACAACGGGGATGTTGGCCAGTTGCGGGTAGCGCTTCAGATAGGTTTCGTATTCGTTGGAGAAAGATGTCTTGAACTCGTCCGACCAGCCTGCAATCAGGTTGGCAGGCTCGGGATGCACCAAAGCCAGCACTGGAAAATGTCGTGCCTGGGTCAGCACAATGCGCTTGGCCGGGCCGGGCAGGGTAACGGTACGACCCATGGCATCGGTAACTTCGATGGGCTGGGCCTGCACGCCCAAAGGCAAGAGCAAGGTCAGCGACAACAGCAGGTGGCGCAGGATGTTCATGGGTTCTCCGAGGTCACAGCACAGGCTCTTGCAGCCCGTCGATAATGATTTGCAAGGTGCCTTGCGAGCAGCTTTCCACGCGGGCACGGACACCATAGGCCTGGGCCAGCGAGTTGGGGGTAATTACCTTGGAAGGCTCGCCTTGCGCCAGCAGACCACCGCCTTCAATCATCAGCGCATAGTCGCTGTGGCGCAGGGCCACATTCAGATCATGCAGGACGATCAGGGTGATCAGATTGTTGTCGTGAGTTTCCTGGGCCAGCAAATCCATCACGTGGAATTGATAGTTCAGATCCAGGGCAGACAAGGGCTCATCCAGCAACAGCAAGGTAGGCTTGCGGATCAAGGCCTGTGCCAGTCCCACCAACTGCTTCTGGCCACCTGAGAGCTGATCCAGATAGTGCATGGACAAGTGCGCAATGCCCAGACGCTGCAGAATGTGCATGATGTGATCGTGATTCACATCGCGGGCATGGCCGCCGGGGGCAGACGCATTGGCCGCGACCAGCACGGATTCAAACACACGCAGGTGGACCGAGGCGGGCAGCGACTGGGGCAGGTACACCACTTTCTGTGCACGCTGCTCGAAGCTGACGCCGCTCAGTTCCTGACCATCCAGCAAAATCTTGCCGGTTGTGGGCTTGAGCAGCCCTGCCAAAGACTTGAGCAGGGTGGATTTGCCGCTGCCATTGGGGCCCAGCAAAGCCACAAGCTGACCCGGCTGCAAAGGCTCTATGGTCAGCTTGGACAGGATTTCGCGTTTACCGTAAGACAGGCTGAGATCGTGGACTTCAAGCATGGTTCACTTTATTTGGCGTCGCAGCACAACGCCCAGGAAGAAGGGCACACCCACCAGCGAGGTGACAATGCCGACCGGAATAATGATGCCGGGCACAATGTTTTTCGAGGCAATCGAGGCCAGCGACAGAATCACCCCGCCCACCAGTGCACTGCCGGGCAAGTAGAAACGGTGATCTTCACCAAACAGGCGGCGGGCGATGTGCGGGGCAATCAGGCCCACAAAGCCGATGGTGCCCACAAAGGACACGGCCAGTGCAGCTAGCAAGCTGATACGCAGCAAAGACACCAGACGCAGACGCGACACATTGATACCAAAGCTGGTAGCGCGATCTTCACCCAGACGCAGGGCGGTCAGCTTCCAGGTATCACGCAGGGATAAGGGCAGAATCAGTGCAAATACGGCCAGCATGATGCCGACCTTGCCCCAGGAGGAGCGCGACAGGCTGCCCATGGTCCAGAACACCAGCCCTTGAAGGGCTTCGGCGCTGGCCACAAACTGCACCAGCGAAACCAGTGCGTTGAAGGAGAACACCAGCGCAATACCAAAGAGCACCAGATTGGCGGTGCTCATGGCGCCCCAGCGGGCCACCGCGTCCAGCAACAAGGCGGACAACAGCGCGAAAACAAAGGCGTTGGCGGCAATGGTCCAGGCTTGCGGGATACCGGGAATCGACAGGTCCAGCACAATGGCCAGAGACGCGCCAAACGCCGCCGCCGAGGAAATTCCCAAGGTAAAGGGGCTGGCCAGCGGGTTATTCAGGATGGTCTGCATTTCCGCACCGGACAGGCCCAGCGCCAAACCAATGGCCATGGCCATCAGGGCATAAGGCAGGCGGATTTCCCAGACGATGACGCGTGTGGTCGGGTCGGACTGTTCGGGGTTGAACAGCGCGTGGCTCAGTTCTCCCAGGCTAAGGCCCGAGGGTCCCAACATGAAGTCGGCCACAATTGAGGCCAAAATCACAAGAACCAGGGCTCCTACCAGGAGCCAGCGACGTCTGAGGATGTGTTGATAGTCGGCCAGCGCGGGGGCCGGAACAGCAGATGTGGACATTAAGTCTCTGAATGATAACCGTTTACATAGAAAGAAAGTATAGTTCATTGGCTAGGGTCTGTTAACACTAAAAGCAGTCTCGAATGAGCAGGCTTCTTGCCTGCTCAGGCCCCCCCGGCCTTGACGTCCTTACCGCGATTCTTCCATGCAGCTTGAACATCTGGATTTTCTTTCCCCTTTGGGCCGACAGTATCGTCTGACTTTGGCGTGGCCGACTACTGCTGCGCCTGCCGAAGGCTGGCCATTAGTCTGTGTGCTTGATCTACCGCAATTTGACGCGGTGCTGGATGCCTGTGAGCAGCAGGCTTCACCAGCCTGTGCCGTGCTGGGAATAGGGTATGGCGGGGAGGTCTGGCGTGATCAGGACTTTACGCCTGCGCTCAACGGAGAAGCGGGCCATGCCCCGGATTTTCTGGCGATGATGCAGGATGTATTCCTGCCCTGGGCCTATGCACAAACATCTTTGAATCCGCAGCGGCGCTTGCTGTGCGGCCATTCCTTGGGTGGCTTGTTCGCCTTGCAGCTTTTGTATCAGCAGCCAGAGTTGTTTGATGCGCTGGTGGTATCCAGCCCTTCTGTGTGGTGGGGGGACGGGTTTCTGGCTCGACTGCTGGCCCAATCCCTTCCCAGCGCTGCCTTGACGATGCCCGTGCAGTTTTCCGTTGGCGAGTACGAGCAAAGCCTGGGCCCGGCAGAGGAAGCCATGCCCGAGGACAAGCGCGAGCTGCGTCGTCTACGTTTGCAGGAGCGCCGCATGGTGGATGGCACCCGCGAACTGGCGCAGGCTTTGGCGCAGCAACAAGGTGGCGAACCGCGCTTTCGCATCGTACCGGGCTGTAATCACAGTCAGTCCGGTTTGGCCGCTTTGCCGCAAGGCTGTTTGGAATGGCTGGCTGATTAGTCCTGTGTCTTCTTGCCCACAAAGGCGTTCAACACGGTGATTGCATGTATCCTCTGAACGTCCCGGAGCAGACCCGTATAATGCTGCTCACGCTTGCTTGAACCGGCTTTTCTGCCTTTCTTGTTCTCTTCTTCCCGTATTTTCAGGTCCCCGCCCTATGGCTGCGCGTCGCGCTTCGTCTGTTTCCGATTCTTCCGTCCCCACTCAAGCGGGTTTGCTGCTCCATCCCCAATGGCTGGACTATCCCCGTCTGGAAGGTGTGGCTCGCCAGGTCGCCAAGAAAGTGCGTTTTCAGGACCGAGCCGGAATACGGCGACTGTGGCTGAAAGCCTGGCGCCTGCCGCAGGACGCAGCCTTTTTCAATCAGATCATCACGGCCGAGCTGGGCTTGAAGGATGCCGATCAGCGCCTGGAATCCCAAGGGGTGCCCGAGGTCGTCATCCGCAACCTGCGCCTGCTCTACCAAATGAGTGCCGACAAGCTGGATGCGGATATTTATGAAGTCCTGCGCGAGCAATTACTTGAACAGCGCGGCCAATTGGCCGGGGCGATTGCCTCCCAGTCTTTGCCGTTAAGCGAGAACTGGCCTGAAGCTGAGCGCAGTCCGCGCTTGCTGGCTTTGGTGCAGGCCTGGCAGTCTTTGCCTTTGGCACAAACCTATTTGTGGCAGTTGCAGGCTGAACAGCGCGATCGCGATCAACGCGCCCAGCGTTGGGAGCAGGCCCAAAAAGAACGTGAGCAAGCCCGTCAAAAAGAACACAGCGATAAACAGCGCAAGTTCGATCAAGCCCAGGAACGCTTGAGCGCCTGGCTGCAAGAGCAGGGTTGTGAGCCGCAGCGCATCACCCTGGAGGCCTTTGAGGGCCTGCAAGCGGGTGAGCCTGCCCATTGGTTCATGACGGTGTATGGCCGCAATGCCAGTGCGGCGGTGTTGACCCAGGAATTCAAGCTGGACGCCGAACAGCAGGCGTTTCTGTTGCAGGCCCAAGCAGAACGTCAGGAGCGCCAGCGCGAGCAACGCCAGCAGCGTTGGGCCTGGGAGCAGGAGTGCATCGGTTCGGAAGAAACCATGGCCTTGCTGGGTATTACTCGTCAGGAGTACGAGTTGTGGCTGGCTGACCGCCGTTTGCCCAGCACCAAGCTGGAAGTGCGTGGCGGAGCCGCCGCCGGGCGTGATCGTGTCGCCCATCATCCTGACCTTCTGGTTGCCATCGACCAAAACCAGATTGAACAATGGCGCGAGCAGCATGCCAGCACCCTGAGTGCCCGAGAGCGCTCCCAGTATCAGCGCGCCGCCGACCGCGCCCGCACGCAATGGCGTCAGCAACAAGTGCTGAACCAGATCAAGAAGCAGGAAGAGTGCGATTACGAAATTGACCCGGAAGATCCGCAGCGCCTGTGGTGGCATAAGGATTTGTGGCTGGCCGTGAATGTGCCCGTAGCGGGGGAGCGTCAGCACTGGCGTGCCAATGTGCGCATGCAGGCGGCCGTGCCTTTGCCGCGTACTGGCTCGGAGCTGGACCGATTGCCCGCCCGTGTCACGGTCTTGTTCAATACGGCCGCTCAAAATCGCCTGTCCCAACGTCTGGAAGACTCGCTGGATGCGTTTTTGCAAACCCAGCGTCCCTTGATTGATGGCTCTTCCTTCCTGGAGCTGGCCAAAGCTCTGCGCATGGCGCTGGAAGAAGGGATTGAGCAAAAAGAAATTGAAGCGGGTGATTTTGAAAAACGCCTGCTTAATGGCCCGGTGCGTCGCATTCTGGAAAGTGTGGAGCAACAGCGCGCACAGGATTTGATGCGTTTGGGCGACTTCCCGGAAATGTTCAACCTGGCCCGTGGCATACGGCGTCATCTTGTATTCCGTTTGGGGCCGACCAACTCGGGCAAGACGCACGAGGCCTTGGAAGCCTTGATGGAAGCCCGTTCCGGTGTGTATTTGGCACCACTGCGACTGTTGGCCATGGAAGTGCGCGACCGTCTGATGAATGCTGGTATCCCCTGCAATCTGGTGACGGGTGAAGAGCGCGTGATGGTGCCCGGTGCCCAGCATACCGCCTGCACGGTCGAGATGATGGACCCCACGATGGAAGTGCGCGTGGCCGTCCTGGACGAGATTCAAATGCTGCAAGACGAGCAGCGCGGCTGGGCCTGGACGGCAGCCTTGGTCGGTGTTCCAGCCCGTACTCTGTTTGTCTGTGGTGATGCCTCGGTCTTGCGTCCTTGCGAGCGTCTGGTGCGTTCCATGGAAGAGACGATGGAGCTGGAGTTCACCGAGCGTAAAACGCCGCTGGAAGTCATGCCTTACCCGGTTGAACCGCCGCGTGCGACGGGCAAGCAAGGGCGTCAGGAAGCACCGTGGCGGGGTCGCAAAGACCGTCAACGCGAAGCCCAGGGTGTCTCCAAAGGCGATGCGGTCGTGGCCTTTACTCGTAAGGATGTACTGACACTAAGTGCCCGTTATCGCGCTCAAGGCTGGAAAGTCGCCACGATTTACGGTGCCTTGGCCCCTGAAGTGCGTCGCACCGAGTCCGAGCGCTTTTCGCAAGGCGAGGCCGATGTGCTGGTGGCCACCGATGCGATTGGCATGGGCTTGAACCTGCCAATTCGTCGCGTCTTGTTCTCTACCGTTCACAAGTTTGACGGCCGCTCCATGCGCGCCCTGAACGCAACTGAAGTGCGTCAGATTGCGGGGCGTGCAGGCCGCTATGGCTTGTATCCCAAAGGCTATGTGGGAGCGATGGACAAGCAAGACTTGAACCACGTACGCACCCAATTGCAAAGCGATGCCCCCAGCGTGGATATACGCTTGCCCATTGCGCCCAGCCCCGAACACGTGCAAGCCTTGGCGGCACTGCTGGATAACAACAATATCGGTGCCGTGCTGCAGTATTTTGCGCAAAAAGTGGCCTCGGATAGCCCCTTGTTCCAGACAGCGGGTCTGAAAGATGCGATTGAGCTGGGCTTTTGTGTAGACCGGCTGGCACCCAAGCTGGAGCTGCGCGAGAAGTTCACCTTTGCATGTGCACCCGTGTCCGTGGATAAAGATACCGAGCTGGATTACTTCAAACGCTGCTTGTCGGCGTATGTAGCGCAGCGGCCCCTGGCCTTGCCTCCGGCCCCGTCCTGGCTGAAATCCGCCAGCCCTTCGCGTCTGGAGGATGCTGAATTGTTAAGCAAGCAAATCAGCTTGTATGCCTGGTTCAGTATGAAATTCCCGCAAGTGTTTGACCAAGGACCGTGGTTGCCGGAAGTGCGCTCGCAAGTTAGCCGCTTTATTGAACGCAGCCTGTTGCATCAAAGTGGCTTTGGGCAAACCAGCCGCGAAGCTTTTGGTACACCGTCGCCGGGCAGACGCTGACCCTTTTTCAAGCAAGTTGCTATCGGATCAGCCTGCAGGGAAATAGGCTGGCTCGATCCGATTTATATCGTTTGATACACTATGCCCTGTGCGGATATGTCCGTACGGTCCGGTTAAGGGGTATCCTGCCCCTATCCCTGCGCCAGTTCTGGCGCCCTCCCTGTTTTCCAAAGCTATCTATGAATTACCGCAAGCTGACCTTGGTGTTGGCGGCGTTGGCGATGCTGGGGCCTTTTGCTACCGATGCCTATTTGCCGTCATTTCACCGTATCGGTGTTGAATTTTCCGTTGACCAGTCAATGGTTCAGCAGACCTTAAGTCTGTATCTGTTTGGTTTTGCCTTCATGAGCCTGTTCTGGGGCATGCTGTCCGACAGCTTCGGGCGACGTCCTGTGATCCTGGCTTCGTTGATCCTGTTCCTGATCGGCTCGATTGGTTCCGCGTTGGCGCCGACCTTTTCCTGGCTTTTGTTTTTCCGCATGGTCCAGGGCTGTTCGGCAGGTGCCGGACGAGTCGTTGGCCAGGCTCTGGCACGCGACTGTGTGCAGGGAGTGACGGCCCAGCGCCTGTTTGCCCATATCACCATGGTGTTCAGTCTGGCCCCGGCGATTGCGCCGGTGGTGGGCGGCTATCTAAGCAGCTATTCGGGCTGGCGTTCTGTGTTCTGGATGCTGACAGTGGTCAGTATTGCCCTGCTTGCACTGTGCTGGCGACAACTGCCGGAAACCTTGCCCGTCGCGTCACGTCAGCCTCTGAAGCTGTGGGTGATTCTGGCCAATTACGCTCGCGCGCTGAGCAATGGTCGCTTCGTGCTGGCCATTTCGGCCATCGCCTGTGCCTTTGGCGGTTTTGCCTTGTACATTTCTTCCGCCGCCAGCTTTGTGATTGGCGTCCTGGGCCTGACAGAAACGGCCTTTGCCTGGCTGTTCCTGCCCTTTATTGGCGGGATGCTGGGTGGTTCTATTCTGAACGCGCGCTTTGCGGAGAAGCTGGCCCCGGCCCGCATGATTCGTTTGGGCCTGTGCATCATGCTGGCTGGCGCAACCTTCAATACCATCTATAACTCGCTGTTCCAGGCCGAAGTGCCTTGGGCCGTCATGCCGATTTTTGTCTATGCGTTTGGCATGTCCATGGCCTTGCCGGGCATGACGGTGGTGACTTTGGGCACCTTCCCCACCATGCGCGGCCTGGCCTCGTCGGTACAAAGTGCGTGGCAAATGCTTTTGTTCGCCACGGTATCCGGTGTGGTGGCGCCGCTGTTATTTGATAGCGGCTTGTTGCTGGCATTGGGCATGTTGTGCGCCGCTGCCTTGTCGGCGGGTTTCTGGTGGTGCAGCCAGTACCGCTCTAAATCTGTTGAGGCGTAGACCCTGATCAGGAACGGGTGCTACTGCTTTCCTTGTGGTCAGCGCCCGTTTGTTGAGCGATGTGTTGAATGCTGGTTTGAGCGCCATTGTGATCCACAGTGGCGTTTTTGTTTTCAGCCGCCGAGCTGGGCACGGAAGGGGTAAACCATTGCACCAGACCCATGCCTGCCAGAATCAATAGCACGCCTACAATCCGTCCCATATGCACGGGGCGTGGGGTCAGGCCCATCAAGCCATAGTGGTCGATCAGCATGGAGCTGAGCATTTGACCGGCCACCACACACACGATAAAGCTGGCGGCGCCCATGCGCGGGGTCAGAATCAGCGCTGCGCTGATGTAAATCACCCCGCCAATGCCGCCGGTCCATACCCACCAGGGGGCGTGGGCCAGTTGTGCCGTCAGAGGGGCGGGAGCGCGCATCAACCAGATGGTCGGCAACACCAGAGCAGCGCTGATACAGAGCGAGACCAGCGTGGCCCACAGCGGATGTCCCAGCACTTTACCCAGAACGGCATTGCTGGCGGCCTGGAAAGGCACGGCAGATCCGGCAAACACAGCAATCAACATGCTGAACAAAGCGGTACCGGGCATATGCGTATCTCCATAGAAATCAAAGTTCTATCTTGCACTATTCGTCGTTCTTATTGAAATTAATAGTGTGCACAGTCATTATTCGTTCTATGGATGAACTGCGACGTATAGACCTGAATCTGCTGCTAAGCCTGCATGCCTTGTTGACCGAACAACATGTCACCCGCGCGGCCCACCGACTGCATAAAAGCCAGCCGGCGGTCAGCCACGCCCTGGCGCATTTGCGTCAGGTGTTCAACGATCCCTTATTGATACGCCGAGGGTCGCGGCTGGAGCCTACCGCGCTTGCCCTGCAATTGCAGCGTCCCCTGGAGCAGGCCTTGTTGCAGTTGAACGGCTTGCTGGATGCAGGCGGTTTTGATCCGGCCAGCGAGCAGCGCGAGTTTCGTTTGGCGATGTCCGACTACGGGGCCCAGATCGTTCTGCCGCCCTTGATGCGCATCTTGCGGCGGCAGGCTCCCGGTATTTTTCTGGCCGTGAGCCAGGCCAGCCGGGAAGGGATGCTGGCGCAGTTGCAGGATGGCGAAACGGATGTGGCCTTGGGAGTGTTCTCGGAAATCCCGGCAGACTTGCAGGCGCAGACCTTGTTTGAAGAGCATCTGATCTGCATTGCGGACCGAGCTAGCCTGGCGACGCCCTCGGGTCCTGGCCTGGAAGAGTGGTTGCAACGCCCTCATGTGCTGGTTTCCATGCGGCCGGGAGGGGAAAGCGAGGTAGATAATGTGCTGGGCAGAATGGGGCTGAAGCGTCAGATCGCCCTGTCCTTGCCGCATTGGAGCGCTGCGGCTCAGGTGCTGGCTGGTACGGATCTGATTCTGACGGTTTCCAGCCGTAGTGCCGAACCTTTGCGCGAGCACCCTGAGCTAGTCTTTTTCCAGCCACCGTTACCCATTCCTTCGGTCTTGTTTCAGCAGGTTTGGCATAGTCGACGGCAGGCAGACCCGGCCCATGCCTGGCTGCGAGGGCAGTTAATGGCCTGCTGTCAAAGTGAGGCTTGACGCTTTATAACGGCCCGGCGCTTGACGATACCGCCTGCAGTTTCCGACAATTTATGTTTGCCGTTAAATTCCCTCTTTTATCCGTTTAAACGGATGGATAAAACGATTTGGACTGCCGGGTGCAGTCTCTGTGTAGTGCTTTGTAGATTAATTGTTGATGAACCCCGCTAATGCCTTGAATCTGGATGAAGACACCTTGCATAAGGAGGCACGAGCCTGGGTCAGCCGCCTGAAAACGTCCTCGCTGACCTCTCGTCAGGCTCGGGAGCTGCGCCGCTGGTGTGGGCGCAGTCCTTCTCACGCATCCGCTTTTGCGCACGCGCGCGAAATGTGGGATGCCATGCCGCAAGATCGTGAAGAGTGGCTGCGTGAAGCCAAGCTGATGAAAACACGCGGCCACCAGCCGTTGCGCCGCGCCTTGCTGGGTGGTCTGCTACTGGGGGGCGGCCTGTATATGGTCGTGAAACCTCCCTTGCAGTTATGGCCTTCGCTGGCCGATTTGCGCGCTGATTACCGCACGGGTGCGGGCGAGCAGCGGCGCGTGCAGTTGCTGGACCATGTCTGGCTGGATATGAATACCCGCAGTCGCCTGAATGTCGGGGACGACCCGCATTTGGGCCGGATTGTGGCTCTGCAGGAAGGCGAGGTCGAAGTGCGCCAGGCCGAGCGCTCGGCCGCAGTGTGTACGGTGTTTGCGGGTGCCGGTTCTATTCAGACCTTTAATGGCCGTACCAATATTCGCTATCTGGATGGCAAAACCCAAGTGACTTGTTTGTCGGGCAGTGCTCAGGTGGATTTTGGTGGGCAGGGGTACAGGCTGGGGGCGGGCGAGCAGCTTGTGTATGGACGCCATGCCATCAGCTCGGTGCAGACAGTGGCGGTGGAGGATTTCCCGTCCTGGCGTCAGGGCCGTCTGGTTTTCCATGAGCAGCCTTTATCGCAGGTGCTGGCCGAGTTGAATCGCTACTGGGCCGGTCACCTGATTTTGCGTGATGCGTCGCTGGGCCATATCCTGGTCAGCTTTGCGGTCAGCCTGGATAATTTGCCTGAGGCGCTGGATGTCTTGCAGCAGTTGTATGGTCTGGATGTGTTGCGCTTGCCCGGCGGAATTGCTTTGTTGAGTCGCGCCTGATCTTGTTTGGCCTGGCCGCTGCTCCAGGATGTACATGACAGAAGATGGCGGCTGATGGGTGTTGTTGCGATAAGCAAAGCCCGCAGAACGGCAAGAAATCGTATGCAATGATTAATAAAACGGCCAGGGTAGCAATACCCTGGCCGTTTTATTTGCTGCATATCCATCGTCTTGCGGACCCGGAGAGGGCCCGTTGTTTTTAGCCTAGTCCGGCCTTACTCCTGCGGTGCCTCGGGCACATGCAAGCGGCTGACATGCAAGGTGGCAATACGGCGCTGGCTGACTTCCGTGACTTCAAAGCGCAAGCCATCGGCCTCGACTACCGTGCCGACAGTGGGCAGGGAGTCCAGACGTTCCAGCAAGAAACCGGCCACGGAGTTAAAGCTGCTGTCTTTCAAGAGCAGGTCGTCCGCTTCAACGGCCTGGGCCAGCAACAGCAAGTCGATACCGCCGTCCACCTGCCACAGATTGGGGCCAATCTGCTGAATGGCAGCTTGCTCGTCCTCATCCGGGAACTCACCGGCGATGGCTTCCAGAATGTCGATAGGCGTCAGCAAACCTTCAATGGCACCGTACTCATCCGTGACCAGCACGAACTGGCCGTTGGACTGTTTCAGCATGGCAATGGCGCTAAGTACATCCGTGTGTTCATGCACGATGATGGGCTCACGCAAATCCGGCCACAGTTGTACTTGCGGGTAATCGTCCAGATCTGCCAGCAGGTCCTTGGCGCGGGCCACACCCACCACCTGATCCAGATCGCCCTGACACACTGGCAAGAAGCTGTGCGGGGTAGAGCGCAATTGCTGGCGCAGGGTGTCGGTCGAGTCCTCGATATTGATCCAGGTGATCTCCTGACGCGGTGTCATCAGCGAGCGGATAGGGCGTTCAGCCAGGCTCAGTACACCGCTGACCATATTGCGTTCTTCGGTGCGGAAGCCTTGCTCGTCCAGTTCCAGTTGCGCATCGTGCTTGCTGTCATCCTTGTCTTCGTTCTTGCGGTTGCTGAGCATGCGCAGCACGGCTTCTGCCGTACGGTCACGCAAAGGACGACGCGATTGCGAGCGCAGCAGGCTGCGGCGGGCAATCTGATTGAAGAATTCGATCAGGATGGAGAAGCCAATGGCCGCATACAGATAGCCTTTGGGGATCTTGAAGCCCAGGCCTTCGGCGGTCAGCGTCAGACCAATCATCAGCAAGAAGCTCAAACACAGCACTACCACCGTGGGGTGGTTGTTCACGAAGGTGGTCAGGGGTTTGGAGGCCCAGATCATCAAGCCGATAGAGATGATGACGGCTGTCATCATGACGGGCAGTTCGTCCACCATACCCACGGCGGTAATCACCGCGTCCAGCGAGAACACGGCATCCAGCACCACAATTTGTGCCACCACCACACCAAAGCTGGCGTAAGCCTTGTTGGTGCTGGAGTGGTGGCTGCCGCCTTCCAGGCGTTCGTGCAGTTCGCTCGTGGCCTTGAAGAGCAGGAACAGACCGCCCAGCAGCAAGATCAGGTCGCGGCCGGAAAAGCTCAGCGGTCCCAGGGAGAACAGCGGTGTGGTCAGGGTGACCAGCCAGGAGACGATCGTCAGCAGACCCAGGCGCATGATCAGCGCCAGTGACAGGCCGATCAGGCGAGCACGGTCGCGCTGATGCGGGGGGAGTTTATCGGCCAGGATCGCGATAAAGATCAGGTTGTCGATGCCGAGAACAATCTCCAGCACCACCAGAGTTAATAAGCCGACCCAGATGCTGGGATCGAGTAGCCATTCCATGATGTTGTCCTGTTAGACAGATAAATAAGTGCAAAAAAGCAGGGGGGCGGGGCGCAGTTGCGCGTCAGAAATCAGACGCGCGGCGGGCGGTGCTCCGGGGCAAATTCGCAGCAAATAGCGGGCAGGGAATAGGACGGGCAAGCCGAAGGCCAGGCATGCAGCCAGAAAGACTGAACCGGGCAGGGCAAAGGGGTATCCGCGTGATCGGCATACTGCTGCATGGGCGTGTGCGCCAGAATGGCGCTGAGCTGCTGCAAAGGATGAGTGCCGGATTTGACGCGGTGTTCTACAGGCTCGGCCGCATCAGCTTCGTGTTGAACGAATAATGCGGACTGACCACCCTGCACAGTGGCATGGTAGTGGGAGCTATAAGCCTGCAGGGGAAGGATAAGGAGTAAGACGACGACGAACCAGCGTCTCATAGTGTCTAGGGGAAGTCTGTGACGGATCAGTATATCGTATGCGGGCAAGTTCAAGGCAAGTGCGAAATCAAGTTCTGCGTACGTGGCAAACCGCCTGGCGTCGCAGGCGGGGGGCGCGGTCGCTGCCAGGGGTAGAGGAGGAATTTAGCCCAGGTATCCAAATTGGCCTTGCTCAAAGTCGGCAATGGCCTGGCTAATTTCTTGTTGTGTATTCATCACAAAAGACCCATAGGCCAGGACGGGCTCATCAATGGGTTCGCCGCCCAGCAATAATGCATGCCTTAAAGGATAGGGGCGAACTCCCGCTATGATTAGCCCCCGCTATTGCAAAACTGTATTGCTTTGGCGGGCTGGACGAATGTGAGCAATTAGTAACCAAATTCACAAACGTAAGTACTCGACCCGCGCTAGCATTAGCGCACTTTGTTACGTAGAGAGTGGAATGGGGCAGGCTTTTCAGGCCTTGAGCGTCTGGCAGGTGATGGGCGTAGGCTTATTGTTTTTCGGCGGCATTTACCTGCTGTTCGCATTGGGGACTTTGGCGCTGACACATTGGCTTTTTCCTGCCTTGGGTTGGGGACGCCCCCTGGACACACGTCCCTTGCGTCCTGGCCAACTGCGCCGGGAACTCAAGCAATCCGGTTCCGCCATTCTGATCTTTGGCACCGGCATGATTTTCCCCTGGGGGTTTTTGCAGCTAGGCTGGGCGCATTTGACGCCGGATGCCAGTGCTACCCGCATTGCCCTGGAAATTCTGGCGCTGGTGATCTGGAACGACGTGCATTTCTGGATAAACCACCGTCTCTTGCATACCCGCTGGTTGCGCCGTTATCACGGCCCGCACCATTCTTCTGTCGTGGTGACGCCCTTTTCGACCTACAGCTTTCACCCGCTGGAGTCGATCATGCTGGGCAATGTAATCCTGTTGCCTATGGTCGTGCATGACTTCAGCTTCTGGTCCTTGCTGTCCGTGCCCTTGTTCAGCCTGTTCTTCAACAGTATCGGCCACTCCAATTACGACTTTTTCCCCAAGGTCTCCAGCCGCAACTGGCTGGCGGCCAGCCGTCGTCACCAGCGTCATCACGCACAGTACAACGGCAATTACGGTTTTCAATTCAGCTTTATGGACCGTCTGTTCGGCACTCGTTTGCCGGATCGCCCCGAGGAGGCGCGGGGATGAGCGCTGCGTGGCGTTTGCGTAACCCGCGCGATTGGCAAAGTCTGCTGTACTTGATTGCCTACCCTGCCCTGGTGGTCGCGCTGTGGCGCGGCGGTTTTTCCTGGATTTTGTACGGCCTGCTGCTGTTCCTGACGCTGGGTATCGGCGTCATCAACCACAATCACCATCATTTGCGCATGTGGCGGGGCCGCCTGCCCAATCGTTTGACGGACTTCTGGCTGACCCTGGTGCAAGGCCATCCCGCTTGTGTGTTCTGGCCTGCGCATGGTCGCAACCACCACCGTTACAAGCATGGTGAAAAAGACGTGGCCCGCACTTACCGTTTCTGGCGGGGCGACACCAACGACACCCTGGGCTGGTTGATGCACCCTTTTGAGGCCATCCCCGCCCTGTATCCCACTATTTTTAGCTGGTTAGGCAGCTTGCGCCGTCACTGGCCAGGTGTGTGGGCCTATTGCATGGCGCAGTACGGCCTGTGGCTGGGGAGCTGGACACTGGCTTTGGCCCTGGACCCGGTTAAAGGCCTGTTGTACGTGATCCTGCCGCAGCTACATGGTTTGCACTGGCTGCTGACCACCAATTATCTGCAACATGCCCATGCTGATGGCAGCCCGCAAGGCCGACAGGGTGAGCAATTGGCCTATGCCCGCAATTTCGAGGGGCTGGTCAATCCCTTGCTCTTCAATATCGGGCTGCATGTGGCCCACCATGAACATTCGCGTGCGCACTGGTCCGAGCTGACCCGGCTGCACGACACCGAATACCGAGCCCGCACCCCGGATGCTTTGAACGAAGGGGGGCTGGTGCCTTATATGTTGCGTGTTTTTGTGCTGGGCCTGTTTGTGCCTCGCTACCGCAGCCAATCTTTGAACGCCGTGGGCCAGACCGAGCGTCGGCGTGATTCCGTGTAATCAGGAGTATTTCTATGCCCGTGGCCTTTGAGCACGTCGTTATCCATCAGGCCCAGTGGTTTATGCCCGGCGAGCCGGTCGATAACACCGCTATGGATAACTTTATTGCCCCCTTGAACCGTATCTCGGGGCGTATCAAACAGCGCATTCTGGCCGAAAACGGTATTCAGCAGCGTTACTACGCCATTGCGGAAGATGGCGGTACGCGCTGGAGCAATACGGCCATGGCGGCCAATGCCATCCGTAGCTGCCTGGAGCAAGCCGGTTTGGACATGGGTGATATAGGCCTGCTGGCCAGCGGCTCTTCGGGTGGTGATTTGTTGATGCCCGGCTTTGCCAACGCCATTCAGGGCGAGCTGGGTGCTCCTCCGCTGGAAGTGCATTCCGTACACGGGATTTGTGCGGCAGGTGTTACGGCGTTGCAGACCGTCGCCCAAGGTATTGAGCTGGGTGCGCATCGTCACGGGATGGCGGTGGCCAGCGAAATGCCCTCGCGTCTGTTCCGCCGCTCGCGCTTTGCTTCGCAAGACTATCAGGCGGACTTTGATGCGCACTTCCTGCGCTGGATGCTTTCCGATGGCGCGGGTGCGGCTTTGCTCAGCCATAAAGATCAGGTCTTGCCCACCACGCAGCCCGGAGTGCGTTTGCGCCTGCGCTGGATTCATCAAAAATCCTTCTCGGGTGATTACCCCGTTTGCATGCAGCTAGGTGCCGCACGCGACTCCACGCGCAGCCATCTGGATTACGATTCCTGGGCCGAGGCGGAACAGGCTGGTGCCTTGTCCCTGCGCCAGGACATTCGCTTGTTGCCGCACCTGTTCGACATTGGCATTCACGAATACGTGAAACTGGTGCGCGATGGCTGGGTAGACCCCGAGCGCATCAGCCATTTCCTGTGCCATTACTCGTCCGAGAAATTCATCCCCGTGGTGGCGGATTTGTTGGAACAAGCTGGGCTGGCGATTCCTGCCGAGCGCTGGTATAGCAATCTGCGCTGGCGCGGTAATACGGGCGCGGCCTCCATTTTGATCATGCTGGCCGAGTTCATGCGCGACCGGACCTTGACGCCGGGCGAGCAAATCCTGTGCTACGTGCCCGAGTCGGGCCGTTTCATGACGGCGTATATGCTGCTGGAAGTGGAATCCTGCGATGCGCCTGCCGCCACGCTGTCTTATCCCTCTGCGAAACAGTCGGCCCCCGCTGCTGTGGATCAGGTGGATATAGCACCCCCGCATGACCCGGCGACGGCCCCGCAAGGCTTGCGCGATCTGCTGACGCAATTGGCTCCCATCTGGCACGATTACCGCTCGCAAGTATGGCGCACGCCCTTGCTGCGCAGCCTGCACGACGGCTCCATGCGTATGCAGGACTACCAGAAGTGGATGGCGGACTGGATTCCCCAGGTGCGTGAAGGGGCCAAATGGATGCGCGAAGCCTGCGACTCCTTGTCGCCTGCTTACGCACCGCTGGCCGAGCTGATTCGTTTGCACGCAGGCGAAGAACAGGACGACTTCAAGATCTTGTTCGAGGACTATCAGCACGCCGGTGGTACTGCCACCGAGATCGAACAACTGACGCGCAATCCCGGCGGTCAGGCACTGAATTCCTACCTGCATGCGCTGGCGGCCAGCCAGGACCCGATTGGTTTGCTGGGCGCCATTTATATTATTGAAGGTACGGGTCAACGCATTGTCCCGGCCCTACTGCCTTTGCTGAAGTCTTCCTTGTCGCTGGAACCGAATATGTACCGCTTCCTGCACTACCACGGCATGAACGACGAGCACCATCTGGCTCGTTGGCTGGTCGCGGTCGAGCTGGCGCTGGATTGCGATGAAACCGGCCGTGCCGAACAGATTATTATTGAAACCGCACGCCGTACGGCTGCCCTGTACTTGATGCAGTTCCAATACGCGAAAGAGTTTTAAGTCATGGATCAAATCCCGGATTTTTTAAGCAAGCCACATGACCCCCAGGACCCCAGTCCCTGGCGGGCCTTGTACCTGGATCGCAGCACGCCTTTGCCCGATGAGGTCAAGCAGGCCTGGCTGGCGGACTCCAGCTCGTCCTCGCGCCAGTATCTGCTGCCCTTTTTGCGGCCACTGGCCCGCTTGATGATTGTGGTGATCCAGATCGTCAAAACCTTCTTGCCGCGCAAGTGGTCGCACTCAGGCCTTTTGCATCGCATTCTGGTGTGGGGCTTGAAGCGCTTTGTCTCGCCACAGGCCAACTGGCTGATTCTGCGTCACTTCCACCTGGGTTCGCAGGTTCTGGCCTTTATTGCTGCCAATTCGCCCACCAAAGTGCCGACGACGCCGCTCACGCCGATGAATATCGACGAGCTGCATGATCACACCTTTGTGAAACACGATCTGAATTTGTTCAACTTCGTGATCCGGCTGAATCAGGCGCTACGGGACAATAATCAGGAAATCGGCCCGCCGGAGCGAGTGGATTTCTCCATGATCCAGCCCGTGCCCTTGGCTCTGGTTGATATGCCGCAAGGCCCAATGAACAAGATGGATCTGCAAAGCGCCATCGAACTGTTTACACCCTTGTACCAACTGCTGCTGACCGATAACGACTTCTGGCGTGCGGCCAATTCCTTGCAGTTGGACGAGACTATCGGTATCTATGCGGCCAAGATCTTGCAGGCGCCAGAGCATCTTATTCTGGTGAACAACGGCCACCCCCTGGTGCCCATGTCTACCTTGCGAGCAGGCTACCGTCTGGTACTGCATGGCTTGTCGACAGAAATGCTGCACAGCCTGCTCAATCAGATGAAGCAGGCGCAGGCGGAGCAGGAAAGTGGCTTGAATCAAGAGCAAGGGCAGGGACCAGACCAGGCCCAAGAGTCAGTACAGAAATCTGACCCTGAGCTTTGATCTTTCAGCCAGTCTGTCCAAGGGCTGCCCTCGTATTCGCGCGAGGGCAGCCCTTGGTGTTTTTAGAATAGACGTAGTCGCTGCTGATGTTCAGGCTGCCGTTTTTTCCAGTCCAGCCAGCACATCCTCAAGTGCATCAGCCAGGTATCCAGCCCAACGCTCAGTGGCTCCTGGCTGAGCCAGCAAATCCTGCCGGACTTCAATCGCAAAATGCGGTAGACCGGCAGGAATCGCGTGACGCAAGAAGGTATGCCCACGTAATTCGCGCCCGTCGTAGGGGTAGTTGTTGCCTATCGAACTGGCATGCCGTGACAGACCTTGCAGCATCAGGGAGGCAGGCCATTCCTGTTCCCAGATGACGGCGGCATGGGGGCGTTCCTGTCCGTTCAAGGAAGCGGCAAAGGAATGGATAGGCAAGATCAGCACGGTGGAGTGATGTTCACGCAAGGCGCGTAAAGTTTGTGCCACTTGCTGATGAAATGGCTCGAACACGCGCAGGGCACGTTGCTCTCGGGCCGCGTCATCCAGACCCACATTGCCGGGAATCAGGCTGCCGTCGGAGCGCTCGGGAATCCAGTCCGCATCGTGGCTGGAGCGGTTGCAGTCCACATACAGCCGCGAGGTGGTGCACAGGACAGCAGGTGCACCAATACGCAGTGCCAAGGCGCGGGTCAAGGCGTCTGCCCCCAGGTCCACGGCGATATGGCGCTCCAGATCTGCCGCGCTGCATCCCAGATTATCTGCGTCCGGTGGCATTTGATTGGATGCGTGCTCGCACACCAGCAGCACGGGGGTACGTCCCTGGGCATTGAACACGGTGGCCGCTGGCCATGTGTCGGTGTGTGGGCGCAGGCTGGAGTCAGGATTGGAGATTGACATGGAAAGCCTTGAGGACCGTGTATTCATCAAAGGAAGCGGCGCCGTAGGTTCTGCCCAGACCGGAGGCTTTGACACCCCCCCAGGGCAGGTTCAGATCCGCATGGTCGCAGCGGTTGACGTAGCAAAGGCCAGCCTCCACATCACGGCTTAATGCCAGAGCCTGATCAATGTCCTGCGACCAGATTGAGGCGGTCAGACCGTAGCGGCTGTCATTCATCAAATGTAGTGCGTGCTGGTCGTCAGCCACGGCCGTGATGCAAACAAGCGGCCCAAAGGCCTCATCCTGGATCAAGCTGGAATCTTGTGCCACATTCAGCAGTACAGCAGGCGCTACGTAGGCGGAGGACGGGTCGACTTCAGTCGGGTGAGCAATGACGGTTGCCCCTTCTTCCTGTGCCTGGACAAGCAGCTTTCGCAGCCGTTGGGCCGCTGCTGTGCTCACGACCGGGCCTATATCCGGCGTGCTGTCGGGGTGGCCTACAGTCAATTTATTCATGCCGCTGACAAAGCCCTCTACAAAGGGTTCGTAGACCGATTCGTGTACATAAATCCGCTCTACCGAGCAGCAGGATTGCCCGGCATTGTCGAAGCTGCCTGCGACCAGGGCAGGGATGGTGCTGGCCAGATTGGCATCGGCGCGCACATAGGCAGGGTCTTTACCGCCTAGTTCCAGCCCGGTGCTGACCAGCCCGGCAGCCGCTGCTTGGTACACACTTTTGCCTCCTTGATCGGAACCAATGAACTGGACCGCATGCACGTGTCCGGAGGCCAGCAGTTGCTCCGTTCCCGCATGGTCCAGATGCACTGCCTGGAAGACATCGGGATGCCCGCCTGCATCACACCAGGCCTGCTCCATAAAGTCGGCAATAGGGGCTGTTTGGTGGGCATGTTTAAGCAGCACGACATTACCGGCCAATAGTGCCGCGACAGTCATTCCGCCTGCCATGGCGACCGGGTAGTTCCAGGCGCTGATTGCCAGACAAAGGCCCTTGGGCTCTCGCCGTACCAGCCGTTGTGCTTGTGCAGTGGAGTTCATGCTGATGTCTTGCAGCTCCAGGCGGGCCCGCATAATCATGTCCTCGGTGACGGCCGATACGCGCGATAACTCATCTGATTGTTGTGCGGGGCGGCCAATCAGCTTCATCAACAATTCAGCCAGCGCCTGACGACGCTGCTCCAGAATCGCTACAAAGCCTTGAATCTGTGTGATGCGCTGCTCCAGCGGCACCTTGCGCCAGTCCTTGAAGGCCAGGCTGGCACGCTGCACAGCAGCCTGAACCTGTTCTTCACTCAGAACGCTGCGGGAAGCCACAATCTGGCCGTCGATAGGGGAAACAATAGGAGTAGGGTGGGCAGCCATTATGCAAACTCAAAAAAGCGTTGGCGTTCAACGTCGGTGACCAGGGCGGCGAACTCTTGCTCCTGAGCGTACTTGCTGGCCACGTAAGTATCGACAAAGGCATTGCCGAAAATCTCGCGTGCTACCGGGGAACGATCAAAGCGGTAAATGGCTTCGCCAAAGGAGTTGGGGAACTTCAGTTCAGCGGGGATTTCCGACATTCGTTCGTAGACGTTGCCCTGCATTTCTTCGCTGGGCTCGATCTTGTTCTCAATGCCCCACAAGCCCATGCCCAGAGCGCAGGCCAGGGCCAGATACGGGTTGGTATCTGCGCCGGGTGCGCGGCATTCAATACGTTGAGACGATGGCGAGCCTCCAATGGCCCGCAAGGCGCAGGTGCGGTTTTCCCAGCCCCAGGTAGCGGTAATCGGCGCAAAGATCCAGGGCTGAAAACGGCGGAAAGAATTGACTGTCGGGCCAAACATGATCAGAAAGTCAGGCAGGAGTTTTTGCATGCCGCCAATGAAATACCGCATCTCCTGGCTGATGGCATTGGGCTGGGAGGCGTCATGGAAAACCGACTCGCCATCGGGGCGGCGCAAGGACACATGAACGTGGCCGCTTTGTCCGTCAGCATCATTGGACCAGCGCGCCATAAAGGTCATCAAGCGGCCATGACGCTGCGCCAGAATCTTGGCAAAGGTCTTGAACAGGATGGCATTGTCAGCAGCCAGCACCCCTTCCTGATACCCCAGCGCCGCTTCCATAAAGCCTGCGCCCATCTCCTCGTGCACGCCTTCCAAAGGCACATCCAGACAGGCAAAACAGTCCAGCAGGGCGTTGTAGAAATCCGTGTCTACGCCCTGACGCAACATCAGGTTGTAGGACTTGCCCAGCGTTGCCAGATCCAGATTGCGATAGTCTTTTTCGCGGATGGAGCGGGAGCTTTCATTGAACAGGGTGAACTCGTACTCGCAGGAGTGAAAAGGCCGATAGCCCATTTGCTCCGCCTTTCTGGCGACGCGGTGGTAGACGTTGCGCGGGAAAATGGGCTCTTCTTCTTCGACGTAATCAAACAGGAAGAACAGGTTGCGGGAGGGGCTTTCCCAGGGAATCTCCCGGCCGCTATCGGGGACCAGACGGCATAGATTGTCAGCAAACTTGGCATCGGCCAGGGACTGACCGCCGGGCATGGGCCGCAGCACATCGTTAAAGTCCAGCGCCAGGGTGGCCTGGGGAAACAGGATGCCCTTGTCGATGGTCTGCAAAAACTTTTCACGCGATACGTACTTGGCGCGGATCTGTCCCTGCATATCGGCAAAGCCAATGTTCACATGCTGAGGCTGGCGAGCATTGATCAGCGCTCGTACTTCTTCCAGGGTTTTGATCGAACGAATATCCATTTCATCTCCTGAACAGCCTTCCCTTGAAGCGACTGTGGTTTAGACTGATTCTGTATGTTTCTGTAGTTCTGTTATGTTCCATTTTGGAAACATTTCAGGAAATTTTATGCTAACCTGCCAACTTGTCAACGAAATTGTTTTAGGCATCAGGTATTGGCCAAGTGTGTCTGTCTGACGCGACAGAACCAGGCTGGGCACTGCCTTTCAAACAGGATAAAAAATGCGAGACAGTGGTATCTGGGATTACATCGTGGTCGGTGCTGGCTCATCTGGCAGCGTTATTGCCAGTCGCTTGTCGCAAGAGCCGGGCGTCAGCGTGTTGCTGGTGGAGGCAGGCAGTTGGGACTTGTCGCCGTACCTGTGGGTACCGGCGGGCGAGGAGCGTGCTATTGCCAGCCCGAAATACAGTTGGTCCTATCACGTGGAGGCTGACCCCAGCCGCAATAATCGTGCTGAGGTCTGGCCTGCCGGACGTGTGCTGGGTGGCAGCAGTTCGATTAACGGCATGATTTATCTGCGCGGCAGTGCAGCCGATTACGATGCTTGGGCGGCGCAGGGCAATGAGGGCTGGGCTTACCAGGATGTGTTGCCGTATTTTGTACGGGCCGAGACCAATACGCGCGGTGCCAGCCGCTTTCACGGTGGGCAAGGGCCCTTGTCTGTATCGGATGTGCGTACACCGCATCAACTGGTCAGCACCTTTACGCAGGCGGCGATGGAGTGCGGCTTACCGTTCAATGGGGATGTGAATGGCGCGTCTCAGTTCGGTGTTGGTGCCTTGCAGGCGACCCAGAAGCGGGGTTGGCGTCACAGTGCCTCCAAAGCCTATTTATGGCCTGCTCGCAAGCGCACCAACCTGACAATTTTGACGGGGGCGTTGACACGCCGGGTCTTGATTGAAAAGGGGCAGGCGGTCGGTATCGAGTATCAGAAAAAAGGCGAGGTGCTCAGTGCCAGGGCGCGCAAGGAAGTCATTCTCTGCGCCGGTGCCCTGGCGTCGCCCAAGCTCTTGATGCTCTCCGGTATCGGGCCTGCCCAGACCCTGCGCCAGCACGGTATCCCCGTGGTTTGCGACCTGCCGGGCGTGGGCCAAGGCTTGCAAGAGCATCCGGGCGTAATGATCAGCGCCGAGGTGAATGTACGCACCTATAACGTGGAAACAGACCCGTGGAGTGTGATCAAGCACGGCATGAACTGGTTGTTTCGGGGGCGAGGTCCAGGTGCTACGCCTATTGGTCATGCCGTGGCTTTCGCCAAAACCCGGCCTGATGAAACAGAGCCGGATGTGCAATTGACCTTTACCCCTATCGGCTACAACACGGTGGGAGATGGGCCTTTGTTTTTCCCTATGCCTGCCGTCGTGATTGCGGTCAATGTGTGCCGCCCTCTGGCACGTGGGCAAGTGACTTTGCGCTCTGCAGACCCAGCAGATTTACCCCGTATTGAACACGTGATGCTAGGCCAGGAGGATGACCGACGCAGGCTGCGTGATGGGGCCAAAATGGCGCGCCAGTTCTTTAATACCGGTGCCTTTGCCCCCTATATGCAAGGTGAGCTACACCCTGGTGCGCAGGTAACAGAGGACGAACAGTGGGATGCTTTCCTGCGTAGCCATTGCATCCGTTTCAGCCATCCGGTGGGAACGTGTCGCATGGGCCCGGACGGAGATGAAAACGCGGTGCTGGACCCTCAGTTACGGTTGCGCGGAGTACGTGGTTTGCGTGTTGCCGATGCCTCCATCATGCCCAGCTTGCCCAGTGCCAATACCAATGCGCCAGCCATCATGATTGGTGAAAAGGCGGCGGATCTGATCCGGCAGTTTCCCGCTTGATTGCGACGCAAGCCACGGTCATGGCTTGTGGGTGGCAGGTTTCAGGTCTTGGGAGTGGAATTGCTCATCAGGACCGAGGCTTCCCGGCGTACCGCGAAGTAGGCATGCGGTACGCTGGCATCAAACAGCATGCTGTCGCCGGGACCCAGAATGACGGGTTCGTACAGGGCAGAGTGCAGTTCGACCTGTCCTTTCAGAACATAGATGAATTCTTCGCCAGGATGGGCCAGAAAGGAGGCCGGTGTGCCCGGAGCCTTCTCGGTGATGGTGACTTGCCAGAACAGGTTGTCCGGCTGGCTCATATCTCCGCACAGTACGCGGTAGCTGCGGCCAGAGCGCTCGAAGGCTCGGCCTTCATTGGCACGAGTAATGGCGCGTCGGCCCGTCAGTGTGGCGGTTTGCTCGCTGCCGTTCAGCGCGCCCAGTAAAGCAACGGCAGGAATTGCCAGGGCTTCGGAAACAGCGAACAGCTCGGGGTGGCGCAGTGTGGCCTTGTCGTTCTCGATCTTGGACAGCTTGGCCAGAGACACGCCTGTCGCCTTCTCCAGGTCTCGTAAAGAGAGGCCGGCGCGTTTGCGAGCAGCGTGTATGACTTTTCCAAGCGACATGGGGAGCGTTTCCGGGCTATAGGATGTTAGCGAGGTGGCAAGAAGCGCCCATTATACAAATCGCGGGCAGTCGCAACAGAGGTATCCGGCGGCTTGAAATTCCTGAAAAACCAGGCCTGGAGCAGGGCGGTACGGAAAGGGGCGAGGGCTTTGTCGCAACCCTGCAGGGGGTTGTGACGGTAGCGCCTTGATGTCGCGGCGTATTTGTTGATGTTTATAGCTTAAAGAGCCCTGTCTGGCATCGCGAACCGGTGGGTTTGCAAGGCCAGACAGCGGGTCAGCAGGGCTTAGCCTTCAAAACCCGGCACGATGATGAACTCCGCCTCCGAGGCAGGTTCACGGATAGCCTTGGCAGCCTGGTACTGGGCCGATTCATAAAAGGCCTGGGCCTGGGGCACATCAGGAAACTCCACCACGACGGTGCGGCGTGTGTCGGCCGGGCCTTCCAGGGTGATGGGTGCCTGGCTGCGGGCCAGAAAACGGCCACCGTGCGCCTTGATGATGGCGGGGCTCAGCGCCGTGTAGTTGGCGTAGGTATCCGGGTCATGGACGTGTACGCGGGCGATCAGGTAAGCGGGCATGGCGATATATCCGTGAATCAGTTGCGTTCGGTGTAAGCCATGTACAGCTCGTGGGCACGGGTTTCAATCGGGCCACGTGCGTAGTGGCGATCGTCAATGCGATTGCAGTGCAGGACTTTGCCGTAGTTGCCGGTGCTAAAGACTTCATCCGCATCCAGCACGTCTTGCGGTGTCAGGCTGGCTTCACGTACTTCAATGCCGTCGTCACGCAGCAGTTGCATGACGCGTCGGCGGGTAATGCCGTTCAGGAAGGTGCCGTTCAGCTCGGGCGTCAGCACCACGCCGTCACGCACAATCCACAGATTGGCCACGGCAAATTCGGCGATCTTGCCTTTGGAATCCAGCACGATGGCGTTATCAAAGCCGCGTGCGCTGGCCTCGCGCATAATGCGCTGAGTGTTGGGATACAGGCAGGACGCTTTGGCATCGGTAGGTGCCATGGAGGGGTCCGGGCGCAGAAATTCGCTGAAAGTAGCGCTAAATCCGCTGTCGTCCGGCATGGGGGATTCAAAAATATGAATGGCCAACTGGCTGGTCGATGGATCGGGCTGGATGAAACCACCGGGTGCGAAATACAGCAGCTTGATGTAGTAGTCCGTGGTGTGGGACAGCTTTTTCAGGCCCTCGCGCACCAGGTCTACGGTTTGCTCGGGCGTCATCACCGGCTCCATGCCCAGGGTGACGGCCGAACGGTTCAAACGCTCACAGTGCAGGTCCAGATCCGGGGTGTGGCCTTGAATGGAACGAGCGCCGTCAAAGACTGTGGTGGCCATCCAGAAAGCATGGTCGGTAGCGCCAATCAGGGGCGCGCTGGTGCTGCTCCATTGGCCATTGGACCAGGTTATTTCATTGGTACTCATCGGGCTTCCCTCCTAGTTTTGTTGCGGCGTAGTGGCAATTCGGTATGTCGTTGTACTATTTCCAACACACATAATAGAGAGCAAAAAACGACTTGAGGTGGTGTCAGCGTGCTATCTGATATTTACAAAACATATAACTGGACGCTGGCCGAGCTGCACGCTTTCTGTCTGATCTGTGAGTGCCAGAACCTGAGCCAGGCGGCGCTACGTATCGGGATCAGCCAGTCTGCCATTTCCCTGATGGTGCAGCGTTGGCGGCAGGCTTTGGGCGACCCTTTGTTTGTGCGGGCACGCTATGGCGTCGCGCCCACGCAAATTGCCATTGCCCTGCGGGAAAAGCTGCAACCCTTGCTGGAAGAGGTAGGTATTGCGCTGACCCAGACCCAGGGCTTCAATCCTGCTCAGTCTACGCGCGTTTTTAAAGTCCATATGACGGACATTGGCCAGTTGGTCTTTTTGCCCGGTCTGAACAACTTTGTGGCCAAACATGCGCCGGGTATTCGTCTGGTGGTCAAGAACCTGGGCTGGGAAGCGCTGGAAAGCGGCTTGAGTTCGGGTGAGATTGATGTGGCGATTGGGTCTTTGCCCATGATTAAAGGCCGGGTGCATTCGCGTGCATTTCGGCACGAGCGCTATGTGACGGCCATGCGCAAAGGACATCCACTGGCTAAAACCGAGCTGGACCTGGCCGCCTTTGTGGCGGCAGATCATTTGGCGATTGATGCCACCAGCAGTGGGCATTCTCTGGTGGAAAATGCCCTGCGTGCTCTGGATATGCGCCGCAATATCAGCCTGACCATTCCGCATTACTTGGCGGCCGAACAGATTCTGGTCAACAGCAATTATTTGCTGACCGTGCCCAATGTGGCTGTGCTGTCTTTTCAAGCCCCTGCTGCGCTGCGGATTGTGCCTACGCCGCTGGCTTTGCCCAGTTTTGATGTGCGTGTTCATTGGCACGAGCGCAGTCGACAGGATGAAGGTGTGCGTTGGCTGCGCACGGCGATTTCCGATTTGTTTGAGCAACGCTAGGCTCCGTTTCTCGCTCAGGCGCGTTTGGGGCCGTAGGTAATGCGTCTGAGCACGGCTTCCAGCGGGCCACGGCCCCATTGTTGGGCGATCAGGCCTGTCAGGCTCATGGCAAATAGGGCCAGTGCGATGGCGATCAGCAACAGCGCCGCATTGCCAAAGGAATCAAACAAGTCCAAACCATAACTGCTGAAGATCAGCCCTGCCAAAATGCCCTGGCTGACGTAGGCGCTAAGCGAATTGCGGCCTGCTTCAATCAGCACATTGGGCAGGCTGAACCATTGTCCGCAACGCAGCAACAGGTACAGATAGACAGTCGACAGCAAGGGTGCGCCGATTGCGATGCTGAAAAGACCCACCAAGCCCATCAGATTCTCGTCGTTGGACACGCTGGCGCTAAAGAGGTTGATGGCCAGAGCCAGCGGCAAGAGCCAGGGCAGGGCGCGTCCCAGTTTTTGCTGTCCAGCGCTATTAGCGTCAAAAAATTTGCTTTTGGCAGCCGCCAGGCCCATCAGCATGGCCCCAAAGGCTAGCGGGCCTTGATACAAGAATAGAAAGGCAAAAGACTCAGGCCATTCGTCCAGGCGGGCCAGGGTGGCTTCGGAAAAGGCGCCACCCAGAGCGTAAGTAGGGGCAGCTTCTTCGGCGCCGGACAAGAGGAAAACGATCAGGGCTATGCTGAGTATTTCCACCACCACCATCAACAAGGCTACCTTAAGCAACCCGCGAGGCGAGAGGTTTCGTAGTGGCCAGATCAACAGGCCCAGGACCGCGTAGAGCAGCAGAATGTCACCGGTAAAAACCAGTGTCGCGTGAAGGCAACCCAGCAAGGCCAGGCCGGTCAGACGTCGAAAATAGCGGCTGCTTAAAGCCACTCCGGCACGCTGGGCAGAGCGAGCCTGGATTTCAATGCCCCAGCCAAAAATCAGCGAGAACAAGAGAAAGAATTTGCCCTGAAACAGGAATTCGATCAGGAACGCGGCCGCATGGTCATACGCGGGTGAGGTCGCCGTCGGGTCACTGTCTGTCAGTGCCAGATAGGGGATGTTCACCACACAGATACCGATCAGGGCGGCGGTGCGAATCAGGTCGATGGAGGAGTTGCGAGTAGCTGAAGACATGGATGTTTATTGATTGAGCGCTTGTTCAATGCCATAATATTGAGCGCTTGCTCAATGTGTCAATAGAAAGGGAAAGGGATGAGTGAAAAAGAAGACAGTGCGACACGAATTCGACAGGCTGCCGTCGAGATCCTGCTGGAAGTGGGGGTGCGTGCTGCCACCACGCGCATGGTGACGGAACGGGCTGGTGTAGGCCGTGGGCTGTTGAACCATTACTTTCGCTGGTCCGAATTACGGGCCGAGGCCTGGGGCGAGATTTTTGATCGTCTGATCGAGCAGGATGCCGAGCAGGCTCTGGGGCCAGAGGCCCTGATGGAAAACTATTTACGCACGGCTTTTGACCAGAGCAATCGCATTTACTGGTTCCTGTGGCTGGATGCCACCGACCTGGCTAAAACCGATGCGGCCTTGGCCGTGGTGATTACACGGGTGCAAAGCCGAATGCTGGAACAAATGGCAGGCTATCTGCGCCAAGGTGCCGAACAAGGACTGTGGCAAGCGTCCGACCCGGACGGCATTGCGTTGCGGTTGTCTGCGCTGTACGACGGTCTGGCCAATATGTTGCTGACGGACTCGACGGATTTGAGTGCGGAGCAAGCCGAGCAACATTTACGGCATTTATTTTTTCTGGAAACCCGGCTGACCTAAGCTGAACGCGTCGGCCCACTTCTTAGTTGTTTGATGATGGAAATCGATACCGATTACAAAA
Organism: Alcaligenes parafaecalis; assembly: GCF_026344135.1. Lineage (NCBI taxonomy): Bacteria > Pseudomonadati > Pseudomonadota > Betaproteobacteria > Burkholderiales > Alcaligenaceae > Alcaligenes > Alcaligenes parafaecalis. The sequence goes on along the minus strand of NZ_JAPKNA010000004.1, from coordinate 340,310 downwards.
CGCTGTCTTCCCGCCATACCTCCGTAGGCCGGATTTTGAGACTGTTCAAACCTTGGCGCCTGCGCTTGCTGCTGGTGGGTTTGTTGATTGCCTTTGGTGCGATGACCGGGGTGGTGTCGCCCTTTTTGCTGCGCGATATTATCGACATCGCCTTGCCGCAGCAGGACTTTGGCTTGCTGGTGTGGCTGGTGCTGGGCCTGCTGGGAATCAGCGTTCTGGCCGCGTGCATCAGTGTGCTGCAAACCGTTCTGTCCACCAAGATCGGGCAGGCCATCATGCACGATTTGCGGGTCGGTTTGTATAGCCACTTGCAGAGCCTGTCGCTGGGTTTTTTCATTCGTACCCGTACGGGGGAAATCCAGTCCCGTATCGCGAATGATATTGGTGGTTTGCAGGCGGTAGTCAGCAACACAGCCACGGACCTGGCGCGCAATTTCAGCGTGGTGGCAACGACGGCTATTGCCATGCTGTTGCTGGACTGGCGACTGGCCCTGTTTTCTTTTGCGGTGTTGCCTCCTTCGGTCTGGTTAAGCAATAAGGTCGGAGAACTGCGCGAGCGTCTGACGCACGATCAGCAAGCCGGTCATGCGGATATGGCGGCGACCGTGCAGGAAACCTTGTCGGCCCCGGGCATTATTTTGTCGCGCACCCTGGCGCAAGGCGGTTTTCTGACGCGACGCTTTGCCCAGGTTTCGTCCGAAGTGGCACGCCTGGAAGTGCGCGCGCATACGGCTGGGGAATGGCAATGGTCCCTGATCTATCTGCTGCTGGGTGCCTTGCCAGCCCTGACCCTGTTGCTGGGTGGCTGGTTGATCGGGCAAGGTGTTCCGGTGACCATCGGTACCCTGGTGGCCTTGATCGCTTTGCAGGAACAGTTGATGTGGCCACTGGAAGATTTGCTGCAAAGCGGGGTGCAACTGCGTACAACGCGTGCCTTGTTCACTCGAATTTTCGAGTACATGGATACGCGTCCTGAATTGACGGAACCTGCGCAGCCCAGCCCCTTTCCATCGACGGGGCCGCGTGGTCACGTGCGGCTGGAAGGCGTTAGCTACCGCTATCAGTCCGAGACAGCGACGCTGTCCGACATCACTATGGATATTCCTGCGGGCAGTCATGTCGCCATTGTGGGACCGACGGGAGCGGGTAAAACGACCTTGGGTTATTTGCTGGCGCGTTTGGCCGACCCCAATCAGGGCAGTATTACGATTGATGGTATTGATCTGCGCCAGATGAGTTTCGAGCAGTTGGCCAGTGTTCTGGGCGTGGTGAATCAGGAGCCCTTTTTGCTGAATGCCAGCATTGCGGAGAATCTGCGTTTTGCACGGCCTGAGGCTAGTGATGAGGAACTGTTGGCGGCGGCTAAAACCGCGCAGATTCACGACTTCATCATGTCCTTGCCGCAGGGCTATGCCACTACCGTGGGCGAGCGAGGGTATCGTTTTTCAGGGGGCGAAAAGCAACGTCTGGCCCTGGCCCGGACGATCTTGCGCAACCCGCCCGTCCTGTTGCTGGACGAGGCCACCAGTGCCCTGGATAACACGACGGAAAATGCCATGTCAGCCGCGCTGGCCAAGATGGCGGAAACCCGTACCGTTATTTCGATTGCGCACCGCCTGTCCTCCGTGCGCCATGCTGACCGCGTGTTTGTGCTCAAGTCAGGCAGGCTGGTTGAGCAGGGCAGTCACCAGGAGCTGGTCGCACTGGATGGCGTATACGCCCAGCTCCTGAAGTCCGGTCAGTCCACGTGACCGAAGTGCCGGAAATAGTGAACACAAAGCAGTATCAAGGAGACCTTTTGTGACCAGCGAGTACATGGCCGTGTCTGCATCGGCATTAAGCAAAATCACCACCTTTGAGGATGGTGATCCCGCCGAGAACCCTTGGGTGGCCGGCCAGCCTAAAGCAGAGCTGATCGAGGTTCAGGCCTACGATGCGAACTGGCCTGTGTTGTATCAGCGCTTGAGCCAGGAAATCCTGGAGGCACTGGGCAATAAGGCCTTGACCATTGCACATGTGGGTTCGACCGCCGTGATTGGCCTGCCCGCCAAACCAGTCATTGATATTGATGTGCTGGTGGCCGACCCGCAGCAGGAAGACGACTATGTGCCTGCCTTGGAGGCCTTGGGCTATGAGTTGAGCATACGCGAGCGCTCCTGGTATCAGCACCGTATGCTGCGTCAGGAAGACCCACGAGTGAACTTGCATGTGTTTGGTCCGGATTGCCCCGAGCATATTCGCCATATCCTGTTTCGGGATTGGCTCAGTACGCATCCTGAGGATTTGCAGCGTTATGCCCAGGCCAAAATGCAGGCCAAAGAGGGAGCTGATAGCGTACGGGACTACAACCAGCGAAAGCAGGCAGTGGTTCGAGATATTTACCGGAAGATTTTCGAGTCCCAAGGTCTGCTGTAACTCCAGGCTGCTTTGTCGGGAGTGACCCTCCTGCTAAAAAAACCTGTGAAACCCTAAAAGGGAAAGATGATGAATATTCGCCATTCGCGCCCGGAGGACGGGCAACGTGCTGTTGAAATCTGGCGCAAGGCCGTTGATGCCACGCACGATTTTTTATCCGCTCAGGATCGTCAGGGAATTGATGAACTGGTATGTGGCTTTTTGCCTCAGGCCAGCTTGTGGCTGGCGGTGGACGAAGCGGACTACCCGCTGGCTTTCATGCTGATTGATGAAGGCCATATGCAGGCCTTGTTTGTGGACCCGGACAGCCGGGGAACGGGTGTGGGCAAGGCTTTGGTGCTGCACGGCTTGAGCCTGCATCCCACCATGACCACCGATGTGAATGAACAGAATGGGCAAGCCGTGGGCTTTTACGAAAAAATGGGCTTCAAGCGTATTGGACGCTCGCCTGTGGATGATCAGGGCAAGCCTTATCCGCTGATTCATCTGCAGTATCAGGCCTGATGTGCATCGCATGGTCTGAGGCTTTCGGTTTGATTCTTTCCCCCGTCTTTTAGCGACTGTTTTTAGCAAGGTTTTTGAGTATGAGTTTCCCTGCTGCCTGGCAAACCCGGCTGGCTGCCGCCAAGGTGCAACGTCAAACCATAGGGGAATCCGGGGCTGACGTCTGGCGTCTGGACTGGCCGGATGGTTCCTGCCAGTTTGTGAAGGCAGAGGATGATCTGCCCTTGGCCGAGCTACCCGATGAAATCGAGCGCTTGCGCTGGATGCACACGCAAGGTCTGCCTTGTCCCGACGTGCTGGACACACTGGTCGCAGATGGCCGCCATTGGCTTCTGATGAGCGCTGTTCCAGGGCGCGATCTGGCCTGTACAGAAGGCTTGTCTCCCCAGCATACGGTGGAGTTGTTGGCTTCGTCCTTGCAAAGTCTGCACCGCTTGCCTCTTGAATCTTGCCCCTTCGATCACCGCCTGGAGCACCGTCTGGCCGATGCCAGTGCACGAGCGAAAGCGGGCCTGATTGATGAAGAAGACTTTGACGATGAACGCCAGGGCATGCCGGTTCAAAGCCTGCTGGAGGAGCTGTATGCCAGCCGTCCCACGCAGGAAGATCTGGTGGTCACCCATGGTGATGCTTGTTTGCCCAACTTCATGGTGCATCAAGGGCTGCTCAGTGGCTTTATCGACTGCGGACGCCTGGGCGTGGCGGATCGTTTTCAGGATCTGGCGCTGACGGCGCGCAGCATAGAACGGAATTTGGGCAAGGAATGGCTGGCGCCTTTCTTTGCTCTGTACGGCGTGGAAATGGATGCCGAGCGCATCGCTTTCTTCTGCCTTCTGGATGAGTTTTTTTAAACCCGACGGGTCTGTGTAGACGGGCAAGTGCGTCAACCCCATCCGCTTGCTTCTCCTCGCATCAAAGATCGGCCAGCTCACTATCGTGAATTGGCTGATGGGCTACGTATTTTTGAGTGAGTTCAATGATGGTTACTTCCACTTCTTCCGAACAAAGCGTGTTTTCTCCCAAGGTCAGCCACTATTGGGAAACCCGCTTTGCACGCGGCATTCCCTACAGCAGCAGTGCAGAGCTGGTGCTGCGTGTTGACGACAGCCTGGATGAGGGCGAAGCAGGCATGGTCTTGCAGCGTCCCGGCCAGCATGTATGCCTGGGACGAGGACGAGTTTGGTCTGGCTGATCTTGGTGTGCTGACGCGTGCCGACAAGCGTGGCCGGGGGTACGCCCGTTCTACGGTTCAGGCCATGTGCCATTGCGCTTTGCAGCAAGGCTGGGAGCCGCAATACCGCTTTCAAGGGGATAACCTGGCCTCGGCCAGCGTCGCCCGTGGTGCAGGTCTGGAACTGTACGGCTATTGGGATGTGATTCTGCCGCCCGCATAAAGGGCCGCCAAGTTATTGAGCCTGGGCGCTGGCGGGATGTGCCGCGCCCACGTGTTATCTCAGTAATACTCTGACGATACTCAGGTAGCTCCCACGCAGTTCCCAAGCAAAGCCAGCGTCCAAAACGGCGCTGGCTTTGTGCTTTTATGCGCAGACAAACTCCAGCTCACCGATCCCTTGAATCGCGGCCTGAATCCGGTCGCCGGGAGCGGCATACAGCATAGGCAGGCAAGTGCCGGTAATGATGACATGACCCTTTTGCAGCCCGCCAAGATGATGGCTACCCTGATTGGCCAGCCAGATCAGCAGCCGTGTCAGTTCACCGGCTGGATTCTGGTTCGGGCCTTGCAGCAAGGCTTGCTGTCCCACCTGCAGGCGCGCCCATTCAGGTTGTAGCCGTGTCATGTCCTGCGCGGCGATACCCTGCGCCTGATGGACCAGCGCGCCGTGGCTGGCCAGATCGGCCAAGGTGGATAGACGGCCCACGGTGTCACGCTGGGCAAAACGGGATTCGACAATCTCGACTGCCACACAAACCTGGCTGACCGCCTGCCAGATTTGCTGCATGGAATAGGGGGCCTGGGCGGGCGGCAAGTCCTGGCCCAGAATCAGGCCGATTTCCACTTCTATGCCGCGCAAGGACAGATCTTCACCGGCGGGTGTATCCGGGCTGGCGTAACGAAAGCGCTGGGGCAGGGGGGCGCAGGTAGGCGGGGCCACGCTATTGGCCGCGCCGACTTTCCAGCCACCTACGGGGCCCAAGGTTTCCATTTGTGCAGCCTGGACGCGATAGGCCTGATCAAAAGACACAGGGCGCAGCGCCTCGGGCCAGTCCTCGATGGGGCGATTCTCTTGGCGAGCCTGAAGCAGCCGCTGTGCGGTTGCCAGGCAGCCGGGTTGCAAAGGGGCGTTCATCAAGGCTTACCAGCCTAACAAGCAGCGGCCCAAAGCAACCGCAACGGTGGCCTGCGTGGGCTCCACGACGGCAATGCCCAAAGCCTGCTCCAGTGCCTCGCGCTGATTGGCCATACCAGCACAACCCAGCACCACCACGTCGGCACCGTGCTCATCACGCAAGCGCTGCCCGACTTCTGTCAGACGTTGCAGGGCTTTTTTCTCGTCAGCCAGTTCCGACACGCCCATATTGATGGCCAGATCTGCCGCCAGACGATCCGTCACACCCATTGCGCCAAAGTAGCGCAGGTGACGCGGAATGGAAGCCTGCAAAATGGACAGCACGCCAAAGCGCTGGCCCAGCGACAGGGCGGTCAGCACGCCGGTTTCAGCAATGCCCAATACAGGTACATCCACCGCTTCGCGCAGGGTGTACAGGCCGGGGTCGCTGAAGCAGGCCACTACATAAGCAGCGGCGTCTTCTTTAACGCTCAGGGCCTGGGCGCGCAGATGGGGAATCAGGGTGTCGATATCGGTTTGGCTTTGTACACCCGCCGGGCCTTGGGGCAGGCGCAGGCAGGAGATGGCCGGGCCATCGGCCAGACGCAAGGGCTGGACAGCACGGTCCAGGCCATCCGTTACGATCTGGCTGGAATTGGGGTTCAGAACGTAGATATGAGGGCGACGGTTCATGATGTTTTTATGTTTGGGTGGGCGGTAGCCCATTTTGGTGGCTTAGTTTTTCTGACTGAAAGCGGCCCTGCAGGCCGACATACCAGTCAGAACCATGCATGCGTCCAATAGGGTCGTAAGCGTCTATATCAATGCGCCCTTCAGGCGTCAGGATGGCGTCGTCGCAGTGCAAATGCAGGATTTCGCCAATGACGATATGACGTAGCGGGCCCAGGTCCAGCGCAGTGTGCAAGCGGCATTCAAACTGCACCGGGCATTGGGCGATACGGGGCGGTTGCACTTGCAGGCTGGGGGCCAGATCCAGGCCCGCTTGCAGGTGCTCGGCCTGCCCGGTCGGGTAGGCAATGCCGCAGATATTCATGGCGCGTGCCATCTTGGCGCTGATCAGGTTCACCACAAACTGGCCGGTGGCCAGAATATTGCGGGTGGTGTCCTTCAGGCCATCGGCAGAGTGCGCATCGTTTTCCAGGCCCAGTGCCAGCACGGCAGGCTCTGAACCCATCACATTGAAGAAACTGAAAGGGGCCGTGTTCACGCGCCCCTGCTGGTCACAGGTCGTGACCAGGGCAATGGGGCGCGGCAACACAGTGTTGACCAACAAGCGGTAGCGTTCGCGTTCGCTGAGCTGATCACAGGACCAGTCCATGTCAGTTCTCCAGACTCTGGTCCAACATGACAACGGTCTGATACAGAACCCGCGTACCGTCCAGAAGCTGCTCGGAAGTAATGGATTCTTCGGGGCAATGGCTGCGACCATTCAGGCAAGGAATGAAGATCATGCCCATGGGGCCGCTGGGTGCCATGTAAACCGCATCGTGACCGGCTCCGCTAGGCATGACCATGCTCTGGTATCCCAAAGCGCTGGCAGCCTGCTCGATGATGTTCATCACATCCGGCGTGCAGTCCGTGGGCTTGGCCAGGCTGACTTGTGCCGCGTCCAGACCCAGGCCCATGGCCTCGATTTCCGGGCGCAACTGGACCAGCAGTTCCTCGGTGAAGTTCTGCATCAGTTCCTGACGGTCGCTGCGTACTTCCACCATCATTTCTACGCGTCCGGGAACGGCATTGGAGGCGTTGGGCGTCAGGTTCAGGTTGCCAATGGTGGCGACCAGATAGTCTGGCCCACCCAGCGCGCGGCGGGCCTTGCGGTCTACTTCACTGATGATCAGGCTGGCACCGACCAGGGCATCACGGCGGATGTCCATCGGTGTGGTGCCTGCATGGTCTGGACGACCTGTGATGATGATGCGGTGGCGGCAAATGCCCACGATATTGCTGACCACACCAATGGGCAGATTGCGCGATTCCAGCACCGGCCCTTGTTCGATATGCAGCTCGACAAAAGCGGCGGTATCGCCTGGGGCGCGACGGGCCTGGGCCAGTTCCTGGGGGCGGCCACCGATGCGGGCAATGCCTTGTGCCAGTGTTTCACCCTGTGGATTGCGTTCGACCAGCATGGCGTCGGACAGGACCCCGCCCATGGCGCGGCTGCCTACGCAGGACACGCCATAGTCGCTAGGCTCTTCAGACAGAAAATCCACCACTTCAAAGGGATGGTCTAGCTGGATGTTCTGCTCGTTCAGGCAACGGGCGACTTCCAGCCCGGCCAGCACGCCGATGATGCCGTCGTAGCGCCCGCCATACATCACGGTGTCGCAGTGCGAGCCGGTGGTAATCGGTGCCAGGCCGGGCTTGCGCCCTTCGCGGCGGCCGATCAGATTGCCTGCGGCATCCATGCGTACGCTCAGGCCCGCTTCCTCGAACTGTTTCAGCAGCCACTGACGCGATTGCAGAAACAGATCGGAGAAGGCGCGGCGTGTCCAGGGCTGGTCGGGCAGCGTGAACGCGGCCAGCTCCTGGGTGCTGCGCCACAGGCGCTCCTGATTCAACAAGGGCATGGCCAGACTCATGACAGTTCGCCTGCCTTGTGCGGACGGATGAACTGACCGTCGCCCGCCGCGTTACGCACGGTTTTGCCGTCCCAGGCCAGTTGGCCGCGCACATAGGTGGCTTCCACACGCACCTGGAATTCACGGTCCTCGAAGGAGCTCCAGGTCACGGCGGACAGGCTGTTGGACGGGTCAAAGCGGTAAGTTTCGGGTTTGACGATCACGATGTCGGCGTCTGCGCCCACATTCAGCGAACCCTTGCGGTGTTCTAGCAGGAAGTGTTGGGCAGGGCCCCAGCACAATTGCTTGACGACCATGGTGGGGGAAATGCCGTGCTCGGCGCAGCCTGTCCAGAAGGCGGGCAGCAAGGTTTCCAGACCAGGACCACCGGAGGAGTTCTGGAACACATTGTCAAACTGCTTGCGCTCCAGGCCCCAGCTCACGTGGTCGGAAGACACGAAGGTACATTCGTCGTTGGCGATGTGGGTCCAGAGCAGATCCATTTCCGCCTTGGGGCGAATGGGTGGGTAGTGCTTGGTCTTGGCACCGAAGCGGCGGGTGTGCTCTTCGTGGTTCAGCATCAGGTACTGCACGCAGGTTTCAATCGAGGCCTTGTGGCCTGCCTGACGGTACATATTGCAGATTTCAAAACCGCGCGACAGGGACACGTGCACGGCGTGGGCACGGGCGCCGGTCTGGGCACCGATTTCATAAATGGCGCTGGTGGCCAGGTTTTCGATCAGTGGTGTGTGGGCGCGCAAGAATGCATCCCAGCCCGTATCACCAGCTTCGACCATGCGTTTGATGTTCTTGCGTGTCAGTTCCTGGTCCTGGTTGTGCACACCGCAGGCCAGGCCGGAGGGGGCGATCAGGCGGAAGGCTTCCATCAGGATGTCTTCTTCCACGCGCGGGAAGCGGTTGGGGCTGGCTTCAAAGGTAGAGAACTTGAAACCGCAAACGCCGCCTTCAATCAGGCCCGCTGCCGCTTCCAGACCATGCTGGTCGTTCAATGTGCCGTAGCAGGCCACGTCCACGTGACAGTCGCTTTCAATGCGGGCAATCTTGTCTTCCAGTTGGGGGCGGGAGGCAACGGGTTCGGGATCGTCGTAAGGCATTTCCACCATGGTGGTCACGCCACCGGCGGCGGCCGCACGCGAAGCCCAGCCCAGACCTTCCTGATTGGCCTGGCTGCCGGAGTGCACCTGACCGTCCAGCACGCCGGGCATTACCCACATGCCACGCGCATCTACGTGCTCGCGGGCCGAGGGCGCGGCACCAACGCCACGGGCGGCCACACGGCCTTCCCGCACGGCCAGCCAGCCGTCAGTGATGATGCGGTCGCGCTCAACAATATTTCCTCGTACTACCAGATCGAAGTCGCTCATTATCTTCCTCCTTGGATGGCTCGGGCCTGCGCATGTTGCGTGCCCGTAATCGTGTTCGTTTCTATGATTGAAGCAAATCTAATCATGAATGTCGTATGCCTATTTATTGGTAAAACATAACGTCATGTTAAGTCTTGCTTGGAGTGCGCCCAGCGCTGCACGTGATAGCGGTCATGGCCCAGGCACAGGCAGAAAGAACCTACGGCTTTGGCCAGTTTTTCCGTGATGTGGCGCTTGTCGTAGGTATTGCGTGTGATGCGTTCCTGGGCCTGCTCCACTTGCTGTCGCAGGCGGGGCATATTCACTTGTGTTAACTGTCGGTCGCGCACGGCAAACTGGCCGTCGACCATTACATGGCGCAGGGCCAGGCCGTCTTCCAGATGCACCAGTTGGTTGATCGTGTTGTTATGTGGAATCCAGTTGATATGGGCCAGATCCAGAAACACGATATCGGCCTTGCGACCCGGCTCCAGACGGCCTAACTGTTCGCCCATGCCCAGACAGCGGGCGCTGCCTTCAGTGGCTGCGTAAAGCGCTTGTTCGGTTGTTACCCAACGCTCGGTATCAGGGCCACGCACCTTGGACGAGAAGGAGGCCAGACGCATGGCTTCGTACATGTTCTGGTTGTCGCCGCTGTTCGAGCCGTCCGTGCCCAGACCCACGGTAATACCGCGTTCCAGCATGGAGTTCACATCGGCAATCCCATTACCTAAACGCATATTGCTGCCGGGGTTGTGGGCCACCATGGCTCCGCGCACGGCCAGAATGTCCAGATCGCGCTCGTCCAGCCAGATGGCGTGCGCCAGGGTGAAGCGGGGCGAGATCAGGCCCAGCTTGTCCAAGTGCTGAACAATGGTGGTGCCATAACGCTTCATGCCGGTCAGGGCTTGCACATAGGATTCACCGACGTGGCTGTGCAGGCCGATATTGCGCTCTGCACTGATTTCACCGCAGGTTTGCAGGAACTCGTCCGAGCACAGCATGGGAATGGTCGGAGCCAGGGCCACGCGAATGCGGTCGGGGTTGCGCTGCTGGTCCAGAAAGTCCGTCAGGCCAGATAGCGTGGCCCGAAACGACTGGGGTGCCAGTTGAGCCACAAACTTCTGCAATTCTTCCGGCAGGGCTTCGATCAGGCCGGGTACGGATTGGTAAAAGGACAGGTCCGCCATCATCGGGGCGACCGTGGCCCGCATACCGGCATCCACGTAGGCCTGTGCGACGGCATTCATGCCTTCCGCCGTGGGCACGGGGACCTCAGAGTACAGGTCGTAGCTGGCGGTACAGCCTTTCAGCAGCATTTCTGCGGCATTGAGCTGCGTGCTCAGGTACTTGTCTTCCAGATGGCGGTCGCCATTGATCCAGGGACCCGCCGTCAGTAACAGCTCCAGAGACCAGCGATCTCCCATGGCCTTGGCATAGGTGCCGTGGCCGTGGGTATGCGCATTGATCAGGCCGGGATGCAGCAGTTGGTCATCCGCTTGCACGACTGTGGCATCAGCAGGTGCGGGCAGGCCGGGCGGGCCCATGGCTTCGATCTCGCCATTCTTGATCAGAATGTCCAAAGGCTCGGCTTTGGCGTGAGCGTGGGCCAGCACCAGGCCCCCACGGATGACGGTATAAGGTGATGTCATGATCAGCTCCGATTGTCCTTGATCGCCCAAGGGAACAGGATGCGTTCAGCGGCAGAAATCACCTGGAAGAACACAATGCCCAGCACCGACAAGATCGCCATGGCGCCAAAGGCAACCGGTGTCTTGAAGAAAGCGGTGGAGGTGGTGATCAGATAGCCCAGACCTTGGTCGGCCGCCACAAACTCACCCACCACAGCGCCCACGACGGACAAGGTGATGGCCACTTTCAGGCCCGAGAAAATAAAGGGCACGGCAAAGGGCAGGCGGATACGGAAGAACTCTTGCAAACGGGTGGCGCGGCAGGCACGGACCAGCTCGATCAGTTCGGGCGGGGCGGCCAGAAGGCCAGCGGTCATGGAGATGACCAGCGGGAAAAACGCGACCAGAAAGGTGACGACGACGCGTGGCAGCTCGGTGGGGCCAAAGATGATGACAAGAATCGGAGCCAGGGCCACTTTAGGGATGGACTGAGTCAGAATCAGCAGCGGGTAGATAGCCTGCTCGAAAAAGCGCGAGTAGGTAATCAGCACGGCCAGCGGGAAGCTGATCACAATGGACAACAAAAAGCCCAGCATGATGGTGCGCGTGGACACCAGCGTGTGCATCAGCATGGCCTCTTTCATTTGCATGGAATCGGCCCAGATGCGCGAGGGGGCGGGCACCAGGTATTCAGGAATATCAAACAGGCGGCTGGCCAGTTCCCACAGAATGACCACGGCAATCAGGGTGATGGCCGGGACGGTAATTTCATTGAAATCGCGCAGGCGCAGTCGTCGCTTGCGCACGGGCGCGGCGACCAGGGTTTGAGTTTGCTCGCTCATCAAGCCACCTCGTGTTGGAAAATAAGTTCACGGACGGCAGCGGCACAGCGAGTGAATTCCGGCGTGCCCACCAGGGAAAAGTCTCGTTCTCGGGGCAGGTTCACGTCCAGGATTTCGGTAATCTGGCCGGGGCGCGGCGACATCACCACAATGCGGTGGCCCAGCATGACGGCCTCTGAAATCGAGTGCGTCACAAACACAATGGTTTTGGGGTCTTCGTACCAAAGGCGCAGCAGCTCCAGCGTCATGGTTTCGCGGGTCAGCGCGTCCAGAGCACCGAAGGGTTCATCCATCAGCACCACTTTGGGGTTGTGGACCAGGGCGCGGCAAATGGCCACGCGTTGTTGCATGCCGCCCGACAATTGCTTGGGGTGGTGATGCAGAAAACTCCCCAGGCCAGCGGTGGTCAGCAGACGCGTGGCGCGGCTGCGGGCCTGATCGTCCAGACGACCCATGATGCTCGAAGGCAGGAGGGTGTTGTCCAGAATATTGGCCCAGGGCACCAGGGTCGGGGCCTGGAACACAATGCCGGTGTCCTGGCGGGGGTGGGCGACAACTTCATCATCAATGCTGACCGTGCCGGTCGTAGGCATCAGCAAGCCTGCGATCAGGCGCAGCAGGGTGGATTTCCCACAGCCCGACGCGCCGACGATGGCAATGATTTCGTTGTCCTGGATGTCCAGATTGATTTGTTTCAGCGCCTGAGTCTCTCGCTCGGTATTACGACCGTAGATCAGGTTGACGTCTTGAATGCGTATCACAATGCGCTCCTAGGCGCGCGCTGACCCGCCTGGGCCAGCCAGTGCGCGCGCGAAAATCAGCTCAGCTCAGGGCTTGGCCGTGCCGTTGGCCTTGACGATGAACTGGGTGTCGTAGGCTTGGTGATAGTCCCAGGATGGGTCCAGGCTCTGCGCTTCTGCAACCGCCTCGTAAGTGGTTTTCATGCGGCCTTCTTCCAGGCTGCCCACTCCGTGCTCGGCGCTGAAATCGGTGTAGATGTAGCCCAGCACGGCGTTCAGATTGCCCATGCAGTCATCCAGATCGATTTCAGGATTGGCTTTGACATGGGCTTGGCAGGCGGTATCCGGGTCCTTGCGGGCGGCATCCCAGGCTTCGATGGTGGCGTTCAGGAAGTTCTGCACCATCTGTGGGCGTTCAGCCAGGGTCTTTTCAGTGGCAAAAACGGACAGGGCGTAGATGTTGAAACCCTGGTCGCTAAAGGGCAGCACCACGATTTCCTTGCCAAAACGCTTGGCCTGTTTGTTCTGGTAGTAGTAGTTGGTAGCCAGGAAAGGAGCAGCGTCCACTTTGCCGTTGATCAGCAGTGGTGCCATGGAGGAACCGTCCACGGTCACCCACTGAATCTTGTCGGGATCGGTGTTGGCTTTGCGCGCCACCATGGGGAAGTAAAGTTTGTGGCTGTTGCCGGGCGAGACGGCAATTTTCTTGCCTTCCAGGCCGGAGAAGTCGGTAATGCCCGAGTCTTTGCGCACAAACAGGGAATGGGCCGAGTGCGAGAAGGTGGAAGCAATGGCCTTGATGGGCGTCTGGCTGTTCTGGCGCGAGGTCAGAATGGCGGAAATATCGGCCAGGCCAATATCGGCTGCGCCACCGGCTACTTTCAGAACCGTATCGCCTGAACCAGTACCGCGGGTGATCTTCAGGTCTATGCCGTTTTTCTCGTAAATTCCGTTGGCAATGCCCGAGTAATACGGGGCATAGTCGCCGGTGGGGATGAAGTCCAGCATCAGATGAACTTTGTCAGCGGCATGGGCGGTGGGCGCAGCGGCGGCCAGTCCCAAGCCCAGCACCGCAAGGGTGCGTGCAAGCAGGGTTTGCATGATTTTGTCTCCGTGTCGTAGTTATGAAGCCGCTCTGTAAGCCCGTTGCGATCAAGGCGCGCCGGGATGGCAGCTTGAAAAAATTGAAACATAGGCAAATCAAAATGTCTTATGCTTATTTGTGCTCGAAACATAAGGCTACGTTAAGGGATGCTGCTCAATCTTCGTCAAATCGAGGTTTTCCGCGCGATCATGCTGACCGGTTCCATCAGCAAGGCGGCGCAATTGCTGAACGTGTCGCAACCGGCCATCAGCCGCCTTCTGTCCTATACCGAATCGCGTATTGGTCTGGTGCTGTTCGAGCGCATCAAGGGGCGTCTGTACCCCACGCCGGAGGCGCGTCGGCTCTATCAGGAAGTGGAGCAAGTCCATAACAGTGTGCAGCGGGTAAACGAGGTGGCCACCGACCTGATCGAGAAGCGCCACGGCAGCTTGCACATTGCCGTCAGCCCCAGCCTGGGGCAAACCTTGATCCCCATGGCCGTCACGCGTTTTCGCAAAGCATTTCCGGATGTGAAGGTCTATGTGCGTACCCTGATTTCCAGTGATCTGGTTCAGGCTTTGGTCACCCAACAGGCCGAAGTGGGCGTGGCCATTGTGCCGCTGACGCATCCCAGCCTGCATGCCCAATCCATCTACGAAAACCATCTGGTGGCGGTGTTGCCAGCCAGTCATCCCCTGGCTGACAAGCAGGAGCTGGATGCCAGCGATCTGGAAGGGCTGGACCTGATTGGTTATGGCAATGACACCCCTTATGGGCAGATGGTGCAGCAGTTATTTGGTAACCGTCCGGGTGTGCCGCAACTGGCAGTGGAAGTGCGTTTGACGCACATTGCTTGTGCCATGGTGCAGGCCGGAGCAGGCATTGCGATTGTGGATGAGCTGGCGGTAGCTGGCCGGGTCTGGCCCGATGTGGTGGTACGCCCGATTAATCCCCGCACCACCATGCCTTTGCACATGCTGCATTCCAATGTGGTGCCGGTTTCGCAGTTGGCCCATGACTTCATGGAAGTGGTGATCTCCACGGCGTCCCGAGGTATGCGGGCAGGCTGGGCCTGAGTTGATCACCCATCAGTAAACCGTTCCTCGCGTTGCGTCTTGCCTGGCTGCCTCTCCAAGGGGGGACTTACCCTTAGAGGAGCCTGGGCGGGAAAACACGCTGCGTCCGTGAAGTCCGCCGTGTACAGGGAACACGAGTATTCGCTTAACGCTGTGTTATGAAGAGTTAATAAAAAAGCATATGACATCAAGGTTTTGCCACCCCTAGAATTAAAAGCACTACAAACTAGAAAATGATGGCAAGGAGACCTTATGCAAGGCGTAAACACTATCGCCGCGTTGGCTGCGGCTGTTTCTCGCAAACACAGCGTTGCCCGTCTGGGACGTGCCCGTTTGGGACGTGCCCGTCTGGGACATACCCGTTTGGGGCATAAAGCTGGCTTGATGCTGGCTGCCGTGGCCGCTGGCCTGGCCTTGAGCCTGCCAGCACATGCTGACAATCCCAATCAGGGCAAGAAGTTCAAAGTAGCTGCTGACGTGGGCCTGGTGCCGTTTTTCATGCGTGGCACCGATGGCAAGATGGATGGTTTTTCCAACGACCTGACTCAGGAAGTGGCCCAGCGCATGGGCTATGACGGTGCCGAGGTCATCGACACCCCGTTTTCTGCTATTTTTGCGGGCCTGTTTTCCAGCCGCTACGACATGGTGGCCGCGCCCACCAACACGACGCTGGAACGCGCTCAGCAAATGTTGTTTGCCGAGCCGTATATGGCAGGCGGCCTGAGCTTTCTGGCTAAAAAAGGCGCTACCGTCAATTCGCTGGAAGACCTGAAAGGCAAGACCATTGCCGTCAACAACGGCAGTTTCTCGGACCGCTGGTTGCAAGATAACCAGGAAAAATACGGCTACAAGATCCAGCGTTTCAACAAGAACACGGATGCCGTGCAGGCGGTGGCCATTGGCCGTGCCTTTGCCAATATGTCTGAAACTCCCTTGGCGCGTTATATCGCCACCCAAACCCCCGCACTGGCTCCGGTCTATGACATGACCACCGAGGCCAACTACGCCTTTGCCTTCCGCAAGGACGACACGGCCTTGCGCAACCGCGTGGATGAAGTGCTGGAATGCATGAAGCAGGACGGCTCCCTGTCCAAGCTGCATGTGAAGTGGTTTGGTACGGAACCCAATGCTGGTACAGCCATGACGGTGATTTTCCCCGGCTACGGCGTGCCTGATTTCCCTGGCTACGAGCCCACCGAGCACACTCCCGACTGCTCCCGTCCGTAAAAGCGCCATCGCGCTGTTTCTCTAGCTATATGGCCCTGCAGGGGCCGGTCCCCGCCTGCCCGACTGGCAGGCGGACAAGGAGCGACCATGAGTGAAATTGTCCGCATCCAGGGCTTGCGCAAGTCGTTTGGGCAAGCCGAAATTCTTAAAGGCATAGACCTGAGCGTCAACACTGGCGAAGTTGTGGTGATGATTGGCGGTTCGGGATCAGGCAAAAGTACCTGCCTGCGCTGCATCAACCGCCTGGAAACCCCCACCAGCGGCACGATTGTGGTGGCAGGCAGTGATGTGACCTGTCCGCGCACCGACCTGAATCAGGTACGTCAAAACATCGGCATGGTGTTTCAAGGCATACACCTGTACCCGCACATGACGGCGCTGGGCAATGTGATGCTGGCGCTGCGCAAGGTAAAGAAAGTGCCCAAGGCGCAGGCCGAAGAACTGGCTCGCCATCATCTGGAACAAGTGGGCCTGGCCCAGCGTATCGAGCACTATCCCAGCCAGTTATCCGGTGGTCAGCAGCAGCGTGTGGGCATTGCCCGCGCTTTGGCGCTGGAACCCAAAGTCATGCTGTTTGATGAGCCGACCTCGGGCCTGGACCCGGAGCTGGTGGGTGAAGTGCTGAATGTGATGAAACGCACCCGCGATGCGGGCATGACCATGGTGATTGTCACGCATGAAATGCAGTTTGCCCGCGAAGTAGGGGACCGCATTGTGTTCATGGACCAGGGCGTGATTCTGGATCAAGGCAGTCCCGAGGAAATTCTGAGCAAGCCGCGTCACAAGCGTATTCAGGATTTTCTGAGCCGCATGCACTGAGGCCGGCCATGGATCAGATTCTCTATTACTTCTTTAACTGGACGCTGATCAGCCCCCATCTGCCCGAGATCATGCAGGGCTTTTGGGTCACGCTGCAAATGGCCGTGATGACCGTGGTTCTGGGGACCGTCCTGGGCCTGGCGCTGGCTGTGTTGCGCTGCTATGGCTGGCGTCCCGTGAATATTCTGATGACGCTGTATGTGGACGTATTCCGTGCGATTCCGCAGTTGGTCATTATTGTGCTGGTCTTTTTCGCCTTGCCCTCGGTGGGCATTGTGATCGAACCGGTCCCGGCTACTGTGCTGGCCTTAAGTCTTGTGCTGTCCGCTTTTGCCGAAGAGATTTTCTGGTCGGGTATTGCTTCAGTGCCTACGGGGCAGTGGGAAGCAGGCCGCTCGACCGGCATGGGATTCAGCCAGACGCTGTTTGCCATCATTCTGCCGCAAGCCGTGCGACTGGCGATTCCACCGCTAACCAATCGCGCCATCGGCATTACCAAAGGCACCACGCTGGGCTCAGTCATTGCTGTGCCCGAGCTGCTTAATGTGTCCAGCAACATCCAGTCCAACATCGCCAACCCTACGGCTTTTACGGCGGGGGCCATTTTGTTCTGCCTGATTTTCTTCCCCTTCGTTTACCTGACACGGGTCCTCGAACGGCGCTATGCGATCAAGTCGTAGGAGAGATGCACTATGGAACTGATCGATACCTTTTTGAACCCCAAAATCATTGCCGCTAGCTGGCCGCTGCTGTTACAGGGCTTGTGGCTGACGGTGAAGCTCTCTGTAATCATCGTGCCGCTGGCGGCCTTACTGGGTCTGGTGATTGCCTGCTTGCACTATCAAAAGCATCGCTGGCTGAACCGCCTGATTCTGCTGTACGTGGATTTCTTTCGCGCTTTCCCGCCTTTGGTGCTGCTGATCTTCATTTATTACGGTTTGCCCTTTCTGGGCGTGCCCCTGAATGAGTTTTCGGCCACGGTGCTGGCCTTGGTCCTGAACAGCAGTGGCTACTTTGCGGAGATTTTCCGCGCTGGGCTGGAGTCGGTGTCGCCCGGCCAGAACGAGGCGGCCCGCTCTACGGGTTTGAGTGCCCGTCAGGCCATGACCTACGTGGTCGTGCCCCAGGGCGTACGCAATGTGATTCCGGATCTGGCCAGCAACACGTTGGAGGCCATCAAGCAGACCTCGATTGCGTCCGCTGTGGCCTTGCCCGAGTTGCTGCGTTCGGCCCAGATCGTGCAGGGCGAAACCTATAGCCAGACACCACTGGTCGCTGCTGCGCTGATTTACTTCCTTCTTCTGTGGCCCTTGGTACGTGCGATCTCGCGTATGCAAAAGCCGTTTGTTATTCCTCGTTGAGCCTAAGCGTAATTATGAAAAATAAAGGTGTCTTTTCCATTTGCCCCACCCCCTTCAAACCGGGTGGTGAGCTGGATTTGCAAAGCCTGGTCAGCCTGGTGAATTTCCAGCTTGAAGCCGGTATTCACGGACTGGCAATCTTGGGGGTGATGGGCGAGCTGCATAAGCTCAGCACCTTCGAGCGTCGTCGTGTCATTGAAACTGTGGTGGCAGCGGTGCGGGGCGCGGTGCCAGTCTGGGTGGGCGTGCGTGCTTTGGGCACAGCCGCCGCAGTGGAACAGGCTCGTAGTGCCGAGGATCTGGGCGCCGATGCGATTTTTGTCGCTCCTTTGGCCGGAGCAGACGACGAGATGCAGGTGTCCTATTACCGCCAGATCGTGCAGGCTATCCGCCTCCCTGTGGTCATTCACGACTTCCCGGAATTGTTTGCGGCTCGCATCAGTCCAGCCTTGGCTGTGCGTCTGAAAGCGGAGGCGGGCGTGTCTATCCTGAACTCCGAAGATCCCCCGGTAGGTCAAAAAATTACCGCTGTGCGGGGCTTGTCGGGCGATGCCTTCCCTATCTTGAGTGGCCTGGGCGGCATGCATTTTCTGGAGGAGCTGCAACGGGGGGCAGATGGTGTGGTTACCGGCTTTTCCTTCCCGGAAATTCTGTTGAAAGTGTATGAGCTGCATCGCCAGGGCGATCAAGAAGAAGCCGCCCGTGTCTTTGACCGTTATTGCTCGCTGATTCGCTACGAATTCCAGCCCTTGGTGGCGCTGGCGTTGCGCAAATATTCCTATATGCGCCGTGGCATCATCGCCTGCGACGCCACCCGCGACCCGGCTACCGCGCTGGATCACATCAGCCGTGACGAGTTCGAGGCCGTGGTGCGCCGTGTGGGTCTGGACTTGTCCGCCAAGGGTGTGCAAACCGTTTAAACCTTGCTGTTCTTGAGTAATTGCTGCATTTGTTGGATTTGCCGGATAAACACCGAGAGGATTCTCGATGTTTATCCATTTTTTTTGCTTGCGCTTCTTCTTCTTCTTCTTCTTCTTCTTCTTCTTCTTCTTCTTCTTCTTCTTCTTTGGCCCTTGTAGAGCGGAGCTGTGTCCGAAGCAGGAGGCTGGCGAGATAAGGAAACAAGAAGCGCAAAAGTGGCTGCATGTTTAGATAGTGCCTCGTGAAAACGCCGGTCTAGGCCGGGGGCCGTCCTCCGGGCTTGGCTCCTTGCCGGTGCTGCGCACCGGTACCCTGGTCAGGCTTGCTATTCGGGCGCGTCCTGAACTCGCGAAAGTACCTTGTTCCCCGGACAAGGCACAAGCATTTCGCTCAAACAACAGGACGCTTGAACCCCGAATAGCAAGCCCGCCTGCGGCAAGAAGCCTGAATCGCCCAGAGGACGGCCCCCCGGCCCAGACCGGCTCACAATGACTATAAATATGAGTCCTTCCTCCTTCTGGGGCCAGGCGGTATGTGGCTCTTTCGGCTGAAAAGCTCTTGACCAGGAGTTGGCCTCTAGCCTGCCTGGGTGTTGCCTGGGTGTTGCCAGGTTTTTTGAAGTGGCTAGAGTCGCGCAGTATGATCAAACATTCTGCCCTCGGATTTGGACTGCCATGTTTGCCTATGTTGGGCTGCGTACTGCCTGCTTTGATACGCCTTTAGGGGCGATGCGTCTGTTAGTGGATGCCCAAGGCGCTTTGCTGCGTCTGGATTTTGAAGAGGAGACCGTGCACGGCCTGACGCCTGAGCAACTGGCCGGGCTGATCCCCGAGCCTGCTTTGGCTGAACCTGTGCAGGCCCAGCTAGACGCGTACTTTGCCGGCAAGCTGCAACAGTTTGATTTGCCTTTCAGTTTGCAAGGCACCGAGTTCCAGCAACAGGTCTGGCAGGCCTTGCAGACTATCCCTTATGGCCAAACCTGGACTTACGGGCAGATGGCTGAACATCTGGGCCGCCCTAAAGCGGTCCGTGCCGTGGGCCAGGCTTGCGGCCTGAACCCCATCAGCATCATCGTGCCTTGTCACCGCGTGCAAGGTGCCAATGGCATGCTCACCGGCTTTAGCTCTGGCCTGCATCGCAAAGCCAGCCTGCTGGACTTTGAACGCCGTGTGCATTTGACCGGTGTTGGCGATTTTCAGCTCAGCATGCCTGCCCAGATGGACTTGTTCTAGCGCAGGCCTGGGCTCACTCCGTACCCAAATCAACAAGCCCTCGTGCACAGAATCACAAGTCCGGGCTTGTCCTCGTCCCTATACTGGATTCGTTAAGAATCAACTATTCCGTGTGGAGACAGACTATGGGGCAGGACGTACAACCCGAGCGCAACGCGATTCGCGAACACATGATTATTGACGGCAAGCCCGTCAGTGATTCTCAAGGACCCACGATTCCCGTCTACGATCCAGCAACTGGACAAGTTATTGCGCACCAGCCCGAGGCTGGTGAACAAGGCGTAGACCGTGCTGTTCGTGCCGCCCGCCAGGCCTTGGAGCAAGGCGAATGGGGCAAGATGCTGCCCGCCCAGCGCGAGCGCCTGCTGTTGCGCTTGGCCGATCTGGTCGAAGCCAATGCCGACGAGCTGGCTCGTCTGGAAACTCTGAACAACGGCAAACTGCTGTTCTTCTCCTACGGTCTGGAAGTGGCCGCCAGCGCACAATGGCTGCGTTACATGGCCGGTTGGGCCACCAAGATCAGCGGTGAATTGCTGTCGCCCTCCATCGCCTTCCCTCCCGGTATCAATTACCACGCCTACACCCGCCAAGAGCCTGTGGGTGTGGTTGGCGCCATCGTGCCCTGGAACTTCCCGCTGCTGATGGCCGTGTGGAAAATCGCGCCTGCCATGGCCGCCGGTTGCACCGTGGTTCTGAAGCCTGCTGAAGAGACCCCGCTGACCGCCATCCGTCTGGCCGAACTGGCTCTGGAAGCCGGTTTCCCCGCCGGTGTGATCAACGTGATCACGGGCCGTGGCGAAAGCACGGGCGCTGCCCTGACAGCACACCCTGGCGTGAACAAGATCTCCTTCACCGGCTCCACGGAAGTGGGCAAGTTGATCGGCCATCAAGCCATCAACGATATGAAGCGCATGTCTTTGGAGCTGGGCGGCAAGTCCCCTGTGGTCATCATGGACGATTGCGATGTGGACATGGCCATTCAAGGTGCGGCCAACGCCATCTTCTTTAACCAGGGTCAGGTGTGTACCGCCGGTTCGCGTCTGTTCGTACAAAAAGGTATTTACGAGCGCGTGGTGCAGGGTGTGGCCGATCTGGCTTCCTCCATGACACTGGGCTCGGGTTTTGAGCAATCTACCCAGATTGCTCCGCTGATCTCGGCACGCCATCAGCAGCGCGTGCAGAACTACATTGATGTGGGTCGCCAGCAAGGTGGCCGCATGTTGGCAGGCGAGGGCGCACGCCCCGAGCAGGGCTACTTTGTACGCCCCACCGTGTTTGCCGACGTGGCTCCCGATGCCCGCATCATGCGTGAAGAAATCTTTGGCCCCGTTGTGGTTGCGACTCCGTTTGAAACCGAGGCGCAGGCATTGGCATTGGCCAACGATACAGACTTTGGCCTGGGTGCCAGCGTCTGGAGTCAGGACCTGGCCCGCGTGCAACGTCTGACCGCCGGTATCAAGGCGGGCACGGTGTGGGTTAACACCCACAACATGCTGGACCCCAGCATGCCCTTCGGTGGCTACAAGCAGTCTGGCCTGGGTCGGGAACACGGGCGCGCTGCGGTAGAGGCTTACCTGGAGACCAAATCGGTCTGCATGGCCTACCCGGCAGCCTAGCTAGGGACAAGGGCGCGAACACAATAACGATACCGTTCGCGCCTTCTTCGAGGAGACAAAATAATGTACGCAATAGTGCAGCGGACCGCTCTGGCCTTGGCCTTGAGCGGTGTCAGTGCCGGGCTTGCCCATGCAGGCGACCCCAGTGCTCGGGATTGGATACCTGCTCCGGTAGGGACCAATGTGTTGGCCGTCTACATGATGGGCCTGAAGTCGCACGGTTTTTATGATAAGGGTTCACGTATTGGCGATAGCCCCAAGCTTAATGTGCAAGGCATGATTTATCGCCAGATGCATTTTCGCGAGCTGGCCGGTAAAACGGTGCAGTACGAGCTGATTGTGCCCGGCTTTCGCAATACGCTGGATGTGCCCGGGAAAGACCGTGATCGCATGACAGGGATTGGCGATGTGACAGCCGGTGCCGCCGTCTGGTTGCATAACGATCCTGAAAACCGTTTCTGGTTTGCCTGGGAGCCCTTTATTACGGCTCCTACCGGTCGTTACCACGGCTCGCACGCGGATGTGTCCTCGGGCAAGAACCGCTGGAGCACCATTCAGGACTTTGCGATTGTGAAAGGCTTTGGCGAATCCTCCTTTGTGGAAGGCGTGGCGGAGTTCGAGTTCTTTGGCAATAACAAGAACTACTACGGTCAGACCCTGAAAAAAGACACGGCAATCCGCCTGATGGCCCTGGTTTCAACCAACCTGACTGAAAAGACCTATGTGGGTCTGCGCTACCGCTATGAAACCGGCGGGCGCGAGCGGGTTAATGGAAAAACCACGGTGACGCGGGCACGCAACCACCAACTGGCGGCTGAAATTACGCATCAGCTTACCGACGCCCACCAGGTGCAATTGCAGTATATCCATGATTTGAAAGTCGAGAATGGCCCGCGCATGCGCGGCCTGCAATTCCGTTATGCCTATGCGTTCTGACAGCGTGGACGCCCATGAGGAGAGACATCCAATGAAGTCTAAATTTACATTAACGACCGCCGCCGCCATGTTGGGGTTGATGGTTCTGGCCGGTGGAGCGCAAGCCCAGGACAAGCCGCTTGAGGTCTTGACCGGTGGCCATAGCGTGTCTGCCCCCCAGGCAAACCGTATCTATGTCATGGACTCGGTGTTCAACCACCTGACCGAAAGCCGTGTGCATGTCTATGACTACACCAACGGCAAATTCCTGGGCATGGTGCCTACCGCGTTCAACGGCCATGTGCAGTTGTCCAACGACGGCAAGAAAATCTACACCATGACGACCTACCACGAGCGCGTCACCCGCGGTAAGCGCTCGGACGTGGTGGAAGTCTGGGATGCTGACAAGCTGACCTTTGACAAAGAAATTTCCCTGCCGCCCAAGCGTGTTCAAGGCCTGAACTACGATGGCATGTTCCGTCAGACCACTGACGGCAAATTCATCGTGCTGCAGAACGCCTCGCCTGCGACTTCCATCGGTATCGTGGATGTGGCCAAGGGCGACTATGTGGAAGACGTTACCGCTGCTGCTGGTTGCTGGAGCGTGATCCCTCAGCCCAACCGCCCACGCAGCTTCATGACCATTTGTGGCGATGGTGGCTTGTTGAGCATCAATCTGGGCGAGGACGGCAAAGTTGCCAGCCAGTCGCGCAGCAAGCAGATGTTCTCG
The DNA here is from genome assembly GCF_026344135.1 of Alcaligenes parafaecalis. Lineage (NCBI taxonomy): Bacteria > Pseudomonadati > Pseudomonadota > Betaproteobacteria > Burkholderiales > Alcaligenaceae > Alcaligenes > Alcaligenes parafaecalis. Next base: position 316,963 of record NZ_JAPKNA010000004.1, on the reverse strand, counting down.
GTCAAGGACGACCCGATCTTTATCGCTCCTGCCCTGGACAAGGATAAGGCTCACTTCGTGTCCTACTACGGCAATGTCTACAGTGCTGATTTCAGCGGAGACGAAGTCAAGGTAGACGGTCCCTGGTCCTTGCTGACGGATGAGGACAAAGCCAAGAGCTGGGTGCCTGGTGGCTATAACCTGGTGGGTCTGCATCGTGCCAGCGGCCGCATGTACGTGTTCATGCACCCGGATGGCAAAGAGGGCACACACAAGTTCCCTGCAGCCGAAATCTGGGTCATGGATACCAAGACCAAAAAGCGCGTAGCCCGCATTCCCGGACGTGATGCCTTGTCCATGACCATTGATCAGCAACGCAATCTGATGCTGACACTGGACGGTGGCAATGTGAACGTCTATGACATTAGCCAGCCTGAACCCAAGTTGTTGCGCACCATTGAAGGCGCCGCAGAAGCTTCCTTGCAAGTTCAGTTTCACCCAGTTGGGGGTGTCTGATATGGACCCGGTCCTGACCTATGCCAGCCTGGCTTGCTTGGCCGTGCTGATGGGACTGGGGGCGCTGGATAAACTGCGTCACTTCAGCCTGTTCGAGGCAGCCGTTGGCGGTTATCGATTGTTGCCGGAAGTGTTGTTACGACCGTTCAGTGTGCTGTTTGTGGCGGCCGAGGCGCTGAGCGCGCCCTTGCTGCTGTGGCCAGCCAGCCGTTCGCTGGGGGCCGCTCTGGCTCTGTGCGTGCTGTTGGTGGCCACCAGTGGCATTGTGATGAACCTGCTGCGTGGCCGTCGCGATGTCGATTGCGGCTGCTCCGGGCTGGGGGAGTCTTCGGGTGGTTTGTCCTGGTGGCTGGTGGCCCGCAATGCCTTGTTGGCAGCGCTGGCCGTGGCTAGCGGTGACTGGGCCATCAGCAGTGCCCGTGAACTGGTCTGGATGGATGGTTTGACCTTCTTTGGTGCCACCCTGGCCTTGCTGGGCCTGTACTACGCGGCTAACCAGTTGATCGAATCCCATCTGAAATTCCAGAAAATGCAGAATTCTTAGGAGACCTAAATGACCGCTTTAATGATTTCTAACGTCATTTTATGGGTAATCGTACTGGCCCTGGTGCTGGTTGTACTTGCCCTGTCGCGCCAGATTGGCGTGTTGTATGAACGGGTTGCCCCTATGGGTGCCTTGACTATGGATAAAGGCCCGCAAGTGGGGGATGCGGCTCCGGTCATGGAACTGCAAGACCTGCGTGGTCGCACCGTTTCCGTGGGTGTGGCCGGTCCGCGCAGCCAGTTGATTTTCTTCATGTCGCCTACCTGCCCGGTGTGCAAGAAGCTCTTGCCGATTCTGAAGTCCATCCAGGGCTCGGAAGGTCAGTGGGTCGATATTGTGCTGGCCAGTGATGGCGAGATGCCCGAGCATCTGGCTTTCTACCAGAAAGCACAGTTGGATCATTTCCCTTACGTCTTGTCCACGCAGTTGGGCATGGGCTTTCAGATCAGCAAACTGCCTTACGCCGTGCTGATTGATGAAAGCGGTGTGGTGCGTGCCAAGGGTCTGGTCAATTCGCGTGAGCAGTTGGAAAGCCTGTTCAACGCCAAAGACCTGGGTGTGGCCTCGGCGCAGGAATATTTGGCCGGTGACTCGGGCATGAAGCAAGTGCAGGTATCACGAAAGGAGAACGTCAATGCGTTGGCTGGATAAATTTGGGGAGAGTCTCTCCCGCTCTGTGGCTCACAAGACCTCGCGTCGCAGCGTGCTGCGCTCGGTGGGTAAATTAATGGTCGGTTCGGCCTTTGTGCTGCCCGTATTGCCCGTGGCTCGCGCTGCCGGTGGTGGCGGCAGCAGTAGCAGTGGTGCCGATCACATCAGTCTGAATCCCGATCTGGCGAGTGAAGACGAAGTGAACTCCTGCGACTACTGGCGTCATTGCGCGGTGGACGGGTTCCTGTGCTCTTGCTGCGGCGGCACCACCACGACTTGCCCTCCGGGCTCGACACCATCGCCCATCTCCTGGATCGGTACGTGTCACAACCCGCATGATGGCAAGGACTACCTGATCAGCTACCACGATTGCTGCGGCAAGACCGCTTGCGGCCGTTGCCAGTGCAATACGCAAACCCGCGAACGTCCTGGCTACGAGTTCTTCCTGCACAATGACGTGAACTGGTGCATGGCGAACGAGAACAGCACCTTCCATTGCACGACGTCTGTGCTGGTTGGCTTGGCCAAAAACTAAAAAAGGCTCCGGGGCTGCCCGGGCGATGCAAGAACCTGTCGTCTTGACACGTTCTTTCGCCCTGCGGGCAGACCCAGGCGTTGAACAAGGTGCCGGACAGCCTGGATGGGGTCCGGTCACTTAAGGAGGCATCACTGTGTGGACATCTTTGCGCCTGGCCTGTTTGAGCGCCGTACTCCTGGCGTTTACGCCTTGGGCCCATGCCCAAGAAGAGATGGCCGGAACGGGCGATTACCTGCAAAGCTCCCAGGCTTTTAAAGACTATATGCTGCAATGTGCAGGCTGCCATCGCTACGATGGCCAGGGCCTGACGCATCGCGGAATCCCCAATTTCAATCAGTCCATTGGCTTGTTTACACGCTTGCCCGCTGGGCGGGACTACATGATACGGGTGCCCGGTGCTTCGCAATCGCAGTTGGATAATGCGGATCTGGCCCGGGTGCTGAACTGGATTGTGGCTAAATTCAGCCCCGAAGAAATGACACCCGAATTCCGACCCTTTACCTCTGCCGAGGTCGGGGCGTCACGACGTCATCGTTTTGATGATGTGCTCAAGGCGCGTAACGAATTAACCGTCCAGATGAACAGCATGGGTCTGGAGCCTGCTCCCTACCTGTACGGGTCCATGGAACGCTGATACAGCGGGTTAACGACCGTAGACGCTTGAATTTTTTAGGGCTATAAGAAAAGGGGGGCGTATCATGCCTCCCACACCGATCAATAGCGTTGGCCGCAAGGGCCCCAGGCAATGTCTATGTTATTGCGCACTCCCTCTGCTTCTTTCAAGAGCCTGGCTGCTTGGCAGGAAGTGGTGTGCGCGTATTTTGTGCCTTTGGAAGTCCAGCCTGAGTCGTTGCGGGGCTTTTCCAACCGTGCAGCCACCGATCGTATGGGCTCAGTCGATGTCATGGAACTGTGTACCAGCGCTCAGCGCGTGCGGCGTACACAAGCCTTGGCCAGCCAGTCTGAACACGCCCTGTACAAAGTGACATTGCAGATCAGCGGCAGCAGTCAGATCGAACAAGACAATCGCAGTGGTATTTTGCGTGCTGGCGAGTGGGGGATTTATGACACCACCCGCCCTTACGAAGTGTCTGTGCAGGATCAATCCCACTTTCTGGTCTTGCAGTTCGAGGAAGAGCGTTTGCTGCCTTGGCTGCCCTGGTTAAGCGATGCGGTGGCGCGATCCTTTTCAGCCACCACAGGCCCGGCCCGGATTGCTATGGATATGCTGCGTTTGGGCTTGCAGGAGCGGGGGCATTTGTCGCCCTCGGCCTTGAGCGAGCTGTCCCAGACCGTGATCCGCATGATGGCGCTGAGCCTGGCCGATGGTCGCCCGGTGCCCACCGAATCCGCCCTGGATGAAGTGCGGCGTGGCCAGTTGCTGCAAATTCAGCAATACGTGCAAGATCATCTGGGGGATACGGGCTTGAATGCCCAGTCCCTGGCCTTGCAGTTTCGGATTTCCCGCCGTTATCTCTACAAGCTTTTCGAGCTGTCCGGCCAAGCGCCTGCTGACTACATCATGGCCGCCCGATTGGAACGTGCTTGTCAATTATTGGTGGATGGCAAACCGGGTCGGCAGATCAGCGAACTGGCCTGGCAAATGGGCTTTTCCGATGCCGCCGTGTTCAGCCACGCCTTTCGGCGACGCTACGGCGTATCGCCCAGCGAATGGCGTCGCAGCCGCATTTGCGGCGATTAAGTACAGCTACGTAGACGCAACTCCGACTTATCGCAAACAGCTCGGATTTCTATTCTAGAAGCTCATGATTTTGGGGCGACCGGTGTGGTTCGCCCGGCTTCTCAAGGACAGTCTGATGCGTTTACACCTCGATTGCGCTTTGCTGCATACCCAGCCCTCGTGGGCCCAGAATTTGCTGGCCATCATCCCGCCCTGCGAGCGCCTGCAATTACAAGTTCTGCTGGCCCCGCCTTCTCCCCATCCCGATCAGGACTATCTGTTCTTACGCCGCTCCGCCACCTTGCTGCTGCGTTTTGATGCCTGTCTGATTCCCATCGAAGAGGCCACCTTGATCCATGTGCGCCGTGCGCTATCCGCTGCCCAGGGCCTGTTGCCCGTGCCGGTATTCGGTTTGGTGCGCGCAGCCATCAAGGCGGCCGCCTTGACGGATCTGCTGGAACTGGGTCTGGCCGACTACGTCCGTGAGCCTTTATGCCTGGATGATTTGCGCGCCCGCATCAATCGCCAACGTTTGCAGACGTCTTCCCACGCTTTGAATGAACCGGGGCTGTCGGGTCGGATACACTATAGGGTGCAGGAAAACCAGGATCTGGTCCTGCACCCCGGCCCAACGGAGCAGCATCTGTCGCAAACTATCTTGCAACAGGAAGGGACGACGCTGGAAGCCTATGCCGCTGCGGTAGCTTCGCGCTACGCCAGCAGCCAGGAATCCTTCAAAGTCGCCAAGGGACGGATAGTGGCCCGCTTTGAGCAGGCCTATATCCATGCCGCCCTTGATCGCCATAGCGGCAATATCGCCATGGCGGCCCGCTCCGCGCAAAAGCACCGGCGTGCTTTCTGGGCACTGATGCGCAAACACCATATCGATGCTGCACGCTTTCGATCCGCGTCAAACCCAGACGACGAACACGATGGTTAAAATTAACAGGCATTTTTCAATAGGGATTGCCGTGTCTTTACCTCAATTAAAAAACGATGTTTTCCTGCGCGCGCTGTTGCGTGAGCCTGTGCCTTACACCCCCATCTGGCTGATGCGCCAAGCGGGGCGTTATTTGCCTGAATACAATGCCACCCGTGCCCAGGCCGGTTCCTTCATGCAATTGGCTCAAAATCCCGAATTTGCTTGTGAAGTGACTCTGCAGCCCCTGCGTCGCTTCGATCTGGATGCGGCCATTCTGTTTTCCGACATCCTGACCGTGCCACACGCTATGGGTCTGGGTCTGGATTTCGTCGCTGGCGAAGGCCCGCGTTTTGCCCGTCCCGTGCGTAACGAAGCCGACGTCATGGCGCTGGAAGCTCCAGACATGTCCAAGCTGCAATACGTGTTCGACGCTGTGTCCCTGATCCGCAAGGAACTGGACGGCAAAGTACCGCTGATCGGTTTTGCAGGCAGCCCCTGGACCATCGCCTGCTACATGGTTGAAGGCCAGGGCTCGGACGACTACCGTCTGGTGAAAAGCATGATGTATCAGCGTCCGGACCTGATGCACCGCATGCTGGAAATCAATGCCCAGACCACCCAGGACTACCTGAACGCGCAGATCCGTGCCGGTGCACAGGCTGTAATGCTGTTCGATAGCTGGGGCGGCGTCTTGTCCGATTCCCTGTTCCAGGAGTTCTCCCTGGCTTACACCCGTAAAGTGGTCGACGGTCTGATCCGTGAACACGACGGCAAGCGCGTACCCGTCATCGTCTTTACCAAGGGCGGCGGCATGTGGCTGGAAGATATTGCTGGCTGTGGCGCTGATGCCATGGGTGTGGACTGGACGGTGAATCTGTCCCGTGCGCGCGCTCGTATCGGTGACAAACTGGCCCTGCAAGGCAATCTGGACCCCATGACGATGTTCGGTGGCGAAGAAGCCATCCGTCGTGAAGCCCGTCGCGTTATCGACGACTTTGGTCCTGTGGGTCAGGGTGGTCACGTGTTCAACTTTGGTCACGGTATCTCGCGTTTCACCGACCCGGAAGCCGTGGGCATTCTGGTCGATGAAGTGCATTCCTACAGCCGTCGTCACCACAGCGTTTGATCTTCTTTGCGCACGGGCTATCGCAGCTTGTGCGCAAAGTTATGCACACAGATACGTCCGGGTTTGAGGCCTTTATATTTAAGGTTTAATTTCAATACCCAGTTTTAATTATTTGATTTCTCTGCGTTTTATTCATATTTCAGAGAGATTGATAACTAAATTGTATCTGTGCTTGCTTCTTTGTATTTTTTGTTCATACCATTTTCCCCAAAGTTATCCACAGGTGGCTAAGCTCTTGACTTATCAGGCTTTCAGCCCGGCCAGCCCTTTTTTGAATCACCATCCATGACCGCCACTCCTGACGCTATTTCTGCATCGGCAAGCACTGGACCTTTCTGGTTGCATGTGGCTTTGGACGTGCCTCTGGATGGGGTGTTTGATTATCAGCACCACGAGCCGGTACTCGTCGGTCAACGGGTCATTGTGCATTTTGGACGGCGGCAAATGATAGGCGTTGTGGTGGCCTTGCCCGAGCAGCCCTCTTATCCGCCCGAGCAGGTCAAGGCAATTGATCAGCTGCTGGACGACTTGCCGCCATTTCCCACCGATTGGCTGCGTATGGCGCGTTTTGCGTCTGGCTACTATCACCGTCCGCTGGGCGAAGTCATGATGCCCTCCTTGCCGGGGCCGCTGCGCAAACCCTCTGCCTATCTGGGCAAGCGGTCCGCTGGGGGGCCGGTGCTGCGCATGGCCAAGCGCAAGGAAAAGCAAGTAGACCCGGTGGATAGCGATGTTCTGCCGGTTCTGAACGCCGAGCAACAGGCGGCGGTGGACGGCATTGTGGCCGCCAAGCCGGGCAGTTGCATGCTGCTGCACGGGGTCACGGGCAGTGGGAAAACTGAAGTTTATATGCGGGTGCTGGAACAGGTGCTGGCAGAGGGGCGCCAGGTCTTGTTCATGGTGCCGGAAATCAATCTGACGCCTCAGTTCGAGCAGGTCCTGCGTGCGCGTCTGGCCCGTGTCTTGCCGGGCGATGTCCTGGCTGTCTTGCATAGCGGCCTGTCCGAAGGCGAACGGCTGCGCTCCTGGTTGCGCGTCAATAGCGGTCAGGCCCGCATTCTGTTGGGAACGCGACTGTCCATTTTTACGCCCATGCCAGAGCTGGGCCTGATTATTGTGGACGAGGAGCACGACGCTTCTTACAAGCAGCAGGACGGTTTGCGCTACTCCGCCCGAGACCTGGCAGTCTGGCGCGGTCATGATCTGAAAGTACCCGTGGTGCTGGGCTCGGCCACCCCTTCGCTGGAAAGCTGGAACCACGCCCGACAGGGGCGCTATAGCCTCTTAAGTCTGCCCAAGCGGGCCCGCGACGTGTCACTACCGCGAGTGCGTCTGGTCGACACTCGACATCTGCGGCTGGAGTCGGGTTTTTCGCCACAGCTTCTGGATGCTTTGGAAGCGTGTCTGGAGCGGGGCGAACAGTCCCTGGTGTTCATAAACCGGCGCGGTTATGCGCCTGTGCTGCATTGCGCTTCTTGTGGCTGGTTGTCTCAATGTCCACGCTGTACGGTCTATACCGTGCTGCATAGGCAAAATGGCTTCAAGCATAATTTGCAGTGCCACCACTGCGGATACCAGGCCCCCGTGCCGCGCGCTTGCCCGGATTGTGGCGACCAGGATTTGCAGCCCATGGGCCGGGGTACACAACGTATTGAAGAGTTCCTGGGCGAGCGCTTCCCCAATGCTCGTTTGGTGCGGATTGATGCGGACAGCACGCGCCTGAAGGGGAGCGCACAGCAATTGTTTGAGCAGGTACATGCTGGTGAAGTGGACATCATGGTGGGAACACAGATGGTCGCCAAGGGCCACGACTTCACCCGTTTGAGCGTGGTGGGCGTACTGAATGCCGACGCCACGTTGTTTGCCCATGATTTCCGTGCGCCCGAGCGCCTGTTTGCGCAATTGATGCAGGTGGCAGGCCGGGCAGGCCGTCACACCGAAGGGGCGGATGTCATCATCCAGACAGGCTATCCCGAGCAGGCCGTTTATCAAAGCCTGATCAAACACGATTACATCGGCTTTGCCCAAAGTGCTTTGAACGAACGCGAATCCGTAGGTTTGCCGCCTTTTGCTTATCAAGTGCTGTTGTCGGCAGAGGCGCCGCAACTGGCAGATGCCATTCGTTTGCTGACGCAGGCACGGCGATTGCCCGAAGAATATCCCAACGAATTTCCCGGCGCGGATCAGGTTTTCCTGTACGATCCTGTGCCTTTACGCGTTTTGCGTGTCGCCAAAGTGGAGCGCGCCCAATTGCTACTGGAAAGCGCCCATCGCCCGGCCTTGCAGGCCTTTGTACGACACTGGGGGCCGCAGGTCGCCCAATTGGCCAAGCAGCATAAAGTGCGTATTACGATTGAGGTCGACCCTCTCGAAATTTAAGGCCAGTTAACACCATGTCCACCTCCGTTAATACCCCAGGCCATACCGTCCCCACCGACCTGAACGCCATGCAGCGTCAGGCGGTGTTGTATATGGACGGACCTTGTCTGGTGCTGGCTGGGGCGGGCAGTGGCAAGACACGTGTGATCACGCAGAAAATCGCCTATTTGCTGCGCGAATGTGGGTACACGGGCCGACAAGTGGTGGCGCTGACTTTTACCAATAAAGCCGCGCGTGAAATGAACGAGCGGATTCGCGCCTTGGTAGACCCCAAGCTGCTGCGTGGTCTGACGGTCAGCACCTTCCACTCTCTGGGCTTGCGCATGTTGCGCGAAGAGGCCCAGCACGTAGGCCTGAAACCGCGCTTTTCCATTCTGGATTCCAACGATGCCTTGGCGATTATTCAGGAGCTGCTAGCCACTACGGATAAAGGTCGCCTGAAATCCGTCCAGCAGGAAATTTCCCTGTGGAAAAACGCTCTGATGGGGCCGGACGATGCAGAGCGTGCCGCCAACTCACCCAGCCAGATTGAAGCCGCGCGTATTTATCGCGATTACGCCGCAACCCTGATTGCCTATCAGTCGGTGGACTTTGACGACTTGATCCGTCTGCCCGCTCAATTGATGGAAGACAATGAGGAAGTGCGTGAGCGTTGGCAGCGTCGGGTGCAATACTTGCTGGTGGACGAGTATCAGGACACTAATCTGTGCCAATACCGTCTGGTGCGCTCTCTGACAGGTCACCGCAATATGTTTACCGTGGTGGGGGACGATGATCAGGCCATTTACGCCTGGCGTGGCGCCACCGTGGAAAATCTGGCGCAATTGCCCAGCGATTATCCGGATTTGAAAGTCGTGAAACTGGAGCAGAACTATCGCTCGGTGCAACGGATTTTGCAGGCCGCCAATAATGTCATTGGCAATAATCCTGTGGTGTTTGGCAAGAAGCTCTGGTCCGATCTGGGATTTGGTGAGCCCATCCAGGTTCATGTCACGGACGACGAGCAGAACGAGGCGGACTCGGTCGCCATGCGGATATCGGCAGAGCGCTTTGAGCGACAGGCCGAATGGCGGGATTTTGCTGTGCTGTACCGGGGCAATCATCAGGCCCGGATTTTTGAGCAGGCACTGCGTAATCTGCGTATTCCCTACACGATCTCGGGTGGTCAAAGTTTCTTCGACAAGGCAGAGATTCGCGACATCCTGTCGTACCTGCGGATTGTTGCTAATGACGATGATGATCCCGCTTTCATCCGCGCGGCCACCACACCTAGGCGGGGGATTGGGCAAGCGACTCTGCAGGTGCTTGGTCAGTTTGCAGCAGAACAAAAGCTGTCTTTGTATGCCGCCGTTTCACAAATAGCCCTGACCGACCGCCTGCCCGCACGGCAGTTGGAGCCCTTGAGTGTGTTTGCCCAATTCATTGGTCGCATTCAGCAAAGAGCGGACCGGGTAGAAAGCGATCAGGAAGGGCACGATACGGCCGTCAGCGAATTGCTGGACGAGCTGTTGAGGGCGATTGATTACGAACGCTATCTGTACGATATGTTCGATGAGCGTCCTGCGCAGACTCGTTGGGAAAACGTGCTGGAGCTGATTACCTGGTTGAAATCCAAAGCGGCAGACGATCAGTTGAGTCTGAATGATCTGGTGCAACGCGTTGCTCTGATCACCATGCTGGAGCGTGGCGAGGACGAGGACCCGGATGCGGTCAAGTTGTCCACGCTCCATGCGTCCAAAGGTCTGGAATATCCGCATGTGTTTTTGGTAGGGGTGGAGGAAGGGCTGCTGCCGCACATCGGGCGCGATGACGAGGATATAGACCCGGATAAAGAAGCGGATATTCTGGCCCAGCGTATTCAGGAAGAGCGGCGTCTGATGTACGTGGGTATTACGCGTGCTCAACGCAGCTTGCGCTTGAGCTGGTGCAAGAAGCGCAGGCGCGCACGCGAAAATCTGGTGCGGGAACGGTCGCGCTTTATTGATGAGATGAAGATCGAAGATCCAGGTGCTCAGGAAGATCCGGCTCAGGCGGCGTTAAGTCCCAAGCAGCGGCTGGATATGTTGAAGAACTTGTTGAACAAGTCTTGAGCAGTTTGCCTCGTCCGAGGACGATTTAGTTCTTTGCTTATGTTTTGAGGCACCGTAGTTTTACAGGCCGGCTTTTGCTGGCCTTTTCTATGTCTGCATGACTAGAAAAAAGCGTCCGTTGCCAAGACCCATCGTGATCTACGCATCCAGGTGCATAGTCGACACACTGCATTGGCAAATGCAGAAAAAACAAAAGCCTGCTAAATCAGCAGGCTTTTCAACATCAAGCGGTGTTTTGCTTGAGCGTTACAACGGTGATGCGTGGCTTACCAGTAGCTGGCCGACATGCGGGAATCGCGGATGCGGGCTTCGTTCAAGGCACGGGTCAGTTCGACCATGTACTTGAACACCACGTTTGCGGCTTTGGAAACTTGTTTGGCCGCTGCTTTGGTCAGTGCAGTTAAAGACACGGATTCACCATTTTCCAGGGCATGCTGCATTACCCCACGCTCAACAGCATCACTCCAGTGAATGTAGTGCGAGTAAGTGGTCATGGTAGACATTTGCTTTCCCTTTAAGGTGAAGGTCTAAGTTACGAATCCTCATTATAGGGTTTTCCCTAGTCGAAAATCAAGGGTAAACCCTAGGGAGCGGATTGGCCTGTGGTTTTTAGGGGAAAACCCTAGGGTTCTTTGGAAAGGGAAGTTAAATCAAAGGCTTATGGGGGTGGGGTTTGTGGGGTTTTGCGGGTTTTAGGTGGGGGATGGCTTCCTTGCGGCAGCCCTTGCTGGCTTGAGGCTGGGTCGGAGCGGAAGCTTGCCGGTGCTGCGCACCGGTGCCCTTGTCTGGGGCTGTTGTAGGGCGCACCTTGAACTCGTTCGGTGGTTTGTCCCCCGGACAAACCACAAGCGTCGAACTCAAACAGCAAGGTGCTTGCATCCCTACAACAGCCCCAGACGGCGGCAAGCTCCCTGAATGCTCCAACCCAGCCTCAAGCCAGCAAGGGCTTCAGAATGGTGATAACCAACAACCACACAACCAACATCCTCCCTTGTTGTCTTTGACCCGCTGCTACACGGTTAGAGTTAGTGGCTATGAATCGCTAGTCTGTAGGCTGATTGCAGACGGCAGACGGCAGACGGCAGACGGCAGACGGCAGACGGCAGACGGCAGACGGCAGACGGCAGACGGCAGACGGCAGACGGCAAACGGCAGGTGGGGTAACGGGCGGGGGGCATCCGCCCAAAGACAAACAGCCAGCCGTTTATCGCGGCTGGCTGTTTGTTTACTCGTACTGCCAAGAGGGCTTAGCGGGGAAGCGTCGAACTCCCCATCAGGAACTCGTCTACGGAACGGGCGCACTGGCGGCCTTCGCGGATGGCCCAGACGATCAGGGACTGGCCGCGTCGCATGTCTCCGGCTGCAAAGACTTTGGCGCGACTGGTTTGGTAGACGTCTGTGTTGGCAGCGATGTTGCCCCGGTTGTCTGCCTCTACGGCAAAGGCTTCCAGGACTTGGCGCACAGGGGCGGTGAAGCCCATGGCCAACAGGACCAGGTCGGCGGGGAAGGTCATTTCTGATCCGGCGATGGGCGTCATGCTCATGCGGCCTGTTGCTGGGTCGGTTTTCCAGTCCACGCGTACGGCACGCAGTTCTTTGACTTGTCCGTTTTTGCCTTCCAGCTCTACGGTGTTGATCGCCCAGTCGCGCTCGCAACCTTCGTCGTGCGAGGACGATGTGCGTAGCTTCAAGGGCCAGTAGGGCCAGGTCAGCTCGGTGTTTTCCTGCTCGGGTGGGCGGGGCATCAGCTCGAACTGGGTCACTGATTTGGCGCCTTGGCGTGTGCTGGTGCCTACGCAGTCCGAGCCGGTATCGCCACCGCCGATTACGACGACATGCTTGCCTTGGGCGCTGATGGCGGGTGTGCTGCGTGATCCGGCCACTTGCTGGTTCTGTATGCGCAAGAAGTCCATCGCAGGATGTACGCCTTGCAGTTGGCTGCCAGGGGCTTCCAGCAGTCTAGGGGTTTCGGAACCTCCGGCTAGCACGATGGCGTCGAACTGTTGTTCCAGGTCGGTGGGGGACAGGATGGTCAGCCCTGGTTCTTGTGCCGCCTGATCCTGCGCCTGGCCAATGTAGGTGGAGGGGCTGAATTGCACGCCCTCGGCCTGCATTTGTGCGATACGGCGGTCCAGCAGGTGTTTGTCCAGCTTGAAGTCGGGGATGCCGTAGCGCATCAGGCCACCGATGCGGTCGCTTTTCTCGTATACGGTAACGTCGTGGCCCACGCGTGCCAGTTGCTGTGCGCATGCCAGACCAGCAGGCCCGGAGCCGATGACGGCGATACGTTTGCCGGTTTTATGGGTGGGCACTTGTGGCACTACCCAGCCTTCAGCCCAGCCTTTGTCGATGATCGCGTGCTCGATGGATTTGATGCCCACCGGTGCACGGTCGATGTTCAGGGTACAGGCTGCCTCGCAAGGAGCAGGGCAGATGCGGCCGGTAATTTCCGGAAAATTATTGGTGGAGTGCAGTACGTCCAGCGCTTCTTTCCACTGCTGGCGGTAAACCAGGTCATTCCAGTCGGGAATGATGTTGTTGACCGGGCAGCCGTTGTGGCAGAAGGGGATGCCGCAGTCCATGCAGCGGGCGGCCTGTTGGCCTGCCTGCTCGTCGTTCAATACCTGGACAAACTCTTTCCAGTGCTTGACCCGCTTTAACGGAGCTTCTACGGCCTCTTGCAGACGTTGAAACTCAAGAAATCCAGTCGTCTTTCCCATGATGTGTGTTTCCTGATGGTGATGGGAAGGGTTCAGGCCGAAGCCGAACGGCGGGTTTTACTGCTTTTGGGCGCGGCTTTGCTCGCTTGCGGGCCTTGCCACAGTTCGCTCAATGCACGGCGGTACTCGCGTGGAATGACTTTGACGAACTGCGAGCGGGCGCTATCCCAGTTTTTCAAGAGCTCACGGGCCTGGAAGCTGCCGGTGGCCTTGAAGTGTTCCTGAACCAGGGTTTGCAAGATGGCATCGTCGGTCTGACGCTCGCCGTGTGGAGTGCGGCTGTGCCACTGGGCCATGCTGCTGTTCATCTCTTGCTCGGCCTTGCTCAGGACGGGCTCCAGATCTACCATGCCGGGGTTGCAGCGCAGTTGCAGGCGACGCTGTGGGTCCCAGACATAGGCCACGCCACCGGACATACCAGCCGCAAAGTTGCGGCCCACTTCGCCCAGTACCACGACGGTGCCGCCTGTCATGTATTCGCAACCGTGATCGCCCACACCTTCTACAACGGCACTGGCACCGGAGTTACGCACAGCGAAACGCTCACCGGCCACGCCATTGAAGTAGGCGGCACCTGCCAGGGCACCGTAAAGCACGGTATTACCCACGATGATGTGATCGGGGCCGTAGCCACGGAAGTCGTTGGGCGAGCGCACGATGATGCGGCCGCCGGACAGGCCTTTGCCCACGTAGTCGTTGGCTTCACCTACAAGGTCCAGGGTGATGCCTTGTGCCAGGAAGGCAGCAAAACTCTGGCCTGCCGTGCCTTTGCACTGAATATGCAGGCTGTCGTCTGGCAGCCCCTGGTGGCCGTATTTCTTGGTGAATACGCCCGAGAGCATGGCACCCACACTGCGGTTGCGATTGCGTACCGGCGTGATGAAGGAGAGCGGTGTGCCCTGATTCAGGGTGACAGCACTGCGTTCGATCAGTTGGCGGTCCAGCGTGTGCTCCAGATCATGATCCTGAGTAGCGATCTGACGTGGGGATTCTTCGTTTTCAACTTTATGTAGCAGTCGCGAGAAGTCCAGGCCACGGGCTTTCCAGTGTTCAATGCCCGTGCGCATATCCAGCAAGTCGCTGCGTCCGATCAGATCGTCGAAGTGACGCACACCCAGCTTGGCCATCAGCTCGCGCACTTCTTCAGCAACGAAGAAGAAGTAATTGACCACGTGTTCGGGCTTGCCTTTGAACTTGCTGCGCAACACCGGGTCCTGGGTGGCAACACCCACAGGACAGGTGTTCAGATGGCATTTACGCATCATGATGCAGCCTTCCACGACCAGCGGGGCGGTGGCAAAGCCAAATTCATCCGCGCCCAGCAGCGCACCAATCACGACATCGCGGCCGGTTTTCATCTGGCCGTCTGCTTGCAAGCGGATGCGGCTGCGTAGGCGGTTCAGCAGCAGGGTTTGCTGGGTCTCAGCCAGGCCCAGCTCCCACGGCGTACCGGCATGCTTGATGGAGGACAGGGGCGAGGCACCAGTACCGCCATCGTGGCCTGCAATCACAATGTGATCGGCTTTGGCTTTGGCTACTCCGGCAGCCACCGTACCGACGCCGACTTTGGAGACCAGCTTTACGGAAATGTCGGCCTGGGTGTTCACGTTTTTCAGGTCGTGAATCAGTTGAGCCAAGTCTTCAATGGAGTAAATGTCGTGGTGTGGTGGGGGCGAAATCAGGCCCACACCAGGGACGGAGTAACGCAGCTTGGCGATGTACTCGGATACTTTGTGACCGGGTAGCTGACCACCTTCGCCGGGTTTGGCACCCTGCGCCATTTTGATCTGGATTTGATCGGCACTGCACAGATATTGGGCGGATACACCAAAGCGGCCAGACGCGACTTGCTTGATGCGCGAGCGCAGCGAATCGTTTTCTTGCAGCTCAATGTCGGCATAGACGCGATCCTGGCCCAAAACGCTGGCCAAGGTGTCGCCTTTGCGGATACCGCTTTTACCGTGCTGCATTTCATGCTGATAACGCCGCTCGTCCTCGCCACCTTCGCCGGTGTTGGACTTGCCGCCAATCCGGTTCATGGCCACGGCCAGTACGGCATGGGCTTCGGTAGAAATCGAACCCAGCGACATGGCACCCGTCGCAAAGCGTTTGACGATTTCGCTGGCAGGTTCCACTTCTTCCAGAGGAATGGCCTGAACCGGGTCCAGACGCAGCTCGAACAGACCGCGCAGTGTCATGTGACGGCGGCTTTGGTCGTTGATGAGCTGGGCGTATTCCTTGTAGGTGCTGTAGTTCTGGCTGCGGGTGGCGTGTTGCAGCTTGGCGATGGAATCGGCCGTCCACATATGGTCTTCACCACGGACGCGCACCGCATATTCGCCACCGGCTTCCAGATGGTTTTCCAGTACGGGATCTTTGCCATAAGCGGCGCGGTGCTGACGCAAGGCTTCTTCGGCCACGGTGAAGATATCAATCCCTTCAACCGGGCAGGAGGTGCCCACGAAGTACTTGTCCACCAGCGAATGCGACAGGCCGATGGTCTCGAAAATCTGCGCGCCGGTGTAGGACATGTAGGTGGAGATGCCCATTTTGGACATGACCTTGTACAAGCCCTTGTTGATGGCTTTGATGTAGTAGCTCTCGGCCAGAGACGCATCGATCTGATTGATGGGGTCCTGGGCCAGATGTTGCAGGCTTTCAAAGGCCAGCCAGGGGTGCATGGCTTCGGCACCATAGGCACCCAGCAGGGCAAAGTGATGCACCTCGCGGGCCGAGCCGGTTTCCACGACCAGGCCGGTGCGGGTACGCAGGCCGTTGCGGATCAAGTGCTGATGAATGGCGGAGGTCGCCAGCAGGGCGGGGATGGCCACATGCTCGGCATCGCAACGGCGATCTGTCAGGATCAGGATGTTGTAGCCGTCGCGCACGGCGTCAGCCGCACGGGCACACAGGGCGGCGACGCTGGCTTCAATGCCTTCAGGGCCCCATGCACCGGGGTAAATGATGTCCAGTTCCTGGCTGCGGAATTTGCCATTGCTGGCTGCTTCAATGCGCCGGATCTGGTTCATGTCAGACGGGCTCAGCACGGGCTGGGACACTTCCAGACGCAGCGGCGGGTTGACGTTATTGATGTCCAGCAGATTGGGTTTGGGGCCGATGAAGGACACCAGCGACATCACCATCTGTTCCCGGATCGGGTCGATAGGCGGATTGGTGACCTGGGCAAAGAGTTGGCGGAAGTAGTTGTAAAAGGATTTGGACTTGTCGGACAGCACGGCCAGAGGCGCGTCGTTGCCCATGGAGCCAGTGGCTTCTTCGCCTTTGCTGGCCATGGGTTGCAGCACGACTTTGATGTCTTCCTGGGTCCAGCCAAAGGCTTGTTGCTGATCCAGCAAATCGCGGGAGGCCAGTTGCGGGCGTACGCCAGGCACACTGGGCAGGGAGTCCAGGCGCAAACGCAGGCGTTCAATCCACTGCTTGTAGGGGTGGGTGTTGGCCAACTGGGATTTGATCTCGGCATCGTCAATGATGCGGCCTTGCTCCAGATCGATCAGCAGCATTTTGCCCGGTTGCAGACGCCATTTTTTGACAATGCGGTGCTCGGGAATAGGCAAGGTACCGGCTTCAGAAGCCAGCACAATCATGTCATCGTCCGTGATGATGTAGCGGGCGGGGCGCAGGCCATTGCGGTCCAGCAGGGCGCCGATTTGCAGGCCGTCGGTAAAGGCGATGGCAGCGGGGCCATCCCAGGGTTCCATCTGGGCCGCGTAGTATTCGTAGAAGGCACGACGGCTCTCGTCCATCTCGGCGTGTTGCTCCCAGGCCTCGGGCATCATGATCATCATGGCGTGAGGCAGGGAATAGCCGGCCATCACCAGCAGTTCCAGGCAGTTGTCGAAGGTGGCCGTGTCGGACTGACCTTCGTACACGATGGGGTAGAGCTTTTGCAGGTCCGAACCCAGCACGGCGGATTCCATGGCGCCTTCACGGGCACGCAGCCAGTTGAAGTTGCCCTGTACCGTGTTGATCTCGCCGTTGTGGGCGATCAGGCGGTAAGGGTGGGCCAGAGGCCAGGCGGGGAAGGTGTTGGTGGAAAAGCGCTGGTGTACCAGAGCCAGGGCAGAACAGGCGCGTGGATCAGCCAGATCGCGGTAGTAGCGGCCAACCTGATCGGCCAGCAACAAGCCTTTGTAGACGATGGTACGCACCGAGGCCGAGGTCACAAAGTACTCCTGGCCATGAGCCAGATCCATGCGGTAGATGGCGTGGCTGGCAGTCTTGCGAATCACGTACAGCTTGCGCTCCAGCGCATCAGGCACCATGACATCGGGACCGCGACCGATGAACAACTGACGAATCACCGGCTCATTGGCCTTGACCGTGGGCGACATGGGCATGCTGCTGTCCACCGGCACATCGCGCCAGCCCAGCATGTGCTGGCCTTCCGCCCGGACTGCTCGCTCCAGCTCCTGCTCACAGGCCAGACGGGAGGCTGTTTCTTTGGGCAGAAAGACCATTGCCACGCCGTACTCGCCGGGGGGCGGCAAGGTGACGCCCTGGGCGGCCATTTCTTCGCGGTAAAGCTGGTCGGGGATCTGGATCAGAATACCTGCACCGTCGCCCATCAAGGGGTCAGCGCCTACAGCGCCGCGGTGATCAAGGTTTTCCAGGATTTTGAGGCCTTGGGTGATGATGGCGTGACTCGCCTGGCCTTTGATGTGTGCGATAAATCCGACGCCACAGGCGTCGTGTTCGTTAGCGGGAAGGTACAAGCCTTGGGCTTGGGGGGGACAGGAGTGTGTCATGGGCGTATCCGCAAAGAACGTGTTAAAGCGGTGCATTTGTTGCAGCGCAAAAAATAAAATACAGCGATTTTTTTTTTGCACGCAAGAAATTTTTGCGGATACGGTAAAAAAAATTTGGGGCCTGCACTGACAGGCCCCTTATTACCCCGTATGTTCAGGGGGTACTGTGGCAAGATCGCTGCACATGCAGTTTTGCGCAGCGATCCCCCAGAAAGCGGCGTTATTTGCCGCTGCGGTTCTGGCTCATTTGCGCCAGGATTTGCAGCGCTTCTTCGCCGTCCAGCAGTTGAGCAAACAACTTGCGCTCGCGTTCCAGCACGTCCAGCAAAACCTCGCGTTGTGGTTCACGCAGCAGGCGCTTGCTGGTGCGCAGGGCAATGGGAGGTTGTTCGGCCAGTGCATGGGCGCAGGCTCGTGCTGCTTCCAGACTGTTGCCGTGGTCGGTCAGCTCTGTCAGCAGGCCATCTTCCATGGCTTGCTCGGCACTGAAGGCTTTGGACAGCAGCAGCCATTCATTGGCACGGCGTTGGCCCACGTACTGGGCCAGAAGGTGGCTGGATGCGCCTTCCGGGCACAGACCCAGTGCGGTGAAGGGCATGCGCAGGCGTGCATCGCGGGCCGCGTAGACAAAGTCCGCATGCAGCAGCAAGGTCACGCCAATTCCCACGGCGTGGCCTTCTACGGCCACGATCAAAGGGATGTCGGCTTTGACCAGACTGCGCAGGAACTTGATCGGCGGTGGCATGTCGTTGTTGCGCACATTGGACAGCTCGGAGATGTCGTTACCAGCACAGAAGTGCTCGCCTGCGCCGCTCAGAATCAGGGCACGATATTTCTGGTTCTGATCGGCCTGGTCGATGATGTCGGCCAGCTCTTCGTACATGGGGCCGGTCAGGGCGTTGCGTCGCTCCGGGCGATCCAGAGTGACTTCCAGCCAATGGCCGGCGTCATGGGTACGTATCATGGCGTGCTCCCGTTTCAGGCGAAGGGCGAGGCCAGCAGGGCAGCCTTGGCTTCCTGGTATTCGCGATGCAAGCGGGCCACGATGTCGGCTGTGGGCTCGATCGAATCAATGCCGCCAATGCCCTGGCCAGCACCCCAGATATCGCGCCAGGCCTTGCTCATGCCCGAACCAAAGGCTGTGTCGGCATTCTTTTCGGCGTCCAGCTTGTCCGGGTCCAGGCCTGCAGCGCGGATGCTGTCTTTCAGGTAGTTGCCGGGGATGCCGGTGAATAGCGGCGTGTAGACGATATCGGCGGCACGGCCTTTGACGATCATGTTCTTGTAATCGTCGGAGGCATTGGCTTCGGTACTGGCAATGAAGCGGGTGCCGATATAGGCCATATCCGCGCCCATGGCTTGGGCGGCCAGAATGTCGCGCCCACGGCTCATGGCACCGGACAAAGCAATAGGGCCGTCAAAAATCTGGCGGATTTCGTTGACCAGCACAAAGGGGCTGAGCGTTCCTGCGTGGCCACCGGCACCGGCAGCCACCACGATCAGGCCGTCTACACCGGCTTCCAGTGCTTTTTCAGCGTGGCGCAGGGTGGTCACGTCATGGAAAACCTTGCCGCCCCAGGCGTGCACATGCGGCACGATGTCCTGAGGGGCGCGCAGGCTGGTAATGACCAGCGGCACCTTGTGATCCGCACACACCATCAAATCCTGTTCCAGGCGGTCGTTGGACTGGTGGATGATGTGGTTGATGGCGTAGGGGGCGATGCGGCGCTCGGGATGGCGCTCACGCAATTCACCCAGGGTGTTGTCGATCTCGTCCAACCAGTCCTTGAGCTTTTCCTGAGGGCGGGCATTCAAGGCGGGGACTGAACCGATAATGCCGCTGGCGCATTGCGCAATCACCAGGGCGGGGTTCGAGACAATGAACATGGGCGCTGCCATCACAGGCAGGGTCATAGATTGATAAAGCTTCTGCGTTAATGCCGATGGCATAAGGTCGGTCTCCTGTTATGGAATGATGTGCCCCGCCTCTTGATGGGGTGGGGTCCTGCAAGGAAGATCTGCCGCTGATAATCTATCGTCACCTATTCTAGGATGGTTTATCGTAGCCCGGCTTGGTGCGCTGCACAAATTTCTCCAGGCTCGAAAATGACCATTGTTTGAGCACTTTTTTCTGTCCGTAGACCGGACTAAGAAGACGTAGTGCACAATGAGCCACTTGAAGGATTTTTGTCTGCTATGACCACGACTGAACGAAAAGCGCCCTTGGCGGGATTGCGTGTTCTGGACTTGACGCGCGTGCTGGCCGGGCCCTGGTGTACACAAAACCTGGCTGATCTGGGTGCGGAAGTCATCAAGGTCGAGCGCCCGGGTGCCGGAGACGATACCCGTGGCTGGGGGCCACCGTATTTGCAGGATGGTCACAGAGCGGACACGGAAGATGCCGCCTATTTTGGGGCCGCCAACCGTAATAAAGAGTCTATTGTTCTGGATATTGGCACTGCACAAGGTGCCGATGTGGTGCGTCAGCTTGTCAGCCGCTGCGATATTCTGGTGGAAAACTTCAAAGTCGGTGGCCTGAAAAAGTACGGGCTGGACTATGAAAGCCTGCAGGCCATCAACCCGGCCCTGATTTATTGTTCGATTACCGGATTTGGGCAGACTGGACCCTATGCAAGTCGGCCAGGATATGACTTCATGATCCAGGGTCTGGGCGGTTTGATGTCCCTGACAGGAGAACCTGGTGGCGAACCGCAAAAAGCGGGTGTAGCCGTGGCTGATGTCATGACCGGCATGTATGCCACGGTGGCCGTGCTGGCCGCCGTAGTAGAGCGTTATCACAGTGGTCTGGGCCAGCATCTGGATATTGCCTTGCTGGATTGTCAGGTGGCCATGATGGCCAACCAGAACATGAATTACTTGTGTACCGGACAGGCGCCGCAGCGGCCCGGTAATGCACACCAGAATCTGGTGCCGTATCAGGTCTTTGAGGCCAGTGACGGGCATTTGATTGTGGCGGTGGGCAACGATGCCCAGTTTCGCAGTTTTGCGCAGGAGCTGGGCCACCCCGAGTGGGCTGATGATCCCCGTTTTGCGCGCAATGCCGGACGTGTCATGCACAGGGATGAGCTGGTGCCCATGTTGGCGCAGGCCATGTTGAGCCGGACACGCGATAGCTGGTTGCAGGCGCTGGAAGCAGTGGGTATTCCGGCGGGTCCCATCAATACGATGGAACAGGTTTATCAGGACCCGCAGGTGGTGGCGCGAGGCTTGCGTCTGGATTTGCCAACGGAACAGGGTGGCACAGTGCCTTCGGTGGTGAGCCCCTTGCGGCTGTCGGCCACGCCCGTGCAGTATCGCCGTGCGCCGCCGCGCTTGGGTGAACATACTCGCGAGGTCCTGGCACGCGTGCTGGACTTGTCGCCTGATGAGGTCGAGGCACTGGTGCCAGACTCGGGCGAACAGGCTTAATTTTTATTGCTTTTCGATCAGGTTGTGAATCATGAAACAGATACAAACCATCGCTATTGTTGGCGCAGGTGCTATGGGACGGGGCATTGCCCAGATTGCTGCCCAGGCTGGCAAGCAGGTCTTGCTATATGACCTGAATGCGGACTCGGTCAAGGCGGCTTTGGCGGATGTACATGCCGTCTGGAGTCGTTTGCAAGAAAAAGGCCGCATGACGGCCGAGCAGGTCGCATCGGCAACAGCCTGCCTGCAAATTGCCACAGATTTGCAGGCCCTGGCTCCCGCTGATCTGGTGGTGGAAGCCATTGTGGAACGTCTGGACGTCAAGCAAGGCTTGCTGCAGCAACTGGAAGAAATTGTGTCGGCAGATTGTGTGCTGGCCTCCAATACATCTTCCTTGTCTATTACCGCCATTGCCCAGGCTTGCCGTCACCCCGAGCGTGTGGCTGGCTATCACTTCTTCAATCCCGTTCCCTTGATGAAAGTGGTTGAGGTGATTGATGGCCTGCGTACTTCGCCCGAAGTGGGTGATGCCCTGATGCAAGTATCCCGTGATATGGGCCACACGCCTGTGCGCGCCAAGGATATGCCCGGCTTTATCGTGAACCACGCCGGTCGTGGCATGAACATTGAGGGCCTGAAAATTGCCCAGGAATGTGTTGCACCTTTCTACCAGATCGACGCCATCATGCGTGAGCAAGCCGGTTTCCGCATGGGCCCCTTCGAGCTGCTGGATCTGACCGCGCTGGACGTCTCGCACCCGGTCATGGAATCCATTTACCGTCAGTTTTACGATGAGCCTCGCTTCCGTCCTTCGCCCATTACCGCCGTGCGTCACGCGGGCAAGCTGTTTGGCCGCAAGAATGGCGAAGGTTTTTACCAGTATGAGGATGGCAAGAAACAGCTTCCTCAAGAGCCTGCTGTTCCTGCTGTCAGCATTTTTGCTCCGGTGTGGGTCTCGCCCTACCACGAGCAAGGCCAGGCTCGTGCCCTGCAATTGTTGAACACGCTGGGCGTGAAGGTGGTGGAAGGTGATCAACCTCCCGCTGATGCCCTGATTCTGTTGACGCCTTACGGTGAAGACGTGGCGACGTTGGTGTCCTTGCATGGCCTGGACCCTGCTCGCACCGTGGCGTTGGATACCTTGTTTGGTCTGGAGCAGGGTCGACGCCGTGTGCTGATGTGCTCGGCAGCGACGACACCAGAATGGCGTGACCAAGCCTGGGCCATGTTGGCCAGCGATGGTACGGCTGTCAGCGTGATCGAGGATTCCGCTGGTTTTGTAGCCCAGCGTTTGGTCGCGACCATCGTGAACATCGCCAGCGATATTGCCCAACAGCAGATTGCTACGCCATCCGATATCGACGCTGCCGTGCGCCTGGGTCTGGGTTACCCCCATAACGGCCCACTGTCCATGGGCGATGCCGTCGGCGCGCGTGATTTGCTGGATGTGCTGAACACCCTGCAAGCCGTGACGGGCGATATGCGCTACCGTGCCAGCCCCTGGCTGCAACGCCGTGTCCAACTGGGAATGTCCCTGACGGCCTTGGCGCAGTGCAAGGCGCAGTAGACGTTTAGACAGCTTAGTTGTCATCCTCCAACAAGGCCCCGCAATGCGGGGCCTTGTTGGTTTTGGCCGCCTCGTTTTGAAGTGCCACTGACCGGGTTGTCTGAATTTTCCAACGGATGGGGCTATATAGGGTTTTTGCTGATATTCCAGTTTTCTGGCTTTCGTTAATCTCTATTCATTCCACTAGTAAACCAACGCTTCATTAGTAAAACAAAATAATTTTACGAATTGAATCGGTTTCTTCGGGGTTTTGAGTGCGTGATGGTGAATCACCATATCGATCCCGCATCCTTGCGGGTGCTGCTGGATGCTCAGACTCGCGATTGGCTCGTGGGTCGACGGGTATGGGTGAGACGGGGCAGGTTCTGGCTGTCAACGACGGCGTTGCTATGCATTACGGCTATCAATCAAAGGAGCATGGAGATGAGTGAGCAGATTCTGGAGACGGATGTGGCAAGCTGGAGCCGACCTGAAGGCGCTTCGCTGGAAGAGTGGATGAGCACCCGCATCGCCCGTTACACCACCCGGAAATACGACTGGAATGCGCTGAAATTCCAGGCCGATTACGACCCCAAGTTTCGCCGTGCGCAAATGCGCTATGTCGGTACGGGTGGGACAGGCGTGACAACGGATATGAATACGGTAGCGGCCGAGAATTTTACTTTCTCAACGATGGTGATTCCGGCCGGACATGAAGGCCCACCCCACCTGCATACCGATGTGGAAGAAGTGTTTTTTGTGATCCGCGGCAAGCTCAAGCTGATCATTGAAAAAGACGGGGAGCGCTTTGAGACCATTCTGACTGACCGCGATCTGGTGTCCGTGCCGCCCGGCGTGTACCGCGAAGAAATCAATATCGGGGATGAGGACGCCTTGATGTGTGTGATGCTGGGCTCCAAAAAGCCCGTCACGCCCACCTATCCGGAAGATCACCCTCTAGCAAAAATCAAACGCTAGTTCCCAAAGAGGAACATTCCGATCATGAGCCTGACCTCTACGTACGCGCCCACCTTGTCCGCTATGGAGCGAGACAGGCTGCAGGCCTGTTTGCCCCTGATACCGGTGGATATCGGTGCGGGGCGGCAAATTGGTGTGCGCAGCGCAGGGACAGGAACACAGGTCGTGGTCTGTTTGCATGGGATTGGCTCAGGTTCCGCCTCCTGGCTGCGAGTCGCCCAGGACTTGCCTGCAGGGCTACGGTTATTGGCCTGGGATGCGCCCGGCTACGGCCTGTCTACGCCACTTGATATGGAAAAACCAATGGCGCTGGATTATGCCCGCCAGCTCAATGAGCTCTTGCGTGTACTGGATGTGAAGGAGTTTGTGCTGGTTGGGCACTCTCTGGGAGCCTTGATGGCTGCAGCCTATGCCCGTCATCTGGATTGTGGCCAGATGCAGGCCTTGTTATTGATGAGTCCTGCCATCGGTTATGGCAGACCTGGTTTGGAGCAGGCACGTCAAATTGTTTGGGACCAGCGCATGACGCAGGTCGCGTCGAGTGATATGGCGGTGATGGCCCAGGAACGTCATCATCGCCTGCTCTCGGAGCAGGCCACACCCGAAAATCGTCAGCTTGTTTTGTGGATTATGGCCAGTTTGCATCTGGCGGGCTATCAGCAAGCTGTGCAGATGTTGAGCCAGGAAGACCTGCTAACCTACCTGCCTCTTTCCAGTAGTGTGCCTGTCGCGGTGAGTTGCGGTGAAGTGGATGTGGTGACAACTCCTGAGGCCTGCGCCGGGGTAGCCCGTGTCTGTGATCAACAGTTGCGTCTGGTTCCCCAAGCCGGTCATGCCAGTTATGTCGAACGACCTGGTGCCATGCTGGAAGCCTTGCAAGATTTGCTGGGCCAGACGCAAGCCTTGCGTTTCGTGGCCACGACCAGGAGTAGTCATGAGCAGTGAAGTAATCAAGAACGATAGTAGTGCCGACCGTTATACCGTACCCGCTCTGGAGCGTGGTTTGTTGATTCTGACCCAGTTCAGCCGGGACCAAAGCACCTTGGGTGCGCCGGAGCTGGCCCGGAGGCTGGATCTGCCCCGATCCACTGTATTTCGCCTGCTGTCTACGCTGGAAGGGATGGGCTTTGTGGAGCGTACCGATAATGGTCGAGATTATCGTTTGAGTGTGGGCGTGTTGCGCCTGGGTTTTGAGTATGTTGCCTCGCTTGATGTGACCGAGTTGGGCCGCCCTGTGATGGAGCGCCTCTGTGAGCAGGTTCGCCTGCCCTGTAATCTGGTCGTCCGTGACTTGCGCTCGATTGTGTACGTGTCTCGTATTGCGGCACCCACACCGTTTGTCAGCTCTGTCACGGTCGGCACCCGTTTGCCTGCCCATGCCACAGTGCTGGGCCATGTGCTACTGAGCCAGCTCAGCCTGGACGAGCTCAAAGAGTTGTATCCCGAGCCGGAGCTGGAGCGTTTTACGTCCCATACCCCGGCCACAGTGTCGCAGTTGTATGACATGTGTCAGGCCATACGGGAACAGGGCTACGCACTGAGCGAAGGCTATTTTGAATCTACGATTTCAACCATTGCTGGCCCTGTTTTTAATCGGGCAGGCAAGGTAACGGCGGCTTTGGGCGTGACGGCCATGGCTGCAAATTTTGAAGGTGAGCGCCTGGACGAGATGATTGATCAAGTCAAGTCGGCTGCGGCGGAACTCTCGGAGTTGGTTCGGCATTCCCCCCATAGTTAACGCCTTGCAGGTGGTCTGAGTCGTGATGAGCGATCAGCCTGGGGCTTGAGGAAGGAGACAGAAAACCATGCAGGCTGATCAAGGGCTAGGGTTCTCCAGCGATATGCTCGCTGGGCGTGTGGCTATCGTGACAGGAGGCTCTTCAGGCATAGGTCTGGAGACCGTGCGTATCCTGGCGCAATCCGGCGCTGCAGTGGCATTTTGTGGTCGCAATGCACAACGCCTGGCTGCCGCTCGTGACCTGCTTGAGCAGGCGGTACCCCATGTGCAGTTGTACACCCAGGTGTGCGATGTGCTTGATGAGCAACAGGTGAACCAGTTTGCACAGGCCAGCCAGGAGACGCTGGGAGCTGCCTCCATATTGGTTAATAACGCGGGTCAGGGACGGGTCTCGACCTTTGCCAGCACCAGTGATGAGGACTGGCGTGCGGAACTGGATTTGAAGTTCTTTTCCGTGTTGAACCCCACCCGTGCGTATTTGCCGCAGTTACGTGCCCAGCGAGTTGTTCATGGAGATGCAGCGATTGTTTGCGTCAACTCCCTTCTGGCGCGCCAGCCGGAACCGCATATGGTGGCGACCTCGGCTGCGCGGGCGGGTTTGCTTAGCCTGGTGCGGTCCATGGCCACGGAATTTGCGCCAGATGGATTGCGAGTCAACAGCATTTTGATTGGTCTTGTGGAATCCGGGCAGTGGCGACGACGCTTCGACGGCCGTGAAGATGCGGGGCTAAGTTGGGGGCAGTGGAGTACGCAATTGGCGTGCAACAAGCAGATTCCTTTAGCTCGTCTTGGCAAACCCCACGAGGCTGCCAACGCAATTGTTTTTCTTTCCTCTCCCCTGGCTTCCTATACGACAGGTAGCTTCATTGATATTTCTGGAGGTTTGTCCCGTCATGCATAACGCCCCACATACACAGCCGCTCATTACGGTTGGAGCCGTCGTAGCGGCGTTTTTGGAGCAGTGTGATGTAAAGACCGCCTTCGGCGTTATTTCCATTCATAACATGCCCATTTTGGATGCCTTTGCCCAGCGTGAGCAGATTCGTTTTGTGCCTGCTCGTGGCGAAGCTGGTGCGGGCAATATGGCCGATGCTTACGCGCGCTCGACCTCCAGCTTGGGTGTTTGCCTGACCAGCACCGGTCCCGCTGCAGGCAATATTGCGGGCAGCCTGGTTGAGGCCTATACCGCAGGCTCGCCTTTGCTGCATATTACCGGCCAGATCGAAACTCATTTTCTGGATCAGAAAATGGCCTACATCCACGAGGCCCCAGATCAGTTGACGATGTTGGAAGCGGTATCCAAGGCGGCCTTTCGGGTCCGTAGCGCCGACAATGTGTTGGGTGTACTCAAGCAGGCGGTGCAGTGCGCATTGACGGCACCGACGGGACCGGTCAGTGTGGAAATTCCCATTGATATTCAGCAATCGTTGATTCCCGTTCCACTGGATCTGTCGCCATTGCCGATTGCTTGTGCCGAGCCGCAAGCTGCTGCGCTGGATCGTCTGGCGCAGTCTTTGGCCACAGCACGCCGTCCTTTGCTATGGCTGGGGGGCGGCGCACGCAAGGCAGGAGCAGCCGTACGCCGGTTGCAAAAACTGGGATTTGGTGTGGTTACCACAGTGCAAGGCCGGGGCATTGTGCCTGAGGACGATGCGGGTACGCTGGGAGCCTACAACATTCATAAGCCCGTCGAGGATTTCTACCAGAGCTGTGATGCCATGCTGGTGGTGGGATCACGCCTGCGCAGCAACGAAACCCTAAGGTATGAGTTGAAGTTGCCCCACCCCTTGTATCGCTGCGATGTCGATGCCGAAGCGCAAGGTCGTGGCTATGTGAGCGATGACTTTGTTTGTGGGGATGCTCAGCGGGTGTTGAGCGGTTTGGCGGACCGTTTGGAAGTTCAGGGCTATCAGGCAGATCCCCAGTTATTGGAGGACCTGGCCTTGGCTCGCAAGGCGGCGGTCGCCAGCCTTCATGATGGTCTGGGCCCCTATACCGATCTGGTGCGACAACTGCAAAAGTTGGCCGGACGCAGCTTTAACTGGGTGCGCGATGTCACGATTTCCAACAGTACCTGGGGCAATCGCGAACTACGCATTTTTGAGGCTGATGCCGGGGTGCATGCGACAGGGGGCGGGATTGGTCAAGGCATGCCGATGGCAATTGGTGCCGCAGTCGGTGCGCAAGCGACGCAGTCCGGACGTAAAACCCTGTGTCTGGCTGGCGATGGTGGTTTCATCCTGAATCTGGGTGAGTTGGCCACGGCTGTGCAGGAGAAAGCCAATATGCTGATTGTGTTGATGAACGACCAGGGCTATGGCGTTATCAAGAACATTCAGGATGCGCAATATGGTGGCCGCCGCTGTTATGTAGACCTGCACACGCCTGACTATAGCCAGTTGTGTGCGTCCTTGCAGTTGCCCCACGCGTGTGTGCAGAAAATGGATGATCTGCCTGCGTTGCTGGAGCAGGGGCTGAGGACTCAAGGCCCCTTCATCTTGGAAATTGACATGGTGTCCATCGGCAGTTTCAAAGGCCGCTTTGCGGGTCCCCCCGTCAATATCCTGAACCAGATTCCCGCCTTGGTCGGGAACCCATAAACAGGGGAGACCAAGATGCTGAATATTGCAGTGATTGGTTGCGGGGCCATAGGAGCGGCTCTGCTACAAACAATCCAGAATGACAAAAACCTGCGTGTGGCCGCTGTGATCGTGCCGCCAGGCTGGGTCGATCAGGCCCAGGAGATCGTGGGTCGTTTTGCTCCGCAGGCGCAAATTGTTAGCCAGGTACCCGAGCAGGGGATTGACCTGCTGCTTGAAGTGGCAGGGCATTCCGCGATTGTAGGCCATGTGCTGCCCGCCCTACGCCGTGGAACGCCTGCCATCGTGGCCTCTGTTGGCGCTCTGTCCTTCCTGGATATGGTCGAGCAGTTGGAAACGGCTGCCATGATGGGTGGTACACGTGTGGAGTTGATTGCTGGTGCCATTGGCGCGGTAGACGCTATTGCCGCTGCCCGTATCGGTGGTCTGGACAAGGTGGTGTACACAGGCCGTAAACCGGTTCATGCCTGGCAAGGCACCCCTGCAGAACAAGCTTTTGATCTGGATAGTCTGCTTGTGTCCACGGTGATTTTTGAGGGTAGTGCTCGTGAAGCCGCACGTCTTTATCCTAAAAACGCGAATGTAGCGGCAACCATTTCCCTGGCGGGACTGGGCCTGGATCAGACCCAGGTGCGCTTGTTGGCAGACCCGGCGGCAAAACGTAATACACATACCGTGGAAGCCAGCGGCGCGTTTGGCGAGTTATCGCTGACGATGAGCAACAAGCCTTTGGCCAGTAATCCTAAAACATCGGCATTGACAGTGTTTAGTGCCGTGCGTGCTTTGCGTAACTACGCCGATGCCTTGGCGATTTGAGTCAGCAACAGGATTAGAGGATTTTATGATTTCTCAGAACGTGCTCGATATTTGTGTGGCAGGGCAGTGGCGTCAGGGCAATGGCGAGGTGTATGAAAGCCTTTACCCGGCGACGGGGGAACCTGTCGCACGTGTGCGTGCGGCATCTGAAGAAGATGTGCTGGAAGCGATTGAGGGCGCTGATCATGCTTTTCGGCGCAGTGGCTGGGCACAGAAGCTGCCACATGAACGCGCAAAAGTTTTGCACAGAATTGCGGCCTTGATTCGTATTTCTGCCGAGGACCTGGCGCAAAAGCAGCGTCTGGATAATGGCAAGCCGATTACTGAAACCCGTGCTTTGGTTGCCAGCGCGGCTGCTACCTTCCAGTACTTTGCAGCCGCCTGCGAAACGCTGGAGGAAACGATCACTCCTTCTCGTGGCTCTTTTGTGTCCATGAGCGTGTACGAGCCGATGGGCGTGGTAGCGGCAATTACACCCTGGAACTCACCCATTGCCAGCGAAGCACAAAAAATGGCGCCTGCTTTGGCCGCTGGCAATGCGATAGTGGTGAAACCCGCTGAAGCCACCCCTTTGATGGCGTTGGAATTGGCCCGGATTTGCGAGCAGGCCGGGGTGCCTGCAGGCATGGTTAGTGTGTTGCCTGGCAAAGGCTCGGTGATTGGGGATGTGATCACGCGTCACCCTCTGGTCAAGCGCGTTTCTTTTACGGGCGGCACCAGTACCGGCAAGCATATTGCTCGTATTGCTGCGGACAAGATGATGCCAGTGTCCATGGAGCTGGGTGGCAAGTCGCCCACGATTGTGCTTGACGATGCGGACCTGGATCACGCCGTGGCCGGTGTGCTGTACGGCATTTTTAGTAGTTCGGGTGAGTCCTGTATTGCGGGCTCTCGATTGTTTGTGTCAGCCCCGATTTACGACAAGTTTCTGAGCCGCCTGACAGCGGGGGCGCAATCCTTGCGGGTTGGGGATCCAGCTCGTGAGGATACCCACATGGGACCACTGATCAGTGCTCGGCACCGAGACAGCATTGAACGCTATGTGGCGCTGGGTATTTCTGAGGGTGGGGTGATTCGTAGTGGAGGGGTACGCCCTGACCATGCCGGCTTGAGTGGTCGCCTGCGCAACGGTTATTTTTACACCCCCACCATTATCGAAGGGCTGACGAATCAAGCCCGTACGGCCCAGGAGGAAATCTTCGGTCCTGTACTAGTGGCCATGCCTTTCGAGGATGAGCAGTCTTTGATCGAACAGGCAAATGACAGTGTGTATGCCTTGGCCTGCGGTATCTGGAGCCGGGATTTCAAGCGTGCCTGGCGCTTGGGCCGACAAGTACAAGCCGGGACGGTCTGGATCAATACCTACAAGCAGTTTTCTGTCGCCACTCCTTTCGGTGGCTGGCGAGACTCGGGCTTGGGACGTGAGAAAGGCCGGGCCGGGATTTTGCAGTACATGGAACAGAAAAGTATGTATTGGGGGACGAACGAAGACCCGATCGCCTGGGCGCGCTAAGGCCGGATGCAGGTGAGCAGGGATCAGGCTGCTGGTCTCGCCGGACGCGCGCAGTGGTCGCCTTCTGGCCCAGCAAGATCAATTCCATAAAACACGGATGTGGATGGAGCGGAGATGAGCATATTAGGCATTGATCAGATTACCTACGGTGTGGAATCACTGGCCGAGTCTCGTCAGTTCTTTCAGGACTGGGGCTTGAGCCTGGTACACGAAAGTACCGATACCTTGAGCTTTGAATGCCTGAATGGCTGCACGGTTCTGGTCGTGAATACGCAGCATGTGTCATTACCGGCTGCCATCGAAGACGGGCCTACCGTGCGTCAAGTGGTGTGGGGCGTAGAAAATGAGGCTGATCTGGATCGTTACGCTGCTGCGCTGCGTGATCAGCCCGGCTTCGCGGACGCGTTGGTACAGGATGTGCGTCGCGTGTCCTGCCAGGATCCGAACGGTTTGGCCATTGCTTTGCAGGTCACCCGCAAGCGTGAGGTGGAGGTGGACAGTACGGCCATGAATACCTGGGGCGAGCGTCCTCGCGTGAACCAGCCTGCTCCCATCTACGAGCGTGCCACACCGATTGAAGTGGGTCATGTCGTATTTTTTGTGGCGGATGTTGAGCGCGTTGAACAGTTCTATGTGGAACATCTGGGTTTTGTATCGTCGGATCGTTATCCCGGTCGCGGTGCTTTCCTGCGCTGCTCACTGGATGGAGGACACCATGATCTATTTTTGCTGCAGCTACCTAGTGGCAAGCGTGGCATCAATCATGTGGCCTTTACGGTGCGCGATATTCATGAGGTTTTTGGCGGTGGGCTGCATTTCTCCCGTTGTGGTTGGGAAACCCAATTGGGTCCCGGTCGGCATCCAGTCTCTTCCGCCTATTTCTGGTATTTCCGTAATCCAGCCGGTGGCCTGATCGAGTATTACGCTGACGAAGATCAGTTGACGGCGGACTGGGAGCCACGGGAGTTTGAGCCTGGCCCTACTGTATTTGCAGAATGGGCCATTGATGGGGGCCTGGATGGCCATACCCGACGTCAGAAAGCGGCTCAGGCCCCCGAAGGCGCATTTTTAACTGAGAAAAAATAGCAGGGATTGGGCAGCGGCCCAACGGGCAGATTCCAGAGAGATGATTAGCCCGCTAATTTTTGGCATTTTAAATGTATTTGAGGAGGAATTATGTCTGTGCGATATCTCCAGCCCCAGCAAGCCCTGGAGCGCGAACCTACCTTGTACGAAGACCTGCTCGGTGATGCGCTGGAGCGTGCTTTTGCCAAGGGTGCCCATGACCTGGCCAGTTTGGTCGAACAGCTCAATCGTGAGGGTATTGCGACCCCTGATGGGCATGCCTGGACAGCAGAAAACTATAGCGATGCGATTGCCGTATTGGCGCAGTAAAGCTTGATCGCTGACATCCACCTATTCCACCCGGGGAGACTTCCATGAACACTACGCCCGACCAGGCTGTTGATCACCTTCTGAAGATTGGTTTGAAGAACTTGTGGTATCCGATTTGCCCTGCCTCTTTTATCAAAGAAACTCCGGTTGCCATGCGTCGTCTAGGGCACAAGATTGTGCTGTGGCGCGATACGAAAGGCCTGGTTCACGCTTTGCTGGACCGCTGCCCACACCGAGGAGCACCGCTGTCACAAGGGATGGTGTTGGGGGACCGTATTTCCTGCCCCTATCACGGCATTGAAGTGCGCAGCGATGGAGTGGTGACGCGAGTTCCGGGTAGCCCAGGGTGCTCCCTGGAGGGGGCACAGGCGGGTCGCCGTTTCCATGTCCGAGAGGCCTCCGATACGATTTTTCTGTATAACGACGCCCTACCGGTGGACGAACCCCCCGAGCTGGTCCTGCCTGAAGAATTGGCTGATCAGGAAACCTATTCCAGCTTCCTTTGCTACAACGAATGGAAGAGCGATTACCGCTACGTGCTTGAGAACGTCATGGACCCGATGCACGGCGCTTTTTTACATAAGCAATCGCACTCGATGGCCGAAGGTGAGATCCAGGCCAAGTTCAGCATTCGTCAGACTGATATTGGCTTCGTGTTCGAGAAGGACGGCCAGCGTGATGTGAACTTCGACTGGACTGAATGGGCGGATACCGGAGTGCATTGGACGCGTCTGGAGATTCCCTATCCAAAGACCGGTGGCCCTGGTGGCAACTTCATTATCGTGGGCTGTGTGACGCCTATTGATGATCTCATGTGCTCCGTCTTTTTCTGGCGCATCCGTCGTCTGCCCAAGGGCTGGAAGCGGGATACCTGGCGTTTTCTGTATCGCAATCGTCTGGAAGCCCGTCATTGGCAGGTGCTGGAGCAGGATCGTGTTTTGTTGGAGGACATGGAGCAGGATGCTCGTGATTACGAGAATCTGTATCAGCATGATCTGGGCATTGTGCGCTTGCGTCGGCATCTGCGCTCGCTGGCGCAAGGACAAGTAGAGGCCAGTATCTGATTCTCTGGCAGGTGGCCCGCGTGGCGGGCTGGTGTTTCCGATATCGCCCGCTGTTGATGGTGGGCAAGGTGTTCCCTTATGTCTACCCCCACGCTCACGGCGCGCGTTTACGCCATGCGTTATGAAGCAGATGGCATCGTCAGTGTCGAGTTCCGTCCGGCAACGGAGCAGTTGGTGTTCCCGCCTTTTGAGCCGGGCTCGCACATTGACTTGTATCTGCCCAATGGCCTGGTGCGCAACTATTCCTTGTGCAATTCCCATACCGATGAGCAGCGTTATGTGGTGGCGGTTTTACATGATCGCAACAGTCGTGGTGGGTCGTGTTATGTGCATGAGCAGTTGCGGGTGGGGGCAACGATTGAGATCTCGGCGCCACGCAATCATTTCGCCCTGATCGAGCAGGCCCCCAAGTCGGTGCTGCTTGCCGGGGGAATTGGTATTACGCCGCTTTGGTGCATGCTGCAGAAACTGGCCGCGCAAGGGCAGGTGACCGAGCTGTTTTACTGCGCTCGCAATCGCCGTGAAGCAGCTTTTGTCTCCGAGATTCAGGACTTGTGTGAAAGCCGGGATATTCCCTGCCATTTTCACTTTGATCAAGAGCAGGGCTCGGCCCCACAATTGCAAACGCTTTTGGCGGGTCGAGGGCCTGACGCGCATTACTACTGCTGCGGACCGGCGCCCATGTTGGCGGCCTTTGAAGCGGCTTGCCACGCTCTAGGCTATGAGAACGTGCATATTGAGCGCTTTGCGGCAGTACCCGTGAGCCAGGATGTAGTCGATGATGCGTTTGAACTTCGTTTGGCCAAGAGCGACAAGACGATTCATGTTCCAGCCGGCAAGTCAATTCTGGATGCCTTGCTGGATGCCGGAATCAGTATTGAACATAGTTGCAAGGACGGTGTGTGTGGTTCGTGCGAGACCCGCATTCTGGAGGGCGAGGCTGATCACCGGGATGGTGTCTTGTCCGAAAAAGAGCGTGCAGCGGGGCGCAGCTTGATGGTCTGCGTGTCGCGCTGCAAACGCGGTCCGCTGGTGTTGGATATTTAGTTTTCAAGGCAGGACCTTAGGTAGAGGTACAGCATGAAACTGTGCCGTTTTGCTTAGGCCTTCCACTCTATTTTCAGTTTTCTGGCATAGGCCGGTCTTGTTCACAAGATCTGGGCAAGGTCAGCGTGTGCGCGCAGAAAACGGGTCAGCATACTTTTAGAAAGGTTGAAGCTGATGAAAAAACTTAATGGTGTGGTGGGTGCAGCATGCGGATTGATGTGGGCAGCACCGGCGTTCTCCGGCAATCTGGATCTTTATGGCACCCTGGATCTGGCTGTTACACATATGCGCACGGCCGGCCAAACACAAACAGGCTTAGGCCATAGTGGATCTGAGTTTTCCCGCCTTGGTCTTCGTGGTCGGGAAGGCTTGGGCTCGGGTTTCGCTACTGGATTCACTTTAGAGGCTGGCTTGATACCCAATCAGGGTAAAACGGTCAATACAGACGGGATATTCAGTCTTGCAACGCTCAGTTTGTTCAGCCCTTATGGTGAGCTACGTATAGGGCGGGACGATTCAGTCACTTTTCTGAACTCCTTGCTGTTCGATCCGTTTGCGGCCAACGGGGTGGGCACCACTAATTCCTATGCAATGCTGGACAATCTCATCTCGGTCAACAATGCGGTCAGCTATGTCCTGCCACCTGATCTGGGTGGGTTTTATGGTCAGTTTCAGCACGCCTCAGGGCCAACTCATCGCCCTGGCACGGGTAACTATCGCGGTGTCCTCTTAGGCTACGCGCAAGGGGCGCTGGATGTGGCAGTGGCAAGCGCCGTCCAGCAAGACAAGGTGCAGCCTGACTTGGTTCTGCACAATCTGGCGCTTAGTTATAACTTTGGCAGTATCAAGCCGTCCTTGATACTGGCTCAGGAAAAGCGCGGCTCGGAACGAGCCAGTGCGTATCTGCTAGGAGTATCTACCGTGATGGGGCCTCACCTCATTCGCGCCAGTGTTGGCAAATATGAGTCTGACCGTGGGGGACGCCCGAATGACTGGCTCAAGTTCAGCGTGGGCTACGCCTATAACCTTTCCAAGAGTACGCAGGTCTATGCCTCCTATGCCTATATGCATAACCAGTCTGACTCTGCGCAATTTATCCGGCTCAGAGATATGGATGGGCCCACAGGCAGTGCCGGCCGAAGTTCCCAGGGGTATCAGTTTGGTATCCGGAAATTTTTCTGATCGACGTTCCCACAAGAGGAAAAAAATAATATGAAGCCGAAGAATTTTCGCTGGTATGGCGTGATGACCTTGCTGGTTGTTGTGGCCATTTCGTATGTCGATCGCATCAATATTGCGGTGCTGATTACCGACCAGAGTTTTTTGCAGCATATGGGGATGGAGCCTCAGGACAGGTTCAGCCAGGGTCTGCTGGCGACTGCATTTATGGTGGGATATGGCGTGTCCTCTGTGGTGCTGACACCATTTTGTGCTGCCTTGCTGGGTGTGCGCCGCAGTTTGGTCATAGGCCTGATTTTCTGGGGTGTGGTTACCTATGTCTCCCCCTTGATGCAAAGTTACGGGCTGCTGTTGATGTCCCGTGTTTTGCTGGGCATTTCTGAGGGCCCTTTATTTGCCTTGGCGGGAGCGTATATCAAGGCACATTTTGAGGCTAGCGAGAATGGCAAACCCAATTCGTTGGTCAATATGGGTACGGGTCTGGGCTTGGCCATTGGCTACCCATTTATCGGGTTCTTGCTGAGTTCCCATAGCTGGGATAGCTCTTTTCATATTTTGGGCTTGATGAATATTTTGCTGGGTATTCCGCTCGTGTTGGCCTTTGTGCGTATGCCCACCGCAGGGGGCGAGCAGTCCAGGCCTGCCAGCGCACGGACAAGTTTGCAGCAAGTGGGGCAGATTATCCGCGGCTCCTTGCAAACGCGGCATCTGCTGTTGATCACCTTGCTGACGTCGGCTTTTTTGGCTTATCTGTGGGGCAGCAGCAACTGGCTGCCAACCTATCTGAAAGAGGCGCGCGGTTTCAATTTACGGGACCTGGGCTGGATCGCTTCTTTGCCACAGTACGCCACGATTGCAGCCGTGTTTATCGGCGGCATGATTATCGACCGCTTGTCTCGCGAGCGTGTGCCTTTGATTTTTGTGGGGGCCGCTACCGGAGTGGGGCTGTTCATCTGGCTGGCGATCAGTGTGTCTGACCGTTATGTTGCTGCTACGTGCCTGATTGCTGCCAACTTTTGTTGGGGCTTGGCCAGCCCCGCTATTCCCAGCACAGTGCAGTATTTTTCACAGGCCCAACATGTAGCAAGCGCCTTTGGCGTCGTGAATGGCGTAGGGAGTCTGTTTGCGGGGCTCATGCCTGCGCTTATGGGGTGGGTTATTGCTCACTTTGCAGATGGGAATGCGGCTAGCGGGGCAGGTTTCGCTGCTGGTTTCGGAGTCTTGATTGGGACGCAGT
This sequence comes from Alcaligenes parafaecalis, assembly GCF_026344135.1. NCBI lineage: Bacteria > Pseudomonadati > Pseudomonadota > Betaproteobacteria > Burkholderiales > Alcaligenaceae > Alcaligenes > Alcaligenes parafaecalis. The sequence goes on along the minus strand of NZ_JAPKNA010000004.1, from coordinate 280,509 downwards.
TGGTAGTGGCGATATGCGGGTTGGTGTTGTACTTACAGGAGCGCCGAGGTCCGCATAGTCTGGCCACACTTATCAAGTCGTAAAAAAAAGCCCGATGAGTGTTCATCGGGCTTTTTTACTTGGAGGTCCTGTGCAGTGAGCCTTTGCGTAACCTTACTTGGCGGCGTTAACCATGTGCTGAATAGCAGCACGGATTTCGTCGTCAGAAGCTTGCGAGCCGCCGCGTGGAGGCATGGCGCCTACACCGTGAATGGCTTTTTGAACCATAGTGTCCATACCGGATTCGATATATGGCTTCCAGGCTGCTTGATCGCCAAACTTGGGCGCACCGGCAATACCGGCAGCGTGACAGGCAAAGCAAATGGTGTCATACAGCTTGATACCGGCTGGGTCGACTTTGGAGTCGTCTGCAGCAGCGGTTTCAGTGGCTTTAGGCGCGTCTGCGGCAGGCGCTTCGGCTGGCTTGGCATCTGCAGCAGGAGCCGCTTCTGTCTTGGCCGCGTCAGCTTCTTCGCCTTCCGGAGCAGGAGCCTCAGGTTCTTTGAAGTCAGCGCCAGCAGCATTAGCCATGTAAGCAACGGCACGAGCCACTTCGATATCATCCAGCGATGGGTTGCCGCCTTTGGCAGGCATGGCGCGGATACCGTGAATAGCGTTTTTGACCAGTTCGTCCTGGCCCAGCTTGATCAGCTCGCCCCAAGCACCTTTATCGCCAAATTTAGGCGCACCGGCCACACCGGCGCCGTGACAGGCGGTACAGGTGGTTTCGTAAACTTGTTGGCCAGTTTTCAGTTCTTTAACGGCGTTGGCGTCAACCAGTTTGAAACCGGCAACAGGCTGAATGCGGGCAGCAATGGCTTCAGGGGAAAGGGCGGCGGAGCCAGCACCAGCACCCATGGTGGACGTCACCAGGCTGACCAGCATGACAATAATCGCGATGGGCACCAAGAAAGCCAGAGCCACGGTCACAAGCAATTGTTTAGGGGTTTTGATCATGGCTGAGTGACCCTCGTTGTGTTCTTCGGTTTTTTGTTCCGTGTTGCTCATTATCGGATCCTGCGAGTTCGTACAAGAAATGACGGGAGGGCCTTTACGGCCACCAATAAAGGCTTGCGCCTACCTAATGGGTGCGCGCAAGGACGTGTCTACCAAGCCACCGACCCAAATTGCGCAACACCGGATTATAGCGGAGTGTATCGCTCTTGTATCTGACTCTTGATTTAGGGCAGGCATAATTGCCTGATTGATGCTGAAAAAAATCCCAAACTCGCGCTACAATAGTTGGCTTGGCGTCCGTAGTTCAATGGATAGAATTAGGGTTTCCGAAGCCCTCGATACAGGTTCGATTCCTGTCGGACGCGCCATAATATCTTGTTTTTACAGAGGTTTTCAGTCGTCAATAAAACTGGGCCTTGTATGCAGTCTGTAGTATCAGTCAAGCAAAGCAGCCATCTGGCTGCTTTTTTTGTGCCTGCGCGCTTTGGATAGGGGCACCTATCGTCAAGTTGAGGGCACCTAATTATTGATCTGGGTTTTTTGTCCTAGGTCAATTTGGCGAAATTGATAAGGATATTGTTCTGAAACTCAAGCTACGAAAAACGTGACCTGATATTTTTCAGGCAGGGTGGCAAGAGGAGCAGTTAATTTCATCAGCAAGTAGATAGGCGACTGATTAAATGACATTTAATCTTTGTAAACGGATGTTTTATAACGAGAAAATATAAAAATTTTTTATTGAATGTATGTTCTTTTTATATAATGAATGAGATTTATTCTTGTTTTGTCTGAAAGGAATAATCGTTTGTTGTAGCTGTCAGGTTTTGTGTTGGTTCAAGTCACGTATTTGGAGCAATTATGAAGAAAACTTTAAAGATGATGGTTATGACAATTGCCATGTTGGGTGGCAGTTCTGTGTGCCTGGCAGCGGGGCAGATCCAGGGTAGCCTGGATATTCAACTGACGATTGGCGAGGGGTGTGCAGTAATGAATGGTTCGTCCTCCCCTGCGGGGGTGAACTCATTTGGGAAAATAGATTTCGGTACGCAGTCGTCTTTGACCACCAGCTCGATTGATGCGCAATCGACATCCATGACTACGGGCGAGATTCAGTTGAACTGCACGACCGGGGTGCCGTATCGGGTAACACTCGGTCCAGGACGAAATGCGGCGGGTGATAAACGCAATATGAAGCATGCCACGGCCGTTAATTTGATCACGTACGACCTTTATCAGGATGCGGCACGTGTTCGGCCTTGGAATGAAAGTGCGCCATTGACGGGGACAGGGACGGGGGCCGCGGTTAGTTTGACCGTATATGGCCGTGTTCTCAAGGCCGCCACGACACCTCCTGCAGGTCAATATAACGACACCGTTCTCGTTACCATCGCCTGGTAAACCGCCAAGTTTCTTAAGCGGCGGCTCTCTTTCTCTGAACCTTTGTCATGATCAAGCCCTTGAGCATCCTCTTGATGTTGCTGTTTGCGGGTGGTTCAGTGCAGGCCGCCAGCAAACAAGCGGTTATTGGTATCAAGTTGACCGTGGAACAAGCCTGCGAGGCTGGTAGCCGGACCTCAGGGGCGACACTGAGCTTCGGGGTGCTGGACATGGGTACGGTTCCAACCTTGCTTAATCAGGTTCAGGCAAGTGGGACGATCAATGGCGCGGGTGCGATACGCGTGAAGTGTGCGCCAGGCGTTGGTTACAAGGTTTCTTTGGGCAAGGGACTGAACAGTGGAGGTGGGCTACGCAAAATGGCGGGGCCACAAGGCGGACTTATCGAGTACGGCTTGTATCAGGATAGTGGCTATACCCGAATCTGGGATGACACCCATGTGCTAAGTGTCCAAGGGACCGGCAGCGAGAAGCTGCTGCCCGTGTATGCCGTGGTGAAACCACAGCGTACCCCGGCAGCCGGTACGTACCGTGACACGGTCCAGGTCTTGGTGGAATGGTGATGCATCAATTTCGTTCGCACCTGGCTTGTTTTGCTCCGGCCCTTTTGATGCTCTTGGTATCCGGGCAGGGGCATGCAGAAACCCGGCAACTGCCCATGCTGGTGGTGGCGGCCATTACTCCAGGCTGCAGATTGGGGAGTACCCAGACCGATGTTGGCAGTTTTGGGGATATTGATCTGGGGTCGGTTGCCAATATGGAAAAGCCTATCCAGCGTGCCTCTAGCACTGGAGCTGGCTCCATCGTCATGAACTGCACACCAGGCACCAATTATCTAATCTCCATTAATGATGGTCTGTCTCCTTCGGGAGTGGCTGGACAACGTCGATTGAGAAGTGTCGCGCCTGGCGAGGCGGCATTTTTGACCTATCAGCTCTATCAGGATGTCGCCTATTCCAGGATATGGGGGGAGGGTGCGCAAGCCAGATCGGGTACCGCCAAAGGTGGGGTAGAGGAGTTTCCTGTTTATATCAATGTAGCCGCCAAGGCTGATGCAAGGCCTGGTGCGTATTCCGATACTGTAATTGTGACTGTCTCCTACTAAGGGTTCTCATGATGAGAGTCGTTGCTCGGGTGCTGTGTGTTTTCCTTAGTAGCCTGTTCGGTTCTGCCGTGGCGTTTGGGCAATCGTCTCTATTGATTTGGCCGATAGATCCCACGATTGAATACGATCAGAAGGGGACCGCCTTATGGCTTGAGAACAATGGCAGCGCGCCGATTCGAGTGCAGGCGCGTGTCCTGGCCTGGCATCAGGAAGCGGGGGAAGAGGTTTACGCGGAGCAGGAGTCGGTAATTGTCAGTCCGCCTGCTGCCGAGATTCAGGTAGGACAGCGACAGTTACTACGCTTGGTGCGCATTCAAGCTGTTGCGGCAAATACAGAGCACGCCTATCGAGTGTTGATTGATGAGATCCCCCGACCGGAGTTTGAAGCGGCCTCTGGTCCACCGGGGATTATCTCTCCTGGCTCCCGCATCGGCCTGGCCCTGCAGATGCGTTATTCCGTGCCCTTGTTTGTCAGCGGGGAAGGCGTTTGGACAAGACAGGACTATCAGAAGCCCCGCGATATGAGTAAAGCCACGCAGCCCCAGCTTACGTTCCGGTTGGAGTCACATCAGGGAGATCAGTGGCTTGTGCTGGTCAATGACGGGCCTGTGCATGCACGCCTGTCCTCGGTTTTTTATCGGCAGGGTACACGTGCGGTATGGGAAGTTCCGGGCTTGCTGGGTTATGTGCTGGCGCGCTCCGAAGCACGCTTCAGGTTGCCCCAGCGAGTTAGTGGTGGTGTGCTGAGCGCAAAAATGAATGCCAGTGTGGATGAGCGAGTTATTCCTCCTAGGTAACCCATAACCGGATCCGCATGCCATGCACCGAAATCACAATACATACCAGAACATGGCTTATGGACTGGCTGTGACGCTGGCGTCCGTTTTTAGTACAGGCGGCATGGCCTGGGCGAGTGACGAATCAACAGCGTTCAAGCTCCCCGATACAACCTTGTATCTGGAGTTGGTTGTCAACGGTCAGCCCAGAGGGGAGATTCTCGCGGTGCCTTATCGTCAGGGGCGCTACTACCTGCCTGCTGAAACCTTGCGGGGGCTGGGTGTATCGGTTGCCGGGCAACACACAATGGTGGCAGTGGATCAACTGGAAGGTGTCACAGTGAGCCATGACAATGCCAGGCAGCAGTTGCTTATTGATCTGCCGCCTGAATGGCTGCCCAAACAATGGCTGAGTCAGGGCCAGAGGCAGTACGAGCCCGCTAAAAGCAGTACGGGCCTGCTGATGAATTACGACATCTATGCCAGCTCCCGTTCCGCGTATGGTTTGCGTACCAACCGGCTTGCCGCCTGGAGCGAGCAGCGGCTGTTTAGTCCATACGGAATACTGTCCAATACTGGTGTCTGGTATTCCGGTTCTCACCGACGGGCAGATCGGGATCAAACTCGCTATTTGCGTTATGACACCAGTTGGTCCTACAGCGATCCCGACTCCATGCGCAAGTATGTGCTTGGGGACCTTATTACGGATTCCTTGGCTGCCTCCAGTTCGGTGCGTATGGCAGGCGTGCAGATTGGCAGAAATTTTGCCACTCGTCCGGATCTGGTGACTTACCCCCTACCCGTCTTTGCAGGCCAGGCGGCCCTGCCCAGCACGGTGGATTTGTTCATCAATAACTACAAGATGGACTCGTATCAGGTCAACCCTGGCCCATTCACTGTGCAGACTCTGCCTTATATCAATGGAGCGGGTAGCGCGACAGTCGTAACTCGTGATGTGCTGGGTCGTGAACTGAGCAAGGAGGTGTCGTTTTATGTATCGAACGATTTGTTGGCACCCGGTCTGACCGATTACAGCCTGTCTGCAGGGGTAATGCGGCAGCGGTATGGGCTGGAGTCCAATCGATACGGGCAGCCAGCCTTATCCGCGGTCGTTCGTCATGGTGTGACGCCGGGATGGACCATGTTCGCGTGGGGAGAGGCTGCTCGAGATCTACATAACGTAGGTGTAGGTGCCAATGCGAAACTGGGGGACTTCGGGGTTCTGACAGGCTCGTGGGCGACCAGTAAAGTGGGCGACTATGGGCGGGGCTCGGCACAGATTCGGAGGGGGTTGTATTGGCTGGAGCGGCGGCCCTACTACGGTGACACCTTCAGGCAGGAGCCGATGGAGCCGGGCCAGGGTCAGCAGATTTCTTACGGATACTCCTATAGCTCCTCACGATTTAGCGTCAGTATCCGGCGGACCCAGCGCAGCGCGCAATACGCCAACTTGGGTGTATACCGCAATGCGGCAACCTTGAGTCGACGAGAAGATGTGGTGACAGGGAGTGTGGCCTTGGGGAAAGGTGGCACCTTGGGGATGGCGTGGGTGGATTCGCAAGATATGGCGGGGCGGCGGATTCGTCTGGTTAACCTGTCCCACAGTATCAGTGTGGGAAATAACGCGTTTCTTTATACCAGCTTGAACCGGGAGATAGGTCGCGGCGTCAGTGTGCAATTGACTCTGTCCATTCCCTTGGATGATTACACAAATACGAGTGCGTCTTTTGTAAGGGACAGCGAGGGGCGGCGTTCTGGACAACTGAATTATCATCACTCCGCCCCGGCCAGTGGTGGCCTGGGTTACAGCGTTGGGGTGAGTGATGGTCAGGCGCAGGAGCAATATCGGCGTGCAGATGCCTCCTGGTCAACGCCCCAGTACACGGTGCGCGGCGGTGCTTATGGGACGCGCCGGGCCAGTACGGGTTGGGCGCAGTTGAGCGGTTCGCTTATCGGGCTGGGAGGGCAGGTGTATGCGGCCAATACGGTCCATGATGCATTTGCAGTGGTGTCGACCTCTGGCTATCCAGACGTACCTATCCGCTATGAAAACCAGTACCTGGGCAAAACGGATAGCAAGGGCTACTTTTTGATCCCGTCCATGACGGCCTGGTATCCCACACACATTCAGATTGACCCCATCGATTTGCCGGCTGACGTAAAAATTCCGAATGTGGAGAGCAAGGTGGCTGTGCGTGCGGGCAGTGGCTATGTCGTGGACTTCAAACTGAAAAAGCTACGTGCGGTTTTGCTGCGTTTGCATGACAGCAATGATGCGGCCTTGCCTCGCGGTAGCCAGGTCAGGGACGAGCTCTCTGGTGCGACTGCCTGGGTGGGGTGGGATGGTGAGGTTTATCTGGAAAATGTACTTGATCAGCTAAACCTGCAGGCGGTGCGTGGAGATGATGGGCAGGAGTGTCGGGCATCAATTCCATTGCCGCCGACGGACGGTGTGATCCGTCTTGGTGTTGTGGCTTGTCAATAAGGAGGCAGTGTAATGACCCGACCTTCTCACCATGGCCGAATGCGCTGGTTAATGCTGATTTGGCTGTTAGCGTGTTTCCGACTGGGAACCGTGTTTGCTCAGCCCGCGGCGGGAGCTAACTGCTCGGGCGGTCAAACTTACATGGTTGATTTTGGGCAACTGGATTCGATTCAGGCGGCGACTCAGCGAGTTGAGCGTGAGTTTGATGCCAGCTTCAAATGCAACACCTTCAGTTTGAGCCTGCTTACCGGCTCTCAGCTCTGGATTACGGTCAGAAGTGTTAATGGCTATCGCTTGCGCAAAGCGGACTCAAGCAGTGTTGCGTATCGAATCTATCTGGATGGAGGCAGGGCCAGGGAGCTGCACGATGGTCAGGAAATAGAGATTTCATCGACTGTAAATTTTTTCGGCAGCGAGGCCTTGTCTCGGAGAAAACTCTATATACAAACCCAAGCGGGTGCCCCTGACCTGACGGTTGGCCGGTTGACCGATACCTTGTCTATTACGTATCGATGGAGTGTTTGCACCCTTGGAACGGTGTTTTGCCTGTCTAGATATAACGGCTCAGCCACGGTCACGGTGAATCTGGCGCTGGGTATCGCTGCAGCTTGCGAGTTTCGGACCAGCCAGCCCCGTGTGGATTTTGGGGCGTATCCCTTGGTCTCACAAATAGCGGATGTGCAGACCGATATAGCATTTGTGTGCACCAATAGCTCGGCCTACAACATTCATATCAGTGATGGTGACAATGTGCAGGGTGCGTGGCGAAGAATGAAAGGGGTGAGTGGCGTGTCCAGCAACAGCTATATCCAATATCAGTTGTATGCCGCCAATAGTGATCTTGTTATTAACTCGCTTAATCGTCGGCCAGGCCGTGGCACAGGTCGGCCAGAGGTGCTGTCTATCGTGGGTCGTGTGAATAAAACACAGGCAGATGTTCCTGTAGGAAGCTACCAGGACAGACCGGTCATCATTATTGAATATTGAGTAGGGATGACAAATGCCGGTGCAAACGACCGTATGGGTTAGTGTTGCGGCAAGAGCTGCAAACTATCAGTAGCTCCCTGCTTACCGGCATTGCCATTTTTTCCGCTCTGGACTGGGTCTGATTACGTGTTATGCCAAAGGTTATTGAGCTTCAGCACAAATCACATAGTCATGCCCATGACGCAGACCACCCAGGGTCTGATTCAAAGCCAGGGCTTGCTGACGTAAGGCCTGGACATGCTCGGACAAAGCCATCGCCAGGTTACGGTCCTTCAGGCGACGCAAGCGCCCATCACACATATCCAGTTGACCGTGGATGAAGCTATCACCGTAGCGAATTCCAAAGCGTTGCGCATCTACACAGCGATAGCCGGATTGCCGCAGATGGCGCAGTACCCAGTCCATCGGATACTCGCGATACGGGCGCTCGCCTGCCAGCAGCAGGCAGGCATCACGCAAGCGGCCTATCTCCACAATCAATTTGCCTGCCGGGTCCGTGCTGCTGTAGGGCACATAGGGCTCCAGACCAATAATGTAGAGACGCTGGCCGGTAAGCGGTCGCAGGCGGCTGAACAACTGGTCCTGGGTGTAGGGTGCAAAACCGTCGATTGCACCCAGCAGGTAGTCGGCCAGGACCGTATCAAAACGCTCACCTTGCAGAAATTCCGGGTCGCTCCAGTTACCCACCAGCAGGCGGTCTTCGGGGCGCTTTTGTTCCCCCAGCTCGCGGGTGACTTGCTCGGCCATGCCGGGAGAGGCCGTAATGGCCGTCCAGCGTTCTGTCTCCAGCGTTAGCAGCCAGCGCAGTGAACCTTTACCGGTGCCTGCATCCAGAAAGTTGCCCCAGGGACGCTCGCCCTGCATGTCGGCCACGATCTGGTAGAGGCGGCTACCCGTGTGTATAGCGGTTTTGCTCAAAATTCCACCTGTATGCCAGCCAGGATATTGCGTCCCATCAGAGGAGCTTGGCGGGAAATGAAGGAGGTGTGCCGGTAGGCCAGCTTGTTCAGCAAGTTATTTCCTCGCAAGTACAGGGTGTAGGTGTTCTGATCCAGATGCAGGCGGTAGCTTAAACCCATGCTCAACAAACCGTAAGACGGCGAACGTTCTTCGTGTTCGGCCACACGGTCCTGGGCAAAGGTGTGGGTGTAGCCGACAAAGCCGGACCAGTTTTGCCAGTTCAGATCAGTCCGGATTCCCAGACGGGCGGCGGGCATGCGGGGCAAGTCGCGGCCAGGATTACGCAGTTTACCGCGCACCAGATCGCCGTAGAGACTGACCGAGGCCCAGGAGGTCACGGGGTAGGAGGCTTCGGCTTCCAGGCCCCAGAATTGAGCCTTGTCCTGGCTGTACTGGATAAGCTGGAAGTCTTCGTGACGGTCCAGGCTGCGGCCATAGATATAGCCCGAGCTGCGGGTGTAGAAGGTGCGCAGGTCAAAGCGCAGATCCCCCAGGTTCTTTTGCAGGCCCAGGTCCACGCTGTGGCTGGTTTCCTTGTCCAGATTCGGGTCACCACGTTCATAGCTGAGGGTGGCAAAGTGCACGCCCTTGGCAAAAAGCTCCTGTGCCGTGGGCAAGCGCTGCGAGCGGGACACGGACAGGCTGGCGGCGTACTCCGGTGCAAAGTCCCAAACCGTTCCCAGGGAGAAGGAGGTGGCGGTGCCTTTGCGCCGTTCCAGCGTTTGCGAGTCAGGGGTGACGGTTTGCCATTCCTGGCGTGCGCCCATCTCTAGACGCCAATTGTCCCAGTTCACGCTCTCCAGCAGGAACAGGCCTTGGCTGCGAGTGCGAGTAGGTGGGATGAAATTTTCAGTGCCGTCTCGGGATGCAAAATCAGATTGGCTGGTTTGCAAGCCGATTACCCCTTCAAAGGGGCCCCAGGGATTGTGTTCCATCTCCAGGCGAGTGTCGTAGCCGCGGTTGGTGAAGCGGGTGCCAGCAATATCACCGTCTTTTTCTACATGCTGGTAGTTGGTAGTGCCAGCGCGCAGGCGGGCACGTTTGAAGCCGGGCAAGGGGTCGCGCAGTTCGCCTCGGATATCAAAGCGTTGGGTACGCAGGTGGGCGGTCGCCGAGTGTTCATGCTCATGGCCGTGGTCGTGGCTGTGTCCATGATCGTGGTCATGCCCGTGGTCATGGCTGTGGCCGCCGCAGTGCAGGGTGGCTCCGTGCGGGTGGCAGTCCTCGTATTCGTGGCTGTGGCCGGGCAGACCGTAGCTGTCTTCGCGATAGGAGTAGGCTGCACCGATATAGCCTCGATCCCCAATAAAGGACAGGCCTACGCTGCCGGTGTCACTGCCGGAATTGGAGTCTTTGACGTGGGTATCCGTCCAGTTGGGGACACGGTAGTCGCGGCTGCGATGCGAAGCTCCCTCTACGTGCAGGGCGATATTGCCTTCGCCTGCTGTCATTTCTACGGCCCCCATCTTGCCGCGATCTGCGGTGGAGCCTTGGGCGCGAACAGTGCCTTCAAAGCCCTTTTCTGGAATGGCTGTGGGGATCTTGCGATCCAGCACATTGACCACGCCACCAATAGCGCCACCGCCGTAGAGCAGGGCAGAGGGACCACGCAAGACCTCAATGCGCTCAGCCTGCCAGGTGTCTACCGTAATGGTGTGATCGGGAGAGATAGCCGAGGCATCCATGACTTCTGCGCCATCACTAAGTACTTTTACGCGCGGTGCGGTCTGGCCACGGATGACCGGACGGCTGGCCCCGCTGCCAAAGCTGTCTACGTGTATGCCAGCTTCACCATCCAGCAGTTCTCCCAGGGTGCCGCTGCGACGCAGCTCCAGTTTGGGGCCTTGCAAGACCGTGCTGGCCGTAGCCAGTTCTGTTTGCCGCAAGGCCAGGGGGCTGGCGGAAATTCGGATAGGGGCCAACTGGGGGACAGGATCTTCAATTTCATTAGCGTGTGCAGAAGCGCAAAGCAGTAAGGCCAGGGTTAGGGGTAAGGGGCGTGGCTTGAAAGGCATCTCATCTTCCGGTTTGTTAATTTTCGAGATGTTATAACATAACAATAATTTTTTAATTAGATAAAAAAAACATTTCAAGTAGAGGGGGCTTGGTGGTGTTGGCGCAGTCCGAGGTGCAAGACATCGGGTGAAAAGTACACACCGCAGGTCACAACCGGGGTAGCGCTGAAGGCAGACTTGGACAAAATGCTGGCCGGGCCCTTCCAGACCGTTAGCTTTTCCCCCGCCGGGGCAGCGGTGTATCAATTAGGTCAGTTCGGAACCGCTTCCAAAAAGCTCAAGCAGCTTCAAGTGAGTCAATAGCCCGCTTGCATAATGCAGGTCGCGTAAGCGCGATGGGACGCGGCCTGTATGGAAAAAATCTGACAATCTTGAAATAGACGCCTGAAAATCGACTGTCCGTTTGCGTATTTCGGAGTAAAAATCCGACATGCTATTTGATCTTCCCGATTTCCAGACGCTATACACAGCCCTGCTGAGCCGAGATGAACGCTACGACGGTCAGGCCTTCGTCTGCGTGTCCTCCACGGGCGTGTTTTGTCGCCTGACTTGCCCGGCCAGAAAGCCCAAAGCCGAGCATTGCTCCTTTCACGCCACGATTGGCGAATGTATCGAGGCGGGCTTTCGACCTTGCAAGCGATGCCATCCGCTGCAGGCGGCGGCCTTGGAGGACCCCACCATCACCGCTCTGTTGCGAGAGCTGGACGCCAAGCCGGGTTTGCGCTGGTCAGAGGGGCATCTGGAGCGCATGGGCTATGACTTGTCGACGGTACGCCGCAGCTTCAAACGGCACTTTGGCATGACTTTTCTGGAAATGGCCAGACAGCGTCGTTTGCGCGAGGGTTTCGAGACGCTGGCCACGGGCGGCAATGTAATTGCCGCGCAGCATCAGGCCAGTTTCGAGTCGGCCAGTGCGTTTCGGACTGCATTTGCCCGTTTGTTGGGGTGTGCGCCTGCGGTGTTGCGTACCGATGGCTTGCTGCGAGCCACCTGGATTCCCACCCCCTTGGGGGACATGATGGCGGTCAGCAGTCAAAGCCATCTGCATTTGCTGGAATTCGTGGATCGCAAGGGTCTACCGGCTGAACTCAAACGTTTGCAGGCGTCGATCAAAGATGGCATTGGCATTGGTGTGATGCCGCCGTCAGAGCAAGCGGCTGCCGAGCTTGCCGATTATTTCGCAGCGCGTTCCGATCGCTTCAATACCCCCTTGGCTTTGACCAGTGGCAGTGCCTTTATGCAAGAGGTCTGGCGGATCTTGCAAGACATCCCAGCCGGGGAGACGCGCAGCTATTCCGAGATCGCCCGTCAGATAGGACGACCGACCGCCGTGCGTGCGGTGGCGCGGGCGAATGGGGCGAATCAGATTGCCTTGATGATTCCGTGCCATCGCGTTATTGGTGCTGATGGCTCCCTGACCGGCTATGGGGGCGGTTTGTGGCGTAAACAGCGTTTGATCGAGATTGAGCGCGCACTCAAGAGGGCGAAGCAAGCAATGCTCAGCTAAGCAAGGGGCTGATGGAGAGATATTCAGGCCAAACAGCTTGTTCTGGCGTGTTCGTGCAGGATGGCAAGGTGCATCTGGAAATAAAAAAGAGCCTTAATGAACAAGCCCCAAAAGCCAGTTCGTTATCCAGGCGTTTGGGGCGGTTCAGAAAAGCGGATTGTTTAAGCGGCCTTAGCTGTTTTGCACTTCGGGAGGAATCAGATTGCGTTCGTAACGCTGAACGTAATCTTCAAAGGATTCCTGGTCCTGGGCTTCGATATCAATCTGGGCCTGCAAAGAGGTTTTGGCCTGTTGCTCGAAAGCGGCTTGTTTGTCGGCGGACAAAGGATGAGCCAACAAGGTTTCGTGATGCTCGCGGCTGCGTTGCAAGGCGTAGTCGTGAAAGCTCAGGCCTGTGTCACGCAAACGGCTCAGTACCTGGGCCGAAGGCGTTAGTGCCGGGTCTTCCAGTTTGCGAATTTGGGCTTGTACCGCTTCGGTGTGGCCTTGGGTATTCAGGGCCTGATCCAGCATTTGTGCGTAGGGCAGCAGAGATTCCAGAATCTCGTGGCCCCAGTCTTGCAGGCTGACGCTTTCCTTTTGCTGATTGGTCAGCATCAGGCCGGGGCGACGGCCTTCGCGCACGACAGTTGCAAAGTTGCTCTTGCTGTCCTGGCAGTAACCGCCGTCCGGGAAGAAGGGGCTGTCTTGTACGGTACAGAACAGCAGGAAGGTGTCCAGGAAGCGACAGGTCTGCTCGGAAATGCCGGTAGGCGACTCAGGGTCGATGTCCAGGCAACGCACTTCGATGTACTCCACGCCACGCTGGGCCAGGGCCGTAGCCGGGCGCTCGCTGCGCTGGGTGGTGCGCTTGGGGCGAATGCTGGAGTAGTACTCGTTTTCGATTTGCAGAATATGGGTGTTGAGCTGAATCCATTCGCCATCGCGGTGGGTGCCCAGTTTTTCGTAATCGGGCCAAGGGGTCACGGCAGCGTGATACATGCGCATCACAAAGGTGTCCAGGTCGTTGTAGCAAAGCTGAAGCTCAGCCTGGGCTTCCTTGTTGTGATAGCCCAGATCGCTCATGCGCAGGCTGGTAGCCCAAGGCATGGTCAGCGTATCGTCATCGACCTTGTCCAGATTGTTGCTGCGACCTTGCAGGAAGTTGGCGTCCAGCACGGGCGAGGCACCAAACAGGTACATCAGCAGCCAGGAATAGCGGGTGAAATTGCGGATCAGCGCCAGGTAACCGTTGGAGCGCTGGTCTTGCAGATTGTCGCCACAGACATTCAACAGAGGCCAGATGCCATCAGGCAGGGAAAAGTTGTAATGCACCCCGGCAATACACTGCATGGGCTTGCCATAGCGCTCGGCCAGACCGCGTCGGTATACATGCTTGAGCATGCCGGTGTTGGATTTACCGTACCAGGCAATGGCAATGTCTTTCTCGGCTGGCAAGAGCGCGGGCATGGACTGGTTCCAGATTATTTCCTGGTCTAGCTTGCCCGCTACAAAGGTATGAATATCGGCCAGTTCCTGCAGCACGTCCTCGACCCGGTCTTGCGGCTCGGTAATCAGCTCCAGCAGGGCTTCGGCGTAATCGGTGGTGATATGACCGTTGGTCAGGGCCGAACCAATCGCTTGGGGGTGGGGAGTATTTGCCAATTGGCCCAGCGCATCGACGCGCAGTCCTTCTTTTTCGATGCCACGCAAGATTCCCTTCAAAATCTCGGGATTCTGTTGCAGGGCAAGGCGGCGTTCGTGGCTGGTGTTCATGGTGGTGTTTCCCACTTTCGAAATCGGGTGCAAGATACGGGACTGTTCAATGGGCGCAGGCCCGTCTATAAATAGTAGTCCGACCAGGCTTGCTTTGTTAAGTTGCGCCAAAAGGCGTGTCAGGCAGGGCGAGTATAAGGCGGCTGTTCAGCCAGCCGATGAAAAGCATGAAACGGGATATGGGATTAGCACCATGATGATCAGGCGCATTACCGCGGTACTGGCGGCTTTCTTGATGTTGGCAGCCTGCAGTCCGGAGTTTAACTGGCGCAAGGTTCAGCTTGAGCAAACGGGCTTGTCGGCCATGCTGCCGGGCAAACCAACCACCAGTCACCGACTGTTGGATTTCGAGCACTACAAGCTGGATTTTTACCTGACTACTGCCACGGCCGGTGGGCAAAGCTATACCGTAGGCCACGTTATTTTGCCTACAGAACTGCAGCAGGACGAGGCCGCTCGTCAACGCTTGTACGAGGCTTTGCACGAGTCTCTGCGCGAGAAGTTCATACCCGATGGGCAAGTCAGCGAGAAAAGCCAGATTCAACTGCCACTACCCGGACAGATCTTTTACATGACGCGCGATGTGGGCGGGGTGGCCTTGCGGCTGGAAGCCATGATCCGCATCGAGCCGGGCTGGCTGGTGCAGGGCTTTGTTATGACGGATTCCGGGAAGGCCCCGGACGCGGCACAGGCAAAGGTGTTCTTTGACGGCCTAGCTCGCTAGCCGGGTCGCCGCTGATCAGGTGCTGTTGCAAGGCCAGGGTAATGGCAGCCTGACGGCTATAGACGCCAAGCTTGGCGTAGGCGTTCTGGAAGTGGAAGTTGATCGTGCGTTCAGTGATGCCCAGGATGATGCTGATTTCCCAGCTAGTCTTGCCATGGGCAGCCCAGTTCAGGCAGGACTGCTCGCGTGCAGTTAAATGCGTCACGGTAAAGCCATTCCTCATGCATTCGTGGTAGACGTCGGGCCAATGTACTCAAATTTAGCTTAGCTGGCAGACAGATGTGCGTGAAAATAATGATGTAAATCAAAGCATTGTCTTTTCGCTGACATTACCTTTGTCCAGAGTTCTGAATCGATCCCGGCTGGTCGATTTGGACGCCGCGCCGCAGCGATGCTAGAATTTTGTCTTATACGTTTTGCGCCGATTTGCCTGATCCGCTTGCGGGCGCTCCATAAATCCAGCTAAAGAGGTCCTGATGGCCACTGATTCCGTCCCTAGCGCCAACGCTGGCGCCCTTAGCCCATCCTGCGGATTGATCCCCGAAGGTTCCGTGGGCCCTGTACATGCCGAACTTATCGCCTTTGACGAACCCCTGCACCTGCGCAGCGGGCAAGTGCTGCCCAGCTACGAGCTGGCAGTCGAAACCTACGGCACCCTGAACGAAGAACGCAGCAATGCGGTGCTAGTGTGTCATGCACTGAACGCCTCGCATCACGTTGCCGGTTATTACGACGACGATCCCAAAAGCATAGGCTGGTGGGACAATATGGTCGGCCCGGGCAAAGCCGTTGATACGGATCGCTTTTTTGTGATTGGCGTCAATAATATTGGCTCCTGCTTTGGCTCTACCGGCCCGTCCAGTACCAATCCTGCTACTGGCAAGCCCTGGGGCTCCGAGTTTCCTGTTCTGACGGTGGAAGACTGGGTTCGCGCCCAGGCCCGTTTGGCGGACTACTTCGGCATCCGCAAGTTTGCTGCCGTTATGGGTGGTTCTTTAGGTGGCATGCAGGCCTTGAGCTGGGCCATTAGCTGCCCGGAGCGCGTGGAAAACTGCGTGGTTATTGCCAGCACACCGCGCCTGTCTGCCCAGAACATTGCTTTTAACGAAGTGGCCCGTAGCGCCATTTTGTCTGACCCGCAGTTTCACGGCGGTAATTATTACGAGCACGGTGTAGTGCCCAAAGCTGGTCTGGGCGTTGCCCGCATGGTGGGTCACATCACCTACTTGTCCGATACCGTCATGGCCGAAAAATTTGGCCGTAACCAGCGTGCGCCTGCTCAAGGCGGCGAATACCACTACAACTACGGTGTGGAATTCGAGGTCGAATCCTATTTGCGTTATCAAGGCGAGAAGTTTTCGCGTTATTTTGACGCCAATACTTATCTGATCATTACGCGGGCGCTGGATTATTTTGACCCTTCGCGTCAGTTTCAGGGTGACCTGGTCAAGGCGCTGGAAAAAGTGCTGGCCAAGTTCCTGCTGGTGTCTTTCACCACGGACTGGCGTTTCTCGCCCGAGCGTTCGCGTGAGATTGTGCAGGCCTTGCTGCGCAATCAGCGTCAGGTGACCTACGCCGAAATCGATGCACCACATGGTCATGATGCCTTCTTGCTGGAAGACCCGCGTTACCACGCCGTTGTGCAGGGATACTATGACCAGATCGCCGCTAATTTGGGCTTGCCCGCGCGTACGCGCACTACAGGGGTGTTGGCAGAATGACTAAGCTGCAGACTCAGGTGGATCCCGCCATGTTAAGACCGGACTTGCTGCGTATTGCGCAATGGATTGAGCCAGGTTCGCGAGTGCTGGATCTGGGCTGTAACGATGGCACCTTGCTGGCGCATCTGCGTGATACGCACCAGGTCGTCGGAACGGGTGTCGAACTGAATGATCAGTTCGTGATTGCCTCGGTGCGCCGTGGCGTCAACGTGATCCAGCAGGACTTGGAAAAAGGGCTGGCGCTGTTCAGCGACCAGCAGTTTGATACCGTCGTCCTGTCCAAGACATTGCAGTCCATGCACCATACCGAGCACATTCTGCGCGAGATGGCCCGGGTGGCGCGGTATGGTATCGTCTCGTTTCCTAACTTCGGTTATTGGCCGCATGGCTGGAGCATTTTGCGCGGACGCATGCCGGTAACCGGCGAAATGCCTTACCAGTGGTACAACACGCCCAACATCCATTTGTGCACCATGAAAGACTTTCAGGATCTGGCCCAGGCTGTGGGTGTTCGTATTCTGGATAGTGCAGCCTTCAATGGCAGCAGCACGGTGCGCTTTTTGCGGGGTTGGCGCAGTACTTTGGCCATGTATCGTTTTGAATCCCCTCATCTTGCTGCTTAGCGCTAATAAGGCCTGACGTGTCCCGTGTCTATACCAGTCCCCGAGTCTTGCCTTTGCTGATTCTGGGGTTCGCCAGTGGCCTGCCTCTGGCCCTGGTTTCAGGCACGTTGCAGGCCTGGGCAACGGTTGAAAATATATCGTTGACCGAGATCGGGTTTCTAACCCTGGTCGGCTCGGCCTACACACTCAAGTTTCTCTGGGCTCCCTTGATTGACCGCTACGCGCCGCCTTTCATGGGACGCAGGCGCGGCTGGATACTAGTTACCCAATTATTGTTGGCGGCGTCTATTGCGGCCATGGGTCTGTTTTCCCCTTCCGTAAATCTGACGGCGCTGGCCTTGCTGGCGGTGTGGGTGGCCTTCTTGTCGGCCACGCAGGACATAGCCTTCGATGCCTATTGCACGGATGTGCTGCAGGCGCACGAGCGGGCCGCGGGGGCCGCAGTCAAGGTGATGGGTTATCGCATTGCCATGATTGTGTCCGGTGGCCTGGCTCTGATTCTGGCTGACCGCTGGCTGGGTTGGTCTAATACCTATTTCTTGATGGGCGGGTTCATGGCGCTGTGTGCGCTGGTAACCTTGATTTCTCCGGACCCGCAAGAACAAAGCCGCCCGCCGCGCAGTTTGTCTGAAGCTGTGGTCGCGCCTTTGGCGGATTTTTTCTCCCGTCCCGGTGCCTGGAGCATCCTGGCGCTGATCGTGCTCTACAAGTTGGGCGACGCCTTTGCCGGAGCTTTGTCCACCACCTTCCTGATTCGGGCCGCCGGTTTCACCCTGTCTGAAGTTGGCACGATCAATAAGGTGTTTGGTTTGGCGGCCACGGTGGTCGGCGCCTTGATGGGCGGGGCAATCATGGCTCGCCTGGGGCTTTACCGAGCCTTGATGATTTTCGGTATTTTGCAGGCTGTCTCCAACCTGGGCTATTGGTTGATCGCGATTGAGCCCGCGCCCTCCATGTGGCTGATGGGTTTTGTGGTCGGTCTGGAAAACCTGTGTGGTGGCCTGGGTACAGCGGCGTTTGTCGCGCTGTTGATGGCTTTGTGTAATCGGACCTATTCGGCCACTCAATTTGCACTGTTGTCGGCCTTGTCGGCCGTGGGGCGCACCTATTTGGCAGGGCCCTTGACGCCAGTGCTGGTGGAGTCTTTGGGCTGGCCGGGTTTCTTTATTTGTACCGTCTTTATCGCTGTGCCTGGCTTGCTGATGC
Source organism: Alcaligenes parafaecalis (assembly GCF_026344135.1). Taxonomy (NCBI): domain Bacteria; kingdom Pseudomonadati; phylum Pseudomonadota; class Betaproteobacteria; order Burkholderiales; family Alcaligenaceae; genus Alcaligenes; species Alcaligenes parafaecalis. The sequence continues at coordinate 262,254 of NZ_JAPKNA010000004.1, read as the reverse complement.
TGCGTTGCTATCGAAGTCTTATTCAACAGCTTGATGCTTAAAAAATATCATGCTCTTACTTATTCTCTACATTATTGCCATTACTGCCGAGGCCATGACCGCCGCTTTAGCTGCCGGTCGCCGTGATATGGACTGGGTGGGGGTGTGCACCATTGCCTGTGTCACCGCCCTGGGTGGTGGCTCCGTGCGGGACGTGCTTTTAGGGCATTACCCGCTGACTTGGGTTCAACATCCAGAATATCTGTGGATTACCGCTGGAGCAGCGATTCTGACGGCGTTGATCGCGCCTATCATGCGGCGTCTGCACAGCCTGTTCCTGTTGCTGGATGCGATGGGTTTGGTGGTCTTTACCGTTATTGGCTGTCAGATCGCTCTGGAAATGAAGCTGCCGATTACCGTGGTTCTGCTGAGCGGCATGATTACCGGCTGTGCAGGCGGCGTCTTGCGTGACATCTTGTGTAATGACATCCCCTTGTTATTGCGCAAGGAGATGTACGCCAGCGTGTCCATGCTGACCGGCGCTCTGTATCTTGGTGCTCAGCATCTGGATTGGCACCCTTATGTGACCCTGCTGGGCCCCATGATTATTGGTTTGAGCTTCCGTATGCTGGCTCTGCACCGCAATTGGCAGATGCCCCGCTTCGTCTACCGTGACGAGTGGCGCTAGAGCCAGCTTTCCTGCTTATAGCCTCAGGCTACGCCCAACCAGCGCAACACAATGGGCACGAAGGGCACCAATACGGCTGTCATGATGCCGTTCAGGCTCAGACCAATCGCAGAGAACGCGCCAATGGTTTCATGAACCTGCAAGGCGCGGGCGGTGCCAATAGCGTGTGCTGTCACGCCCACTGCAAAGCCCCGGGCCTCAGGGCGATCAATACGCAGCAGATTCAATAGCGGGCGCGCCATGATGGTGCCTGCAATCCCGGTAATAGCAACGGCTACGGCAGCCAAAGAAGGCTGTCCACCGAACTGTTCCGCCAAGGCCATGGCAATAGGCATGGTGGCTGAACGCGGGGCGACGGACATAATGGTTTCTGCCGAACCACCCAAGGCCCAGGCAATCAATACCGTGCTGAAAATAGCGGTGACCGAGCCAATCAGCAAGGCAATGGTCAGAGGCTTCCAGATCTTGCGCAGTTGACGTAACTGGCTATAGAGCGGCACGGCCAGGGCCACTGTTGCCGGGCCAATCAGAAAGTGGATGAATTTTGCACCCTCAAAATAGACGGGGTAGGGCGTGCGTGTTAACAGGAGCAAAGCCACAATGGCAATGACCGAAACCAGAATAGGCAGCAGAAAGGGGCTGCTGCCGGATTTGCGGTAAAGCCACACTGAGCCTGCATAGATTGAGCAGGTTAGGGTCAGCCATAGCAGGGGCGAGCTGGACAGAAAGACCCAGATTTGAAAAAGTCCGTCCGTCATTATTCTTCTTCCTGGCGGTTTTTAAGCAGACGATTCAGTACCACAGCCGTGACCACCATGGTGATGACGGTGCCGCCCAGAGTGGCGATCAAAAAGGGCTGCCATTCATCGGCGACCCGATCAAAATACAACATCACTCCGGCAACTGCCGGTATGAACAGCAACATCAGGTTCTGTAACATGACGCTGGCGGTGCTCTCCAGGGAGGCAGGTACGCCACCACGAATAAACAGGGCAGCGGCCAGCAGCAACATGCCAGCCAAGGGGCCCGGCAGTGGCAGAGACAGCGTCTGCACCAGGATTTCGCCTAGTAACTGAAAGGCGAACAGGGCGGTAATCGCGTAGATCATGAGATTTTCCGTAAAGGCACGAAAACGCCAGGCGGTAAGCCTGGCGCGGGTAAAGGGTCTGGCCAAGGGTGCTAGTGTGCCATACAAGGCAGCCGGACTGTAAGCGGGCTGCTTATATCGAATTAGCTATAGTAAGTGCCCTGTATCAGTGTTTGGCGGGGCTAGTTTTAGCGCCCATCCAGGCCTGGAATTCGATTTCAACATCCACACCGCCAGCCAATTTGGCCTGCACTAGAGAACGGGTCGGGAAGTTGCTGCCCAAGCGTTCTTTATAGGTTTTGTTGAACTGGTCGTACAAGGCAATATCGGACAGATAGACCGTCGCTTTGACGACATGGCTGAGGTCGGCACCGGCCAGTTTCAGCGTCTCTTCAATCCGGTCTAGCGTGGCATTGGTCTGGTCTTCAATACTGCCACGCACAATCTCGCCCTTTTCGTTCAGCGGGATTTGCCCGGACAGGAACAGAAAGTCCCCGGCCTGCACGGCGCGGGAAAAGGGCATGTCTGAATCGCCCAGATAGCGTTTGATCGCAGTCGGTTCTGCGGTCTTGCCGGGGTCTGCCGCGTAGGCACTGCTGATGCCCAGGCCTAATACAGAACAAGCCAGCAAGATGGGACGGGCCGAAGCAAGTAAACGCATCAGAACTCTCCTTGGATGAGGTGAATTCAGTGTGCCATAGCTATGGCAGGGTCGCGTTAATTTGTGTGACGGCCCGTCGGCCTTAAGGCTGCTTAGGCGCGATCGCCCAGCCAGGCCTGCACTTCGATTTCGACGTCAACGCTTTTGGCCAGCTTGGCTTCAACCAGCGAGCGGGTAGGCAGGGTGTCGCCAAAACGCTCGGCGTAGACTTTGTTGAAGTCGGCAAAGAGCGCCATATCGGACAGCCAGACAGTGGCTTTGACCACATCAGCCAGGGTAGCGTCAGCCAGAGCCAGGCCTTCGATCAGGCGGTCAAACACGGCGTGGGTCTGGTCCTGGATGGAACCGCGCACCACTTCGCCTTGGGCGTCGTAAGGAATCTGGCCGGACAAGAACAGAAAGCCGCCAGCCATGGTTGCACGCGAGAAGGGCAGTGGCAGTGGGCTGGCAATACGGCGGATACCGGACATGGAGTACTCCTGATAGGGATGGTGGAAAATTCGGACTAGGCAGCAATGCGCGTTTATTCGCGTCTCTTGCCTACAATAAGGCGTCACTATACAACTTCAAATGAGGAGCGAGACGACGTGAGCAAGGAAATTTTGCAACGCCTGGACCAACTGAGCCAGGCTGCGCTGGCCAGCGGTGATTTGTTGCCCGTGCAAGCTCAGGAAGAGCTGATGCAGGATCAGGGACTGACATTTTTCGTGCGTTGGGTGTCCACTCTGGCGGCTAAGGATGCGGCCAGCGTCTCGATTCCAGGCGGGCCGCGTGATCCCAACTTCAACCCCTTTCTGCCACCGGCCCCGGCGCTGACGGTGGACGATGCCAGCGGCACACACAATATTGTGCTGAACAAGTTTGCGGTCTGTGATTTGCATCTGGTACTGGCCGATAAGGTCTTTTCCGAACAGCTCAGCCCCTTGCGCGATATCGATTTTCGAATTCTGGCTGACTTTCTGGCTGTGCAGGGTGGCCTGGGCTTTTATAACGGTGGTGGCCCGGCCGGAGCCAGCCAGCGCCACAAACATACACAATGGATTCCCCAGGCAGACACCAATGGTTCGCTGGCCTTGTATCTGGACAAGCTCCCGGCCCAGGCCGCTGCGGGCAGTGTGCATAAACACCCAGCGCTGGCCTTTGAGCATTGCTTTGTGCGTTTGCAGGATACGAATGACCCAGAAGCATTAAACGTCAGTCTTTTGAGCTCTTACCGTATAGCCTGCAATGAATTGGGCCTGGTGCCTGCAGAAGATGACTTGCTGCCACCACACAATATGTTGGTGGGGCAGGGCTGGTTGTTATTGGTGCCCCGCAGTATGGAATTGGTCGACGGTATTTCGGTTAATGCACTCTCGTATGCAGGCTGCATTTATGTCCGTACCCCCGAGCAAATCGACCTGGTACGTCAAATTGGTCCTTTGGGTGTTCTGGCGCGGGCGGGCTATGCCAACGCGCCTAATCCTTAAGTTCTGACCCGGCTCAACATGATCAACCCCGCTGCTGCGGGGTTTTTATTTGTGTACTTGGGTATTGTTTTGATTCCTAATTTACCGATTAGAAACAAAAGACAAATAATTGAATTTAATGAAGCCTGGTTTTCGCTTCATTGCAGTTTTGGGCAGCATTTAATAGGTTTTAAAAGAAATGATCTGAAATAATGTAACTTTTGCTGTGGAAATAAATGGAAATATGGGGTGTCAGAAAAATAGAGCCTTAATGTATAAGCAATTTTAATTATTAGAATTACCGTCAGCTTGGAACAACACAAACTTGTCTGTCTCCAAAGGTGGATTGCTTATGTGTGTCTCGTCTGAAGCTCATATTCTGGTTATTGCGCCAGAACCGGCTGGAGTAGCGGATTTACTGGTTTTATTACGTACTAGTTTTGCTCGTATTAGCTTTGCTTTGGATGCCCAGCAGGGCCTGGCACGATGCCAGTCCTTACAACCTGATTTTGTCTTGAGTGAATACAACCTGCCTCGTTTGCGGGGCGATACGTTCATGCGCATGTTGCGTGCCAATCCACAAACCGCCGCTATCCCGGTGGTGTTCTTGTCGGCCATTCCGTGTGCCGATAGTCAGTTGATGGCCCTGCGAAGTGGAGCTCGCGATTTCATTGCGTCCCAAACCAATGTGCAATTAGTGATGGAACGAATTCGCCTGCATCTGGGTTTGAGGGAGATTGAGAAAAATGCTGAAAATATAAGCAAAAACAACGCTATGACTGGTTTTGCGGCACCGCCACCGCAGCACCATCTGGTTGATGCGGTGCAGCAGCACGTAAAAGACAATCTGTCGGATTGCTTGACGGCCGAAAGCTTGGCGGAGATGTTTGGTACCACTGGACGCCGCCTGAACGAGCTCTTTAAAGGGAGCTGCGGCTTGACCGTGCACGATTTCGTGCGCTCCAGTCGCATGCGTTACGCCATGCAGTTGCTGCGGCAAACCGATATGGCCGTAACCCATGTGGCGGTCGAATCCGGGTACGTGAATCCAGCCAATTTTGCCACGGCATTTCGTCAGTACAGCGGCTTGTCGCCGTCGGTTTATCGACAGCGTAACGGTACTAATATTTAAAACAAAATTGAAATAAATAATTTATTAATTATGTTGTTTTGCAGTGATTCAAACGGCTTCTGTAGAAATTCAAAAGTAATTATTAAAAAACGGTAAGAAAATAAAACCATCCGAATAGGGATGAGGGTTCGGTAAGACTTTCCTGAACAACAAATTCAAATTATCGCCATGACGGGGCGAGGGGATTTGTTGCGCCTGAAAACTCTGTTACGTCAGCGCGAGACGGAGGTGTTTTAGGAAGGCTTATGGCTAATTTCTTTTGTAAGAGAAGAGATCATGAACAGAATCTATAAGTCGGTTTGGAATGAGCAGACTGCAACATTTGTGGCGGTTGCGGAAAACACCAAAGCTCGCGGTAAGCGCAGCTCCGGCGGCGCTAGCGCCAGCCAGGATGTGCTGGAGTGGGTGCAGGGATTGCGCCTGCGTACCGTCGCCTTGGCCTTACTTGCTGCGGGTGTATTGACACAACCTGCCATGGCGCAGATTACTGATGGCTGGGAGTTGATCGTGGACGGTGCGACTCCTTTTCATGTCATCCCGGGTGGCGCTTTTTCCTTAAGCTCTGGCAGCAATATCGCTCTGACACAAACGGATGGGGCTGTATCTGTTGCTCTGAATCCTGATCTCAACGTGGACTCCGTGACGGCCTCAGGCCTGGTCAAAGGAGCCAGTGGCGAATTTACTGGTCAACTGACGGCAGGGAGTGTGTCCGCCGGGGCAGGTACGTTTACGGGTACCTTGACGGCGCCCAGCGCCATCATTGATGGAAATATGGCGGCTAAATCGGCCACGGTGGTCGGTTCTGTCACTTCAGGTGGCGTCAACACGGTTAGCCTGGTGGCTACTGGCAATAGCAGCCTGCGTGCTGTCAACGTGAATAACAACAAGATCACGGGGCTGGCGGATGCCGCTGTGAATGCCACCAGCACTGAGGCCGTCTCGGGCAAAGTCTTGTATGGCGTCTTGAACTCGGGCGATGGCGTCAAATATTTCCACACCAAGTCCACCAAGGCGGATTCGATCGCCAGCGGAACAGATTCCACGGCGATTGGGCCACAAGCGGCGGCGGCAGGCGAAGCAGCACTTGCGGCTGGTTTGGAGTCGGCCGCCGCGGGTAAGGAAGCAATTGCTCTGGGAGCGCGTGCTGGCAAAGACAATACCGTGGAAAACGGCATTGCGATTGGTAGTGACGCCGGCACCGCCAGCAAAGGCAGCGATTTGATTGCCATGGGCAACAGTGCGGGCCAGCGTCTGGAGGGCAAGAATAATCTGGCTATCGGTAATGGGGCGGGCAGTGCAGTGGACCCCTTGGAGGTCGATGACACGATTGCTATCGGCAACCAGGCGATTGCCAAGGCTTCCGGTGCGATTGCCTTGGGAACCAGCGCAGATGTGGGCCTGCTGGCCGAAAACTCGGTCGCTATTGGTCAAGGCACGACGATTTGGCAAGACGCGAAATCATCCACGGTGGTGGGCTCCGGAGCAACCTCCATGTCCGCCTCGGGGACCGCATTGGGTGCGGGCGCTCATAGCTCGGGCGGCAGTTCGACGGCTGTCGGTAGTGGTGCGTCGGCCACGGGGAGCCTTGCTTTTGCCGGTGGAGCAGGTGCCCAGGCACATGGCATCAAATCGGTCGCCATTGGTACGGGAGCCCTGAGCAATACGGAGTCCGGAGTGTCGATTGGTGAAGGGGCCGGTGTGAACGCGGGGACCCCGGTTATTGGCAATCGCTTTGGTCAGGTCGCTGTTGGTGGCGAAGCGGGCCGGGGTGTGCTGGGTGGCTATAACGTCGCGCTGGGCTACAAGTCGGGTGGCGATATTACGGGCGACGATACGGTGTCCATCGGTCGTGAGGCTGGCAGCCGTGTCGTGGGAGATAACACAGTCAGTATCGGTTACGGGGCGAATAATCTGCCAGGTGAGACGGGCTCTGGTACGCCGGTCGCCCCACCTGTCCACGCCTCCAATGCTGTGGCGGTGGGTGACCGTTCTCGTTCAGGTGCCACCGGTTCCGTTGCCATGGGTTCGATGGCTACTGTGGTGGACTATGACATCGGCGGTATTGCGATCGGCAATAAAGCCTTGGTCTACGCAGGCACATCGACCAAGGCGGCTGCTGGCGGAATTGCTTTGGGTGATCAGGCACGCGTCACGCATGCAAATAGTGTGGCGATTGGTGCCAATGCTCATTCGGTTGAAACGACGGGCCTGGGTTATGGCGCGCCCACTGGGGCGTATTTGGCCTCATCCAGTGTGTCGTTTGGTACCGTCGATGCCCAGCGTCGCTTGAGCAATGTGGCAGCGGGTCGACTGGATACGGATGCGGTTAACGTCAGTCAGTTGAAAGTGCTGCATACCAATCTGGAATCCATTGTGGGTGGCAACCTGAAGTGGGATAGCGACGGGGTGATTACGGGCCCGTCCTTTGTCATCAAAGATGAAAATGGCGCGGACCATACCTATACCTCGATTGGTTCTGCCTTTGAGGCCATGCGTACCGGGGTAGCCGGGATGATCGGCGGACTGTCCGCCGTCACCTATTCCAATGCGGATCGCACCTTGATTGATCTGGACAGCAGCACCGGTGCCCCGGTTCGCATTACCAACCTGGCAGCAGGGGTGGATGTGGATGATGCGGTCACCAAAGGTCAGTTGGATGGTCTGGAGTCCACACTGATCGCCAATCGCCAACGCTACGTCAGCGTGAACTCGACCGAGAACCCGAATGTCAACAATAACGGCGCAACCGGGAACGATGCGATTGCCATCGGTGCGGTCGCGCGTGCTTCTGGTGTGGGTGGAACGGCCATTGGCTTGAACTCCTCCGCCGGTGGTTTGCAACAGGCTGACTACACCACGTCGTTAGGCTCCCATACCGAGGCTTCGGCTCTGGGCGCGACGGTGGTGGGTAGTGGTTCCTCAGCCGAGTCGGAAAGCTCCATGGCTTTGGGTCATGGGGCTAGTGTGGCTGATACCGCTAACTTCTCCACAGCCATTGGTTACAAGGCTGAAGTGAAGGGGGATGGCCAGAACCAAACCCGTGGTGCGATTGCTTTCGGTGAACGTGCTCGTGTCACCCAGGAAGGCGGTATTGCATTCGGACGTAATGCTTACGACCAAGCGATAAATGGCGTATCGATTGGCACTAACTCCAGTGTGGCTCGGGGTGCGTCCCAGAGTGTGGCGCTGGGTAGTGGTTCTACTGTATCGGGTGCTCAGTCTGTCGCTTTGGGCTATCAGGCCTTTGTGGCAGGCAGCAACTCCCTGGCCCTGGGTGAAGGCAGCAAGACCCGAGCCAGCAACTCCGTTGGTGCCGGTTCCGGGGTTGAGGCCGATGGTTATCGCTCTATCGCCGTGGGTGACAAGGCCAAGGCAGGCTGGATCGAGGAAAAAACAGGCCCCAATGGCTTGATCGAATACATCATGCATGGTGAAGGGGCGATGAGCGTGGGTTCAGGCTCCAACGCCAAAGAGAATGGTGGCCTGGCGCTGGGCTTCAAGGCTATTTCCGAAGCGCTGGATGCCTCCGCTTTGGGCACCAACGCTCAGGCTCTGGCGGCCGGGGCACAGGTCTGGGGTAAGGATGCTCGGGGTTCTGCCGAGAAGTCAATTGCCGTCGGTCAGGGCGCCATTGCCAATGAGACGGCCGTCCAAGGCCTGGCTCTGGGGGCTGGAGCAACGGTGTCGGCTGCCGGTGCGGTGGCTTTGGGGGCAGGTTCGACCACGAATGCGGCCTATACCACCTCGACCGCTCGTTATACCGGCACGGTGAATCAGGAAGCCACGCAAGGGGTGGTGTCGGTGGGTAGCGGCGCAGACAAACGCCGTATTACCAATCTGGCTGGTGGTCAGGATCCCAATGATGCCGTCAACGTGGCGCAATTGGTCAAGCTGGATCAGGATCTGACGGCCTTGGGCACCAACTACAGTGGTAATAACTTCAGCAGCAGCAACAGCAATACAGCGATTCACAAGAATCTGGGACAACGCGTGGAGATCCTTGGTGGGGCGACCACCGCTGGTAATTACAGCGGCGCCAACCTGCGTACCCAGGTTCTGAATGGTCAGTTGCAGGTTCAGATAGCCGAGACCCCGTTCTTCAAGGGGGCTGATATGGGCAGCCAGAAGATCACCAATGTGGCTAAAGGGACGACCGGCACTGATGCGGTGAACCTGAGCCAGTTGACCGAGGCCGAGGGTGGCCTGATCACCAAGGGTATGAGTTTTGCTGCACAAACAGGCACGGCAGTACATCGGGATCTGGGCCAGACGGTAACGATCAAGGGCAGCAATGCCAACTTGGCGACGTCCACCGTGGGTAGCGATACGGTGCAGATTGCCTTGAATGACGAGCTGGATTTGACCAGCGTCACAACGGGCGACACCGAGATGACAACGGCGGGTGTGAAGGTCAAGGGCGCGACTGGGAAACCGGATGTGGTTCTGGGCAATACGGGTCTGACCATCGGACAGGTCAATCTGACCAATGCCGGTCTGACTGCTTTCAATGTGGTGATTAACGACCAGGGTATTAATGCCGGTGCACAGAAGATCACGAATGTAGCGAAAGGGGTTGACCCGACGGATGCCGTGAACGTCAGCCAGCTTGAAGGCCGTGATGAGGGGCTGACCGCCAAAGGCATGAACTTCGCGGGTAGCGCAGGCACGACGGTGCATCGCGATCTGGGGGAAACGCTGAAGATTGTGGGCAGCAATAACAATCTGAGCACCACCGGCGATGGCACCGATACTTTGAGCATTGCCTTGAATGACGACCTGGAACTCAAGAGCGTGACGGTGAAAGGCACGGGCGGCGCTCCTGATGTCGTCATGAACAATATCGGCTTTGCTATCGGGACGAACATTGCCTTGAGCAATGCCGGACTGCGCGCGGGCAACGTGGTGGTATCGGCAACCGACAATGACATCACCGGCTTGAGCAACCGTACCCTGACGGGGGCCAACTTCGGCAAGAGCGGCCGTGCCGCAACCGAGGAGCAGTTGGATCTGGTGCGAGGTGAAACCCAGAATCTGGTAGATCGTGCCGTCAAGTACGACCTTAATCCAGATCAGTCGGTTAACTACGGCAAGGTCACCATGGCCGGAACCGAGTCTACCGACGGCGGCCGCACGGGTGGCACCGGAATCACCAATGTGGCGCGTGGTGACATTTCCGCCACCAGTACCGATGCTGTCAATGGCAGCCAGATTCACGATATGGGCGAAAGTATTGCCAGCGGCATGGGAGGTGGCTCCAAGTTCGAGAATGGCAAGCTGGTTACGGAGTTGAACGTAGGTGATAAAACCTACAACAATGTGAACGATGCCTTGGGTGGCTTGAATACCAAGGTAGAGAACGTGACCGAGCTGGCCAGCGCGGGCTGGAACATCCAGACCAATGGTGACACGGCCAGCAATGTGGCCCCCAAGGCGACGGTGCAGTTCCTCAATGGGGACAATATAGAAATCTCGCGCTCTGGTACGGACGTGAAGGTCGCCCTGGCACAGGACATCAAGGTCAACAGCGTAGTGGCCAAGTCCGTAACGACCAATGAGGTGCAAATTGTGGATGGCCCAACCTTGAATAAACAGGGCATCGACATGCACGACAAAACCATCAGCAACCTGGCCGATGGGCAGGCGCCACAGGATGCGGTCAACGTTCGTCAGTTGAGCCAGGCCACGTCCAACATCACCAACCAGTTCAATAACCTGGATCGCCGTATCAACAAGGTGGAGAACCGGGCAAGTGCGGGTGTGGCGGCTGCGATGGCAACTGCAGGCTTGCCGCAAGCCTATATCCCTGGCAAGAGCATGTTCGCCGTGGCCGGTGGTGTATGGCGCGGTGAAAGTGGTTACGCCATGGGCCTATCCACCATTACGGATAGCGGTAGCTGGGTGTTGAAAGGCACGGTCGCGGGTTCGTCCCGTGGCGATTACGGTGGCTCGGTCGGCGTGGGCTATCAATGGTAACGAAGTGACGGGAGAGGGTCGCGAGCATAGGCGCGCGGCCCTTTGGGGCCGGACAGAGACCGGCTTCGCAACAGGGGTCTGGCGCTTGCGGGCGCAGGCCAGGGCGGAGAGTGAATATGGTGATCAAGCGTAGTCAAACCGGGCAGCTTGCACGCACATCGGCAATAGCCATGCTGCTGCTTTTTCTGGCTGGGTGCCAGACCACCGCTGCGGGAGGAAAGGCACAGGCGGCAGACTTGAGCCCGCCTGCGCTGGCCAGCAATTACGAGCGGGAAGGTGATGATGGTACGCGCAGTTTTCTGGCTTCTCAGACACAGCGCGCGGTAGTGGCTCCCCAAGTGGATTTCTATGTGGGTTTGCCTCAGCCCGTAGCGGGTTTAGTGCAAGTGGAAGGGCCTCAGGGACCGCTGTGGCTGTATCCCCAAGTCATTGTGCAGCGCAGCGATCTGACGCGTGTTGCGACCTTGCGTACCGAGCAGGGGGGGCACCTTGTACGCTTTCAATTGAATTCTTTGGGGGCGCGTAAGTTGGCCGAGGTCAGCTCTGGTAATGTGGGAGCCTTGCTTGTTTTGGTCATGGAAGATCAGGTGGCGCAGGTCGCCCGGATCGGGGAGCCTTTACAGCAAGGGATGATTTATCTGTCCATGCCTGACGACGCAGCAGCACAGCGTTTGTTGAGGCGGGTCCAAGGTTAAAAAAAACATAAAGTGCCTTAGTGGGCCAGCAAGGGTGAGGACTATGACGGTTGAACAGATTTTTCTGTTGTATGACGACAAGGCCAGTTTGCAGCAGATCGCTTTGGAGTCTGAGCAGTGGGGGGTACGGGTTCAGACGGTCGAGACGATGGAAAAGTGCTTGTCCCAGGCGCATGCCTGCGGGGCCGAGATGGTGTTTTCCTTGTTGTGTCAGGCAGACAATGTGTTTTTGCATATCAATCGTTTGCGCATCGATTTTCCCGCGGCAGGCGTGATCGTTGTGCGGCGCGACAAAGTGGCCGGTCTGGAGCGTGGCCATTTTCTGCTGGCCGGTGCTGACGCCTGCTTTGACCAGGAGGCCTTGCCGGTCGAGGTGGTGGCTTGCGTACAGGCCTTGCGACGGCGTGGTTATGCCTTGCGACACAGCCTGCGCAGCCCGGACACAGCGCAAGCAAAACCGGCCTCTGCCGTTCAGAAACACGAGCTGGAGCCCGAGTCCCAGCTCTGGGATTTGATGGAAAACGGCTGGACCATGAGCACGCCCAAGGGCCATTCGGTGATGTTGACCCGTGGCGAGCGGCGTATTGTCCAGGTTCTGTTTGCCGTCAGCCCGCAAACGGTGGAACGAGACCGCCTGTTTCCGCTGGAAGAAGGGCGCGATGCGACTGCCCGTTCCGTGGACGTTTTGATCAGCCGCTTGAAACGCAAATTAAGTGCAATGGGCGAGGAGCTACCGATCCGCTCCGTGCGTGGGGAAGGCTACGCCTTTGTGGGCAAAGTGCCCCTGGCGTGTCAGGAGCTGGCACGCGTGAGCTTAAGCAATGACGAGGTCTACGACTGATCTGGAAAGGGCTGAAAAGCCCTTTCTCGATGCTGAAACAGCATGATATAGACCCTTAAATTTTAAATATGTATAATTGACCCCTCTGGTTCCTTGAATCAGCGTCTCGAACAGGCCGTTCAGGTGCGACAAAATTGCATAAAAAATGGCGGTCCGTTCTTCAACAGGTTGTTGCACAACAACCCGGCTTTTTAGTCCGAAACACCTTGCCCGACCCTTGGGTCGCGGAACAACCAGCCGACTGTCTCCCATGACATCGGCCTGCAACAGAGCGGCTTGTCTCTGGCCATGTTTATTTGCTGTAAGGCCCGCAGACTCTCCGTAATGTGAGGCACTTTGCGCTGTGTCTTGCTTTTTCTCGCTTTGGCGTTGCCAAGGGCGGGGGCGTTCGTGCGCGCGTTCGGTTTAGGTGCTTCGGTTCTGATCCTGGGATCGGTGCCGCCCAGCGCGTTACTGCGGAATTGGCACGCATGCGCAGGATGACCTCGTAGCACAGGGGCGTCGCGCAGAAGAGAAAGGGAAAGACATGCAAGAGGCGGAGTTTTTTACGCTTTCAACCACAACGGCCATATTGTTGTTGGTCGGCTTTTATGGCGCGACATTCCTGATGTCGCTCATGATTGGTCAGAAAAAAGAAAACGTGGACGGATACATGGTGTCCAACAGTGCGGTGGGGTTTGGCCTGTCAGCGGCCAGCATGATCGCCACCTGGGTATGGGCCGCGTCGTTTTATGCCAGCGCGACCTCGGGTTTCAAATACGGGCTATCCGGTCCCCTGCATTACGGACTATGGGGGGCCTTGATGATTCTGTTCATCTACCCCTTTGGGCGGCGCTTCCGCAAGCTGGCACCCCAGGCACATACTTTGGCCGAAGTGCTGCATGCCCGGCACGGTTCGTCCAGCCAGATGATCATGGCGATTTCCAACGTGGTGGGTAGTTGTATCAGCCTGATGGTGAACTTCACTGCCGCAGGTGCTTTGGTATCGATTCTTAGCCCTCTGAGCTTTATTCAAGGTGTGCTGATTGCCGGTCTGGGTGTGCTGTCCTATACCTTATGGTCGGGCTTTCGTGCCTCGGTAATGACAGACTTTGCCCAACTGGTTGCCATGATTCTGTCGGCCGTGGTCATTATCCCGCTGATCTTCTTTAACGCGGGCGGGCCCGAGATGGTACAGGCCAACTGGTGGCGTCTGGACTCCGAGCAAGCCAACTTCTATTCGACCAAAGCGATTCTGGAGCAAGGTGCGCCTTACTTTGTGGCGGTGCTGGCTTATGCCATTGGTAATCAGACCATTGCCCAGCGCCTGTTCGCGGTGCGAGAGGACTTGATCAAACCCACTTTCCTGACCGCCACGATTGGCTATGGTGCCGTGGTGATTGGTCTGGGCATGCTGGGTCTGCTGGCCTTGTTCACTGGCCTGGAGCCGGTGGATGGGAATATGAACAACATCATCCCGCAGATGGCCTCGACCTATTTGCCACCGTTTGGTATCGCCTTGTTCTTCATCCTGGTGGTGGGCTCCTTGTCCTCCACGGCGGACTCGGATCTGGCGGCCTTGTCGGCCATCATGATGACTGACATCTACGCCAAGAACATTGCCCGTGGTCGTCCAAAACCTGCCCGCATGTTGTGGTGGGGCCGTATCACCATGGTGGTTGCCACGATGGTGGGGGTGATCTTCGCCAGCCTGCGTCTGGATATTCTGGTGATGCTGGTGTTTGTGGGCGCACTGTGGGGGGCGATTGTGTTCCCGGTGATCGTCAGCTTCTACTGGGACCGCGTCACCAACAAGGCCTTTAGCTGGTCGGTTCTGTGCGCCGTGGTGCTGTTCACGATTGTTCGCTTTGAGCTGATTCCTATTGAGGGTGTGGTTGCCGTGTTCTACGAGATCACCGCTTCGATTGGTGGGGGCGTAGTTGCTGGTTTGATGGCGTTTGCGTTCTTCCGCAGCCGTATTGCGATTGCAGTTGGAGTCATTGCCACAGCGATTCTGTTGCCCAACTTCATCGGCTTCTTGCGTGAGTACATTGTGTTGTTGGGTTCCTTGACCGCTTACGGTGTCAGCGCTGTGGTGTGTGTGGCCATCAGCTTGCGTAGCCAGGAGCGTTTTGATTTCTCTTTGCTGGCCGAGCGCGTGCAGTCGTTTCACTACGACGACACGCCAGCGTCGAGCAAGCAGAAGGCTCGCGAGTCACAACAAGGCGAAGCTGCCTCGGCTCGTGCTTGAGTGCATGAGAGAAGACGTTAAAAGGAGAACACTATGCTTATGACGATTTACTTCCTGGTCTGGCCGGTAATGTCGGCCATCATCTTGATCTTGCTGGTTGGCAATCTGATCCGTGACTGGCGCAGAGCACGCAAGACAGGCGAGTCCATGATCTAAATGTAAAAGTCCCGCCCTGTTTTGCAGGGTGGGACTTTTTGTGATGCTGGGGCATCGCCAAGGATCTGATCAAACAAAGTCTTGGCGCTGTGCAGGTTCAGGCTTAGAGCAGGATGCGTTGTCCGGCATGAACAAGCAAACGCAGCGAGAAGCCCAGCAGCAGTACCCCCGTCACGCGTTCAAACCAGGTTCCCATACGCAAAAATCGTTGACGCACGCCGGGATTGGTAAAGATCAGGCTGACCACAATAAACCAGCCCGCATTGACCAGACACATCCACACGCCATAGAGCATTTGGGTCGTCAGTGGTGTGCTGGCGCTGACAACTGTGGT
Source organism: Alcaligenes parafaecalis (assembly GCF_026344135.1). Lineage (NCBI taxonomy): Bacteria > Pseudomonadati > Pseudomonadota > Betaproteobacteria > Burkholderiales > Alcaligenaceae > Alcaligenes > Alcaligenes parafaecalis. The sequence goes on along the minus strand of NZ_JAPKNA010000004.1, from coordinate 247,030 downwards.
GAACACGGCCAGGAAGAACAACGTGGCCTTGGGATTGGTGGCATTGGTCATGAAGCCTAGCGTCAGGGACTGGCGCACACTGACGGCAGCAGGCTTGCCATTCCCGGATTCGGCCAGGCTTATTTCCATCGGTGTGCTGGCCTGTCGTAAAAAACCCCAGCCTATGTACAGCAAGTAAGCACCGCCCAGGACTTCAGCCACACTCATCAACCAGGGGGTGGAGTGGAGCAGGGCACCGACGCCCATCAAGGTGTAGATCACATGCACGGAGATCCCGGCACCAATGCCAATGGCAGTGGCAATACCGGCCTGACGGCCAAGCCGCACACTTTGGCGGATGGTGACAGCGAAATCAGGTCCGGGGGCAATAACGGCCAAAAAATGAATCAAAGCCAGAGTAGCGAACTCGGGCCAATAGGTTTGCAACACATTAACTCCAAAAGGTCAGCGGCATGGCCGGGCCGCGATATCCCACAAAGCAAGACAGGCTCAAACGCAAATCGCCCTTGCCGGGGGTGACGGCATGCATTTTGCGAGAATTAAAAATAATCAGATCGCCCGGACCGGGACGTATCTGCACTTCGGGGGCACCTAGCAAATCAGGATGGATGCCGTAGCTTTCACCACGCATCTGATCAAATTCATGGGGACTTAGTTCGGTTTGCCAGATTTGCAGTTCACCTCCTTGCTCAGGCATTTTCAAATACACATTGGCGGCCAACTGCCCCTGCAGACTGATGGCTTGATAATTACCGGGTGCGTCTTTCGCCAGAATGTCGTGGTGTGCCAGGAAATGGACATCGGGCTGCACCACGCGCGATAAACCCACATACATTTTTTTTCCATACAAAGTCTCCAGCGTGGCCCCGGCGGGCCAGACCTCGTCCAGCGTGCAGCGCAGTACATCAATGGGGGACAAGTAGGGCGCGCAACGGCGGCGCAGCTCGTCAATATTGTCAAAAACGCCTTCAAAGTAAGACGCTATGCGCTCGGGCTGGTTTTCCGCTTCGTAAAAAGCCATGCCTATGCGGCCGATGCTGGGGGCGTTCACGTAACGGTCAAAGCCCTTGTCGATGATTTGCTCGCCCAGCTTTTGTGAGGTGGGCGCATCAATGAACTGGGAGAGTCGAATAGCCAGGAGTTCGCCATTGAGCAAGGACTGCATATGCTCAGTCTGTAATCGTTCGGTTTCTAAATACATGTCTCACTTCCCTTGGGGGTTTTTAAAAGAATTGTTTTTCTTTCCCGGTCATAGCTAAAAATAATAAAAAACCTTAATTTTTATTATTGATTAATCCAGCATTTCATAATGAACGCTTAATTCATCTTTTTTATTTTTTATACGGATTATTTTCAATCCATTTAATTCAGATGTATTTTCAACATGTGTGCCGCCACATGGATACTGCCCCAGGGTGCCAATCGTCACTTGGCGTCGGCCTTCCTGAAAACTGATGCCAATAGGCTGTGCCAGTTGGATCTGCTCGGCACAGCGATCAGACAAATCGTCCAGAAAAGGCGGCAGGGCATTTTTGGGATTCAGGAACACCACCCGCGACTCACCCCGCCAGTGATGGGCCTTGATGGCTTGCCAGCCGGTGCGCTCGACCAGATGACCAATCATGTGGCCAGCGGTATGCAGACGGGCATGCTGCAAGCGGTGCGCTCGGTCTACGTGCAGTTCAACCGGGCCCAGGGGCAGGCGTACATGCAGGTAATGCAATACGTGGCCGTCTCGGTTCTGAGCGACATGCAGGACTTCGTGACCATTCAAGGTGCCTTTGTCGCAGGGTTGGCCACCGCCTTGGGGATGAAATAAGGTTTTATCCAGCCTGACAGCATAGCGTTCATTTTCCGAGTGATAACACTCCAGGACTTCCGCTATGCAGGTAAGGCTATTGCTAGTCAAATATAATTTATCTTGCATTTTATTACCTGTAGGTTGGTTTTAAGGCATTGTAGGCATAGTAGGCAGTCCCGATAATTGCAATTCAATGAAATAATTTATTCCCTATGAGCACAAGTAATCTGACTTCCCTGATGAGCGATATGGTGGTCTTTGTCAAAGTGGTGGAGACTGGCAGTTTTTCCGAGGCCTCTCGTCAGCTTGGCTATACCCCCTCGGCAGTGAGCCGTTCCATTGCGCGTTTGGAGAAAGGGCTGGGGACACGGGTGCTGCAACGCACGACCCGTAAACTGCGCTTGAGCGACAGCGGGCAGGCGATTTACGAGCATGCCCGCGATATGTTGTCCTGCGCACAGGCGGCCATGGAGATTTCGGGGCAGTTTCAGACCGAGCCGGAAGGGCAGATTCGGCTGAGTGTCCCCAAGGCCGTGGGACATTTTTTAATCCATCCCCATATGCCGGATTTTCTGGCGGCGCATCCTAATGTGAATGTCCTGATGAACCTGGATGACCGCTATGCGGATCTGATCGACGATCAGTTGGATCTGGCGATTCGTATTACTGATCAGCCGCCACCGGGCCTGATGGGGCGGCATCTGACGGATATCCGTCACGGTCTGTATGCCAGCCCGGCCTATCTGGCAGAACATAGCTTGCCCACGCATCCGCAACAGTTGCGTGAACATAGCTGCATCTATTTGGGTGAAGCGCCCAGCGATTCACGCTGGCGATTCAATAAAGGCGGGCGGGTGCTGAATGTGTCGGTTAGCGGTCGTTATGCGGCTAACCATACGGGCGTGCGGCTGGATGCCGTGGAGCGGGGCTTGGGGGTGGGCAGCCTGCCTTGTTTTGTGGCCAAGGAGCCGGAGCAGGAAGGGAGAATCGTGCGCGTGTTAGCTGATTGGGAGTTCCGCACTCAGTACTGTGGCGCGCTGTGGGCCCTGTATCCGCCTACCCGCCATCTGCCTCCCAAGCTGCGCTTGTTCGTGGAGTTTCTGGCGGGCCGTTTAGGGGGAGGCAGGATGGAGCCCGTGTCGACGGCGTTTTAGCGTGCGTCGTCCGAATGGATATGCAGGGCTTCCAGAAAGCGCGACACCATATTGTAGGTAGCGATGGTGGCGGTCAGCTCAATGGTCAGGCGTTCGTCAAAATACTGACGTATCTCCTTGAATACGGCGTCGTCCACCTGCACATTGCGCGTCATGGCATCGGTGTAGGCCAGGACAGCGCATTGGAGGGGCGTGAATTGGTCCGAGGTCTGCCAGTCTGGCAGGGCATCCAGTTGAGCCTGAGTCATGCCCTCTGCCAGCGCGATAGGCGCATGCTGATCGGCTTCGTATGGGGCACGGTTCAACAAGGCGACGCGCATGATGACCAGCTCACGCACATCACCCGGCAAGCTGCTGTTGTGACGGATACCGGTCAGGTGATTCAGCCAGCCTTTGGCAATGGGCGGGCTGTGCAGCAGCATTTGGTACAGGTGCAATACGCTGCCACGTTCCGCAATGATCTGTTCGACCAAGGGGGCGGCTTCGGGGGCAGTCAGGTCGGCATAGGGCAGGCGGGCCATGGTTCTCCTTTATATAGAGTGGGGTGTCTTGCGGCTGGCTTGCCGCAGGGCAGTCAACAGAGTGCTGTTTGAGGAGCGGCAGCTGGTGCACGCGGCCCCTCAGGCACTTTGCATGATGGGATTCAGCGGGGCAGAATAGCGTCGATGGTCTGAGTCAGTCGCTGCACAATGTCGTGAATATCAGTTTCAGTGCAAATAAAAGGTGGGGCCAGCAAAATATGGTCGCCCTGTACGCCGTCTATCGTACCGCCCATCGGGTAGAGCATCAGGCCCTGGGAAAAAGCGCGCTGCTTGATCTTGGCATGGGTTTTCAGGCCGGGGTCCAAAGGCTGTTTGCTGGCTTTGTCTTGTACCAGCTCGATACCAACAAACAGGCCACGGCCACGGATATCGCCCACATTGGGGTGGCTGTCCAAAGCCAGGTGCAATTCCCGACGTAACTGTTCGCCGCGCTGGCGTACGTTTTCCAGTAACTGATCTTGCTCAATCACCTCTTGTACGGCCAAGGCACCCGCGCAGGCAGTCGCGTGTCCCATGTAAGTATGGCCATGCTGAAAAAAGCCTGAGCCATTCAGGATGGCCTGATAGATACGGTCGCTGGCCAGCATGGCACCAATGGGCTGATAGCCCGCTCCCAGCCCTTTGGCAATCGCCATAATGTCTGGCGCCACACCATCCTCTTCGCAGGCAAACAGATAGCCTGTGCGGCCCATGCCGGACATGACTTCGTCCAGAATCAGCAGCACACCGTGCTTGTCGCAGACCTGGCGGATTTTCTTCCAGTAATCACCCACGGGAGCCAAGGCACCTGCGGTAGCGCCTACCACTGTCTCGCCCACAAAGGCGGCGACGTTTTCCGGCCCCAGCTTTTGAATCATGTCATCCAGCTCTTGGGCCAGACGGTCGGCATAGTGTTCAGCAGTTTCATCGCTACGCTGGTCACGATAGGGGTAGCAGGGCGAGACATGCTGGGCGGGAGCCAGTAAAGGCAGAAAAGGTTTGCGACGCCATTCATTGCCACCGATAGCCAAGGCACCCAGCGTATTGCCGTGGTAGCTCTGACGACGGGCGATGAAGATATGACGCTCTGGCTGGCCGATTTCCACAAAGTATTGCCGTGCCAGCTTCAGGCTGGCCTCTACCGCTTCGGAGCCGCCAGACAAAAAGTACACATGGTCCAGATCACCGGGGGAGCGGCTGGTCAGAAAGTCAGCCAGATCTTCGGCAGCCTGGCTGCTGAAAAAAGAGGTATGGGCATAGGCAATCTGGTCCAGTTGCTGCTTGATGGCGGCGATCACCGTGGGGTGGCTATGGCCCAGGCAGGACACAGCCGCGCCACCACTGGCATCTATATAGGTGTTGCCATTGCTGTCCACAATGCGGATGCCATCGCCTTTGACGGCGTAGGGCAAGGTTTGTTTGGGGTTGCGATGAAAAACGTGTGTCATGGCGCAGATCCAGAAAGTAGGCCCAAAAGGATTTTCAACGTATGTTGAATATATGATAATACTTTCAACAAATAAATCATTTCTGCTTTGTAAGGATGGGTGGATAAAGGCCTCACTGTTGCGCCTGGACTGCATTTGCGCCCGATATATACTTGGTATCCCTTTTTAAGCGTGTTGGCCCATGAACTCCTTGAGCTCCTTGACGGTGCGTATCCAGGCGGCATTTGCCACTCTGTCACCGCAGTTTCAGCAAAGCGCGCGCTATGTGCTTGATCACGCCGATCAGATTCCCTTGTTGTCCATGCGTCAGTTAGCTGCTCAAGCCCAGGTGCAGCCTGCAACCTTGTTGCGGTTTGCGCAGTCTCTGGGTTTTGCTGGCTGGGCAGAGTTCAAAGCGGTGTTTACCCAGGCGCTGCATGGTCAGGGGGCACGGCGCTATGCCGATCAGGCCCGTGTGGTCGTGCGTAATCGACACAAAGAGGACAGGCTGGAGCAGGCCCTGACGGCGCAAATGGATAATCTGGCGCTACTGCGTGAGGCGAACGAGGCGCGCCTGCCGCAGGCGGTAGAACTGCTTTCCAAGGCCAAGCGGGTTTTTGTGGCTGGGTTCCGCGCCTCTTTTGCGCCTGCCTTCTCTTTCCATTACCAGTACCGCCTGTTCCGACCTTCGATTGTCTTGCTACGCGGCGAGTCTGGCACTCTGGATATGGATTTGCGGGCCTTGCAAAAGGGGGATGTGCTGGTCTTGTTCGGTTTTGCCCCGTATTCCCAGGAAGCCGTGCTGGCGCATCGCGCCGCTCAGCAGGCAGATGCACATATTCTGGCGATTTGCGACAGCTTGCTTGCCCCTATTGCGCAGCAGGCGGATGCCACATTATTGTTTGGAACCGACAGTCCGTCTTTTTTTCCTTCTTTGGTCGCCGCACAGGCTCTGGTGGAGGTGTTGCTGGAGCAGGTTCTGGCCAAGGCGGGCAGTCGTGCAGTCAGCGGTATTGAGTTGCTTGAAGATCAATTGCACCAATCAGGTGCCTACTGGAAATAGACGCAATGGCTAAGTTGTCCTATCTGGAGTTAAGTGGTGGTCCCAAAGAAATTGGCCATTCTTTGGGACGTTTCGGAGCCCCTGCAGTGCATGCCTATTTGCTGAGCTCAGCAGCATGGCAAGGCATCATGCAACAAAAAGGGACGGCGGTAGCCAGTCAACTGGCTCAGTACACCGAACGCTATTTCCCCCGAATATGGACCGAGCTCCAGGGCCTGGCATTAGGCCTGGAGCTCCCTTTTGAAGACGTGTTTTTGTGGAACTGCCGAGGCGACCTGTGGGCGATGGCGCCGGATGGTTGCACCACCGTGCAAATGCCCGCCCAGGGCGAACCGCGTCTGGTGCATAACGAGGATGGTGATCCCGGCTTTGCAGGTTACTGCGGGGTTGCCAAATTCATTCCTGACAGTGGCATGTCCTTCGCGTCTTTCCTGTACCCCGCTTCCTTGCCCGGTCACAGCTTTGCCGTCACCCAGGCTGGATTGGCCATGACTGTCAATAATGTGCGTGCCCGTCATGTGGCCCCTGGCGTGCCGCGCATGGTTCTGACTCGTGCCATGCTGGACCAGCCCGATCTGGATCAGGCGGTGGGTATCTTGCAGGATCACCCACGCTCGGGAGCGTTCCACTTGAGTCTGGCCCAGCGTGGTGATCCGCGCTTGCTAAGCGTGGAATTCAGTGCCGAGGCAGTGTCCGTGCAGACGATTGAGCAAAACCGTCTGCATGCCAACCATGCTCTGCATCCGTCCATGCAGGGGTTTGAGCAGCGTATTACCCGTTCGTCCGAACTGCGGCAAGAGCGTGGGGATGAATTGCTGGCGCAAGCCGGGGCCGAGCTGGATCCTTTGAAGGTCCTGGCAGATCAGCATCATGCGGAGTTTCCGATCTGGCGTTGTGACCCGGCCGATAGTGACGCGGAAAATACCTTGGCGACCGTGGATATTCAGGTGGGCAGCCTGTCCTTGAAATGGCAGGTGTACGAAGATCCTACAGATCAGCCTGCGCTGAAGTTTTCGGATATTACTCGCATTGATCCTGCCTGAAAATAAATAGGGCCCTGCTTGGCAGGGCCCTATTCTTATAGTCGCTGTCGCTGTCGCTGTCGCTGTCGCTGTCGCTGTCGCTGTCGCTGTCAGCTCTTGTCTTGCTCGTTGCGTTTGGGTTCCCAGAGCACGTCAGAGCGGCCTGCATGGCGGTTCAGCGTACGTGCCAATACAAACAGCAAATCAGACAGTCGATTCAGGTACAGACGCGGGCCATCCTGCGGCAAAGACTCTGAGGGCACGGCCACGACACTACGTTCCGCACGACGTGCCACGCAACGCAAGACATGCGCTTGTGCTGCTTCCGGACTGCCGCCGGGCAAAATAAACTCTTTCAAGATGCCCAAAGGCTCGTTGTAATGGCGAATCGCCTTGTCCAGGCGTTCCACATGGCTGCTGCCTATAACCTGATGGCCCGGAATGCAGAGCTCGGCGCCCATATCGAACAAGTCGTGCTGGATATCGGATAGCAAGGTATCCACATCTTCTGGCAGCGCCATGCTGCGCAACACACCTATATGGCTGTTGAGCTCATCCACATCGCCCAGAGCGTGAATCAATGGAGCCGTTTTGGGCAGGCGGCTGCCATCGCCCAGGCCCGTCGTACCGTCATCGCCAGTACGAGTGCTGATAATGGAAAGTCGAGTGGACATGATGCCTTATGCCTCGATAGGGCGGGGGGTGCCATTGGCCAGATTGCTCAGAGCATCGCCCGTGACTCGTACGATGCGCCACTCTTCCATCACCTGGGCACCCTGGTACTTGTAAAAGTCGATGGCGTTCTGGTTCCAGTCCAGCACCACCCATTCCAGACGACCACAGCCTTGAGCGACGGCCAACTGAGCCAGGTGACGCAGTGCGGCAGCACCCAAACCGTGTTTGCGGTGGGCGGGGTCTATGTACAAATCCTCCAGATAGATGCCGCGGCGATCTAAAAAACTGGAGTAGTTGTAAAACCACATAATGTAAGAAATTGGTGCGTTGGGCTGATCTTCCGGGGTGATGACCAGGCAGTAGGCACTGGGCTCATCGGAGAAGAAGCTGTTGCGTAGCGACTCGACGCTGGCCTTGAAAATATGTTCCAGTTTCTCGAAGGCGGCCATATCGCGCATCAGGCCCAAAACGGCCGGAATGTCTGCGGGGGTGGCTGGACGCAGCACATACCCTTTAATAAATTCGCTCATGCTTTTGCAAAGGTTTAGCGTTATGCTTGATCGGAAACAGACGCATCAGGCGTCCGAAAGTAGGCATTATGAGCTAATTGTCTGGCTCTGCCCAATTTGCAGGAGTTAAAAATGGCATGGACGAAACGAAGCGCTGCCTTGGCGCTGGGAACTCTGGGTGTAGTGGCGGGCTCGGCCTATGTCGTGGTCGCCCAGGCTCAAGAGGCCAGTGCATCAGGTGAAGTGCGCCGACTGGATGCCGAGGCTGGCAAGATCACCATCAAGCATGGTGAGATCAGCGACCTGGAGTTGCCCGCCATGACACTGGTCTACAAAATTGATCCCGCCTTGCTGGCCAACATCAAACCGGGCGACAAGGTGAAATTCACCGCCAAGCGTGATGGTGGCGATTACGTGGTCACCAAGATCAGCAAATAAGGTGGATTCAGCAGGTGGATAAAAAACCGGGTTCGCCCGGTTTTTTTTATGTCCTATGCAGGCGATCCGTCAGTCTGCTCTGGTCGGAGGGGGGCGATCTGACGATCACTAAGCTTGATTCGTTTTGCCAGGTCAGAGTTTGTTGAAAACTTGGGTGCAGTCGCCTGCTGGGGACGGTGTTGGTTCTTACCCGAACAAGAATGGAAAAAGGGGCAGAAAAATCTGCCCCTTTTTTTTGTCCGGCAACAAGCGGAACAAGCGCTGGACCTAGTGTCGAACTTACAGCACGTAGCGCGCCAGGTCCTGGCTGGCTGCCGTTTCTTGCAACTGCTTGTTCACGTAGTCCGCATCAATAACCACGCTTTGCTCGCCGTGGCTGCCAGCGCTGTAGGACAGCTCTTCCAGCAGTTTTTCCATGACGGTGTACAGGCGACGGGCACCAATGTTTTCAGTACGCTCGTTGACCTCGAAAGCCAGCTCGGCCAGACGCTGGATACCGTCGGGACGGAAGTCCAGTTGCACGTCTTCGGTGCTCAGCAAGGCAGCGTATTGCTTGGTCAGAGATGCGTCCGTGGTCGACAGAATCTGTACAAAATCCTGGGCGCTCAGCGATTCCAGTTCCACACGGATAGGGAAACGGCCTTGCAGTTCAGGAATCAGATCCGATGGACGGGACAGGTGGAAAGCGCCGGAGGCAATAAACAGGATGTGGTCGGTACGCACCACACCGTATTTGGTGGTGACATTCGTGCCTTCCACCAAAGGCAGCAGGTCTCGCTGTACGCCTTGACGGGACACATCGCCGCCACTGCCCTGGCTCTCGCCACGTGCGGTGATCTTGTCGATCTCGTCCAGGAACACGATGCCGTTCTGCTCGGCGTTAGCCACCGCAGCCGTGCGCAAATCGTCTTCATTGACGCGACGGGCCGCTTCTTCTTCGGTCAGTTGCTTGAAGGCTTCCTTGACCGTCAGCTTGCGAGCCTTGGTTTTTTCCTGACCCATGCCGGAGAACATGCCGCGCAATTGCTCGGTCATCTCTTCCATGCCGGGAGGGGCCATGATTTCCATGCGAGGCATGGCTTGGGCCATCTCGATTTCAATCTCGGTATCGTCCAGCTTGCCTTCACGCAGGCGCTTGCGGAACACCTGACGTGCGGAGTTGTCCTCACGCTGGGGCTGACCGTGGGCATCGCGCGAGGGCGGCACCAGCACGTCCAGAATGCGGTCTTCAGCCGCTTCCTCGGCCTGGGTGCGCACACGGCGCATTTCGATTTCGCGGGTTTGCTTGACCGAAATGTCCACCAGATCGCGGATGATGGTTTCAACGTCGCGGCCTACATAGCCCACTTCCGTGAACTTGGTGGCTTCGACCTTGATGAAAGGCGCATTGGCCAGCTTGGCCAGACGGCGGGCGATTTCGGTTTTACCCACGCCGGTGGGCCCGATCATCAGAATGTTCTTGGGGACGATCTCGCTGCGCAGGGGCTCGGCAACCTGCTGGCGACGCCAGCGATTGCGCAGGGCCACGGCCACGGAGCGCTTGGCCTTGCCCTGGCCAACGATATGCTTGTCCAGTTCGGAGACGATTTCTCCGGGAGTCATATTAGGTGTAGACATGGTGGGGTATCCGGCTGTCAGAGTGTTTCGACGATATGGTTCTGGTTGGTGTAGATGCACAGATCGCCTGCAATCTCCAACGACTTTTTAACGATGTCCGCAGGGGCCATATCGGTGTTTTGCAGCAAGGCCATGGCGGCAGACTGGGCATAGGAGCCGCCTGAGCCAATGGCGGCCAAGCCATGTTCGGGTTCGAGCACGTCGCCATTGCCGGTCAGTACCAGCGTGTGCTCCTTGTCCGCCACCAGCAGCATGGCTTCCAGACGGCGCAGAACGCGGTCGGTACGCCAGTCGCGCGTCAGTTCGACGGCGGCGCGCAGCAGGTTGCCCTGGTGCTTTTCCAGCTTGGCTTCAAAGCGCTCTTGCAAGGTGAAGGCGTCAGCCGTCGCACCGGCAAAACCGGCCAGGATGCTGTCGTTGTACAGACGGCGAATCTTGCGGGCCGTGCCCTTGATGACAATATTGCCCAGTGTGACCTGACCATCGCCGCCGATGGCGACCTGATCTCCGCGGCGTACACAGACAATAGTAGTGGCGTGAAATTGTTCCATGATTTCCTTCCTTTAAGGTTCCCATCTGGGGGTCGGGCAGGAAATTTCAAGCGCATGACAGAACGAAGTTTTTGTCGGGTGCTCTGTTGCTGCGCTGAACCGGGGCGAAGGAGGGCACGCTGCTGCGTTGATACGGGCCGGTGTGGCCGGACTACATGGCAAAAAAAAGCCCGCCAGAATGATCGGGCGGGCTTTTCATCAGGGTGATGGGCTTTGCAGCCTATCAATCCCCAAACATCTTTTGACGCTTCTCGCGACGTTCCTGGGCTTCCAGAGACAGGTTAGCCGTAGGACGTGCCAGCAAACGGGGCAGGCCGATGGGCTCGCCCGTTTCCTCACACCAGCCGTATTCGCCCGAATCGATCAGGGCGATGGACTGTTGCACTTTCTTGAGCAACTTGCGTTCGCGGTCGCGGGTGCGCAGCTCCAGAGCGTGTTCTTCTTCGATCGTGGCACGGTCTGCCGGGTCAGGAACGAACTGGGTTTCACGCAGGTTTTCCGTTGTGGCACCCGCGTTAGCCAGAATTTCCTGTTCAAGCTGGCGCAAGCGATGCTTGAAAAACTCCAGTTGGGCGGCGTTCATGTAGTCTGACTCAGGCATCGCCAAAAGCTCCTGCTCGGTCAGCAGGGTTGTAGTACTGTCATGTGACTTAGTTGCCATGATGCTTACCTCTTGTTGACGTCTGGGAGCCTGTAACTGTTGTCACGCGCAATCGCTCCGCATTTACTGAATAATTAATTCAAACCAGGCAATTCTCCAAGCCCTGGGTGAATATGTCTTGTGGCAATTTGCGGCCAATAAAGACCAGCTTGGTGCCTTTTTTATCTTTGGCCAGCCAGGCATTGCCAGGCTCGGCGCTCATCATCATGTGTACGCCCTGGAAGAGCATACGGCGATTGATGCCCTTCAGATACAGAATGCCTTTGTAGCGCATCAGATCTGGTCCAAATACTTGGACAATGCCGGACAGGAAGTCTTCCAGACGCTCGGGATCGAAAGGACGATCCGAACGGAACACGAAAGCACCGATCTCGTCATTGTGAGCAGCGTGCTGGTGATGGTGATGATGGTGGTGACCGCAGTCAGGACCGCAGTCGCCTTCGTCACCGTGCGCATGATCGTGGTGGTGATCATGGCCATCATCGGCATCGGGATGTTGCTCGGCCAGGAATTGTGGATCGATGTCCAAAATAGAGGTCAGGTTGAAACCGCTGACTTCCAGCACTTCCTGGATATTGGTTTCACCAAAGTGAACCGGCGTAATGGTGGCTCGCGGGTTGATGCGGACCAGACGGGCACGCAGGGCCTCGTAATCCACATCATTGACCAGATCTTTTTTGGAGATCAGCAAGCGGTCTGCAAAACCAACCTGTTTCTGGGCTTCTTCTTGTTGGTCCAGTGTGGCCATGCCGTGTTTGGCATCCACAACGGTAATGACCGCGTCCAGCCGATAGTAGTCGGCAATATCATCGTCCATGAAGAAGGTCTGGCAGACCGGGCCGGGGTTAGCCATGCCGGTGGTCTCGATGATGACGCGCTCAAACTTCAGTTCGCCCGCCTGGCGGCGAACGCGCAAATCGTTCAGGGTGCGCATCAGGTCGCCGCGCACAGTGCAGCAGACGCAGCCGTTGCTCAGCTCGACGATTTCTTCCTGGGAATCTTGCACCAACAATTCATTGTCGATGCCCTCAGGTCCGAATTCGTTTTCGATGACGGCAATGCGTCGACCGTGATATTCGCTCAGGATGCGCTTGAGCAGCGTGGTTTTGCCAGCGCCCAAAAAACCAGTCAGAACAGTGACTGGAACCATGTTTTTCAGATCTGATGCCGCGTTCATAAACATGCCTCGCAGTGGCGGGCGAAAGGTACAAGGCACGGCTCCAACCGCGGCTTCCTGCACCCATCTGCTCCGCACGAAAACAACGTGCGATTACATCACAGCCTTGCCTGTTGGGCAAACGGTGATCTGTAAAAATTCACAGAGGTTTGCCAATAGATCGGGGAATATATACTGATTGGCGGCAAAATACCACGTTTTAGGGGGCAGATAAGGGTTTTCGCTCGTTTTTAGCGGCAACGCAACGTTGGCACAGACCGCGCAATTCGGTTTCGTGGCCAGACAGGGCAAAGCCTGCCCCACGTACACAATCAGCCAGCTTCTGGCTCAAGTCCGGAGCACACAGTTCCACCACAGTGCCGCACTGGGTGCAGACAATCAGCAAGTCGTGGGGGTGGCCACCGGCATCCACACAGGCTGTCCATGCATTGACGGCATCCAGGCGGTGGATCAGACCTTCTTCTGTCAGAAAGTCCAGGGCGCGGTAAACGGTTGGGGGCTTGGCACCTGGCTGGAACTCACGAACCAGATCCAGCAGTTCGTAGGCGCGCAAGCTGCGCTGGGCCTGAATCAGGATTTCCAGCACCTGGCGGCGAATTGAAGTCAGCCGTTTACCGCGCTCCAGACAAAGCTGTTCTGCGGTCGCAAGCTGGTCTTCAATGGCGTTGGGCGTAAGAATATGTACAGGCATGGCGCTTGATAGGTGGTTTGTTATGTTATAACATCTTTGGAAAAATAAATTTCCACTCTCGCCGCATTATCCCTGTTTCATGTCCTGTTCTCAATTTTCCTCGACTTCCCGTAGTCCGGCACCGCGCCGTTCGCTTTTGCTGGCCTCGGCCGGGCAGCGCGTACTGGGCGCTGTGTGCGTGGCCGCCGCCTTGTGGGCAATGACGGCCTGGGCATTGGGCGCGTGGTAAACCCATGACGGACAATCAGACCTTGATCGAACTCGATCATGTGGCGCTGGGCTGGAAAGACAAGATCGCCTTGCGGGATATTAGCGGCTGTTTCACTCGCGGCTCGCTGACAGCGATTGTCGGGCCGAATGGAGCGGGGAAATCTACCTTGCTCAAGGGGCTGACTGGGCAAATCAATCCTCTTAAAGGCCGCATTGTGGTTGATAGCGGCTTTCTGCATCAACTGGCCTTGTTGCCGCAGATGGGCGATCTGGACAAGAGCTTTCCCGTGACAGTGCATGATCTGGTCGCAATGGGAGCCTGGAAGCGTGTGGGTGCCTGGGGCGGTTTCCCGAAAGCAGAGCATGAACGTATTGCTCATGCGCTGGAGCAGGTGGGTCTGGCTGACTTTGCGCGACGCTCGATTGGAACCTTGTCGGGCGGTCAGTTACAGCGTGCCTTGTTTGCCCGCATGATCATGCAAGATGCCCAGATCTTGCTGCTGGATGAACCGTTTGCTGCGGTGGACCGCGCAACCTCGGACGAATTGATGAACCTGATTCTGGACTGGCACAAACAGGGCCGTACTGTGATGGCTGTGCTGCATGATCTGGATATGGTGCGTAGCTGTTTTCCGCAAACGGTGCTGCTTGCCGGACAGGTGGTGGGTTGGGGTGAAACCGAGTCTGTGTTGACCCCGGAGAACCTGCATCTGGCCCGCCATTTGTGTGCGGGGGACTACCTATGATGTCGCTCATGGACGTCCTGTTTGGCCCCTTTATCGATTTTGGATTCATGAAACGTGCCTTGGCAGGCTCGTTTGCCTTGGCTGCGGCTGCCGGACCTTTGGGTGTTTTTCTGGTTTTACGCCGTATGAGCCTGATGGGCGATGCTATGGCCCACGCCATCTTGCCCGGTGTGGCGGTTGGTTTTCTGACAGCCGGTCTGTCGCTAAGCGCGATGGCGCTGGGCGGCATGATTACGGGTCTGGTTGTGGCTTTGCTGGCTGGCCTGGTGGCCCGCCTCACCCCGCAACGCGAGGACGCCAGTTTTGCGGCCTTCTATCTAGTGTCATTAGGGCTTGGGGTACTGCTGGTTTCGTTGCGTGGCTCCAATATGGATTTGATCCATGTGCTGTTTGGCACGGTGCTGGGCCTGGACGATGCTTCTTTGCTTCTGGTCACCAGTAGCACAACGGTCACGCTGATTATTCTGGCCCTGGTGTTCCGTCCTTTGGTGCTGGAGTGCATGGACCCGATTTTTCTGCGCACCCAAGGTGGGCGTGGCTCCGTGGTTCACATGCTGTTCCTGTTCATGCTGGTGATCACGCTGGTGGCTGGCTTTCAGGTTCTGGGAACCTTGATGGTGGTGGGGATCATGATGTTGCCTGCCGCCTCGGCCCGGTTCTGGGTGTATTCCGTGGGACGCCAGATGCTGGTGGCGGCCTTGCTGGGCATGGTCAGCGCCTATCTGGGTCTGCTGTTCTCGTATTACTACAACGTGCCAGCCTCGCCCGCGATTATCCTGGCGGCCGGCGCGTTCTATTTTCTTTCTATCACCCTTGGCCCCCAAGGCGGTTTGCTGCGTGCTTATTCCCAATGGCGTGCACGGCGTCGGCGCATGGCCTCTCTCCTGGAGCACGATTGATGAAAATGCGAGACATCTATTCAGGCCGTACCGTATTGGCCCTGGGCTTGCTGGCGACCAGCCTGTCGGTGCAGGCTGAGCCTTTGCGAGTGGTCAGCAGTTTCTCCATCCTGAACGATATGGTCAAGGAGATTGGTGGGGATAAGGTGATGGCCAGCACTATCGTGCCTGCCAATGGGGATGCCCACTCTTTTGAACCTCGCCCTAGTGATGCGAAGACCTTGGCCAGCGCGCAGTTGCTGGTGATTAATGGTCTGGAGTTTGAAAGTTGGCTGCCACGTTTGCAGCAGGCTGCGGGCTATACGGGGCCGCAGGTTGTGGCGACAGAGGGCATTACGCCTTTGGCTTTTGAGGGCGGGCATGACGACCATGCTGGCCACGATCACGATCACGACCATGAGCCTGCGCATGATCACGCTCATGATCATCAACACGCGGATGAGAAAGATCACAGTGGCCACGCCCATAGCCATCAGCATGGCAGTCAGGACCCGCATGCCTGGCAAAGTCTGGGCCTGGCACAGATCTATGTTCGCAACATCAGCAAAGGTCTGGAACAAGCTGACCCGGCCAACGCCGAGTACTATCAGCGTCGCGCCAAGGATTACGCACAGCGTATCCAGGAACTGGACGATTCCATCAAGACTCGTTTGCAGGCCGTGCCCGTTGAAAAGCGCAAGGTGATTACCTCGCACGATGCGTTCTCTTATATGGGCAAGGCGTATGACATGCGCTTTATTCCCTTGGTCGGCGTGTCCAGCCAGGCAGAGCCCTCGGCACGCGATATTGCACAGATTATCCAGCAAGCGCGCAGCAAGCAGATTCAGGCCATCTTCGTAGAAAATACGGTTAGCGCGAAACTGGTGGAGCAGGTGGCTCGGGAAACCGGTGCGAAAGTCGGTGGCACACTGTATTCCGACGCCTTGGGTGCGCCTGGATCAGGTGTAGATACCTACTTGGGCATGATGCGCTCGAACACGGATCAACTGATCAAAGCCTTGCAGCCCTGATTCATTCATCCGGCTTGTCGCTGGCCCGGTTTTTGCGTTGTGCCCGAGGGTGGGCCTGATCGTAAGCCTGGGCCAGATGCTGGAAATCCAGACGGGTGTAGATCTGGGTCGTAGAAATATTGGTGTGACCCAATAGCTCCTGCACTGCCCGCAAGTCTTGAGCCGATTGCAGCAGATGGCTGGCAAAGCTGTGGCGCAGGCTGTGCGGGTGTACATGCACGGGCAGACCACTGGCACGGGCGTAGTTTTCCAGCTCTTGCTGCACGACACGCGGGTGAATGCGCGCGCCGCGAGCCCCTAGAAACAGGGCTGCGCTGGCATTGGCGCTGGTCGCCAATGACGCCAGCGTCGTGCGTTTCTCCAGCCATTGTTGCAGGGCATGCAGAGCTTTTTCGCCTATAGGCAGACGGCGTGTCTTGCCACCTTTACCACTGACCACCAGTTCACGATCATCCATCAATAGCCAGCTTTTGGACTGGTATTGCGGGTCCTGGTGATAGTGCGTATCCAGGCTGACCAGTTCGGCCAAACGCAGGCCACTGGAATAAAACAGCTCAAACATGGCCTGATTGCGCCAGCTAACAGGGTCGTCCTGTATGGGGGCGCTTGGTCTGTCCAGTAACTGCTGGGTTTGGTCTACGGACAAGGCTTTGGGCAGAGGACGTCCGATCTTGGGCGCCTTCAGGCTGGCCGCCGGATTCAAGGGCCAGCCAAGTTCCTTGGTGCGCGACTGATAATAGCCACGCCAAGCGGCTAGAATGCGGGCCAGGCTGCGAGGAGCCAGGCCTTGAGCATGCAAGCGCGCAGCAGCTTGCCGCAATTGAGTCTGATTGAGCGTGTCGGGATCGATGCCAGGGTATTGCGCCAGCAAATGGCGCAAGTCATTGCGGTACGCACTGAGCGTGTGTTCCGAATAACGCTTTTCATGGCTTAGTTGATGCAGCCAGCTTTGCATGGCAGGGCTGAGGGCCTGGGGGGCGGCGGACTGCCTGGAAGGCTCCCCGGAAGGGGAGCGGTCTTGTTTCTTCAGGCCGGACATTCGCTTTGATTAACGGTGCTGGGCTTGTGCAAACGCTGCAGGGCGGCGCTGCACAGTTCGCCAATACCTTCCAGAAAGTCGGTGCCCATATCGGCTGTAAAGCGTGTGGCTTCGGGTGAACCCAGAACCAGCAGGCCAAACAGGGTGCTGGACTCGGGGCACTTCAAGGGCACGATTGCCACAGACTGCGCGTCTTGCTGCAGATCCGCCAGAAATTCCTGTTCGCGCCTGGCCCCACAATAGGGATTGATCAAGGTGTAGCCCCAACCGGCCACCGGGTCATCAGCCAGTACCTCGTCCGGGTTCCAGCAATGCAGACGCACCACGGGCATTTCAAAAATGCGCTCCAGGCTGCTGCAAATCAGTTCGGGCAGGGCGGCAGGATCGGACTCGGCCAGCATTTGGCAGTTCCATTGGTGCAACTGGCGCGAGATTTTCTCGTTGCCACGGGCATTGGCGACCAGGGTTGCCAATTGTCGTTCGGTTTTCTTGCCGCGTTCACGCAGCAACATGATTTGGCGTTCGCCCAGGGAAATGGCGCGGCTTTGGTGCGGATGGGGCACCATCAGCTTGGCGAAAACATCGGCGTGCGCGTCGAAGAAATCAGGGTTGGCTTTCAAAAACTGGGCCACTTCCACGGCGCTAAGGCTGTTGGGGGTATCCATGTCTAGAAGGTTTCCTTTCTGGCTAAGGATGCACACAGTGCATCTATATCGACTTGTCCGGTAAAGACAGTTTGGGCCGGGCCGCTCATGCGTAGCGCCTGTCCGTCCCATTCAATGCGCAGACTGCCTCCACGAGTATCCACGACAACCGGGCTTTGGAGCAATCCCCGGCGTATGCCCGCTACCACAGCCGCACAAGCCCCTGTGCCGCAAGCCAGAGTTTCGCCTGCCCCGCGCTCATAGACGCGCAGCTTGATATGGTGAGGATCAATAATCTGCATGAAACCCGCGTTCACTTTGTTGGCAAAACGAGGGTGGGATTCGATGAAGGGGCCTACGGTGGCAACCGCAGCCTGTTTCACATCGTTCACGACTTGCACGGCATGCGGGTTGGAGATCGAGACCAGCGACAAGGCTACAGGGGCGGTTTGGTCGGGAACTGGCAAGAGCCACAGTGTGTCTTCACCTAGCTTGCGCGTTTCCAGCCCATTGTTGTCAAAGCCCACATCTGCCGGGGCAAAGCGGGTGGTGCCCATCATCACATCCACACCGCGCTGCGGGTCGTCATTCAGGCTGATGATGCCGGTACGAATTTGTGCGCGTAAAGGGTTGGCCGATGACAGGCCCTGTTCGTGTACAAAGCGGACAAAGCAACGTGCGCCGTTGCCGCAGTGTTCAACTTCGCTGCCATCTGCATTAAAGATACGGTAGCGGAAATCGGCCCCTGTTTCGGTGGCGGCCTCGACCAGCAGAATCTGGTCGGCCCCAATGCCGAAATGACGATCTGCCAGGGCGCGGGCCCGTTCAGGCGTCATCTCAATCGTCTGCGTTACACCATCCAGCATGACAAAGTCATTGCCTGCCCCGTGCATTTTGCTGAAACGCCAAATCGAGGAAGCGGGCTGGGGAGTGGTGGAGCTGTGCATGATGGGCCTAGTAGATGCCGGGTTGACCTTCGGGGCGGGTTTTGAAGCGCCGATGAACCCAATAATACTGCGGCGGGTCCTCGCGCACATATTTTTCAATCAGTGCATTCATGCGCTCGGTGGCCTCCTCCAGCGAGCCTTCGCCTGGGAAGTCGGACATGGGTTCCAGTACCTGAATATGGTAGTGGCCGGTTTCCGCATCCACGCGTGAAATCACCGGGATAACCAAGGCATCCTGATTACGGGCGATCTGGGCGGTGGACAAGAGAGTGGCGGCAGGCACGTTGAAAAAGGGCACAAAGGCCGAGCCTTTGCTGCCGAAATCCATATCGGGCAAGTAATAGATAGGTTGGCCTTTTTGTAATGCGCGCATCAAGCCACGAATACCGTCCTTGCGGGAAATCAGCGGTACCGAGGAAAAGCGGCTGCGGCCTTCATACATCAGACGATCAACATGAGGATCGCGCTGCGGTGTGTAAAAGGCTACCAAAGGCGAGATTGACATGGACAGCCGGGTGCCAGCGGCATCCATACCCAGAAAGTGGGGCACCAGCAGCATGACTTTGCGCCCTTGTTCCAGCGCCTGGGTAATGTGTTCTTCGCCCGTCAGATGCAAGGTGTTCAGGATGGTGCTGGGTAAACCGAACCAGAGCAGGCCGCGATCCAGATAGGATTGCGCTAATAGCCGAAAGTGCTGCTTTTCCCATTCGCGCCGGGTACTTTCCGGGGTGTCGGGAAAGCACAGGTCCAGATTGGTGCGCACAATGTGACGGCGACGGGAGGCGAAGCGATGCACCAGACCACCCAGTACAGATCCCCAACGCTGGCGCGTTCGTACCGAGGCGCGGCCAAAGTAGGAAAAAATGGATTTGAGCAGCGGGTAGGAATTAAAACTCATGGTGTGGCATCGCCAGGCAAAGGGGGCGCGTCATGCGGAACCTTGTAGCGGTTGTAGGCCCAGAGGTACTGGGTTGGAAAGCGCCGGATCAAGGTTTCCATGGAGGCATTGATCAAGGTGGCCAGTTCGGTAGGATCTTCAGGCAAGGGCTCAGGCAAGCGGAAGGTGTGAATATGAAAGCCGCGGCCTTTGGGCAGACGCTCTGTGGCCGTCACGATGATGGGCACATTGGATTGTCGGGCCAGTTTGCCTGCCAAGGTCATGGTCAGGGCAGGGCGACCAAAGAAAGGCGCCCAAACGCCATCTCCTCCACTGGGAACCTGATCGGGCAGCATGCCGACCGACTCGCCTCGGCGAAAAGCACGAACCAGTTCGCGCACGCCTTTGATATTGGCTGGGACTGCATGCAGGCCTGGTAGTTCACGCGACTCCACCATCAAGGGTTCCAGAAACGCCTGACGGGGTGGGCGGAACATCACAGTCATCGGGTCCACGCCGGAAAAATA
The DNA here is from genome assembly GCF_026344135.1 of Alcaligenes parafaecalis. Lineage (NCBI taxonomy): Bacteria > Pseudomonadati > Pseudomonadota > Betaproteobacteria > Burkholderiales > Alcaligenaceae > Alcaligenes > Alcaligenes parafaecalis. The sequence continues at coordinate 226,824 of NZ_JAPKNA010000004.1, read as the reverse complement.
GCGCGCAATCATTTCAAAACAGCCCAGATGCGGAGTCAGATAAAGTATGCCGCGACCTTCGGCCAGCGTTTCCTGGACCGTGGGCAGATTGTCGATTGTGCAGCGGTCGAGACAGGCTTGTGGATGCAGCCAGACGCGCGGGGTTTCCACAATCATGGCGCCCGTCTCTCCGGCGGCTTGCCGGAAAAAAGCAGGAGAGTCGTAGCCCGCTTGGCGACAGTGGCTTTGCAGACGGCGGCGATAGCGTCCGGGAAAGGCGTAAATCAGTCGGCCTATGGTTCTACCCAGGCCATGCAGGACGGGTAAAGGCAGGCGAGCCATCAAGCGCAAAAGAGCCACTAGCATGGGCCAGGCAATCCTTTAATGTGAAGTTTTGCTGAAATGATTACGTATTTTCGCTTAAAATGGATTGTATCGCTGAGTTAAACGACAACTTGCGGAGCGATCGGGCGGCAAGCTGCCCACTATAAACCGCTAAAGCGTCGCGCCCCGTCTATCGTATCCACATCGCTGGCTTCGAGGTGCAACGCAGTTTGTTCAACCTCGTGCTGATTATCAGCCCTTATTAAAGGAAGCTACGCTGTGAACAACAACGACTTTCTCTTTACATCCGAATCCGTCTCTGAAGGCCACCCCGATAAGGTTGCCGACCAGATTTCCGACGCCATCCTGGACGCTATTTTCGAGCAAGATCCTCAGGCGCGTGTTGCTGCCGAGACCTTGTGCAATACCGGTCTGGTGGTGCTGGCTGGCGAGATCACGACGCACGCCAACGTGGATTACATCCAGGTTGCCCGCGACACCATCAAGCGTATTGGCTATGACAATGGCGACTACGGCATTGATTACAAGTCCTGCGCCGTTCTGGTGGCCTACGACAAGCAGTCGCCCGATATCGCTCAAGGCGTGGATCGCAGCCCTGAAGAGCTGCTGAACCAAGGCGCTGGCGACCAGGGCCTGATGTTTGGCTACGCTTGCGACGAAACCCCTGATCTGATGCCTGCTCCCATCTGGTACGCCCACCGTCTGGTGCAGCGTCAGAGCGAACTGCGCAAAGATGGTCGTCTGCCCTGGTTGCGTCCTGACGCCAAGTCCCAAGTGACGTTCCGCTACGTGGATGGCCGTCCGACAGAAGTAGACACCGTGGTGCTGTCCACACAGCACGCTCCTGAAATGTCCCAGAAAGACATTCACGAAGCCGTGATCGAACACATCATTCGTCCTTGCTTCCCTTCGGACCTGCTGACTGAAAAAACCCGCTTCCTGGTGAACCCCACCGGCAAGTTCGTGATCGGTGGTCCTCAAGGCGATTGCGGCCTGACAGGTCGCAAGATCATTGTGGACACCTACGGTGGCGCATGCCCTCACGGTGGTGGTGCTTTCTCCGGTAAAGACCCCTCCAAAGTGGACCGTTCCGCAGCCTATGCCGCTCGTTATGTCGCCAAGAACATCGTGGCCGCCGGTCTGGCGCGTCAGTGTCAGGTGCAGTTGAGCTACGCCATTGGTGTGGCCGAGCCAATCAACATCACCATTTACACCGAAGGCACCGGCGTGATTCCGGATACCGAAATCGCCAAACTGGTCCGCCAACATTTCGACCTGCGCCCACGCGGCATCATCGAAATGCTGGACCTGCAGCGCCCCATCTACACCAAGACGGCTGCCTACGGTCACTTTGGCCGCAGCGAGCCCGAGTTCAGTTGGGAAGCGACAGACAAGGCCCAAACCTTGCGTCAGGCTATTTAAGTCGCGGAAATACCCGGCCGTTCAGGCCCCGGGTAGAGAAAGCCAGTCAGTTGAATCTGACTGGCTTTTTTATTGCCGGTTCATGCTGTTCTGATTTGATCGTGCGCATAGCAAGGACGGTTGATGTGATCGGGACCCAGTGTCTGTCAATATACGAGCCAGGTGCTTGCACCGTTCTTGCGATAAAAATATCGTGCTTTCCTGGCCGGGTCCGCTTCCCAAGACGATCCAAACAGGTACAATCACCCACATTAATTTGCCATCCCTGAGGGGCGTTGCGACAAGACTGCGGTCTTGCCAGGCTCGGGGCATGGATAGGTGGTATCCACCTTGGAGAACGACGCTCACCACGACCTGCATGGCGGGCTGCTGGTGAGAATTCATTTGCTCTCCGTGCAGTCTGCGTGCCGTATAACGGAGCCCGACTGTGACTTTTACCGATTACAAAATTGCCGATATCTCTTTGGCTGAATGGGGCCGCCGCGAGCTGACCATTGCCGAGACTGAAATGCCAGGCCTGATGGCCACCCGCGAGGAATTTGCTGCCTCCCAGCCCCTGAAGGGCGCGCGCATTGCTGGCAGTTTGCACATGACGATTCAAACCGGGGTTCTGATTGAAACCCTGACGGCCCTGGGCGCTGAAGTGCGCTGGGCATCGTGCAATATCTTCTCCACTCAAGACCACGCTGCGGCTGCTATTGCTGCCTCCGGTGTGCCTGTGTTCGCCGTCAAGGGCGAAACGCTGCCCGAGTACTGGCAATACGCCCACGATATTTTTGATTGGTCCGGCGAGCAAGCCAACATGATCTTGGACGACGGTGGCGACGCAACACTGTTGCTGCACCTGGGTGCCCGTGCTGAAAAAGACCTGTCCGTTCTGGACAAGCCAGGCAGCGAGGAAGAGCGCGTCATGTTCGCCTCTATCCGTGCCCGTCTGGAAACTGACAAGACTTGGTACTCCACCCGTCTGAGTCAAATTCAGGGCGTGACTGAAGAGACCACCACTGGCGTGCACCGTCTGTACCAGATGGCCAAGAAAGGTGAACTGGCTTTCCCCGCCATCAACGTGAACGATTCGGTCACCAAGTCCAAGTTCGACAACCTGTACGGCTGCCGCGAGTCCCTGGTGGACGGTATCAAGCGCGCTACCGACGTGATGGTTGCAGGCAAGATCGCTGTGGTTTGCGGTTTCGGTGACGTGGGTAAAGGTTGTGCTCAGGCTCTGGCCGCTCTGCGCGCCCAGGTTTGGGTTACTGAAATTGACCCTATCTGCGCCCTGCAAGCCTCGATGGAAGGCTACCGCGTTGTGACCATGGAAGAAGCCGCCGACAAGGCTGACATTTTCGTGACCGCTACCGGTAACTACCACGTCATCAACCGCTCGCACATGGATCGCATGAAAGATCAGGCCATCGTGTGCAATATCGGTCACTTTGATAACGAAATTGACGTGGCTTCGATTGAAGACCTGGAATGGGAAGAGATCAAACCTCAGGTTGATCACATCATTTTCCCTGACGGCAAGCGCATCATCTTGCTGGCTCAAGGTCGTCTGGTGAACCTGGGCTGCGCCACTGGCCACCCTTCGTTTGTGATGTCGGCTTCATTCACGAACCAGACCATTGCACAAATTGAATTGTTCACTCGTGGCGAGCACTACGAAACAGGTAAAGTATATGTACTGCCCAAACACCTGGACGAAAAAGTGGCACGTTTGCACCTGAAGAAACTGGGTGTGAATCTGTCTACCTTGTCCCAGGCACAGGCGGATTACATCAACGTACCTGTGCAAGGGCCGTTCAAGGCCGAGCACTACCGCTACTAAAACGCACCGGCGTCTTCGGACGCCTATTCTTGGAGCCCTATCATGACTTTGCTACTTGTCTGGATCCTGAATGCTGTTGCCCTGCTGGTTGTTGCCTACATTCTGCCCGGTATTACCGTGGCGTCGTTTGGCTCGGCCCTGATAGCAGCGCTGGTACTGGGTTTGCTCAATACCTTGGTCAAACCTTTGCTGATTGTGCTGACCTTGCCCATCACCATTGTGACCTTGGGCTTGTTCCTGCTGGTACTTAATGCCTTGGTATTCTGGTTTGCAGGCTCCATCCTTAAGGGCTTTCAGGTTGAAGGCTTCTGGTGGGCCGTGATCGGGGCTATCGTCTACAGCTTGGTCTCCGGATTGTTGTCGGGACTGTTAATGAAATGAGCAATAAGCAAACCTTGAGCCTGGAGTTTTTCCCGCCGCGAGACATCGCGGCGCAGGAAAAACTGGTGCGTACCGCCAAGTCCCTGATGGGTTTGAACCCCGCCTATGTCAGCATGACGTTTGGAGCCGGTGGCTCCACCCGTGCGGGCACGGTCGATGCGGTAGCACTGCTGCAAAAACTGGGCTTTGATGTGGCACCGCACTTGTCGTGTATCGGTACGGCACCAGCACAGCTTAGCGAGATGCTCGACAATTACCGCGACCAGGGCATCCGCCGTATTGTTGCCCTGCGCGGTGACTTGCCTTCGGGTATGGGCGGTGACGCGGGCGAGCTGCGCTATGCCAGCGATCTGGTGGCTTTTATCCGCCAGAACTATGGGGAACACTTCCATATCGAAGTGGCGGCCTATCCGGAAATGCACCCTCAGGCCACTGGCTTTGGGGACGACCTGGGTCACTTTGTGAACAAGGTCAATGCAGGTGCGCATGGCGCGATCACCCAGTACTTCTTTAACCCGGACTCCTACTTCAGTTTTGTGGAACGAGCCCAGGCACAAGGCGTCACGATTCCGATCACGCCGGGCATCATGCCTATTACCAATTCGTCCCAGTTGCTGCGTTTCTCGACCATGTGTGGTGCGGAAGTGCCACGCTGGATTCGTCTTCGTCTGGCTGATTTTGGTGATGACCGTGCATCGATTCGCGCGTTTGGTATCGATGTGGTGGCACGTTTGTGTCAGGACCTGCTCGATGGCGGGGCGCCTGGCATTCACATGTACACCTTGAACGGGGCCGATGCGAGCATGGCTATCCTGCCGAATCTGACCTGGCGCTAAGCACTTCGCGTAGCAATAAAAAAACCCGCCTGATGGATTTGGCGGGTTTTTTCATGGGGCGGCTATATGGCCTGTACCTTTTCCGGTTTCATTGACGGCTTTGTAAACAGAGCTTTCGATTAAACAGTTTGTGGTAGCGGGTTACTTATAGTTCCGGAGCGGGCACAGCCCAGCCTTTATCAGTCAAAATACTGTCTAGACGCTGGTCGTGCTCGGCAGGCTGGTAGGATTGGCCCGACAAGTCGCCCACCGCCCAGGCAATACCGATACTGGTAAAGGCGTGGTTTTGTTCTTTCAGTGCGGCCAGGGTTCGGTCGTAATAACCTTTGCCATATCCCAGGCGATCGCCCTGCCGGGTATAGCCCAAGGTCGGGACCAGAACGATGTCGGGTCGCATGGTTTTGGTAGAAGTGGGGATTTCAATCCCGTAACGTCCCTGTTCCATCTCTGTTTCAGGTGTCCACTCTACAAAGCTCAGCGGAGCATTGGTTTCGGTGACCACGGGCAAACAGACATTCAAACCTTCTTCTTCGACCCATTGAACCAATAAGGGGCGCAGATCAGGCTCTTGTGCCATTGGCCAGAAAGCGGCAATGGTAGTGGGTTCGGCACGACCTTGTTCACGCAGGCGGCTGCGGTTGGTGGCCAGCCAGGTAAACAAACGGCCCCGGATCAGCAAAGCGCCCCGGTTGGTATCAATGGCGGGCTGTCCTGCACGCAGGTCTTTTAGTCGCGTGCGCAGCGCGGCTGCGTTATGCTCTACGTTCTGAATCATGGGTGATTTTCTAAAGGCCGTCACTATGGGTATCAACCAGCTAAAGTACCAGAAATCCCCGGCTTGGGGCATGGCATCCGCGCTCCCTCGTCCGTCCTTGAGCGCCCTGGTGGTGTTTGCTCTGGGTTTGGTCGGCTGTGCGGGTTCGCAATCGCCACAAGCCCAGACTCATTCTTCGGAGGCTGCCCCCGCTCAACAAGCGATGGTGTTGCAGCCTGCCAAAGAAGCCGTACGCCGCTGGGATCGAGTCCCGGCCGTTCCTCCCGTTGCGCGCCAGGCTCTGGTCGACGCCCGCGATGCGGTGCAAGCAAAGCGCTGGACAGCGCTGGATGCCTTGGCCCCGGTAGCGGCGGATGACCCTGTGCTGGGTTCTTATGCTCAGTACTGGCGCTTGCGCCGCATCCTGCAAGATGCCGCGACGCCAGTGCCGGATGAACAAGTTCGTTTGTTTCTGGCCAGCAATCAGGATGAATACCTGGAAAATCGCCTGAAGTCGGACTGGATTGTGGCGGCAGCTCGCACGGGCAACTATGCCCTGGTGCGTGAACTGGCTCCTGTGCATGCCCCGACTTCAGCCGTGAAGTGTGCGGTTGCGTCGGCTCAGAACGTGGCCGGTCAATCTGTGGATGTAGCAGATTTGCTGGCCTCCTTTGCACCCAGCCAGGCCTGCTGGTCGGCGCTGGATCAACTGTATGCTCGTAAAGTTGTCAGCAAGAATCAGGTCCGTGATCTGATGCGTGATGCTCTGGAAAATAACCGCACAGCCCAGGCTCGCCGTCTGGCGGCGATTATTTTCACTGCGCCGCAGATGAAGGATTACACCGCCTTGATGGCCGCACCACAGAAGTGGCTGGATCGGAACGTCAATAACAGTTCGGTAAACCCGGAACTGGTTGCTTTGGCTCTGTCCCGTTTGGGTCGCGGTCAGCGTGATACTGCCGCGGCATATATTGATCGCACCTGGGCAGGCAAAATTCCTCAGGAAAACCTGAATTGGGTGTGGGGTCAGTTTGGTCTGATCAGTGCCCTGCGAGTAGAGAGCGATGCCGCGACGTGGTATCGCCGCTCCGGTCGTACCGCCATGACTGATTACAACAATGCCTGGCAAGTACGCGCTGAATTGCGTCAGCCCAGCATCGAGTGGAAGCATGTTTCTGCTGCCATCGACAAGATGAATGATGCGCAGAAGGCCGAGCCGGTGTGGGTGTACTGGTCGGCTCGTGCGCATGATGCCTTGGGCCATAAAGATCAGGCCCGTGCCAAGTTCCAATCCATTGTGGGCGATCTCAACTTTTACGGGCAGTTGGCAACCGAAGAGTTGGGAATGACTCCTTCCTTGCCCCCTCAGCCACAGCCTTTGACGCCTTTGGACATGCAGGATGCCCGTACCAATGCAGGCCTGTTGCGGGCGGTGGAACTGTTCAAGCTGGGCTGGCGTCCTGAAGCTGTGCCAGAGTGGAACTTTGCGCTGCGCGGCATGAACGACAGACAGCTACGTGCTGCGGCAGAGTTCGCGCGCGAGCAGCATATTTACGACCGGGTGGTGAATACCTCCTTGTTGACCAAGAACGAGATCGACTTCAGCCAGCGCTTTATCGCTCCTTTTGAAGGCCGTGTGACTGAGCAGGCCAAGTCCATCAATCTGGACCCGGCCTGGGTCTATGGCCTGATTCGTCAGGAATCGCGCTTCATTACTGATGCACGTTCCGGCGTCGGGGCATCAGGTTTGATGCAGTTGATGCCTGCAACGGCCAAATGGGTGGCCAACAAGATCGATATGCACGATTTCTCGCCTGCGCGGGTTAACGAGTTCGAGGTCAACACCGTACTGGGCACCAATTACCTGAATATCGTTTTAGGTCAGTTGGGCGGCTCTCAGGTTCTGGCGTCGGCCGGTTATAACGCAGGCCCTGGCCGTCCGATTCAGTGGCGCTCGCGTTTGAACGGTTCGGTGGAAGGGGCGATTTTTGCCGAGACCATTCCGTTTACCGAGACGCGCCTGTACGTGAAAAACGTCCTGTCTAACGCCACGTACTACGCCATGATGTTTAGCGGTCAACCTCAATCGCTGAAAGGGCGTTTGGGTACGATTGCGCCTTGATGACTCAGCCCATGCTTGATGAACGGCAGCAAACCGCATTGGCGGCCCTGATGGGGCCGCCAGATCCTGTACTGGAAGGCTTGCAGGTCTATGTGGTGGGCGGTGCGGTACGTGATGCCTTGTTGGGCATGCCTGCGGGCGATAAAGATTGGGTCGTTGTCGGTGCCCGCCCCGAGGATCTGGCCGCCCGAGGCTTTGTCCCTGTGGGCGGTGACTTCCCGGTTTTTCTGAATCCCCATAGCAAAGAAGAATTTGCGCTGGCCCGAACCGAGCGCAAGTCGGGCCGTGGCTATAAGGGTTTCACCTTTTACACCGGCACAGACGTTAGCCTGGCCGACGATTTACGCCGTCGTGATCTGACCATCAATGCCATGGCTGTCGATGCCGCAGGCAATCTGCACGATCCTTTGAATGGCCTGGCTGATTTGCAGGCCCGCCTGTTCCGTCATGTAGGCTCTGCATTCAGTGAAGATCCGGTGCGTTTATTGCGTCTGGCACGCTTTGCTGCGCGCTTTACCGACTTCACCGTGGCAGACGACACCTGGGCCTTGGCGCGTGATCTGGTGGAGCAAGGTGAGGTCGATGAGCTGGTGCCGGAGCGTATCTATCTGGAAATTGCTAAAGGTTTGTCGTCCAGGCAGCCCGCTCGCATGTTCGAGGTTCTGCGGGAAGTGGGGGCGCTGGAGCGCGTCATGCCCGGTTTGCTTTATAGCGACAGCATAGGCAAGCAGGTTCAGATCGCCAAAGACAGGTGTTTGGAGATGGCAAGTTGCTTTGCCGTCCTGTGTCATGGTTCAGACGCTCCCGGACAGGTTGCCGAGCAGATTCGAGCACCGTCTGAATGGCGTGATCAGGCCCGTTTGTTGCCGCTGCTCTTGGCCAGTCCCGCCTTACTGCAACCACGCAGCGATGTGGAATCAGCGTTGCAAGTCATGGAGTCGCTGGATGCCCTGCGCAAGCCCGAACGCTTTATTCAATTGATCAGTGCAGCCGCTTGTTTGGAGGCTGTCCCGGAGCTGGAATGGGATTTTCTGCGCAAGGTGATGGCCAGTGTGGATGCCGGGGCGGTTGCCGCACAGTACAAGGCTGAGCCAGGCAAAATTCGTGAAGCGGTGCGAGCTGCCCGGCTGGCGGCTTTGGAGCAACTTGTGTAGTTGGGAACAGCCTGAAGAGCAAATTCAGAAAAACAAGCGGCCTATAGGCCGCTTGTTTTTTCCCTGCTGTGTCCGTCTCGGGTGCGATGTTTCGAGGGATTTCTTTTGTCACGGTTGCTGTACGTAAAAACGGCAAGGTATATGCCTTGCCGTTTACTCATCTCTGCTTATGAGCTTGGAGGAAGATGCACTTGAAGAGTATCCAAGGCAGCGTTACAGACGCTCGCGTCTATCTCCGTTCATTGTGCCCAGCATGGGGGCTGAAATATCGCGGCCAATCATCAGCACTTTGAACAGTTCCCCCATTTCCGCTTCAGACAGCAGCTTGTTCGCTGCGCTCATGGTCTGGGCCCATTGTTGCTGTACGGCTGGCGATGGATCTTCCGGTGGCGAGGCCAGGAAGTTGGTAACGCCACAGTTCATCAAGAAGCGTGCCTGGCTGGTGTAGCCCAGCACATCCAGCCCGGCTTCCAGTGCGGCATCGGCCATTGCGGTGAAGTCCACATGGGCCGTAATGTCCTGCAAACCCGCCAGCACCAGCGGCTCGGCATGAGCAAAGTGGCGGAAGTGGCACATCAGGGTGCCTTTATCGCGCTGTGGGTGGTAGTACTCGCGCTGCGGAAAACCGTAGTCGATCAGAATGGCTGCGCCATGCTTTAACCAGGTCCCCATGCTGCGCACCCACGCCTCGGCTTGCAGGTTGATTTCTGACAAGTAAAAAGGCTGAGCTTCCACACGCTCGGCCACCAAAGAAGCCAGATGCTCGGGAGCGGGGCGCGTGGCCAGATAAAAGGGCGCAGGCAGGCCCTGAGCCGTGCTGTCGTCCGCAGCGATGACACCTACCTCCAACACCTTGCCTTCCACATCAAAGGTGAACAGGCTGGCTGGCATGGCGTCCAGAACCTCATTGGCAATGACGCAGCCCTTAAAAGCGTGGGGAGTGCTGTCCAGCCATTGCACCTGGGCTTGCAAAGGCGCCAGGCGCTCTTGCTGGCGTGCGCGCAAATCCGGGGACACTTCCAGAATGGAGTACTGCGGCTCTATCCCTTGTTTACGCAGTTCGCTAATCAGCGCTTCGGCCAGAGCCCCGCTACCTGCGCCAAACTCCAGAATGGATAGGGATTGGCTGCCTTCCAGTACTTCCATGACCTGACGGCTCAAGGTCTGTGCAAACAGAGGGGAGAGCTCTGGTGCGGTCGTAAAGTCGCCGGTAGGCTGGTTGCTACCGAATTTGGTGCTGCCGCCGGTGTAGTAGCCCAGATGCGGTGCGTACAGCGCGTGGTGCATCCATTGGTCAAAGGGCAAAAAGCCGCCCTCATTTTCGATGCGGTCCAGGAGATAGCTATTAACCTGCGCGACGTGTTTTTTCAGCTCGTCTGACAGGGGCGGTAAACCGTGTGGCAGGGCGGGGGCGGACAATACGTTCATGGCGTCAGTTGGGCTTGTCGTTAGGTGTCTCGGAAGAAGCCGGGGCGGCGCTCTTGGCGCTGGCTTTTTTGGCCTCAGTCACTTGGTGCAGGGTGCGGATCATGCCCACCAACATCCCGATCAGGATGGAGGCACTGGCAGCCAGGATGAAATTGCCGAAGATAACCCACAAAGGCAGGCACAGAACGGCCATGAGCAAGATGGGTTTTTGCAGCAGAACTTTCATACACCCTCAAAAAAATAGCGTGGAACCGGGGCCAATTGTAGCCCAGGCCAGTGCCGTGCTTGAGCTTGGCTGCTGCTGCGTTACCATGAGCGTTTTGTCTGCTTAGCAAAGGGGTAGGGATGAACGACAGGGGACAGGCCAGCGCCTGGTTACAGGCATGGGCCCATTTGATTCCTAATCCGGGAACGGTCCTGGATGTGGCCTGTGGTCGCGGACGCAATGCCCGCTGGTTGGCCGAACGCGGCAATACCGTGATCGGTGTAGACCGGGATGCGGAAGCAGTGGCGGCCAGTGCTGCTTATGGCGAGATTATCCAGGCTGATATTGAAAACGGTCCCTGGCCATTTGCCGGGCGTAAATTCAATGCGCTGGTGGTGACCAAGTATCTGTGGCGCCCCTTGATGCCCACCTTGCTGGAAAGCCTTGAGCCGGGCGGAGTCCTGGTTTATGAAACCTTCGGTGTGGGCAATGAGCAATACAACACGCCGCGCAACCCGGACTTTCTGTTGCAGCCGGGCGAACTGCTGCATTGGTGTGCGGATCTGGACATCGTGGCCTATGAGCATGGTTTCCGGGCCGACCCGGATCATATTGTTCAGCGTATTGTTGCTGTGCGCCCGCGTGAGGGTGGCTCTTTCAGCGACTACCGTTTGAACCCGCAGGGCGGTGGTGGCAGTATCTGCGAATAAATCAGGCCGTGTTCAGCCCTGAGCCAAGTGCTGTGCTTGGCTCAAGACCACATCTCCAGTGCAGATGGAGCGGGATTCTGTTTATCGAATCCCGATTTAAAACAGATAAGTGCGGGCCAGCATGGACAGGGCGACCACCGCAGTCAAAATGCTGAAACCCTGTTGCAAGCGTACAGAAGGAATATGGGGGGCGAGTTGTCGGCCTATCACCATTCCACCCATAGCCGACGCTACAAATACCCAACCGCTGATCGGAATGACGGCACCATGAGCCAAACTCATGGCTGATGCGCTTAAGGAAATCAGCGCTATCAGCATGAGCGATGTCGCCACAATGCTGTGCATGGACAGGTCACTGAAACGCTTCAAGGCGGGCACGATCAGAAAACCGCCGCCCACGCCCAACATCCCGGAAAACAAACCGGCTACCGCGCCGATAGCGGCCAGCGTGACGGTGCCCACTGGTGTCCAGCGCAGGCGTCCCGTCTCGGGGTTCAGGCAGCAAGGGGTGTGCGTATGTGGGACTGTTGCGGGGCGACGCAGCATCTTGGTCGCAATCCACAACATGATGGCGACAAACAAGGTCACCAGGACTTTTTCTGGTAAAGCATGGCTGATGCGTACACCCAACGACGTTACCAGAGCGCCGGTCACGGCCATGAACATGGCGGCGCGATACCGCACGATATGCTTGTACAAACCATCCAAAGCGCCGACCAGGGCCGCGGCTCCTACGGCCAGCAAGGCCACGGGTGTGGCGGCTGTCATGCTGTAGCCCATGCCCAGAACCAGGGCTGGAACGGCCAGAATACCGCCGCCTGCGCCGGTCAAACCTAGCGAGAGGCCAGTCAGAATTCCCAGGATGATTGCGAGCACCATAAGCCAGAGAGCGTGATCCCGTTTGGGACCACGCTTTTTTCAAGAAACGTAGTAATGGCTTATTGTACGCTCTTAACTTCTTTTGGAAATTAGCTTATTTATAAAAGTAATTAATATCGCTAAGTTCCCGGTTTTCTCCTTAGCCCGAGTTACGCAGGCCAGCGGCAATACCGTTAATCGTCAGGTGAATGACGTGCTGCTTGTTGACGCCACTGCGTGTCGGTTTGTTGGCTTTCTCGCCCAGACGGCGATGGCGGCGCAGCAGCTCGACCTGCAAGTGATTCAGCGGATCGATATAGGCAAAGCGTTCAACCAGTGCATCCTGCAAGGCCTGATCGTGTGCCAGCAGTTCGTGTCCGGTGATCTCGCGGAACAGTTGGTGCGTCAGCTCGAACTCGTCGCGGATCTGGGTGAAGATGCTCTCACGCAATGCCTCGTCCTCGACCAGACCGGCGTATTTCAGGCCGATATCCAGGTCAGTCTTGGCCAACACCTGCTCCATATTGGAGAGCAGCGTGCGGAAGAAGGCCCAATCGCGTGCCATGGTCTGCAACTGCGCCAGACGCTTGGCACGATTCAGGCCGTCTTTGGGTAGGCCGGATTCCAGATAGCGATTCAGTGCGGTGCCCATGCCGTACCAGCCTGGAATAGGCAGACGACATTGCGCCCAGGAGAAACTCCAGGGGATGGCGCGCAGGTCTTCAATGCTCTGTGTAGCTTTGCGTGACGATGGGCGCGAGCCAATATTCAGCCCTGCGATTTCCTTGATCGGTGTGGACTGGAAGAAGTACTGATCAAAGTTCGGTGTGCCATAGACCAGTTGGCGATAGCTTTGATGTGCCTGCTCGGACATCCAGGCCATCGCTTCGCCATAGGCAGCCAGATGCTCGTCGTCATTGGACGAACCCTTGCGCGAACCCAGGCTGGCTTCAAGCGTGGCGGCGACAAACAGCTCCAGATGCCAGCGACCCACGTCCGCGTCTTTGTAGCGGCCTTGAATCATCTCGCCTTGCTCGGTCAGACGAATCTGGCCGTTCACGGTGCCGGGAGGTTGAGCCAGAATAGCGTCAAAGCTGGAACCACCGCCTCGGCCTACCGAACCGCCACGACCGTGGAACAGACGCAGGCGCACTTTGCGGCGCGAAAACACTTGCGCAAATTCACGCTCGGCACGGTACAGCGTCCAGTTGGAGGTCAGGTAGCCACCGTCCTTATTACTGTCCGAATAGCCCAGCATCACTTCCTGCACGCTGTCCTGAGCGTGACGCACACGCTGGCGGATTTCAGGCATATCCAGCCATTCCTGCATGATTTGCGGGCCACGCTCCAAGTCAGGAATAGTCTCGAACAAGGGTACGACCATCAGACCTTGGTGCTCCGGCTCGTTGGAGTTGGGTACGATCAGGCCGGTTTCCTGTTGCAGCACCAGCACTTCCAGCAAGTCGCTGAGCGTTTCGGTGTGCGACACAATGGTTTGTTCCAATGCGCGCGCTCCAAAGCGGCGGCGGCATTCGGCAGCTTTGCGCAGAATGGACAACTCTTTCTCGGTCTCTTCCGAGTAGCGATACCAGGGCGAAACCAGAGGGCGATGGTGGCGCAGCTCCGAGCGCAGCAAGGTGATGCGGTCTTCTTCGGACAACTGGCGGTAATTGACGGGCTCGTCCTTGTACAGAGTGCCTGCCACGCGGAACAGTTCGTCCAGCACGCGCTCGTGTACGTCCGAGCTTTGACGCAGGTCCAATGTGGCCAGATGGAAGCCAAAAACCTCTACGGCCTGAATCAATTCATTCAAGCGCAGACCCGCAATGGCACCGCCTTTGTTTTCAGCCAGGGAGTCCGCAATGATTTGCAGATCAGCCTTGAACTCTTGCGGGTTGGTATAGGCTGGGGCGGCGTAGGTGGGACGATCAGCCAGGTCACGACCCAGCAAGTTTTGTGCCGTGGCCGCCATACGGGCGTACAGATGAATAAAGCTGCGGCGATAAGGTTCGTCTACGCGGTGTGGCGACGGGTCCTGGCTGCTGGCCGACAAGGCCGCCAGGTCTTTGCTGACGCGGTTCAGCGCGTCGGACACGGAGATTTCTGTACCCAGCAGGCGAATCTGTTCCAGATAGTGTTGCAGCGCGCGTGTAGCTTGGCGTAGCACCGCTTGTTCAACGGTTTCAGGGCCAACATTCGGGTTGCCGTCGCGATCACCACCAATCCAGCTACCCATGCGCAAAAAGGCGGGCAGGGAGCGTGTTTTTTGATCCAGCAGGCTTTTCTTGCCGGGTTCCAGCAAACGGTCCAGGTCGTGGTAGAGCTGCGGAATCGTGGGCAGGAACGTGGAGCCGTAATACGCCAGCGCGTTGTCGATCTCGTCCATGACGGTCAGCTTGTGATCGCGCAGCATGCGGGTTTGCCACAGCAGGGACACCAGACCTGTCAGTTTTTCCTGGGTGCGGGCCGATTGCGTGGCGCTGGCCTTGTGATCCAAACCGTTCAGCTCATCGGCAATAGCCATATGCACGGCCAGCGTACTTTGGCGCTGCACCTCGGTCGGGTGAGCCGTCAGCACCGGCATCACACAAGCTTCTTGCAGATAACGACGAATTTTTTTGGCGCTCAGGCCTTGATCCATCAAGGTCTGAATAGCGTGTTGCAGGCTGCCCAGCAGTTGCTCGGGGTCTTGCTCCTCGCGGCGACGGTTCTGGTCGCGATCCTCGGCAATATTGGACAAGTGCAGAAAATAGGCAAAGGCACGGGCCACGGAACGGGCCTGCGCATCGTTCAGCTTGGGAATGTCTTTTTCCAGAATCCGTGCTTGCTGCGGATCGTGTTCACGTCTGAAACTGACAGCGGCCCGGCGCAGGGCTTCAATCAGCGTGAAGGTCGCCTTTCCTTCGCTATCACGAATCACCTCTCCCAGGGCTTTGCCCAGAAAGCGGATGTCCTGTCTAAGCAGGTTGGAAAGGTCAGGCACGGCCTGCGGCATAATAGATCTCCTGTTAAATAAGGGGTTTTGCTGCAAAGGATTCTGGGTGCCAGATCGGTAGCCGCCCTACTGTAAGACGCCTGCCCGACCATGAAGCGCACAAAGCGCCTTGGGACGTTTATGATAGGTATCTTTACATAATTTTCCTGTTCAGAGAGTAGTCATGCCCCAATATCGCTCCCGTACCTCGACCCACGGTCGTAATATGGCCGGCGCGCGTGCCCTGTGGCGCGCCACCGGTATGAAAGACGAGGATTTCTCCAAACCGATCATTGCGGTGGTGAACTCCTTTACGCAATTCGTACCCGGTCACGTACACCTAAAAGACATGGGCCAACTGGTTGCCCGTCAAATTGAAGCGGTCGGCGGTGTGGCAAAAGAGTTCAACACCATTGCGGTGGATGACGGTATTGCGATGGGCCACGGCGGCATGCTGTATTCCCTGCCTTCGCGCGAATTGATCGCCGACTCGGTGGAATACATGGTCAATGCCCACTGTGCCGACGCCATGGTGTGTATCTCCAACTGCGACAAAATTACCCCCGGTATGTTGATGGCCGCCATGCGCCTGAACATTCCTGTTGTTTTTGTGTCGGGCGGACCAATGGAAGCGGGCAAGGTCTACTCGCCAGACGGCAAGACCGTGGTGCAAAAGCTGGATCTGGTGGATGCCATGATTCAAGCCGCTGACCCTAACGTGACTGATGAACAGGCTGAAGCGGTTGAGCGTAGTGCTTGCCCTACCTGTGGCTCCTGTTCGGGTATGTTTACCGCCAACTCCATGAACTGCCTGACCGAGGCTCTGGGCCTGTCCCTGCCCGGTAACGGCACCATTGTTGCTACGCATGCTCGCCGCCAAGGCTTGTTCGAGCGCGCTGGCAGCCTGATCGTGGATCTGGCCAAACGCTACTACGAGCAAGACGACGAATCCGTCCTGCCACGTAACATCGCCACCTACCAGGCCTTTGAAAACGCCATGACGCTGGATGTGGCCATGGGCGGTTCCACCAACACCGTGCTCCACTTGCTGGCTGCTGCCCAAGAGGCCGGAGTGGAATTCACGATGGCTGATATCGACAAGATTTCGCGTCGCGTACCTTGCCTGTGTAAAGTGGCCCCTGCTACACCCGAATTCCACATGGAAGACGTGCACCGTGCCGGTGGCATCATGGCAATTCTGGCCGAACTGGGCCGCGCAGATTTGCTGAACCTGGATGTGGGTAACGTACACAGCGGCACCTTGCGTGAAGCCATCAAGCGTTGGGACATCAAGGGCGATAACGTCAAAGCCATTAGCGACTTCTATCGCGCTGCCCCCGGCGGTATCCCTACTCAAGTGGCGTTCAGCCAAGACCGTTACTACCAGGATCTGGATAGCGACCGCGCCAAAGGCTGTATCCGCGACAAGGCGAATGCTTACTCGCAAGACGGTGGCTTGGCTGTGCTGTACGGCAACTTGGCAATTAACGGTTGTATCGTTAAAACAGCCGGTGTGGACGAAAGCATTCTGACCTTCACCGGCACCGCTCGTGTCTACGAAAGCCAGGACGATTCCGTCGCCGCCATTCTGGACGGCGTGGTCAAGGCGGGCGATGTGGTCATCATTCGCTACGAAGGCCCCAAAGGCGGCCCTGGTATGCAAGAAATGCTGTACCCCACCTCTTACCTGAAATCCATGGGTCTGGGCAAAAGCTCGGCCTTGTTTACCGATGGCCGCTTCTCCGGTGGCTCGTCCGGTCTGGTGATTGGTCACGCTTCGCCTGAAGCGGCCGAGGGTGGCAACATCGCTCTGGTGCAAGATGGCGATACCATCGAGATCGACATCCCTAACCGTCGTATTCACTTGGCCATCAGCGATGAAGAAATGGCTGCACGCCGCGCCGAAATGGAATCGCGTGGTGCCAAGGCCTGGAAGCCAGTGAACCGAGAACGTGTCGTGTCGCAAGCACTGAAGGCTTATGCCGCTTTGGCGACGTCGGCTGACCGTGGTGCAGTGCGTGATGTGTCGCAACTGGATCGCTAAGCACTAGTCCAGTTCATCAAAACCCCATCTGCCTTTGGCAGGTGGGGTTTTTTTATGCCTGGAAGAAACGTACCGGGTAAATACGAATATTCCGGCCTCATCGTCCTGATAGAATCCATTTCATGCAAAACGGGATCCCATTTTGTTAATTTGGTTTTTAAGGAGGAAGTGATGAGTGAAATAGATCCAATTACCTTGGCTCCGATTCTTAATCCTGGAGGGGTAGGCGGCCCCTTGACTGCGGCTCACCGGGAAATGACTGTCAAGCACCGGGACGATCTGGATTGGGACAATCTGCGCTACGAAGGGCAATTCACCAAGATGATGTTCCATCCCACCCAGGAAGATCCCACCATCCCCAACGCCGGGGTTGTGAAGTATCTGAAAGGTTCTGGCCATCCTTTGCACAGCCATTACTTCGCCCAGATCTGGTACATCCTGGCGGGCAAGTTCGAGATCAATGGTGTGGTGTACGGCGAAGGCACTATGGTGTTTCACCCCGATCCGCACTTTGAGCATGCGCTGACGACCCTGGAAGATGGCGAGATTCTGTATGTGCAATACATGGGGCCGACGACCCGCCAACCCGCTATTTATGAAGGCCGCTTCAATATGAAAACCCGCCGTTCCCTAGAGGAAGAATCCAGAGCGGTGTAAGCGGTGCAACTTGCATAGCGAGTCACAGGAAAGCTGCTCATGCCGGAATGCATGGGCAGCATTAAAAAGCAGAAAAAAGCCCGATCAGGGCCAGCTTGGACAAATTATTAAAACTGAGCAGAAGTTCACTACCACAGGATGCAGGGGGACAATCATGAAACGAATGACACGACTGGGAATCGCTGTTCTGGCGATGCTGGGCGCATTGAGTGGATGCGGTAAAAGCGCTTCCAACGACACGGCTAACAATGAGAGCAAAGGCTCGCGAACGCTACAGCTTGCCCATGTATCAGTTGAGCAGGGCGAAGACATGTACCACTACTTGGCCACGAATTTTGCCAAACGAGTAGAAGAGCAAACCCAAGGTGCCATCAAGGTGCAAGTACTGGGCGGTGCCCAACTGGGTGGCGAGCGTGATGTGGCCGAAGGCATGCAGTTAGGCACGGTGGACATGAGTTTGCTGGCCAGTTTTACCTTAGGCTCCTTTGAGAAAAAGGCGATGGTGTTTGACTTGCCTTATCTCTTCAAGGATTACCAGACTGCGTTCACAACCCTGGATTC
This sequence comes from Alcaligenes parafaecalis, assembly GCF_026344135.1. Classification (NCBI taxonomy): domain Bacteria; kingdom Pseudomonadati; phylum Pseudomonadota; class Betaproteobacteria; order Burkholderiales; family Alcaligenaceae; genus Alcaligenes; species Alcaligenes parafaecalis. The sequence goes on along the minus strand of NZ_JAPKNA010000004.1, from coordinate 208,569 downwards.
CAGCTTTACGGATCCGATCGAGGCCGACCTGGAAAAGTCTGGCCTGAAAATTCTGGGCTGGGGCCATGGTGGTTTTCGGAATCTGTACAACTCCAAGCACGCTATCCGCAGTTTGGCGGATTTGAACGGGATGAAAGTGCGTACGCCGGAAAGTCCTATTTATGTGGATACCTGGCAGGCATTGGGTGTCAATGTCACTCCTATGGCATATCCGGAGTTGTTTACCGGCCTGCAGCAAAAGACGATTGATGGTGCAGAAAATCCGACGGCTCTTTTTCATACCAGTCGTTTTTATGAGGCGGCCCCCTATTTGTCCAGAACAGAGCATGTCTATAACGCAATGCCCATTGTGATTTCTGGACGAGTCTGGGATACCTTGTCTGCCGATGAAAAAACGATTTTTCAACAGGCTGCCACTGAAGCAGTGCGAGAGCAGCGCCAGTTCCTGGTCCAGAGCGAAGCGCAAGTCGAGAAAAAACTGCTGGATGCGGGGGTCTCTATAAACACGGACGTGGATAGGGCGCAGTTTCGCAAAGCTGTGGCTCCAATCTATGAGAAATACAAGACGGTGATTGATCCCGATCTGGTTGCTCGTGCGATGGCACTTTCTCAGTAATCCTCGTCGGATATCTATCATGAAACATTCTTTGCTCGATTGGGCCGATAGAGTCAGTACCCGCCTGGATACGCTATGCAGAATTTTTGGGGCGGTATTTTTGGGGCTGATTGTGCTGGCTGCATCGGTACAGGTAGCCGGGCGCTATTTTATGGGTTACTCCCCGCCGTGGATTGAGGAAATTACGCGGCACAGCTTTATCTGGATGATCATGCTGGGCACGGCTGTGCTGGTTAAAAGCAATGGTCATGCGGTGATCGACTTGCTGGTCATGCGCCTGAAGGGCAAAGCCCGTCGGGTGCATAACGGCATCGTGCAGATCGCCATTTTGACTTGCGCGCTGGTCTTGCTGGTGCAGGGATTGCAACTGATTGCCATCGTTTATCAACAGCTTAGCCCTGCGTTGCGCATTTCCATGGCCTATGTGTACGCAGCGCTGCCGGTGGGAGGCGTGCTTATTGCCGTGCAGTGTGTGAATGCCTTGCTGGATGGGTATCGAGACCAGCCAGCTCCTGCTTCGGAGGGCGTGTAAATGCAAGAAGCACTCCTGCTCTTTAGCTTGATGTTCACACTGTTTATCGCAGGTATTCCTATCGCTTTTTCATTGCTGCTGTGCAGTGCGTTGTTCTTGCTGTTTACCGGCATGCGGCCACTGATTGTTGTACCGCAGCGGGTGATGGCAGGGCTGGATTCCTTCCCCTTGCTGGCGGTGCCGCTGTTTATCCTGATGGGAAACCTGATGGAAAAGGCGGGCTTGTCCAAGCGCTTGATTGATCTGATCGACATGCTGGTTGGGCGCGTCCATGGCGCACTGGGCTACGTGACGGTGATTGCGTGTGCCATGTTTGGTGCCTTGACCGGCTCGGCTCCGGCGACGGTGGCGGCCATTGGCGCCATCATGATGCCTGCGATGATCGCGCAGAAATACCCGGCTTCTTTGGCGACAGGGATTACGGCGTCCTCTGGTGCCTTGGGCAATATCATTCCGCCCAGCATCGCCTTGATTCTGTATGGCGCAACCGTCAACGTTTCTATCCCCAAGCTGTTTGTGGCCAATATCCTGCCCGGTTTGTTGATGGCTCTGGCCTTCATGCTGACTCATGCGCTCTTGACCAGAAAGCTGAAGGTGCCGAAAACCCCCGCGCGTTCTTATACCGCGCAAGAAATGGTGATGGTTACCTTGAAGGCGATTCCATCCTTATTGATGCCCGTGGTGATCCTGGGCGGAATTTATGGTGGTGTGTTCACACCTACGGAAGCCGCTGCTGTGGGTGTGGTGTTCAGTTTGGTGCTGGGTGTGTGTTATCGGCAATTCACCGTCAGCACCTTGTGGCAAGCCATGAAAAGCTCGGTAGAAACCTCTTCCATGGTGGGTATTATCCTGGGCGCAGCCGGTATCTTCGGCTGGATCTTGGCCTCGGCGCGTATCCCCATGTTGATGGTGACTGAACTGACGCCTCTGCTGGATACGCAGTTTTTGTACCTGGCTTTGTTGGTGGTGTTTTTGCTGCTGGTCGGTTGCGTGATGGATGCGGCGGCCAGCATCGTGATCCTGGCCCCGATTCTGGTTCCCATCGGAATTGCATTGGGTGTGGATCCTATCCATTTGGGCGTGGTGTTTTGCGTCAATCTGGTTGTGGGCTTCTTCACGCCTCCCTTTGGTCTGAATCTGTTTACCACTGTCTCCGTCTCTGGCCAGCCTTACGAGGTCGTGATGCGAGGTGTCATGCCCTTTGTGATAGCCGCCATCATTGTTCTGTTTATCTTGGCTTATGTGCCTGATATCTCTCTGGTGCTGGTTCGTCTGATGGAGGCCGCAGCATGATGTTGAACTGCCAATCTGATGGACAAATGAGCAAGCCAGACAGCGGGGTGGATATGACGTCTCCAACGCCTATGGATCTGATCTACGCCAGTGCTGATGAACTGCGCCGCTTATATCAAAGCAAAATGGTGTCTCCCGTGGATGTGGCGCGGGCAACGCTGGATGCGGTAGATCGCTGGAACCCCATTGTTAATGCCTACTGTTATCTGAACCGTGCTTTGACCCTGCAAGAAGCAGCCGAATCAGAAGCACGCTGGATGGCTGGTGCTGAACGTGGCCCTTTGGACGGCATTCCGTACGGAGTTAAAGACTTGCTTCTGGTGCGTGGCTTGCCGACTGGCTATGGCTCAAGTGCAGCACGGATTACGGATGCCGCCCAGGACGATGCTCCTGCCGTTGCACGGATGCGTGAGGCCGGGGCTGTGCTGGTGGGTAAAACGACGACCTCGGAGTTTGGATGGAAGGGAACCGCCGACAGCCCCTTAACAGGAGTCACACGCAATATCTGGGACTTCAGTTTGACTAGCGGGGGCAGCAGCGGCGGTGCGGCTACGGCACTGGCTGCAGGCATGGGGACGCTGCAAATTGGCACAGACGGCGGTGGATCCACCCGGATTCCCGCCAGCTTTTGCGGCGTCACAGGTATGAAAGCCACCTTCGGCGGCGTGCCTGCCTGGCCTGCCGGCCCGATGCTGACCTTATCCAATGTAGGTCCCATGGCCCGATCCGTGGCAGACCTGAAAGGCTTGCTGAGCGTCATGATGCAAGCAGACCCACGCGACTGGAACTCGGTGCCTTTGCCGCGTCAGGTGCGGGCTCCCGTTCATACATTGCAGGGCCTGCGTATCGGTCTGCATCTGGATGAGCAGTGCAGCCCCGAGGTCCGAGGAATCATCCAGGCAGCGGCTGATAAGCTACAAGAGCAGGGGGCGCATATCGTGCCTACCGAGCTCCCCCTGGCCGGTGCAAAAGAGCTGATTACAGCGCATTGGGAAGCAGGCACGGCCTGGCTAGTGAATCAGGTATCTGTCCAACAGCGCCCCTTGGTGGATGAGGGCCTGCGCCGGGTTGCCAGCAAGGGTCAGCACAACAGCTTGTCGGACTATTACCAAGCCTTGATCGGCCGACAAAAGCTGGGGGAGGCCATGCTCCGGCATTTTGCGCAGTTTGATCTGATCCTGACGCCTACCGTTCCGATACTGCCTTTTGAGGCGGGTCGGGAAGCTCCGGCTGATGCCGCTTCGCAGAATTGGCTGGATTGGAATCCTTACACCTATCCCTTTAATTTGACGCGGCAGCCTGCGATTTCCCTGCCTGCCGGAATCAGCGCGTCTGGCTTGCCAGTCGGGCTGCAACTGGTTGCGGGCTTGTATCAGGATGAGTGGTTGGTGGATGTGGCCCAACTGGTAGAGGATTGCTTGCACGTGAGCAGGCCGCGGTTTTAACAATCGGGTAATTGGCGTGGGGGATAGCCAATTACCTTGATTGTGCAGTGCCACCTCTCCTTGCGGGTGGCACTTTTTTTTTGTTTTAACGCTCCGGTAACCAGTCCAGTACCAGATTCATGGTCTTGGAAACGTGTTCTGTCATGGCCTCGCGGGCGGCTGTGCCATTGCGATCAGCTAGTGCGGAAATGATGGCCTCGTGCTCCAGGATATTCTCTTCCATCAAACGCGGCGGCATTTTCGAGGCAAAGCTCAAAGCGCTGGAGACGCTATCGTTCTGAAGTTCCTGAATCAGCTCGTGCAGGCGCTCATTGTGGCTGGTTGCTGTAATCAGGTCATGGAAAGAGCGATTGTGCTGCAACCATTCTGACCCTTCTTCACCGCGCACACGCGATCGTAGCGTGCGGGCATAGTCGGTCTGATGCTGCATCAACACTTCCAGGTCCGTATCTTTGATCCAGTCCACCGCTAATTGCGCCGCTAGTCCCTCTAACTCGGCCCGGATCTGGAAAGCTTCACGGATTGATTTGGCAGAGGGGATGGTGACAATCGTGCGTCCGGTTTTGGTGAGCGAGGTTACACGGCGCGCCTCTAAAAAGCGCAAGGCTTCCCGAACAGGCGTGCGGCTAGTCTGAAATTCCTCCGCGAGTTCGTATTGACTCAGCGAGTCGCCGGGCCGGTAGTGGCCGGATTGAATACGTCTAAGAATTTCATCTGCGATTTCGGTTGAGGATCTCATGGAGTATGTCTGATAAGCCGGACGCCAGCAGGAGCTTGAACAGTGCATGATTGCATGCAGAGCACCGGATGACGTGGGCTGGTTTTATGATGCCCGAGCAGTAGATAAAGGACTTGTCTCAGTCAGGGCGAATTTGTTTTTCTTGACTGAAGATTATATACAGAATCCATTTTTAATAAATAAGGATCCCAATTTAAAAGGGATGCTCGATGCTAGAGAAGTGGGGCAGTAAGACAATGGAATAGCGAAGGAATACAAGGCAAGGCTATCGGGCTGTGCCTTCCATGCAGGGCGGTGAGTTTTCAAAACATGATCGCTCTCCAGCAATGGATGGCACAGTTTCCTCAGTCCTTTACAATCGAACTATTGTTCACTTTGTGTAGAGAGCCTGCGCCATGACTGATGATCAACGCGCTTTGCAAGCCAGTATCCGTGCGGAATTGGGGATCACGGATCATTTCGATGTTCAGCAAGAAATCGAACGCCGCGTCCGCTTTCTAAGTGACTATCTGCTACGCACCGGCTGCCGTAGCCTGGTCTTGGGGATTAGCGGGGGCGTGGACTCCCTGGCAGCAGGGTGTCTGTCTCAGCGAGCCGTAGAGCAGGCACGTGAGCAAGGTCATCAAGCGCAATTCATCGCTGTGCGTTTGCCTTACGGTGAGCAGGCTGACGAGAAAGATGCCCAAGGTGGCCTGAAGGTCATCAATCCCGACCAGACCTTGGTCGTGAACGTGAAGCCCGCATCGGATGCGATGCTGGAACAACTGCTGGCCTCCGGCTTGAAATTTCGCGACGCCGCACAACAGGATTTTTTGATGGGCAATATCAAAGCTCGTCAGCGCATGGTGGCGCAGTACGCGATTGCCGGTGCAAACGGTGGCTTGGTGGTGGGTACAGACCACGCTGCCGAAGCCTTGATGGGTTTCTTCACTAAGTTCGGTGACGGTGCTGCTGACCTTACCCCCTTGGCTGGCCTGAACAAACGACGTGTGCGCGCCTTGGCGACTGCGATGGGTGCATCTGAAGCTCTGGTCTTCAAAGTCCCTACCGCTGACCTGGAAAGCCTGAGCCCTCTGAAACCAGATGAAGATGCCTTTGGTGTCAGCTACGACCAGATTGATGATTTTCTGGAAGGCAAAGCCATTGCTGATGAGGCCACGCAGATCATCATCAAGACGTTTCAGGCTTCGGCGCATAAACGTGCATTGCCGGTGGCACCCTGAGCATGATTGCTCTTGGGGGCCATAAAGAGAGCCAGAGCCGTCACGGCCTTTTCTAAAAAGCCCCAAAATATAGAGAAACGCCCTGAGGCATCTAGCCTAAGGGCGTTTTTTATTGCCTACAGATACAGCAGCCGGGAATCCTGCAAGAGCAGACTGAAAGCACCAGCACCAGCACCAGCACCAGCACCAGCACCAACACCAACACCAACACCAACATCTAATGCCTGTTACCGATCCCAAGGGACCGCAGCTCACAAGACCCGAATATCTGTTGCAGATTTCAAGCTTTAGTGTGCGGCGTTTAAGCTGCTTCACAGCAGCAGCAGGAGTAGACTTGGCAGGGCGCGGTGTGAGGTGCAGTTCATTGAGCGTTAGATCCGAGTCAGTCCCATCGAGCCGACCCAGTCCTGATGCTACTACCCAGCCCGCCATGATGAGTCTTGACCCTATGCAGATCGCAGGTGCCGCTCAGAGCCTGCTTCCACCTTAAAAAGTGTTATCAGCTTGTTGTAAGAAACGGGTATTCCTTGGGCTGTGATCATGCTATCGTCAAAAAAACTTTCGGGCACCGACCCATGCCCAGACCAATAGACAAGAGGGTCTCCACCGTTTATGCAACCCGTCTTACCCGCATTTCTCATCGCTCGCTGGCTATTGCTGCTATTGCTGGCCGCAGGCGTCTACTTTTTGAAGGGATTTCTGGTCCCTGTTCTGGCCGCGCTGATCATAGGCTTGGCTGGTTGGCCCTTATATAAACGGCTGGTCGTACGCTGCAATGGCCGCACCGCACTGGCGGCCACATTGGCATTGCTGGTCGTCATCGTGGTCCTGGTCGTGCCTTTGTCCCTGGCCTTGTCCTTTGCGATTCAGGAAGCCAGCAGCTTCATCACCTGGGCACTGGCCGCCAACCGCTACGGCACACCCACTCCGGAATGGATCAAAGCCATGCCCTTGATGGGCGAGCGCTTGACCGAGTACTGGCAGGTCTACTTGGGCGAACCCCACGCACTGGGCGAACTGGTCGAGATGGTCAGCGGCCAGCACCTGGGCAATATTTACCGCATGGTCCTGTCCGCCACAGGCAACGTGTTCCACCTGCTGCTGACCGTGCTGTTCATGCTGATCACGCTGTTCTTCATCTTCAAAGACGGCGACAGACTGCTGGTGCAATTGGATATTGTTGGTGAACGCGTCCTGCCAGGCCGCTGGCAGCGTTTCTCTCGTGTTGTGCCTGCTACCGTTAACTCCACTGTCACCGGCATGGGCCTGATTGCTTTGGGCGAGGGCGTAGTCCTGGGGATTGCCTATTGGATTGCAGGGGTGCCTTCACCCGTGCTGCTGGGTGTGATTACTGGCTTCATGGCGCTGATCCCTGGCGGTGCGCCTTTGTCCTTTACCTTGGTGTCTCTCTACCTGGTGGGTTCCGGCCATTTGGTTGCCGGTGTCAGCCTGTTCTTGTGGGGGGCTATCGAACTATTCATCGTTGATAAAACACTCCGGCCACGTTTGGTCGGTGGCCCGGTGAAACTGCCATTCCTGCCGACCTTCTTTGGGCTGGTTGGCGGTGTGCAAACAATGGGCATCGTGGGCTTGTTCATCGGTCCGGTCTTGATGGCTTTGTTGGTCGCGATCTGGAGAGAGTGGATTCGTAACGGGCAGGCTGTGGCAGGGGACTAAACCCCGGACGCAGAGCAGAGAATTGAGCAGGCCAGGGTGGTGTTCCTGGCCTGCTTTTATTTGGAATCCAAGTTTGGGTATGGCTAAGAGTGATGCAGGTTTCTGCCTGCCGAGAACCACCCGTTATTGCTTAAGCAGTTGTGACAAAGCAGGCGGAAAATGGGGTTTCAGATAGTTTTTAGGCAGGAATTTTTTCAGACACAGGCTAAATTTAAAAAAATTGCTGTAGCACTTGCCAAAACCCCCGGTAATCTGCGTATAATAACAATCTTTCCTTCCAAGCCTGGATTCCCAGGTTGCCATACCTAGCCCGGGTGGTGAAATTGGTAGACGCAGGGGACTCAAAATCCCCCGCCGCAAGGCGTGCCGGTTCGATTCCGGCCCCGGGCACCATCTAAAATCTTCTTTTAGTTTAAACAGTTAGAAGATATCGTAGCTTCAATCCCCGCTCAGGGAACCAACTCAGCATTTAGATAGATACAGAATCGGTACAGCAACCCTTACCTTTGTCTGTGATTGTCTCCGTCTCGTGCCTTTCTCTCTGCCTACACTGATTCAATGACTATGCCAGGTAGTTAGCCGCCTCTACCTTTGAGTTAGCGGCAGCACAGTGTTATATATCCCCATCAGGTTTCCCTACATTCCAATGCATCTTTGTTGGAAACTCATAAGTTTCTAAAACTATTAAAAAAGCGTGGAGGGAGTTGTGGCTGTACGTTTTCGGCGATCAATTAAGTTGGCTCCAGGCATACGCATGAACTTGAGTGGCTCGGGCACAAGCTGGACCTTGGGGCCGCGAGGCTCAACGGTGAATGTCGGTAAGCGTGGGGCTCATCTGAATACCAGTTTTTTGGGATTTTCTGCCCGGCATACCCTATATAAAGCAGCTCCTGCCCCCAAGCCACGTCAGTCTGCTCAACAAACACAGACTTTTTCTTTGGTGTGCGGGGTCACAGATCAAGGAATGTTGAGCTTCCATGATCAGGACGGAAAGCCTGTTTCCGAGTCGGTTGTTGAGCTCGCCAAGAAGCAGAATCGACAAGCTATTCAAAGCTTAATCCAGCGTAAATGCGACGAAATAAATAGTGAATGTGAAGCGGTGGCTAATATTCATTTAGACACTCCTGCTCCTCATATAGCACCTAGGTATGTGCCGGATCGTTTTCTTCGTTCTGAGCCAGTGTTTCCTGCTTTGCTGCGTCCAAAATGGTGGGAAAAGTTATTTCCCAAACGTTTGGAAAAATTGAACCTGCTTAATCAGCAGATAGCCGGGGAGCATCAGCGTTTGTTGGCGGCCTGGAAGAGCGATCAGTCTCAGCATGCCTATGAGCAAGAGCAGCGGCGTAAGCTGCTTGAAGAGGATATCTATCAAGATACGGCAGCGATGGAGCAATGGCTGGAGGCTAATCTCCAAGACATTGCTTGGCCTCGGGAGACGCCAATATCGTTGGACATTGCTGAGCAGGGAACGCATGTTCACTTGGACATTGATTTACCGGAGATTGAGGACATGCCGTCGAAGATTGCGGCGGTTCCGGCAAGGGGCTTGAAGCTGTCTGTGAAGGATCTGCCAGCAGTGCAGGTTCGCAAGCGCTACATGGCTCATGTTCATGGAGTAGGCTTCCGGATTATTGGCGAAACTTTTGCAGCTCTTCCTGTCGTTCAGCGCATCACCCTATCGGGGTTTTCTCAACGTTATGATCCGGCCACTGGGCAGTTGCGTGATGATTATTTGTACTCAGTGAACGTGAGTCGGGAGGCATGGGCAGGGATAAATTTTGACATGCTACCCATGATTGATGTGGTTGAGGCGCTGGCTCAGTTTGATCTTCGGCGCAATATGAGCAAGACGGGTGTTTTTAAACCTATCGAACCCTTTTGACTGGTTAGTGGATCTAGATCTGCCGAGCGCAAGAGGGCGCAGTAAAGCTAGCGTTCTAAAACGGAGCTTGGCATGGCTCCCTAATAGCCTCATCAAAACACGTGGGCATTTTCGATATCGGATAGCCAGCATCAAGTCGGCTTAACCAGATACCCCCTCATCCCCAAAAGTCGTGCAGGTTGTTTGGACGTCAAATCTGACAACTTGTCATAGATATCAATCAGCGGCGTGCCTTTGCTTAGCTCCAGCTCATACAAGGCGACTTTCTCCGCCTGGTACTTGCCATCAGCCATCAAGAAATAGGCTGTGCTTTCTTCCGTGACAGGTTCACGTGTATTTGAGTAGTACATCGGCCCCCCTTTTAGCCAGTCGGTGATATCTACCAGGATTTCGTGCATGGCTTGTCTTTTAGGCCCTCCTTCATAAACGATATCTTTCAGAAAATCACTACGTTCTTTTTCGTCCATTTTGCTGACGGTATTGCGCATTGCAAAGCTGCCGTGCTTAAGCTCAGTGACTTGAGCTTGCTGTTGAGCTGCAGGCGAGATCGTCACTTGTGTAGATGCTGCCGCAAGAACGGCTTGGAAACTGTGGGTGGCTGTGCTTGAGATGGGCTGCTGCTGATTGATGTTTGTGTCAGCTAAAGCAGGTTTAGGTGTTGATGAGTTGATAAGCATGGGGCGCGTCCTGGAGTTGTCTGTTGCAGTCGAGAAAGGCGGGCATATCAATGCTCCGCTTATAGGCCTTCAAGTGAACAGAGATTTATGTGGGCGCAACAAGATAGCCCATCATCCCCAGGAACCGTACGGGTTGCTGTGACGTTAGCTCACACAGATTTTTATAGATCTCGATCAGTGGGGTGCCGTTTCGTAATCCTGTCTCAAGCACTGATATTTTCTGTGATCGGTATTGGCTTGCCGCTGCATTGAAATAGGTTTTGCTTTCTGCAGTTACCAGTTCGCCCGTATTGGAGTAACGGATAGGCCCTCCATGTATCCACTCGGTCAGATCTAACAGCCCTCCTGGGCCATCTCCTTTGCCTGCTATGTCTTCGTAAACCATCCCTTTGAGCAAGTCTCGCAGCATGGCGTCGTCCATTTTGTGAATGGACTCGTCCATGACGAAGACGCTTTTAACGATATTTTCTTGAGGTTTTGGTGGGTTGGGGCTGGGTAAATCGATTTTTGGAATGCCGCCCTGTTTGGAGAGTTCAGCAAGAACCTCACTAAAATTGGAGGAGTTTGCAGAATCAACCTGTCGCTTGTTTTTGACTTGCACAGCAGGTGCGGCTTCGGGGGTGGAAGAGCTAACAAACATGAGTGGGACCTTTTTGAACAGGTATCAAGGCAGGGGCGTGAGGATGACGTCTGGTCGGGGCTTAGAGTTTGTAATAGACGGTGACCGTTATGGGTACATAGGCAGGAGGATAGAGGCCACCAAAGTTAGTTGCGCGAAGCACGACGTATATTGGCCTGCTAGCGTCGCGGTTTCTGAAGTTGTAGGTGGTGAACTCCTTGTCGTACATTGGCACGCAATCGGAAATGCCGTTCCAGCACACATGAGTTGTTGACGAAACCCTGTCGATTTGGTCTCCAGACATATAGGCTTCAACACGCTCAATTTTTGCTCTGGCTGGCAAGGAATGGCCAAACTGGATGGGGTTGAAGCTAAGCTGATAGGTCTCCAGTCTCGTTATCTGGAGAGTGTGTTTTCCCGTCCAGAAGTTCTGCGCGTATGCGTTAGATGTAAACAATAAAAACTGAATGACAATAAATGACGTTAAGTTAAATAGTTTTTTCAATTTTATTCCTTGGTTGGTTCTGTTTTTTATTCTATTCTCCATTTAGGCTGGTTAATTGATGGTTTGTATTGGTAAAGGTGCCTAGTTCGCTGTTTTGATTGTTTATTTTTTCTATTTTTATTAATTAGGTCATTTATTTTTAATGTTTAATTTTTTTTCTATTAATGATTTGATTTTTTAGTTTCTATTCTTGTTTTTTTTTAAATTCACATTAATGCGGAGCGTTCGCAATCAGATATGGTTTATCTGCATTAGGGATCGCAGTGTTTGTTAGTCAGTATGCTTCTGGCTTCACACCCTCAGCCTTGTATTTCTCTGGCAGGTTGCCTTTAGGCATCTAGGGGGAAGCCGCCGAAGGCAGGCTGATGTAGTGCTTAATTATTCGCAGGCTGCATCGAGATGGGTATTAATCGCTGGGGAAGTCACAGACATACTCCCCTGCAGACAAGCTCGAGTAGATTCGGGCTGTGATATGAGGTTCTCTTGGCAAGAGGCTGGCAGGATGAGCCCTCATCACTACCAGCCGTAACGCCCACCTAGCAATCCACCACTCTAGTTTCGCAAGCCCCCACCGCCGCCACAGGCGTCCTGCTTGCCCCCTCCCGATCCCGTCGATCCAATCTCCCCGCCAACACTGTCAGCCCCAAAGCCAGCAACACAATCCCAGCCCCGATCCAGGTGGTATGGATCAATCCCATCCGCTCAACGATCACCCCTCCACCCAATGCGCCGATAGCAATCCCGATATTGAACGCCGCAATGTTCAGCCCGGAGGCCACGTCTACAGCTTGCGGGGCAAAGCGGTGGGCCTGGTTGACGACGTAAATTTGCAGCGCGGGCACGTTCCCGAAGGCAACGCCTCCCCAGGCCAGCACGGTGGCCAGCATCAGCCAACGGTTTGTCGCGGTGACGCTCAGTACCAGCAGCACCACGGCCAGCAGCAGGAAAATCAGTTTCAGGGCAGGGATGGGGCCGTGGCGGTCGGCCAGTTTGCCGCCCCATAGATTGCCTATGGCTACTGACACGCCATAGGCAAGCATCACCCAACCCACGGAGTGGCTGGAAAAGCCCGTGATCTGCTCCAGCATGGGGGCCAGAAACGTGAAGGCGGTAAACGAGCCTCCGTATCCCACGGCGGTCATGGCGTAGACCAGCAGCAGCCGGGGTTGTCCGAAGACGCTTAGCTGCTGACGCAAGGTGGTCGCCTTGCTAGGCGCCACGTTCTTGGGCACAAAGATCAGGCTGCCCAGAAAGGCGATGACGCCCAGTGCGGCAACGGCCAGGAAGGTGATGCGCCAGCCGTATTCCTGGCCGATGAAGGTGCCCAATGGCACTCCGGTTACCAGGGCTACGGTCAGGCCTGTAAACATGATGGCAATGGCACTGGCGGCTTTCTCTTTGGGGACCAGGCTGGCTGCAAGGGTGGAGCCAATGGAAAAGAAAACGCCATGTGCCAGGCCTGTCAGGATGCGGGCGACGATTAGTGATTCATAGCCTGGGGCCTGCCAGGCGACCAGGTTGCCAAGGGTGAACAAGGCCATCAAACCCAGCATCAGAGCTTTGCGGGGGACTTTGCCGGTCAGGGCGGTCAGGACGGGGGCTCCAACCGCAACGCCCAGAGCATAGAGGCTGACCAGCAGTCCGGCAGAGGGCAGGCTGACATTAAGATCAGCCGCAATAGTGGGTAAAAGGCCAACGATGACAAACTCTGTTGTTCCGATGGCAAAGGCACTAATGGTGAGTGCCAGTAAGGCGATAGGCATGATTGCTTCCTTGCGGGGGCTTTGCAAAGATGCCATTGTCTGCTTGCTGATTTATTCGAAAAAGCCCATATTTAGGGAAATACATTTGATTTAAATTCAATAATGAAAACGACTTTTGATGAGTTGCAGGCCTTGATTGCTGTAGTGGATACAGGCGCTATCTCGCGGGCGGCTGAACGTCTTGGCTTGACTGTTTCCGCCGTCAGCCGCAGCTTGAGTCGACTTGAGGAAAAGTTGAGCACCACCTTGCTGCGACGTACTACCCGTCGACTTGAGCTGACTGAGGAAGGTGCCGTTTTCCTGGAGAAAGCCAGAGCGATTGTGGCCAGTGTGGAGGAAGCGGAGGAGGATCTGGCCGTGCGGCGTGAACAGCCTGCCGGGCGTTTACGTGTGGATGCGGCCTCGCCTTTTATCCTGCATTGCGTGATCCCTTTGGTGGGGGGCTACCGGGAGCGTTATCCGCAAGTGCATCTGGAACTGACTAGTAACGAAGGCTGGATTGATCTGTTGGAGCAGCGCACCGATGTGGCGATCCGTATTGGCAGGCTTAAAGACTCCACCTTGCATGCACGGCCTATCGGCAGTTGTCGTTTACGTGTTCTGGCGTCTCCTGCTTATCTGAAAAAGTACGGTCAGCCGCGTGATGTGATGGAGCTGGAAAATCATGTGCTGCTGGGTTTTACCCAGCCCTTAAGCCTGAATGACTGGCCTTTGCCCGCACCGGATGGAATGCCATTGCATATCAAGCCGACTATTGCGGCTTCCAGTGGTGAAACCTTGCGACAATTGGCGCTGGCAGGGCAGGGGATGGTGTGCTTGTCGGACTTCATGACGCATCGGGATCGTGCCGAGGGGTGTTTGGTGGAGGTGCTCCCCAAGCAGGCGCTGGAGATGCGTCAGCCTATCAATGCTGTTTACTATCGCAACACTGCTTTATCGGCCAGGATCTCTACCTTCGTCAGTTATTTGAGTGAATGCTGGGATGCCAATACGGGTGGTTGTAGTGCTGTGGAGCCTCATAAAAAATAATGAGTAGTAATTTCAGGTGCCGCACCGTAGTCGGGGCCTGATTGCTTTCGGGGGAGTTCAAACGGTGACGAATGGTTCTAGCAGCAAGCCTTTGCCGCAGCCAGTGGCGATTCAGCAGGGCAAGCCTCTGGAGGTTTTTTGGTCCTTCTTGAAACTGGGCCTGACCTCATTCGGTGGGCCTATCGCGCATCTTGGATACTTCCGTTCAGAGTTTGTGGAGCGTCGTCGTTGGCTGGATGAGCACAGCTATTCCGATCTGGTCGCCTTGTGTCAGTTCCTGCCCGGACCGGCCAGTAGTCAGGTGGGAATGGCGATTGGCTTGGGGCGTGCGGGCTGGCTGGGTTTGTTGGCGGCATGGACAGGTTTTACTTTGCCCTCGGCAATTGCGCTGATTCTGTTTGCCTTGGGTTTGGCCGGGCTTCAAGGGGTTGCTGAGTCTCCTTGGGTGCATGGCCTCAAGATTGTGGCTGTAGCGATTGTGGCGCAGGCGGTGCTGGGTATGGCTCGTTCTTTATGCCCTGATCGGGGCAGGGCGACATTGGCGATTTTGGCGGCCTTGTTGAGCCTTTTGCTGCCCTCTGCGTTCGGGCAAGTGGCCGCTATTGTGATCACGGGTCTGCTAGCTTGGTGGAAGCTGGATGTGGCCCAGACAGGTGCTGCGCAGGCTCATGTGTATCCAGTATCTCGCAAGGTGGGGATGGCGGCTTTGTTGCTCTTTGCAGGCTTGTTGATTGCCTTGCCTATGTGGGCGGCGCTTATGGGATCGTCCACGGTGCAGCTGCTGGAAGGAGTGTATCGCTCCGGAGCTTTGGTGTTTGGAGGCGGGCATGTGGTCTTGCCTCTGTTGCAGGCCTCGGTGGTGCCCAGCGGGGTAGTCAGCAATGCGGATTTGATGGTGGGCTACGGCGCTGCTCAAGCTGTTCCGGGACCGTTGTTTACCTTTGCAGCGTATATCGGGGCGATTGCTCAAGGGCCCTTGCATGGATGGCTGGGTGGACTGGTTTTACTAGTGGTGATTTTTGTACCGGCGGTTTTAATTTTGATTGGCGTCTTGCCCTTTTGGCAGAGCTTGCGGCACAGAGCAGGAATTCGGACGGCGATGGCCGGTGTGAATGCGGGTGTGGTTGGCATTCTGGGGGCAGCCTTGTATGACCCGGTGTGGACCAGTGCAATTTACAGTCGGGCGGATTTTGGGCTGGCTTTGCTCTTGTTTGGTTTGTTGACGGTAGGGCGTGTGCCACCTGCTGTTGTGGTGTTTTTAGCAGGATTTGGAGCTTGGATGATGTCGTCCTGATACGAACGGCTGCTTGTGTCTCGACGTGTGCTTTCCGTTGCTGAAGATAGAGGTTTTCCCTATGAAAAGGCGGTTTTCTGCTTTATGTGGATAAGCCCTGCAGAAACTGGATAGATGAAAGAAAACCGATCCCCTACGATCAAATTAATTTAAGTCTAAATTAATTAATAAGGCTTAAATTTTTCATTTTTTATGGGCTGTTTGATGGCCTATGAGATTGCCATAAAGGGTAGGGGAAATGAACAAGAAATTATCTAAGATTTTTGGGGTTTTGCTGGCTGGTAGCGTCTTGGCCTGTTCTGCGTTGGGTGTTTCTGGATTGGCGTATGCTCAGGGTGCTAGTCAAGTCCCAAGCCAAAGTGGCGCAGTGAAGAGAAATATTGTTTTGGATAAAGCTGATAATTTCCGAGACTTGGCCGGAGACGGAGAGGCGTACAAGACCAAGGAAGGTCGAGTTCTGAATAAAGGGATTGTTTTTAGATCCAATGCGCTGGAGCTGAGCGAGCAGGATCAGAAGAAAATAGCCGATCTTAATTTAAGAAATATTTATGATTTGCGCACGCCTGGCGAGATCAAGTTAAATCCAGATAGCCCTATTCCTGGAGCGCAGTGGGAGAACAGGAACTTGTTGGGTTGGGATGATGTTGAAAGTGTGCGTACCGGTTTTACTGAGCGCCCGGAAAAGACCCTGGCGGGGGCGGAGGAAATTTACCGTTTGATCAGTAATGACCAACATGCCCGGCAAGAGATAGGAACACTCCTACGGTCTATTGCTGATAGCGATGGCGCACAAGTGTTTCATTGTTCGGGCGGTAAGGATAGAACGGGCTGGGTTTCGGCCATTCTCTTGCATATTGCCGGGGTTTCACGGGATGTGATCGTGCAGGATTTTCTCCTGTCTAACGATTACTCTGTGATGTCTATTAAACAGAGTTTTGATAAAACGGTAGACAAGAAAGGTGTCCAGGCTGCTCTTGCCTTTGCCCCTTTTATGGGCGTTCAGGAAAACTGGATCGAGATCTCTTTTGCAGAGGCTGAAAAGAACTTTGGCTCCATGGACGAGTATGTCACGAAGGGCTTAAACGTCTCCTCGGAGTATCAGCAGAAAATCAAGGACAAGCTGCTGAAGTAAGTTCCTGAGGTTCGACAATCCTTAATGCTTTACTGGAGACACCGCTGTTAGAGTCGCGATGTCTCCAGCCCATCGCTGGTATGCCTGCTTGGATTCAAAGCCGTAGCACCTGTCCTTCATCAAAGGTTTTGCACTGCTGTCTTACCACTGTCCAAAAAACACCCCCGCCTTTTTATACGCATTCGTACCGCGTTCGACTTCTTCTTCCGTCACGGTGGTACGGCGTTTCAGGCTTGTGAACCATTGCAGCAAGCGCTCCCGGCATTCTTCCCGTATGTGCTCATGTTCCGCAGAGCGACCCAGGTCGTTGAACTGTTCTGGATCTGCATGCAGGTCGTAAAGCTGCTCAGGCTCGTCCAGCCAATACACATAGCGCCAGCGGTCGCTGCGCAGGGACCAGGCTCTGGCATTGGACGGTGATTTATCGCGTATCACGCGTGCCAGGCGATAGCTGTAGTCCAGTTCGGAGAACACGCAGTCTCGCCAAGGGGGCTGCTTGCCGTGTAGCAAGGGTTGAAGGTCCCGCCCCTCAAGCCGGTGCGAGGCCAGTGGCAGGCCCAGCCAGGAGAGCATGGTGGGCAGCACATCGACCGCTTCGACCATTCTGTCATCGACCGTCCCACGCGTCGCGTTTGCTTCTGTTGACGGATCGTAGACGATGAAAGGAACCCGCTGCACGGTGTCGTAGAACAGTTCTTTCTCGCCCAGCCAGTGGTCTCCCAGAAAGTCTCCATGATCGGCGGTGAAGATGATCAGGGTGTTGTCCATCAGGCCGTTGCGGGACATGAAGTCGAACAAACGGCCCAGGTGGTCGTCCAATTGGGTGATCAGCCCTTGGTAGGCTGGCCGGACCGTCTCCACACAGGTGTCGCTGGAGAAGCTGACGCATTCTTCTTGCTGGCGGTAGGCCTCTACAACCGGATGCGCGTTGTTTAATTCGGCCTCGTTGCGCACTACGGGCAAGCATTGCTCGGCGCTGTACATATCGTGGTAGGGAGCAGGGGCGATATAGGGCCAGTGTGGTTTGACGTAGCTCAGGTGCAGCACCCAAGGCTCATCCCCCATGCGCTCCATGAAGGATAGGGCCTGGTCCGTCATGTAGGCGGTTTCCGAATGCTTTTCTTCCACCAGAGAGGGGTAGCGGGCATTGCGCATATGCCAGCCACTGACCGCCTCTCCATCCGGGCCGCGTGCGGAGATGACAAAATCTGTCCACGGGTCATCGGACTCATAGCCGTGGCGTCGCAGGTACGCCGGGTAACCGCTTTCTTCTCCCGGTTCGTGGTGGCCGTCGTAGCGGTCTATCTCTTCAAAACCGCCTGTTTTAAGCAGGCGGGCCAGCTCGCTGCCCCCATCCAGTGCCAGTCGTTCCAGCCCTTTGTGGTCGACCATGATGTGGGTTTTGCCCGCCAGCACCAGCTTGTGCCCACCGGCGCGCAAGTATTCGCCCATGGTGACTTCGCCTACCGACAAGGGCACGCGGTTCCAGGTGGCACCGTGGGTAGAGGGGTAGCGGCCCGTGTAATAGCTCATGCGGGATGGGCCGCAGACTCCGGAGTTAACAAAGGCGCGCTCAAAGCGTACCCCCTTGGCGGCCAGTGCATCCAGATTGGGGGTACGAATATGAGGGTGCCCATAGCAGGCCAGATGATCAGCCCGTAGCTGATCGGCCATGATGAACAGGACGTTCTTGCGTTGTGTCATGTCGTTTGTGTTGCTGGTTTATTGCGTGACTTTGAAGCCGGAGGCCTGAATAACGGGTGCCCATTGCTGGCGGAATTGTTCGATGCGGACGCGGGTTTCTTCTGCATTGGCAGACACAGGGACCAATTCATTTTTTAGCAGCGTCTCTTGCAGTGCCGGATCGCTGGTGACTTCCTTGATTGCCTCGCCCAGTTGGGTCACTTTGTCGGCAGGCATGGAGGCGGGGGCGAAGAAAGCATTCCAGCCGGAGGCTTCCAGTTCAACGCCGGATTGTTTCAGGGTGGGGACGTCCGGCAAAGCGGCTTCGCGCTCGCTGCCCGAGGTGGCCAGAATACGGATGCGTTTGCCCTGGTGCTGGGAGGTCAGCACATCTAGCGTATCAATGGCCACGGGCAGAATGCCGCCGATCAGGTCGGTAATGACGGGGGCCGAGCCACGGTAGCCAATGATCTCGCCCTTGGAGCCAATCTGCTGGGACAGCATCAGTCCAAAGAAGTGGGGCAGGCTGCCGGTGGCGGGAACGCCGATATTGAAGGCACCGGGATGTTCCTTGGCCCAGGTGATCAGTTGATCCATGGTCTTAATGTCGCTGTCTGCCGATACGGCCACCCCAAAGCCATATTCGGTCACCATGGAAACCGCTTGAAAGTCGCTGCCGGGCTTGTACGGAATGTCATTGAAAACCAGCGGGGCGACCACCATGATGGCGGGGTTGGCCAAGATCAGCACATTCTTGTCTGCCGCCGTGCTTTTGACGTACTGGGCGGCAATCCGGCCCCCTGCGCCGGTTTTGTTCTCGACCACAATGGGAATACCCAGTTTCTTGTGCAGACCGTCCGACACAATGCGTGCGGCCCGATCAGACGCGCCTCCTGGCGCATAGGGCACAACGACAGTCAGGGTTTCGATAGGGCTTGCTGCGTGGGATAAACCAGTGAACAGCAGTCCTGATAACAGACAGCTTGTTACCGTGGCGCGAAGGCGGTTCTGGGCCATGATTTGTCTCCTTTTTTTGATTTCTATCGGTTTTTACCGCAGCTTAACAAGGGGGGGGATACTTGTTCTAATCAAGTATCTTTAAGGCTAAAGGTCCTCTGATGCCCAGTTCCTCCACGTCTTCCTCTGCCTTGGCAAGCGCCGCTCCGGCTCCTACGCTTCCGGCCATGATGATGTTCCAGCTTTATCGGGCCTGGTCGGCTGGCAACCCGATTTTCATTCGCTTGTGCGAGGGGCGCTTCAATATCACTCGCCGTGAATGGCGCATTCTGGCTATCGCCTGTATGCATCCCGCTCTGACGGGTACAGCATTGGCTGAGGCGGTGTCTCTGGAGTCGGCACGCTGTTCGCGGGCGGTCAGTACTTTGTGTGAGAAGGGCTTGCTGAAGCGGACGCGCGATACCAAAGACACGCGTGTTGTGCATGTCTCGGTGACGGAGCTGGGAATGCAGCGCTACAAGGAAGTCATGCCGATTGTTGTCTCCTTGAATGAGGAGATCTTTCAGGATCTGAGCGCAGCCGAAATGTCGGCACTGAGCAGCATGCTGGACCGGATAAGCAGCCGGGCGGCCTTGATGCTGGAAAGTAATGTGGTGAAGGAACGAGCTCGTCGGAACCGTTGAGGTAGTCCGAGTGTTCACCTGACTGTGCGGGAACAGTGTGTGTACAAGGCCAGAGCTGCATGGGTATTGCTTGCAACTAGGTATATGCGGCTCTGGCTCTGGTAAAAAATATGTTCTAAGTGCTTTGATCTGGCGAGTTTGTGTGTTCCTTCCACCCACCTCCCAAAGCCTTGTACAGATCAATCAAATTGCTAAGCCGCGCCAGGCGTGTCCTGACCAGTGTTTGCTGGCTGCTGTACAGGCTGCGATGTGCATCCAGAACGCTTAGGTAGTCATCTATGCCTTCTTGGAAACGCTGTTCGGCCAGGGTTTGAGCTTCAAGATTGGCCGTGACCGCCAGCTTCTCGGACTGGATCTGCTGGTCTAGCAGGCTCCTGCTTGCCAATCCATCAGCGACCTCCCGGAAAGCGACCTGAATGGTTTTTTCATACTGGGTGATTTCTATCCGTTTGCGCACATGGGCGACCTCCAGATTTGCTAGCAGCGCACCACCCTTGAAAATGGGTAGATTGATACTGGGTAGAAAGCTCCAAGCGCGTGTGCCAGAGTCGAACAGGCCATCTAATGATGCGCTGGCGGTCCCTAAGGACCCTGTCAGGCTGATAGTGGGAAAAAAAGCGGCTCGTGCTGCACCGATATTGGCATTAGCCTCTCGAAGTGTTTGTTCGGCTGCCCGGATATCAGGTCGGCGAACGAGCAGATCGGAGGGCAGGCCGCCGGGCAGATCGGCTACCAGGATCTGGTCCGGCAGCGTGGCGGCTTCATCCAGTTGTCTGGAGAGCTCGGCGCTTAGTGGCTGCCCCAAAAGTAGTACCAGAGCGTTGCGGTCCAAGGCTGCCTGGCGGCTGTAGGTGGCATAGCTGGATTCTGCCTGTCGCAAGGCGACCTCCGCCCGGCGCAGGTCCAGTTGGGTGGCATGGCCCAGCTCTTTTAACTGGCGACTCAATTCGTAGGAACGCTGCTGGGTTGCCAATGTGTCGCTGCTCAGGCGCAGCAACTCCTGGTCGGCCCGTAGCGTCAGATACGTATTGGCCAGCTCGGCGATCAGGCTGGTTTGAGCTGCGATGCGTGTTTCATTCAGGGCCAGGTAGGTGGCCAAGGCCTGTTCGTTCAGACTACGGATGCGGCCCCACAGATCCAGTTCCCAAGCCGTGCTGATGCCGCCCACATCGTAACGACGATTAAGCTGGCTCGTGCCGCCTGAGTTCAGTTCGGCGGGAAGGCGCTCGGATACACCGTGGGCAGCGACTCCCAGTTCTGGCATCAGTTTGGCGCGCTGAATGCGATACAGCGCCTGCGCCGCTTCGACATTCAATGCTGCTGTGCGAAAGTCGCGATTGTTCTCCAGTGAGATTTCAATCAGTTGCTGCAGAAGCGGATCGCTGAAAAAGTCGCGCCAGCCAACTTCTGCAGCGATGACTGCTGCAGACTTAGCCGCTTCTGTGGCAATGGGGGAAGCGGGATACGTAGCCTCGATAGGGGCAGTCGGTCGTTCGTATTTTGGGGCCAGCGTACAGCCTGTCAGCACCAAAGCCAGAGCCAGGGGGCTAAGGTGTCGCACGCGGGGCAGGGAGGGGAAATTCATGTTCATGGTTGTCCTTGCTTCAAGCGTGATGCTGGTCGTTGCTGGCAGGGGCCCGGCGATGCTGACGGCGCAATGCCAGTTTGCGCACCAGCACGTAAAACACAGGGGTTAGCAGCAGGCCGAAAAGGGTGACGCCCAGCATGCCGGCAAATACTGCCACCCCCATGGCGTGGCGCATCTCTGCTCCTGCACCGCTGGCTAACATCAGGGGTACTACGCCAGCGATAAAGGCCAATGAAGTCATCAGGATTGGTCGCAGACGCAGTCGGGCGGCTTCCAGCACTGCCGTCAAGGGATCCGCTCCGGCCTCTTCCTGTGTGCGGGCAAATTCCACAATCAAAATAGCGTTTTTGGCGGCCAGCCCGACCAGCACCACAAAACCAATCTGCGTGAAGATGTTGTTGTCGCCGCCGGACAGCCAGACACCGCCTATAGCCGAGAGCAGGGCCATGGGGGCAATCAGCAAGACAGCAAAGGGCAGGGACCAACTGTTGTATTGCGCGGCCAGAATCAGGAAAGCCAGCAGGACGGCCAGAGGGAAGATGTACAGGGCAGAGTTGCCTGCCTGTTTTTCCTGATAGACCAGGTCCGTCCATTCGTAGACCATGCCTTCGGGCAAGGTTTCTTCAAGGATCTTTTCGATAGCGTCCGTGGCCTGTCCCGAGGAGTAGCCAGGGGCCGGGCCGCCACTGATGTCGGCAGAGGGAAAGCCGTTGTAGCGGATCACCCGGTCCGGGCCGGAGCCTTCGGTCAGGGTCACAAAGGCGTTCAAGGGAATCATGTCGCCTTTGTTGCTGCGCACTTTCAGCAGGCCAATATCTTGGGCCTGGGCGCGGAACGGCGCATCGGCCTGGGCCATAACGCGATAGGTGCGTCCGAAACGGTTGAAGTCGTTGACATACAGCGAGCCCAGATTGATTTGCAAGGTCTCGAATACGTCTGTCATTGATACGCCCAAGGTCTTGGCTTTAACCCGGTCAATCTCCACGTCCAGTTGGGGAGCATTCGTTTGAAAACTGGCCAGCATATTGGCCAGTTCCGGGGCCTGCATGGCTTTGGCCATAATTTGCCCTTGTGCATGTACCAGAGCCTCTAAGCCCAGGCCATCCCTGTCTTCAATTTGCAGTTTGAAGCCACCCATGGCGCCGAGCCCTGGGACGGGTGGGGGTGGGAATATCCCCAAAAAACCATCAGGGATCTGGCTGAACTTGCCCATTAGTTTGCCGGCAATGGCGTTGGCGGACAGCGATGAATCCTGGCGCTCGTCAAAGGGCTTGAGCATGGCGAACATCAGGGCGGAATTGGGTACATTGACGGGCCCGTTGACGGACAGGCCCGGAAACGCAACCACACTTTCCACGCCTGGCTCGGCCAGGGCGATGTCCGACATCTGCTTGACCACCGCTTCAGTACGATCCAGTGAGGCGCCGCTAGGAAGTTGCGCAATGCCCACCAGAAAATACTTGTCCTGCGCGGGTACAAAGCCGTTGGGGACTTGGTGAAAACCCAGCCAGGTCATGCCGATAAAGCCGATATACAGCACCAGCACAATCGCACTGCCACGGACGGCACGGCGCACCGTCGTTACGTAGGAAGTGGCAGCGCGGTCAAAGAAACGATTAAAGAGACGGAAGAGTCCGCCAAACAGAGTATCGATCAGCCGTGTCAGCCAGTCTGGACGGGTCTTGCTGTTGTGAGGTTTCAGCAAAATGGCAGCCAGTGCGGGTGACAGGGTCAAGGAGTTGATGGCCGACAAAATGGTGGAAATCACAATCGTCAGGGCGAACTGTCGATAGAACTCGCCTTGCAGACCGGACAGGAATGCGGAGGGGATAAAAACTGCTGCCAAAACGGATGTGATGGCAATAATGGGGCCGGTTACTTCATCCATGGCCTTGAAAGCCGCTTGCTTGGGTGACTCGCCCAGCGCCATGTGCCGTTCCACGTTTTCAACCACCACAATGGCATCGTCCACCACAATCCCGATGGACAGGACCAGCCCGAACAGAGAGAGCGTATTCAGGGAGAAACCAAAGATATGCATTAAGGCGAAAGTGCCTATCAAGGACACCGGTACGGCGACCAGCGGGATGATGGAAGCCCGCCAGGTCTGCAGAAAAAGGACAACCACAATCACCACCAGCAAGACGGCTTCCAGTAGTGTGATGGCGACGGATTGCAAGGAGGCCCGAACGAATACCGTCGGGTCGTAGGCAATGCGGTATTCAATGTCCTGTGGAAAACCGCCTTGAAGTTCTTGCATCTTGGCGCGTACCGCATTGGAGACATCAATGGCATTGGCACCAGGACTTTGAATGATTTGCAGGGCCGGGGCGGATTCGCCATTGAGCAAACTGCGCAGCGTGTAGCCATCTGCTCCCAAAGAGATTCGGGCCACATCGCGTAGGCGGGTCACTTGCCCGTCCTCGCCTGTCTTGACCACAATCTCGCCGAACTGTTCTTCCGTGGACAGGCGCCCCAAGGTATTGACGGTGACTTGAAACGCGGAATCCGCATTGGGCTGTTGCCCCACCGAACCGGCGGCAACTTGTACGTTCTGTTCGCGCAAGGCCGCCACAATGTCGCTGGCTGTCAAACCACGTGTTGCCACGCTGGACGGGTCCAGCCAGATGCGCATGGAGTATTCTCCGGCTCCCCAGACCAGCACATCGCCTACTCCGGGAAGACGAGCGAGTTCGTCGCGCACCTGCCGGATGGCAAAGTTGGACAGATACAAAGAATCGTAGCGTTTTTCCGGGGAGACCAGATGGACCACCATCAGTACATCTGGCGATGTTTTCTGCGTGACCACCCCGATGCGCTGCACTTCTTCAGGCAGGCGTGGCAGGGCGCGGGAAACCCGGTTCTGTACCTGGATCTGCGCCATGTCGGCATCCGTTCCCTGCTTGAAGGCGATGGTCAGGACCATCTGGCCGTCGGTCGCCATTTGGGAGTTCATGTACAGCATGTTCTCCACGCCGTTGATGGCTTGTTCCAGCGGCGCAGCTACCGTGTCGGCAATGACTTCTGGATTGGCGCCTGGATATTTGGCGCTTACCTGGACGGTAGGGGGCGTGACCGCCGGATATTCGCTAAGCGGTAGTTGCCAGAAGGACAGGGCACCGGCGATCAGCATCAACAAGGACAGCACGATGGCAAAGATGGGCCGGGCGATGAAAAAGTGCGGGAACTTCATGGCTGGGCCTCCGCAGGACGGATTGCAGCGCTTGCTGTTTCAGTGACCGCCTGCATGGAAACCATGTGGGGAGTGATGTTCATGCCCGGGCGTACCAGGCCCTTGATGATCACTTTTTCCCCTGTTTGCAGGCCTGCTTTGATGACGCGCAAACCATCGACCATGGGTCCGGTCTCGACTACTCGGTACTGGGCTTGATTGTTCTGGTCCACAACCAGTACATATCTTTTTCCTTGATCGGTGCCTACGGCCTGATCATCAATCAAAATAGCCGCCTGTTCTGCTCCCGTGGCCAGCCGGATGCGAGCAAACAAGCCGGGTGCCAGCATGGCGTCGGGGTTGGGTACGACGGCGCGAGCCCGTATGGTCCCGGTGCTGCGGTCAATCTGGTTTCCGACGAAATCCAGCTTCCCTTGGTACGGGAAACCCTGATCAGTTGTCAGTCCAATGGATACGGGCAGCGCAGAGGCTTTGTTATCTTTTTCTGCTCGGGTCTGACGGATGGCCTTCAGGTAGGTGGCTTCGTCTATATCGAAGTAGGCATAAATGGGGTCGGTGGACACGATGGTGGTTAACAAGCTGGCTTTGTCAGTGGCACCGCCATTGACCAGATTGCCTTCCGTGACCAATACCCGATCCACTCGACCTGCGATGGGTGAGCGGATATGGGTGTAGGACAGCTCCAGTTGGGCGGCGGCAACATCTGCTTTGGCAACCTGGACCTGGGCTTGGTGAGCATTGCGTGTGGCCAACGCATCATCGTATTGCTTGCGGGAAACTGCGCCGGTCTCAACCAGTTTCTGGGCTCGGTTCAGATCGTCTTGCGCTTGTTTGGACAGAACTTCGGCCCGGCGTAGTTGTGCTGTTGCGGTGTCCAGTGTTACCTGAAAGGGGCGCGGGTCTATATGAAACAGAGGCTCCCCTTTACGCACCAGACTGCCCTCTGGCACGCTGACCGCTTCGATCGCGCCGCTAACACGCGAACGTAGTTCTACGGATTGAGGGGCAGCAAGAAATCCGGTGAAATCCGTAGAAGGATGTATGGTCCGCTCCAGGACTTGAGCAACAGGCACGGAGGGGCCCGCTGGCGCACTGGTGGCTTCTTGTGGCGGTTCTGCTGCCTTGTCTTTATGATCGGAACCATCGCGGGCAGCGTAGGCGGTTCCGACTGCGGCAATGGCGCTTGCCGCTAAAGCAAATTTGAATGTTCGACGCATGGCTGTATCCCTTTTTTGCAGCAGGGCTCCGGCCCGTCCGAAGCATCTGTGCAAAGTTGTTTGCCAAGGCTAGGCATTACAACGATTGGAAGGTCAAGGTTCGCCAGCACTTCTTTTTAAGGGTGTTGACTCTCCAATCGTTGGAAGCATTAGCTTGTTCACAAGGCATTGAGAAATAAGCCTTTTGTGTCGTTCAACTACAACTTTGTGTGGAGTCGCCATGCCAACTACAACGATGAGACAGCCAGATCCCTATTGGTCAGCAAGAACCGGGCGGGAGCTGACAGCCATGCGCGGCCCGTGGGGCTATATGTGAAGGGGGCAGCAATGAGCAGCAAAACAATTCTTATCCGCCAGACCGGGCAGCGGGTGACCGCCCAGGAGGGGCAAGACATTTTGCAGGCCGCCTTGCAAAGTGGCCTGGCCTATCCGCATGGCTGTCGTCTGGGGCGTTGCGGAGGCTGTAAAACCCGCTTGGTCGATGGGCAGG
Source organism: Alcaligenes parafaecalis (assembly GCF_026344135.1). Taxonomy (NCBI): domain Bacteria; kingdom Pseudomonadati; phylum Pseudomonadota; class Betaproteobacteria; order Burkholderiales; family Alcaligenaceae; genus Alcaligenes; species Alcaligenes parafaecalis. The sequence continues at coordinate 182,332 of NZ_JAPKNA010000004.1, read as the reverse complement.
TGGACCTGCTGGAGTACTCCCGTTTTGCCCTGACCGAGGCACAAAAAGATCGTGGCCTGATTCTGGCCTGCCGAGCGATTCTTTTAACGGATGTTGCCGTGGACTGGATTGGTACGGACGATGTACGCGGGCTGGCTCCTTCGCGCAGCATGACGGGCACCATCTCGGAGCTGCGGGAGCTGACTCATGATGTGCGTCTGGTTCGTATCCGCCTGGATGACCCTGAGCCCTTGATGTTTTTTGCTGGTCAGTATGCGGATATCAAGTTTGGACAGGCGCCAGTGCGCAGCTATTCCATGGCTAACAGGCCTGGCGCGCTCGATCTGGAATTTCATATACGCCGCGTTCCTCGCGGTGTGACCTCTGCGTATGTGCACACCGTATTGCAGCCGGGTGAGAAGGTCAGTCTGGAGGTGCCACGTGGCTCCTCGTATCTACGCGAGGGGCACGGTGGGCCCATATTGTGCATTGCCGGAGGTACCGGACTGGCCCCTATCAAATCGATCGTTGAAATGGCCCTGGCCTGTGGCATGAGCCAGGCCATTCATGTGTATTTTGGAGCGCGCGAGCAGCGGGATTTATATGCTATTGATGACTTCCGGGCGCTGGAGCGCCAATACCCCAATCTGTCTTTTACTCCTGTCATCTCCGGGATACCGGCCACTCACTATCGTCGCGGGCTTGTCACCGATATCGTTGGCCACGATCAGCCTGATTTAAGTGGCTGGAAAGTGTATGTAGCGGGTTCTCCATCTATGGTGGATGCCACCATGGGTATGGTGCTCAAGCGCGGTTTGAAAGTTCAGGATTTGCATGTGGACGTATTTTTTACGCCATAGTTGCCTGAGGGAATGGTCAGGGTGCACGCGCACACTTGACCTTCCTACCGTGGGAATCCTCACACTGTCTGCTGTCAGTGCTGGCAACAGGGGCCTGGGCAGGCAGAAAAGACTGATGGGGCTTTGGACAAAGCCTGCCACCTTTTGCCATCACTGACACCTGACTTTCGAGTCCTGTCATTGAGCAAGGGGAGCAAGATGAATATTGGTGAAGCCTCCAAGGTATCCAAGGTGTCGGCCAAAATGATTCGTTACTACGAACAGATTGGCCTTATCCCGCAAACCGAGCGTAGCGCTGCGGGTTACCGAACTTATAGCTGGAAAGAGGTGGAGCGTTTGCGCTTCATAAGACGTGCCCGCGATCTGGGGTTTTCGATGGTGGCCATTGGTGATTTGCTGAGTTTGTGGCATGACCAGTCGCGCCAGAGTGCCGATGTAAAACGGGTTGCACAACAGCATCTGGAAGAGCTGAGCAGTCGCATTAAAAACATGCAGGAGATGGCCTTGGCGCTGGAAGCGTCAATTGGTTGCTGTCCAGGTGATGAACAGCCTGACTGCTCGATTCTAAGTACGCTGGCACAGGTAGAGGATCGTGACTCAGAGCCGGATTTGCGAATCGGGGCGGGCTTGCGTCGTGCTGTTGGCCGAGGTATTCAGGGCGATGTACATCTATAATCGGGCGCGTTCAAACAGGGGGTGAGTGTCACGCCTGTCTTAGTGACGTTGCCCTCTGTCTGAACCTTGATACGGATTTAATCTGCTGTAAACCCGAAATACATCACTTTGATCACCATGCCCTCTTTACCTTCAGGCTTGACGCTACGTCCTTTAAAAGAAACGGAACTGAACCTGCTGTGGTCTATAGACCGTAGCGAGCGGATCGACGGTTTGTACGAGCTGCGCGATGGCGTATTGCACAAGCAAGCGGCTGATATTGATCTGCGCGGTTGGCCGGAAGGCGACCCGGAGAAATATCACCCTGAACATGAGGACGCCTTTTATCGAGGTTCCTGGTTCATGGGTGTATTCAAGGGCGATACCTTGCTGGCTGCTGTGGGTTTGGACAGCCTGCCCTTGGGGCCACAGGGAGATTGGCGTCAGCTATTTTTCTTGCATGTCAGTCAGTCCTTGCGAGGGCAGGGGATGGGCGTATGGCTGCTGGATCAGGCCAAAAAGCAGGCTGCGGAGTGGGGCGCGAAGGCGGTCTATGCCTCGGCCACGCCTTCGGTGAATACGGTGGATTTTTATATGGCCCATGGTTTTGAAATTGCGCCAGAACCTGATGCCCGTTTGTTCGAGCTGGACCCGGAAGATATCCACTTGCTGTGTTTTTTAGATTAAAAGCTTAGCTGTAAATTAGCGGAAAATAGGTGGATTAGCGTGCATCACACACCGTTATCTTGTGCAGCAGTGGCAATACGCCAGCCTTTGGCTGTTTGACGTTGATTCAGAAAGTGGGCGTAGCGTCCCTGGCTTTCACGAAGTTGCGCCGGTGGGCCTTGCTCGATGATCTGGCCGTTTTCCAGCACTACGATCTGATCGGCCATAGCTACAGTAGAGAGCTGGTGGGCAATTACGATCAGGGTGCGCTTGCCACGCAGACGGGCCAAGGCTTGGGCAATGGCAGCCTGGTTTTCGGCATCCAGTGCGGCTGTGGCTTCGTCCACCAGCAAAATGGGGGCGTTCTTGATCAGGGCGCGGGCAATGGCGATGCGTTGACGCTCGCCACCGGACAGACGGGCTCCGCCTTCGCCCACGGTGGTGTCCAGGCCCTCTGGCAGACGTGCGATGATTTCGCTGACACCGGCTTGTTCCACCGCGTCCAGCAGTTCGGCCTCGGTAGCGTCAGGTTTGCCCAGGCGGATGTTCTCGGCAATGCTGCCTGCAAACAGATAATCGTCCTGAAAAATCTGGCTGATCTGGGTCGCTAATTGTGGGCTGCTGATCTGGCGTACATCCACGCCACCAATGGAGACACTGCCCTGGCTGACATCAAAGAAGCGGGCAATCAGCCGGGCCAGAGTGGTTTTGCCCGAGCCGGATTCCCCGATCAAGGCCACCATGCTGCCTGCCGCAATGTTCAGGCTGACGCCGTTCAGTACATCGGGCTTGTCGGCGGCATAGCGGAAATGCACATTGTTCAGTGCGATCGAGCCATCCACTGGGGCTTGTGAGGAGGCAGGTTCGGGCAGTGGCTGAACCGCAAACAGATCCTTGATCGCATCAAGTTGGCCGCGTGCTCCGCGCAGCACTTCGCCATAGCTGGCTACTTCCAGCAAAGAGTCTATGTAGCGCGCTGTCAGCAGCAAGGAGACGATGACGGCAATGATTTCTGCACTGCTCATGCCCAGACCCGTATGGCTATTCAGCCAAAGCGTGGCGGCAATCAGCAGGGCGGCAAAGGCGGCTTGCACAGCCCAGGCATTGAGCACCGCCGAGGCCGTGGATTGCCAGATCAGTTTCTTGCCCGCTTGATGCTGGCGCTCAATCGCTTCTTCCAGCAGGCGCGTACCACCGCCTTCGCCATTGAAGGCACGCAGCACGGATTGGGCTTGGGCGAACTCCACCACACGCTGACTGGCATGGGCAAAATGGGCCTGGAAGGCATCATCGGCCTTACGACCCAAATGGGCGGTCAGGGCCAGAACAGCGGCCAGCAAAGGCAAGACGATCAAGGCAATTAGCCCCAGCGGCCAATGCAGGATGAACAAGGCCACAACCAGCACAACAGGCGTCACAATCCCGGCGATCAGTGGGGTGAAAACGTGTGCAGGCAACTGGGCGACGGACATCATGCCCTGAGTGACAACATGGCCCAGGCGCGCCGTGTTCTGGGCGGAGAACCAGCCTACGGGAAGTTGAGCAATATGATCGCCCAGACGATGACGGCCACCTTGCAGGATAGCGGCACCCACATTGACACCCGCTTGCTCTACATGCCGACGCCATGCCCAGCAAATGGCAACGCCCAGCAACAGTACGATTAGCCAGCCACCCGCTTGTTTCGGTTCGCCATTGAGCAGGTGAGTAAAAATGGGCACCAAGGTGGTCATAGTCAGGCCGCACAGCAGGCCGTACAGAATCGCCATCCAGATATAGCGGCGGAAAATCGGGGCATCATTACCCAGCAAGCGAATCAGGGTCTTTAGCATGATGTGTCCTTGGAACTGTTGTCGTAGCCACCCAGGGTCCAGAGCCGTGCATATCGGCCTTGTTCCGCCAGCAGGCTGGCGTGATTGCCTTGCTCGACAATGGCACTATCTTCCAGCACCAGAATGCGGTCGGCATGCATGATGGTGTCCAGGCGGTGAGCAATCACCAGCAGAGTGCGGCCTTGGGCAAAGCGCGACAGGGCATCCTGAATGGCGACTTCATTGCTGGCATCGGCAGCCGCAGTGGCTTCGTCCAGTACAAGAACGGGTGGGTCCAGCAAGACAGCGCGTGCAATGCTGACACGCTGGCGTTCGCCTCCCGATAGCTGTGCATCCTCTCCGACTACGGAGTCGTAGCCGCGTGGCAGGCTCAAGATACGGTCGTGAATATTGGCAGCACGAGCGGCATCCTCAATCTCTTGCTGACTGGCCGAAGGACGACCCAGCGCAATGTTCTCGCGCACGCTGGCGTTGATCAGGCGTACTTCCTGCAGCACAAAACCAATGCGGCGGTACAGCTCGGTGGATTCGATCTGGCGCAGGTCCGCAGCGCCCAGGGTGATACGGCCTTCGCTGGGGTCAAAGAATCGCAGCAGCAGGCGGGCGATGGTGGATTTGCCGGAGCCTGAAGAGCCCACAATCGCGGTGACCGTGCCCGGTTCCAGAGTGAAGCTGATATTGCTCAGTGCCTGATGGCCTTCGCCATAGGCGTAGCTGACGTTTTCGACCCGTATTTCCTGATTTGCAGGGACTTGCTGCTGATCGGCGGTCAGCGTTTCCAGTACGGGAGTTTTCATCAAGGCTTGAACCCGCTGTGCAGCACCCGTTGCTCCGCCCAGATCGTGCAGCAAGGTGTGCAGCAACAGCAGGGGGGCGCAAATACCGGGGGCCACCAGGGCGAAGGGCAGGATGTCTACGGGAGCAATCCAGTCCAGATAGCTGAACAGGGCACCGAAGATCAGCACAACGCCTAATACGGTGACCGGCGCGATCATGGCGTGTGCGTGGGCCATACGGGCGACCAGCGGGCGGGCAAAGTTCAGAAAGGCGTCGGCAAAGCCGTCCACGGCTTTGCTATAGCCACCGTGTGCCTGCCCATTGGAACCAAAGGCTTTGACGACCGGAATACCGCTGACAAACTCCACCGTGGCACTGTTCAGGCGGCCCAGTTTTTCAACAAAACCCTGCATGTTCGCGCTGCTGGCTTTCATGGCGTTGCGCAGGAACAGGAAGAAACCGGGGAAGGGCAGCAGAGCCACAATGGCCATGCGCCAGTCCATGACGAACAGGTACAGCACGGAGATGGCTATGGCACCGACGGCACGGCCTACCGAGGTGTAGAAGTGGGCAGTCAGGCTATGCAGGGTGGCGATGTCGTCTTGCATGGCTTGTTTCACTTCGCCCGAGGCCTGGCCGGTAAACCAGCCCAGCGGCACCTTGGCCAGTCGTTGGGCAGCACTCAGACGCAGGCCACGAGTCAGTTGGTTATCGGCCAGATGGGCCAGCAGCTCGCCTGCCGAGATCAGGGCCAAGCCCGCAAACATGCTGAGGACACTGAACAGTACCGTCCAGCCTATATCGCCTTGCAGCTCGCCAGACAGGGTATCGCCCAGGGCCAGTTTGGCGATGTAGGCGATCCCGGCCAAAGGCACCAGGGTGAGCATTGAACCCAAGGCCGCCAGTACGGCGGCCACCATCAAACGCGAGCGTATGGAGCTGAGGATCTGGCTGATGGGGCCAGGCTCTTTACGCGCGTCCGTAGCAGTTTCACGAGTGGTCATGAGCGTTACATACCCAGAAATTCAAAGTAAGAGACATGATTTCTGCGGGGTGTGGATGAGGGTCCGGGCGGGTGGCGGCTCAGATCCGACACCTTCATTGCTTATCCAAAAGCCGTAGAAATCGACTCTTTACCATAAGGTATTGAGAATCATTATCGATAATGTAATCTAAATTTTGAATTAGTGGAACCCATTAAACTAAATAGGAAAGACGACGCGATATTTTTGTGTCCTGGCTGTCACAGCGGACAAAAAAACAGGCCCACCAAGTCAAACTTGGGGGCCTGCGGGTATAGATAAGAGGGGTTTTAGTGAAGGGGGCCGCGGCGGTTTATGGCCAAACGGGGCGTGCAGCGTGCCAGTACCTTCCAAAAAGGGTGATACTTAATCGTGCTGCCCACCGCAGCAAACCGTCCACCACTTGCGACGCGAGGTGTGCCCGATGCCAGGGTTGAAGGTATTGGTGGGGTCCAGTTCGCGATAAAAACCGGCCAGGGCAGGTTTGGCAATATACAGATGCCCCACATTGTGTTCGGCCGGGTATTCGGCACGGCGCTCGTCCAGCAACTTCCACATGCGGTGTTCCATATCCAGAGGAACAACGCCCTTTTTGACGATGTAATCCTGGTGGAAGACATGGCACAGAAAGTGGCCGTAGTAGAGCTTGTGGACGATGTCTTTTTCCATATCGTCGGGGAGTTGCTCCACCCATTCCTTGTCGTTGCGACGCAAGGCAATGTCCAGAGCCACAATATCTTCCACGCTGTCGGGGTGCGACTCGCGGTAGCGGATGGCTGCGCCCGCAATGGCAAAGCGGTGCAGAAAGGCTTTGCGACCTTCTTCGGCATCGCACTCAAAGTACGCACCTTGCTGGCTGCCTTCAAATTGCTGGCTTAGGTAGTCGCGAGTAGCTTGGGCGGTGTCGTTGGAGACGCGCAGCAGCAGGTGGTGCTCGAAACGATCACGCCATTCACGCATGCGCGGGGGCAAGTGGCTGGGCAGACGGTTCATGATCGCCTGGATCACGCGATCGGTGACGCCACGCCAGCCAAAGCGCTCAAAAAAACCATCGACACGGCTTTTCATTGCAAAGGCGGACGGCACTTTGGCAGTACCAAAACGGTCGATCAGCAAGAAGGTGTCTTTGCCGTACTGCTCGCCAATATCGTAGGCGGTACGATGAATGTATTCGCCTGCAATGGGCAGGCGGGGCAGGTCTGTCAGCAGGTGACGACGGACGGCAGTCAGTTCGTCCGGGTCGTTGGTGCCGATGTAGAAAACGGTGCTGGCTTCTTTGGGGAAGGTATCCAGACGCACGGCAAAAATGCACAGCTTGCCTGCCGAACCGGAGGCTTCGTACAGACGGGAGGGGTCGGCATTGAAACGGGCTGGGGTCTGGGCGTCCACATCGCGCACATCTTCGGCGTAGCGCGGGTCGCTGGCCTTGCGTTCCGGGTCGTTGACGATGTCCGCAACACTGTATTTGCCTTGTTCCAGGCGGCTCAGGATTTCTTCCGGGGTATCCCCCAGATTGATGCCCAGGTGATTCACCAGGGTCAGGGTGCCATCGTCCAGAACTTGTGCGTACAGCGTCAGTTCCGTGTAGGCCGGGCCGCGTCTTACCAGAGCGCCGCCAGAGTTATTGCACACACCACCCAGCACCGAAGCGCCGATGCAAGAGGAGCCAATGACCGAGTGCGGCTCGCGCTCCAGGGGAGCCAGTGTTTGCTCCAGACGATCCAGCGTTGCGCCTGGCAAGCAGACAACTTGCTCACCTTCGTTGATGACCTGTATGCCTTGCAGACGCATGGTGTTCATCAGCACGATATCGCGGTCGTAGTCATCGCCATCCGGCGTGGAACCACCCGTCAAACCTGTATTGGCGGCCTGCATGATCACAATGCAATCGGCGGCGACAACCGCTTGCAGGACCTGCCATTGCTCCAGCAAGGTGCCGGGCCGGACGACGGCCAGTACCTTGCCTTCACCCGTACGGTGGCCTTTGCGATAACGGCGCGTGCTGTGATCATCCGTCAGTACGTGGGGCTTGCCGACAATGGCATTGAGCTGTTGCAGCAAGTCCGCAGGGCGGGTGGAAACGGACATGGTCAAGACTCCTGTACAAGCAGGTCAGAGGTGATCTGGGAAATGCTGCTGACGCTGGTCAACGTCATGGCGACCCGAATTTCTTTTTCAATCAGGCTGAGCAGATGGTCGACCCCGGATTGTCCGGCGGCGGCCAAGGCATAAATGTAGGCACGGCCCAGCATGGCGGCATCGGCACCCAGGGCAATCATGCGCACGACATCCAGGCCGCTGCGGATACCGGAATCCGCCAGAATCTTGATCTGGCCTTTGACGGCATCAGCAATGGCGGGTAGCGCACGGGCCGAGGACAGGACGCCATCAAGCTGACGACCACCGTGGTTGGAGACGATGATGCCATCGGCACCAAAGCGCACAGCATCGCGGGCATCATCGGGGTCCAGAATGCCTTTGATGACCATCGGGCCTTTCCAGAATTCGCGTATCCACTCCAGGTCTTTCCAGGAAATGGATGGGTCGAAGTTCGCGCCCAGATAGCCCATATAGTCTTCCAGGCCCGTTGGCTTGCCCAGGTAACGCGAGATATTGCCCAGATCGTGCGGGCGACCCAGCAGACCCACATCCCAGGCCCAGCGCGGGTGCATGACGGCTTGTGCGTAGCGGCGCAGGGCAGCGTTCGGACCGCTCATGCCCGAGTGGGCATCACGGTAACGTGCGCCCGGCACGGGCATGTCCACAGTAAAGACCAGGGTGCTGCAGCCTGCGGCCTGGGCACGTTCCAGCGCGTTGCGCATGAAGCCACGGTCTTTCAGAACATAAAGCTGGAACCACATGGGCCGTTTCAGGCGTGGGGCCACTTCCTCGATCGGGCAAACCGACACGCTGGACATGGTGAAGGGAATGCCGTGGGCATCCGCGGCCTGGGCCGCCTGGACTTCACCACGACGGGCGTACATGCCTGTCAGACCCACTGGTGACAGCGCGACTGGAATAGACAGCTTTTCGCCGAACAGATCGATGCTGGTATCCAGTTGGCTCATATCCTTGAGCACGCGCTGGCGCAGGGCCACGTTAGCCAGATCATCCACGTTACGGCGCAGGGTGTGCTCGGCATAGGCGCCGCCGTCAATGTAGTGGAACAGGAAAGGAGGCAGTCGTTTTTGGGCCGCACGCCGGTAATCGGTCGAGGAGGAAATAATCATGGCAAGGGGGAGTCGGGTAGGGCTGAAGGGAGTGTCTGCAAGCGCGCAGCACGTTCGCGGCGGGCGAGGTCTTCGTCAGCCTGTAGAAGGGTGTTGCGTACATAGCCCAGGTGCTCGTTCACGACACTGCGGGCTCGAGCGGCATCGCCATCAATAATGGCTTTGACCAAGGCTTCGTGCTGGGCGGTCAGGTGGACGATGGTTTCGGGCGAGTCATGGACGAACATGATGATGTCCCGGTTTTGCGTCACGCTGCTGAGCACCAGATCAAACAATCCGCGCATGACCTGAACCAGCACCAGGTTGTGCGAGGCTTCGGCCACTGCCAGGTGAAACTGGGCATCGGCACGGGCGGACTGCACGGTATCGCCGCTTTGCTGATAGCGAATCATCTGCTCGAAGCACTGCAGGATCTTGTCTTTATCTTCGGGCGAGGCTCGCAGGGCGGCGTGCCAAGTGGTGCTGCTTTCCAAGGCAATGCGCGCTTCCAGCACGTCGTAACGGTACTGCGGATCGGACAGCATCAAGGCTGCCAGCGGGTCCACAGAGCGCTGTGTCCATTGCGGCGTATGGGAGGTCAGGTAGGTTCCTGAGCCGACCTGGCTGCGCAAAATGCCTTGGCTGGTCAGTTGCTGAATAGCTTCGCGCAGCGAGGCGCGGGACACATTCAATTGTGCGGCCAGCGTGCGTTCGGCAGGAAGCCGTTGCCCCGCCTGAAAATCGCTGGATTGAATGAGCGCCAGCAATTGTTGGGCAACGTGATCAGAGAGGCGCATAGTCTTGGACATACTGAAAAAATAAATCTGCAAGGCACGAATCTACGCGCCTTGCAGAAGAAGGATGAGGGGGAACCCTTAGGGAATCATCCAAGGTAACACATAGGCTTGCAGGGTTGTCAGCAGGCCAATCAGAACCGCAAAGATCAGGCTGTGTTTGACGGTGAAGCGGAACAGATCCGATTCCTTGCCAGCCAGACCGACTGCCGCGCAAGCAATGGCAATGGACTGGGGCGAGATCATCTTGCCGGTCACACCGCCGGTAGTATTGGCAGCCACCATCAGCACTTCAGGCAAACCCAATTGCTGCGCAGTCGTGGCCTGCAAGGCCGCAAACAAGGCATTGGCAGAGGTGTCGGAGCCTGTCAGGAAGACACCAATCCAACCCAGGAAGGGCGAGAAGAAGGTGAAGGCTTTACCCGTGTGGGCCAGAGCCAATGCCAGGGTGGCGGACAGACCCGAATAGTTGGCGATAAAGGCAAAGGCCAGCACCATACCAATCGAATAGATAGGGACAGCCAGTTCCTTGAAGGTTTCGCCCAGAGTCTCGACCGCTTTGGACGGTTTCATGCGCAAAAAGATAATGGTGAGCAGGGCGGCAATCAGAATGGCGGTGCCGGTGGCGGACAGCCAGTTAAAGGAGTACACCGCGCCGTAAGGCGTAGCGGCAGACACCACGGGAGGCGCTTTTTCGACCAGATTGTGCAGGAAAGGCACAGGAATGTTCACGATGGTCGAGGCCAGCGGGCCGTTGGCGGCAAACAGCGCTTTGAAAGGCTGAACGCTCCAGATGGTGACCATGGCCGTCAGGATGATGAAGGGCGACCAGGCTTTGATGATGCTGCCTGTTGTCAGCACTGCAGGAGCCTGCTTGGAGCTTGTATCCTGAGTGGGAGCGGCTTCTTGAGTATCAAAGCGGAAGATACGCTTGGGTTGCCAGACTTTCAGGAACAGGGTCAGTGCGACCAGGGAAACCAGAGCGGAGGTAATGTCCGGCAGTTCAGGGCCAATGTAGTTGGCGGTCAGGAACTGAACAATGGCAAAGGAGCCGCCACCCACCAGCACGGCAGGCCAGGTTTCCTTGATACCGCGCCAGCCGTCCATGATGGCCATCAACCAGAACAGCACGATGATGGTCATGAAAGGCAGTTGGCGACCGGCCATCTGACCGATTTCAAAAGGATCGATTCCCGAAACCTGGCCAGCAACAATGATGGGAATACCCATGGCGCCGAAGGCGACGGGGGCGGTATTGGCGATCAGGCACAGACCGGCGGCATACAGGGGGCGGAAGCCCAGACCGGCCAGCAGGGCGGCAGTAATCGCAACGGGAGCACCAAAACCGGCTGCACCTTCCAGGAAGGCACCAAAGCAGAAACCGACCAGAATCAGTTGCAGGCGTTGGTCAGGTGTGACCGACAGGATCGAGGCGCGAATGACATCGAACTGGCCGGTCTTGACCGAAATCTTGTACAGAAACACGGCGGCCACGATGATCCAGGCGATGGGCCACAGACCATAAAAGAAACCGTACACCACCGAAGCCAGAGCGGTAGAGACTGGCATGCGATAGAAAATCAGGGCAACGCCCAGAGCCAGCAGCACGGTGATCGTGCCGGCCATATAGCCCTTCATGCGCAACTTGGTCAGGGCCAGGAAAAAAAAGATGATGGGAATAAGCGCAATCAGGGCCGACAGCCAGATATTGCCGGTCGGATCGTATTGCTGCAGCCACGCTTGTTGCATGTTGTTCTATCTCCGCAGGAGCAAAGGGGAGGCGCTTGTATTGCAAGCGAACCTGAAGGTCGTTAAATTGGTCTGACCATTTCTTGAGATCGTCAAGAGCAGAGCGCATTGTATCCAAAGGATTATTTGCTGGAATGTCGGTGTTTACCCTAATCGTAAGGAACTTGATGGTTTTTTTATGAATTAATTGGTCTGACCAATTTAAGGGGAAGGCTTGCTGGTTTGCCTGTGGATGCGTGCTAGCCCGCGATGTTTTTGGGAAGCAAACTCTTGCCTTGCTCCTGCTTGAAGCCGGGGGGATTGGGTTACGCTGGAGCCCGTTTGAAGAGAAGTCTTGCCGCTTTACAAACAGCAGGGACATCCTTGCAAAAAATGATATTGAGAATCATTATCGTGGATGTAAACTAGGCTCTTAATTAGTAGAGTCTCTTAAATTAAATAAGAAGCAGCGGCTGGAGAAGACATATCGCTGTTATCAACAAGGTCAACGTAGCTATGCAAACCCCTCCGGCGCCCGCGCCACGCGGACGTCCCCCCACCATTACCCGAGCACGGATTGCAGATGCTGGCATTCAGATCGGCTTGCCTAATATCACCTTTGTGGGTGTGGCTGCCGCTCTGAGTGTCAGCCAGATGGCGCTGTACAAGCATGTGGGCAATCTGGAAGGGCTTAAACAACTGGTGGCTGAAGAAATCTTCAACCGCTGGCAAGTGCCTCGGGCCAAAAGCCCGGTAGAGGGCAGCCTGGAAGACTATTTACAGCTCTTCAGTGCGGCCACCCAGGCCTTTGTAAAAGCCAATCCGGGTATTACGCCCTATGTGATCCGCAGGCTGGTGGCCACCCCTTCCATGCTGGACAAGATTCGGGAGCATCAAGAACACATTGCCCAGGCGTATGGCGTGTCGTTCGAGCGTTCCCGTTACTTGATGGGAACGGTGGCGTTTCACTGCCTGGCCGTGGCCGATACGGTGTATGCCGTTGCGGGTCGCGAGCCGCGCGCTGCCGTGGAACGTGTTGTGGAGGAGATCGAGATGGAGGGCATATTGCAGTTAGGCATGACGGCCCTAATTCAAGGAGCTTTAGCAATGAATGAGCAAGACATTTCTTCCAACATTTCCACCCAGTTTCTGGATACCTCCGCCCTGCCTATGGCGCGGGTGCGCGAGTTCCCCTTGACCATGGAGCTGGCCACACAGTGGCTGGACGATATGGAAACCTTGATCAAGGCGGAAAAGGAGTTTGTGCTGGTGTACGAAAGCCTGCCCGATCCTTCCAACCCGGGTGACCCGGAAGGGCGCAAAAAAGTGGTGCTGTGGTTAAAGGCACACCGAGAAGGCTTTGGCCGCTATTGCCGCGGGATTGTGATGATGTGCGAGGACCCGACGCTTCGCGAAGGTTTGCAAGCGATGGTAGAGCCGCTGGAAAAGGTCTATCGCGTGCCCGGTGGCGTGGCCTCCAACCCGGACGAACTGCGTGAGTTCATCCAGAAATGGGTGATGCCCAACTAACACTATCACGCTCACCCTATCCAGCCTGATGCTGGAAAGAGGGAGCCGCCCGGTGCTGTGTTGAGCCGGGTTCTAAAGCCGCTGACTGTCCTTGGGGATAGCCAGCGGCTTTTTTGTGGACGCGGTTTGATAACTGGTTAGGCGCCTACGTGTTTTCCCCGGTATCCGCTTTTCATCTTTGGTATGACAATGCGATCATTGTCATAACAATATGTCTTATCCAGAGGAGCAAGTACGTGAGAGATCCACATTGTCATTCCAGCAGCATCCTGGTTGAACGGTCCGCAGCAGTGGCCTTCGAGATCATGTCCGAGGGCGTCAAGCAGGGCCAGTGGGCCTGGGGTAGTGCCAACCGCATTGAAGTAGAGCCCGGCCTGTTCAAGGGCACCTCGGTTTTTACCGGCAAGGAAACCTTTGTCAGCCTGGATGTTGATCGCCAGCGCCTGCAGGTGGATTACTCGGTGGGCGCCAGCAAGGACGCCATGCAGTTTCGCAATATGTCCCGTGTGATTCCGGGCGATCTCTTGAAGATCGGGGCCGACAAGTGTGTCGTGACCTTGCTGACCTGGCGTTTGGCGACACAAAGCGATGCGGCCTGGGAGCAGATGTCCTGCGTACACGAGGCCGAAATGTTCCTGATCAAGGGCTTGCTGGAAAGGGAGTAATCCTTCCGGCACCGGGCGCAAAAACCGATACGCCAGACACATCAAAGGAGGATGTATGGGGGGGCAGGCGGCAATACAGCTACGGGATATATCGATCAACTATGGAAGTCAAACCATCGTCTCGGGAGTGGACCTGTCCATCGAGCCGGGTGAGTTTGTTTGCCTGCTGGGCCCCAGTGGTTGCGGCAAGTCCACCATTTTGAGCGCCATTGCAGGTTTTATTCCGGTTCAAGGGGAAATCTTGTCCTACGGTGTACCGGTAAAAGGACCATCGGTAGAGCGTGGGGTGGTGTTCCAGAATTCGGAGGTTCTGTTTCCCTGGCTGACGGTTCAGGAAAATGTGGAATATGGGCTGAAACTCAAAAAAATAGCGCCCAAAGAGCGTTCTGAGATGGCCAGACGTTTTATTGAATTGGTGGGGCTGGGTGGGGCTTTGAACAAGTTTCCCAAAGAACTGTCGGGTGGAATGCGGCAAAGACTGCAAATGGCCCGTGTGCTGGTCAATGAACCTCGCATTGTGCTGATGGATGAGCCCTTTGGCGCACTGGATGCACAAACGCGGGAGGTGATGCAGGAAGAGCTCAGCAATATCCGCAAGAAAACCCAGTCCACCATTGTTTTTGTGACTCACGACATAGGCGAGTCCATTTTGCTGGGTGACCGGATCGTCACCATGACAACCGGCCCTTTTGCCAAGATCAAATCCAATAGCAAGATTGATCTGGCTTACCCGCGCAACTTTCTGGACCCGGCCGTCATTGAGCTGCATAACCGGCTGCGAGACGAAATTGGTGAGGAAGTGACCAAGTTTCTGAGCGAGCAGGGCATAGGGAGCAAAGTGCAATGAGCACGCAAAAAACAAGCTCGAACAGCCGTCTTATCCGCTTTGTGCCTTTGCTGGCCGTGCTGTTTGGCATTCTGGTGTGGGAGTTGTTGAGCAGGCAGTTGATTCCCCTGTTCTTGCCCTCGCCGTGGGCAACGGTACAGGCCGCCATGGAGTTGTGGTCTGAAGGCATGATCACTGAAGCCATCTATGCCTCCATGGGCCGTATTGCTCTGGGCTGGAGCATGGGCGTCATTGTGGGGGTTCCGGTTGGCATCATCATGGGCAGCTCGGTCATTCTGCGCAAAGCGATTGAGCCCTACGTCGATTTCTTCCGCTTTGTCCCGCCCATTGCCTTTGTGACTTTGGCCATTATCTGGCTTGGCCCTGGTGAAGCGTCCAAGGTTGGGCTGATTTTCTACGCCACGATTTTCATTGTCATCATCAGTGTGGTGGCCGGTGTGCAGGCCGTCAGCCAGGACCGTTTGCGTGCTGCCGCTACCTTGGGTGCAGGTCGTATGCGCACCTTGTTGACGGTGGTGGTGCCATCCACCATTCCGGCGATTGTGACCGGCGCACGTCTGGCCATGGGCAATTCTTTTCTGACCGTGGTGTCGGCCGAGATTGTGGCCGCCCAGGAAGGGATTGGAGCCTTGATCTGGTCGGCCCGCAATTATGGCCGTACGGAGTGGGTGTTTGTGGGCATTATTTTGCTGGGCGTCTTGGGCTATTTAAGCGACCAGATTCTGCGGTTTTTTGCCTTGAAGTTCTTGGGGCGCTACGACATTAAAGTGTGATCGCCCAAGACTTTGGGTGGCCAGGAGACAAGCTATGTTTACTAGAATTAAATCGTATGCAAAAAAGCTGACACAGGAGAACATCAGCATCAAAAGTACGATGGCAGCCGGTGCCTTGTCGGCACTGTGCCTGTCTGGAGCGATGGCGCAGGCGCAGACCGTGCCCATCGCTGTGGGGATAGATCCGACCTTCGTATCCTTTTTTGTTGCCAAGGATCAGGATTTGTTCCAAAAGCATGGGGTGGACGTCAAGCTGGTGACGTTCGGGCCGGGTGGGGCCATGGTGGATGGCATGATGGCGGGGCAGGCAGTGATGACAGCCTCGACCGAAACCACCCACCTGATTCGCATGCCGCATGCCGCATGCCGACATACGTCCTGTCGGGATCGTGGGCGAGTCGGGCGATAACCTGAAGCTGGTGTCTCGGGCGGAAATTACGGACCCCGCCCAAATCAAGACCTATGGCGTGGTGCCGGGCGGGGTATTCGAGTATCTGACTAGTCTGAGTACAGAAAAATTCAATGGCACCGATGCCAAGCTGGCTCAGGTGAAGTCTGGCCCGCCTGAACTGCCAGCCTTGTTATTGCGTGGTGACGTGGATGCGTTCTGGCTGTTCGAGCCCTTCCCGACGATGGTCAAGCGCCAGGGCGGGAACATTCTTGCGAGCAGCAAAGACGTGGGATATACCTACGCTACCTGGGTGTCGGCGATGGGGCCTTGGCTGGAAAGCAATCCGGAGCAAGCCAGAAAAGTGCTGGATGCTCTGGCTGAAGCCTGCGAGATCACTACGGCTGATCCGACACTGGCTGCTGCTGCGGTGGAAAAACAAGTCCGTATTCCCAAGCAGCAAACGCTGGAGTTTTTGCGCGAGACACAGTGCCAGATGCGTGGCTTTACCGAGGAGGATCTGAATGGTTACGATAGAATCGCTGATTTCCTGCAAGACCGGAAGATCACGACTCAGCGGGTCTCGTTCAGAGATAAAGTGGCTATGGGGTTTTATCCATAAAGGCCAGCTTCTGAAGAAAGAAAGTGCATTGAGGTGGGACCTGATTTAAAAAATATAATGACGGCTTGTTGGATCGCTTGATGGGTTCTATGTCTGCACTGTAGACACAGGAAAATCATACTTTTAATTAAAACCAGACATTTTCTTGTTTTTACTGTGACGAGATGAGAGTGAGCACAAAACCGTTATACGAACAATTAGCCGATAAGCTGACCCGTTATATCCAGGACGGTCGCCTGCAGCCGGGCGACCGTTTGCCTACCGAGGCCGAGCTGGGGGAAATGTTTGGTGTCAGCCGCATTACCGTGCGTCAGGGGCTGGCGATCCTGACTCGCAATGGCTTGATTGAGCGTTTCCCCAGCCGTGGCTCCTTTGTGCTGGAGCGCAAGAACACCGGCTCCTGGGAGCTGGGTTCCATCAATGATCTGGTGCAGTTGGGCAAAGACACCAGCACCAAAATCGCCAGTTGGGAACTGGTGACACCCTCTGCGGAGATTGCCGAGTTTTTCGCCTCGGACGAGCCGGTCTACAAGCTGCAAGCGGTGCGCTACAAGTCGGCCGTTCCCCTTTATTTTGCCGAGAACTATTTGCGGCGCTCAATTGGCGAGCGCATCCAGGTTCAGGATCTGGAGACGCGAACCATGGTGGAAATGCTGACCTCCGTGCTGAATGTGCCTATCAAGCACGCACAGGAAGAGATCAGCATGGCCAATGCCTCGGCGGAGATGGCCAAGCAGTTGTGGATCAAGGAAAACCAGGCCGTGATTGTGCAGCGTATCGACTTGTTCGATACCGATGACATGCCGGTGCAAAGCGGCAAGGGCTGGTGGCGCAGCGAACACTTCAAACGTCGTTTCAAACTGAACTACGTATAAAAAGCGGTGCTCACGATGTTGTCTGGGCGCCACTCAGCCCCTGCTGACTGGCGGGCTTACACAGGCAAACGTTGCCCCTTGGCCTTGATGCAGGACAGCACAATCTGCGAATGAATTTTGGTGACGCCGCGCAGCGTGTTGAGCTTGTGGATCACAAAATTAGAAAAAGTATCGAAGTTGCGTGTGCGTATGTGCAGCATGTAATTGGCCTGCCCGGTCACGATGTAGGCATGCAGCACTTCGTCCATCGTGGCCAGTGCCTTGCTCAGGTACTGATGCTCGCTCTCGTTAAGCTGCGCAATGTTTACTTCTACAAAGGCCTCGATGGCAAAGCCCAGCTTGCCCGCGCTTAAATTGGCGCTGTAGTTTTCGATCAGGCCTTCCTGCTCCAGAATTTTTACCCGGCGGTGGCAGGAGGAGGGCGAAAGCGCGACCAAGTCAGCCAGTTCCTGGTTGCTGAGCCTGCCGTTGTCCTGCAAAAGACGCAGGATTTTCAGGTCTGTCTCGTCAAGTCTCATATTTTAGAATTATCTATGAAAAGGGTTTTCAAAAACCGAATTTCCTTCCAGATTTAAGCATAATCTTCATCGCTTTGGAATAAGTTGCCACGGGCTCGATGCTAGACTGAAAGCCGTAAAAAGCAGAATCGAGGAGCATGACAATGATTACTTTGCAGCAATGTGAGCAGTGGGATCAGGCCGATGAACTGGCTGCCTTCAAAGCCAAGTTCGACCTGCCACCCAATACGATTTATCTGGACGGAAACTCTCTGGGCGCCATGCCACGGCATGCCATGGAGCGTGCCCAGGAAGTCATTTCTCAGGAATGGCGTACTGATCTGATCAATAGTTGGAACAAAGCGGGCTGGTGGACCTTGCCCGTCCGTTTGGGCGACCAGATGTCCCCGCTGATTGGTGCCGGTCAAGGCGAGACCATTGTCAGCGACAGCACGTCCATCAATCTGTTCAAGGTGCTGGCCGCCGCCGTCAACCTGCAAAAAGAACGCCACCCGGAAAAGAAAGTGATCCTGGCCGAGCGCGATTCTTTCCCCACGGATCTGTACATCATTGAAGGGTTTAACGCCTTCTTCGGCAAAGACTATAGGCTGGAGTTGATTGATGACCCGGCAGATTTGCAAACCGCGGTCAACGAAGAAACAGCGGTGGTGGTGTTGTCCCATGTAAATTACCGCACGGGTTACTTGCACGATATGCAGGCGACCAACTGCCTGGTACATGGGAACAATGGCCTGGTGATCTGGGACTTGTGCCACTCCGTTGGTGCCTTGCCGATTGAACTGAACGACAGCGATTCTGACTTCGCCATTGGCTGCACCTACAAGTACTTGAATGCTGGCCCCGGCGCTCCCGCCTTGCTGTGGGTCAATCCCAAGCTGATGAATCAGATCAGCCAGCCCTTGTCCGGTTGGTGGGGACATAAACACCCCTTTGCAATGAGCCCGTCTTATGAAGCGGCCAATGGTATCGAGCGCTTTTTGTGCGGCACCCAGCCCATCGTCTCCTTGAGCCTGGTTGCTTGCGGTGTGGACGTGTTCCTGCAAACCGACTTGCAGGCCGTGCGTCGCAAATCCCTGGCTTTGACGGACTTGTTCATTGCTTTGGTGGAACAGGAGTGCGCCGAGTTTGGCCTGCGTCTGGTGACACCACGCGATCATCACTTCCGTGGCAGCCATGTCAGCTTCGCACATGAGCAAGGCTATGCCGCCATTCAGGCACTGATCGCCCGTGGTGTGATTGGTGATTATCGCGAGCCCGAAGTGATGCGCTTTGGCGTCACGCCTTTGTATCTGTCTTTTGTGGATATCTGGCAGGCAGTGCAGCATATCAAGGCCGTGTTTGCGAATAAAGAATGGGATAAGCCTGCCTACAAGACGCGCTCCAAGGTGACCTGATCACGGCTGAATAAAAAACAAGCATAAGGAGGAGACATGAGCCGATTTGAGCAGATTCAATCGCGCGAAGCTGGACTGCATAAAAAACTGACTGCCCGCCAAATGAGCATGATTGCGATCGGGGGAGCCATTGGTACCGGCTTGTTCCTGGGCAGCAAATTTGCCATTGGTTTTGCGGGCCCCGGTGTTGTGTTGAGCTATGTGATCGGTGGCTTTATTGCCCTGGTCCTGATGGGCTGCCTGGCCGAGATGACGGTAGAACACCCCACCTCAGGCTCTTTTGGGGCCTATGCGGAGTTCTACATTCATCCGCTGGCGGGCTTCCTGGTGCGTTACAGCTATTGGGCCTGCATTGTGCTGGCGGTGGGCACGGAGGTGACGGCGGTCGCGGACTATATGAAGTTCTGGTTCCCGGACGTGTCACCCTGGATATGGATCGCCTTTTTCTCGGCGGTGCTGATTGCGGTCAATGCTTACAGCGTCAAAGCCTTTGGCTCGGTGGAGTATTGGTTTGCCCTGATCAAGGTGTTCGCCATTATTGCCTTCATCGTGCTGGCGGTCGGGATTTTGACGGGTTACTACAAGCCCGCTCAGGTCCAGGCCAACCTGTTTGGACAGGGTGGCTTCATGCCCAATGGCTGGTACGGGGTGTGGGTGGGCGTGATCATTTCCATCTTCAGTTATCTGAGTATCGAGATGATTGCCGTGGCGGCAGGCGAGGCAGAACATCCCGAGCAAGCGGTACGTCAGGCCTTCAAGGCCACGATCTGGCGCTTGATCATTTTCTACCTGCTGTCTCTGTCCCTGATCGTGATGCTGGTACCTTGGCAGGAACTGGTTGCCGATGGCACGACCAGCCCCTTCATCACCGTGATGCAGGCCGTGGGCATTCCTTATGCCGACAGTATCCTGAACTTCATCGTGATTATTGCGGCTTTGTCGGCCATGAACAGCATGCTTTATATCTCCACGCGCATGATGTTCAGCCTGTCACGTGCCGGTGATGCGCCTGCTGTGCTGGGCAAGGTAGCCCGCAACGGGGTGCCCTTGAATGCCCTGGCCTTGTCGGCCAGCGGTGTGGCAGTGGCGGCGGTGGTGTACGCCTACAACCCGGAAACAGCCTTCCCGGTGATGATCGCCTTGTCCATGTTTGGTGCTTTGTTCACCTGGGGCATGATCTTCCTGACCCATTTGTTCTTCCGTCGGCGTGTGGCCCAGGATGGGGTGCAACTGCGCTTCCGTATGCCTGCTTATCCCATCGGCACCTTATTGGGTTTGATTGGCATTGTGGCGATTTTGCTAACCACCTGGTTCATCAATATCTTTCACTACACCTTGTTGTTTGGTGTGCCGTTCTTGCTGGCCTTGATCGCGATCTACTTCGTGCGAGGCCGCCGCCCAGCAGCCTGAATGACCTGACTTTGTTGCTCTGTTTGAACAAGCCCCTGCTTTGGCGGGGGCTTTTTTTTGCATTACGGTTTTGAAGATGTGTGTCTTACCGAGAAACGGCGTGCCCGTATTGGTAGGGACGCTTGTTTGCATGGCGGCCAATGGCGCGGCGTGGGCAGCAGCTTGATCTTTGTCAGCCAAGACGCTTTGTTCTAATTCCAGGAGAGCTTTATCATACAAAGATGTACGATTTGAGACTATTATGTATCAATTAAGATTTTAGTTACTCAAAAAAAGCCATCAGTCGTCCTGGTCGGCTGTTCTTTTTTGAGGGCCGGTATGTCAGCAAGTGCCTGGGAGGACAGTTGTGAGCCGTCATGGAAAGCGCATGACTCATCCGCGTGAATTGCGTAAAAAAAATGGCAAAGCCTTGTTGGGCCCCGGTGCGGATGCGGCTTTTGGCAGCTTGGCTGCGCCCGAGATTCGGCAGCGCGTGTTGCTGGCACATTGGGTGGCGCATAGCCGGGACAAGACCCAGCAGTATCTGGGCTTCCCTTTGGGACGCATCATGCTGCAACGCTGGATGCGTAGCAAGGCCGGTAGCCGCCGAATTGAAGCCTTTGGTCTGCCGCGTCATATCGTTCATGAAACCCTGGGCGAGCAGGCATTAACCCTGCATGTAAACCCGCGAGAGCTGATTCGTATGGCGATTCAGGCACCTCGCAAGCAAGAAAAGCGGCCTTCATCGTTGGCGTTTATCTGGGAAGGAAGCTGGGACCAGCGACGTGAGGACTTGCGCGTCGGGACGCGATACTCACTGATCAGCGACCTGGATGAAAACCGCCATCAGCTAGAGCAAACGGTACGCTTTAAAAAGCTGATGAAACGGATCGAACAAGGCAATCCCTGGGAGTCTTATCAACAAGGCGTGTTTCTGGATACGCCGGAAAAAATCCTGGAGTACCTGCGCATCTATCTGGGTTTTCTGGATGAAATGGCTCGTGACGGCTTTGACCCCAGGCGGGGCAAAGACGCCTTGGGTGTCGTCATTTCCCGTGAAGGTCGTATTCTGAAAATCAATCGTGGCCTGCATAGGCTGGCGATGGCCCAGCGCCTGGGTTTGCCCAGTGTGCCGGTGCAAGTACGCCATGTGCACCGCTATTGGTGGGATCACGTGACAGCAGGGGCGACCGGGGAACTGGCGCTGCACCGAATGCAGCAAGCCTTGCGACGCTGCGTACCTGAAACCCAGGCGGGCCCTTTGGATCAGGACCCGGATACTTTGCTGACAGAGGCATTTTGGCCCGCCCCTCGGGTGCCGCTCAGCGTTTAAAAAATCGCCCGCATAGTCATTATTCCAAGGGTGAAATACGGTTTCTCGATTAATGAAGTTACACTAACGCACGCTCCACAAAGGTAGCGTGTCTGTCAGTTTTCCTGATCCCCAGTGGCGCATAACAATAAGACCGACTCTCCGTGCTTGGGCGCTGTCCGGTGCCCAATCCAGTCCTGTATTAGCTAGAGGAATAACTATGACTGCAGCAAAACCTCGACCACGCGAGGAATTGCTTTTGCGCCTTGTAAACGCCCTTGCCGACCAGCCACGGGCGTCCATGGGGCAATTGGCCGGTCTGGTGGGTTTGAGCCGCGCTACCTTATGCCGCTATTTTCCTTCCCGCGAAGCCATGATGATGGAGATTTTCGAGGAAGGGGTGAACAGTGCCGAGCAGGCGATCAAGCGCGCCCATCTATGCGAAGGCGATGCCCAAGAGGCCATCAAGCGCCTGATTGAAGAGCTGTTGCCCATTGTGGATCTGTACATGTACGTAGAGCGCCAGCTTCAGGTAGAGGAATATTCCACACCCCGTACCGAGGCGGTAAGGCAGGCCTTGATTACGCAATTTCAGCAGTGGCAGGAATCGGGGGTCTTGCGTCTGGATTTATCTGCCGTCTGGTTGTGTGAGTCCCTGTTTGCCTTGTTGAGCAAGGCGGCCCGCTTGATCCGTGCAGGTCGCTTGGCCCGTTACGATGCGCCGCATAATGTTTATACCTTGCTGTGGAGCGGTATCGTTCACCCTTGAACGGAGCGTGGAAATGAACCCTTGTGCTGTCATGCTCCTGCGGATTACGCTGCTTGCTGGTGCAGCGCAGAAATACGGAGGCAATGGCATGAAACAGGCAATCGCAACATTTTCTTTGGGTTTGTCCCTGTTGATGGGGGTAACAGGCGCACAGGCGGCGCTGGAAGTCGGCACCCCTGCGCCGGACTTTACGGTGCAAGCGGCTCTGGCCGGTAAAACCTTTGAATTCACCTTGAAAGAGGCCTTGAAAAATGGCCCGGTCGTGCTGTACTTCTATCCGGCTGCCTTTACCAAAGGCTGCACGATTGAAGCGCATACTTTTGCCGAAGCGATTGATGAATATGCCTATTTCGGGGCGACGGTGATTGGCTTGTCTTCTGACAATATCGATACCTTGAAAGACTTCTCTACAGGGCCTTGCGGCAGCAAGTTCGCGGTGGGGGCGGATACGACCGGCCAAGTGATCAAAGCCTATGATGCGGGCCTGGGAACACATACGGAGCGGGCGGCGCGCATGTCTTATGTGATTTCGCCCGAAGGCAAAATCGTTTACGAATACACGGCGATGGACCCCGATGAGCACGTTCACAATACTCTGCAGGCCGTGCGTGATTTGGCGGCGCAACAAGGGACGAAATAAACCCTTGGCTTGATTCTGTTGCAGAGGCGAAAGCCCCGTTTGAAACCTTGCCTTCAAGACCGATGGCAAAGTTTCAAACGGGGCTTTTGTTTTAAGGTTGTTATCCTGTTTTGCCTCGCCGCACTTCGCCCCCCTTCATCCTGCCTAGTCTATTCAATCTGAGTCGACTCTGCCTGTCCCATCCCCAAAACGAACCCCGCTGACTCTAAAAAATGTTCATACGAACATTTAAGCGTCATAAAACTTTCATCTGAGCGTCACCGAGCCGTAACCTCGCGTTTCTACACTGCCGGGTATTCAAACGAAACCCATACGCCGTGTTATGAACCTTTCCGTCAGGCAAAGCATTATTGTGGACTTGCTGGCCGCCCAAGGGGCCGTGTCAGTGGATGGCCTGGCCCTGCATTTCGGGGTGACGCCGCAAACTATTCGGCGCGACCTGAACCACTTGTATGAGGCCGATCTGGTGCGCCGCCGCCATGGTGGTGCCGAGCTGAATGTGGTCGAGCGCAATATCCCGTTCCAGACGCGCCGCATTACCCATTTGCAAGCCAAGGCGCGCATCGGACGCGCCGTTGCCAAGCTGATCCCACCCGGTGCCAGCTTGTTGCTGGGCTTTGGGACGACTCCCGAACAAGTGGCGCTGGCCCTGGCCGATCACCGTGATCTGACCGTGGTCACCAATAACATCAGTGCGGCTCTGGCTCTGTCTCACAATATGAGCCACCGCGTGGTCTTGACTGGCGGCGAGCTGCGTCAACCCAACCCTGAAATTCTGGGCCCCGGTGCCGAGCGCCTGTTCAACAGTTTCAAGGCCGATTTCGGTGTGTCCGGGGTAGGGGGCTTTGACTCAGACGGCGCTTTGCTGGACTTTGATATGGCCGAGTCCGATTGCCACAAAGCCCTGCGCGGCAATTGTCGTATCCGAATTCTGGTGCTGGACCATACCAAGTTTGGCCGCCGTGCCCCCGTGCGCAGCGGCTCTTTGGATGATGTGGATATTCTGGTTACTGACCAGCCCATTCCCGAGCCTTATCGCGAGCAAATCCCCGAGCGTATCGAGATCGTGATTGCAGGCGAGGTGCAGTCATGAGCCGCGCCGCGATCGAGTTGCAAGGCATAGGCAAATCCTGGGGTGAGCAGGCCGTGCTCAAGCAAATGGATCTGTCCATTCAGGAAGGCAAATTCACGGCCTTGCTGGGTCCCTCGGGCTGCGGCAAATCCACCTTGCTGCGCATTATTGCCGGGCTGGAAACGCCTGATCAAGGCCGTTTGCTGATCAATGGGCAGGACGCCACGTTTATGGAACCCGCCAAGCGTGGTTTGAGCATGGTGTTCCAGTCCTATGCCTTGTTTCCTCATCTGAATGTGGCCGACAACATCCTGTTTGGCCTGCAAGTACGCCGTGCTAATCGCCAGCAGCAAAAAGAGCGCCTGCGTGAAGCCTTGGCCCTGACCAATCTGGAAGGTCTGGAAGAGCGCAAACCCGGCCAGCTTTCGGGCGGGCAGCGCCAGCGTGTGGCCCTGGCGCGCAGCATTGTGTCGGGCCACCGTATCTGCTTGATGGACGAGCCGCTTTCCAATCTGGATGCCAAGCTGCGTCACACCGTGCGCCATGAGATCCGTGCCTTGCAACAGCGTCTGGGCTTGACGGTGGTTTATGTCACCCACGATCAGACCGAAGCGATGGGCATGGCCGACCACGTGGTGCTGCTCAATGCCGGAAATATCGAGCAGCAGGGCAGCGCCCAGGACTTGTACGGTCAACCCAATAGTGTCTTTACCGCCGGATTTATCGGCAGCCCACCCATGATGATGATTCACAGCGATCACGTGCCTTTGGATCTGTGGCCCTCGCGCCGTCAGTACGACCAGCCGCATCGGGTGCTGGTGGGGGTGCGCCCGGAAAACCTGAGCCTGCACGAAGCAGCGGAGCAGCGTGTGCCCGCCACTGTGGTGCATCAGGAGTTTCAGGGGGCCGATGCCTATGTGTATGTGCAGCTCGACGATGGTCATACCTTGATCGTGCGCGCGCCGCATAGCCGCAGCGTCGAGGCGGGCGCTCGCTGTGGTTTGAGCTGGGACCCCGTTCACGCTTTTTACTTTAACCAGGACAGCGGGGCTCGCTTGCCGACACCGTCGGCGGATGCTCTGACTGCTGCGCCTTTCGCCGTTCCTTCTTCTGTTCTTCCCTAAACGTACTGCGAGTCTACTCATGTTGAAGAATTGTCTGCTTGCCACCTCCAGCGCTCTATTGATGGGCCTGGGTGCCAACGCGCATAGCGCGGTGGAATTGACCATGTATTACCCCATTGCCGTGGGTGGCCCACTGACCGATGTGGTTGATGGAATGATCAAGGACTACCAGGCTCAAAACCCGGAAGTCAAAGTGAAAGCTGTGTACTCCGGCAACTACGATGAAACCCGTGTCCGTGCCTTGTCGGCCTTGCGTGCAGGTGAGTCTGTTCAGTTGTCCGTACTGGGTGCCTTGGATACCCACGACCTGGTCGAGCAAGGCCTGGTTGAAGCCTTTAGCGATGTGGCCCAGGATGCTCCCAGCCAGGATTGGCTGAAAAGCTTTTACCCCGCCTTGATGGCCAATGGCACCTTGGAAGGCAAGGTCTGGGGCATTCCGTTCCAGCGTTCCACCATCGTCATGTTCTACAACAAGGACATGTTCCGCGAAGCGGGTCTGAATCCGGATCAAGCGCCCAAGACCTGGGACGAACTGGTGCAAACCGCCCAGAAGCTGACGACGGACAAGCATCACGGTCTGATGATCCCATCGACGGGCTACCCCTACTGGATGTTCCAGGCCCTGGCTTTGCAAAATGGCCGTCAGTTGATGAACGAGGAAGGCACGCAGGTCTACTTCAACGACCCCAAGTCGGTAGAGGCTTTGCAGTTCTTCCATGACCTGGCCTACAAGCACAAAGTCAGCCCTACCGGCACTATCGAATGGGGCACCTTGCGTCAGTCTTTTGTGCAAGGCAAGACCGCCATGATGTGGCATACCACGGGCAATCTGACGGCGGTGAAGAACGAAGCCAAGTTCGATTTTGGTGTGGCCATGTTGCCCGCCAAGGAAAAAGCAGCTTCGCCGACGGGCGGTGGCAACTTCTACCTGTTCAAAGGGGCTAACGACGAGCAGAAAAAAGCAGCACTGGATTTCGTACGCTGGATGACGGCGCCTGAACGTGCTGCCAACTGGTCTATGGCAACGGGTTATGTCGGTGTCAGCCCAGCCGCCTATGAAACACCTGCTTTGACCGAGTACGCCAAGACCTTTCCGCAGGCACTGGTGGCCCGCGATCAGTTGGCCGTGGCCTCGCCCGAGTTTGCGACCTACGAAACGGCCCGTGTACGTGAGCTGCTGTCCAACGCCGTGCAAGCGGTGCTGACCAATGCCAAGACGCCCAAGGCTGCTTTGGACGAAGCCCAGGCTGCCGCAGATCGCCTGCTGCGTCCTTTCAACTAAGCAGGTGCAGGAATGGCTGAACCATTGCGTGTGCTGCGTAAAGAGTGGGTATTTGCTTATCTCTTGTTGACGCCGCTGTTTGTGCTGCTAAGCGTGTTTGCCTTTATCCCGGCGCTGCACACGTTCTGGTCCAGCCTGTTGAGCAAAGGCACGGCTCGTCGTCCGGCCCAGTTTGTGGGCATGGACAATTACGATGCCATGCTGGCTGACCCGACCTTCTGGCTGGTTCTGAAGAACAATCTTTGGTACGCCGCCATTGTGATTCCGGTGTCCATGGCGCTGGCCTTGCTGATGGCCTTGTGGGCCAATCGGGCCATGAGCATGCGGGCCTGGGTGCGTTGTGCTTACTTCACGCCCACCATGCTGCCCATGATTGCGGCTGCAAATTTATGGCTGTTTTTCTATACGCCGGATCTGGGCTTGCTGGACCAGATCGCCAAGCTGTTTGGCGCAGGAGCCACCAACTGGTTGGGCCAGCCTCAAACGGCCCTGGGTGCCGTCATGGTGGTGACGATCTGGAAGGAAGCAGGCTTTTTCATGATCTTTTATCTGGCGGCCTTGCAAACCATCCCGCCGGAGCTGCGCGATGCCGCCCGCCTGGAAGGGGCGACACGTTGGCAGTATGGCCGTCGTGTGCTCTTGCCCTTGTTGGCGCCCACGACCTTGTTCATTTTGATCAATGCGCTGATCAACTCGGTCAAGCTGGTCGACCATCTGTTTATCCTGACCAAAGGCGGCCCCAATAATGCGTCCAAGCTGATGCTGTACTGGATCTGGGAAACGGCCTTTGCCTATATGGATACACCGAGTGCAGCCGTGCTGACGGTGGTGCTTTTATTAGGCCTGGGCGCCGTGGCTATTTTTCAATTCCGCTACGCTGAACGACGCGTGCACTACCAGTGATGAACATGGACACCGTTTTGACTGCACCCGGCCGCACTTTGCGTTTGCCGTCTCTGGACACGGTAGGGGCACATGCTTTGGCCCTGCTGTGGATTGCCCCTTTGCTCTATGCCTGCTGGGCCGCGTTTCGTGACCCGTCCGCCGCCTTGAGCTTTGATTGGAGCGCAGGCTGGACTCTGGATAACTTTGCCGCTGCCTGGGACCGTGCGCCCTGGTTGCGCTATATCTTCAACACCACGGTGCTGGTGCTGACCATTCTGGTCGGGCAGTTTGTGCTGTGTACCCTGGCCGCTTACGCTTTTGCCCGCTTTCAGTTTTTTGGCAGTCAGTTTCTGTTCATGCTGCTGCTCTTGCAGTTGTTCATCCTGCCCGAAGTGCTGATCGTGGAGAACTACCACATGGTGGCTTTGCTGGGTTGGACGGACACGGTATGGGGCATGGGTGTGCCTTATATGGCCAGCGCCTTTGGTGTGTTCTTGTTGCGTCAGGCTTTCAAGCAAGTGCCGCGTGAACTGGAAGATGCTGCTCGTCTGGAAGGGTGTAGCCGCTTGGGCGTCTTGTGGCGTGTGTACGTGCCGCTGGTCAAGCCCGTGTACCTGGCTTATGCCCTGGTGTCGGTCTCCACGCACTGGAACAACTTCTTGTGGCCCTTGGTGATCAGCAGCTCTGACAACACCCGGCCTTTGACTGTGGGTTTATCCCTGTTTGGCGCACCGGAAAGTGGTGTCAGCATCTCACTGATCAGTGCCGCCACATTAATGACTATCTTGCCGCTTTTGCTGGGCTTTTTACTGTTTCAAAAGCAGTTCATGCAGGCCTTTTTACGCGCCGGCATTCGTTAAGGAATTCTGATGAAGATCATCCAGTTTTCGGATCTGCACATTACCCCGCCTGATGGCCTGTTGTTTGGCTCGGACCCTCTGGATCGTTTGCGTAGCTGCGTGCAGCACGTCAACCGCCACCACGCCGATGCGGATTTGTGTGTACTGACGGGGGACTTGACCCACGCCGGTCATCCACGTGCTTACGAGCGCTTGTGCGAAGGTTTGCAGGATTTGATTCCGCCTGTGCGTCTGATGATGGGTAACCACGATAGTCGCAGCGCTTTTCAGAGCGTGTTTCCACAAGCCAAGACCGATTTGCCCGGCTTTGTGCAGCACGCCGAAACCATGGGTGACTGGCGTCTGATTTATCTGGATACCTTGGAGGACGGCTACACCAACGGCTATTTGTGTACGCGGCGTCTGGCGTGGTTGCAGCAGGAGCTGGCGGCGCATAGCGGGCCGGTGATGCTGTTTTCCCACCATCCTTTACCTGCCTTGCAGTACCCGTCCATGGACTGGCTGCGTTTGAGCAATGCGCCGGATTTACTGCCTTTGCTGAAAGCGCACCCTGCACCCGTGCACTTGTTCTCCGGCCATGTGCACCGCTGTGCCAGTGGTGTGTGGAACGGTCTGCATTTTGTGACGGTAAATGGCACCAACCATCAGCACGAGCTGGATCTGGAACGGGAGGGGGCGGCAACCTCTACCTTTGAACCTGCCAGCTATGCCGTCATTCTGCCCAATGCTGATGGCCTGACCGTGCATTTCCAGCCCTTCGGTTACGAGGAGCTACGCTTTCCGTACACAGGCGATTTACGTGCCTTGAAGTGCATTTGATCTCCGCTGTGCACTAACAGCGCCGTCTTGTTGAACACGGCTCCCGATCTCTGGATTCAATCCAGAGATCGGGAGCTGTTTTTACTATCTGGCCCTGTGCTGCTTAGAAGGAGTAGCGCAGATTCAGCATGGCATTGCGCGGTGCGCCGTAATAGCCGGTGTAGAAGGTCTGGTCCAGTGCGCTCAGGTACTTGCGGTTGAACAGATTGTTGATGTTCAAGGTGGCCGTCAATTGCTTGCTGAAGTCGTAGCGGCCCATCAGGTTGACCACGGCGTAGCTGCTTTGTTCACCCGTTACGGTCTTGCCCAAATCCCACGGTGTTGCGGTGAAGTGGATCTGGCTTTGCCAGTTCACACCACCCCCAATCGTCAGGCGATTCCAGCTACCGGGCAGGCGGTAGGTGGTCCACAGCTTGGCCATATGGCGTGGCACCAGAGTTTTGATGCGCTCACCCTGAGCATCTTTGGTCTGGCTGTAGGTATAGCTGAATGCCATGTTCCAGCCATCCAGCAACTCGCCCGTCACTTCCATGTCCAGACCTTGCGTCTTGGCACCTTTGACGGCGGTGTAGGCTGCTTCGCGCGTAGTGCCTGGGACGATAAAGCCACTGTCGGCCACCGCCAGATTGTCCTGGCGGATTTCGTACAGAGCGATGCTGCTGTTCAGGCGACCATCCAGCATCTCGCTTTTCAGGCCGATCTCGTAGTTGTCGCCTTTGCGTGGGTCCAGAAAGTTGCCGTTGCGGTCACGCGAGCTTTGAGGTTTGAAAATGCTGGTGTAGCTGGCGTAGACGGAGTGCTCTTCGTTCAGGTCGTAAACAATGCCTGCATAGGGGGTGAAGACATTGTCTTCATTCATGGTCTTCAGGCTGTTGTTCCTGGCCAGCACCGGGTCGGGATACTGCTGGGATAGGCTGTAGCGATAGTTGCTGATACGAGTGCCCAGAATCACTGCCAGATCGTCACTAGGCTTCAGGCGCAGCACGGTATAGCCGCTGTATTGCTTGACGGAGAGATCGTAGTCAAACAGTTTCTCGCCAGAGATAGTGGGGCGGGCGGGATTGTTGTCCCACTCGAACATATTGTTCACGGCCGTGCCTTCAATACCGGCGTAGCGCATGGGTTCATGGAAGTTGTCGTATTTGGACGAGTTAAAGCCCAGTACCAATTCATGTTCGCGTCCGAACAGTTGGAAGGGGCCTTTTACATGAACATCAAAGCTGGTCTGGCGCTGCTTGGCGCTAGACACGCCTCCGTACAGTTTGACTCCCTTGCCGGTGACGGGGTCAGGGTAGCCCCAGGACGCATCCGCCCGCTGACCGCTGCGGCGCCCTTCCATATGGTTCAAAGATAGTGCCAAGGACCAGTCGCTGGGTAACTGCTGATTCAGTTTCAGGAAGCTGTTGGTCACTTCCATAGTGTTAGTGCTCCAGCGAGCGCCAGGGCTGGTGTGGACGTCGTAATCAATCTGTTCGCCTGTGTTGTAGAACAGAGGCAGGCCAGAGCCGGTGGAGCCGCGTGGATCGTTTTTCTGATAATCCATGCCCAGCGTCACCAAAGTGGTGTCGGTGATATCTGCTTCCAGAACGCCATAGACAATATCTTTTTTGGTCTTGAAGTAGTCCATATAGCTATTGCCTTCCTGGTGTGCGCCCACCAGTCGGCCGCGCAGACGACCGCTGTTGAGCAAAGGCCCGCTCAGATCCACTTGAGCCCGCATCTGATCCCAGGAGCCATGCCCACTTCGGCATGACCTTGAAAGTCCGCTGTCGGACGCTTGCGCACCATATTGACGACGCCGGATGGGTCGCCTGCGCCGGTCAGCAAACCGGAGGCTCCGCGCAGTACTTCAACGCGGTCATAAATTGCCATATCGGCCAGCCCTTGGGGGATGTTCTGGCTGACGATATCGGACAGGGTGGACAGGCCGTCCAACTGATAGTTGTCGATGGCATAGCCACGCGAGTAGATGGTGTAGCGGTCGCTGCCTATATGCTGGATAGAGATACCGGGCGCTTGCTGTAGCACGCTGCCGATATTGTCCAGCGACTGGTCTTCAATCCGCTGGCGTGTCATGACACTGACGGTCTGCGGGGTTTCGCGCAGTGTCATGTTCAGCTTGGTGGCGGTGGTCGTGGCGCCGTGACTGGCGTAGGTCTGGCTACCCTCGGTGACGGGCAGGCGACGGCCCACAACCCGTACTGGCGCCAGCATGGTGGCGTCGGCATTGGGGCGCGACAAGGTAATCGTATTGTTCTCGCGCCGGTACTCCAGTCCCGAACCTTGCAGCAAGGTGCGCAGTGCCTCTTCCGGGCGCATCCGGCCCTGAATAGGTGTCGTGCTCAAACCTTGAACCAGCGAGGGAGAGAAGAACACCTGTAGCTGGGTTTGCTCGGCCAGTTTCAACAGCGCTTCGGACAAGGGCTGGGCAGGAATGTGGATAGGAACAGGGTTATCTTGTGCCAGGGCGGGGGCACTGGCGCTGGCCATCATCAGCGCAAGCAGGACAGGGCGCAGGCGGGGTAGAAAAGTGGTTCGGTTCACGGTAGCGGTTCAGAGTAGGGGTCGGGCACCGCAGTGCCCGGATTCAGATATGTTCCTGCAAGCACGACATTGAGGAACGCTGAATCTAAATGCGAGTCAGTCTTACTAAACCCCTCAGGCTGAATCGATTTATTTGAAACTAATTGTAATTACGAAGCGCTTACCAGAATGATGCTGCCGTCGTCCTGCGTTC
Source organism: Alcaligenes parafaecalis (assembly GCF_026344135.1). Lineage (NCBI taxonomy): Bacteria > Pseudomonadati > Pseudomonadota > Betaproteobacteria > Burkholderiales > Alcaligenaceae > Alcaligenes > Alcaligenes parafaecalis. The sequence goes on along the minus strand of NZ_JAPKNA010000004.1, from coordinate 150,310 downwards.
GGGCTCGCAGGGGCAGGATTTGTTGCAGAGCCTGGAGCACGGCACTTTGCTCATCCAGCAGGAAGGAGGCCGTGACACGTTGCTGGCCGAGTTTGGCCTCGGCGATACGAATGGGCTGTTCGCGGTAGCGGTTAATTTCCGCCACCACCTCGGACAAGCTCACGTCGCGCACAATCAGGCGTCCTTGTCGCCAGGCAGTGGCAGCGGCGACATCGACGTCTGTCTGAATGCTCAGGCCTTCTTCGGGGGAGATTGTGGCTCCGGAGCCCGCAGCCAGATAACGGGTCTGGCGATTCCACCAGCGGCCACTGGATACTTCCACACTGCCGCTTTCAACCAGGACTTTGACCTGCTCCGCATCGTGTCGCACGGTAAAGCTGGTGCCGGTAACGCGTACTTGAGTTGTCCCGGCTTTGACGGTGAATGGGCGTTGGGGGCTGGATGCGACCGAGAACATGACTTCGCCCTGAATCAAGTGCAGATGGCGGCTGTCTTCATAAAAACGCAGTTCGGCTTGTGTGCCGGTATTCAGTTCCAGGCTGGAGCCGTCCGGCAGAGGAACCCAGCGGCGCTCGCCCACACGTGTCTGCAAGGAAGCGGCATAGACGGCTTGCGGGCTTAATACGAGGCTGGCCAGACCTGCCGAACCCGCCACCGCGACGAGTGCCCCGGCATTGCGGATCAGTTTTCGACGGCGCAGATCAGGCCGGACGGGCACTGCTCCTCCGTATAAAGAGCTGACCAGATCCTTGTCCAAGGTACTGGCCAGGGAGCTGAGCTGTTCCAGCGCCATGAATTCACGCTCGTTTTCCGGGTCGGCTTGCAGCCAGTCGTCCAGCGCTTGCTCATCGGCAGGGGTGAAGCGGCCTGAATGCAGGCGCGCCGACCATTGGGCTGCCGCCTCGGCGGGGGAGGTGGCATCACTGGGATAAAAAGAGGATTCAGAACTCATCGCGCAGACGCTCGCGGACAAACTGGCTGGCCAGCGCAATGTAGCGCTCCACACTGGCAAGTGACAGTTTCAGATGACGGGCAATTTCAGCTTGGGTCCAGCCTTCTATGCGATTCAGCACGAAAGCCCGTCGGTGATTCAAGGGAAGTTCTTCAAGAGCGGCGACCAGGGCCTGACGCAGTTGCTCGGCGCTGGCATGGGCGTCGGCCCCATCGGTTGTGGGGTGAGCCTCTTCATGCAGCTCGTCCCAGGCCAGGTGCTGGAAGCGGCGGTTGCGACGCCACAGATCAATCGCCCGATGGCGGGCGGAACGATACAGAAAATGGCGGGCATGGGCCGCTGTCAGTGTTTTCTGATCTTTGTGAAGCAAGGCCTCAACGGCATCGTGAGCCACGTCCTCCGCGTCCGCAGAGCCACCAAAGCGGCGCAGGCAGGACTGCATGAACTCGCCATAACAGGCCAGCCAGCTTTTGCGGGAGAGGTCCGAGTTGGACATGAGGACAGGGGATCGAATGACAAAGAGCAAATTATTGCAAATAGTTCTCATTAACTCAATGCTGACTGATTCTGATCTGTAGGGGCGGTGAGGTTGCCATGCAACGCCATGTGGCAAGCTGCTCCGAAAAACAGGCATGTTCGGCGAAATGCTTTGTTGTTTCATACAAGATCGTTATACTTGCGAACTATCAGGGGGAGTAGCTTACTTTCCGGAGCATCGTCATCACGGCAATCTGTGTTTTTTCCACATATTCCCGGTGCCCGGGCAACCTTAGGGTTGCAAGCAAGACCTTGCCATTAATGGGCAAGGTGTATCCTCTAAAAAGATATGGCCTGCGTCCTTAATGGATCAGGCCATTTTTGTTTTGTACAAGGTTGTCATTTTTGCCTTGTATAGTTGCGCAAGATGGTCGTCAGCTTTCAATCAAACAATATGAAAAGGCGGTCTTACACATGATGGAGTTTTTGCAAACAATGAGTTGGGCGGCAGTATTTCAGATCATCATGATCGATATATTGCTGGGGGGTGATAACGCCGTGGTGATTGCATTGGCTTGCCGTAACTTGCCCGCCAAGCAGCGTGTTAAAGGTATTTTGTGGGGTACAGCCGGTGCCATTGGCCTGCGCGTCGTCCTGATTGCCTTTGCCCTGACCTTGCTGGCCGTGCCTTACCTGAAAGTGGTGGGTGCTCTGTTGCTGGTCTGGATCGGTGTGAAACTGCTGATTCCTGAGGACGAAGGCCACGGTAATGTGGAAGGCAGCGCCACGTTGTGGAAGGCCGTGAAAACCATCATCATTGCCGACTTTGTCATGAGCTTGGATAACGTCATCGCGATTGCTGGTGCCGCTCAAACCGCAGATCCAGAGCATCAAATCGGTCTGGTCGTGTTTGGTCTGGTCGTGAGCGTGCCTATTATCATCTGGGGCAGCACACTGGTTCTGAAGTTGATCGACCGCTTCCCGTTCGTGGTGACCCTGGGCGCTGCGCTGCTGGGCTGGATCGCCGGTGGCATGATCGTGACCGACGTGAAATTTGTCGAATACTTCGGCGTTGCTTCCACCAGCACCAAGCTGATTGCTGAAGTGGTCGGTGCCTTGCTGATCGTGGCTTTGGGTCATGCCCTGGCTGCCCGCAAGCGCAAGCAAGTAGCCCAAGCCTGAAATTGAAACAGCAGGTGTAGAACCGTGTCGGGGGCTTCGCGTCCGGCATGGTTCTGGGTTAAGCTCGAACGATTTTCTAAAAAAAGGAGTACACCATGGCACAAGCCTCCGCACGCCACATTCTGGTCAGCACCGAAGAGAAAGCGAATGAACTGAAAACCGCTATCGAAGGTGGTTCTGACTTCGCTCAGGTGGCCAAGGAAAATTCTAGCTGCCCATCGGCCCGTATGGGCGGCGAGCTGGGAACCTTTGGCCGTGGCCAAATGGTCCCCGAGTTCGATCAGGTTGTGTTCAGCGCCCCCGTTGGCGTTGTACAAGGCCCCGTCAAGACTCAGTTCGGCTACCACCTGGTAGAAGTGACTGCACGTCAGGACTGATACGATCAGGCCAATGAAAAACCCGCCTCGGCGGGTTTTTTTGCGCATGCTGGATAGGTGACCAGGATTAGGGCTTATACATAAAAAGCCTGGACATTTTCCTGCAAGCTGCGCAGTATGCCAGCCATACCGGCAACGGCCTTGCCGCCGTGTTGTTCGCTTACCGTGAGCGAACCTGCCCATTCTTATAAAGAAACCCGATGAAACGCACCGATATGGAAAAGCTCAGCGCCGTCAAACTGCTGAGCAATGTAAAGAAAGCAGGTACACCGGAACGCTTTGCGGGCGAGTCCCCCGTTGCAGATCGACGCGAACAACGTCGCCTGGATCAGGCCGCTGGTTTGGTGTCCTTCCCCCTCAAACTGACCCAGCCCGTTATTGATGCCGTGCGCGCTCGCGCTGCCGAGCAAGGCGTATCGACCAATGAAGTTATTGATCGCCTGTTGGCTCAAGCTCTGGACCTGTAATCCATGCAGATTTGGGTCGATGCGGACGCCTGTCCCGTAGTCATCAAAGAAATTCTGTACCGTGCCGGGCAACGCTGGAGCCGCCATGTGATCCTGGTGGCGAACCAGATGCTGCGCACCCCGCCATCGCCCTGGTTGCGCGCCGTGCAGGTGGCGCGGGGCTTTGACGTGGCGGATGACTACATCGTCCAGCACGCCAGTGTGGGGGATCTGGTAATTACCGCAGACATCCCCCTGGCCGCCCAGGTGCTGGAACGCAAGGCATTGGTCCTGACCCCCAGAGGCGAACGCCTGGACGCCAACAGCATAGGCGAGCGCCTGGCCATGCGCGACATGATGGAAGAGCTGCGCAGCACTGGCGTTGATATCGGTGGCCCGGCCCCCTTCAGTCAGGCTGACCGGCGCGAGTTCGCCAATGCCTTGGACCGCCTGATGATGAGCCTGAAAACGGCAGCCAGATCGTAAACAGACTTGCCTTACCCCCAGCCCATGTGTGAGTCTGTTTCTGGATTGAAATTTTTAAAGTGAAGTACGCAATGACAGACTCCAAACGCCCCCTGATGAATTTGACTGGCCTGAACGAGGCCGTCGCCCAGTTCGCCCGCGAGCGTGAATGGGACCAGTTCCATAGCCCCAAGAATCTGGCCATGGCGCTGACCAATGAAGTGGGCGAGCTGATCGAAATCTTCCAATGGCTGACAGAAGACCAGTCCCGCGAGGTTGGGAAGGATCCAAAAACCGCTGAAGCTGTACGCGATGAACTGGCTGACGTGCAGATCTATTTGAGTCGTCTGGCAGTCGTTCTAGGTGTGGATATGAACGAGGCGGTCACGAGTAAGCTGGTAAAGAATGCCCAAAAGTACCCCGCTGATAAGGTGCGGGGGACGAACAAGAAATATACGGAGTTGTAAAAGAGAAGGGGCTTGTGGGATTACAGCTCCTCCAGCATCTCCTCTACAAACCGCTCCATCCGTTCATGTCGCTCACGCGCGATTTCTTGCCCGCGCTTTGTCTGAAAACCCTCGGCCAATTTGAATAATTTGGCCGGGAAGTGATCCAGCGCGTAGCGCTTGTCATCCAGAGGGCGATTCTCTGCTTTTGGATCTTCCGGTTCATACAAACTGGAGCCCATTCGGCCTGCGGTATAGAAGCAGCGAGCAATGCCCAGAGCACCAATGGCATCCAGGCGGTCTGCATCCTGCAAGATGCGGGCTTCCAGGCTGGCGGGCGCTATGTTGGCTGAAAAACTGTGGCTTTGAATTGCTTGGCCCACGGCCTCGCAGTCCTGCTCGGACCAGCCCATCTTGGCCAGGATGTGTTGCGCCTGTTCGGCTGACAGAGTGGAGGCGCGAGAGCGCAAGGGCGAGTTCTTTTCTACCGCCACGCAGTCGTGCAGCACCGTTGCTGCCAGCAAAATCCGCAGATCCCCACCTTCTTTTTCCTGAATCGCACAGACGTTCTTCCAGACCCGTTGCAAGTGCGTCTGGTCGTGGGAGCCGTCGTTATGACTGGTGCTGCTGTGGGGCAGGAGCTGGGCGGCAAGCTCTTCAAAGGGGTGGAACAGGCTGGACATGGCTATGGTTCGCTGTAAAGGGTGCCACAGCATAACGCGAAGCAGGAGTGGCAGGACAGGTTCAATAAAAAGGGCTGCCACGGGCAGCCCTTAAGGGGAACTGAAGCCTTTAGAACTAAAAGTTGCTCAGCCCCAGATCACGGACTGAATCGGCCCAATAGTTCAGATCCTGATCCACATACACCGTGAATTCGGCTGGGCTATTGGTGACCAGGGTCGCTCCGTTTCCATCCCAGATTTCCTTGATCTTGTCGGTGTTCAAGGCCCGGTGGATGCTGTCTGCCACGCTTTGTACGGTGGCATCCGGCACATCCCCTTGCATGAAGATGCCGTACCAGGTCTGGGCGCTGATCTCATCCATGCCCAATTCCTTCAAGGTAGGGACATCCGGCAGGGCAGGAGCGCGTTCCGGGCTGGAGACGGCTAGGGCGCGTAAGCGGCCATTGCGTATCTGCGCCACGGCGGACGGCATGGTCTCGAACATGAAGTCCACTTGATCGCCACTGATCAGCGCCATGACGGCTGGGCCGCTGCCTTTGTAATGCACGGCCGTCATGGTGGTGCCGGATTTCTTTTCCAGCTTGCCAGCCATCAGATGCAGCATGGTGGCGACGCCACTGGTGCCATAGTTCACGCCAGCGCCTTGTTTGGCCGCAGCCAGCAAGTCATCCACGCTGTGATAGGGCGAATTGGCGTTCACCACCAGCACATTGGGCATGGCGGCAATCAAGGTGACGGCTTTCAGGTCTTTGCGGGTGTCGTAGGGGAAGTTCTTCAACACCGCAGGCGCAATCATGTGATGCACGGCACCAAACAGGAGCTGATTGTCTGCGGGGCTGGAGTTGGCCACCATGCTGGCACCCAGCACGCCGCCGACTCCTCCTTTATTTTCCACAACAACGGTTTGACCAATTTCATTGCCCAAGGCTTCGGCCAGAGGACGAGCCAGGGTATCGCCCGAACCGCCTGCGGCAGAGGGGACGATCAGCCGCACCGGGCGCTCGGCCCAGGCGGGGGGAGCTGCCCAGCTTTGGGGCGCGGCAGCAAAGATAAAACTGAGGGCAAGTACAACACGGGACCAGGGTTTCATGTCTGTTTACCTCCTCGGTAATAGTCGGTTTAGCCTTTGCCGGAGCCCAGGCTGCCGGGGTTGCTGCGCAGCTTGTCGATTTGATCTTGTCGTGGCGTCAGCCCCAGGCCGGGGGCGTCGGGCATGCGCAGCCAGCCTTGCTCGGGCTGAGGCAGGCCGGTGTAGATCTCGGCCATCATGGCGCTGGCCGCCAGGTGCCATTCCACATCGCCGCCGTTGAGCAAACCGCAGTGCAGGTGACCGTTGTGGGAGGGGAAAGCACCGCCATTGGCAACGGAAGCGTTAAAGCTTTCTGCCAGGGCGAAGATCTTGCGGGACTGGGTGAAACCGCCGGAGATCAGCACGTTGGGCTGCAGAATATCCACGGCTTGCTGCATCAGCAGATCACGGAAGCGATAGGACTGGCCTTCGTTCTGGCCAGCGGCAATGGTGATGCCTGTGCTTTGGCGCAGTTCACGCAAGCGGCCCGTGTCGTTCTGGGTAATGGGCTCTTCAAAAAAGCCTACGTCCAGATCACGGGCATGGCGGGCGATGGCTTTGGCGTGTACATAGTCCAGGCTGCAGTTGCCGTCGATGTACAGCGGAATGTGGGCGGGAATGGCCTCGCGCACCAGGCTCATGCGGCGCATGTCCTGACGGACCAGCTCGGACAGAGGGCGCGGCTCGTCACGGCGTTGCAGGCCGTGATGGCCCACCACCATTTTCAGGCCCTTGAAGCCTTGATCCACGCAGTCGCGAGCCACTTTGACCAACTCTTCTTCACCCAGGAAGGCAAAACCAAAAGTGGCATAGGCAGGCACTTTTTCACGGGCACCGCCCAGCAGTTTCCATACCGGCAGACCCAGGGCTTTGCCCTTGATGTCCCATAGGGCGATGTCCAGGGCGGAGATGGCATGCATGGCATAGCCGGTCTGGCCACGAGGGCACACGTTCCAGTACATGCGATCCCACAGGCGCTCGGTGTTCAACGGGTCTTGCCCGATCAGGTCGCTGGCCAGAATATCGTTAATGGTGCTGGCAACGGGATGCTCTTCAGTGATGGCGCTCAGGCCATAGCCCGTGATGCCTTCATCCGTTTCAATTTCCACATGACAGATCGCCAGATTGCTCGGTTTTTTGATGCCAGCGCTATTGAACTGAAAAGGCACGTTCAAGGGAATTGCGCGTACTGCCGTGATTTTCATTTTCCTGTCTCCTCACGTTTTTTGAATGCGTTTGCATGTAATTGTTTTAGGTTTATAGCGTTTTTTTGCAAGCGCGATAAATGGTGTAAACCCTTGATTTTATTGATATATAAACTCGTTATCTGATATATCAAAAAGGGGTTTTTGGAGCTGTTTGGAAGCGCTTTAGTAGAGGGTTCTCTGCATCGGGAGAATTTTTGGGAGACGGAAATTCAGGCCTTGCATGCGGTGCTTGGAAGCAGCGCAGGGGCTGGCTGAGTAAGTAGGTGGACAGGGCTGGGAGGAGGCAAACAGGAGCGGGTTTTACTCACTGTCCAGATCGTCGTGAAACGCTGTTGATAGACAAGCCGAGAGAACTATCCATAAAAAAAGCCCTGCCAAGCAGGGCAGCTTGGCAGGGCTTTTTCAGTATCGCGAAGGATGAGTAGCGAGCGGTTTATTTACCCCGGAGCAACTGCATCTGACGGCGATCTTTTTTGGTCGGGCGGCCAGCATCAAAATCTAGCGCGGGCTCGGGTGCCAGACGGCGGTGTTCGGCGGCCTGTGTGCGTCGTGTGCTGCTTTCTTCTGTCTCTTGATACAACTGACGGGCAACCGGGGCGGGGCCACGTACGCCGCTTAAGGCGGTGACATGAACCTCCATGGCAGGAGTTTCTTTGCGCAGGGTAATCACATCACCAATCGAGACTTCGCGGGCAGGCTTGGTCGTTTGCTGATTCAGCAATACCCGCCCTTTGGTGATCTCTTCAGAGGCCAGGCTGCGCGTCTTGTAAAAGCGCGCCGCCCATAGCCATTTATCCAGTCGTAATTTGTCCATGCGCTATTGTAAATCCAGGCCGGGCCAGTGGAACAGCGGGGTATTAATGCAGTTCCACAGCCGCGGCGGGTGCTGCCTGAACGCGGGGCAAGCGCAGGCGTACCAATAACATCAGGCTAATGACAGCAAGCAACCCCGCCCAGAACATGACTCGGTGGAAACCGTCGGCCCAAGCGTGTTGAACCGCTTCCATCCAGAAGAAAGGGTCTGCCGAGGCTGGCAAATTCACCTGGCCAGAGGTAATGATCTGATGCGCTTGCTCTACATTCGGACGGGCAGGGTCCAGGCGGCTGGACAGGGAGGTGACGGCGCCTTGGCTCATCAAGGAGGCCAGCAGGGCGACACCTAGCGTCATGCCTGTTTGACGTATGGCATTGGTCGTGGCCGAGGCCATGCCGGAGCGCTCGCGTGGCACCAGATTCATGACCAGGGTGCTGCAAGCCGGAACGGACAAGCCCATACCTACACCCAGTACGGCCAGGGCAAAACCGGCCAGCCAGTAGGATGCGCCGGGTTGCAGCAGCATCATTAACCAGGAACCTGCGGCCATCAGGCCAAAGCCGACGATCAGTACCAGCTTCAAGCCAAAGTGTTGACTTAGGGCCCCAAAGCGGGAGGCCAGCACGGCCATGCCGATGAACTGGGGAGCCAGACCCCAGCCGGTTTGTGTGGCGCTCCAGCCCAAAGCGTTTTGAAAGAACAGCGACAGGAAAAACACATTGCTATAGGCCGCGAAACCCAGCACAAAGGAAGCCACGTTCGCAGCACTGAAGCGGTAATCTCGAAACAGACTCAAAGGCAGTAAAGGGCGGGCAACACGCGTTTGGGCATAGATAAAGGCCAGGAACGTGACGGCGGCCAAAGCCAGAGACTGCACGGTTTCTGATGCGTGCCAGCCTTGTTCTCCAGCGCAGATCAGCCCATACGTCAGGGCGCCCAGCCAGATCACGCTGAGCAATTGGCCTATAGGGTCAAAAGCGGCGTGTTCGGGGTGGGCGGATTCTTCAATCCCCCACATGCCCAGGCCCAGTGTCAGCAAACCCAGTGGCAGATTCAGGCTGAAAATAGATGGCCAGTCTGCCAGATCCACCAGTACCCCTCCCAGAATCGGTCCCAGTACCAAGGCCAGCGCACTGAAGGAGGACCAGCCGCCAATGACGCGGGCTCGTTGAGCCGAGTCAGGGAAGGCATGAGTCAGAATAGACAGGGCACCGGGGATCAATAAGGCTCCGGCCATGCCCTGTACAATGCGTCCCCACAGCAGGGCGGTCAGTGAACCGGCCAGTGCGCACATCATGGAACCGACCGTAAAGGCCAGCACCCCCAGCAACCAGCTTTTCTTGCGTCCGTAGCGATCACCCAAGAGTCCGGCAGACAGCATGAAGGCGGACAGGCACAGGGCATAGGCATCCACAATCCATTGCAGCCCCGCCATATCGGTTTGCAGGGCTTGCTGCATACGGGGCAGGGCCAGATTCACGATGCTGATATCCAGGGTGACCATGAAAGTCCCCAGGTAAATGGCGATGGTTAGAGCGAGTCGGCGAGTCATAGAATTCGATAAATGAGAATTATTATCGAAAACTATAAGATATTGACTGACTGTCAGTCAATATAAAATAAACAGGCTGGCTAAAATAGCGCAGTGATACTCGACGAGGCTCTTTGTCGGGTTTTTCTGATACCTTGACGCCCATGACTGCAGCCAAAACACCTCGTACCCAACCCTCTGAAGTTCGCCGCCGGGATTTACTGGAAGCGGCTGCCACCTTGTTTTTGCAACAAGGGTTTGATGCGACCCCGGTCGATGAAATTGTGTTGCGGGCGGGCATGTCCAAGGGCTTGTTCTATCACTACTTCAGCTCCAAGCAGGAGATCCTGGCCGCCTTGCGCGAGCAGTTCATCCAGCAGTTTCATGACCGCGTGCAAGGGGCGCTGGAGCAAGCGCCGGAAGATGATTGGGTGCAGCGTCTGGCCTGTTGGATTCGGGCTTCGGTACAGGCGTATAGAGATACGCTGGACATGCATGATCTGGTGTTTTCAGACCATATGCGCAGCAATTACCAGGGCGAACGAAATACGGTGACCGAGCCGCTGCACACGATTTTGTGCGAAGGCCAGAAAGCCGGAGCCTGGTCTGTGGTCGATGTGGATTTGACTGCCTGGGTGATCTACCAGGGCATGCATGGTGCGGTTGACAATATGGGTCTGGAAACCCCGGAGCAGTGGGCCGCCATGGGAAATAATCTGGTGACTCTTTTTGTGTCTATGCTCGGGGCGACGCCACCTCATCAAAATAAGTAGGCTGTTCTAGTAGCACTGGATTTCTACACTCAGCATAAGCAGAACTGGCCTTGCTCTGATTGATGAACAAGGTCAGTTGCTGGATGAGCAAAGGCTTAGCGGAACTGGAAGTGTTCCTTGTGCAGGGTCCAGGATTTCGCAGGCAAAGTCTGCTTGAGTTCACGCCGCAACTGCCCGCCCATGGCCGCCGGGCCACAGAACCAGATATGCAGAGGCATGTCAGCATGGTAGTACTGCAGCACCTCTTTGGGCGTCCAGCGACGGCCATCCGCATAGATTTCCAGATTCACATCCGGGTGCTCCTTGGCCGCCTTACTCAAGGCTTGGGCCAGCGGGTCCGAGCTGTGCTGACAAGCATATTGCAGATAGGCATAGGGCGCGTGGCCTTCCTGGTGTTCCTGACTTAACCAGGATAGAAATGGCGTGGCCCCAACACCAGCACCCACCCATATATAGACCCCCTTTTCGTCGCTGCCCGGCTGGGTGAAGCGGCCATACGGGCCATCCAGTTCTATGCTCTGACCGATATGCAAACGTTCGGGCAGCCGACGCGTCCAATCGCCCAACTGCTTGATATGGAAGCGGACAATCTGATTGTCCTGATCCGCATCGGACAAGGTGAAAGGATGGGACTCGGACTCGCCCTTCAAGCGTAAAAAGGCGAATTGCCCGGCCTGATGCCCCGGCCAGGATTGGTCCATACGGCATTGCACCTCCAGCACATCGCCTTGCGAGGTACAGGAGATCACAGTGCCGGTATGGGGGTAGGCCGAACTCAAATTACGCAGCAGTTGAATACATGCGGCTGCGGTTCCGATCACCATGGTGATGGCCAGCGCCCAGCCGCCTATGCCGCTCCAGTAAGCAGGGGGCGTCAGTACCACGCCATGAAAGACCAGAATCAAATAGGCCACGGGCATCAGACGATGCAGGCTGTACCACTTTTTATAGGAAATCGTGCGCCGCGCCAGGGTGATGATCAGCATCAGAATTAGCGCATAAAACGTCCATTCGCCCAGTGACTTGGCATAGGGTTTGAGCAGGCTGACCCATTCAGGCACAGGCGTTTTGGCCAGGCGGCCACCCGTGCCAATAGCCGCGGAAATCAGCCCTTTGGATTCCTTGCTGAGCCAATGGGCCAGACTGAGCAAAATAGCGATAATGCCCAGCCACTTGTGCAGCTTGTAGGCTTTGTCCATGCCGCCCAGCCAAGGCTCCAGTCGGCGGGGACGCAGGGCCAGAACCATAATGGCCGTCATGATGCCCAGCGCCAGAATGCCAGTTAGCAGCATGCCTTCTTGTCGGATCACCCAGAGCGTATCGCCCGGTGGCGACGGGGCCAGCCACAGGGCTTCGACAGCCCAGATCAAAAAGAAAGTGGAGAGCAGCAGTAAGAGAGGGCGACGCATGGTCTTTTCCGGATTGTTTGAAAGAGCCGGACGCTGCGTAGTCGCGATTTGAAGAACGTACTGACGCGGCGCACCGGGAACACCTTATTGATGTTAATACGTCGCCTAGCCGTCTGTAGAGCCAGTATTCAAGGGTGCTTTGAGAAAACTCAAAGCACTCCTAAATATTTGTTATTTAAAGCATTTGTTAATGATTCTGGTTGCTGTTTACTCTATTTCTGCTTGTTTCAGAGTAAGTCTTTTGATTGCTTTTCGGACCGATCAGGCCGGGCAAATCAGCGATGCCAGATCCAGCAAAGCCGCATCTTGATGAGGCTGTCCGATCAGTTGCAAACCCAAAGGCAAGGGGCTGGTTTGGCCGGGAGCGGGCAGGCTCAAGGTAGGCCAGCCCAGCAAAGACCAGGGACGGTTCAGAACAGAAGAGCCCGTGCTGTCCAAACCATACGGTGCCGGTCCGGGTGCAGCCGGAGTTAGCAAGGCATCAAAATGGCCATAGCGATCCTGCCATTCCCGTTCAAGCTGGCGGCGGTGTGCTTGCCAGGCGTGGTAGTCCGCGGGGGGCAGGTCCAGCCCATGTTTGATGGCTTGAACTGTAACCGGGCGCAAGGCATCCGGGCTGGCTTGCCAGACGGGCAGCAGGCTGCGGGCCATTTCATAGCCCATGATCTGGCCTTGCAGGATGAGCAGTTCTTTCAGTTGCGGGTCGGCAGGCAGACGCTCCAATTGGGCGCCTTCTTGTTCCAGGTGTTGGCAACCTTGCTCCAACGCCGCAAGAGCAGCCGGTGTGATCGGGCCCAGATCTTTGCCATCCAGCACGCCAATGCGTGGTGCGGTGGGGACCTGAATATCAGGCAAGCCCTGCAAGACAGTGGCCACACGGCGCAGCACGGACAAGTCGCGGCTGAAGTAGCCAATGGTGTCCAGGCTGTCGCACAGCAAGAAAAGACCGCTGCGATGTACCGCGCCAAAGCTGGGTTTGAAACCCAGAATGCCGGTAAAGGCGGCGGGGCGCATCATGGAGCCCCCGGTTTGAGTCCCCAATGCAAAATCGACCATGCCTGCCGCCACGGCGGCCGCCGAGCCACTGGAGGAGCCGCCGGGTGTATGGTCCAGATTCAGTGGGTTCCGAGTGGGGCCAGGTGCGGCGTAGGCAAATTCAGCGGTAACGGTTTTACCCAGTGCGACCGCACCGGCACGGCGCAGCAGGGCCACACAAGCGGCGTCACGTTCGGCGGGCAAGGCATCAGGGAAATGTGCGCCATAGCGGGTGGGCATGCCTTGAACATCCAGCACATCTTTCACCCCAAAGCTCAAACCCGCCAAGGGGCCGCTGGGGTGGGTGCTGATACAGGTGGCTGGGTCAGCCAGCCAGGACCAGGCCTGGATGGACTGGTCCTGCAACGCGAGGGGGCTAGGGTTTGCAGTCATAAGCGAGATCTGGCACTACTGAATCGAGATGTTCTGAGCCTTGATCAGTGCGGTCCAGCGTTTGGTTTCTTCTTTCGCAAAAGCGGTGAATTCTTCGGGGGTACCACCCACCACTTCCGCACCTTGAGACTCCACAATCTGACGGTAGTCGGGGTCTTGCAGGGCGTCGTTGATGGCTTTGTTCAGTTTTTCCAGGACATCAGCAGGCAGGCCAGCAGGAGCAATCACGCCAAACCAGTTCGATGCCACCAAATCTACCCCTTGTTCCTTGAAGGTGGGGGTGTTTGGCATGGATTTCAGACGTTCTTCAGAGGTCACGCCCAGAACACGCAAGCGCGGGTTATCGACTTGCATGTGTGGCAAAAACAGACTGGCCAATTCCAGATAGAACGAGATATTACCGGCCAGCAAGTCATTCGAGGCGGGTGCGCCGCCACGGTAAGGCACGTGAACAGCATCAAAGCCGGAGGTGGCCTTGAATTGCTCGGTCAGCAAGTGCGAGGCACCGCCTGCGCCAGTCGAGGCATAGTCCAGTTTTTCGGGGTTCTTCTTGCCGTCGTTAACCAGATCAGCCAGGGATTGGTAGGGGGAATTGCTGTTCACGCCCAGCGCCATGGCACCCCGTTCGATCAGTGCGATGGGTTGCAAGTCCTGCTCAGGGTCAAAGGGCAGGTTGCTGCCGTACAGGGCCTTGTTCACCGACATGGGGCCAAAGTTGCCCAGACCAATGGTGTAGCCGTTAGGCTTGGCGCGAGCAATCATGCTGGTGCCGATATTGCCGCTGGCACCGGGCTTGTTTTCCACCACAATAGTCACGCCCAGGCTATCGCTCATCTTTTGAGCCAGCATGCGAGAGCGGGTGTCAGAACTGCCACCGGCCGCGTAAGGCACAACAAAGGTAATGGCTTGCGAAGGGTAGGCTGCATCAGCCAAAGCCGAGTTCGAGCCCAGTAAGGTCAGTGCCAGCAGGCCGCTCAGTAAAGGGGCGCGATGCTTGAATACCGTCATGTTTATCTCCTGCGGTAGGCCAATTTTGCAGTGACGTGCAGCTTGGCCTTGTTTTTTGATAAGTGTCAGGACGGATAGTAGATAGGGGATATTATGTTGTCTAATATTAAAAATAACCTTTATTAATTCATTTTAAGACCTAATTGACATTCCTATGCTGGACTCCAAATTAAGCGAGATGTTCCTGGTTCTGGCTGAAGAGCTGCACTTTGGTCGGGCCGCCCAGCGTTTGTTCATGACCCAGCCGCCTTTGAGCCAAGCCATACGCAGGCTGGAAGAGCAGGTCGGTGCCACTCTGTTTATCCGCACCACGCGTACCGTGCAATTGACGGCGGCGGGAGCGGAGTTGCAACGACGCTTGCGTCTGATTGGCACGGAGCTGGAGCAGACGGTACAAGCGGTACAGCAAGTGCATCGGGGGGAAACCGGCATGCTGCGCATTGCCCTGACGCCCAGCAGTGCCTATGCCGACGTATCCAAGCATTTGTATCGCTTTCGCCAGGATTTCCCGCAAGTGGATCTGCAGATTCACGAGATGAATTCCAGCGATATGCCTGCGGCCTTGTACGAACGTCGGGTTGATGTGGCTTTGATCCGGCCATCCTTTGCCGTACCCGATCTGAATCCGCAGCTAGTGGAGTCCGAACCCATGATGTTTGTCCTCAGGCGCGATGATCCGCGTGCCGAAGAGCATCGTCAGGGGCTGACGCTATTCCAGGCTTTTTCCTATGAAATGGTGGCTTATTCGCGCCAGCAGTCGCGCTACTTTCATTTACTTCAGCAACGCATGTTGCAGCGTTCAGGCTGCTTGCCACGCTTTGTGCAGGAGAGCATGGTGCCAACGGTGTTGGTGATGGTTGAAGCCGGTATTGCCCCGGCTATCGTGCCCGCTTCTTTAGCTCGTTTGCGCACGGATACGCTGGTGTATCTGCCTTTGCTGGATGCCGATGATATTGCTGCCGAGCTGATGAGTGCCTATGTCTCCGACAACCCTAACCCGGCCTTGACGAACTTTTTGGCGGTGCTGGATCAGGACCGCTCAGTTTGACTGACGCGCGGCCAACCACTCCCGCATGGATTGGCCTGTGCGCTGGCGAAACAGACGGGATAGCGCCGAGGGGTTTGCATAACCCAGATCCAGGGCAATCCGTTTGGCCGATTGGCCTTGAACCAGTCTTTGACACGCCAGGGACAAGCGCCATTGGGCCAGGTAGTCCGCCGGAGTGTCGCCCACCCAATGCTTGAACTGCACAGCAAACGCGCTGCGTGACAACTTGGCTTCCTGGGCCAGCGACTGTACCGTCCAGTCTCTGCCCGGATCGGCCTGAATCGCCAGCAAGGCCCGCGCAACAGGAGGGTGCGACAAGCCCCGAAAGAGGCCAACCGGAATGTCACAACGATCCGGGTTATCAAACAGCCAGCGCAGCAACTGCAACAGCACGATCTCGAACAGGCGATCTGCCAGCAAGCGATGGCCGCAGCGCACCGACTCGGTTTCCGCAAATAGCAGGCCCAGAGCTTGTTCCAGACCTGCCGCCTCGTCCAAGGGAACAATAATCAGATCAGGCAGGGAGCGGGCCAGGGGATGGTGTTCACCCCCATCAAAATCCAGCGTCGCGCAGGTGAAGTCCGAGCCTTCATTGGGCAGATCGTAAAAAGCATGTTCCAGCGGTCGGGGATAAAACAGCAGGCTGGGGCGGTCAATCGTCATGACTGTGGGCACCGGATCACGCGGGTCATGACGCACGCTGAGCTGCCCACGTCGCAGGATGTGCAGGAAGGCACGGCCGGGCTGGGCCGCGAATCGCGTTACACCACACAAAGAGCCGTTGTAGAACAAATGTGCCCGAACACGGAATTGTTCCAGCAGAAGGGAGAGACGATCCAGGTTCATGAAAACATCCTCGTCTGGATGAAAAGGTAAGTTGTCGGGACTAATCTTATCCAATGATCTTGCGCTTGGCGAGACACTATCTCTGCTAGCTTCATTTCGGCCACAACGGCCCACTTCACCAGGAGATCACCATGTCCCGTCTTACATTGCCTGAAGTTGCCCAAGCTCCCGCCGCCAGCCAGCCTGCTTTGCAGGAAATTCAAAAAGCCTTTGGTGGTAGCGTGCCTGCCATGTTCCGTATGGTGTCCAATTCGCCAGCAGCCTTGCGCAGCATGTGGGGTTCCTTCGGCGCTTTTGCTGGTGGCCAGTTAGGCGCCAAGCTGGGTGAGCAATTAGCTATTGCCATTGCTGACCGTAACCGTTGCGAATACTGCCTGGCCGCGCATAACGTGCTGGGTGCCAATGCCGGTTTGAGCCCGGAAGTTCTGGCGCAAGCCCAGCGTGGTCAGTCCGATGATCCCCGTACCGCAGCCGCATTGAAATTTGTGCTCAAGCTGGTGGATCAGCGTGGGCAAGTGTCGGCAGCCGATGTACAAGCCGTGCGCGATGCCGGTTTTTCCGAGGGTGAAGTGGTGGAACTGGTCGGTGTCACCGCCTTGAACCTGTTCACCAACTACATCAACAACGCGCTGGAAGTTCCGGTGGATTTCAAGGCCGTTGAGCTGACTGCCTGAAGATGGTCGTAAAAGCCCGCTTGCACAGCAGCAGGCGGGCTTTTTTGTGTCTGCAGACGGGGTTTTATTTGGCTGCCGACAGGGGGCCGGCATTGATTTCTGTCAGTGGCTGGTTCACATCAAAAAAACGGGCATCAATGCCTGTGATCCCAAAGCTGTTAAGCCGCTTGCTGTGCATGTCCAGATAGGCTTGTGCGCTGGGCTTGTCGCTGAACAGATACACGCCACCTGCTTTGGACTGCTCTTTATTTTCAGTCCAGATTTTCCAGATCAGGCCGGGTTCCAGACAGATGGATTGCGCCAGTTCTTGCATGGCTTCACCCATGTCTGCGCCCCAAGGGCCGGGGTAGGGAAAATCAACATACAGCAGGGTGCTCATGGTCAGCTCCATATCAAAATACGTGCCGAACATCATACCTTGATGTTTGAATTGTCCAGTACTGTCTCTTATTTGTCATGGGACGTTGAAAGCGCCGTGATTGGCTGGCCTCGCCTATGAAGGGGGCGTATAGTTTTTCTTTTGCTATTTGCTGGTGGAAGCCCTCATGTCCTGGACCGCGTTGTTGTTGGTGGTGTGTGCTGCGTTCATTCATGCGGGTTGGAATCTGCTCTCTAAACGGGCCGCCATGGCAGGGGCGCATTTTGTATTTGCGTACTCCTTTTTCGCCATCCTGTTTTATTTCCCCATCATGCTGTGGGTGGTCTTTACCCAGGGCAATATGCCCTGGACCAGCGAGACCATTACCTGTGTGATGCTCAGTGCCTTGCTGCACATGGGCTATAGCCTAAGCCTGCAAAAAGGCTATCAGGTGGCAGACCTCTCGGTGGTGTACCCGATTGCCCGTGGCACAGGTCCCATGTTGTCCTCGATTGGTGCCTTTATCCTGCTGGGCGAACCGGTACGGCCATTGGGTGTGTTGGGGATCTTGCTGGTGGTGATGGGTATTTTGCTGATTGCTACCCAAGGGCATCTGCGTCGTTTCTTCAGTCCTGCTGCGCTGACGGGCGTGCGTTGGGGGATGCAGACAGGGATCTTGATTGCGGCGTATACCGTGGTCGACGCCTATGGCGTCAAAGTCCTGCTGATCTCGCCTTTTTTGCTGGACTGGTTCAGCAATGTGCTGCGTTTGGGAATGTTGGCCCCCTTTATTGCCCGCCGTGGCCGGGCGGGCTTCGTCAAGCTCAAACCCTATTGGAAATTGGCGGCGGCGGTGGGGTTCTTGTCCCCCATGTCTTACATTCTGGTCCTGCAGGCATTGAGCCTGGGCGCCCCCTTGTCCATGGTGGCACCGGCCCGTGAAATGTCCATGATGGCTGGCACGCTGCTGGGCATGGTGGTGCTGCGCGAGAAAGCCAATGCCTGGAGTCTGCTGGGCTGTGCTGTCATGATCAGCGGCGTGATTGCTTTGACTTCCGGCCCCACTGCCTGATTGCTCTCTTGAAATATCGCAGGACGTCCCTATCTGTCTGCAATAGGGCGCGCTTTGGCGTGCGGCAATCAACCCATTTTTTTGCTTTTTCACCATGAGCCAGACTGACACTGCGAATACGTCCGAAACCTTGGGTTTTCAGGCTGAAGTCAAACAATTACTGCATTTGATGATTCACTCCTTGTACAGCAACAAGGAGATTTTCCTGCGTGAGCTGGTATCCAATGCGTCGGATGCCTGTGACAAACTGCGCTTTGAGGCCATCGACAATCCAGTCTTGCTGGAAGGCGATCCAGAAATGCGTATCCGTGTGGAGTTCGATAAAGAACAGCGCACGATCACCCTGTCTGACAACGGCATTGGCATGTCGCGTGATGAAGCCATTGCCAACCTGGGCACCATTGCGCGCTCGGGCACCAAAGAATTCTTCTCCCAACTGACGGGCGACAAGCAGAAAGACACACAACTGATTGGTCAGTTTGGCGTGGGCTTTTACTCCTCCTTTATCGTGGCCGACAAAGTGTCCGTGTTGACGCGCCGTGCAGGTCAGGATCAGGAAGCCGTGCTGTGGGAATCCGCTGGTGAAGGTGAATTCACCATCGCCGCCGCCGAGAAAGCCGAGCGCGGTACGACGATTACCCTGCATCTGCGTGAAGGCGAGGACGATTTCCTGGACGGCTGGCGCTTGCGCAACGTGCTGCGTCGCTACTCCGATCACATCTCTTTGCCTGTGCAAATGCGCAAAGAAGAGTGGGACGAGGAAAAGCAGCAGCAAGTCATTCAGGACGAATGGGAAAGCATTAACCAGGCCAGCGCCTTGTGGACACGCTCCAAGTCGGAAATTACTGACGAGCAGTACCAGGAGTTCTACAAGCACATCGCCCACGATTACGAGAACCCTCTGGCCTGGACACACAACCGGGTAGAAGGCCGTAGCGAATACACCCAACTGTTGTTCGTACCCAAGCAGGCTCCGTTTGACCTGTGGGACCGCGACGCTCGCCGTGGCGTGAAGCTGTACGTGAAGCGCGTGTTCATCATGGACGACGCCGAGCAACTGTTGCCTGCTTACCTGCGCTTTGTGCGTGGCGTAATCGATTCGGCCGACCTGCCGTTGAATGTCTCGCGTGAAATTCTGCAAGAAAGCCGTGATGTGCGTGCTATCCGTGAAGGTAGTGCCAAACGTATCCTGTCCTTGCTGGAAGATCTGGCCGAGAACCAGCCCGAGCAATACGCCGAGTTCTGGAACCAGTTTGGCCAAGTCCTGAAAGAAGGCACAGGCGAAGACATGAGCAACCAGGCGCGTATCGCTGCCTTGCTGCGCTTTGCTTCCACGAATCAGGAAGGCTCGGCTCAGACCGTGTCCCTGAATGATTACATCGCTCGCATGAAGGAAGGCCAGGACAAGATTTACTACGTCACGGCTGACACCTTTGCTGCTGCATCGAACAGCCCGCATCTGGAAGTATTCCGCAAGAAAGGCATCGAAGTGCTGCTGATGTCCGATCGCGTGGACGAATGGATGCTGTCCTACCTGCGTGAATTTGAAGGCAAGCAACTGGTGTCTGTGGCTAAGGGTGGCCTGGATCTGGATGCGCTGGCGGACGAGGAAGAAAAGAAGCATCAGGCCGAAGTGGCTGAAACCTTTAAGCCTCTGGTTGATCGCCTGCAAACCACATTGGGCGAGAAGGTCAAAGAAGTGCGCATTACCGCACGTCTGGTCGATTCCCCCGCTTGCGTGGTGGTCGATGCCAACGAACTGAGCCCGCACCTGCTGCGTATGCTGCAAGCCGCTGGCCAGGAAGCCCCTGAAGTGAAGCCAATTCTGGAAATCAATCCGGAACACGCTTTGATCGCCAAGGTCCAGGCCGCTGATGATGAAGCCTTTGGTGAATGGGCGCAATTGCTGCTGGAACAAGCCATGCTGGCCGAAGGCGCCGCATTGCAAGATCCCGCCAGCTTTGTGAAACGCGTGAACCGTTTGCTGCTGAACCTGTAAATCTGAAGCTTGCTGAATCCGCTCGTAAAGAGCGGATTCAGCAAATTGTCAGCTTATAAGCCTCTTTCTTGTTTTGTAAGATAGAGGCTTTTTTGCGCCTCTTGAAAGGTTATTAAGGGGAGAAGGGGGAAGATGAGTGGAGGGTGAAAATTCAATCACTAAGCGATTTTTTATTTTTTCTCCATCTTAATGAGAATTGATCGTAATACGATGCATGGACACCACACTGTGGACGAAAACAAGCTGATTTTTAGCTGAATTTAAGGAAATCGTAAGATTTGGATAGACTTCATAATAAGAATGATTGATATTACGGGCTCCCATTAAAAGCACTTATTCGGCAGCGAAACACCGCTAACGCGAGCGATCGTGCCCCTTTCAATCGCCCTGCCTTGAAAAGTGATACCTACCATTTGGAGCTGGTGATGTCGTTCGTTTCCTCCTTGCCGCCTCGTCGTTTTGCCGAGACGGTTTTATCTGCCGCACTGTTTGCGGCCCTGACTACCCCTGTTTTTGCTCAAGCCGCCGATCCAGGCGTGACCGAGCTGCAGTCGATCAAAGTCCAGGGCGCAACAGATAGCAATGGCATTGATGGCTTTCAAGCCCATAAAGCACAGTCGGTGAAGTTTTCCGAGTCTTTGCTGAACACACCACGCTCCATTACTGTGATCCCCGAAGAGGTGATCAAGGACCGTGGCGCGACCTCCTTGCAAGATGTGTTGCGTACCACCCCAGGTATTACGCTGGGCTCGGGCGAAGGTGGCACGCCTATGGGCGATCGCCCCTTTATTCGCGGTTACGAAGCCAGTACCGATATTTTTATTGATGGCGTACGTGATTACTCCCGTGGCTCGCACGAGACCTTCAACCTGGAATCGGTTGAAGTCTTGAAAGGCCCCAGCTCGGCCTACACAGGCCGTGGCGGTACCGGCGGTAGCTTGAACCTGGTGACCAAGTCCCCCAAACTGAAAGACTTCTTCCAAGTGGAAGCAGGTTACGGTACGTCGGATCAATACCGCCTGACGGCAGACGGTAACTACGCGTTCTCCGATACCGGTGCCATTCGTCTGAACTTGATGCGTATGGGCGGTGAAGTAGCAGGCCGCGACGGCGTGAAGATTGATCGCTGGGGCATCGCGCCTTCCATCGCCTTTGGCTTGGGTACTCCTACCCGTGTGACCTTGTCCTACTCCCGTCTTGAAAACAAGGACATGCCGGATCTGGGCTTCCCCTTCAAGAATGCGGCCAACCCGGATCGAGTCACTCCTTTGGAAGCGGACCGCGACACCTTTTATGGTCGTCGCAATGTGGACTTCCGTAAGTACACGGCAGATACCGCAACCGCCAGCGTCGAGCACGATCTGAACGATCGCTTCACGGTTCGCAACGTGACGCGCTACAGCAAGACGCTGAATCATTACTTGATGACACGTCCGTCTTTTGACAATTGCACAGCGAGCTCGGGCGGGGCTTGCGCGACAGAGGGCCCAGGCCTGCAGTTCCGTCGTGATGATCGGACGAACTACCGGGTCTCCGAGTCCTTGTTGAACCAGACCGATGTCTATGGCAGCTTCAATACTGGTTCGCTCAAGCACGATATCGTTGCAGGGGTGGAGATCAGCAAAGAGGAAATCCACAACAAGACGATGACGGGTGGTCCAGGCCGCGAGACGGATTCCTTCTACAATCCTGATCCTAACCGCCAATACAACTACTCCTTGCAATACGGTCCCAAGACCAAGACCGGCGATATCAAGACTCGCTCGGCTTATATCTTTGACACGATTGCATTTAATGATCAGTGGTCGGTGAATGGTGGTTTGCGCTTTGATCGCTTTGAAGCAGACAACACCAAAGAGTCCCGCAAAGACGATATGTGGAACTACCAGTTGGGCGTGGTGTACAAGCCTGCGCGCAATGGTTCTATCTACTTGAGCTACGGCACCTCGTCCAACCCAACGGGTGAAAACCTGGGTCAGGCCGGTGGTGCTGACGGCCCAGCGGGCGGTGCCGCTATCCGTGACTTGAAGCCAGAGCGCAGCTATAGCTGGGAACTGGGCACCAAGTGGGATGTGGCCGACGAGAAGCTGTCTCTGACAGCGGCTATCTTCCAGACCGACAAGAAAGATGCCCGCTCTACCGATCCTTTGACGGGCGATGTTTCCTTGAGCGGCAGCAACCGTGTTCGTGGTCTGGAGTTGGGTGCGGCTGGTGCCATTACTCCGAACTGGAATCTGTGGGCCGGTTATACCTATCTGGACCCCAAGATCAAGAAGTACCGCAGTGGTGCTAACGTCTTTGACGGCAACCAGATGAAGTTCATCTCCAAACAGAGCTTCAACGTCTGGACAACCTACAAAGTCATGCCTGAGCTGACCTTGGGTGCAGGTGCTACCTTTGTCGGCAAGCGCTTTGTGGATGACGCCAACGAGCTGAAATTGCCGTCTTACTGGCGTTACGATGCGATGGCACGTTACGACCTGAACAAGAACGTGTCCTTCCAGTTCAACGTCAACAACATCAGCAATGTGCGCATGTATGATGCTTCCCACGTTGGCGTGTTTGCCAACGTAGGCCCAGGCCGCTCTTACATGTTCAATGCTTCTTACCGCTTCGAGTAAGTTGCGACTTGTAGTGTAAAGTCAGATGGGCCGCCTTTTGGGGCGGCCTGTCTGTTTCTTGCTTGGACTTGTCTTCCTTTTTGCTCTCGCAGGTATGCCATGCTGATTACGATCCCTGATGTTCTGAACGCTGAACAGTTGCGCGACTGTCGCCAGGCCCTGGAGCAGGCGCAGTGGGAAGATGGACGCACGACGGCGGGTTATCTGGCTCAGCACAGCAAACGTAATTTGCAATTGCCGCTGGATACCGCTGTGTCCCGTCAGATGGGAGAGTTCTTGATGCATGTGCTCGGCCAGCATAGCGGTTTTATTGCGGCTGCCTTGCCCTTGCGTATGTTGCCTCCGCGTTTCAACCGCTACGAGGGCGGTGGGGAGTATGGCAACCATATCGACAATGCTATTTTTACCGTTCCGGGCACGGCTCAGCGCTTACGGACGGATGTCTCTACGACCTTGTTTTTCAGTGACCCCGACGAATACGAAGGTGGTGAGCTGATCATCGAGGATGTGTACGGTACGCAGTCCATCAAGCTGCCTGCGGGGCATATGGTGGTCTATCCCGGCACCAGCTTGCATCGAGTCCAGCCAGTCACTAAAGGGACGCGTTATGCCTCCTTCTTCTGGACACAAAGCATGGTGCGCCATGCGCATCAACGCAAATTGCTGTGGGAACTGGATCAGAGCATTCAGCAACTGGCCAAGCAGAATGCGGATGCCCAGGAGCTGTCTCGCCTGACGGGGATTTATCATAATTTGCTGCGTGAATGGAGCGATGTCTGATCGCCTGGAGCTTGATTGACCATGTCCCAAGAACGACTGCCCCCACTCAGTAATATCCCCGCTCAGATTGCCTGTCTGACGGATTACGAACCCTATGCTCGTCAGCGTATGCGTACGCAGGACTGGGCGTACTTCAGTGCAGGGGCGGCGGATGAGCTTACCTTGCAAGACAACCTGGCCAGCTTCGGGCGCTTGGGTTTATGGCCTGCTGCTTTAAGCAAGTTTGATCAGCCTTCCACCCGCTTGACGCTGCAAGGGCAGTCTATCGACTACCCGATTCTTCTGGCTCCCGTGGCTTATCAGCGCTTGGCTCACCCTGAGGGTGAGTTGGCCAGTGTGTTGGGCGCGGGTGCGATGGGGGCGACCAGTGTGATTAGCATGCAGGCCAGCTATTCCTTTGAAGAGATTGCCGCACAAGCCCATGCCCCTTTGTGGGCGCAGTGGTATTGGCAAACAGATAGGGCGTTTAGCCTGGATTTGTTGGGGCGCTTGAAAGCAGCGGGTTATGCCGCTTTGATGTTGACGGTGGATGCTGCCGTCAATGGAGTACGGAATCAGGAGCAGCGTGTGGGCTTTGCCTTGCCTGAAGGCGTGGACGCGGTGAATCTTCGGAGTGCTCCCAGGCAGCAGGCGGTTTTAGGTGCAGCAGGCACCAGCCCTTTATTTGGCAGTGGCCTGTTAAATAGTGCTCCCACCTGGGATGACCTGGCTTGGTTGGTGCAGAACAGCCCTCTACCCGTGTGGGTGAAGGGAATCATGCGGCCCCGTGACGCCCAGCGAGCCCTGGATATGGGGGTTGCCGGGATTGTTGTCTCCAATCATGGTGGGCGAACCTTGGACGGTGTGCCCGCTTCAGTAGACGTGTTGGCGCAGGTTTGTCAGGTCGTGCAGGGCAGGGTGCCGGTCTTGATGGATGGCGGTATTCGACGCGGCACAGATGTGCTCAAGGCATTGGCACTGGGTGCGACAGCCGTGATGATTGGCCGTCCCTATATTTATGGGCTGGCCGCCGCAGGAGCGGCAGGCGTTGCGCATGTCCTGCATATTTTGCGGGCTGAACTGGAAGTGGCGATGGCACTGACGGGTTGCAATAACTTGGCCGATATTGGCCCAGAGCTACTTTATCGATCCTGATCTGGCGTTTGTGGTGGCTTGGATTCCAGCTCTTGTTCCGGCAAGGTTTCTTTGGGCCAGCCATGTTCCCGCTTTACCCGTTTCCAATCAAAGAACGGGCCTGGATCGGTCTTGCGTCCAGGGGCGATATGCTCGTGACCACGCACGGCGCGCAAATTATGGCGCATACGCAGGGCGCGGCTCAGGCGGGATAGTTCTCGGTACTGCGCTTCTGTAAAAGGCTCGAAGTCGCTGCCTTCCAGCTCAATACCAATAGAGAAGTCATTGCAGCGTTCGCGACCTTCAAATTGAGACACCCCAGCATGCCAGGCGCGCCGCGTGGTCGGAACAAATTGAATGATGTGACCCGTGCGCTGGATCAGAAAGTGGGCTGAAACCTTCAGGTCCCGGATATTCTCGAACCAGGGATGGGCGCTGATATCCAGCTTGTTCTGGAAAAAATCACGGATATAAGGCCCGCCAAATTCCTGCGGTGGCAGGCTGATATTGTGCAGCACCAACAGGGTGGGACTATCGCCCTCGGGGCGGTCATCCTGATTGGGGGACAGGGCGCGCAGGACATTGGCATGGGGTTTAAGCCAGCCCTGGCGGTCCAGGTCATAGGCGTGGTGCATGCGGGCCATGAGCTTAACTGCGCGGGCCGCGCTTGGCGTGTTCTAGGCTGCACCAGGTGTGATGATTGCTCATCAAGGCTTCCGAGCGCGGCAGGAAAATACCGCAGTGGGCGCAACGTACCATTTCTTCGGAGCCGCCTTGCTTGCGTGGGGGACGCATGGTCGGGTTCGGTGGGTTACGTTTGCGGGCTTTGTTTTGCGACACGATGCGGGCAATGATCATGCCCGCCAGTATGACGACCACCCAAAATAAGACTTTACCCAATTTTCCCTCGTTGCAAGATGACGTCCAGTACAAAGTGGCTGCCTGTATAGGCGAGCAGCAGGAAGGCAAAGCCAGCCAGGGTCCAGCGCAAGGCCACACGGCCACGCCATCCGTACTGTTTTCGTCCCCATAATAAGCCACCAAATGTAACCCAGGATAGCAAGGTAAAGACAGTTTTGTGGTCAGCAGGCAGCAATTTTCCGTCTATTGCCATCGAGACAGCGGCCCCGCTCAAAATCGTAAGGGTCAGGATGACGAAGGAGACGCGGATCAGGCGGAACAGCAGCTCTTCCTGCACCAGCAGGGGCGGCATGGTGTCCAGCACGCGGCTTAGCAGGCCACGTTGTTCCTGATGAACAATAGGGCGGTGCAATTGACGGTCCAGCGCTGTCATCAAGATAGCGTGCAGGGCGGCCACGGTGCTGAGTCCGTAAGCGACCAGCGCAATCATCAAGTGGATGCGCAGCCATTCGTTACCTGCATGGTTGACGATATGGCCTACGGGAAAGGCCATGGCCAGCAGGCTGACGATTGTGGCTGCAGGCAGTAGAATGAGCAGCAGGCTGTCCAGACGCAGATACAGGCTTTGGAACCAGAACACCACCATACCCAACCAGATTGCCGCCGACAGGGCTAAGGCCCAGCTTAGATGCAGCCCTTGGGGCAGCACAATCGTCAGCAGCAGGCCCGCTCCGTGCACAATAATGGCGCAGAGCAAGGCCACCCGGCTGGGGGCGTTCAGTACGGTTCGGGTGCTGCCGCGAGTCAACGGACGCCAGAGCGAGATCGACAGCACGATGTACGCCAGTGCGGCGAGCAAGTGAAATACAATACTTGCAGACATAAGTCCCGGATTTCCTGAAAAACGGTACGGGGCGTACCTCAAGTGGCCATTTTATTCTTATTCGTAGACCACACGATAACCTAGTTTAAGCGAACCCAGTCCTATGTTTGAAAATCTGACCCAGCGTATGTCGCGTGTGGTGAAAACCATGCGCGGGCAGGCTCGTCTGACCGAATCCAATACTCAGGATATGTTGAGGGAAGTGCGCCTGGCTCTGCTGGAGGCCGACGTGGCTTTGCCAGTCGTGCGCGATTTTGTGGCACGGGTCAAAGAGAAAGCGCTTGGTGTTGAAGTTGCTGACAGCCTCAATCCGGGTCAGGCGCTGGTGGGGGTTGTCCACCAGGAGCTGACTAACCTGATGGGTGCGGACCTGGGCGACAACGCCAGCGAACTGTCCTTGGCGGCTCAACCTCCTGCCGTGATCCTGATGGCAGGTCTGCAAGGGGCGGGTAAAACCACCACCACCGGTAAGCTGGCCAAGTGGCTGAGCGAAGGCGGCCACGTTCAGCACGGCCGCAAGACAGGCAAGAAAAAAGTGCTGGTGGTCAGTGCTGACGTCTACCGTCCTGCCGCTATCGAGCAGTTGAAAACCGTTGCCGCGCAAGTGGGCGTCGAGTTCCTGCCTTCCGATCCCAGCCAGAAGCCTGCCGACATTGCTCGCAATGCCCTGGACCACGCCAAGCGTCATCACTTTGAAGTGCTGATTGTCGATACGGCCGGTCGCCTGGGTATTGACGAAGAAATGATGCGCGAAATCCGCGCTCTGTACGACTTGCTGAACCCCATCGAAACCCTGTTCGTGGTGGATGCCATGCAGGGTCAGGACGCGGTCAACGTGGCCAAAGCCTTTGCCGATGCCTTGCCGCTGACCGGTGTGGTGCTGACCAAGCTGGACGGTGATGCTCGTGGTGGTGCTGCCTTGTCCGTGCGCCATGTCACCGGCAAGCCGCTGAAATTTGTCGGTATGTCGGAGAAGCTGGATGGCCTGGAGCCATTCCACCCCGAGCGTATGGCTCAGCGCGTGCTGGGTATGGGCGACATCATCTCCCTGGTGGAACAGGCCCAGCGCAATATTGATATTGCTGACGCTCAAAAGATTACCGACAAGATCAAGGCGGGCGACAAGTTCGACTTGAACGACTTCCGCGACCAGCTACAGCAAGTTAAAAAGCTGGGCGATATGGGCTCCTTGCTGGAAAAACTGCCCGCGCAGTTCTCCCAGGCGGCGTCCCAGTTGCAAGGTGGCCAGGCAGAGCAGCAACTGCGTCGCACCGAAGGTATCTTGAACTCCATGACCCCGGCCGAGCGCGCCAAGCCTGAATTGCTCAAAGCCTCGCGCAAACGTCGTATTGCAGCGGGTTCTGGCGTCCCAGTGCAAGAGGTCAACCGTATGCTGAATCAGTTCGAGCAAATGCAAGGCATGATGAAGCAGATGAAAAAAGGCGGCATGGCCAAAATGATGCGCGGCCTGGGCGGTATGGGTGCCTTGAAAGGGTTGGCTGGTAAAGGTTTCAAAGGCTTTCGCTAAGCAGCCCTTGGCGTTTGCCCAAGCAGTCTGATCTGTTTTGACTGTTTCGCCAAAGAAAAAGCCCGCTGATGCGGGCTTTTTTCATCCTGAATGGCTGACATTACAGCGCAGGAATACGCAGTACCTGACCGGGGTAAATCTTGTCAGGATGGCTAAGCATCGGTTTGTTGGCTTCAAAAATAACCGTGTACTTCGCACCGTTGGCCTTGCCGTAGTTGGTTTCGGCAATTTTCCACAAGGTATCGCCCTTTTGGACGGTATACATGGTGGCTTCGGGGGCGGGTTGTGCAACATTCAGTTGGTTGTCCACTTGAGAGACCCCCAGCGTGTTGCCCAAGGCCAGCACAATTTTTTCGGCTTGTTCGGTAGAAGCAGCTTGACCGCTGACCGTCACCTTATCGCCATCCACCGTCAGGTGCAGGCCGTCGGCAGACAGTTGGTGTTTGGCCAGTTCTTTCTGGAGTTCGTCTGCTGTCGCTGCTTTGGCCTCGTTGGCTCCAAAGAGTTTTTCGCCGACATCTTTAAGAAAACTGAATACGCCCATTGCTTTGCTCCTGAAGTTAGGGGTCTGTCACGGCTGCCTGATGGCAGGCGAGTCGGCCCATTATGACCTTATTTTTCACCGTGAAGCCGTAGCGGAATGTCAGCAATTGTGCATTTTAAAGGGGCAGTCTCAGCCGCCCCCGACAGCCACCACGATTTCCAGCGTGTCGCCCTCGTTGATAGGGGTAGTGGCGTGCTGGCTTTTAGGCACGATATCACCATTCAGCTCTACGGCGATGCGCTTGTTTTCGTAGCCCAGCTCAATAATCAGCGTGCCAACGGTATCGGTATTTGTCAGAGCCTTGCTCTGACCGTTCAGGGTAATGTTCATCATTGTCTCTGGATGTGGTCCGGGCCAAGCCGGACGAGTGATTCAGATGGCAAATTTTTGGGTGGCGCTTAGTAGCTTGGCCAAAATGCCCGGTTCGTTGTAGGCGTGCCCCGCGTCTGCAACCATGTGAAATTCGGCTTGTGGCCAGGCGCGATGCAGTTGCCAGGCTGTATGCGCCGGAGTGCACACATCATAGCGTCCCTGTACGATGACTCCCGGAATGCCATGCAAGCGGTGGGCGTTTTCAAGGAGCTGGTCTGGCTCCAAAAAGCCCTGATTCATGAAGTAGTGGTTTTCAATACGCGCAAAGGCCAAAGCGGCCTTGTCGCTGGACTTGGCATCCAGATGGTTTTTGCTAGGCAAAAGCGTGATCGTATTGCTTTCCCATTGTGACCAACTATGCGCAGCGCGTAGCTGCACCGCCGGATCATCGCCGGTCAAACGCTTGTGATAAGCGGTGATCAGGTCGTCACGCTCGTCCTCGGGGATAGGGGCAAGATACTGCTCCCAGATATCCGGGAACAGGCGAGAGGCACCTTCCTGATAGAACCAGTGCAGCTCTTCGGGGCGGGCCATAAAAATGCCGCGCACAATCAATTCGCTGACGTGTTCAGGATGAGTCTGGGCATAAGCCAGCGCCAGTGTCGAGCCCCAGGAACCGCCAAAAACCAGCATTTTGTCGGCCTTGAGCTTTTCCTTGCGCAGCCGCTCCATGTCCTCAACCAAATGCCAGGTGGTGTTGTTCTCCAGGCTGGCATGGGGGTAGGAGCGCCCGCAACCGCGCTGATCGAACAGCAGCACATTGTATTTTTGCGGGTCGAACAAGCGGCGGTGATCGGTAGAACATCCTGATCCCGGCCCACCGTGCAGAAAGATGGCTGGTTTACCTTCCGGGTTGCCGCAGCATTCCCAGTAGATATGGTGCCCATCATCGGTGTGCAAGGTGCCTTGGGCGTAAGGCTCTATAGGCGGGAACAGGGTAGCGCTCATTGTTCTTTCTTGGGCCAGGTCAGTTCAGGAGTAGGGGTGTCATTGCGGGTGAAGATCAGATCCCACACGCCATGACCCAGACGCAGCCCACGGTTTTCAAACTTGGTCAGTGGGCGGAAGTCAGGGCGGGGTGCATAGCCTTCGTTCGTGTTGCTAAGCATAGGCTCGGCCGACAGCACTTCCAGCATTTGTTCGGCGTAATTTTCCCAGTCCGTTGCGCAATGAATGTAGCCGCCGGGTTTCAGACGGCTGGTCAGCAACTGGATAAAGGGCGATTGCACCAGACGACGCTTGTGATGGCGCTTCTTGGGCCAAGGGTCCGGGAAGTAAATATGAATGCCAGCCAGGGAGGCAGGGGCGATCATGTCACGCACGACTTCAACGGCATCGTGTTGAATGATGCGGATATTGCTGATCTGGTTGTCGTCAATGCGTTTGAGCAAGGCGCCCACACCCGCATTAAAGACTTCCACGCCCAAAAAGTTGTCGTCGGGACGGGCCTGGGCAATCTTCTGGGTGGTTTCACCCATGCCAAAACCGATTTCCAGAATCAGGGGGTTGTCATTGCCGTACAGCGTTTCGGGCTTCAGAATGCTGTCGCGATACGTAATCGACCACTGAGGCAGCAGGCGCGCCAAGGCTTGTTCCTGGCTGGGCGTAATGTGCGCGCGCCGATGAACAAAGCTACGGATATGGGTCTCGCCGGAGTTGCTGTTCGCGACATTGGGCGACAGCAGGGATGGTTTTTCGTTGCTGGAGGTCATGGTTGGGGCGCGGGCATCAAGAATGGCTCGCGTATCAGCTAAAAGCGGGAAAACTCTATTGTAGTGAGTCTTGCCGCCGAATTCATGGGATGGCGTGCGAAAAAGATAGGGCAGGGGCCACGCATGCGCCAGAGATCGCGCTATAATTTTCGCTTCCCCATTCGCGGGATTGTCTGCTTTTGACGCAGACCTCTCCATCAGGGCGGGTGTAGTTTAATGGTAAAACTGATGCTTCCCAAGCATCCGTCGTGGGTTCGATTCCCATCACCCGCTCCAGTTCTGCTTTGCTTCCAGCTCCCCATTTTTCTGCAACGATTTCTCAAACTAGGCTTTGTAGCCCCTGTGATTCGGATGTGCTGGTCTGCAACAGCACCGTATTGCTATTTCTTAGTCGCTGGTAGCTGCTGATCCTTCAAGCGAAACTTGATGCATGGAGCGCCGTATTTCCGGTTAACGGTGAGGGATGCAGAAGCAATCTGGGCGGAGCTTGTTCAGGCTGTCAGTCGGTGGCGCAGCGTCGCCAAGAGGCTAGGCATGCAAAGTACGGATCTGGTAGATTTTGAACCGGCATTTGCTTAACGCCATTCCCATGGCACTATACCCAGCATGCAAGAAGATCTTTTCGGCGATGCCATTCCTCAGCCTCCCGCTGCAAAGCCCGCCGCTGCCTCCCGTCGCAAAATCACCAAAGTCAGCCTTGCCGCCTCCGCGCTGGAGCTGAGTGATCTGGCGGCACAGCTTCCTGAAACCTTGCGCTTCGGTGTCTCCACCTGGTCTTACCCCGGTTGGGAAGGCTTGATCTGGGATGGCGAGTACGAGTCGAACATCTTGTCCAAGCACGGGCTGGAGGCTTATCACCAGCATCCCTTGATGCGTACCGTCTGTGTTGATCGCACTTTCTGGCGCCCTTTGACCGTTACGCAGTATTCCGTCTACGCGGCCCAGGTTGATGAGGATTTTCGCTTTGTCGTGAAATGCCCTTCCATGATCACCGACGCTCAAGTCCGTGACGAGCAAGGCAAGGTGCGCAAGTCAAACCCGGACTTCCTGGATATTCGTCTGGCTGTAGAGCAGTTTGTGCAGCCTGCGGTAGACGGCTTGCGTGCCAAGCTGGGTGTATTGGTATTTCAGTTAAGCCCTTTGTCCTGGGGCTGGTTGAATCGCCCGGCGGAGTTATTCGACAAGCTGGGGCAGATGCTGGCTGCGGCGCGAGAGGCCTTGCCGCAAGACTCTCCGGTCATTCTTGCTGTAGAAGTGCGAGATCCAGAGCTCCTGACCCAAGGCTTGGTCGATACCTTAAAGGCGAATGGCGCCACTTTTTGCCTGGGTTTGCACGGCAAAATGCCACCGATCGAGGAGCAGTTGCCCTTGTTGCGAGCCTTGTGGCCCGGGCCTTTGGTGTGTCGCTGGAACTTGAACCGGGAGTTTGGTGCCTATGGCTATGCCGATGCCCAGAAAAAGCATACCCCGTTCGATGCCATTGTCAGCGAAGACGTGCATACCCGCACTGTGCTGGCCCGTACGATTCGCGGGATCACTGGAGCAGGGCAGGCGGCTTATGTGACGATCAGCAATGATGCGGAAGGTTGTGCGCCGCTCTCCATACAGCGTTTGGCGCAACTGATTGCGGCACAAGAAAATTAAACACAGGCCTTGTGAGCTGATCTCCAGAAATTGGACAGATCACAAGGCCTGTTTGAGTGCTTCAGGGTCTGGAGCCCTAACGCAGAGCGGCTTTGACTGTGCTCATGACCCTTACCGGGTCTTCTGAATCAGCTGATCCGTCGTCATGACATGCGCGGTGGACACAGCCAGCACGCCCAGGGTGACTCGGTGTACTTCTTCCGCTGGAATCGCCCCAAAGCCCATATCCGGGTAGTTGTATGTGCCGGTGGCATCAGAGATGAAGGCGACTTTATAGCCATTGAACATGGCGTCGCGCGCCGTGGCGTGGCAGCAGTTCTCGGTAGTGACACCCGTGACGACGACAGTGTCGATCTTGCGGGTACGCAGAATGATGTCCAGATCAGTGCCAAAGAAGGCGCTGTAGCGATGCTTTTTAATCACGACCTCTTCGCCTTGTGGTGCGACGTCCGGGTAGATATCGATGCCAGCGGTGTCATCCACCAGCCCCTCCCGATTCTGAATGGGCGGGTAAATCTCCCCGAACAAGCCCATATCGCAGCCATTGCGGCGGTGGGCGTGGGTGGTGAAGATTACTTCCATGCCGGTTTTGCGTGCATGGCCCAGCAGTTTTTGCAGACGGGGCATCAGCTCCATACCCATAGGGGTTTCCAATGGGGCGCCGGGCGCGATGAAGTCGTTTTGCATGTCGATCACAATGACCACTGTGCTCTTGGGGTTGATGTGATCAATCTGAATAGCCATTTCATTCTCCTTTGGTTTGCTCAGGGACGGGGGGCTGTGTATTTGGTATTGCCGTACCCGGTGTCATCGACCTTTGTAGAGTAGGGAGACGGCGCTAATCTGGCTTGTGTGCCCATGCCATTTTTTCTTCTTTTTTTGACTGTGAGCGCCACATGGGCGAGCTGGCAGGCAAGACGCCAGCCCGTGGTGTTCTCAGGGCTTGTCCGGGTTTGGGAAATAGACGTAATCTTGCTGAAAAATGATTAATTCTTCGGTGCAGATAGCGCCGACTATGGAGACTGAACCGATGACAGCGATCATGGCGGTCAAGCCTGGAGACAGCTTTGAGCACTGGCACGAGGTCACTTGCAGGCAGTTTTCTCATACCGAGTGCAACCCCATTCCCAGACAGCATTTTCAGGCGCGAGTCACGCTGACTACGTTTGGCGGTTTGGGACTTAGCCGTATCTGGTCGGCTACGCCTGCGGGGGAGGTGATTCGAGTCAGCCGGAGCCTGGCGGATATTCGTAAAGATCAACGCGACGGCTTCATGCTGTGGTTAATGCTCGATGGCAATATTCAGCTTAGTCAGGATGGGCGTTATGTCAGCCTGGTGACGGGGGACCTGGTGTTGCAGGACCAGTCGCGTCCTTTTGAGCTGGAGCTGGGGTCCTTGACCCATGCGGCGATGCTCATGATTCCCCGTCCTCTTCTGGCGACACGTTTACCTACCTTGGGGAGCCTGGCTGCGCGCCGTGTTCCCGCCAACTCTCGTCAGGGGCCGATGGCCGGGGCCTTGCTCAGGCAATTACTCAGCATGCAAGGGGCGGCAGCGGACGGGATAGATCAGCGTTTGAGTGCTTCGGCGCTGGATATTTTCTCGGCTGTATTCGAGTCAGAAACTATGGTTTCTTCTCAGGCCAGCCGTCGGGAGCGGCGTTTGGAGCAGGTTCAGGCGTATATACGTGCGCACCTGCATGAGGAGGATCTGGATGTGGAGCAAATGGCTCGGGCTTCATCCATGGCGACTCGCACGCTGTATCGACTCTTTGCACACGAAGCGACAACGCCTATGCAATGGCTGTGGGAGCAGCGTTTGCTCCAGAGCTATCGCCTGCTTGCCGAGGGCAAACAGCGGCGGGTGACGGAGGTGGCAATGGCCTGCGGTTTTAAAGATCTTTCCCATTTCAGCCGCCTGTTTCAGGCACGATTTGCGCAATCCCCGTCGACGCTCCGGCCTATGAACAGGTCGTAAGTTCTGAACTGGAAGTGCGTCCAGTCTGCTTGCCTGTGTGGCGCTGGCGCGCTCCGCTCTTGCACAGCAGGTGCCGGGCAAACGTACGACGGGAACAGGTCCTCAAACCTATGCCATTACCGGTCCTGGCTGGAAAGGCACTTTGCCAGCGGGTGTGGTGGACCCCTCGCTGGATATGAAAACCGCCGTGCGTGATCAAGTCAACAAGATGGATTCAGCGGCCTATTTCACCCTGTTTTGCGAGTTGATGAAGCGCAATCCGCCATCCAGCGCAGATGCTGCGCATGTGGCCAGATTTGAGCGTATTGGCATTGTTCCTGGTCAGGATTTTGATGCTGGCAAGTTCAAGGCCGATATTGCCAGTCAGGTGCCCAAGGCTGCGGTCGGAAAAATCATGCAGCACTATGCGGCGCTGACGCTGAAGAACGGTTGGTCGTTCACGACTGATACTGGCGTTTACGGTACGGATTACTTGATGCGTGCTTTCATCACGGCAATTGGGCTGGGGGCCAATCGGCCACAGGATGCCATCTATCCTATTTCTCAGGCGGATGCGGGTGGACAGCCTTATTCGGGTGCAAACAAGTATGTCATGCGCTTTCCTGAAGGCCAGCTACCGCCCGTGGATGGCTTCTGGTCGCTGACGATGTACGACAAGGATTACTTCTTTGTCGACAATCCCCTGAGTCGCTATTCGATCAGTCCACGCCAGAACTTGAAGGTCAACGCGGATGGCTCGACAGACCTCTATATTCAAAAGGACTCGCCCGGTCAGGACAAAGAATCCAATTGGCTTCCCGCGCCGGATGGAAACTTTATTCTGATGTTCAGAACGTACTGGCCTAGACAGACAAGTCCATCGATTCTGGATGGTAGCTGGATGATCCCTGCTGTGCAGAAAACGAGCTAAATACGTGCAGGCAAGGTGCTTGCCATGCAAACCCGCAGAGCTTAAGCCCTGCGGGTTTTGTTTTAGTAGCTTGCCTGGATCAAGCCATTGTTTGACCCATGCTCGAGCACGACAGGTTTAGAACTGATACCGCAAGGTCGCCGTTACGTTGCGAGGCGCACCCCAGAAGACGGTGTTGTAATTACCGATACCCGCGTAGTAGTGCTTGTCGAACAGGTTATTGATATTGACGGACAGCTTGGTCGCCTTGTTGACGTCATAGGAGCCACTCAAGCCCACCAGCGCATACGGTTTGCGCTCGAAGCGGCGTAGCTGCCCATCCACTTGCTGCGTGAAGTAGCTGCCGCTTTGCCATTGCACATTACCGCCTAATGTCAGGCGTTGACCGGCCCAGGGCAGACGGTAGTAGGTGGCCAGCTTGAATAAATGTTCTGGTTGTCGAGGGCTGGCTCGTACGCCTTCGCCATCGCGGGAGCGCGCGTAGGTGTAGCCTGCGTGAACTTGCCAGTTCGGCATGACTTCACCGGACAATTCCAGCTCCAGACCGCGCGTTGTCACGCCCGGCACCGCGATGTAGGCCACTCCACCCATCGGGGTTTGAGGGTTGATGGGATCAGGCTCTGCCACGTTGTCCTGTTTGATCTGAAACAGGGCCATGCTGGCATTGAGTTTGCCGTCCAGGTATTCCCCCTTCATGCCCACTTCCATGCTTTTGCCGGTCAGCGGTTCCAGTTGCTCGCCGTTGGCCTTGAAGTTATAGGCTTGTGGCTTGAACACATCGGTATAGCTGGCATAGGCCGTATGCCATTCGTCCAGATCCACGCTCAGGCCCAGATAAGGAATGATCTTGCCGCTGACCTGAGTTTCGTGGCGCTGGAAATTGTTCAGCGCATTCAGGCTCTCCAGGGACCAGTCGTAGCGCACCTGGCGGGCACCCAGAATCACGTTGACGCGATCGTGGGGTTTCAGGACGGCTGCTCCGTAGACCATATGCTGCTTCACGTTCACGTCGTGTTGCAGCCACCATTCGTACTTGGTGGGTTCGGTGGCGTTGTTGTTCCACTCAAAAATGTCGGGTACCGTCATGTCGGTGTCGCCGTCCCAGCGGCGCGACAAGGCATGGGTTTTAGAGTAGTTGGCGCCCAGCACCAGCTCATGTTCGCGGCCCAACAAGTTGAACGGGCCAGTGGCATGGAAATCCAGGGTTTTTTCTTTGGAGTCGCTGTCGAATCGTGCGGCACCGCCCGGGTAAAAACCGTGGTTGATTGCATGGGTCTGGATATTGACGACGTCGGACGACAAGCCTGACATTACCTGACGAGTCCGGTAGTCGCGCTGACCTGCTGCCAGCTTGACGGTCCAGCCGGAGTCAAAGCGATGGTTCAGGTCGGCGAAAACGCGTTGCGTATCCTGATTGCGCCAGGCCCAGCGGTCAGCCGGGTTGACGTGGCGGCCTATGGAGAACTGTTCGCCATTGCTGTAGAAGGCGGGCAAGTGTTCGTTGGTGGTCGCGTTATTACGGTTGCGCTGATAGTCCAGACCCACAGCAACCGTCGTACGCTCGCCCAGGTCGGCTTCCAGAATCCCGTAAAAGATCTGTTGCTTGCCCTTGGCGTAGTCCATGAAGCTGCGGTTGTCCTGGGTGGCACCAACTACGCGCCCACGCAGCGCGCCTTCAGCAGCCAAGGGGGCGGATAAGTCCAGTTCGGTGCCGTAGGTGTCCCAGCTACCTGCAGATACTTGTGCGTGTCCCTGGAACTGGCTGGTGGGGCGCTTGCGGACCATATTGATCACGCCAGAAGGGTAACCTGCGCCATTGACCAGGCCCGTCGCGCCTTTCAGAATTTCGATGCGGTCATAGATAGCGGAGTTGGTAATGCTGTAGTTATCACGCACCGCGCCGCCGTCCGAAGACAGGCTGGGCAGGCCGTCAAACTGGAAGTTCTCCAGGCTGAAACCGCGCGAGTAAAAGCTGTAGGACTCGGAGTTGTCGCGGTTGACCGTGATACCCGGAGTTTGCTGCAAGGCATCGGAAATGGTCTGAATGCCCTGGTCATCCATCTGCTGACGGGTGATGACACTGACTGATTGCGGCGTTTCACGCAGGCTCAGGTTCAGACGCGTGGCGCTATTGCTGTGGGTGGCGGTGTACGACCCGGTTTGCTCAGTGCTTAGTGAGTCTCTGGCTGCATGAACGGTAATGGGCGCCAATTGTGTACTGTCGCCGGACAGGGGTTTGCTCAGGGTGTAGCGATTGTCCTTACGCTTGTACTCAATCCCTGTGCCTGCCAAAAGTTGCGCTAAAGCGGCCTCGACGGAAGAGGCCTGGCGAACGGCGGGAGCCTGCAAACCCTGGACAATATTGGGATCAAAGTACAGTTGGACGCGTGCCTGCTGGCCTAAGGACAGCAAGGCCTGGGACAGGCTTTGGGCGGGCAGGCTGATGGTGCTGGTAGCCGAAGCTTGTGCGGCGGCATAGAAGGGGAGAGAGCCCAATGCCAGGGTCAGAGCCGTTGCTCGCAGAAGGGGGCGGCCTAGACGGGCACGCCTTGCGGGTGACGAGGAGGAATGCAAAGAGGTCATGTTGAAAAGCAAGCGATAGGGGTCATGGATCAATGCCTGGCCAGGCGGGTCTGTAGATGAGACGCATCAGCCTGCCAAAACCCGTAATGGCCGGTAAAAAAGTCCGTATCGCCGGACACTTTTGCTTTGGTGACACAGGCGTTGAAGGCAGTTCAGGTAGTGATCCCGGACTGCTTGGGCGCTTCAACCGCCGTCTTTACCGTGCCCGTAATTGCACTTCGCCGGAGGGTAGCGTGTTTACTTGCAGCGGTAGTAGCTCTGGCAGCGTTTCCAGTAAATCTGCACTGTCGCGCAGTTCAAAAACAGCCGCAATGCGGCGTGATGCCAGGCTGGCATCCATGATCTGAATAGCTTGCTGAGGGGCGCGATAGCGGTTCAGCTCGCGCACCACGTCGCTCAAGGGGGTATTACTGAAAACCAGTTGGCCGGTATGCCAGGCTGTGGCGGCCCGGGCAGGTGTGGAGTCCAGACGGGGGCGGCTGGTTCCCGTTTCCAGACTCAAGCGTTGATCAGGACCAAGAGACACATGGCTGGGCGACCACCAGCGCCCGCTGCTGACTTGCACTTGGCCCTCTTGCACGA
Organism: Alcaligenes parafaecalis; assembly: GCF_026344135.1. NCBI lineage: Bacteria > Pseudomonadati > Pseudomonadota > Betaproteobacteria > Burkholderiales > Alcaligenaceae > Alcaligenes > Alcaligenes parafaecalis. The sequence goes on along the minus strand of NZ_JAPKNA010000004.1, from coordinate 111,934 downwards.
TGACACTCAGAGCCTGAGGATCGCGCCGTACGTTAAAAACGGTGCCGGTCACCAGAATCGTCGCTAGTCCGCTCAGAACCTGAAAAGGGCGGTCATGCTGTTTATGAACATCAAACAGGGCTTCGCCTTGATGCAAAGTGACCTCTCGATGATCGGCATAAAAGGCCACGTCCACCAGTGTGTCTGTGTTCAGATGAAGAATGGATTGATCGGGCAGTACGATGCGTTGCTGCTCACCCCGCGCGCTTTGATAGCTTTGGGTGAATTCGGGGGTGGGCTGCCAGAGTCCACGCAAGCCGGGCAGGGCAATGACTGCCGTTCCTGCAGCCAGCGCCGGAGCACCGACAAACAAGGTATTGCGCAACCAGCGTCGGCGTGAGGCTTGTTGGGGTGCTTGTGCCAGCACACTGCGCCAGTGCTGATCGGGTAGCAGTTGCGTGGCCTGCCAAGTCAGCAATAGTTGCTGGTAGTGCGTCTCGTTGGCCTCATTGGCTTGTCGCCAGCGCATCAACTCCTGCTGTTCCGCCTCGCCAAGGCTTGCCGCCTGTTCGCGTACCAGCCAAAGGCTGAGCTGATCAGGATTCAAGGGAATCGAAAGCGGCGTCGGGGTGCTGCGTGTCATAGGAAAGGAGGCATGCGGTTTCACTCGGGCAGTTGGAAGTCGCTCAAGCGTTTGTGCAGGTGATCCAGAGCGCGGGCCATGTGTTTTTCTACCATGCTTTGAGACAGATTCATCTTGTGCGCGATCTCGGGCAAAGTGTAGCCCTCCAGCCTGTGCCAGGCAAAGATCTGCTGGCTTTTCAGGGGCAGCTCATTCAGCGCTTTTTGCAGGGCCAGACGCAAATGCGTGCTGCGCATTTCCTGTTCGTGAGAGTGATCAAGCGGGTGCTCTTCGTCGCTTAAGTCTTGCCAGGCAGTATGGGCCTGACGATGTGACCGGCGGTTCAAACTGACCAGGCCATTGTGAACACTGCGATGCAAAAAAGCGCGGGGATTGGCAATCACACCTGAGCGCTGTTCCAGCATATTGGCGATGGCATCGTGGGTGGCGTCTTCGGCGTCATGTCGATTGCCATAACGTCGCGTCCAGGTCGAGATCAGCTCGGCATAGTGTGCGAGCCAACTGCTTCGCAGAGAGGGCCGATCAGACATGGAAGAGTGGTAAATGAGAATCGTTATTATGATCGTCCGATTTTATAGGGCATTTTGTGGGCTTTGTCCATGCTTTCCTGTCTGATCAGCCGTATCTGCTGTTGTAGGGGCAACGCTGGATGAGCGTGTACCCGTGGAGGCCCAGCCTTTTGACTTTAAAGGGTTTGTGGGTAAGTAGGTCAGGGGAGTCAGGCAGGAAGGGGGCGTCGTAGCGTGCAGGACCTGTCATCTGTTGGGGCTTGGGGAGCCTTGTTGTTGAATGCTCCCTGGTGCTTGCTTGCAACATGCTCCTTATTTAATCTTCATCTGTTTATGTAAGGTTAACTTTACTTATTGACGGGTGTTTTTGACTTCTATAAAGTAAGGTTTACTTTACATACAGAGGTGCTCAAGCATGTTTACTAACAGCAAGTCCAAGCCTGCGCCATCAGCAGGTCGCAGCTATCTGATTCGTACTTTGCTCTTTATGGGCGTGTATATCCTGGTCAACGCCCTGACCATTCTGGGGGTGTTCGACAGCTTGCTGGGGCTACCTATTGGTTGGCTGATTGCTATTGCTGTCGCTCTGCCCGTTGCCGGACAAGTCTGGGCCACGCTGCGCTTGATGGCGGAAAGTGATGAGTTCGTGCGGGTGATTGTGGCCAAGTGCTTTGTGCTGGCCGCAGGTGCGACCTTGACCTTGTGGACGGCCTGGGGCTTCGGGGAAACCTACGCGGCTGCGCCCCATATTCCTGCCTGGCTGATTTACCCCTTCTTTTGGGCTGTGTTCGCCCTGGTTTCACCTTTCGTGCGGACTAGCGATTAAATGAAAAATCGATTGCGGGTATTACGGGCCGAGGCGAGCTGGACGCAGGCAGATTTGGCAGAGCGCTTGGGTGTGTCCCGGCAGGCGGTGAATGCGCTGGAAACGGGCAAACATGCGCCGTCTCTGGACCTGGCCTTCAAGATTAGTGCTGTATTTGAGCAGACTGTAGAAGAGATTTTCGAGAACCCGTATCGGGAAGCTCAGAGCTGAGGGAGGATAGCGCCTTGGCATCGGCTGCCTGGCTCCTTGATTCGCCTTGGAAAGAGTCAAGCGCAGGCAAGGTTTGAGCCGGGGCCGCTGCAAGCTCTCTTGCGGGGCCACGGCTTTCTGCTTACTTCGTGGTGTAGCCGCCATTGATCAAAATGGTTTGACCGGTCACCCACCAGCCATCGCTGACCAGATGACGAATGAAAGGCACGACATCTTCAATATCGGTCAGCCCGGTTTTGGAGAAGGGGGACAGAGCCGCAGCGGTCTTGTGATACGCCACGGCATCTGCACCTTCAGCAGGATAAAAGAAGGGTGTATCCATTGGGCCGGGGCCTACTGCCGTCACAGAAATCCCGCGGGCACCGAATTCTTTGGCGGCCGCGCGAGTGTAGTGTTCCACTGGCGCTTTTGTACCGGCATAGGCCGCATAAAACGGAGTGAAGGCACCCAGCAGGGAAGTGACCAAGGTGCAGACTTTGCCATTGTCCTGCACATACTTGCCTGCTTCTTTCAGGAAGAAGAAAGCGGTTTTGGAGTTGATGTCGCTCATCTCCTCGTACTCGGCTTCGCTGACGTCGGTCAGTGATTTTTTCAGTACCTTGCCTACCGTATTGATGGCGATATCAGGGCGACCAATGGCGGCGACCGTATCGCTAAACAATTTTTCCATGGCACCGGCCGAACGCAAATCTGCCTGAAAAGCGATGGCTTGGGCGCCTGCTGCCTGGATAGCCTTGACGGTGGCTTCAGCGTCCGCTTTGGAGCTGTCGCTGTTGTAATGAATGGCAATGGCGCGCGCTCCTTGTTCCGCCAGGTCGCGGGCGATCAGACCACCCAGATTCTTTGCCCCGCCTGCGATCAGAACGGTTTTACCTTTGATGCTGTGCTTTGCCATGATGACTCCTTGCTCGTGTTGGCTGCGGGCTGCAAGCCGTATCGTTTGTCCATGATATAAGTCGTTAAAATTGTTTAAATCTTTTATTTCTGACATCATTTGTCGGAAAAAACGAACAATGGAGTGCGCTGGGATAGCGCGCTGGCTAAGAAAATCAAGCCTGCTCTGCTTGCGTTTTGCCCCTGTGTCTTGAAGGAGAACGTGATAGACCGCATTGACCTGTTTCGCATCTTTACGCGGGTAGTCGAGTGCGCCAATTTCACCCGTGCGGCGGATACCTTGGGTATGCCTCGTTCATCCGTGTCGGCGGCTATCCAGGAGCTGGAAGGCCGAGTGGGCGCGCGTCTTTTGAATCGCACCACACGCAAAGTGACGGTCACCCAGGATGGTGCTGCCTTCTATGAGCGCTGCCTGCGTGTGATTGCTGATGTGCAGGAAATCGAGAATCTGTTTCGTCAGGCCAGTGTTGGTCCATCCGGCAGTATCAAAGTGGATGTGCCGGGGCGAGTTGGTCGTTTGATTGTCGCGCCTGCTTTGCCGGAGTTTCTGGAGCAGTATCCGCACATTCATGTACATCTGGGGGTGACGGACCGTGCCGTCAATTTGATTGAAGAGCAGGTGGACTGCGTCTTGCGCGTAGGCCCACTGAGCGACTCCGGTTTGATCGCCCGAAAAATGGGCAGTCTAGCGCTGATTAATGTGGCCAGCCCTGCGTATCTGGCCCGTTATGGCATGCCCCAGACTCCCGAAGACTTGGCTCAGCATCAAGTGGTGCGTTATGCCTCGCCCACCAGCGAGCGTGTGGCTCCCTGGGAGTGGATGGAGGGTGACCAGCCCCAGTTTCTGGACCTGCCTGGACGCGTCACGGTGAATAATGCCGAAGCCTACATCGCCTGCTGCCTGGCGGGATTAGGGCTTATTCAGATCCCTGCCTACGATGTGCAGGAGCACTTGCAGGCAGGTGAGTTGCTAGAGGTTTTACCCGATCACTGCGCCGCGCCTTTACCCATGTCCTTGCTGTATCTGCATCGACAACATTTGTCGCGGCGCTTTCAGGTGTTTGCAGATTGGCTGGAAAATCTGCTGCATGTTTCGGGCTTGTCTGCTTCGCCCTGATCAGGGGTAGAAGAGCAAAAGTCCAAACACCACGAAAACCATCAGGTGCATATAACCTTGAATGGGCGACGTACGTTTACCGCTGAAGCTCAGAATGCTTAATAGCGCAGTGATTACGAACAGCACGATTTCGGTATTGCTGATCCCCATGATGACTTGCTTGCCAGTGATCAATCCAATGATCAGAACCACCGGCACAGTCAGGCCCACAGTGGAGACAAAAGCCCCCAGACACAGGTTGATGGCCCGCTGCATTTCATTATTCATGGCTGCTTTGATGGCGGTAATGGACTCGGGCGTGAACACGATAATGGCGATCAATACACCGCCAACAGCCACGGGGGCGCCCGAAGCCGCGATGCCGTAGTCGGTCACAATAGCCAGGTCGTGAGCCAGCAAGACAATGGGCAGAATCAGGGCGATCAGCACGATACTGCGGATCAACATGGCCCGAGTCGCCTGGGGATCGCGCACGCTGGGTGTAGCGGCTTCAGCAAGTTCCACCGCCTGATTCGGCTGCACATAGTCATGACGATGACTGCCCATCTGCAGGTACAGGAAGACGCCATAGACCAGGCCCGTCAGAACAGAAATGCCAATGGCTTGCGTCGCGGAAAACTCGCCTGCGCTGCTGGTGTAGTTAGGCAGAATCAAGCCTATGCTGGTCAGCAGCACAATCATGGACAGATAGGTGTTGGTGCCTTGGCGGTTGAACTCCTGATCGCCATTGCGCGCTGCTCCGGCAATCAGACACAGGCCGGTGATCAGGTTCAGGATGATCATCATCACGGCGTAGATCGAGTCCCGCCCAATGGTGGGAAAGTCGCCCGGCCCCAGCAGTACCGAGGCAATCAGGATGACTTCGATCAGCACAATAGACAGCGTCAGAATCAGGGTGCCGTAGGGCTCGCCCAATTGATGGGCCAGGTGATCGGCCTCCCGGACGACACCGAACGAGGCGGCCAGAATGGTCACGAACAAAACCAGAAAGACGATGGCCGCCGTGGTGCCACTCAAGGAATCCCCCAACCATTGCCCACCAAAAATCATGAAGAGCACAACAATGGACCAGGAACCGAGCAGACGCAGCCAGGTGACCGGAGGGATGAGTTGAGATGAAGGTGATGCAGGGTGGGCCATCGAGGATGCTCCGCCTAAAGGGTAGGGCCGTCCCTGTATTGAAAAGACAGACCCAGGTCGTCCCGGATCTGTTTTGAATTGAATCATTCAAGCATGCACGATTTTATCACCTTGCCCCGGGGCGGCAAGTGCAGCTCGCTGAAAATTGATTTCTTGTGTCGTACAGCCCCTTTTTGCGGGGCAAGGCCAGGGCGGGAGTGTGACGGGGGGCTTTGCTATCACATCCCAGGCATGGTTTTAACGGGTTTTTATTTTATAAATGGTCTACCGAAGAATCGGGTTCAGGCCTTGTTTTTTTTATGCTTATTTAGGGCGGAAACCAGCCCGGAGCAAAAACAGGAGGGCCCAGGGACCGAATACATGGAGTGCTTTCCGTATAAGGTTTATTTTTCTCGATAGCCTGCCGGAATTTTCCAGGCGCGACGCCCGCATAAGTTTTAAATGCGGTGGAGAAATTGGCCGGGCTTGAAAATCCCAGGTCGGTAGCGATGACATCAATTTTCAATGCCGTGGTTTTCAGCAGGTGCTCGGCGCGATACATACGTTGCAGCCGGATATAACTGCTGACACTTAAACCAAAGTTTCGCTGAAATATATTCATGATTTTTCGACGCGAGATCTTGAACATATCGCACAGTTCTTTTTGGCTGGGTGGTGCCCCCAGATTGGCATCAATTGTTTTTTGAATGGCATGAATCAGCATGCTGGTTTCAGCGGTGGTGCTGGGCCGCTGACTGGGAGTCTTGCCGGTCACCACGGTAGGGGTGGTCAGCTTGGGACAGCGCAAAGGAACGTTGATACGTTCTTTGACTTCATCTACCGCATACGGATTGCCAATGTAATCAACGGCTCCCGCCTTTAAAAAAGAGACGCATTCATCACTGCTGCCGTCCATGCGTGAATCCAGAATGATGATGGGGATATGAGCCGTGGCTTCTAATCCTTGCAGCATATGGGTCAAGGACAAAGCATCAATCCCCGTCAATTGCTTATCCATCAGGATAAGTTCCGGTAGCGTTAACTGGGCCTTGGTATATCCTTGCACTCCGTCAGCGGCAACAGAAACCCGAAATGCACCAGCTAGCAGGGCTTGAAGAAGTTGTTCGTGCTGTCGAGTGTTATTGGAGATCAGCAGAATCCTGATTTTTTGATCTGGCTGATACTTTATAGTGGCGTATTTGTTCAATATAAAGCCCCGCGCCCTTCTTCTGATGAAGACGGCTACCTTTACTGGCATTGCTCAAGTAGCCAATTTCTTCAGAATACAGACTCAATGAATAGATAAAATCTATCGATATGATTCGTACGGCAGACATAACATTCTGTATCAATGGAAAAGGTAAATTTTCAAAATTGCTCATTGCATTTCATTTTTGGCAGGCGGCATGCTGAAAGCCTGAAACCCAGGGGGTAAGCCGGACCTAAAAGTCCATTTTTAGGAATGCTACGCTGGCGTATTAGTGAATTTTCCTTGCAGGAAAAGGCGTGATTCTACGGTGTTTACCCCTGAAAAAAGGGCTAACTCAGGTAGGCCAGCAGTGGTTTTGCCCGCATTAGTGTGCCTCTGGATGGGCTTGTCCGGTAGAGATTCTGCTGCTCTTTTTGTGATGATTCATCGCAGCAAGGTGGGCATAGAGTGGCCGGTTTTTTTTTGCGCTCGTTTTGTTGGATTTTGACCAAGGCCAAGCCAGAATTTTTGACTATTGTTATGGTTATTAGATCGTTTTTGGTATAGGTCGTTTGAATCGTTTTGGGCGGGAGCGGAACGGCTTTGGACTGCAGAGTGAAGGCTAAGCAAGAAGGGCGGGACAAGGCTAAAAACCTTGTCCCGCCCTTGTTTGAAATGCCGCAGATGCAGCCTGAGCTACCGGGTTTCGGCAGGAGCAGATGCTAAGGCGATAGCCTCATCGAGCATGTCCAGACGATCCTGCCCCCAAAACAACTCGCCTTGATACACATAAGATGGCGAGCCAAAGACACCGGCGGCAACGGCTTCGTCAGTGTGCTCTTGATACTGCTGTTGGGCCTTGGGGGCCTGCTGGAACCAATAGTCAGCATCCAGCTTGTGCGCTTGCAGGATCTGGGCAAGCTGAGCGGGGTCGCTGATATCCCGATCTTCACACCACTGCGCCCGCAGGATGGCTTTATAGAGGTCCAGCACGGGTAAGCCGGCCTGATTCAGCGCGATGATGAGTGTTGAGGCCAGGGTGGCGTCGGGACACATGAAGCGGGGCGTGGGATTGACGTGCAAGCCCAGCTTCCTGCACCAGCGTTGTAGCTCCGTAATGCGATAAGCCTGCCGTTCGGGTGAGCGCTGTCCCAGCAAGACACCGCCTGTGCGGGCATACACCTGTGGCAAGTCCACAGGCTTGTAGTGAATAGGCACCCCATGTTTATGGGCGATAGCTTCCAGGCGGTCGGCTCCCAGATAGGCCCAGTCCGAATTCATCCAGAAGTAGTAGTAGATACCGGGCGTGTTCATGTGCGTACCTTTCGGCTGGACAAGGAGGGCAAGGAGAAGTGCGTGGGCCCATGCATGAACCAGGTACTGGCAAAGGCAATCAAGCCCAGCACGCTGAGATACCAGACGATGTAGTCAGGTTGCCCATCGCCATAGGCCAGCAAGGACGTGGCGACCAAAGGAGCCAGACCGCCGCCGATGGCACCGGATACTTGTACCGCAATGGAAATCCCGCTGTAGCGTACTTCAGGAGGGAATTGCGTCGAGAACAAGCCACCTTGAGGGCCATAGAGGGCGGCATAAACCAGGCCAATGGCAATCACCAGTGCCAGCGTGATGGTCTTGGAGTCCAGACTGCCCAACATGGAGAAAAAGGTGGAGGAGAAGGCCAGCATGCAGAGTGTGCCTGCCATGAACACCCACTTGAAGCCGATTTTGTCACCTAGTACACCGAACAAAGGCATGGTGAACAAAGCCGCGAAGGCACCCCAAACAGTGGCATCCAGCATCACACTGCGTTCCACGCCCAGGGTGGTGGTGGCGTAGGCCAGCGCAAACGTGACCACGGTGTAGAACCAGGTCACTTCGGCCAGACGGCCACCCACCACCAGGAGCACTTCGCGGGGGTAGTGCCGCAACACTTCCAGAGCAGGCACGGCCACTTGTTTGCCCTTTTTGCTCATTTGCTCGAAGTCGGGTGATTCGGCCACTTTGGCGCGTATCCACCAACCCACCAGGAGCAAGGCGACACTGGCCAGAAAAGGCAGGCGCCAACCCCAGGACAGCATGTCCTCTTCGGGCAGGCTGGCAACAGCTCCCATTGCCAGAGAGGACAAGATCAACCCCGGCGCGACGCCGGTCTGTGGCAGGCTGCCAAAGAAGCCTTTTTTGCCTTCTGGAGCATGTTCTACCGCCATCAGGACGGCCCCTCCCCATTCTCCTCCAACGGCGATACCTTGCAGAAAACGCATCAGGACCAGTAGTACGGCGGCCCAATAGCCAATGCTGTCGTAGGACGGAATCAGGCCGATCAGGATGGTGGGGATACCCATCAGGAATAGCGTGATCAGCAGCATGGATTTGCGGCCCAGCTTGTCGCCGAAATGGCCGAAAATAAACCCTCCCAAGGGGCGGGCAAAGAAGCCCACGGAGTAAGTGGCAAAGGCCGCCAGCGTGCCCGTAATCGGGTCGAAAGCGGGAAAGAAGATCTTGTTGAAAATGAGTGCGGCAGCGGTGCCGTACAGGAAAAAGTCATACCACTCGATGGTGGTTCCCATCATGCTGGCCAAGCCAGCCGTAACGTACTGGCGCGACGAACGCGCCTGTCCAGTGTTAGGCATCGTCATAGCGACCTCCAGGTCTTGCTGTGTTTTTTGGGTACGGGCGTCAGCGGGTCTTGCTTAAAGGGGCGACGCCCTGGGTCTGACGGGACCAGTAGTCAAAGGTAGCGTTAACAATGGAGGGCTTGAGCAGGTAGTCGTGGGCTTCTGCGGCCAGGGCGTCATCGACAGGTGTCAGCGGGCCAAAGGCTGACTGGGCGCGTACTTGCAAGCGTGCGGCACGTTCCAGGTAGACCGACAGATAGGTGGCCTCCTGGCAGCTTTTTCCTGCGGTCAGATAGCCGTGGTGCGCCAGGATGATGGCGCGTTTGTCGCCCAGCGCTTTGGAAATGATGACGCCTTCCTGATCGGCAATCGGCACGCCGGGCCATTCACCCAGAAAGGCGCAGTCATTGTGCAGGGGCGTCATGTCCATTTGCGCGATCACCAGAGGCTGGCGAGCGGTTGCCAGTACCGTGGCCCAGGGTGAGTGTGTGTGGATGATGGAGTTGACGTCCGGGCGTGCTTCGTAGACCCACAGGTGAAAGCGGGTGGCGGGGTTGGCCATGCCTTCGCCGCTTAAGGTGTTCAGATCGCGGTCAACTTCGATGAAGTCCTCGGGGGTGGCTTCGTCAAAGCCCAGACCAAAGCGCAAGGTCCAATAGGCGCCGGGGCGCTCGGAACGTACGCTGATTTGTCCGGCCAGACCGGCCTCCTGCTCGGTCATGGCCAAGATGCGACAGGCAAAAGCCATGGTTTCGCGGGTGTCGCGTTGGACCTGATGCAGATGAGTGGCCATCTCTTGGGTGGCGCGTTCATCAAAATACGATTTGTCTCTGAGTGGGGTATCCATGGGGTTTGTCTCCTTTGGTATGCTTCGCCGATCCGTATGCCGACGATGGAATCTATTGTCTTGATTTGGATCAAGAGGAGCTATGCTCGCTGGCTCATAGCTCTTATTCCATTTGGCTTGAAAGCAGCCCTGGCAGGCGTGCAAGCCCGGCGGTCCGGCGGCCCGGCGAACCGGCGAACCGGCGATCTGGCGATCCAATAGCTCGGTGGCCGGGTCGGGGAGGGAGACAAACAAAAGAGACAAGCGGGGGCAGACTTCAGGCCTGGCGCCAGCGAGATCGCTCTCGGCGGCGCGAACGGGACCAGGGATGTTGCACCTTATGCGGCTGTGGCCGGGGATCGGGTGGAATGCGCGTGTCATTATTTTCCACGGGATCGGAGTCCGGTTTGGGCGATTCCAGAAAGACTCTAATGGAACAATCGCAATCGAGGTACATGGACAGTCCTTTGTCAGCGTGAAGAAAGGGGAGGCGGTAGTGAGACACCGTTTTGGGCCTGTGTGCCCCCCGCAAAAAATGTGTCGTAGCTGTCTTGCAAAGCGTGCAGGATCATTTCGGCGTAGTTGTCTTGTTCATGGGTGGGCAGGCGGGATTGCAGTTGTGCCAGGTGCTCGTTGTCCTGCTGTCCACCCCATTGCTTGTGATAGCGACCATGTTGATAGCCACGTAATTGACGCAATCGGTTCAGGGCGTTCTTGCCCGCATAGGAGTGATAGAGCGTGTCCAGGCTCAGACCGCACAGGCTGGCTAGTTGGGTAAAGCCGCTAAAGTCGAACTGACGGGTCTGCAGAACGCGCAAGGTGAAGTGTTCCAGGGCTTCCATGATGGCTGTGGAGTCGCTGGCCGTTGCTGGTGCATGCAGGAGCTGATCCAGTGCCGCGGCTGCTTCCCGCTCCCGCAGGAGGTCGCTGGAACGCAGCAGATCGCACAATCCAAAATGCAGGATATCGATTAGCTCCAACTGGAGTTGCGGCAGATTGCGTTCGCGGTGCTGCCACCATTTCCAGTCCAGATAATCAGCCAGCTCCGCACACTCCACCCAGATGGCCCGGTAGTAGTCTTGTTTGGCATGTCGCCAGTTCGGGTCAATCAGGATGTTCAGTTCGGCTTGCAAAGCCAGCATTTGTTGTAGACGCTGGGCCCCTGGTCCGGTCGATGTGGCTCTGGCCTGCTGTCCCAAACGCTGTTTTTGACGGCCTTGCTCATCAAAATTGTCCGGTGCCAACCAGGCCTGGAAATCGGCCTTCAGGGCAGGCCACTCCTGGTCGGTAATGGCGAACCAGGCCGTATCACGAGAGCGTCCTTTGTAGACGATGGCCTGACGAAAAATACCTTCATAGCGGAAACCCAGGCGTCGTGCTGCGGCTTGCGAAGGGGCATTGTGGGTATCGCATTTCCATTCATAGCGGCGGTAGCCCAGTCCATCAATGGCGTAGGCCATCAGCAGATAATGGGCTTCAGTTGCCATGCGGGTCTGTTTCAGGGCAGGTGACCAGGCCACAAAGCCCACTTCAATACAGCCGTTTTGCGGGTCAATCCGCATCAGGGACAAGGTTCCCAGTGCGCGCCCCGTGGCCTGCTCCACGACGGCGTAGTGCACAGCATTGCTGGCCTGGCTGATGTTCCGCAGGTGCTGATCGAACTGCGCGCGGTTGCTAAAGGGCTCCACAGACAAGTAAGTCCAGTCGCGACCATCGCTGGCGCTGCTGTAAGCCTCGAACAGACTGTCGCCATGCTGCTCCGGGTCCACCGCTTCCAGGCGGCAGTACTTGCCATGCAGAACGCAGCGAGCAGGCTGGGGGCGAGCTTGCCAGTGAGGGAGCGCGGGGCCAATGGGCTGGTGATAGTCGTTCAACTGAACCATGAGAGATCTGCAAAAGAAAATGCTCCAGAAATGCTTGTTTGGAGCGCATCTGGAGGCGAGGATTGGGAAAGGTGGGTCAGGGAGCAGGCAGGAGTCGCTGTAGGCCACTAATTGATTCTATTGAGCAAGTGGCTGGTTGCAGCAATCCGCTTTTCTACATGTTTCCAGACCGCATTGCTAAAGTGGCTTTGAAACGCCCAAGAGCCAGCCTTGACGGGCCTTGGCTTGAGGCTTGAACAGCAGACAAAACTATCCTGCGGCTAGGGCACAGATGGGCTGCAGGCGGCCTGGCAGACCAAAGTGGCAGGCATTAAAAAAGCCGAGCTACCTTGCGGTAGTCTCGGCTTGGGATCGGGCCTTGAGCCAGTGGCTTAGAGCTGATTCAGGTTCAGACGCAGAACGCTGTCCTTGGCACCTTTCAGGTAGTGCGGGCTCTTGTCGCCATGAGGAATCTTGATGGTGACAAAAGCGGTCTGGCCGTCGGCGCTCAGAGTCACGCTGTTGGGGTGCACAGGGGCGCTGATGCGGTGTTTCACAGCCAGGGTGTTGGCATCCAGAATGGTGACCGAACCCGTACCGGCTGGTGTTTCACGATCCACGCCACGGTTGGTGGCGATCAGCTCTTTACGAGCCTCGTTGTACACGATATCCAGCAGACCCAGACCGACTTCAGCGGTGTTTTCCACTTTGCCGGAGGTGGTGTCGAATTGGTAGATCTTGCCGGTGTTGGCGTCAGCACCAAACAGTTTCTTGCCATCCGCGCTCAGGGCGATGTTCACAAAGAAGTGACGCGAATCTTCACGCTTGTCGCTCTTTGCGTCGCCGGTGCTAAAGCGCTGTTCGATAGCGCCAGTGGCTGGGTTGATGACAGCAATTTCATCCTTGCCGCCATTACCCACGAACAGACGCTTGGTGTTGGCGTCGTACGCGGCACCAGCAGGCCACAGGCCTACATTGTCGATGTTGTGCAGAATACGGCCTTCGGCGCCGTCCACAATCCATACGCGACCACCTTCAGAAGGGTTGGTCACGAAGATGCGGTTGTCCTGTTCGTCAATGACGACTTTGCGGGTATGTTCCCAGCCGTCCTTGCCTTCTTTTACGCCCAACTGAATCAGTTGCTTGACGGTGCCGTTCAGGCTGTTGATGGCCAGCAACGAGCCGTCCAGGGTGTTACCTACGTACAGGGTGTGGGTCTTCTGGTTCAGGCCCAGTGCGAACGCACGGCGTGGCAATTGGATCAGTTGCGATTCACGCAGCGTGTCCTGGTCCAGAACGTGCAGGAAGCCAGCAGCACGGTCTTCAAACAGAGGAGTAGCGGCAACAAACAACTGCTTGCTGTCTTTGGCGGCCAGAATTTCGTAGGCACCATCAATGGTGTCCTGACGGAAGGTGACCTGTGCCTGAGGGGCAGTCGCGTTGAAAGACGATGTTTGGCCCGCTTGTTGCGATTGAGGCGCAGTCTGGCATGCGCTGAGCAGCAAAGCGCCCATTACGGAGGCAACAATCATTTTTAAAGAGGCAGGGCGGGACGCAATCATGTATTTCCTTTGGGATTCAATAAATGAGAATCGTTACTATAACTGCTCTGTTTTATAAACTTTTCTGACTTGTCTGTCTATGTAAATACGCAAAACCCTGCTCGATGGCAGGGTTTTGAATGGCTTTTTTAGTCCTGCTTGGAGTTGTTTCCAAATCGGGCTTGCCAGGCTTCATAGACTTTGCGTTTTTCAGACAAAGGCAGGTGTTCCATTTTCACTCCTTGTTTCCCAAAGTCCTGCTGCATTTTTTTGTAGAAGGACTCAGTAGACCAGCCAAAGGGCTCGCCTTCTGCATCGTCGGCGCAATACACCACGCGCTCCACACCGGAGGCAATCATGGCGGCCATGCACATGGGGCAGGGGATACCGCTGGCGTACATGGTGCTGCCTGCATGGCTGCTGCTTTTCACGTTCTGGCTGGCGGTACGCAGGGCCTGGATTTCGGCGTGCGCGGTGGGGTCGTGGGCGATGTAGGTTTCATTCACCCCTTCAGCCAGAACTTGACCATCACGCACCAGCACCGCGCCAAAGGGCTGGCCGCCGCGGGCGACATTCTCTTCTGCAATCTGAATAGAGCGCAGCAGATAGTGTTTATCGTTCATGTTTTTCTCCTGTAGAGAAGCAAGGTTGGAATGAGCCTTGAAACCAGAATCTTTGTTTGTGCCTTGTGGGACGCATGCGGGAGCAGGCGGCATCAGGGGGACGAGTTCTGGTTTGGTGTGTTTGTAATGCAAAACAGCCGCTGACGGGCAGCGGCTGTTCTGTTTTATGCTCTATTAGCGATTGCCGCCAATGGTCAGGTTGGCATGACGGTTCACGTCTTTGTACAGCAGGTAGCGGAAACGGCTAGGGCCGCCAGCGTAACAAGCCTGTGGGCAGAAAGCGCGCAGCCACATGAAGTCACCGGCTTCCACTTCAACCCAGTCCTGGTTCAGGCGGTAAACGGCCTTACCTTCCAGAACGTACAGACCGTGTTCCATCACGTGTGTTTCAGCGAAGGGGATCACGCCACCGGGTTCAAAGTTCACGATGTTCACGTGCATGTCGTGACGCAGGTCGGACATGTCGGTGAAGCGGGTGGTGCTCCAACGGCCTTCGGTGTCGGGCATGACGCCAGGTTTCACGTCTTTTTCGTTGGTCACAAAGGCTTCGGGTGCATCCAGGCCTTCTACGCGCTGGTAGCGCTTGCGGATCCAGTGGAAGTTGGCCAGCTCGCCCGTGCGGTTGTGCAAGGTCCAGTTGGTGGAAGGAGGAATAAAGGCATAGCCGCCTTCTTCCATGATGTGCTTGGTGCCTTCCAGAACCAGTTCCAGTTGGCCCTTGACGACAAAAATCACGCCTTCGGCTTCGGGATCGGACTCAGGATTGTTGCTGCCACCCTGAGGACTCACTTCCATGATGTATTGAGAGAAAGTCTCGGCAAAGCCGGACAGAGGACGTGCCAATACCCACAGACGGGTCTTTTCCCAACCGGGCAGGAAGCTGGTCACGATGTCTTGCAGCACGCCTTTGGGCAGCACGGCATAGGCCTCGGTGAACATGGCACGGTCCGTCAGCAGTTGAGTCTGAGGAGGATGGCCACCAGGAGGAGCGTAGTAATTGACTTTGGACATGTTGATTCCCATTGAAATTCAGTAAGGAAAAATCTGTCGAACGGCACGGCGCAATCCCGGCGGCTGGCCAAGGGCTCAGGCGGGATGTCGTTGTAATGCGCGGGACCAATACACCTTAACGATTGCTGGTGATATTTACAAATTAAATGTATAAATCTCTAGTATTTGATTTTTGAATGAACGGGCGATGAGGCGTATTGCCCAGGCGGATTTCAGAAGGATTTTGAACATATGGATCATCAACTATCGACCAGTCCTAGCCTGAACCGGCCTTTGTACGACCTGGACCTGCTGCTGGCCTTGTTGACGGTGGTCGATTGCGGCAGCTTCACGGCGGCGGCAACGCGTTTGCATTCCACGCAGTCCACGATCAGCCAGAAAGTACGGCGCCTGGAAGAACTGGCCGGGCTGCGTCTGCTGGATCGGGCCAGTCGGGGAGTCAGCACAACTGAAGCCGGGCAGACCTTGTTGGGCTACGCCCGCCAGATGCTGGCCCTGAATCATCAACTGTCTGAAGCCTTATCCGGTTCTTTGGTGACTATTTCCGTGCGTCTGGGTGTGCCGGAGGACTTTACCAACGGCCAGACCATGCGGGCTCTGGCAGGCTTCAATCGTCGCTTTCCGCAGGTGCGGCTGGAGGTCAGCAGTGGCCTGAGCAGCGATCTGCTCGCGGCGTACGACCAGGGTGAGCTAGACCTGGTTCTGGTTAAGCAACGTCATAACGCGCGTGAAGCGGTGGCCTGCTTGCCCGAGCAGACCGCGTGGGTAGATAGCGCGACTGATCCGGTCTTTCATCTGGACCCAATCCCTTTGGTGACCTTTCCGCGCCGTGGCGTGTACCGAGAGGAAATCATCAGCGCCGTCGAATCCTTGGGGCGTCGCTGGCGTATCAGCTTTACCAGTTCCAGCTTGAGCGGGATTCAGGGGGCGGTAGCAGATGGGATGGGGATAAGCTTGCTGCCACGGCGTGCAGTGCGGGATGACCATATTGAATTGGGGCAAGCGCAAGGCCTGCCCCGTATTGATGCTTTTGAACTGGCGATTTTGCATCGGCCTCATGCCAATGAAATGGTGACGGCCTTGTCCCGTGTGCTGGTCGAGATGCTGGCTCCCGAGAGTGAACGCCGCGCTGGGTAGGGTGGTATTTAACCTGCAAGAGCGATAAAAGGGCGTCAGGCTTTTGTGTTGGGTGTGACCGGATCAAAGTGCGTCATGACATCCAGCACGGGCTCTTCGGCCATTACACGGTCCCGCGCAGCCACGGCAATGGCATGGCCTTGATTAATAGTCAGAGAGCCATCCATTTCCAGATCCACTTCCACCCAGATCATGTCGCCCAGTTTGCGGGTGCGCAGTTGGTGTATTCCTTCCACGCCGGGCGTCTCGCGCAAGAGTTTGGCAATGCGCTCTTCCGTTTCCTGATCGACGGCCTTATCCGTCAGATCGTGAAAAGCGCCGATGGAAAACTTCCAGCCCATGCGCAGAATCATCAAGCCCACCACACTGGCGGCCAAGGGGTCGCCTAGCGGCAGGCCTGCCAGGTTGGCCATCACCCCGACGCTAACCACCAGAGAGGAGGCCGCATCCGAGCGAGCATGCCAGGCATTGGCAACCAGCATGGTTGAGCGTAGCCGCTTCGCTACACGCAGCATGTAGCGAAACAGGAACTCTTTACTACAGAGGGCAATGAAGGCAATAGCCAAGGCGATAGGGTGTACGGCCTCGATGCTGCTGGGGTCTCGCAAAGAGGACACGGCATTCCAAAGCATGCCCAGGCCTACGGCCAGCAAAATACCGCCAATGGCTAGGGTGGCAGCGGTTTCATAGCGCAAGTGACCATAGGGGTGATCAGCGTCCGGGCCCTGGCGGCTGTGGCGGTTGGCAATCAGCACCACAAAGTCTGACAGCAGGTCGGAGAGCGAGTGGATGGCATCCGCAATCAGAGCCTGCGAATGTGCAAATAGCCCCACTACAATTTGCAGCAGGCTCAAGCTGATATTGACGATGACACTGACCCACGTAGAGCGTTGGGCACCGCGGTGCCGATCCAGGTCTGGAGGGGTGATATTTTCCATGCCAAAAGGTCCTTGCGCTCAAAGCAGCAGACTGTGCATCAGTACAGCGGTTTCAAGCTAAAGAGTGTATCTGCTTTCCTGGGTGGCGGGGTGCTAAAGGGGCGTGGCAGGCTGTTTTGAGCCTATTCTTTGGTATATGTAGACAAAAAAGCCTCGCTTTTTAGGCGAGGCTTTTTTGCGTATCAGGAATGCGTCTTAATTGATGCGCATACCGGGCTGGGCACCGGGGAAGGGTTCCAGAATATAGATGCCTTGATCCACTGCATCATCGGCATGGCTGGCAGCCAGAACCATACCCTCGGACACGCCAAAACGCATCTTGCGAGGAGCCAGGTTAGCCACCAGAACCGTCAGCTTGCCGATCAGGTCGTCGGGTTGGTACGCCGACTTGATGCCGGAGAACACCTGGCGCAAACGGCCTTCGCCAGCGTCCAGGCTCAGACGCAGCAGCTTGTCTGAACCTTCCACGGCTTCGCAGCTCACGATCTTGGCAATGCGCAGGTCAACCTTGATGAAGTCCTTGATGTCGATGGTGTCGGCAATGGCTTCGCCACCGGGCAGCACGACGGGAGCTGGTGGGGGAGCCAGCAGCTCGTCCACCAGGGCGCTGTCTACACGCTGCATCAGGTGCTTGAAGGGGGCGATGTGATCAGGCAAGGCAGCCACGTCGTCCCAGACAAAGTCGCGGTCCAGACCGAACAGTTCGCGGGCCACGCGATCAGTCAGGGTAGGCAGAATCGCGGTCAGCATGACGGACAAACCCTTGAAGCCAGCCAGGGTGCGCGAGCAAATGTCTTGCAGTGCATCTTTCTGGGCCTGCTCGGCAGTCGCAATGCCTTTGGCCATGACCCAAGGCTGGGCCGTGTCGAAAGCCTGGTTGATGATGTCGGCCTGAGCCATGATCTGGCGTACGGCACGGCCGTATTCGCGGCTTTCCAGATCGGCGCGGACTTTCTCGGCAACGTCCTTGAGCTGGTTTTGCAGCTCGGAGGTGTCGCCCTGGTAAGCCAGCTTGCCATCAAAATGTTTGCTGATGAAGTTGGCGGCACGGCTGGCGATGTTGACGTACTTGCCGATCAGGTCGCTGTTGACGCGGGCGATGAAGTCGTCAGGGTTGAAGTCCATGTCTTCAACGTGCGAGTTCAGCTTGGCGGCCATGTAATAGCGCATCCACTCGGCATCCATGCCCAGTTCCAGGTAGCGCAGGGGCGAAATGCCTGTGCCACGGCTCTTGGACATTTTTTCGCCACTAACGGTAATGAAACCGTGCACGTTCAGGGCGTCTGGCACTTTACGGCCGGAGAACTTCAGCATGGCAGGCCAGAACAGAGCGTGGAAGTACACGATGTCCTTGCCGATGAAGTGCACCTGTTCAGTATTGCCTTCAGGGTCCAGCAAGGCGTCAAAGTCCAGACCGGCCTTGGCGCAGTAGGCTTTCAAGGAAGCCAGGTAGCCAACAGGAGCGTCCAGCCAGACGTAGAAGTATTTGCCGGGAGCGTCTGGAATCGGGATGCCGTAGTAAGGCTCGTCGCGCGAAATGTCCCAGTCGTTCAGGGAGGCTTCAGCGCCTTCACCTGTACCCAGCCATTCGCGGGTCTTGCCCAGCACTTCGGATTGCAGACGTGGTTTGCCCTGGGCGTTCTTGCCCGTGGTCCACTCTTGCAGGAAGGCGACGCAGCGCGGGTCGGACAGACGGAAGAAGAAGTGTTCCGAGGTCTTCAGCACCGGACGCGCATTGGTCAGGGTGGAGTAGGGCTCGATCAGCTCTGTGGGGGCGTAGACAGCGCTACAGACTTCACAGCTATCGCCGTACTGGTCTTTGGCGTGGCACTTGGGGCACTCGCCCTTGATGTAGCGATCGGGCAGGAACATGCCTTTGACCGGATCGTAAAACTGTTCGATGGTGCGGGTATCAATGAACCCGGCGGTTTTCAGCGTGCGGTAGATGTCCTGGGCCAGTTCGACGTTGTCAGGCGAATCCGTGCGGTGCCAGTGGTCGAACTTGACGTTAAAGCCGTTCAGGTAGGTCGGGCGCTCCGCCGCAATCTTGTCCACCAGCTGAGCGGGCGTAATGCCAGCGCTTTCAGCCTTGAGCATGATGGGGGCGCCATGGGCGTCATCCGCGCACACAAAATGTACAGTATGTCCCGACATTCGCATGGACCGGACCCAGATGTCGGCCTGGATATATTCCATGATGTGGCCGATGTGAAACGAGCCGTTGGCGTACGGCAGGGCGGTCGTAACAAATATCGTTCGTGACATGACTTAACAAAATAAAAGAGAAAGGGAACAAGGATTCTACGGTCTATTGCAGACTTGTGCCGCGCAAGGCCGATGAATGTCCACGGGCAGGTTGCTGATTGGTCTTTGCAAATACTACAAATGCACACACCCTGAGCCTTGGACGACTCAGGGTGTTCGGGGGCATGACCAAATCAGCTTTGCTGCTCGCCAAAGGCTTGGCGAACAGTCAAATACTGTTAAGGAATCTCGCGCATCTCGATGTCGGTAACATCACGCGAACGGGGTGTTGTCGACTGTTTGCTGGCAGCATCTGGGCGGCGGCGCTGGTCCCAATAGGCTTTGACACCAAAAGGACGGCCACTAATACGCGCCACAATGTATAAAATGCCAATCGCAATAGCGGTGGAAACCATGAAGATAAACGCCATGATCGCACCAAATATTGTCAGCAAGACAAAGAGGGCTGTGCGGATAATCTGGTTAAATGTGTTCATAGGGTTAGTATGACATCATAAGTGTAAAAAAATTCCTGTTGAACCGCTAATTTTCTGGTTTAAAGGTATGGTGATGTTTCTTTATATCAAGGTTTTGGATAAATGACAGTGAGTTCCGAGCGCGTGTTGCAAGCCCTGGCGAGTGTGACCGATCCCAACACGTTAAAGAAGTTATCGGTCGATGCGGGTCGATGCGAACTGAGCATTGACCAGAACCAGGTTGAGCTGACTTTGCATCTGCCCTACACGGCTTATGACATTCAGGGACAACTGCGCGAGCGTATCGAGCAGGCCTTGGCGGGCGTGGGTGCCACCCTGTCCAAGCTGCATTTGAGTCCTCGCATTGGTGTTCATGCGGTGCAAGAAGGTTTGCGCCCCATGCCCAATATCCGCAACATTATTGCGGTGTCCTCAGGCAAAGGCGGTGTCGGTAAAAGCACGACCTCAGTGAACCTGGCTTTGGCCTTGCACATGCAAGGTGCCCGCGTTGGTTTGCTGGATGCGGATATCTACGGCCCCAGCGTGCCTACCATGCTGGGCCTGCACGAGCGTCCACGCAGTGCAGACGGCAAGATGATGGAGCCGCTGATTGGTCATGGTCTGCAAGCCAACTCTATCGGTTTCCTGTTGGATGAAGACGCTCCTGCTATCTGGCGCGGTCCCATGGCGACCCAAGCCCTGACGCAATTGCTTACACAAACGCGTTGGGATGATCTGGATTACCTGATCATCGACATGCCTCCCGGCACCGGCGATATCGCCTTGACCTTGTCGCAAAAAGTGCCTTTGACGGGTGCGGTGATTGTGACTACCCCTCAGGATCTGGCACTGATCGATGCCAAGCGTGGCCTGAACATGTTCCAGAAGGTCAATGTGCCTGTTCTGGGTATTGTGGAAAACATGTCGGTCCATATCTGCTCGAACTGTGGTCACGCTGACCCGGTCTTCGGTCAGCATGGTGGTCGCGATATGGCCAGCCAGTTCAACGTGCCTTGGCTGGGTGCTTTGCCTTTGGCCATGAGCATTCGGGCTCAGACCGACTCCGGTACGCCGACGGTGATTGCCAGCGCAGACAGTCCCGAGGCCCGCCTGTATCACGAGATTGCCAATCGCGTTTCGGCTAACTTGTCGCAACTTCCCCCAGACACGTCGGGGCAGCGCCCCAAGGTTGTTCCTCGTCCTCTTTGAGTACGTATGCGCAAATCCGGCTTTTGCCTGTTGTTCTCGATAGTCCTGAGCCCTGCAGTTTGGGCTCAGTCTTCCGTGCCCGATGTCATTATTGATCCAGGGGGCGTGCCCCCTCAGGCGCTGAAAGAAATTCAGCGCGCGGTCAGTGCGATTACGCGTTTGGCGGAAGACCAGGACTTGGGAGAGGTCTCGCGTCTGCGACGCCGGGCTCACGATGCGACCGTCTCCGCTTTGCAGACCCAGGGTTATTTTGACTCGGTGGTCACGCTGGAGGTGGGCGAAGATTCCAGCGGTGAATATTGGGACATCATTATTCAGCCGGGTGAAATCACCCGTGTGCGTGACATTGCCCTGGACTTCAAAGGCAAGATTCAGGAACCGGAATACCAGGTGAGGCTGGAAGGGATCAAAGCCAGCTTTCCCTTGAAAGTGGACGATCCCTTTTTGAATTCAGTCTGGTCTTCGGCCAAATCGGATTTGCTGGAAAGCGTACAGCGCCAGGATTTTTACTACGCTCGTTACGTAGACACGCGGGCGACGGTCTTGGCCGATGAAGGCGTGGCCGACCTCTCCCTGAAAGTAGACAGTGGGCCGCGCGTTCGCATGGGGCCGCTGGAAACCACGGGCCTGAAACGTGTGCCCCAATCCCTGGTTGATCGCTACGTGCGCTATACGCCCGGCGATCCCTACGATCAGGACAAGCTGGACGAGTGGCAGCAATCCTTGGCTGCCACCACTTTTTTTCGGGGTGCCTTTGTCACTCTGGACGAGGAAGCTGGCAAAAAGAAAGAGCTTCCTGATGGTGATGTAGAGCTGCCTGTTCGTATACGGGTCACCGAAGCGCCATCCAAGCAGTTCACCGGCTCTTTGGGTTTTGACAGCGACCACGGTGCGCGTGTTGAAGCCTTGTATCGAAAGAATATTGTGTTTGGCCTGCCAATCTGGTCCGAGGCCGGTATTGGCGTGGATAAAAAGCGCCAACGGGCCTTTTATGACATCCACTTGCCGCCCACGATTAGCGGCTACAAGAACAGCTTTGGGGTTTTGTACGACCGCTCTGATATTGAAGGGCTGGACACGGAACGTGCGGCTTTGGGCTGGAAGCTGCGCCAGGAGCGGAAGGCGGCAGGCAATAGCCGCGTGGAATATGAAACCGAATGGGGTTTGCTGGGTGCCTGGGACAAGACCAAGATTTCCGGTCTCCCCACCCGTGAAACCCCTTCAGCCATTGCAACCTGGCAATGGCTGCGCCGGGACGTGGACAAGAAATATGATCCGCGTGAAGGCAATCTGATTGATTTCGGCGTGGGTGCCGGTGTCACTCTGGACAAGGGCGAGACCTTTTACCGCAGCAATTTGCGACTGCAACAGTGGTGGCCAGTTGGGGAGCGGGATATTTTGTCCCTGCGCGGTGAAATCGGTAAGGTTTGGCGCATGACGGACCGCACACCGCCTGACTTCGGTTATCGGACCGGGGGCGCTCGCAGTGTCCGTGGCTACAAATATCAAAGCATTGGCCTGCAACAAGGCGATGCCGTAGTGGGTGCACCGGCCATGGTAGTAGCCAGTGTGGAGTACACGCACTTTTTCACCAGCATGTACGGGATGCGCGCGTTTGTGGATGTGGGCGATGCCGCGCCCAGCTTTGGTGATATGGATTTAGCCTGGGGCTACGGTTTGGGTGCGGTCGTTCGTACACCGGCGGGCCCCTTCAATCTTGATCTGGCCTATGGTCAGCGAGACAAACGTGTACGTTTAAGCTTCTCTTTGGGAATCGCATTTTAATGGCTTGGGTTCGGCGCTGGTTCCGATATTTTGCCTTGTGGGGCATCCCCTTTGTGGTGGTTGCCCTGCTGCTTGTTTGCGGCTTTGTGTATTGGGTGTTGGCGAGTCAGGCCGGTACAAGCTGGGCCTTGCGCACGGCTTTGCCCTATGCGCAGGGGAGCGCCCAAGGGGTGCGCGGAACCATTTGGGATGGATTAAGTGTTGATCACCTGGTGCTGGGTTTGCCTGGTACACACGTGGACATCGAGCGCTTGCGTCTGCAGGCCAATTGGAAAGAATTGTGGGAACGCCGCTTGCATGTGATCGAGCTGAGCGCCCATAAAGTGGATGTAGCCTTGACCTCCTCGGATGAGCCCAAGTCTGACGAGCCCTTCAAGATGCCGGAGCTCCCAGTCAGTATTGCCGTGGACAAGCTGGCGCTGGGCCAGTTTTTGCTGACTCAGGATGGCACGCCCCTGCCCGTGGCGATTGCGGATCTGTCTTCGGCTCTGGCCTTGGACTCTGATAGTGCCCAACTGCGCCTGTACGATTTGATCGTAGCGAATGAATCCATCCGTGCCGGTTTTCAGGGCGAAGTGGAGCTGGGTGGTTTGGAAGCGCCTTACCCGGCACGCGCCGATATCCAGATTATTGCTCGTGGCTTGACGGCGGACTCACCCATTTGCGCCAAGCAGTATCTGCCTGCTTACGCGGAGCAATCGACATCCGGGAAATCTGCAACGAAGGCCGTCGCAGGCCAGCCCAAAACGGTCGCAGAGACGGTGAAAACGAGTGCCAAGGCGGACGCTTCTGGTGGGACGTCCGCGGCTGCAGCCACTTCAAATCAAACAGCAGACAAAGCATCGGAAAAAAACTCTGGAAAAACACCAGGAAAATCAGCAGAGCAAAGTGCTGAACCAGCGGAAGCCGGGGCTACGCTGCAAGGCCAGTCTGGCCTCAAGGCACAGAGCCAGGCGGTCAACTCCCTGGAGCAGCCCATTGATCCCCATGGCGTCGCCGGAGTCATCAGCTCCGAGCCTGAGAGCAGTACCGGTGTGGTCGATGAAGGGCGTATTCAAGAGCCGGTCGTAGTCCCTGAACCCGAGCCTTTGCCCGATTGCGTGGTCAACGCTCAAATCACCTTGAATGGCTCTCTGGAACAAGCCACTTTGTTGCTCAACGGTCATGGCCAGGGCTATAGCCTGGACGCCAGCGCAGAGTTGAGCCCGCTGGATTCCGTGCCAGTGCGTCAGGCCAAGCTGGCCGTGAAACTGCCGGACGAGTCCTCGCTGGATGCGGACTTCGCCTGGGATGCCACACAGGAAGGGGTGCACGTTCAGGATCATTTCAAAGGCCAGTTCCGCAGCGACAAGCTGGATCTGCATGCCTTGCTGGGCGATGTGTTGCCAGATGCCTTGATCAATACCCAAGGCCAGTTCGATGTGGTCCTGGCGGATAAAGAGCAGTTGCTCTCGGCGGATGTCGATATACAGCTTTTGCAAGGCAGTCGCTGGAACAAGCAGACGGCTATTGGGCAGATCAAGGCCAAGGCTTCTGCACCGGCTCAGCCCGGCCAGCCGGACTGGTGGCGTCTGCTGACGGTTTCGGATGTGCTTACCGATATGAAGATCGGTGAGAACCAAGTCCAGTTGAAGGGTGGCTTCGGCATGTCCGGTAAAGCCGAACTGGATTTGTTGGCGAAGATTCCCCGTGCCGAACAGCTATGGCCAGGTCTGGAGTTAGGCAAGGCCTCGGCACAAGGTCAGTTGCGCGGGGAGATCGCTCGTCACACATTGCAGTTGAAAGGCCAATACGACTTGGGTGGTAATGCCAAGGGGCAATTGGGGCAGGGACTGGCTGAAGCCGATCTGGCACTGGAAGGTGGCTGGCACTTTGCCGATCAGGGCAAGGCTGCTTATTGGGATGGCAAGGTAAACCGTTTGGTGGCTGACCATGCCGGATTGATTGTGCGTTTGCAGTCGGCACTGCCGGTACGTTTCACCGATGCTTTGCGGGCACCGGAGCCTCCGGCTCAAGCTGCCAAAGCAGATGCCAAGGATCAAGCTAAACCTGCTGACGCTGCTACTGCTGCACCTGAGAAAGAGGTGGCAGCGCAAACCTCCGGTTCTGCAGCGACTCAATCGCCTTCGGCAGAAGCCCCAATGCCAGCGACCGCACAGACAGCTGCTGCGGCTGCTCCAGCGGAAGCAGAGCAAGCGAAGGCACAAGCAGGCGCTCCTGAAAACGCAGCCGACAAAACAGCAACAGCTCCCAAGACTCCCGAGCCCTTGGCTCCCTGGTCGGTACGTGTTGGTGCGGGTACTTTGAGTACGACAGTCGATGGCGAACCCTGGATCAATCTGCGTCACCAGGAATCCAGCTACCAGCCTGGCCAATGGGCCAGCCGTGGTGAGTTGCTGGATCTGGTCTTGTCCGAGCCCCGTATCGCACGCCTGCTGCGCAAAGTTGGCGTAGAAGCGAGTGCGGAGAAGGACAAGGGGGGCGTCAAGATTGTTAAGCACAAGAAAACTCAGCCTCCCGAAATTGATATCAAAGCCCGTTGGGATCTGAAATTTAACGGTGCCTTGTCCGGGCAGGTGCGCGTTGATCGCGTCGCCGGGGATGTGCAGGTCTTTGCTGAACCACCCATGTCCTTGGGCCTGGAAGATCTGAGCATAGTCATTAATGCGAAACCCACATCGGCCACTACCAGCCGCGTGGATGCTCAGTTAGACCTGCGTACCAAGGAAATGGGCTACGTGACGGCCAAGGCCCAGACCCCTATTCATGGGCTGGCCCTGAACGAAAACGACCGCAAAACTGTCAGTATTCAAGCCAATATTGATGACTTGAGCTGGACGCGTCTGTTCCTGGGTGATGCCATGGAGTTGGGCGGTCGTCTGAACGCGGACGTGAATATTGATGTGGGCGCAAAATGGGCCTGGACCAGCCGCGGAACCGTGACGGGCCGCGAGCTGCGCTTTACGCGTCTGGACGACGGTATCCGCCTGATTGATGGTCAGTTGGATGCCCGTTTTGATGGTGATATCTTCAGGCTGGAGTCCTTGAGCTTCCCGGCTCGCCCACGGGTAGAGCCGCAAGAGTGGCGTACGGCCACCTGGCTGAAAGAAAGCCCGGATGCCAAAGATGGCAAGCTGACCGTTTCGGGGCAGTGGAACTTGAGCACTCAGCAAGGGGCCTTCGGGGTGGATATCTTCCGCTTCCCAATCCTGCAACGCGCCGATCGTTACGCCATGATGTCTGGCAATATTGCCCTGAACATGGAGTTGCCGCGCATTGCGATTACTGGCAAGGTCGAGGCCGATGCCGGTTGGTTCAACCTGGACATGCTGGGTGGCATTCCTACCGTCGATAGCGATGTGGTGATTGTGCGGGCAGGTGACGAGCCTGCCTCCGAGCCTTCCCAGGCCGCTACTGACATGAGCATGGAAATCGATGTGGACCTGGGGCCGCGCTTTTACCTGACAGGTTACGGCGTGAACTCCGGTCTGGTCGGCAGCCTTAGGGTCACTATGATTGGTGGCAAGCTCACTGGTATGGGTGCCTTGCGTACTCGTGGTGGCCGCATCGAGTTGTACGGTCAAAAGCTGATGCTCAAGCGCGGAACCGTGACCTTCCAGGGCGACATTACCTCGCCCATCCTGGACATCGAAGCCCTGCGTACCGGTCAGGCGGTAGAAGCAGGTGTTAAGGTAGCCGGTACGGCACGCAAGCCCAGAATTGATTTGGTGTCTTACCCGGAAGTCAGTGAAGTTGAAAAACTGTCCTGGCTCCTGCTGGGCCACGGCCCGGATGATTCCGGTGGCGATATGGCTTTGCTGCTTAGCGTGGGTACCTCTTTCCTGGGTGATGGTGAACCCTTCTACCGCAAGTTCGGGATTGATGAAGTGGCCATGCGTTCGGGCGACCTGGGCAGTGCCGGTAGCATTTTGCCGGTGGAAAGTGTGGTCAAATCCCTGAACAGCGGCACCAGCAACGAAGAGCGCAAGTTTATTGCGATCAGCAAGGCACTGACGGCGGACATTTCCGTTAGCCTGGAGCAGGCCATGGCCGATACCGGCACAGTGGGACGAGCCAGCTACCGCCTGGCGCGGGGTCTGACCGCAGAGGTCAGCGCTGGTACTGTCAACGGTCTGGCCCTGATTTACCGCTGGTTCTCAAAGGATTGATACGGGCTTGCCCGGCGCAAAGCGGGCAGAAAATTGTGGTGCAAATGACATATTTGCGCCGCAATTAGCTTGTGCGTGTATCTAAACGATAAAATAACCGGTTACTGATTTAAGGCGGCTAATTTCTTATGAGTATCAAAAGCGACCGTTGGATTCGGCGGGCTGCTGCCCAAGGCATGATCGAGCCTTTCGAGCCAGGCCAAGTGCGTAATGTAGACGGACAACGTATCGTCAGCTACGGCACCAGCAGCTATGGCTACGATGTGCGTTGTGCCAACGAATTCAAGATTTTCACCAACATCAATTCGACCATCGTGGACCCCAAGGCCTTCGATGAAAAATCCTTTGTGGATTTTGTCGGTGATGTGTGCATTATTCCGCCCAATTCCTTTGCGCTGGCTCGCACGGTTGAGTACTTCCGTATTCCCCGCAGTGTGCTGACCATGTGTCTGGGTAAAAGCACCTATGCCCGTTGCGGCATCATCGTGAACGTGACCCCGCTGGAACCTGAATGGGAAGGCCACGTCACTCTGGAATTTTCCAATACCACCCCGCTGCCAGCCAAGATTTACGCTGGTGAAGGGTGTGCACAGATGTTGTTCTTTGAAAGCGATGAAGTGTGCGAAGTGTCGTACCGCGACCGCGGCGGCAAATATCAAGGTCAGCTAGGCGTTACCCTGCCTCGTACCTAGGAGTTCTGGATGAAGTTTCGTTTTCCTATCGTCATCATCGACGAAGACTACCGTTCCGAAAATACGTCAGGCCTGGGCATTCGAGCCCTGGCCTCGGCGATAGAGGCCGAAGGCGTAGAGGTTCTCGGGGTCACCAGCTATGGTGACCTTAGTTCTTTTGCGCAACAGCAAAGCCGCGCGAGCGCCTTCATTTTGTCGATTGATGATGAGGAATTCGATGTGGATTCCCCGGAGGATGTCGCCAATGCGATCAAGAACCTGCGCTCCTTTATTGGCGAGCTGCGGTTCCGCAACGAGGACATCCCCATCTACCTGTACGGCGAGACGCGCACCTCGCAGCATATCCCCAACGATATTCTGCGCGAGCTGCACGGCTTCATTCACATGTTCGAGGACACGCCGGAGTTCGTGGCGCGTCACATCATCCGTGAAGCGCGCTCCTATCTGGAAAGCTTGTCGCCACCGTTTTTCCGCGAGTTGGTCAAATACGCGTCTGATGGTTCCTACTCCTGGCACTGCCCAGGACACTCGGGTGGCGTTGCCTTCCTGAAAAGCCCGGTAGGGCAGATGTTTCACCAGTTTTTTGGTGAAAACATGCTGCGCGCTGACGTTTGTAATGCGGTCGATGAACTGGGCCAGTTGCTGGACCATACCGGCCCGGTGGCCGAGGCCGAGCGTAACGCTGCCCGCATCTTCCATGCCGACCACTGCTTTTTTGTGACTAACGGCACGTCCACCTCCAACAAGATCGTCTGGCATGCCAACGTGGCCAATAACGACGTAGTGGTGGTGGACCGTAACTGTCATAAATCGATTCTGCACGCCATCACCATGACGGGTGCTATCCCTGTGTTTCTGCGCCCCACGCGTAACCACCTGGGCATTATTGGTCCCATTCCACAAGACGAGTTCTTGCCGGAAAACATTGCGCGCAAGATCGAGGCCAATCCCTTTGCCAGCAAGGCCAAGAACAAGAAACCCCGTATTTTGACGCTGACGCAAAGCACGTACGACGGCGTCATCTACAACGTGGAAATGATCAAGGAAACCTTGGATTCCAAAATCCCCACGCTGCACTTTGACGAAGCCTGGTTGCCGCATGCGGCCTTCCACGACTTCTATCACGACATGCACGCCATTGGTGCGGATCGTCCGCGCACCAAAGACACCATGATTTACGCCACACACTCCACGCACAAAATGCTGGCTGGCTTGTCGCAGGCGTCTCAGATTACGGTGCAGGATGCGGAAAACCGTCCGCTGGACCGTAACGTATTCAACGAAGCCTATCTGATGCACACCAGCACCAGCCCGCAGTACGCGATTATTGCGTCCTGTGATGTGGCAGCGGCCATGATGGAGCCGCCTGGTGGCACCGCCCTGGTCGAGGAAAGCATTTGCGAGGCCATGGACTTCCGTCGCGCCATGCGCAAGGTGTCCAAGGAGTACGGCGAAAGCGATTGGTGGTTCAAGGTCTGGGGCCCGGACAATCTGCCTGACGAAGGCATAGGCGAGCGCGACGACTGGATTCTGCGCTCCGATGCGGAATGGCACGGCTTTGGCAAGCTGTCGACCAACTTCAACATGCTGGACCCGGTCAAAGCCACGGTAGTGACTCCCGGCCTGGATATTTCCGGCACCTTTGCCGAGCAGGGCATTCCCGCCGCTCTGGTCTCCAAGTATCTGGCCGAGCACGGCGTGGTGGTCGAGAAAACCGGTCTGTATTCCTTCTTTATTCTGTTCACCATTGGCATCACCAAGGGGCGCTGGAACACCTTGCTGACCGCCTTGCAGCAGTTCAAGGACGATTACGACCGTAACCAGCCTATGTGGCGCATCTTGCCGGACTTCTGCAAGACCCAGCCTACGTATGAACGTATGGGCTTGCGTGATCTGTGTCAGCAAATTCACCAGGCTTACCGCAAGTACGATCTGGCCCGCCTGACTACCGAGGTTTACCTGAGCGACATGATTCCCGCTCTGAAGCCTTCGGACGCCTATGCCAAGATGGCGCACGGCGATATCGAGCGTGTTGGTATTGACGAGCTGGAAGGCCGCGTAACCGGCGTGTTGCTGACCCCTTACCCTCCCGGCATTCCTTTGCTGATTCCTGGCGAACGCTTTAACTCGCGCATTGTGGAGTACCTGCAATTTGCGCGTGAGTTCAATGCCCGCTTCCCTGGCTTTGAAACCTATGTGCATGGACTGGCTCAGGATATTGGCCCCGATGGACTGCCGCGCTACTACGTAGATTGTGTGCTTGAGTCCGAGACAAACGAGTAAACCCGCGTGACCCCTATTTTTGATGTTGCCGTCATCGGCGCAGGTGCGGCCGGCATGATGGCCGCCAGTATCGCAGGCCAGCGCGGCCTGCGAGTGGTATTGATTGACCATGCTGAAAAGCTGGGCGAGAAAATTCGTATTTCCGGGGGAGGGCGCTGCAACTTCACCAATACGGGGACTTCGCCCGAGAATTTTCTGTCCAAGAATCCGCATTTCTGCCGTTCGGCTCTGGCCGCTTATACGCCGCAGGATTTTTTGCAATTGGTGCGTGACTATCGCATCGGTTTTCATGAAAAACACAAAGGCCAGTTGTTCTGTGATGACTCCAGCGAGTCCATCATCCAGATGCTGCGTCAGGAGTGTTTGAAAGGGCAGGTGTCCTGGCGCATGCCCTGTTCGGTGCAGTCCATAGGCCGTAGCGAAGAGGGCTTTGTGCTGCGCACCAGTCAGGGCGATCTGAATGCCTTGCAGGTGGTTGTTGCGACTGGCGGCATGGCGATTCCGCAACTGGGTTCCACGGACTATGCCTTGCGCGTGGCGCGTCACTTCGGTTTGAAAGTGATCGAACCGCATCCGGCTCTGGTGCCTTTGACCTTTGACGGTCGGGACTGGAAACCATTCTCTGCCTTGAGCGGCATGGCTTTGGAAGTAGAGGTCAGCACGGGGCAGGGCAAGCAACGCCAGGCTTTTCTGGAAGATCTGCTGTTCACACACCGCGGCTTGTCCGGGCCAGGCATCTTGCAGATTTCCAGCTACTGGCAGTCGGGCGAGACCATTAGTGTGGACCTGGCTCCCGGTCAGGACATCGCCCAGCAGTTACTGGATTTGAAGGCGGGTAGCCGCCAGCAGTTGCTCACCGTCTTGTCGACCTTGTGGCCGCGCCGTCTGGTCGAGCAATGGCTGGATACCTCGGACTTGTTGCCTAAAGGTGTGGGGCAGCAACGTCTGGCCGACTTGCCGGACCGCGTATTGCGTGCGGTAGGGCAGGTGATTAACTCCTGGGAGTTGAAACCTAGCGGCACGGCAGGCTATAAAAAGGCGGAAGTGATGAGCGGCGGCGTGGATACACGCGAGCTGAATCAAAAAAGCATGGAAGCACGTAAAGTACCTGGTCTGTTCTTTATCGGCGAAGCGGTGGATGTCACCGGCTGGTTGGGCGGGTATAACTTCCAGTGGGCCTGGGCATCGGCAGCCGCATGTGCTCGTGCACTGAAGACGCAGGCGGAAAAAACTTAAGTAGACGGGCAGAAACGGCCTGTGCCGGTTTCGGCTATCGTTTCTGAATTCAACAGGATTGTGAGCTGGTCAGTCAGGGAGGCGATATGCAGCTACCAGAGGATAGAAAGTACGTAGTAAGCCACGAGTGGGCCAAGGACGAAGGCGGTGTAGTGCTGGTTGGCATTACCGACTTTGCTCAGGACCAGTTGGGTGATTTGGTGTTTGTGGGTGACTTCAAGCCGGGCACGCGTCTGGCCGCGGGTGAGACGGCGGGTGTTGTGGAGTCGGTCAAGGCCGCTTCCGATATTTACGCACCTGTCTCTGGCGAGGTGGTGGAGTTCAATCAGGCTTTGTCTGATGCGCCACATCTATTGAATGACGCGCCGTTTGATACCTGGATTTTCAAGCTCAAGGCGGACAATCCGGCTGACCTGCAAGGTTTGCTGGATGGCCCGGCGTATGCTGCGGTGGCTGAGTAAGTTCAGTTACTGAGTTAGCAAGAATAGACCTTGGCTCTGCCTGATCCAGGCGGGTTGATCGTTAAAAAGGCCTGAATCCGATTTCACGGATTCAGGCCTTTTATTTGGTTTCGAGCGCACGCTTTTGAGCTTGGAGCAGGGGCAGGCGGTTGCTTGAAACAAGCGCCTGGTTCCTCGTCAGAAAACCTGAATCAAGTGCGGCGAAGATACGTCACGTAATCGTAAGTGAAGCCGTTTTCTTCGGGCTGGTGCAGGCGCTCAACTTCTTCCCATTCGCCAGCAGGCAGTTCTGGAAAGAAAGTATCACCGTCCACTTCAGCCTTGATCTCGGTCGCAATCAGTTCCTGAGCCACAGGCAAAGCCAGCCGGAACAGTTGTTCCCCACCAATCACGCAAGCGGTCTCAAAGCCTGGGCAGGCTGCCAGGGCATCGTCCAGATTACTGAAAACCTGCGCACCTTCAGCCTGGTAGTCCGTATTGCGGCTGATCACCAGATTCGGGCGACCGGGCAAAGGGCGACCCAGGGACTCCCAGGTCTTGCGACCCATGATGATGGGCAAACCCATGGTCACACGTTTGAAGTGCTGCAAGTCGGACGGCAGACGCCAGGGCAGGTCGTTATCCTTGCCTATGCAGCGATTGGCCGCATAGGCAACGACCAGACGGATGAATGGGGTAGAACTCATACGGCAACAGGCGCCTTGATGTGGGGATGAGGATCGTAGTCGGTGATTTCGAAGTCTTCGTACTCGTAATCAAACAGACTGGCGGGTTTGCGCTTGATCGTCAGCTTGGGGTAGGGGCGTGGTTCACGCGACAACTGCAATTCGGCTTGCTCGAAGTGGTTGGAATACAGGTGGCAGTCGCCGCCTGTCCAGATGAAGTCGCCCACTTCCAGATCGCATTGCTGGGCCATCATGTGCGTCAGCAGAGCGTAGCTGGCGATATTGAAGGGCACACCCAGGAATATATCCGCACTGCGCTGGTAAAGCTGGCAGGACAGCTTGCCATCGGCCACATAGAACTGGAACAGGGCGTGGCAAGGGGGCAGGGCCATCTGGCCGACATCCGCCACGTTCCAGGCCGACACGATAAGGCGGCGCGAATCGGGGTTCTTGCGAATCTGCTCTACCAACTGGCTGATCTGGTCGATGTGACGGCCATCGGGCGTGGGCCAGGAGCGCCATTGCACGCCGTAGACCGGGCCCAGATTGCCGTTCTCGTCGGCCCATTCGTCCCAGATGGAGACGCCGCGCTCTTGCAGCCAACGCACATTGGACTCGCCACGCAAGAACCACAGCAGCTCAATAAAGATACTGCGGGTGTGCAGCTTCTTGGTTGTGATCAGCGGAAAACCCTGCGACAGATCGAAGCGCATTTGATGACCAAATACCGAGTTCGTGCCGGTACCGGTGCGATCCCCTTTGGGAGTGCCTTGGGTGTAGACCAGGCGCAGCAGGTCTTCGTAGGGATAGAGGGACATGGGGGCCTCAGGCTTGCTGAATGTCGACGGAATAGGTGATCTCGGCAGTTTTGCCCAGCATGGCCGACGCGGAGCAGTACTTGTCGTGCGACAGTTGTACGGCGCGCTCAACGGCTGCCTGGGGCAGATCTTTGCCGGTCACCACAAAAGTGAAGTGAATCTTGGTGAAGACTTTGGGGTCGGTGTCGGCGCGTTCGGCCGTCAGTTTGACCTGGCAGCCCGTAATATCGTGACGGCCGCGTTTCAGGATCAGCACCACGTCATAAGCTGCGCAGCCACCCGCGCCGGTCAGCAGCATTTCCATGGGGCGTGGGGCCAGATTATTGCCGCCGCCTTCGGGTGCACCGTCCATGGCCGTCACATGGCCACTGCCTGTACGGGCAACGAACAACATTCCGTCTTTGCCGCCCCAGTCGATTGTGCATTCCATATGAATTCCTTTGTTTGCAGTGCGAGCCAAGACTCGTCAGTAGATTGATAGTCGTGATTGTACTTTTTGATGGGGGCTGTGTCGCGCCCGCGTACCGTATAAGAAATTCCATATAGACAAATCGGAGTAGAACCCTGCTCTTTGTAAGATTTAGACTGGTTTTGTTGATTGTCCTAGGATAAACTTCGGAACGGTACACGGCATTTTGAAACAGATATGTCACACGGGTTTACCCGCGCCTATAATGTCTGTCGCCCCTATACCAAAAAATGTCGTACCCGTATTTGTTCTTTCTCAATAAACCCTGCTTTCCATGGGGGCTTTATTCAGACGTAACAAGCGGGTGTTTTAACATGACGGCTCTCGCGACCTAGGCAGTCGCAGATTTTTTGCGTCCATGCTCTTTCGATCTGCGACGCGTCAAGGTGCCGCCGAGCTGCTTGGCAGCTTCACATTAACCAGGCCTGGATCATTGTGAATACCGTTTCAATACTGCTACTAGCTTTCATATTGTCCGTTACAGGACTCTTTGTTTTCATCTGGTCGTTACGCCGTAACTTCTTTGACCACAGCCCCGCCGCTTCGCGAGAAATCTTCTCCAAAGGCGAAATCGGGCAGGTAGATGACCCCTCCGCCACCCCTGAACAACGTCAGGCACTTCAAGAAGAAATGGGTCGCAAGACAATTTCTGCTGAAGATCGTCAGGCGCTGAGCCTTGAATTGGCAGAACGCGTGGAAGCCGACCGCTCCTCCGCCAAGGTCACGTTCATTTTGCTGGCCTGTTCGGTCTTGTGGCTGATTTTCGCCTCGACAGCAGGTCTGATCAGCTCGATCAAGCTGCACGATCCCGAATTCTTGACGCAACACGCCTGGATGACGTTTGGTCGCATGCGTACGCTGCACCTGAACGGTGTGGCTTATGGCTGGGCGCCAATGGCCGCTTTCGGCGTTGCCATGTGGATGTTGCCTCGTCTGCTCAAGACTCCCCTGATCGGTGCGCGTTATGCCATCGCTGGTGGGATCCTGTGGAACATCGGTCTGGCTATCGGTCTGACATGTATCGCGATGGGTATCACCGACGGGATGGAATGGTTGGAAATGCCTTGGCAGGTTGATATCCTGATGGTTATTGGTGGTGCTTTGGCTGCCTTGCCATTGGTCTTCACCTTGCAGAACCGTCGTGCTCACCACCTGTATGTGTCGGTGTGGTACATGGGCGCTGCGTTGTTCTGGTTCCCCATCCTGTTCCTGGTCGGTAACCTGCCTGCCGTACACGTGGGTGTTGAACAAGCAACCATGAACTGGTGGTTTGGCCACAACGTGCTGGGTCTGTTCTACACCCCTATGGCTCTGGCCTCGGTGTACTACTTCCTGCCCAAGATCATTGGTCAGCCTATCAGCTCCTACAACCTGTCTCTGGTGGGTTTCTGGGGTCTGGCATTTTTCTACGGTCAGGTCGGTGGTCACCACCTGGTTGGCGGTCCGGTGCCGCAGTGGATGGTTACTCTGTCCATCGTGCAAAGCATGATGATGATCATCCCTGTGCTGGCTTTCTCGATTAACCAGCACTACACCATGAAGGGTCACTTCCGTACCCTGATTCACTCGCCCACCCTGCGCTTTATCGTGCTGGGCGGCATGATGTACACCGTCAGCTCCATTCAAGGTTCTTTTGAAGCGCTGCGCAGCATCAACACGATTACCCACTTCACGCACTTCACGGTTGCCCACGCCCACATCGGCTTGTACGGCTTCTTTACCATCGTGATGTTCGGTGCCATCTACTACGTGATGCCTCGCGTCATGTCCTGGGAATGGCCTTACCCCAAACTGATCTCCCTGCACTTCTGGCTGGTTGTGGTTGGTTTCTCCATTTACGCCATTGGTCTGAGCATTGGCGGCTGGCTGCAAGGTCTGGCCATGCTGGATCCCGCTAAAACCTTCATGGAATCGGTGTTTGTCACGATGCCGTACCTGAAGTCGCGCTCTGTCGGTGGTGGTTTGATGACTCTGGGTCACCTTGTGTTTGCCTTCCACTTTGTGGCAATGGCTTTGCGCTATGGCAGCCGTCGTATTGGTCCAGCCCTGTTTCACCAGCGCTCGGCAACTCGCAATGTAGTGGAGGCATGATTTAGTCATGGAAAGCGAATACAAACTATTGGGCGGCGCCATGGTGACGCTGGCCCTGGCCACATCGGCTCTGGTCGTTGTCCCTTACCTGCAAGTTAAAAAGGTGGAGCCCTCTCCAGGGCTCAAGCCTTACACCGAGGTGGAGCTGCGCGGCCGTCAGCAATACATTGATATGGGCTGTGTCTACTGTCACTCGCAGCAGCCACGTAGCCAGAATCAGGCTCCTGACTTCCAGCGTGGCTGGGGTCGTGCGTCGGTAGCAGGCGATTACTTCTACGACACACCACACTTGCTCGGCACCATGCGTACTGGTCCTGACTTGCTCAATATTGGTGCTCGTCAGCCTAGTGTGGACTGGCATCTGGGTCACTTGTATCAGCCTCGTGCTTACACCCCTGGCAGCAATATGCCTTCGTACCCCTTCATGTTCGAGCTCAAGGACAAGGCAGAGGAAGGCGATAAGGTTGTCAACTTGCCGGGCGCCTTTGCTCCCGAAGGCAAGGTGGTTGTGGCCAAGCAAGAGGCCCTGGACCTGGTTCAATACCTGTTGGCGCTGGATCGTACGTATCCCGTATCGCCAGCCAGCGTTATCAAATAAACAGGCATTGCTGAGCTAGCGCGCCCCGCACGGCGGGGCGCCTCGGAGAATTAGAATGAGCGACAATCATAAATATGAAGCACAGCAGCGTGAGTATTCCGATCCGGAAGAAAACGCAGCACCGATCCCCTGGGTAGTTCTGCTGATCATTGCAGGTCTGTTCCTGTGGGGCATCTACTATATTTTCAGCAGCGACCTGAGCCATGACGCAACCGTGGGCGACAACCGTATCGTTGCCGACTTCGAATTGCCTGAAGGCGCCGTAGACGGTCAACAACTGTTCGTAGCCCAATGTGCTGCCTGTCACCAGGCAACGGGTGCCGGTGTCCCAGGCGTGTTCCCTCCACTGGTGGGTTCCGAGTGGGTACTGCGCAAACCTGAAGTTTTGGTCCAGATCATGCTGCACGGTATTACTGGCGAGATCACGGTCAAGGGTAATAAGTACAATGGTGCGA
Organism: Alcaligenes parafaecalis; assembly: GCF_026344135.1. Classification (NCBI taxonomy): domain Bacteria; kingdom Pseudomonadati; phylum Pseudomonadota; class Betaproteobacteria; order Burkholderiales; family Alcaligenaceae; genus Alcaligenes; species Alcaligenes parafaecalis. The sequence continues at coordinate 75,241 of NZ_JAPKNA010000004.1, read as the reverse complement.
TGCCGGAATTCCGCGAGAAGTTCAACGACGAGGAAATGACGGCAGTTGTTAACTACCTGCGTACTGAATTAGGTGGCAACAGCGCCGATCCGGTGGATATGGCCTTTGTCAAAGCCGAACGTGAAAAAACAGCCGATAAAACCGATCATTGGAATGGGGACGCCGACCTGGCTCCCATGGAAGAGTAAGACTGAAATGATGGGCCAGCGATGAGACTATTTATCAGTATTCTCCTGGTTTTTGCCCTGGGTATTGGGGCTCTGGCCCATTTGACGCAAGGGTTTAACGCCCTGACAGCCGAGACAGCCCGTCGCAATGATGTGGCTGCCTCACCGCGTCTTATCTCCGATGTCGAAGTACTGCTCCCGGCCGGGGGCAGTGCGCAGCTCAGTTCCCTGCTGCAAAATGATGGTCGCATCACCATCGTCAATTTCATCTATACCCGCTGCGTCACGCTATGTCTGGCGATGGGCTCGGAGTATCAGCAACTGCAAAAAGCGATTGTGGACGAAGGCTTGCAGGACCGTATCCGCCTGCTAAGCATCAGTTTTGATCCCACCGATTCGCCCGATCACTTGCGCCGTTACAGCAAAACCATGAAGGCCAATCCGGACGTCTGGCAGTTTGTCACCATGATGCCCGGCGAGCAGCGTCAGCGCGTGCTGGACGATTTTGGCATTGTGGTCATTCCCGCTCCCTTTGACGAGTACGAGCATAATGCGGCGTATCACGTCGTCAGCTCCGAGCCGCGTTTGGGCCGCATTGTGGATTATGGCGAACCTATGCTGGCCTTGGCTTATGCCAAACGTGCTGTCGAGGAACTGGATCAGAAGGGGGCGATGTAATGTCTTTGAAGCGTGTCGTCGAAGCCACCAAAGTCCGGCCTTATCTGGGTAGTGCCCTGGCCTTGCTGGCCGCCTTGTTGTTTGCGGCAGCGGCTTTTTGGGACCGTCCCCTGACGGCATCCATGAGTCTGCACATGCTGGTGCATATTCCGCTATTGGTGCTCTCTGGCGTTGCCTTGCAGCTTTCCATGCGCTATCAGGGTGTGGGGCGCTCTCCCGCCATGCAGGCCTTGCTGCGCCCTTATTACGCCCTGAATGAATATGGTTTGCCCGGCCTGATTCTGGTCAGCTTTGCCGCGGCTTACTGGATGGTGCCCAAGGCACTGGATGATGTGCTGGTGTCGCCTCCCATGGCCACCGCCAAGTACATTGGTCTGGTGCTGATGGGGATGTTGTTCATGGAGTCCTGGCGACGCGCCCACCTGGTGTTTCGCCTGTTCTTCTTCGGTAACTTCAGTTGGATGATGGCGATTGTTGGCCTGCTGTATTACGACAATCCGGTTCGGCTCTGTAATTTCTATCTACAGTCCGACCAAGAGATTGCCGGCATAGGTCTGGTCATTATGGCTTGTGTGCTGCCATTGCTTTGGCTCTTGTCCGAGAGCAAGGCAGTGATCGGCTTTTTGCGGCAATAATACCCATCCATTTTGTTTTGCAGGTGTCCTCATGAGCCATACCGTTTCCAACAGCGATACCCGTCTGTACCGACGTAACAGCTTTTTTGACCAGATTCTGAGCGAGACGAATCGGGCCCTGGAAGTCCTGGGGCGTTCGGCACGCGCTTCGCGTCCGAATCCCGCAGGCAAGGAAGTGTCCGAGATCAGCACCGACGAAGCCCGCCATGCCGCAGGCTTGATGCGTGTGAATCATGTGGGCGAGATCTGCGCCCAGGCCTTGTATCGTAGTCAGGCCATGCTGTGCAAAGATCCGCTAGCAACTGAAGTGCTGTTGCTAGCCGCTCAGGAAGAGGTCGATCACCTGTCCTGGTGCGACGATCGTCTGCGCGAGCTGGACAGCCGCCCTAGCGTCTTCAATCCTTTGTGGTATGCCGGTTCCTTCGCCTTGGGCTTGCTCGCCAGCCGGGCAGGGGTGCCGTATAACCTGGGTTTTATGGCCGAGACCGAGCGTCAGGTTGAAGAGCACCTGGAAAGCCATCTGGAGTCTTTGCCTGCCAGCGACAATCGTTCGCGTCGCATTGTGGAAAAAATGCGCGATGACGAAATTGAGCATCGTCGTACTGCCGAGAATCATGGGGCTGTAGGTTTGCCTCCACCCGTCAAAACCTTGATGCGCATGATGTCCAAAGTCATGACGACGACGGCTTATCGCTTGTAATTCATTTTCTCAATTGGCGGCTGTGTTCAGCTTGCCGGGTGGGGATAAGAAAAGAGGGGCAGTTCCTGGAACTGCCCCTCTTTTTTTTGTTCAAGCCGCCGGGTTTGTGGAAAAAAATGCAGCAGCCTGAGTCTATCGCTTTACCAGCGGTAGTTCAGATTCACCATACCGCTCATGCCGTAGGACGAGCCCGAGCCTTGCTCACGAATAAAGCGGGCCGAGACCAGGGTGCTCTTGCTGATTTCGCCATCTACACCCAGTTGGATCTGGCCCGCATTGCGCGCGTTGCTGGCTTTGAAGCGGCTGTCGCCCACGTAGATGCCCGTGTCATTGAAGCGGTGTACCCAGGCCAGTTCCACGAAAGGACGCAAGGGCAGGGTGGTGGTGTCCGGGGCAGCTTCTACTCGTACGCCAATGCGGGATTGGGTTGTGCTCTTGCGTTGAACGGCGTAGCTGGTGCCTTGCACTTCTCCTTCATCACCCGACAAGTGGCTGTATAGCAACTGGGCTTTAGGTGTGATCAGTACGGCGCTGTCCGGTGCATACTTCCAGCCATAGCCGGTTTCAGCCGCCACTTGCCACAGATTGTTATTGTGTTTCAGTTCCCCCAGGTCACTGGTGAGCTTGCCACGGTAGTGCGTAAATTGCAGGGAGCCGTCCACAAACCAGCCTTGACGTGTCTGGGCATTTTCCAGATAGGTTGCGTAGGCACCTACGTTGTAGCCAGTACGTTTGTCCTTGGCGCGCAGGGTGCTGCGATTGCTTGGATCAGCCGGGTCAATGAACTGGTTACGGGATTTGGCCGAGATTTCGCCCACACCCGCCATCAGGCCGGTACGGAAATCGCCTTTTTCCAAGTTCTTGCCCCAGACGTCACCGCCAATCTGGAACATGCTGCTGTTGACCTTGGCATCGACGGAATCGTAGTCCTCAAAGCCCATTTTCTTGTCGGTACGAACTTGCGCGCGCGCCCACACTTTGCGTTGACCAGCGGTCAGACCTTGCTGGTTCAGTTCGCGCTCGTGGAAGGTATGGGCAAACAGGTTTTGCGAAACACGGTGTGCGGCCAGGTAGGCCGGAGCTTCCGGGGAGACGTTGATATGCTCATCTGGCTGCGGGTTGACAGGTGTAGGTTCCGTTGGTTCTACAGGGTCAGTTGGTTCTACAGGGTCAGGAGCACGGACGGAGGAAGTGAGGAACCAGTCGTGGTTTTTCCCATCTTCTTTGTAACGGCTGATCAAGCTGTACTCATAGCCGTTTACAGAGATTGTATGGTTGCCAGAGCGATAGCCACTGGACTGAGGGCTTAAAATAAAGGCGTCGTCCTTTACCAGGGCACCTGCGCCGCTTAGAACAACGGGAATTCCTTTAACTGTCTGAGCGCCCAGGCCTTGTTGGTTTTGGATTTGTAGAGAGGTGGTACCTGTTACCTGGCCATTATCGGCTATGAGTAATTTGTCCGAGCCAGAGGTGTCGTCGCCTAAGCTGACGTTCATGGTCATGTGTCCGCCACCAATATATTCGCTTACGCTCAGAGTCTTAAAGCGATCTTTTTGATCTGCTTCAAATTGCAGGTGCCCGTCTTTGTTTATTACCGTGTTCAGCTCAGAGGACCGGGTCATTCGCCAAGTACTATCTTCATGTAGGGCAACTGTGTGTACAGAGCTGTCTTGGTCATTGTCTATTCCGCCTGTCCAGAGGCTCCCTTGATTTAGTGTTAAATGATCAAGCCGAGCTCCGTCGCGCAGTTTGAGGTCTCCTTTTAGCTGTGAGCGTGTACTGTTTACGCTGGAGCTACTCAAGCCGGTTTGTGGACCATCGATAGTAAGAAGTTGTTGACCTTGAAGAGTGCTGTCGTTGATGTCCAGAGTGACGCCAAGATTATTAGCGTGCAACGCACTGGCTTGGGCTGAGTAAACAGAGACGTTTCGCAGCGCATGATTGACCTGCAAGCCATCATTTTTAGTGTTGCTAAACCTCAAGCCGTCTGCATTTTTTCCGGATGTGCTGATTGTGAGTTGTTCAGCCTTGAACGCTGGGTTGTTAATCAGATATATTCCGACAGCCTCATCACCTAGTGTGGTGATAGTTGTGTCTCCGTTGAGCTCCAGAGCTGCAGTGTTAGTTGTTGAGCTTTTGAGAGCATAGATACCGTGTGAGCGGGTGCCCTCTGTCAGAATGTTGACATTCTTTGTGCTAGCCGATGCGTCCAGTCCTGATTCGTGTCGTGCAGCCACAAACATGCCCGTCGCGCCATTAGCCTTAGTATGAATGGTCAGGTCAGTCCCCTGGAATTTTGCGCTACCGACTCCAGGGCTTCCGGCCCAACCTGGGTGCCCATCAACATACACGCCATGTGCTTCGTTACCATTTTTTGATGTCGTGATGTGTACGCGCTCGAGTATCGCGTGCCCCTGCCGTATATCAAAGCCGGTGCTGCCTACATCTATATTGACATCAGTGAGTTTGGCGGTGGCATCATCAACCATCCAAAAGCCATTTGCGGGGCTGCCTTGGGAGACTCCCAAATCTTTGACCGAAACTTGATTGAGTTCCAAGTGCGAACCGGCCTCATCTATAGCAAAAATATTGCTCTCGTATCTACCCTTAAAAAATACGTCCGAGTCTGTGATGCTGACGCGACCGCCGCCGTTGCTAATGCCGGTTTCGGCAACCTCGCTGGTGCTGACAGCAAGTTCATCCAGGCCTATATGAATCTGGCTGTTGGTGATCGTTAGTGCCGATCCCTCGCTACCCCAGAATGCCTGTGAGTAAGAGCGTAGGTTTGAGTTTTCGATACTTAGCGTGCTGTTTTTTGAAATATTGCCGATCGCGCCCGAAGCATTGATCTGAACATCCTTCCATGACGAAGAATTGTTTTCACCTAGCTCTAATAGGGAGAAGAAGCCATCTTTATGAGTTAGCTCTGTACCTTGTAGGTGAAGCTGGGAGTTTGCTCCCTGTGTAAGTAAATGACGCCCGGGGCCGGAAAGAGAGCCGCCAGTGATATTGATGGTGCTGCTTTCTCCTAAATGGATCAGTGCGGCGGGGTGGCCATCGTTAAAAACATTGCTGTTGTTCAATATCAAGCTATTGCCAGAACCTGCCAGTTGTATAGCTGCTTGCCAAGTGGCTCCATTGCTTTGAGTCACACTGATATTGGTATCGTTGAGTGTGACCGCAGCATTGTTTCCAATTGTATTGATTGCGTAGACGGTCTCACCTTCAGCGGTGATTCGACCACCATTTGATGTGAAGGCTTGGTTGCTTCCTAAAGTCACCGCACCACCTTGATTGGTGCCGGTAAAGTTTACCTGGTCATTTGCCCCTATCGTAGCCGGGCCCCCTGTTGGGCCTTGTGTTAAGTCTATTTTTTCGTAAGTGGCAGCGTACGTGGCCAAGGAGGTGGCGGTTAACATCACCCCACCGAGCAAACTGAGCATAATTGGGTTGAGTTTAAGCATACTTTGCATTCCTGATGTCTATGGTTATAGGGAGATAAGGGCGATCAATCTTTTGCCTCTAACTCTCAGATCAGTGCTTCAAGTCAAGCTTGTGCATGCTTAAAATGTTAGTAAGTTTTGTGTTTTTATCAAATTATGGGGTTTTTTTATGTTTTTTTATTACTTTTAGTATTGTTTTTGCTTTTTGTGTGACGAGAATGGTATGCAGTTAATTGTGATGAACTTAGTTGCTCGGGACTTGGGTCATAGAGAAATGAGGTGTTAATGCCACAAAATGCGCGTCTAAGGGTTTTCCATAGCATTTATCTTGCATTGCACCATTTTTGTGGGTAGACTTTAGTTATTGGATGTTGAAAAGAAAGCGGGAAACAAGCAAAAACACAAGCGTAATAACCCTTAGCTTTCTGGCTCGATACTTTATCTGGTAGCCCAACTTGCCACGATTGTCTCCTCCACCCTCCTCCTTTGGTGGATTTGCCCGAGATCTTTAGATCTCGGGTTTTTTTTTGTGCGTCCCCTATTGTTTGTGAACCTGCAGGACAGAAAAGCCAGGGTTTACGCGGCTTGTGGGCCTGTTGATGCCCCCTGCTGTTGGCCGGAGCGGCTTTGGTTTCGCATGACGAAAAAATGCTTCACAGTCCGAATAGAAAAAGCCTTGCCCATCATTGCTGATGGACAAGGCTTTTTTACTGTCAGGGTCGAACGAACTTACTTCTGTGGAACGGTAGCCACATGCAGCAAGTTGGTGCGACCGCTGGTGCCAAAGGGAACACCGGCAATCATCACGATGGTGTCGCCAGCCTGAGCAAACTCATGCTGCGCCGCCATATCCGTAGCGTGGTCGATCATCTCGCCCAGATCACTGACGTCCTCGCAAGGCACGGCATGCACACCCCAGGCCAAGGTCAGACGGCGTGCGGTTTCCACACGGGGTGTCAGGGCCAAGATAGGGGCGATAGGCCGTTCACGACTGGCGCGCAAGGCGCTAAAGCCGGTGGTGGTGTAGGCCACGTTCGTTGCTGGCTCCAGAATGCTGGCCACGCGACGCAGAGCGCAGCAGATCGCATCTGCGGTGCTGGCCTCGGCGGTGCTGTGGTTCGCTTCCAGAATGGTGCGCCAGCTAGGATCGTTCTCAATTTCCTTGATGATGCTGTCCATGATGGACACGGCTTCCAAGGGAAATTCGCCCGAGGCCGATTCGGCGGACAACATGACGGCATCTGCACCCGAATAGATGGCAGTAGCCACGTCCGATGCTTCGGCACGGGTTGGCACAGGTGAGGTAATCATGGATTCCAGCATCTGTGTCGCCACGACGACCGGGCGACCTGCCGCACGGGCCGTACGCACGATCTGACGCTGCAACACAGGCACGCGCTGGGGTGGGACTTCCACGCCCAGGTCGCCACGAGCCACCATGACGCCATCACACAACTGGACGATTTCTTCCAGATGCTCCAGGGCCTGCGGTTTTTCCAGCTTGGCCATGATCCAGGCCTTGTCACCGATCAGCTCGCGGGCTTCACGGATGTCGCCAGGACGTTGCACAAAGGACAGGGCAACCCAATCCACGCCCAATTCCAGTCCAAACTTCAGATCGATCAGGTCTTTCTCGGTCAAGGGCGAGATAGGTAGTACCACGCCGGGTACATTCACGCCCTTGCGGTCGGACAGCGGGCCGCCGACCATGACCGTGGTTTCTGCAAAATCTGGACCAAAGCTGTCCACACGCAGACGCAGCTTGCCGTCATCCAGCAGCAGGTCTGTTCCATCTTCCAGCGCTGCGAAGATTTCGGGGTGGGGCAGGTAGGCACGCTGGCTGGTCCCCTCGGCGGGGTCCAGATCCAGGCGGAATTTCCGGCCGGTTTCCAGTGTCACACGGCCATCTTTCATTTTGCCCACGCGCAGCTTGGGCCCTTGCAGGTCCATCAGAATACCGATACTGCGACCGGTTTCCTTTTCAATCTGACGAATGGTGTGATAGCGCGCGGCATGGTCTTCATGTGTGCCGTGGCTGAAGTTCAGGCGGAATACATCAGCTCCGGCCTCGAACAGTTCACGAATGCGTTCTGGCGTAGAACTGGCAGGACCCAGGGTAGCCAGAATGCGGGAATGACGTTGACGTTTCATGGGTTGTTGTCCTTAGGGGGATCGATAGCTCAAAGAGCAGCGATACCGGCGCGGGCGATCTGAGCGTCTTCCGGTGCTTTCACGCCGGACACGCCGACAGCACCAATAACTTGACCGTCCACCACAATCGGTTCGCCGCCTTCCAGTGGCGTGATGGGCATGGACAGAGCAGCAAAGCGACCGTTATTGACCATGTCTTCAAACACCTTGCTGGACTTGCCGCCGCTGAGCACGCAAGTACGTGCTTTCTCAGGGGCAACCAGGGCGCTCATCATGGGGGCGCCATCCAGACGTTGCAGCCAGAGCGGATAACCGCCTGCGTCGCAAATGGCGATGCAGACAGCCCAGTTGTTTTTCAGCGCTTCCTGCTCGGCAGCAGCGGCGATCTTTTTGACATCAGTCAGGGTCAGTACTTTCGTGTCTCTCATGTCCAGTCCTTTATGAAAAAGCGTTAATCGCTAGGGGGTAAAACCAGAATTGCACGGAAATCGTTGACGTTGGTCAGGGTAGGGCCCGTAACCAAGGAGTCGTCCAAGGCTTCAAAGAAGCCATGACCATCATTATTGTCCAGACTGTCCCTTGGGCGTATACCTTGTTGCCAGGCACGCTCCAAAGTGTCGGGACCGCAGAAGGCTCCGGCAATTTCTTCCTGGCCATCCACACCGTCGGTATCGCCTGCCAAACCGTAGATACCGGGCGCGCCATTCAAGGCAATGGCGGTGGATAGCAGGAACTCCACATTGCGACCGCCACGGCCCTGGCCGCGCAAGGTCACGGTGGTTTCCCCGCCTGACAGCAGCACGCAAGGGGCCTGTGCGGGTTGCTCGTGCTGAGACACGCTCAGAGCAATACCCGCCATGACTTTGCCCACATCGCGGGCTTCGCCTTCAATGCTGTCACCCAGCAAGACCGGACGCACACCACGGGATTCGGCTACGCGGGCAGCCGCGAGCAAAGCCAGTTGAGGTGTGGCCACCAGATGGGTGGTGACATGGGCCAGGCGTGGATCATCGGGTTTGATGGTTTCGCCATCGCCGCTTTCCAGCAGGGCACGGGCAGCGGCCGGAATCTCGATGCCATAACGGGCAATGATTTCCAGCGCCTGCTCGCACGTGGTGGGATCTGCCACCGTGGGGCCGGAAGCGATGTCCATGGGCTTGTCGCCGGGGACATCGGAAATAAGCAGGTTCAGGACTCGTGCAGGGGCGCACGCCGCTGCCAGTCGGCCGCCTTTGATGGCGGACAGGTGACGGCGTACGGTATTCATCTCACCAATCGAAGCACCGGACTTGAGGAGTGCTTTATTGATGGCTTGTTTGTCAGCCAGGGTGACGCCTTCTCCAGCCAGGGGCAGCAGAGACGAGCCGCCGCCGGAGATCAGGCAGATCACCAGATCGTCTTCATTCAGATTGCTGACCGTGCGCAAAATCTCGCGGGCAGCATCCTCACCGGCCTGATCGGGTACGGGGTGAGAGGCTTCCAGGATTTTGATATGGTCGCACGGCACGCCGTAGCCATAACGGGTTACCACGACGCCGCTGATAGGGCTCTTGTCCCAGTGGCGCTCCAGCGCCTGGGCCATGGCGGCGGATGCCTTGCCCGCACCGATCACAATCGTGCGTCCTTTTGGGGCCTCGGGCAGATAAGGCGGAATGCAATGTTCGGGCTGAGCCGCATTGACGGCAGCCTGAAACATTTTGCTGAGTAAGTCTTGTGGCTCGATCTTCATGGGTCAATCCTAATGCAGGGCGATGGCAGCAGACCATCTTACTGCGCGACAGGGATGTGACTGCGTGAGAGCAGGACATCTTTGCTACTAACTGGAAAAAAAAGCGGGCCGCAGCCCGCTTGCTGGATGTCCTGGCCGTGCTGGCGTGGTGCCTGGAAAAAACCAGCCCGGACGGGAGCATCCTTGAACTGATCTTATTGACCAATCTCGTAGTTGGCCATGATCTCCAGAGCGCGGACCATGGCGGAGTGGTCTTGTGCTGCGCCACCGTGAGCAGCGCAGGTATTGAACAACTCCTGTGCTGTTGCGGTGTTGGGCAGAGCCACGCCCAGTTGACGCGCGGTGGTCAGAGCCAGGTTCAAGTCTTTCTGGTGCAGTTCAATGCGGAAGCCAGGATCGAAAGTGCGCTTGACCATGCGCTCGCCGTGTACTTCCAGAATGCGCGAGTTGGCAAAACCGCCCATCAGTGCTTCACGAACCTTGCCTGCATCGGCACCAGCCTTGGAGGCCAGCAACAGGGCTTCGCCCACCGCTTCAATGGTCAAAGCCACGATGATCTGGTTGGCTACTTTGGTGATTTGACCGTCACCGTATCCACCGACCAGGGTGATGTTCTTGCCCATCAGTTCAAACAGGGGCTTGACCTTGTCGAAGGCTTCTTGCTTGCCACCGACCATGATGGTCAGCGAACCGGCCTTGGCACCGACTTCGCCACCGGACACAGGAGCGTCCAGGTATTCGCAACCCAGTTTGACGATGCGCTCGGCAAAGCCTTTGGTAGCGACGGGCGAGATGGAGCTCATGTCCACCACGATCTTGCCAGCGGTAAGACCGGCGGCAACGCCGTCTTCGCCAAACAGGGCGTCTTCCACGTGAGGGGTATCAGGCACCATCGTGATGATGATGTCGGCCTGACGGGTCACTTCGGTGCCGTTGGCGCAAACGGTTGCGCCGGCTTCTTTCACGCTTTTGGGGAAATCGCCACGGGTGTAGGCAAACAGCTCATGACCACCCTTGATCAGGTTGACGGCCATGGGTGCGCCCATGATGCCCAAACCAATAAAACCGATTTTAGCCATTGTGTAATCTCCTAATAATTATGTGCAGATGCCCGGCCGATCAGGCCGTGACTTCTGTCAGCTCAGTCATCCAGCCCAGACCGTCTTTGGTCACGCCAGCGGGTTTGTACTCGCCGCCGATCCAGCCCTGGTAACCTAGGCTGTCGATGTACTTGAACAGCCAGGCGTAGTTGATCTCGCCTGTGCCCGGTTCGTTGCGACCTGGGTTATCCGCGATCTGGATGTGTGCAATCTTGTCCAGGTGCTTTTTCATGGTGGCAGCCAGCTCGCCTTCCATGCGCTGAGCGTGGTAGACGTCGTACTGGATGAACAGATTGTCCGAACCGACGTCCTGCAACAGAGCCGCGGCCTGTTCTGTGCGGTTCAGGTAGAAACCTGGAATGTCGAAGGTGTTGATGGGTTCAACCAGCAGGCGCAGGCCAGCGTCTTTCAGCTTGGCGGCAGCAAACTGCAGATTGCTGACCAAGGTCTTGTGAGCCAGTTCGCGGTCTGCGCCTTGGGCCAGCTTGCCAGCCAGGCAATTGACTTGCTTGCAGCCCAGCGCGGTGGCGTATTCGATAGCACGGCCTACGCCGTCCTGGAATTCACCCACGCGCTCGGGCAGGATTGCAATGCCGCGCTCGCCGCCGTCCCAGTCGCCCGCAGGCAGGTTATGCAACACCTGGGTCAAACCGTGTTGTTGCAGTTTGTCAGCCAGTTGCAGTTTGTCGTAGGCGTAGGGGAACAGGTATTCCACTCCCTTGAAACCGGCGTCGGCCGCTGCCTGGAAACGATCCAGGAAGTCGTGCTCGTTAAACAGCATGGTCAGGTTGGCGGCAAATTTTGGCATAGTGCTACTCCGTTTTTTAAATCAGCAATCAGTCCATCAGCGAGATGGCGGTGGGGGCGTCAATACCCGCTTCGGCCAGGGACTCGAATTCCGTCACATTGTGCAGTTCGGTGCCCATGGCAATGTTGGTGACGCGCTCCAGGATCAGTTCGATCACAACCGGCACGCTGAACTCTTTCATCCATGCACGAGCCTGTTCAATGGCGGCCTGGATGTCTTCAGGTTTGTGTACGCGGATCGCTTTGCAACCCAGGCCCTCAACCACGGTGACGTGATCCACGCCATAGCCTTCGGTTTCAGGGGCATTGATGTTGTCAAAGGCCAGTTGGACACAATAGTCCATCTCGAAGCCGCGCTGCGCCTGACGGATCAGACCCAGGTAGGCGTTGTTGACCAGAATATGGATGTAAGGCAGCTTGAACTGGGCGCCTACAGCCAGCTCTTCAATCATGAACTGGAAGTCGTAGTCGCCGGAAATGGCCACCACTTCACGGCCTGGATCAGCCGCAACCACACCCAGAGCAGCGGGAATGGTCCAGCCCAATGGGCCTGCCTGACCGCAGTTGATCCAGTGACGTGGCTTGTACACATGCAGGAACTGAGCGGCCGCAATCTGCGACAGACCAATCGTGCTGACGTAGGTGGTCGAAGGACCAAAGGCGCGGTTCATTTCTTCGTATACGCGCTGAGGCTTCAAAGGCACGTTGTCGAAGTTGGTCTTGCGCTGCAAAGTAGCTTTGCGTTTCTGGCAGTCGGCTACCCAGGCGGCGCGATCGCTCAGTTTGCCAGCGGCTTTGTATTCTTTGGCGACTTCAATGAACAATTTCAGTGCAGCGCCTGCGTCCGAAGCGATACCCAGATCAGGGCCGAAAACGCGACCAATCTGTGTGGGCTCGATGTCTACGTGCACGAACTTGCGACCTTCGGTGTAAACGTCCACGGAACCGGTGTGGCGGTTGGCCCAGCGGTTACCGATACCGAATACAAAGTCCGATGCCAGCAAGGTCTGGTTGCCGTAGCGGTGCGAGGTCTGCAGGCCGACCATACCCGCCATCAGCGGGTGATCGTCGGGTACGGTGCCCCAGCCCATCAGGGTTGGGATCACAGGCACGTTGACCAGTTCAGCAAACTCTTGCAGCAGGGCAGCGGCGTCAGCGTTGATCACGCCACCACCGGAGACGATCAGTGGACGCTCGGAAGCGTTCAGCAGTTCGATGGCTTTTTCAGCTTGGGCGCGGGTGGCGGTCGGCTTGTACGCTTCCAGTGGCGAGTAGGTGTCCAGATCGAATTCGATCTCGGCCATCTGCACGTCGATAGGCATATCGATCAGCACAGGGCCAGGACGGCCGGAGCGCATGATGTGGAAGGCTTGCTGGAACACGCGTGGGATCAGGTCTGGCTCGCGTACGGTCACGGCCCACTTGGTCACAGGCTTGGCAATGGATTCGATATCCACGGCCTGGAAGTCTTCTTTGTACAGGCGCGAACGGGGAGCCTGGCCGGTAATGCACAGGATTGGGATCGAGTCAGCCGATGCGGAGTACAGGCCAGTGATCATGTCTGTGCCAGCGGGGCCGGAAGTACCGATACATACGCCGATATTGCCGGGATTGGCACGGGTAAAACCTTCGGCCATGTGGGAAGCGCCTTCCACGTGGCGGGCGAGAATGTGATCAAAGCCACCTTCTTTGCGCAGTGCGGAGTAGAAGGGGTTGATGGCGGCGCCGGGCACGCCAAATACGGTGCTCACGCCTTCTTTACGTAAAATTGCGGCGGCGGCGTCCACTGCTCTCATTCGAGCCATTGATATCTCCTAGATCATCGTTTGACGAAATTCACAACTCGATAATAAGGAGTGATGGACCTGCCTAGAAATGGTGGTACGATTGTTTCTATCGATACTTGGAGTATTGAATGAGCCGTTATACCGAAATTCGAAGTTTTGCACTGGTCGCTGAAAAAGGCAGTTTTGCAGCCGCTTCCGTGATCGAAGGCGTCACTCCCGTGGTCATGGGTCGCCGCCTTGATGCGCTGGAGCAACGCCTGGGTGTGCGCCTGATGCACCGATCTACCCGTGGGCTGACGCTGACGGATCTGGGCGAGCAGTTTCTGGAGCAGTGCAAACAAATTCTGAAGGACTTTGAAGAGGCCGAAGCCAGTATCAGCGCCCAGCGCAAAGTAGTGCGTGGGCACTTGGTGGTATCGGCCCCAGCGGCTTTTGGGCGTCGCCATGTGGCGCCCCATGCCTTGTCCTTCAAAAAGCGTTATCCCGAGCTGAAGCTGTCTTTTAACTTTACGGACAGCGTGGTGGATTTGGTGCGTGAAGGCTACGACATGGCCTTGCGGATTGGTGAGGTCACTGACCCCAACTATGTGGCGGTGCGTCTGTATCCGAACCGGCGCGTGGTGTGTGGCACACCCGAGTATTTTGAGCGTCACGGTGTGCCGCGTGTACCGGAAGATCTGGCTCGTCATAACTGCCTGGCCTTTAACCTGCAAGGCGGGCAGCAACGCGGCTGGACCTTCTTGCGGGATGGTCGACCTTTGGCGGTGCGGGTTGATGGCGATCTGGATTGCAATGACGGTGAACTGCTCTTCAATTGGGTCAAGCAAGGTTGGGGTATAGGCTGGCGCTCCACCTGGGAAATTCAGCCAGAGCTCAAGCGGGGCGAGCTAGTGACGGTGCTGAACGAGTTCGAGATTCCCAGCTACGATATTCAGGCGGTGTATCAGCAGCAGCGCTATTTGCCTGCGAAAGTGCGACGCTTTATCGACTATCTGCGAGCCATCTACAACACGCCCGGTTATTGGGATGGCGAGGTGCAGTTCTAGGCTTCCAAAACAAAAAAAACCGCTTCGAGAAGCGGTTTTTTTTATGCTGTGCAGGGCTTAAAAGTGCCATTCCACCTGGACGGTGGGGGCGCTGGTTTTAATGCCCGGTTTCAGGTCGCCGTTCGCCATGTAACGGTTGCCGAACTTGTTGTACCAGTACTCGTAGCCAATCCCGACCCACAGCGTGTTTTTCTTGTCGAAAGCGACTTTACCCACGTCAGCCATCAGGGAGGTACGGACCAGCACTTCAGACTTGGTGCTGATACCGGCGTAGTCGTCACCCTTGGGGCCTGCGTAGTTGGCAAAGCCCTGGAACTTCAGCGGGACCGAACCCACATCGAAGGGTAGATTCCAGTTCAGGCTAGCCAGAAACTGGGTATGAAAAGAGCTGCGGCTATCGGGGCAAGCAGGGGCACCCAGACCGCAGTGGTTCCACTCTTTACCTACCATCAGGCTCAGGTCCACAAAGCCTCGGGGCACATCAAACTTGAAGGTTGGGCCCAGCACCAGCAGGCGTTTGCGCGGTGCAAAGGCGGTGTTTTTGGTGTTCAGATCAAAGCCCGCCGTAATCGCTACATCTTTCACGGGACCAAAGCTGATGTCCTTGTCGAACACCTTGCCCATGGAGAGCTGGTGGCGGTAGGTCGCGTAGAACTCGGTGGCGCCATTGCTGCCGTTGCCGCTGGAAGGATCGTAGCGGTCCGACTGCAGAATATCCAGGTTAAAGAAGTTCTGACCCAGGCTGTAGCCGTTGACGTGTGTCAGGCTCAGGATGTGCTTCTGGATTGTCCGGTCATTCATGGGCTCGGTGTATTGCGTGCTGAAGCGGTAACCCAGGAAGGTGTCGCTCCAGTCAGCGGCCAGAGCCGGGGTGGACAGGATAGGGGCAGCCAGCAGGGCACATGCCCAGCGTGCAGGGTGTAGGTGTTTCATGGTGTCTCCTCTTTGTTTGAGCGCAAACAGGTCCTTGGGATCTGATGTCCCTTACGGCCTGCGGCTTTGGTTTTCTTTGAGTGGGTGTTACTGGCCTTACTTAGATTAATTATGGACAGTCGATACTTTTTTATGGGTACTGCAGAAATTTGAATAGCCGCCCGGTTTCACGCTTGGGCGGCTATTCAAAAGGGGGACTTAGCCGTTTTGTGAGGCTAGTTGATTGCTGTTTTCTTCAGCCGCTTTTTGAGCGTTGGCCTGTTTGCGAGCCTGGGTGGCTGCAGACGATTCGACGGTGTGGCCTTGGTCGGCATATTTTTCAATGCCGTTGAAAAACAGGTTCAGCACGATGGCAGATACGGCAGCCAACAAGATTCCGCTATGCAGCAAGGGAGCCAGGGCAGCGGGCATCTTGTCCAGCAGGTGCTCGGCAACCAGGGGAATCATGCCAAAGCCCAGGCTGATCGCCACGATGTAGGGGTTGTAGGGGTTGCGGTTCAGATTGGCAGACATCAGGATCTTGATGCCGGTGGCGCCCACCATGCCAAACATCACAATGCCAGCACCACCCAATACATAGTTGGGGATGGAGGCGACGACGAAAGCCATCTTGGGGAACAGGCCCAGCATGATCAGGAAAGCACCGCCCATCACACATACCCAGCGGCTACGTACGCCAGTCACGCTGACCAGGCCTACGTTTTGCGAGAAAGAACTGTGCGGGAAGGTATTCATGATGCCGCCCACCAGGGTGCCCAGGCCGTCGGTGCGCAGACCACGGACCAGTGCTTCGCGGTCAGTAGGGCGTCCACAGATGGAACCCAGTGCCAGGAACATGCCCAGAGATTCAACCATGATCACAACCATGATCAGGGACAGTACGGCAGCCGCACCCAGCAAGGCCCAGCTAAAGGTAGGTACACCAAAGTGAAACGGAGTCACGATGGCGAACCAACTGGTCTGGTCCAGACCTTCAAAGCTGATGCGGCCCATGGCCAGGGAGACGAAAAAGCCAACCAGCAAGCCAATCAGGACGGCTACGTTAGCCAGAAAGCCGCGAGCAAATTTGGTGATCAGCAGGATAACGGTCAGCACCATCAAGGCAATAGCCAGGTTTTCCAGCGAACCGTAATCCGGGTTGGGCATGGACAGGCCGGTCGCAGGATCGGTGATCGTGGGGGCTCCACCGCCAATCCAGTTCAGACCCACGCGCATCAAGGTCACGCCAATCACGGTGATGATGATGCCGGTCACAACCGGGGGAAACAGGCCCATCAGGCGACTGAATACCGGCGCAATCAGAATACTGAAGATACCGGCCAGGATGGTGGCACCGAAAATGCCGGGTAGACCCAGTTGCGGGTCCAGGCCGATGGCAACCATCGGGCTGACGGCTGCAAAGGATACGCCCATCATGACAGGCAGTTTGATGCCGAAGATACCGGCGCCGCGAGCTTGAATAATCGTGATCAGGCCACAGCACAACAGGTCGGCGTTAATCAGGAATGCAATCTGCTCTTTGGTCAGGCCCAGGGCCTCGCCAATGATCAGGGGGACAGCGACTGCGCCCGCGTACATCACCATGACGTGCTGCAAACCAAGGGTTGCCAGGCGTCCCGTTGGTAGGCGT
Source organism: Alcaligenes parafaecalis (assembly GCF_026344135.1). Lineage (NCBI taxonomy): Bacteria > Pseudomonadati > Pseudomonadota > Betaproteobacteria > Burkholderiales > Alcaligenaceae > Alcaligenes > Alcaligenes parafaecalis. The sequence goes on along the minus strand of NZ_JAPKNA010000004.1, from coordinate 58,435 downwards.
TCGTCTACACCGTCACAATCAGCCGGTGTGGACACTTCTGGGTTGGCGGACATCAGGGTCTCCTTATTAATACGTTATGCGCAGCCGATGCCTGGGCCGCGTAAGCATAAAGTTATCGGATGGGCAGTATCACTGGAAGGCAGTACGACTTGATAAGTAGAATACGGAAAAGCGTATGGCAGGCCGCTCTCCACAGGAGGGAAGGATATAAGCCCGGTAGATAGGGGCTGTGTTCAGGCAGAGCGCTAGCAGATTCCTGCTTTTTTCATGCGTTTTGCAGCGCTAGGGGTATTGCCCACCTAGTCCAGCATAAAAAACTATGTTACTAGCTTCCAAACTACTGTTTTATTGCAGGGATTGAGGTGGCTTAAGGTATTGAAAGATATAAAAAAAGCGGCATTCAAGCCGCTTTTTTTGAGGGTCCTGTTTATTTGTCCGACCACAGGACACCGGCTGTCGCCCAGTCCTCGCGTTTGACGTCGGTAAAGATCACATCGACGGCATCCGGGGTACAGCCCAGGACGCGACAGGCTTCTTTAGTCAGGGCCTGGGCAAGTTCGCGCTTGATCTCCACGGGACGGCCGTCGAATAGTTGTACGTTAATAGAAGGCATAAAAGCTCCGTAGGGGGAAAGGGTGTTAGCGGCAAAAATCCGGCTCGCTCTGATAGAGCTTGCGTAGCAAGGCTGGCCATTCTAACAAGCCCTCTGGCTCGTCCCCAGGCAAAAGCTGGCGATGTGTCAAATCCAGCACGTCCTCAGGGGGCAGATGCAGTTGTGGGCTGGCCGCCATGGCCGAGAGCTGAATGCGGCAGGCGCGTTCCAGGGCATCCATCAATACATACGCTTCCGCGACCGTGCGTCCACAGGTCAGAGCGCCGTGATTACGCAAGAGCAGGGCGGGATAGGAGCCTAATTGCTGCAGCAGGGCTTCTTGTTCCTGGGGCGGGAAGGCCAGACCGGCATAGTCGTGGTAGCCAATGTCCCGCCAGAAGCGCATGGCATGTTGAGACAGGGGCAGCAGTCCACAGCATAGAGCCGAGACCGCAATCGAGGCGTCGGTATGCAGGTGAATGACACAGTGGGCATCGTCACGGGCGCGGTGTACGGCACCGTGAATGGCAAAACCGCTAGGATTGGCGCGGCGTCCTGTGTCGTCCACGACCTGACCCTGGGTATCAATCAAGAGCAGATTGGAGGCGCAGATTTCATCAAAGCGCAGGCCAAAGGGATTTATCAGGAAAATGTCGTCGTGGCCGGGCAGGCGCAGGGAGATATGCGTGTAGATAATATCGTCCCAGCCCTGGCGGGCCGCCAAACGATAGGCGGCAGCCAGATTGACGCGGGCGCGCCAGTGTTCGGGGTCTATATCGGCCGGACGGTGGGCGTAAATGGCCTCGATGTCCGGCGTGATGGGACAGGACTGGCTCACGCTGGGGTGGTTTCCAGTTCAGCGATGATGGCTTTTTCTTCCAGTTGAATCACGTCGCAGTTGTCACCGGGGCCTTTACGGTCGATCACGATGAAGTCAGCCACTTGATTCAAGGCCATAAGGGGGTGATGCCAAACGCCGGTTGCGTAGTTCACTCCTTGGTCGCCACGGGCCAGGAACAGGCGCAGATCCGCCGCTTTGGGAGTGGGGCCTGCGGGAGCCACGATCACCAGGTAAGGCTGACCGGACTGGGGAATGAAGGCCTGGCTACCTTTTGGATGGCGTTCCATCATTTCCACGGTGAAGGGCAGGGTGCGAGGCTGGCCACGGAAAATGGACACGATCGCGTGACCATCTGCGCCGGGCTCGATCTTGGCCAGGTCGTGGAAGCGCTCGGTATTGCCTTCGTTAATCGTGAAGTGTTGAACCGTGTCGGAAGCTTCAATAACGTCACCATAGGGGGTGAAGGCTTCAGCGCTCAGGGTTTCCAGTTTCAATGTGATTGTCATGACAGATCCTTTATTAGGCAGAACGGCGTGGGGCTGGAGGCAGCCGCACCACGTACAGTCAGAGGAAACAAGGGGCAGCGTGCCCGTGGACTGGCGCTACCCCGTGAACCGCAGGGATCAAGGATTTGATCCGGCATGCAGCAAAAATCAACCCAGCAGGGCGTCCAGACGGAAACGGGCAATTTTGCCGATTTGGGTCAGGCAGGCCTGAAATTCGGTTTCAGCGCTATTGTTCAGACGGGCTTCTACTGTATCCATGATTTGATAACGGCTCAAACCCTTGACGGCAATCACGAAGGGAAAACCGAAGCGTTCACGGTATTGGGCGTTCAAGCCACGCAGACGAGCCAGCTCTTCGGCCGAGCACTGGTCCAGGCCAGCGCCACGTTGTTCGCCCGTCGATGCGGTGGTTAGCGTTCCTTGCTCGGCTTCTTTCCCCGCCAATTCGGGGTGAGCACAGATCAGGTTCTTTTGTTCTTCGTACGATGCTTCCTGGACTACTTGCACCATGCAGGCGTGCAGTTGATCCACGCTTTCAAACGGACGCTGCTGCCAGCTACGCTCAGGGACCCAGGGGGAATGTTCAAAAATACCTTCGAGCTTGTCCACGAATTGGCTCTGGTCCAGGCTGGAGAGTTCGGTTAGAGCCTGTGTGGTGGTAAGGGTTTGAGTAGTCATGTGTCAGTCCGATTATCTAAGCGTAAATAGTGCGAGCCGAGGCGGCTCCAGGAGCAAGCCTGGAGGCCGTTTTATCAAGGGTAGTGGGTGGGCGTTTACACGGTCTGTTTGATTTATTCAAACCCTTATAAACCACCGCCTGTGGGCTATGATTTTCTTATATGGGACCAGTTTAAGTTTTCTGTTTATAAATAAAATAGAATTAGGCGTATAAATGATATATGCCATCTCGTATTGTGCATGTGTGTCATTATCATGCTGGAAAAAAGCGTAAGAAGGAGAGAATAAGATGGCCGCCCGACGTGGGGATAACCCGCTTGATACCTATCTTCTGAGGGTATTTTGCTTACTCGTTACCGAGCGCAGCGTCTCGCGTACCGCGTTCAAAATGAACCAGTCGCAGCCTGCTATCAGTGCGGCCTTACGACGCTTGCGTGACATTATTGGCGATCCTTTGCTGGTTCGGGAAAAAGGCGGCATGGTGCCGACCGAGCGCGCCATTGGCCTGCTGGCTCACGCCAAAGGAGCCCTGGCCGAGATCGACTGTATGGTTAATGCCCCCGACAGTTTCGACCCCCAGGTCAGCCGTAGTGAATTCCATATTGGTGCGCCGGACTATCTGGCGCCTGTGTTTATTGGTGGAGTGGTCGAGCGCATGCGCCGCGAGGCGCCCGGTGCCCGTTTGAACTTGCATTCGCTGGACGCCAGCTTTGATTTCGAGCGTTCTTTGGCCGAAGGTGATCTGGATATGGTGATCGGCAACTGGCCCGAACCGCCGGATCGCATGCACTTGTCGGTATTGCTGGAAGATCAGATTGTCTGCCTGGTGGCGGCCACGCATCCGCTGGCCCGTAAAGGGCTGACGATGGATGACTATGTACGTGCGCGCCACGTGGTGCCCATGCCGTATTCCATCAATCAGCGCGGTGTTATTGATACTACGTTGGCAACCTTGCGTATTCAGCGTGATGAGAGCGTGGCCGTGCAGTCTTTTTCTGCTGCTCCTTATTTGCTACAGAATACAGACCTCATTTTTACGACTTCGCGTCACTTTGCCGAGTTTTATTGCCGTTTATTGCCTCTGGCGATTTTGGAAGCGCCGCTGGAGTTTCCGCCCATGCGCTTTTATCAGCTCTGGCATGAACGTAACCGGCATTCGCCCAGCCATCGCTGGTTACGGCGTCTCCTGACCGAATGCGGTAACCAGTTAGCCTCGACCGAACCCCTGCCTCAACCCGACGCTTGAGTCCCAATCCCGCAAAATACTTGCTTTCGGGCTCGCGCTCGGGCAAATTAGCGAGCTACTCCTGTCTACACGAAAGTGATACGGAACTTGACGAAAATTGTTGCATTTAAAGCGACTAGTCACGGACACAAGCCGGAAGGCAGGTTGATAATAAGTAGTTCCTAACCTTGCAGGGTGTTTCGCGGTGTCTTTACCTCAGATGGGGGAGTCCTTTACCTGGTTGTATATCTGTGTCGTGGCTTTTATGGTCGGCGGGCTTATTGTGGCTTCCGAACGTTGGCACGGCCGCTTAACCGGGGACAGTGATCTCAGTAAACCTCAAGCGTCCCATTCCCGGCCTACCCCTCGTGTGGGTGGCCTGGCGGTGGTGGCAGGCAGTTTGGCTGGTTTGCTGGTGTTGGGCCCCAGCAATATGACGCTGACCTGGCTGTGGCCGGTCTTGTTTCTGGCGGCGATGCCCGTGTTTGTCGCGGGTCTGGTCGAGGACATCACCAAGGATGTGGGTTCCTTGAAACGCTTGCTGGCCGCTTTCTTGTCGGCTGCTATCGCTTGGTGGTTGCTGGGTGGCGTGTCTCGCGTTGGCGTAAGCTGGGCCGACTGGATTCTGGGTTTCTGGCCCATTTCGCTGCTCTTTACCATGATTGCCGTGGGCGGCTGTACCCATGCTCTTAATATTATTGATGGCATGAATGGCCTGGCAGGCATGATCGCCACCTTGATGGCTCTGTCGCTGGCGCTGGTCGCCTTGCAGGTGCAGGACATCCCGATTTTCCTGATTGCCGCCTCGCTGGCCTCGGCCACCCTGGGTTTTCTGGTGTGGAACTTCCCCTTTGGACGAGTTTTTCTAGGGGATGGCGGCGCGTATTTCCTGGGCTTCATGCTGGCTGAGCTGGCCGTGCAGTTGGTGGTGCGTAACCCTAGCGTCTCGCCCTTTTACGCCTTGGCCGTGCTGTTTTACCCTGTTTTTGAAACCCTGTTTTCGATCTGGCGCCGTCGTTTCAAACGGGGTGTGCCCGTGGACCAGCCTGACGCGCTGCATTTGCACCAACTGGTGTTTCGCCGTCTGGTGCGTTCCACGTTCAGTCGTGACAGTAGTGGGGCCTTGCCCGCGTTTTGTAATGCCATGACCTCGCCTTACCTGTGGGTTCTGGCTTTGATCGGTTTGGTTCCGGCCACGATCTGGTGGGACAATACCTGGGCCCTGTGCGCCAGCATGCTGGTTTTCTCACTGGTGTATATCTGGCTCTATTCCCGCCTGGTGTCGTGGCGTCGCCCGTCCTGGCTGCTGCTACCCTCGGTACGGCGGCGAGTAGACCGGGATTGATACTGTTCGGCGTTCAAGATTATTCCTTGCGCATAGCGCTAACTGGAGAATGAAGTTGCAACTTGAGAATGTGAAACTGGCCGTCATCGGCTTGGGATATGTCGGTTTGCCTTTGGCAGTGGAGTTTGGCAAAAAGCGTTCCGTTATTGGTTTTGACATTAACGCGCGTCGTGTCGCCGAACTCAAGGAAGGGGTGGATCGTACCTTGGAGGTCGACAGCGCGGAACTGGCCCAAGCCAGTGGCTTGAGCTACTCCTGCGAAGCCGATGAACTGGCCCAGGCCAATGTGTTCATCGTGACTGTGCCTACGCCGATTGATGAATTCAAACAACCCGATCTGACCCCCCTGGTACGTGCCTCTGAAACTATCGGTAAGGTGCTCAAGCGCGGCGACATCGTGATTTACGAATCCACGGTTTACCCAGGTGCCACCGAAGAAGTGTGTGTGCCCGTGCTGGAGCAAGTATCGGGTCTGCGCTTTAACGAAGATTTTTACGCGGGCTACAGCCCGGAGCGTATCAATCCAGGTGATAAAGAACACCGTGTCTCCACTATCAAGAAGGTGACATCGGGCTCTACGCCAGAAGTTGCTGAATTGGTGGACTCCCTGTACCGCGAAATCATCGTGGTAGGTACTTTCAAGGCCAGTTCCATTCGTGTGGCTGAAGCGGCGAAGGTGATTGAAAACACGCAGCGCGATGTGAATATCGCCCTGATCAACGAACTGGCGCTGATTTTCAACCGCCTTGGTATTGATACCCTGGACGTGCTGGAAGCTGCGGGCACCAAGTGGAACTTCCTGCCTTTCCGTCCCGGTCTGGTTGGTGGTCACTGCATTGGCGTGGACCCCTACTACCTGACGCACAAGGCACAGGCTATTGGCTACCACCCCGAAATCATTCTGGCTGGCCGTCGTCTGAACGACTCCATGGGTGGCTATGTGGCTTCCCAGTTGGTCAAGGCCATGACCAAACGTCGTATCCAGGTGCAAGGCGCCCGTGTGCTGTTGCTGGGTCTGGCCTTTAAAGAAAACTGCCCGGATCTGCGTAACACCCGCATTGTCGATATCGTGCACGAACTGAAGCAGTACGACGTGCATGTGGATGTGTATGACCCTTGGGTTGATCCTAAAGAAGCCGAGCACGAATACGGTATTACCCCTGTCGAAACCCCTAAAGCGGGCGAGTACGACGGTGTGATCGTGGCCGTGGCCCACAAGCAGTTCAAGGAACTGGGCGTGGAAGGCGTACGTCAATGGGGCAAGCCCGAGCATGTGCTCTACGACTTGAAGTATGTGTTTGATCGCGAACAGTCCGATCTGCGTCTTTAATTTTGGAAAGCATCATGAGCTCTGCATTTGAACAGGCGAGCCAGCAACTGCGTAACCAGCCTAAAACCTGGCTGGTTACGGGTTGCGCTGGCTTTATTGGTTCCAACCTTCTGGAAGCCCTGCTGAAGCTGGATCAGCAGGTGGTGGGTCTGGATAACTTTGCAACCGGCCATCAATACAATCTGGACGAAGTCCGTGACCAGGTGGGTGCCGAGCGTTGGGCGCGTTTCCGCTTCATTGAAGGGGATATCCGCAATCTGGAAACCTGTCGCGAGGCCGTTAAAGGCGCGGATTATGTTCTGCATCAGGCGGCTCTGGGTTCGGTTCCCCGTTCTCTGAACGATCCGCTGACTTCCAACGAAGTCAACGTGAACGGCGCTTTGAACATGATGGTGGCCGCGCGTGACGAGCAAGTGAAGGCCTTTGTTTACGCAGCTTCCAGCTCCACTTATGGAGACCACCCTGGCTTGCCCAAAGTTGAAGACACGATTGGCCGCCCGCTGTCCCCATATGCGGTGACCAAGTTCGTGAACGAGCTGTATGCGGACGTATTCGCCCGCGCCTACAGCTTCTCCAGCGTAGGCCTGCGTTACTTCAACGTATTTGGCAAACGTCAGGACCCCAATGGTGCTTACGCCGCGGTGATTCCCAAATGGGTATCGGCCATGATCCAGAACCAGGATGTGCAAATCAATGGGGATGGGCAGACCAGCCGCGACTTCTGCTTTATCGACAACGTTGTTCAAATGAATATCCTGGCCGCTGTGCAGCAAAAACCTGCTGTGGCCGAGGTCTATAACGTGGCCGTGAATGCCCGTACCAGCCTGAACGAGCTGTTCGAGCATTTGAAGCAAACCTTGAATGCTAACGGGGTGAGCTATACCAAACAGCCCATTTATGCGGACTTCCGTGCCGGTGATGTGATGCACTCGCAGGCGGATATCTCCAAAGCCCGCACACAACTGGGTTACGAGCCGACTCACACGATTTTGCAGGGCTTGAACACTGCCATGCCCTGGTACGTGGCGTTCCTGAGTTGATTTGGGCTGGCCTGAAAGCACGTCTGTCTAGTCTGCACGACGACCACCGTCGCATCGCTCTGGGAGCGATGCGGGTGGCGTTTTTTCTATTGCTGGGCAAGGCAGCGGGCGCTTTCAAAGAAATGGCCGTGGCGTATCGCTACGGCGTCAGTGATGTAGTCGATGCCTATCAGTTCACGATGGTCATGGCCAACTGGCTACCGGTGACGATCGTGGGCTCCATGTCCGTTGTGCTGATCCCCGTTCTGGTACGCCTGCATAGGCTGGAACCGGCGGCGCGCAGCCGTTTTCTGGGTGAGCTGAAAGCCTGGTGCATTGTGCTCGGTTGCGTGCTGGGTGCATTGATCTGGATTAGCTGGCCCTGGGTTCTGGAGTGGACCGGGCAAGGTTTAAGCCCTGCTGTTCATGAAATGAGTCGGGAGCTGCTGTTTGCTTTTGCGCCTGCTGCGGTTCTGACCTTGATGATCGGCCTGAGTGCGGCCCGTTTGCGAGCACATGAACGGCATATCAATACCTTGCTGGAAAGTGTCCCTGCCTTTGTCATCCTGATCTGGGTGCTGGCGGCGGGCGGAAATGCCGGTATTGGCCCCTTGTTATGGGGCACTTTGCTGGGCATGACGATTCAAGCTGTCTGGCTGATGATTCTGGCCTCGCGTGCTGATCAGATCTGGGCTCGTCCAACGGTCAGCTTGCGTGCCGAGCAGTGGCCGGATTTGCTCAAGGCGGCCACCATCATGCTGGTGGGGCAGGTAGCCATGAGTTTCGTGGGGCCCATTGACCAATATACGGCTGCCAATCTGGGCGCCAATGCCAATGCGACGCTGGGCTATGCCACTCGCTTGCTGGCTCTGGTTCTGGGGGTAGGTGCTGCCTCGGTAGGCCGTGCCGCTTTGCCAGTGCTGGCCGATATTCAAAGCCGTGGTGACAATGCCCGTGCTCGCTCCATGGCCTTGAAATGGTCGGTCATGATGGTGCTGGCTGGGGGAGTCGCCGCAGCCGTGGGAGTTTTGCTGGCTCCTTGGGGGGTTGCCCTGTTGTTTGAGCGGGGAGCCTTCACGGCGCAGGATACCGCTACCGTCGCCCAGGTTTTTAGCTGGGGCCTGGTGCAGTTGCCGTTTTATTTTGGGGTGCTGATTCTGGTGCAGTTGCTGGCCAGTCAGAATCGCTACAAGTCCATGGCGATTATTGCCGTGATCAATTTTTTGGTGAAAGCCGCTTTGAATCCAGTGTTGGCCGCACGCATGGGGCCGTCGGGCATCATGCTGGCTACCAGCCTGATGTATGCGGCGTCTTTCACTTGTTATTTCATCTTGGCCTTGAAGCCAGCCAGTGCGGTCGCGCCTGGTTCGCAGGAATAGGAAAACGTGCACAGTCATTCCACCGTTCGCCCTCATATCATGTTGCTCATCCACTCTCTGGGTGGGGGCGGGGCCGAACGTGTCGCAGTCGATCTCAGTGCCGCCTGGGTGGCGCGCGGCTATCGAGTGTCCCTGGTGACTCAGGCGGGTCGTGAAAAAGATGCGTATACCGTGGCTGAAGGGGTAGAGCGTCATGTTTTGAATACAGCGGGCAGCAGCCGTGGCCGTCTGGATGCCTTGTGGAAAAACTGGCGTCGGGTCAGCCGATTGCGCTCCTTGATGCGCAAGACCAAACCGGATGTGGTGCTGGGCATGATGACCACCTCATCGGTGTTGGCGATCTCCGCTGCCAAAGGCTTGCCGTGCAAGGTGATTGCAACCGAGCATACGCATCCTCCCTCTCAGTCCTTGTCTTCTTTCTGGCAAAAAGCCCGTCTGCGCACGTATCCTCAAGCGCATGCTGTGATCGCTCTTACAGCCGGTACGGCAGACTGGCTGCGTGAGCATGTGCCGGGCAGCCAGGTACAGGTGATTCCCAATGCCGTGCGCTGGCCTATGGACAGTGCCGAGCCTGTTGTCCCGGTGCCGGAGTTGCCAGAAGGACGTAAACGCTTGCTGGCGGTGGGGCGGCTGCACCCGGTCAAGGGTTTTGACACCCTGATCGAATCGTTTGCCATGCTATCCAATTACTTTCCCGATTGGGATCTGGTGATTCTGGGCGAGGGAGAGCAACGTGCTCTTTTGGAAGCCCGGATTGAAGAGTTGGAACTGCAAGAGCGGATTCAGCTTCCCGGCCGCGTTGGCAATATGGCGGACTGGTACGAGCAGTCTGATCTGTATGTGCTCAGTTCCCGTATGGAAGGGCTGTCCAACAGCTTGCTGGAAGCGATGGCTAGCGGTCTGACCGCTGTTGCCTTTGATTGCGATACCGGCCCACGCGAGATCATCCGCGCCAATATCGATGGCGTTCTGGTACGCCCCATCGAAGACGTAGAAGCCTTGGCCGCCCATTTATCCGACCTGATGTCCAACGACGACAAGCGCCAGCGATTGGCGCGCCGTGCTACGGATGTGCGTGACCGCTTCTCCTCGGCCCGAGTTCTGGCGCTATGGCAGCAAGTGTTGGAACAGTGCTTGCGTCGGCCTTAAAATGGCGCTTTGCTTAGTGCCAGCAGGCCCAAGCTACCCGGTCGATGAGCCCACGGAGGCCCAGTGAATATTCTGTTTTTCGTCAGCTCCCTGAATGCAGGCGGTGCCGAGCGCGTCGCTTCTACCCTGGCTAATGCCTGGGGTTTGCGGGGCGACCAGGTCACCCTGGTGCCTACCTATAGCGGGGGCGGCAGCGCTTTTTACCCTATCGACTCCAAGGTAGAGCTGGTGTGGCTGGCTCATCGCATGCGCGGTAGCTGGCTGCCTAAACCTTTTGCCAAGTTGCGCGCCATGCGCAAGCTGGTCCGTGAAAAACAGCCTGATGTCATTGTTTCTTTTCTGACCAATGTGAATATCAATGTCTTGCTGGGATTGGGCGGCATGGGTGTTCCCATTGTGGTGGGCGAGCGCACCAATCCGGCCTTCAGCAGCAGCGCGGGTAAGGTATTGCAAAACCTGCGTCGTCGCTTGTACCCCAAGGCACAGGTGGTCACTGTGCAGACCCGAGCTAGTGTGGCGGCGTTTCAGGCCATGGTGCCGGGCATGAAACAGGTCATGGTGGTGCCCAACCCCTTGCCGCAGGCGCTGGATAATGTGCAGCGCGAAGTGCGGGTGGAAGAAAACCGCCATTGCACTTTGATGGCGATGGGCCGTCTGGTGCCGTCCAAACGCTTTGATGTCTTGATTCGCGTATTTGCCAGCCTGGCTGCCGAGCATCCCGAGTGGAAACTGAAGATTTGGGGCGATGGCCCGCAACGTGCTCAATTGGTGCAGCAGATTGCCATGTCCGGTGCGGGCGACCGTATCGAACTGGCTGGTAAAACCGCCCAGCCCTGGCAGGAAATGGCGCGTTCTCACGCCTTTGTCATGACCTCGGAAGTAGAAGGTTTTCCTAATGTTCTGCTGGAAGCCATGGCGATGGGCCTGCCTGCCGTGACCGTCGATTGCCCCAGCGGTCCGCGTGAGATCAGCTCCGATGGCAAAGATGCCTTGCTGGTGCCGGTAGGGGACGAGGGTGCCTTGACCGCCGCCCTGGCCGAATTGATGGGTGATGGTGTTTTCCGGGGTGTCTTGGGTCGCCGTGCCGCTGCTGCGGTGCGTCAGCGTTATGAACTAGAACAGGTTTTGCTTAACTGGGACCAGGTCTTTCAGGCCGCCCGTGGCGGTATCGAAGAGGGAGCCAAAGCATGAGTGCATTGCAGCCAGCGTCGTTAAATCAGGACACGGACGCCGTGGACGGCAAGCCGGAGAAAACAAGCCCAGCCTTGCGGGTCGTGCATATTATTGCGGGCCTGGGGCAGGGGGGTGCAGAAACGGTCTTGTTCCGCTTGGCGACAGCGCCCGGGCAAGAGACTGAACATATTGTGATTTCGCTAGGTGGGGAAGACGTCTTTGGGCCGCAATTGCGTGCTGCAGGCATTCCCTTGTATTGCTTGAACATGCATTCGCCGCTGGGCTTTTTGAAAGGCCTGCGTGGCCTGACCCGAGTGCTGCGCGACGTGCAGCCGGATGTGGTGCAGACCTGGATGTACCACTCGGATCTGATCGGTGGCGCCGCTGCGCGGCTGGTCGGCATCCCTGCTGTTTCCTGGGGCATCCGTAACTCGGGAGCCAATCTGTATCAAGGCAGCCCCAAGGCGCGAATGGTGGCCTGGTTATGTGCTCGCTTGTCGCGTTTTATTCCCAAACTGATCGTGTCTTGCGCCGAAAACGCGGCCCGACGCCATAAGCAGTGGGGCTATCGCGCCGACATCATGAAAGTGATTCCCAATGGCTATGACCTGAGCCGTTGGCATCCTGACCCGCAGGCCCGCGAAGAAGTGCGAGAAGAATTGGGTTTGTCGCTGGATACACCCGTTATAGGTAGCGTGGCCCGCTGGAACCCGCTGAAAGATCATCCCAATTTGTTGGCTGCTTTAGCCCGTAGCCTGCATCGTCATCCTGGCCTGCGTTGCCTCTTGATTGGCGATGGCATGGACAGCAATAACGAAACTCTGATGCGTTTGCTGGATCAGCACCAACTGCGCGAAAGCGTCATCTTGATGGGCCGACGCAGCGATGTACCGCGCCTGATGAATGCCTTGGACGTACACGTGTTGTCCAGTTCCGCAGAAGGCTTTCCGAACGTGGTGTGTGAAGCCATGGCTGCCGGGGTGTCGAATGTGGTCACCGACGTAGGGGATGCAGCCCTGATTGTGGGTAATGAGGGCTGGATTGTGCCTCCCAGCAATGCGGAAGCTCTGGCTGGTGCTATTAACAGTGCGGTAGATGAGCTGGGCGCACCTTCCTGGCAAGCTCGTCATGAGCATGCGCGTGAGCGTGTTGCCCGCCTGTTCTCATTGGAGGGCATGGTCAAGAATTACACGCAGGCCTGGAAGACACTGACAGCGCAGTACCCGCCCAAGCGCAAGCGTAGTCGTCAGGCCTTGAATGTGTTGACGGATGAATCCGGCAACAAGACGCGCATGTTGATGTTTGTGGTCAACAACCCGGTGTTTTTCCTGTCGCACCGTTTGCCTTTGGCTCTGGCTGCACAGCGTGAGGGCTATGACGTACACGTCGCCACCATGGACGGTCCGGCGGTTGCCGAGATTGAGCGTCACGGCCTGCAACACCATGCTTTGCCCATGACACGCAGTGGGACCAATCCTTTGCAAGAGTTGCAAACCATCTGGGCCTTGTGGCGCTTGTTTCGCCGGGAGCGGCCTGAGCTGGTGCATGCGGTAACCATCAAGCCTGTTTTATATGGTGGAATTGCGGCTCGCTTGGCCGGTGTGCCGGGTTTCCTGGCGGCGGTTTCGGGTCTGGGCTATGTGTTTACCAAGCGCGACAAGTCATTTGATCCGGTACGTTGGATTGCTTTGCAGCTATACCGCATGGCCCTGGGGCACCCTAATAGCCGTGTGATTTTCCAGAACAGCAATGACCGTGATGTCTTGCTGGAAGATCGAGTCGTCAAACGCGATCAGTGCATCCTGATTCGCGGTTCAGGCGTAGATCTGAACGAGTTTCAGGCCCTTCCAGAGCCTGAAGGCCCACCCGTTGCCTTGATGGTGTCGCGTCTGCTGGTGGACAAGGGCGTACGAGAGTTTGTCGAAGCAGCACGCATCAGTGCCGCTGCAGGCAGCCCGGTCAAATGGGTATTGGCAGGTAGCCCGGACCCTGGCAACCCAGCCAGTATCAGCGAGCAGGAATGGCAGAGCTGGAAAAAACAGGGTGTGGTGGAGTGCCTGGGCGAGCGTAGCGATATTGCTCAGCTTTATGCTCAATCGCATATTGCCGTACTGCCTTCCTACCGTGAAGGTTTGCCCAAATCGCTGGTTGAGGCGGCCGCTTGCGGGCGCGCAGTGGTGACGACGGATGTGCCTGGCTGCCGGGATGCAATTGATCCTGGTGTCAGTGGTGTACTGGTGCCGGTGCGTAATGCGCAGGCTTTAGCGACTGCCGTGATGGAGTTGGGCGAGGACAGGGCTCGTCGTCAGACGATGGGGGCTGAAAGCCGACGATTGGCGGAAGAGGCTTTTGATATTGGCCGCATTAGCGAAGCCCATCTGGATCTGTATCAGTACTTGAGCCGTTAAGGTTTTAGCTGCCTTGATCTCAGACATCAAGGCAAAAAACGGGCTGAACTGCCTGCTGTGACTTGGAGTTGAATCCAGGATTTCAGTGACAGTTCAGCCCGTTTTTTATACTGCGCTAGAGACTAGAAACTAGAGAACAGCGAGCAGGGGGCTGGGTATTAGCGAATTTCCGTCGTCTTAGAAAGGCAAAGCAGCATCAGGCTTCAAAGCCAACAGTGCCGCCCGGAATTCACCCTGAATCCGATCCAGCGCCTCTTGGGACTGCGCCTCAAAGCGCAGCACAATGACTGGTGTGGTGTTAGAAGCACGGGCCAGACCGAAACCATCCGGGTATTCGGCACGTACGCCATCAATGGTGTTGAGCTGATTGGCGCTGGGAAAGCGGCCCTCTTTTTGCAGGCGGGCAATCAAGGCATGTGGCTCGCCTTCGGCCAAAGGCAGTTTCAGCTCTGGCGTGGACAAGTCTTGTGGCAAGGCTTCCAGCACGGCGCTGGGGTTGTCACCGCGCGAGAGAATCGCCAGCAAACGTGCCCCGGTGTACAGGCCGTCATCAAAACCGTACCAGCCTTCCTTGAAGAACACGTGGCCGCTCATTTCACCAGCCAGAGGGGCGCCCGTTTCGGCCAGCTTGGCCTTGATCAGCGAATGGCCGGTTTGCCACATCAACGGCTCACCCCCGGCCTTGGCCACTTCCAGGGCAACGTGGCGACTGCATTTCACGTCAAAAATAATGGTGGAATCGGGCTCGCGCTGCAAAATATCGCGTGCGTACAGAATCAACTGGCGGTCTGGCCAGATGATCTGACCGGAGCGCGTCACCACACCCAGACGGTCGGCATCGCCATCAAAGGCCAGGCCTACTTCGCAGTTCGTGTTTTGAACATGGGCGATCAGGTCTTGCAGATTGTGTGGCTCGGCGGGGTCGGGGTGATGGTTGGGGAAGCTGCCATCGACATCTTCAAACAGCATATCCACGTCGCAGCCCAGGGCCTTGAACAGACGGGCCGCGACCACACCACCCACGCCATTGCCACAGTCCAGGGCAATCTTCATGGGGCGGGCCAGCTTCACGCGCTCGGCAATTGTGCTGACGTACTGGTCCAGCAAGTCTTTCTTGTGGCCTGTGCCCGCTTGGGCAGCAGGTTCAACACCCGCCTGCATACGCTGCTTCAAGGCTTGAATGTCGCTGCCGTGCAGCGTTTTACCGGCCATCATCATCTTGAAGCCGTTGTAATTGGAGGGGTTGTGGCTGCCTGTAATGGCGACGCCTGAACCGGTTTCCAGCACATTGGCCGCAAAATAGACGACAGGAGTGGGCACCATGCCCAGATCTACCGTGTTGACCCCACCGGCCTGAATCCCTTTTTGCAGCTCGCGTGACAAGGCGGGGCTGCTGTGGCGGCCGTCATAGCCCACCACCAAAGTCTGTACACCCTGTTCACGGGCCGAGGCTGCCAAGGCTAAACCCAATTGATAGGCGAAGGCCGGGTTCAATTGTTCGGGAACCGTGCCTCGAATATCGTAGGCCTTGAATACAGCGGTCGGTAGGGCAGGGGTTTGGGTCACTGTCGCGTCCTGGGTAGATAAACAAAGAAGCAGTTTAGCGCGAATGCCATTGGCTTTCGTGAGTTACCATTAAGAGCTGTAGCGCGACAGCAAGAGCGCCTGATTGTTTTTCTTGAGTGGCTTGGGTCATGACTTTTCTAAACGAACTTGAACAGCGTATTGGTCAGCAACATGTGTTGACCGGGCAATCCATGCAGCAGTATCTGGAGGATTGGCGCGGACGCTATACCGGTACTGCCCTGGCGGTGGCCCGGCCTGCGACCACAGAAGAAGTCGCCCAGGTCGTGCGCTTATGTGCCGAGCACCGGGTGCCTATCGTCCCCCAAGGCGGCAATACCGGGCTGTGCGGGGGCGCGACCCCGGATAACAGCGCGACTGCACTGGTCCTGTCTCTGGAGCGCCTGAACAAGATTCGTAGTGTGGACACCGATAACGACACCATGGTGGTGGAAGCAGGCTGCATTTTGCAAAACGTGCAGCAGGCCGCCCGCGATCATCAGCGTTTGTTCCCCTTGAGCCTGGCCGCAGAAGGTAGCTGCACCATTGGCGGCAATCTGGCCACCAATGCGGGCGGCACACAGGTACTGCGTTACGGTAATGCCCGTGACCTGACTCTGGGTCTGGAGGTGGTGACTGCGCAAGGTGAAATCCTGCATGGTTTGCTGGGTCTGCGTAAAGACAATACCGGTTACGATCTGCGCAATCTGTTTATTGGTAGCGAAGGCACGCTGGGCATTATCACGGCAGCCACCATCAAGTTGTATCCCCAGCCTGTGGCAGCGTGCACGGCTTTGCTGGCCTTGAACACGATTGAAGATGCCGTACAGGTGCTGGCCCTGGCACGTCAGGGTCTGGCCGCTTCCTTGACCGGCTTTGAGCTGATTGCAGGCAATTGCCTGCAAGCCGTGCTGCATTGCTACCCCGATCAACGCATGCCTTTCCAGGGGCCGGCAGAAAAGGCTGCTTGGTACGCCTTGCTGGAGTTGTCGGATAGCGAAAGCCTGGAACATGCTCGCGAGCGTTTTGAAACGGTGATTGGGCAGGCGCTGGAGCAGGAGCTGGTGCAAGACGCGGTTATTGCCGAGACCATCGCACAAAGCAAAGCGCTCTGGCATTTGCGCGAAAGCATCCCGCTGGCTGAAAAGGCCTACGGCAAAAGCATCAAGCATGATGTGTCCATCCCCGTGTCGGTGATGTCCCAGTTCGTGCACGAGACTGACAAGGCCTTGCAAGAAGCCTTCCCCGGTCTGGAAAACGTGACCTTCGGGCATTTGGGCGACGGCAACTTGCACTACAACGTGGCACGCGGCACGGCCTTTACGGAAGAAGAACTGTTGAAACGTCAGGATGAAGTCTATGCCCTGGTGCATGACAGCGTGCACCGCTTCAATGGTTCCATCAGTGCCGAGCATGGCGTGGGCCAGCTCAAGCGTCAGTTGTTGCCACGTTATAAAGACCCTGTCTCCCTGGCCTTGATGAAGCAAATCAAGGTGGCGCTGGATCCTTTGGGGATCATGAACCCCGGTAAAGTTTTGCCTGATTGATTGAAGTTATCTGGTATTTAGATGTTTTTTCGCCCTTATATCCTTGGTAGTGCCGTCTTGTTTATTGTTTTGGGAATAGTCGCGTCGGTGACGCTGGGTTCGGCAACGGACCTGTCACTCAGCGCTTATTTCTACGACCCTCAGGCTCAGGACTTCCCCTGGCGTTTGCAGCCTTTTGTCGATTTGTTCGGACGCAAGCTGGTCTGGTTCGTTCCTTTTGGCGGCGCTGTTATCTGGACGATAGTGGCCTGGCGGCAAACCAGGGGCTCTCGCCGCCAACTGGCCTGGGCGGGGGCGGCCTTCTTCATGGGCAGCGGCCCTTTGTTGATTGGCGTGTTGAAACATCTCACTGCCATGCCACGACCTTTTAATCTGGCCATGTTCGGTGGCACAGAGTCCATGCCCACCTACTTTTGGGCGCACTCCTGGGCTGAAGCGGGCAATGCTTTGCCCAGTGCCCATGCCGCATCCGGCTTTGTGCTCTTGTCACTGTTTTTTGTGGGTGTCCTGATCGGCTGCCGCAAATTGGCGGCCTGGGGCTTTGTGCTGGGTATCAGCGCAGGCTTGCTATTCGGCTTTTTGCGCATCATGCAGGGCTACCATTTTCTTAGCCAAGTCCTGGCGTCTGGCGCTGTCCTGGGGCTGTATGGCTGCGTACTGTTTTATATCTTGTGGTCTTGGGCCAGACACAAGCAATTGCCCGCCTAGCGGCTCTCTGAATCTGGAAAAGGGGACTTCAAGTCCCCTTTTCTGTTTTTACGAGCCCCACTGCGATAGGTTTTATGTAAAAACACCCCGAAGCCAGAGAGCGGTTTCGGGGTGTCGTTTACAAGCAAGCGTATCTTGCCAATCAGACCCTCGCGGGCCTGAGCTTAAAGAACGGCAGGCAACACACGACCGGCACATTCGCCAAAAGACAGCGTGGGATAGCCATCTTGACGGCACTGGCCCTTCAAAATGATCTCGTCCTGATCTTCCAGGAATTTGCGCTGTTCACCCCAAGGCAGATCAATGGGGTTCTTGCCGCCCTGGTTCATCTCCAGCAAAGAGCCTTCCTGCCCCTTGGCCGGGCCGGACAAGGTGCCGGTACCCAGCAGGTCGCCGGTTTGCAGATTGCAGCCGTTGACGCTGTGGTGCGCCACCAGTTGGGCCACAGTCCAGTAGGCTTCCTTGAAGTTGCTGCGCGACAGCAGAGCGGGGTCTTTCTTTTGCTGACGGGACTGCTCGGTGCTCAGATACACCTCCAGCTCCACGTCCAGAACACCGCCGTCCTGATTCGCCTGATCTTGCAGATAGGGCAAAGGCTGTGGGTCAGACTCGGGGCGGCTGAAGGGGCGACGGAAGGGGGCCAGAGCTTCCAGCGTGACTACCCAGGGAGAGATGGTAGATGCAAAGTTCTTGGCCAGGAATGGACCCAGAGGCTGGTATTCCCAAGCTTGCAGATCGCGCGCCGACCAATCGTTGAACAGGCACAGACCGAAAACGTGCTCGTTGGCTTCACCGATAGGGATACGGCGACCCGCCTCGTTTCCCTTGCCGATCAGAATGCCCATTTCCAGCTCGAAGTCCAGGCGCTGGCAAGGGCCGAAATTCGGCGTTTCCTGACCTTCAGGTGGACGAGTTTGCCCAATTGGACGCGGGAATTGCTGACCAGAGACTCCAATGCTGGACGCACGGCCGTGGTAGCCGATGGGCACCCATTTGTAATTGGGCAGCAGCGGGGCATCCGGGCGGAATTGCTTGCCGATGGCCGTGGCGTGGTGCACGGAAATGTAGAAGTCGGTGTAGTCGCCAATCTGCGCGGGCAGGGCGTACTCCAGCTTGCTGCGGTCGATCAGCATGGGACGCAGGCGCGATTCGGCGGACGAGCCTTCGCGCAGATCGTGAGACAGCGCTGCACGCAAGGCGCTCCAGTGTTCCTGCCCCAATGCCATCAAGGGATTCAAAGCCGGTTTGACGCAAGCGGCCAAGGCTTCAGCCGCCTTGCCTTTCCAGGGGGTATCGCAGGCCAGCAGGCCCAGGTCCAGCGCGTAAGGGCCAATGGCCACCATGACGCGGAAGTCCTCCTGATTGTCACGGCGACGGGCCACGGCAAAGGGCAGATTCTGGATGGGGAAACCGTTATCGGTTTCGTTCGCGCCGGGCACCCAGCTTTGCAGCTTGGGGTCGTGTGTGTCATTCAGATAAATACGGGTCATGCCTTTTGTTCCGTAGAGAAGTGTTTTTCCAATCCGTCCCAGACGGCATCGTAATTGGCCTGCAGGCTGCTGCTTTGCAAGGCTTGTGGCGAGGGGCGGATGACTTTGCGGGTCTCGAACATAAAGGCCATCGTACCGCGCAGATAGTCTGCCTTGCTCAGATCCGCACTGCTGGCCTTGTCAAAGGTGCTGGCATCGGGGCCGTGCGGGCTCATGCAATTGTGCAGGCTGGAGCCGCCAGGAGCAAAACCGTCGGCCTTGGCATCGTACACGCCCTGGATCAGGCCCATGAACTCGCTGGCGTAGTTACGGTGGAACCACGGTGGACGGAAGGTGTTTTCCATAGCCAGAATGCGAGGCGGGAAAATCGCAAAGTCCAGATTGGCGGTGCCGGGGGTGTCGGATGGCGAAGTCAGCACGCTGAAAATGCATGGATCGGGGTGATCGTAGCTGATCGAGCCAATCACATTGAAGTCGCGCAAATCATATTTGTACGGTGCGTGCGTGCCGTGCCAGGCCACAACGTCCAGTGGCGAGTGCGTCAGTTGGGCGACCCAGAAGCCACCCGTGAATTTGGTGATCAGCTCGTGAGGTTCGCTGACATCTTCGTACCAGGCAACCGGGGTTTTAAAGTCGCGAGCATTGGCCAGACCGTTGGAGCCGATGGGACCCAGTTCAGGCAAACGCAGGGGAGCACCGAAGTTTTCCAGCAGATAGCCACGAGCGGTATCGTCCAGCAACTCGACCTTGAAGCGCACACCGCGCGGCATGACAGCAATCTCGCAAGGCTCGATCTCCATGATGCCCAGTTCACTGACCAGACGCAGGCGGCCGTGGTCGGGAACGAACAGCATTTCGGCATCGGCGTTGTAGAACACGCGCCGTCCCATGGACTGGTTGATGGCGTACAGATGGATGGCAATACCGCTTTGCGAATCACTGCTGCCATTGCCTGCCCAGGTGTGCACCCCAGCCAGAAAATCTGTGGGGGTGCTGGGGTGGTTCAAGGGGCTCCAGCGCAAACGATTGGGATTGGCTGGGCCCTGGCCGAAATCTTCATTCCAGTGAGGAGCACCTTCAAAAGCCGTAAACGCACCTTGTTTGGCGCTGGGACGAATGCGGTACAGCCAGGAGCGGCGATTCTCGGCGCGTGGCGCGGTAAAGGCCGTGCCGGACAACTGCTCTGCATACAGGCCGTAGGGGCAGCGTTGCGGCGAATTGCGTCCAATCGGCAGTGCACCGGGCAGGGCCTCGGTGGCAAAGGCGTTACCAAAACCAATCTGATAATTCAAAGAGCTCATCGTGGGTCTCCAGATTCAGGCAGCCTGCTCCAGGCAGGTCTGGCGGGCGGCGTCCAAGGCTTGCTTGATCACATCCAGCGAGCCGACATGATTGCACAGCAAGAGCACCAAAGCAGCATTCATGGCATGGCTTTGTGCTGTGCTCAGGCCTTGGTGGGCGTCAATCAACATTTGGTAGAAATCATCAGCCCGTTCCAGGGGGGTATCGGTATTCAGTGTAGGCATGAAGCACTCTCCAGGAAATGGCCACAGGCTTTGTGTACGGCAGCCTGGACAGCATGACCATCCAGATGACGCCAACGGGCGCACAGATGTTGGTCGGGGCGAATCAGATAGCAGGTGCCGGGCTGGGCGTCGTAACGCTGGCGCAGCATATCCTGGCTGTCGATCAGGCCACCTTGGGCTTGTTCGGGACTAGTGCCAATAGGCCAGACGCGCACGCGGCTTAACAAGCCCTGGGCGACCAGCTCATCCACGGCTTCGGGATGGCTGACTTGGCTTTCACCAAATTCCAGCAGCGTAAAACCGGTGCCTAGTTGACCCAGCCACCAGCCGTCCTGACCGTTTTGTTCGATAGGCGCGTCGGGCACGCACGCACCCAGTGGCGTGGAATTAGGAGCAAATTTGTGTTCGTCAGCCGTATTCAAGGGGCTGTCCGGGTAGGCGCTAGGCAAAGACAGGCGACCGCTATTGACCAGCACACGGGCAAAGGCGTGGCGGCGAGCCAGAATCAGGGCGGCATCACGGAACAGGCGGCTAATTTCGCTTTTGGGGGTGATGAAGTCGGTCGAACGGCTGGAGTGGCGAATATTCTCGTCCGCGGCCAATTCACGTTCATGGCTGTAGCTGTCCAGCAGGCTGTCGGGAGCCTGGGCATTCAGAACCAGATTCAGCTTCCAGGCCAGATTGTCGGCGTCCTGGATGCCGCTGTTGGCACCGCGTGCGCCAAAAGGCGATACACGGTGGGCCGAATCACCGGCGAATAGAATACGGCCATGGCGGAAGCGCTCCATGCGCTCGCAGGCAAAGGTGTAAATGCTGACCCATTCCAGCTCAAAGGGGGCGTCGGCACCCAGAAGGGCGCGAATGCGGGGCAGCACGTTTTCTGGTTTGACGGCGTCAACCGGGTCGGCATCCCAGCCCAATTGGAAGTCGATACGCCAGACATTGTCCGGCTGGCTGTGCAGCAGAACAGATTGATTGGGATGGAAAGGCGGGTCAAACCAGAACCAGCGCTCGGCGGGGAAGTCGGCCTGCATGCGTACGTCTGCAATCAGAAAACGGTCTTTGAACACGCGTCCGCTGCTGCTCTCGCCCAAAGCACGGCGAATGGCCGAGCGCGAGCCGTCGCAGGCCAGCAGCCATTCGGCTTCCAGTGTGTAATTGCCTTGCTGGGTTTCTACATCCAGATGCACGCCTTCTTTCTGATTCACCACGTTCAGCACTTTATGGCCGGAACGCAGCTCGATCAGGGGCTGGGCGCAGACGGCTTCGTACAGATAGCCTTCGCAGTAGTACTGCTGCAAATTGATAAAGGCGGGGCGCTGGTGGCCTTCTTCGGGCCGCAGATTAAAGCTCCAGACTTCCTGGTTGCGGAAAAAAACCTTGCCCACATTCCAGGACACTCCTTTGTCCATCATGCGTGAGCCCACGCCTAATCGGTCCCAGATATCCAGAGTGCGTTTGGCAAAGCAAATGGCCCGCGATCCTTTGGACAGACTGGTGTCATCGTCCAGGACTACGACCCGGTGGCCTTTGGCCGCCAGGTCCAGGGCCATGGTCAGCCCCACCGGGCCCGCACCCACTACCACAACAGGGTGGCGGGTATGGCTGGCCGGTGGAGGCGCTTGCGTCAGCTCCAGGGTCTGGTAATTAATGTCTCCCATTTTCTTTCTCCCTGGTCTTGCGTCTTACTGGCCTTCGAGCTGTTTCCACATTTCCAGATCGCGCTCGGCGGTCCAGATGCGTGGGTCTTCGTGGCCGTTCACTTCGTCGTAGGCACGGGACACGTCAAAGGGCATGCAGTGATCAAAAATGACCCAGTCTGCGTAGCGAGGCTTCATGAAATCGTAGGTTTCGCGGTAAATGGTCTTCAGATCGTTACCGGCGGCTGCGCCTTGCTGCACGCTGGAGTACAGGTCTGTCAAAAACGCGCGTGTGCCAGCCAGGGCTTGGCGCACTTCGGTGGCGTTCTTCAGGGCAGGGCCACGGCCAGGCACCATTTGTTCGGCTTTGAAGTCGCCCAGGCGGTCCAGTGTGCGGGGCCATTCGCGGAAGTAGCAGTCGCCTGCGTATGGGGTGGATTGGTATTCAACCAGGTCACCGGCAAACAGAATTTTTTGTTTGGGCAACCAGGCAATGGTGTCGCCCTTGGTGTGGCCACGGCCCACTTGCATCAGGTGCACTTCCAGATTGCCCAGGTCTACCGTCATGTGACCTTCAAAGGTCATGGTGGGCCAGGTCAGGCCGGGAGGAATGGATTCGGCGTTGCGGAACAGGCGGGGGAAGCGGCCAATTTCGCTGGCCTTGTCTTGCTCGCCACGTTCCACGATCAGGTCGTAGGTATCTCGGCTGGCCAGGATTTCCTGGGCATCGTAGGCCGAGGCACCCAGCACACGTACGGCGTGGTAGTGCGACAGCAAGACATATTTGATGGGTTTGTCGCTGACTTCGCGGATGCGGCGAATCACGTCTTCGGCCATGACAGGCGTGGCCTGGGTGTCGATCACCATAATGGCCTCGTCACCGATGATGATGCCCGTATTCGGATCACCTTCAGCCGTATAGGCGTAGGCGTTGTCGGACAGTTTTTCAAAGGCAACGACTTTGTCTTCCAGGTCGTTATGCGAGGCGAAGGACTTGCTCATGAAAATGACTCCACAGTCGATAGGGATGGTGTCAGATTAGTTTATGGCGAATCAGTTAGATATAGGTGAATACCTGAATAGGGTAGGGACAATTGAAAAATGCAGACGAGCGCCTGCCTGCCGTATTTGGCATCAGGCGCTATATAGAGAGAGAAGGGGGACTTAGCGGCGCTGGCAGCGCGAGCAGTAATAGGTCGCGCGTTGGCCTTGGACTATCCGTTTGATAGGCTGCTGGCAGCGTGGGCAGGGTTTGCCGACACGCTCATAGACATTGGCATAAATATCGAAGTAGGCGCCCGGTTCGCCGCTGGCGTTGACGTAGTCGCGCAAGGTGCTGCCGCCGGAGTCCAAAGCGGATTGCAAGGTGCTCAAGACAGCCGCATGCAGCTTCTCGCAACGGTGCAAAGAGACTTCGCCAGCAGGCAGTTCCGGGTGGATACCGGCCAGAAACAGGGATTCAGAGGCGTAGATATTGCCCACGCCCACCACAATCTTGCCGCCCAGCAGAGCTTGTTTGATGGCCACACGTCGTCCTTGCAAATGCCGGTGCAGATGTTCAGGCGTAAACAAAGGGTCAAAAGGTTCGACACCTAAAGTACGTAGCAACGGGTGGTTTTCCAGAGGGCCGTCCCTATGGGCGTGCCATAATATCGCACCAAATCGTCGTGGGTCGTGCAGCAGGAAGCGGGCCTCATCAAAGATCCATTCCGCATGATCATGTTTGCGGCGCTCTTCATCCAGGGCCACACGACGCAAGGAACCGGACATGCCCAAATGGATGATCTGGACGCCTTGTTCAAAATGCAACAACAAGTATTTGCCGCGACGCGCGCAGTTCTGGACAGCCTGGCCTTCAATCCATTGCGGCAAAGAGGCAGGCACGGGCCAGCGCAGACGAGGCTCGTGAACCAGGAATTGCCGGACAATTTTTCCCTGGATAAGCGTCGCAATTCCGCGACGAGTTGTTTCAACTTCTGGCAGTTCAGGCATGGGGGGGTGATACCATCAACAAATCTGATTCCTTTATTGTGCCATCGGGCGTTTTGTCGCGCGTATCACGGCACGGGTTTTTCTGGATGAATGCTCTGACCTTAGCACTAAAGCTGGGCCTGATGTCGTTGCTTGCAGCGGTTTCGGTGCAAGCACAACCATCACTTCCCATACTCAAGGCGGAGCCGCCTGCTGACAAGATCCGTTTGCGCAGCGGGCAATTGCCTTTGGTCGGCCTGACCCCGGACATTCTGTATCGCATTCTGGTTGCCGAAGTGGCTGCTTCGCGTGGTGAATACGACGTTGCCAGCCAGACCTTCCTGTCCTTGGCGCGTGACACCAGCGATCCTCGTCTGGCTCAAAATGCCTTTCAATACGCCATGGCCGACCGTGACTTGGGTCGTGCCTTGCGAGCTGCCAAAGAGTGGGCTTTGCTCGCTCCCAATGACCCCGAAGCTAAAGCGACAGCTCTGGCCCTGGAAGCTTCCAGCGGTCAGACCGAAGGCTTGGCCGATGCCTTGTGGCTGCGTATCTCTCGCGCCCAGGATAAAGAGCAGGCCGTAGTGCAAGCCATGAGCATGGTCAGCAAAATGGTGGATCGCCGTCTGGCGCTGGAAGTGCTGGACAAGGCTTTGCAGCAACCGGTGCGCTCATTGCCTATTGCCCGTTTAGCCTTGGCCGATACAGCCTGGAGTGCTGGCGACATGGCGCGGGCGGACCGTGAGGCGCGCGAAGCCCTGAAACTGGACCCGCATTCCGAAGCCGCAGCGCAACGTGTGCTGGAATACGGAATCAAGATTGATCCTTCGGCTGCCTTGCAAAGTGCGCGTACGTTTGTGCGAGCCAATCCGGACAGCCGGAAACTGCAACTGCTGCTTGCCAATCGCTTGGTGGAGCGTCAGCAGTTTGACGAGGCCCAGGCCATTGTCACCGCTTTGCAGCGAGCCAATCCTGAAGATTTTGATTTGCTCTATACCCAGGCCGAAATTCATATTCGCGCCCAGGAGTTTGATCAGGCCCGCCAACTGCTGGAGCAATATATTGCCGTTCAGCAGCAGCGCCGCCAGTCTTTGAATGATGCCGTCAGCACGGCCTTGGCCAGTATTTCTGAAGCCCGCTTGTCCCTGGTGCAGATTGCTGAAGCCCAAGGTGACATGAATGAGGCCATTCGTCAGTTGGATCTGATTGAAGAGCCAGCCTTGCGCTTTCAGGCTCAGATTCATAAAGCTGTCTTGCAAGCCCGCCAGGGCAACTTGCCCCAGGCGCGTCGTACCCTGGAAAACTCCCGCCCGCGCGACATGAGTGAGCAGGTCGTGGTGGCCTTGACCTATTCCTCTATCTATCAAGATAGCGGCCGTACGGATCAGGCGTTGGAAGTGCTGGAGCGTGCCGACCGTGAGTTGCCTGATAGCGCCGAGATCAAATACAACCTGGCCATGCTGTACGAGCAGCGCGCCAAGCACGATCAGTTTGAAACCTTGATGCGTCGCGTCATTGAGTTGCGCCCGGATCATGCCAACGCGTATAACGCCTTGGGCTATACCTACGCAGATCAGAACCGTCGCATGGATGAGGCGCAGGACTTGCTGGAACGCGCCATGGAGCTGGAGCCGGACAATCCCTATATTCTGGATAGCGTAGGCTGGTATCTGTTCCGTATTGGTGACTTGCAAGCGGCACTGGAATATTTGCAGCGCTCTTACGAACGTCTGCCTGAAGCCGATGTGGCGGCTCACCTGGGTGAAGTCTTGTGGGTGAAAGGCCGCCGTGATGATGCCCTCTTGGTATTCCGGGCAGGCTTGAGCAAAGATGCGGAGAACCGCACATTGATGGAAACCATTAAGCGCCTGGGAGTGCCGCTGCCGTGAGTATCTTGAAACAGCGAGTTTGGTCCCGAGCAGGGGCCCTGGCCTTGGTGGCTTTGCTCAGTGCTTGTGCGACTCCTCCCAAACCTGAAATTGGCGGCGCTACCGATGCAGCGTCTGCGGCATCGACCTTGTCGCGCTCCGGCCGTTTTGCACTGAGCGTGACTCATTCCAGCTCTCAGGTGGAAGCCGTGCAGGGTGGATTTTCCTGGCGCGATGATGGTCACAAGCTCATGCTGGACTTGAGCAATCCTCTGGGTAACACCTTGGCGCGTGTCTGGGTCTTGCCCGGCCAGGCCATGCTGGAGCGTACGGACGGCAGCCAGGAAGTGGCTTCCCATCCCGATGCTCTGGTTGAACAGGTTCTGGGCAGTCCCGTGCCCGTCGCCGGTTTGCGTGACTGGCTGCATGGCCGCACGGGTAGCGCCCCGGTTCAGAGCGAACGCCGGGATGATCAGCAAAAGCTGAGCAGTTTCGAGCAGTCTGGCTGGCGCGTGACGCTATCGCGTTACGACGAGCAGGGGCCGCGCTTGCTGCAACTGAATCGTCATGAATCCAGCCGCTCTATCAGTGTGCGTCTGGTTGTGGATCAGTAAAGCCCGAGCAGGTTTGTGTAATGGCGCTCTATCATGTCCCGGCTCCGGCCAAGATCAATCTGTTTTTGCATGTCACGGGCCGTCGAGATGACGGCTACCATTTCCTGCAAACGGCCTTTCGTTTTGTTGATCTGAATGACTACCTGAGCTTTGTACCGCGTAGCGATGCTCAGATCCATCGGGCACACAGCACCTTAAGCGATGTAGAGCCCGAACAAGATCTGGTCATCAAAGCCGCCCGTGCCTTGCAGCGAGCGACCGGGACCCATCAGGGCGTGGACATCTCTTGCATCAAGAACATTCCTTCCGGTGCCGGCATGGGAGGAGGCTCCAGCGATGCGGCCACCACCTTGATCGCGTTGAACCGCTTATGGGGTTTGGGTCTGAGCCGTCAGGCCCTGATGGATATTGCCTTGCCCTTGGGCGCCGATGTTCCCGTATTCGTATTTGGGCAGGCCGCTTTTGCCGAAGGGGTAGGCGAGCAGTTGCAAGCTATTCAGATGCCTCCCCGGGACTACCTGATCATCCGGCCGCCGCAATTTATATCCACCGGAAAAATATTTAGCTCCGAATGCTTGACACGTGATGAGAAACCTATCACAATGACGTTCTTTACTGATTGGCAAGAAAAATTCTGGCAATTCAAGGACAACAATCCTTATTTTGGCAGAAACAATCTGGAGTCAGTCGCATTCAGTCTTTATCCTGATTTAGAAAATTTAAAACAGGGTTTGCAAAGTTTAAAATTGAATGCTAGAATGACGGGCTCAGGTTCTTGTTTGTTTGTTGAGTGCAGAGACAAGCAAAGTGCCATGAACGGTCAAGTTGAAATTGACCGAAATAGCAGTAAAATAGATTTTTCTGGTAGCACAGAAACAAGTGGTGATAAGTTGCTGGTCGAACAAACTTGGGTTTGTTCTGGATTGCAAGATCATCCACTACGCTACTGGATTAAGTAAGTATTTGGGGAATCGCCAAGCTGGTTAAGGCACTGGATTTTGATTCCAGCATGCGAAGGTTCGAATCCTTCTTCCCCAGCCACCTTTCAGGCCTAGCCTGCGATAATGTAAAGCTGTTGAGTCGTTGCCTTAACGAGGTCCCGATCAACAGCTTTGCTTTTCCTGCATCAAAAATCTATCTCCCATCATGGCACAAGACCGATTCATGATCTTCACCGGCACGGCTAATCCTCGCCTTGCTGTCGATGTCGTCAACCACCTTGATATGTCGCTGGGGAAAATGACGGTGGGTCGCTTCTCTGACGGGGAAGCCATGGTTGAAATTAACGAGAACGTGCGCGGTCGCGATGTTTTTGTTCTGCAACCCACCTGCGCTCCCACCAACGACAATCTGATGGAAATCATGGTGATGGTCGATGCCTTGCGCCGTGCTTCGGCCGGTCGCATCACTGCTGCCATCCCTTACTTTGGTTACGCCCGCCAGGATCGACGCCCCCGTTCGGCGCGTGTGTCGATCTCTGCCAAGGTCGTAGCCAATATGTTGCAAGTGGTTGGTGTTGATCGCGTCATGATGATGGATCTGCACGCTGACCAAATCCAGGGTTTCTTCGATATCCCTGTCGACAATATCTACGCTTCCCCCATTTTGCTGGGCGATATCTGGCGCTGTAACTACCAGGACATGGTGGTTGTTTCGCCTGACATCGGCGGTGTGGTGCGCGCACGTGCACTGGCCAAGCAACTGGAAGTGGATCTGGCTATTATCGACAAGCGCCGCCCACGCGCCAACGTCTCCGAAGTCATGAACATCATTGGTGACGTCAACGGACGCACCTGCATCCTGATGGATGACATGGTGGATACGGCCGGTACGCTGTGCAAGGCGGCTGAAGCGCTGAAAGAGCGTGGTGCCAAGGCGGTTTACGCCTACTGTACGCACCCTGTGCTCTCGGGCGAAGCCATCGAACGTATTACGCATTCTCAATTGAACGAGTTGGTTGTGACGGACACGATTCCTTTGTCCGCCAAGGCCCGCGAGTGCAGCAAGATCCGCCAACTGTCCTGTGCAGCATTGTTGGGCGAGACCATCTTGCGTATCTCGAACGCCGAATCCGTCAGCTCCTTGTTCACTGACTAAGTTTTTTTAGCGTGTGCTGGTCGCGGCACACGTCAACTAGGTAGGCAACTACCGTTTTTTCGCAGTGATCTGATGATCCTGCAAATTGGAGTTTTCCATGAAATTCACCGCTACGTCGCGTGATGTACAAGGTACGAGTGCGAGCCGCCGCCTGCGTCACGCTGGCCGAGTTCCTGCTATTGTTTACGGTGGCGAAGAACAGCCCGTCGTGATCTCTCTGGATCATAACGAGACTTACCACAACCTGCGCAAAGAAGCCTTCCACGCTTCCATCCTGACGATGGAACTGGACGGTAAAGCTGAAAAAGTGCTGTTGCGCTCGGTTCAGTGGCACCCATACAAGCAGCAAGTTCTGCACGTTGATTTCCAACGCGTTCTGGCTTCGCAAGCCATCACCACCAAAGTTCCTTTGAACTTTGAAGGTGGCGATGTGTCCCCAGCCGTCAAGCTGAGCAGCCAAGTTATCAGCCACATCCTGACCGACCTGGAAATCACCTGCTTGCCAGGTAACCTGCCTGCGTCCATCACTGTGGACCTGAGCGGCATGACTGCCAACGCCAACTTGCACCTGGACAGCATCAAGCTGCCACGTGGTGTGACTTACGCTGGCAACGACGCCAACCCTCTGCTGGCTGCTGCTCTGCCAGTTGGTGGTGGTGCTGCTGCTTCGGAAGAAACAGAAGAAAGCGCCGAGTAATCAAGATTGCCTGCTGGCTTCGGTCGGCAGACAGCTTGGCGAATCAACCCCTGTCAGCGTATGCTGGCGGGGGTTTGTTATTTGTGCCTGCATCCTTGCCGATGTAGCTGCTTCCTGCGAAAACATTCATGTCTGAGCCTATCCGTTTGATTGTCGGCCTGGGTAATCCTGGCCCCGAGTACGAAACCACCCGTCATAATGCGGGTTTTTGGCTGGCAGACCAGTTGGCCGATGATTTGCATGCCTCCTTCAACCTGGAAAAATCCTTTTTTTCCTGGGTCGCCAAAGCGCGCTTTGAAGGTGAGAACGTCATCATCGCCAAACCCATAACCTTCATGAATAAATCCGGGCAGGCAGCCGGAGCCTTGATGCGTTTCTACAAGCTCAAACCCGAGCAAGTGCTGGTCTTGCACGATGAGCTGGATTTGCTGCCAGGTCAGGTCAAGATGAAAAAAGGCGGTGGGCACGCCGGGCATAACGGCCTGCGTGACATCCAATCTGCTTTTGGTACACCGGATTTCTGGCGTTTACGCCTGGGTATCGGTCATCCCCGTACCTTGGGGCTGGCCCAGCAAGTGGTGAACTTCGTGCTGCATACCCCCCGCAATGAAGAATTGCGCGAGATTGAAGACGGTATGAACCGTTGCCGCATCATGATGCCTGCTTTGCTGCGTGGCGACTTTGAACAGGCGACCCGCCAGCTTCACGCGCCGCAGAAGGCCTGAAGCATGACGCCAGCGCCAAGCAGCCAGATGCGTTTCCGGGACGAACTCAAAGATTTTTTCCATTTTCTGCGTCATCCCCGTAGCGCCCGGCGCTTGCCCGGCAGAGTGCAAGGAGATGGCTGGTATCTGGATTGGTTTGCTCCCTTGCCCTGGAAGCGCATGCTGCAATGGGCGGGCATGCTGTGGCTGATTAACGCTCTGGTGCTGGGGCCGATTGCGGTCTCCGTAGCCGGAGTAGGCGGTGCTCAACACCGGCTGGACCCTACTAATATTCCTTGGGTACAAGCCATCATCTGGGCACCCATCGTGGAAGAGCTGGTTTTCCGCTTTGTACTCCGACGGCCATCACAATGGCTGACGGTAGTCCCGCTGGCGGTGCTCTTGATGTTCCAGGGGCCAAGCTGGTTCATGCAGGCCTTGCTGGCATTGGGGCTGGCGCTATGGATTAGCCGTTACACCGGCCTGTCTCGTACCGCCTTACCCGCAGGAAGTCCTTGGTGGCGCAAGCTCCTGGCGGCCTTGCAAGGGCGAGCCTGGCGATTTTCCTCCATGCGGCGTTATTGGCGCTGGTTCCCCTGGGTGTTCTACGGCATGACCCTGGCCTTTGGGGCGCTGCATTTGTATAACTTTCAGCTCAACAGCACGAGCTGGTTCTTGTTGCCCATGCTGGTACTGCCTCAATGTATGACGGGTCTGGTACTGGCCTGGCTGCGCGTGCGTCGCGGCATTGGCGCGTCGATTGTGTTGCACGCCATCTTTAACGGCGGTCCGGTCTTGCTGATTATTGGCTTGCTCAAGCTCTTTGACGGCATCCCCGTCTAAGCAAATCGGCATCTCCACGCGCTATCCTGTGTCCCCGGCACGACTGTTCTGAGCCGTCTGCAGGCCCTGCAGCGCCCAAGGGCGCTACAATAGCGCATCGTTTTATAACTCTTTGATTTTCAGGATACTCATGGCACTGCAATGCGGCATCGTTGGCTTGCCCAACGTTGGTAAATCCACTCTGTTCAACGCTCTGACCAAAGCCGGCATTGCGGCTGAAAACTACCCTTTCTGCACCATCGAACCGAACGTCGGTGTGGTCGAAGTTCCTGATCAGCGTTTGCAAGATCTGGCCAAGATCGTGAACCCCGAGCGCATTCTGCCTGCCGTGGTGGAATTTGTAGACATTGCTGGTCTGGTCGCCGGTGCATCCAAGGGCGAAGGCCTGGGTAACCAATTCCTGGCCAACATCCGCGAAACCGATGCCACCGTGCACGTGGTGCGCTGTTTTGCCGATGACAACGTGATTCACGTTGCCGGTAAAGTGGACCCCCTGGCTGACATCGAAATCATCAACACCGAATTGGCATTGGCTGACTTGGGTATCGTGGAAAAAGCGGTACACCGCAACCAGAAGCTGGCCCGCTCTGGCGACAAAGACGCGACCAAACTGGTAGCCTTGCTGGAGCGTATTGAGACAGCCTTGGGTCAAGGCAAGTCCGTACGTTCGCTGAAGCTGGACGAAGACGAACTGTTGCAGATCAAATCCTACGGCTTCATCACCGCCAAGCCCACCATGTACGTGGCCAACGTGAAAGAAGACGGCTTCACCAACAACCCCCACCTGGAAGCCGTGCAGAGTTACGCTGCTGCTGATGGCGCTCCTGTTGTGGCCGTATGTGCTGCCGTCGAAGCCGAAATCGCCGAACTGGACGACGCCGACAAGATCGAATTCCTGTCCGATCTGGGTATGGAAGAACCCGGCTTGAACCGTGTAATTCGCGCTGCCTACAGCTTGCTGGGCCTGCAAACCTACTTCACCGCAGGCGTCAAAGAAGTTCGCGCCTGGACCATCCGCGTGGGTGACACCGCCCCTCAAGCCGCTGGCGTGATCCACACCGACTTCGAGCGCGGCTTCATTCGTGCACAGACCATCGCTTTTGACGACTTTGTAGCCTGCAAGGGTGAGCAAGGTGCCAAGGAAGCGGGCAAGATGCGCGCTGAAGGTAAGGAATACATCGTCAAAGATGGCGACGTGCTGAACTTCCTGTTTAACGTCTAAGCTTCTTGCAAGTGGTGTAGATGTGGCAGGCCCCTGCTATCAGGCGCCTGCCATTTTTCTGCCATTATCTATAATACTTGGTGTTATAGATTCTGCTTGAGACTGTGGTGAGAATTTTCAAAAAGCGCATGGTTCGAGCGGTTTGCCCGTAAGCAGGGCATTGCAGATCTGGCACTTCTGGATGCAGTAGCGCGAGCCGAGCGTGGACTTGTCAGTGTGGGTGAAAAAGTGACGTTCAAGAAGGTAGTCACGTATGTGTTTGGCTTGTCAGAAGCCCATTCAAGCAATCGCCTGATCATCCCCCCGCTGCTTGTTCAAGCAACATATTAGTTCAATAAACCGGTGTTTCCCTGCTCGCCCCGATTGTGTCGCTAATACTGTTTTTGAAGAGATCTTGTTGAATGCTGGATTTAGAAAACTCGAACAGCCAGTTGCAGGCTGTCTTGGCGCTTGTGCAAAAAATCCTGAACCTTGATTTGCAAGCTCTCTATCTGCACGGTTCGGCTGTGGTTGGCGGGCTCAAGCCACAAAGCGATCTGGATATATTGGCGGTGGTCGATGCTCCTTTGTCAGACACACAGCGTCAGGAGTTGATTGCGGCTTTATTGCCTGTCTCTGCACCTCATCCCGCTACGCCGGGTGGTCCGCGTTGTATCGAGCTGGTGGTGTGTCGTCTGGCTGATCTTCAACGCAATATGCATCCGGCCAAGGTGGAGTTTATCTACGGCGAATGGTTGCGGGATGCTTTCAACGAAGGCTACTTGTCTGAAGCCGCCGCTGATCCGGAATACACATTGCTTCTGGCTCAGGCTTGCCAGCAGGCGAAGTTGTTGTGGGGGAGGGATGTGCTGGCTGAGGTTCCCGCCACGCCGATTGAGCATATACGCCAGGCAATGCGGGATGGCGCAGAGCCTTTGTACGAAGGGCTGCGGGGAGACGAGCGTAATGTTCTGCTGACCCTGGCACGGATGTGGCGCACAGGCGTGCACGGGGACTTTGTGACTAAAGAGCAGGCGGCAGCGTGGGCTATTCCCGAGCTGCCTTTGGACCTGGCCAGGACGTTGGAATATGCGCGTTTGGCTTATATCGGTGAGGTGGTTGACCGCTGGGATACAAGGGGCGAGGACGTAGAGCGCTTGGCACAGGAGTTACTTGGGAACCTTAAGCAGTCTTTGTAAGAGTTCGCCCTGAATTTGGCCCTCGGACCCACCGCTATCAGTGGTTGCCGTCCAGATAGCGGTGGGAGTGCCACTTATGTTTTGCGCCGCTACCAAGGTAGCAATCTCCAGCCTTCTTCATTAAATTCCAGCCGTTCCGTTAGCCCAAGATTGTTCATGAAGGCATCGTCATGCGACACCACCATCAGCGTGCCCTGGTAGCTGCTCAACATGGTTTCCAGGGCCAAGGTGGAAGGCAGATCCAGGTGGTTGCTCGGTTCATCCAGAAGCAGTAATTTTGGCGGGGGTTCAGCGTACAGGACGCAGGCCAGGGCGGCTTTCAGACGCTCGCCACCACTTAAGGCCCCGCTGGGGCCGGTGACTTTTTGGGCATCCAGGCCCAGTTGCGCCAGACGCATGCGCAGGTCCCCTTCACTACTTTTGCGGTTGACGGCTTGGAGCTGCTCCAGCACGGTTTGTTGAGGATTCAGATCAGCCAGACCTTGGTCCAGATAGACATGCTGTGGCACTACTTTGCAGATACCTGCCACGGGTTTTAATTGGCCTGCGATGAGCTTGAGCAAGGTGGACTTCCCGCAGCCGTTTGGGCCGATTACGCCTACGCGTTGCTGAGCACTCAAGAGCAGATTGAGGGGGGGCTGCTGCGTCGGGACAAACGGCAAGCTCACCTCATCCAGCTCGACGATTCGTTGGCGTGTCTGTGGCATCACAGGCAGGGCATGCAGATTAATGGCCGTGTCTTTATCAATCAGCTCAGCCGCCTCATGTACGCGCTGCGCCAGTTGCTTTTGAGCCGTAACATGTTGCTGACGCAGTTTTCCGGTGGTGGTTTCACTGCGGCCTTTTTGCCTGTCCAGCAAGATTTTGGCCTGATTAGCTTGTTTGCCTTGTTGATTGCCGCGTGCCTGTCTACGTTCCTGCCGCTGGCGCTGCTCTTGCATGGTGTGCTCGGCTCGTTGGCGCTCCAGTTTGCGGTGCTCCAACTGGTCCATGGCGCTTTGCTGTTCCAGTGCTTTCTGTTCGGCGTAGTGGCTGTAGTTGCCGCCATAGCTGCGCAGTCCCAGGGAGGACAGTTCCACAATCCGTTCCATTGTGTCCAACAGTTGACGGTCATGGCTGATAACCAGCAAGCCGTGGGGCCAGTGTCGTAATTGCTCGATCAGGGCAAGTCGGTTGTCGCGATCCAGGTGGTTACTAGGCTCATCCAGGATCAGGAAATCTGCCTGAGACAGCAAGGCATTGATGAGCGAGACCCGCATGGCCTGACCGCCACTTAGGGTATCGGCAGGCGTCTCTGCATTCAGATGTCCCAGTCCATTGCGTTCCAGCGCCTCTTGCAGTTGCTGCCGAATATCCCAACGGTCTTCGACCAGATTGAAATCTTCGACTGCGCTACTGCCTGCTTCAATCCGGGCAAGGGCATCCAGGGTGGGACCTGTGCCCGCCAGATCAGCTACGCGCAAACCACTGACAGAGCTAACTTGCTGCGCCAGATAGTGCACTTTGCCCGAGCGTAGGCACCGCCCGCTGCTGGGCTGAATCTGCCCGGCCAGGATTTGAGCCAGAATGGTTTTGCCCACGCCATTGCGTCCGACCAGGCCTGTACGCCGCGAGTCGAAGGTTTCGTTCAGTTGGGTAAACAGAGTCTTGCCTTGTGGCAAGGTATAGGAGACGCCTTCTAGCGTCAGATAAGGATTCGTCATACGTGATGCTTCCATTAATGCCAAGAACTCCCCCTGCGTGATGGGGGCTGGTGGAGACTGGCCGTCGAAGGGACGGCGGCATTAGTGGCGCATTGGACGAATACCTCACGGGAAATGAATCGAAGCCACACTATAAAAGCATTTGGCTTTCGGGGCAAAGGGCTTGGCCCGCTGGTGGGGGCAGGGTGTGGGGTCTGGATCATTCCTGCTCTTGGGGAGTTTGGTATCACGGACTGGGCGGCGCGGACTTTGATAGAGTCGTTGAGGTGGCTGACCCTGCATAAGTGTTGCTACCAAGTAGATCGATGCCGACTAAAATAAGGCTCAGTTTCCGGAAGACCGGACCACCTTGAAGGATAGTCATGAACACATTCAATTTACCCGCCCGTTCGATTGTGTATGTGCAGGATGTGTATTGCGGTTGGTGCTGGGGTTTTGCTGAACGCATGGTCGAGTTCGAGGCGGCCAACAAGCACCGTATTCCCTTTACAGCCGTTTCGGGTGGCCTGTTCGTGCGCGACCGGGCTGCTCCCATGTCCCGTTACCCCTACACTTCCGAGTCCAACGAGCGTATCGCTCAGATGACAGGGGCGACATTTGGGGCAGCTTACAAAGCCTTGGCCGAAGAGGGCTCGACGGTCATGGATTCACTGGATGCGGCGACGGCGGTGGCGGTGCTACGTGATCAGGATCCCCAACGGGCTATTCATTGGATACACGAATTGCAGCAGGCCTTTTACCTGAATGGGCGCAGTCTTTCTGATCAGGAGGTCTGCCTGGAGATTGCGGCTGCTAATGGTTTGGATGTGGAGGCCGTACGGCGTCATTTGACCGACGGCTCTGGCAGGGAGCAAGCCTTGGCGGACTTTACTTTGGCGCGGGCTTTGGGCGTGCAATCCTACCCGACCTTGCTATTTGTTGATGGCCGAAAAGTGACGCAATTACCGGCTGTCGGCACCCCTCTGGAAACGCTGAATCAGACCTTGGATTCATTACTGGCTTGATCAGAACTCAGGTACACAAGGCAGATTGAAATTGCGGCATCCGGGCCTGGCCCGGATGCCGCAATAGTTTTGAATACAAGCAGGCTTAGAAGCGGTAAGCCGTATTCAGGTACAAGGCCGTTTGTGCGCTGGTGCCTTTACCCACTTGAGTGCTGACGCCCGCTCCCAGCGTCCAGTTATTGCTGAGCTGACCTACTGTGCCCAGTTCCAGCAGGCCAGTATCGCGCACGCGCTCCTGGTCTGTAGACAGGTAGAAGTGGCGGTTGTTGTAGACGCCGTCCTGCAAGCGCGCACCCAGCAGTGCTGCCGGTTTCTTGAACTCGTGCAGCCACTCTGCGGAGGCGAACACGGACCACTTATTGCTGACAGCAACATTGATCTGGTAGCCCAGGCTGCTTTGTACGGAGGTCTGGTCCTGGGCATCAAAACCCATGGAGGTCGATAGCCCTTGACCATCTTCTGACAAGGCCTTGATCTTGGATTTCTGCATGCTCAAGCTCAACAGTGGACCGTGGGTTACCGCCCCGGCCTGCCAGTCGTAACCAGTGCTGAGTTT
Source organism: Alcaligenes parafaecalis (assembly GCF_026344135.1). Lineage (NCBI taxonomy): Bacteria > Pseudomonadati > Pseudomonadota > Betaproteobacteria > Burkholderiales > Alcaligenaceae > Alcaligenes > Alcaligenes parafaecalis. The sequence goes on along the minus strand of NZ_JAPKNA010000004.1, from coordinate 21,859 downwards.
GCCGCCGTACTGGCTACCACCTGCTTTGGCCTGGTGTTCACGCGTGGCGGCGCCCAGACGTAGATGACGGCGGGTTTTGTTATCCAGATCGCTGTAGAAAATCTGGGCGTTGACCCACAGATTTTCGGCTTGCCAGCGACCGTACAGACCTGCCGACTGACGCTTCTGGCTGTAGGTGCCTTCTTCGTCTGTATCACCATCCAGATTTTCATAAGACAAGTAGGCACCGACCGACCAGTCATCCAGACGCTTGTCCAAACCCAGCTTCCAGGCGGCTTGCGTGCCATCCAGACGCGAGTTCGCGCTGCTGCTGTTGCGCGTGATCGCCTCTCCCTGGAACCAGACGGCCAAATCCCTATCCTGCGACGAGCTGATGGTCTGCAGTCGACGATCAATATGCTGCATCTGCATCTGCCCGGCGGTATTCGCTGCAGAGGCCAGCATGGCTACCTGACTGGGGGCGCTGACGACGGCGTGGGCATAGTCGGCAATGACGGCATGACCACCTGAAGTAGGATGCACGCCATCAGCAAACATATAGCTTTCGTCTGCGCCGGGAGCCACCAGATCGGCGGGCGTACACAGGCGGGAAGACACACTGCCGCAAGCGGCTGTATTGACGTTGGTGAAACCGTAGGCTTGCGGGTCAGCAGCCACTTCGTGCAAAAGCGCCGAGACATTCAAGGGAATGATATTGGCGGAGCTGGAACTTAGCTGCTGGTTGAACGCCTGGTTATAGCTGTCACTGAGCAAGGTGGCGATACCCGCGCTGATCGGCGAGCCGGAGAATTCCGGGGTCATACCGAGGTCGGGGATATTGGGAACCAGAATGTAGCGTGCGCCCGCTTGCGACAGCGTATTGATCAATGCAGCTTGATTGCCAACGGAGTCCGCCACGATCTGGGACATATTGAACGGATCCTTGACTGCGGCAAACAAGTCATTTGCGCCACCCCACACGGTGTACAGAGCCCGTCCGTCCAGGCGTCCGTTGTGCATGGCCAGTAACTGAGCTGTCTGCGTAGTCATGGCGGGCAGGGGCGGGTTGGTGGGGCCGAGAGGGCTGCTAGGGTCCAGACGTTCGTCTACGGCTACGCGTGCTCCACCGACGGCGTAGTTGCTGCCGCCCTGGCTGCTTGGGGTCGCATCGGTTCCCAATTTCTGGGCCAGTACCTGGGACCAGACCTGACCAGGGTTGGTGGTAAAGCGCGAGCCAAATTGACCACTGTCAGTCAGGCTGTCGCCGATGAAGTAGATATTGGAAAAGGCTTGGGCCTGTGTCCCAGCATGCAAGGCCATCAAGGCCAAGGCAAGGCAAGTTTTTTTCATGGATCAGCCATTAAAAAGAGTTCCCGAGTAGCAAGTCCTGAACAGTCCTTTGCTCTTTGTGTCGTGGCCTTCAGTCCTGAATAGCGACTCGGATGAAACTGGTGGATGAAAAGATCATCGGATCACTGGCCATCATAGTGAGGAGGCGTTTATTCCTGACACAGCCGGGCACACTGTTTCATTGGCAAGATAAACGCTGACGGAGAGCAATAAAAAAACGCCATGCTAAAGCATGGCGTTTCTTGTTTGGTTCCGGGTGGGTTTAGCCGCGAACCAAGGGCGCTACACACACATTCGGGTTATCTGCCAGGGGCACAAATTTCATGCTGCCACCGTCATAGGCGTCGATGGTGCCCGACTCAATGTCGTAGACCCAGCCGTGCAAGGTCAGGCGGCCTTCGGACATGGCCAGACGCACCGAGGGGTGTGTCTGGATATTGGCCAATTGGGCCACCACATTTTCGCGCACCATGGAGGAAATGCGATCTTGCTCGCTGGCGTGGGTACGGGCTTCATTGACCAAGCGGGCCGAGTCGGCGTAGCGCAGCCAGTGATCCACGGCAGGCATGTGATCCAGGCACTGACAGGTGGCGATGGCGGTCATGGCACCGCAATCGGAGTGACCACAGATCACGATGTCAGACACACGCAGGGCGGAGACGGCGTACTCGACTGAGGCTGTCACACCACCCGGTTCCGGGCCATAAGAAGGCACGATATTGCCAGCGTTTCGAATCACGAACAGGTCGCCGGGTTCACGTTGTGTCACCAGCTCGGGAACCAGACGGCTATCGGAGCAAGAGATAAACAAAGCGCGGGGGTTTTGTTGTGTGGCCAGATTTTTGAAGAGCTTGGCGCGCTTGGGATAGGCTTCCCGTTGGAATTTCAGGAAACCGTCGATAATGTCTTTCATCCTTGTCCTTGTTATTCGGCTTAAACAGAAGATTACCCTTTCAAGGTCATAAGGTAAAATACCGATTTCTGATGCTTTCCATTGGGTTTGCTTATACAAAGGCCCCTCATGCTTTTGCGCCATCTTAATTACTTCCTGGCGGTTGCCCAGTATCAAAGTTTTACCCGTGCAGCACGTGCTTTGCATGTGTCCCAGCCTGCCCTGTCGCAACAGGTGCGGCAGTTGGAAGAACATTTGGGTGCGCAACTGTTTGACCGCACGGGGCGACTGGTGCGTCTGACGGATGCGGGCGAAGTGTATCTGCGTTACGCCCGGCAGGCCTTGCAGGACCTGGAGGAAGGGCGGCGGGCGCTGCACGATGTCAGCGATCTGAGCCGAGGCTCTTTGCGGGTGGCGGTGGCGCCTACCTTTACGTCTTACCTGATCGGCCCTTTGGTGGAGGCCTTCTACCGGCGTTATCCCAATGTGCGGCTGGTGGTGCAGGAAATGCTGCAGGAGCGCGTGGAAACGCAACTGGTTGAAGACGAACTGGATATCGGTATCGCCTTTGAGAAGCCGACGTCGGCCGCGGTGGAATTTCAGCCTTTATTGGTAGAGACGCTGGCTTTGGTGATGAGCCGAACACACCCTTTGGCAGAGCGGCGCAGCATTGATAGAGACACCTTGATGCGTGAGTCCCTGGTGTTGCTGACACCGGAATTTGCCACGCGTGGGCAGATTGAACGTCATTGCCGCCAGCATGATCTGGACTTGAAAGTATCGATGGAATCGAACTCACTCAATGCCGTGATTGAGGTGGTGCGGCGCACGGGTTTGGCGACCTTGTTGCCTGCCGCGATTGCCAGTAATAGTGAGTATCTGGTGGCGGTTAGTCTGGACCCGGCACCGCCGCAACGGCGGGCCATTCTGATGCAGCGCAAGGGCGCCTATCAATCTGCAGCGATGCGCGCTTTTATTGAGCTGGCGCTGAAATACGGCGCGGCATCGACGTTTTGATTTTTGGGTCCTGCAGAGCGATTTTTACGCTCTGCACCCGCTACTTTATAGAGTCACCACTACACTCTGTTCCAGAGGACGCAGCTCGCTTTCCACAGCGGGTTTGCCCTCGTTCAAATGGGCGACCAGATCTACCGTGGTAGAGATGCGCGTCAACATCAAACAGGCTACTTCACCCCCGGCAACACGGCTGCTGTGCCAGCAACCGGGACGCATGCACACGCCTTGCCCTTGAGGGAGGCGGAAAGCTTTCAGTGTGGACAGGTCCGGGCCGCCTTCGGCTTTGCTCTCGGCCACGATATGGATCACTTCACCTGTCAGCGGGATCAGGGCCTGTTGCGTCAGCAGATGGTTTTCCAGAGCGGTGATGTTCGGGTCCTGAATCCGGTAATTCACCCACAACACTTCGGTCTGACCGCTTGGGCCTGTGTCAAACGCATGTTCGTGCCAGAAGTCAGTGGCGGCATTGCTGAAGGCTGCCGTCGCAGGCGCAGTGGCCAAACCTTTACCCAACATCCAGCCATAAGGGGCAAAAGCCTCGGGGCTAAGGGGCTGGGGAGTCAGGGTGATTGGGGTGTTCATGGTCTATTGCTCAAAGAAAGTACTAAGGCAGCATCTTATCAAGAATGCAGCCCCGAACTCGGATTGGCCTAGATCAATAAGCTGGAGTTTCTCGAGGGCTTTGCGGAACTAAGTCAGGCATCCCCTGTCTTGAAAGAGGCTCGTCATTACTTAGCGAGCTAAGCAAGCCGCCTTTTTTCATGGGCGGCTTCGCTCTGTTTGCTTTCTTGATAAGGGGGTTCTGTGCTTCAAGCTGTTTCGCTGACCTGTAGACGGGGCCAGCGTCGTGTGTTCTCCGAGCTGAGCCTACGGCTTGATGCTGGCCAATGTTGTTTGGTCAGTGGGCCCAATGGCAGCGGCAAAACCAGCTTGCTGCGTATCCTGGCCAATATCGCCCAGGCGGATGAAGGCCAGCTTATCTGGCGTGACCAGCCCGTGCAACGTAACGATAGCGACTACCGACGACAGCTTGTGTATGGCGGTCATGCGGCTGGGCTGAATGGCAGCTTGTCACTACAAGAAAACCTGGACAGCTTGCTCTTGCAGGATCGTGTCCCGCTGGAACAGGACGCCTGTGATCAGGCGTTACGGGCAGGCGGTTTGCTGGCATACCGTCGTGTCCCTGTGCGGCAGTTGTCCGCTGGACAGCGCCGTCGCGTGTTTCTGGTGCGCTTGTCTCTAAGCAATCGCCCTTTGTGGATTCTGGATGAACAGTTAACCGCGCTCGATAGTGCCGGTCAGAAGTTTCTAGGCGAGCTGATCGCACAGCATTTGCAAAAGCAGGGCGCCGTTATTTTGACCAGTCACCAGACTTTGCCGTGGGATCTGGATGTGCAGCACCTGGATCTGGGGCAAGCATGTTGAGTCTCTTTGCCGCCTTGATGAAACGCGAGTGGCGCTTGGCGATGCGTCGCCCCGGTGATGTTCTGATTCCTCTGGTTTTCTTTCTGGTGGTGTGCAGCCTGTTCCCTTTGGGCGTCGGAGCCGATGCGGCCCTCTTGTCCAAGATGGCTCCTGGCGTGCTGTGGGTGTCGGCCTTGCTGGCCACCATGCTGTCGCTAAGCCGTTTGTTTGAACAGGACGAACAGGACGGCGCGCTGGAACAGGTTCTGTTTTCACATCTGCCACTTAGCCTTTGGGTCTTGGGCAAAGTGCTGGCGCATACTTTTTTAACCGGCGTGCCTTTGCTTTTGCTGGCTCCGATTCTGGGGCTGCAATTCAGTCTGCCCATGTCCAGCCTGGGCGTGCTGATGCTGTCTTTAGCGCTGGGGCTGCCCGTTCTGACCTTGCTGGGCGCGATTGGTGCAGCGTTGGTGCTGGGCCTACGCTCGGCAGGTGTGTTATTGGCTTTATTGATTTTGCCCTTTTACGTGCCCGTGCTGGTTTTCGGGGCGGGGGCGGTGCAAGCGGTTCAGGCCGGATTGGGTGCGCAAGCGCATCTGTCCGTTCTGGCCGCTTTTTTACTGTTGGCTTTGTTCTTTGCGCCACCTGCTACGGCAGCGGCGTTGCGCCTTGCTCTTGAGTAAATTCCATGAACTTTTTGTATCGCTACGCCGCTCCTCAAAACTTCTATGTCCTGGCCGGACGCATCGTGCCTTGGGCTGCCATCCTGGCATTTCTGCTGTTTCTTGTGGGGGCTTATGTGGGTTTTTTTCTGGCCCCCACTGATGCCCAGCAAGGCGAGGGCTACCGCATCATTTTCCTGCACGTTCCCGTGTCCTGGATGTCCATGTTGATCTATTTGGCGATGGGCTTCTGGTCCTTGCTCTGCCTGGTATTTAACAGTCGTACCGCTGCCATGATGGCCGCTGCGCTGGCTCCTACTGGCGCGATCTGTACGGTGCTCTCGCTGGTCACCGGAGCCCTGTGGGGCAAGCCTATGTGGGGGGCCTGGTGGGTCTGGGATGCCCGACTGACTTCCGAATTGTTGCTGCTGTTTTTGTACATGGGTTTCATGGGCTTGCGGGGCGCGATTGATGACCCGCGCCGTGCGGATAAAGCCGCATCCATCCTGGCCCTGGTCGGGGTGGTGAATGTACCTGTTATCTATTTCTCGGTGCAGTGGTGGAACACCTTGCACCAGGGGGCTTCGGTATCGCTGACCAGCTCGCCGTCCATGGCCACCGTCATGTTGACGGGCATGTTGCTGATGAGTTTGGCCATGTGGTGCTACAGCATTGCCATCGCACTGTATCGGGTGCGCAATTTGATTCTTGAACGTGAGGCGCATACCGCCTGGGTTCGCAACTTGACGGAGGGCTGATGATGCATTGGTCGAGTGTGGGCGATTTTTTCGCTATGGGCGGCTATGCCGTGTATGTGTGGGGCTCGGTGCTGGCCTGTACCGTGTTGATGCTGGGCGAAGTGCTCAGCGTCCGGGCAGGGCGGGCAAGGGCCTGGCAGCGGGTGCGTGATGAGCGTGCTCTGGGAGAAAGCCGTCATGACTAAGCGACAGAATCGTCTGGCCCTGATTCTGGGGGCTTTAGTGGTGCTGGGTGCAGCGACCGCCCTGATCCTGAATGCTTTTCAAAGCAGCCTGGTGTTCTTTTTCACCCCTACCGAAGTCAGCCAGGGACAAAGCCCGGAGAACCGAACCTTCCGAGTTGGCGGCATTGTGCAGATGGACAGTATCCGCCGTGGCGGTGATCAAGGTATGGCCGTGAACTTTGTGGTGACGGACGGTGCGGCGCAAGTGCCCGTTAGCTACACCGGTATTTTGCCGGACCTGTTCCAAGAGGGGAAAGGCGTGGTCGCCCAAGGCCGTTTGAATGAAAAGGGCCATTTTGTGGCTGAAGAAGTACTGGCCAAGCACGATGAAAATTACATGCCGCCCGAAGCCATGCACGCTATGGAGCAGGCCGAGCGCGCGAAACAAGGAGCCCAGCCATGATCCCGGAACTTGGGCACTTTGCCCTGATCCTGACTTTTGTGCTGGCGCTGGCGCAAGGTGTGGTGGCTTTATACGGTGCCTGGCGCGGCAATCTGGCCTGGATGGCGTTTGCCCGTCCGGCCGCACGCTGGCAGTTCGGCCTGGTGGCCTTTAGCTTGTTGTGTCTGGCCTGGTCTTTTGTCAGCTTTGATTTCTCTGTGGCTTATGTGGCGCAGAACTCCAGTACCAAGCTGCCTTTGTTCTACCGCATCGCCGCGGTGTGGGGCGGGCATGAAGGTTCGCTGTTGCTGTGGATGTTCATGCAAACGGGCTGGGCCTTTGCCGTCAGTATCTATTCGCGTTCCTTGCCTGAAGCCATGCTGGCTCGCGTGCTGGGCGTGTTGGGCCTGATCACCGCCGGTTTCCTGCTGTTTGTGCTGATCAGCTCCAACCCCTTTGAACGCATGTTCCCGGTGCCAGCAGAAGGTCTGGATCTGAACACGCTCTTGCAGGACATTGGTCTGATTGTTCACCCGCCCTTGCTGTATATGGGGTATGTGGGTTTCTCGGTCGCTTTTGCTTTTGCGATTGCCGCCTTGCTGGCCGGTCGTCTGGATGCCAGTTGGGCGCGCTGGTCCCGCCCTTGGACAACCTCTGCCTGGCTATTCCTGACCTTGGGTATCGCTGTCGGTAGCTGGTGGGCTTATTACGAGCTGGGTTGGGGGGGCTGGTGGTTCTGGGACCCGGTAGAGAACTCGTCTTTTGTGCCTTGGCTGGCGGGTACGGCCTTGATTCACTCTTTGGCGGTTACTGAAAAACGCGGCAGCTTCAAGAACTGGACGGTTCTGCTGGCGATCAGCACCTTCTCCCTGTCTATTCTGGGTGCCTTCCTGGTGCGTTCGGGGGTTCTGACTTCCGTCCACGCTTTCGCAACTGATCCTGCCCGTGGCGTCTTTATTCTGGCCTTGTTTGCAGTCATCGTCGGCAGCTCTCTGATCCTGTTTGCCTGGCGTGCTCCACGTGTCGGTGCAGGTGGGCAATTTGCCGTGGTGTCGCGCGAGTCCTTGCTACTGGTGAACAACGTCCTGTTGGTAGTGGTTACCGGTACGGTTTTGTTGGGCACCTTGTATCCCTTGATTATGGACTCCCTAGGGCTGGGCAAGATTTCGGTAGGCCCGCCTTATTTCAATAAGGTTTTTGTCCCCCTGATGATCCCGGCCCTGGTCTTGATTGTCTTTGGTGTCATGGCCAACTGGAAGCGGGCCAGCTTGATGGATATGGTGCGGCAACTGGCGCTGGTCATTGTGTTCAGCGTGGTGCTGGGTGCGGCTGTCCCTCTGCTTTATGGTCAATGGCAGGGGACGGCAGCCTTGGGGGCGGGCCTGGCGATCTGGATTGTGCTGGGTAGCCTGTTTGATGTGGTCAAGCGTGTGCGCGCTACCCGTATGGGTGTGTTTGCGCAGCCGCGTAGCTGGCTGGGACAGCACCTGGCGCATATCGGGGTGGCCGTCTTTGTGTTGGGGGTGACCATGGTCAGCCATTACGAGACGGAAACCGATGTCTTGTTAAAGCCAGGCCAAACCGCGCAAGTGGGTGCTTATGACGCTCGCTTCCAGGGTGTACGCATTGTGCCCGGCCCGAACTACTCTGCTGAACGTGGCACGGTAGAACTGCTGCAGGATGGCAAAGTCGTCTCCACCTTGTACCCGGAAAAACGTACCTATCTGTCCTCGGCCTTGCCGATGACAGAGTCGGCCATCAATGCCAATGGCTTGCGTCATATCTATGTGGCTTTGGGGGACAACTTCGATCAGGGCGGCTGGAGCGTGCGTTTGTACTACAAGCCTCTGGTGGACTTTATCTGGCTGGGTTGTTTGTTGATGGCTTTCGGGGGCGGATTGGCTATTAGTGACCGACGCTACCGTGCCAAACAAACTCGCACTGCGGCACAAAACAAAACTTTGGATACGCAGGTGCAGGCATGAACCGCTTTACCGTTCCCTTGATCGGCTTTGTACTGCTGCTGGTTTTTCTGGGTATTGGTTTGACCCTGAAGCCCAGCGAAGTACCGTCGCCTTTGCTTGACAAGCCTGCTCCGGCTTTCAGCCTGCCTCAATTGCACAATCCCGAAGCCAGTTTTTCGGGCGAGCAAATGAAGGGCCGTGTCTGGTTGCTGAACGTCTGGGCTTCCTGGTGCTACCCATGTTTGACTGAGCATCCTTTTATCAAGGAATTGTCCACCAAGCACAAGGTGCCGGTGGTGGGCTTGAACTATAAGGACGTGCCCGAGGAAAGCCGTGAGTGGTTGCTGCGCAATGGCAACTCTTACGAGGTTTCTGTTATGGACAGGGATGGCCGCGTGGGCATCGATTTTGGTGTGTACGGCGTGCCGGAAACCTTTGTGATCGACAAGCAGGGCATTGTGCGTTTCAAGCACATAGGTCCTGTGTCGCGCGAATCTATGGAGGAAACCTTGTTGCCCTTAATTCGTCGTTTGGAGCAGCAGCCATGATGATGCGTCAATGGATGGTCGCCTTGGCGGCCAGCTTCTGGTTCCTCGTCCCGTCCGCTCAAGCCCAGTCGGGAGCACAGGGTGCCCAGGAGTCGGTGATGTTGGAAATAGCGGCCGAGCTGCGCTGTCTGGTGTGCCAGAACGAATCAATCGCGGCCTCGCGTGCCGAGCTGGCCGTGGATTTGCGCCATCAAATCATGGAGCAACTGGGGCAGGGGCGTAGCCCGGACCAGATTCGGACGTATATGGTGGATCGCTATGGCGACTTCATCTTGTATCGCCCACCCTTCAAATCCACCACCTTGTTGCTCTGGTTCGGGCCAGCTCTCTTGTTGCTGACGGGTTTTCTGGTCTATGCCTTTACCCTGCGCCGTAGACGCCGTGCGGGTAATGAAACGGCTCTTACTGATGAGCAGCGCCGTCAAGCGGATGCTCTGTTACAGGGCTCTTCTCGGGATGAACAATCGTGACTATTGCTTTTTATATTGTGGCTGGACTGCTGGTGCTGGTGTGTGCGGCGTACTTGATGTTGAGCGTCAAGCGCAAACCCGCTTTGCAGCGGGTGGTGGAACACAAGCAGGCCAATCTGGCGATTTTGCGTGAGCAGCTTAAGGAAATTGAGCGTGACAAACAGGCGGGTGTGCTCTCTGAACAGGACTTCGAGCAAGCGCAGATGGATTTACGCCAGCGTGTGCTGGAAGAGAACGAGGGGCTGAAAACGGAATCGGTGCAACAAGCAGGCGCGCCCAAGTTGGCCTGGACCTTGATGATCAGTATTCCGGTTGCTGCCATCGCCTTGTACTTTTATCTGGGTAACCCGGTAATGCTGGACCCAGCCGCCGTGCAACAACAGGCTAACGCACAGCCCGTAGATATTGAGGCCATGGTGGCCCGCCTGGAGCAGCGCCTTAAAGAAAACCCGGATGATCCTGGAGCTTGGCTGATGATGGCCCGCTCCCATCGTTACTATGGTCGTCATCAGGAAGCGGCCGAAGCCTATGCCAAAGCCATGCCGGTAGTGGACGGAGACCCGACCGCCTTGGCGGAATATGCGGAGTCCATGCTCCTGGCCGGGGTCGACACTCTGGATGGTTTGCCTGGACGTCTGGTCAAGCGTTCGCTGGAGCTGTATCCCGAAGAACCTTTGGGTCTGATGTTGGCAGGAGCGGCTGCCTTGCATAAAGAGCAGTACCCCGCTGCTATCGACTACTGGCAGCGTTTGCTGGCACAGTTCCCGCCGGATTCCGAAACAGCCAAGGTCGTCAACCAGGGTTTGCAATTGGCGCGTGAGCGTATGCGTCTGCCCGCCAACGCCGCACCGGAACCTGCCACGGCCCCCTGATATGGAAATTGTGTCTTTGGATTTGGGCATGATTGCCCTGATAACCGCATTTCTGGCGGGGATGGCGTCGTTTCTGTCTCCGTGTGTCTTGCCACTGGTCCCCGGCTATTTGTCTTATCTGGCGGGGGATGGGCAGGCGTATACGGAAGTCAAACGCAGCCATTTGTTGGGGCGTAGTGTTTGCTTTGTAGCGGGCTTTTCGCTGGTTTTCATTGCTCTGGGAGCCAGCTTGTCCTATCTGGGGCAAATGCTGCTGTCTTATCGCTATCAGCTCAATATTGCCGCCGGGATTATGGTGGCCTTGGCAGGCCTGAGCGTGATGGGGGTGCTGCGCATGCCCATGAGCCTGCAACGCTATTACCGCTTTGAGTCCGGCAAGGCGGCGGGCCCTGGCGGAGCAACAGTGATGGGGTTGGCCTTTGGTTTTGGCTGGACACCCTGCATTGGCCCGATTCTGGCTGGCATCCTGATGATGGGGGCCAGTACCGCCAGTGCAGGCAAAGCCAGTATTTTGTTGTCCGTCTATGCCTTGGGCCTGGGTGTCCCTTTTATTCTGGCTGCCTGCTTTGTGACGCCGTTTTTGCAGCGCATGACACAGATCAGGAAGGTCGGGCGTTATATGCGCTGGGGCGCGGGTCTGGTATTGATTGTGATGGGCTGGGCCATGGCAACCGGTGAGCTGGCGCGTTTGGCTATTTGGGTACTCAAGACCTTCCCGGTGTTAGGGCAACTGGGCTAATACGCTTCAGTCTTCGCCTGCCATTAGTGCGGTGCTTCATTGGATGCCAGGAAACACCGCATGCTTATTTCACGGCCGCATTGCCTCCATCCGCGAACAGGGCGGAGCCGGTCACAAAACTGGACATGGGGCTGGCAAGAAAAAGTGCAGCGGACGCAATTTCTTCAGGTTTGGCGATTCGCTTCATGGCGTGCAGCCCCGCCGCCCAGTCCTTGATGCTCTGATCCCCTGCGATGTCTGTATCGGTTCCGCCAGGTAAGAGGGCGTTGGCCCGTATGCCTTTAGCTGCGTAGTCCGCCGTGATGCCTTTGACCAATCCCATGAGTGCCGCTTTGGAAGCGCCATAAGCACTCATGCCGGGCAGGCCAACACTGGTGCCCACAAAGCTAGACGTGAAAACAATCGAACCGCCACCGCGTTTGAGCATGGCCGGAATCTGGCTGCGGGCACCCAGAAAGGCCGCCCCAAGATTGGTATCCAGTGTTGTTTGCCATTCTTCTGGCCTCAGCTCGGCCAGTGGCTTGAGGGCCCCGACAATACCGGCGTTATTGATCGCAATATCCAGCCCTCCGAATCTTTCCGTCGCGAGCTCTATCACCTGCGCATGGGTTTGATCTCGTGTAATGTCCCCTGCCACACACTCAGCACGGCCACCAAGCTGCCGGATCTCCTTGGCGACCTCGTCAAGCAGGGCACTGCGCCTTGCCGTCAGGACAATGGCTGCCCCGTGCTCGGCAAACATCAAGGCCATGGCGCGTCCAATACCGGAGGATGCGCCGGTAATTAGGGCAACCTTTCCATCAAGCAAAGCCATGAGTGAAATCTCCTGCGGTTTCTTTGAGAACTCACATCGTATTTGTCCTGGCTTGATGGCGAACTCCGTTTCTTGCCCTCAAACCCAGTCTTGACGATTGTGCAGCCCGCCGATCATCAGTCTTGCACTTCACGGCGTAGCAGTTCACGTTTGCGGTCTATACCCCAGCGGTAGCCGGCCAGATCGCCATCACGCCGCACGACGCGGTGGCATGGGATGGCCACGGCAATGTGGTTGTTGGCGCAGGCCTGGGCCACGGCGCGCACCGCTTTGGGTGAACCTATGCGCTCAGCTATCTCGGTGTAGCTGACGGTGGTCCCTGGCGGGATCTCGCACAGCGCACGCCAGACACGTTCCTGGAAAGCTGTGCCTTGCACATCCAGCGGCAGGTGCAAGCCAATTGAGGGGCTTTCGATAAAGCCTACGACTCGGGCGATCAATTGCTCGAAATCACCGTCGCAGCCGATGATTTCGGCTTTGGGAAACTGATCCTGCAGGTCGCGAACCAGTTGATCGGGATCCTCGCCCAGCAAAATGGCGCAGATGCCGCGTTGGCTCTGGGCGACCAGAATTGCTCCCAGCGAACACTGGCCCACCGCGAAACGGATAATCGCACCGGCACCACCGGCCCGGTAGTCGCGTGCACGCATGCCCAACAACTGTTCAGAGGCTTCGTAAAACCGGCTGTTGGAGTTGAATCCACTGTCGTAAATCGCATTCGTGATGGAGGTATCCGGCCTGCTGCTCAGTTCCTCGCGCAGTCTGCGAGCCCGGTAGGCCGAGCTGTATGCCTTGGGCGTCAGGCCGGTTTCAGCCTTGAACAGTCGATGAAAATGAAAGGGGCTCTTGCCCACCTCGGCGGCCAGCTTGTCCAGCGATGGTTGCGTCTCCGAGGTCTCGATCAGGCGGCAGGCGCGCGCTACGATTGCGGCCCGTTCGGCTGCGGCACTGGTCTGATCGCCATGGGCGCGACGGCTGTAACGGTAGCCCGCTGCTTCAGCGTCCTGGGGCGAATTGAAAAACTCGACGTTCTCGCGCTTGGGAAGCCGGGTTGTCGAACTGGGCTGGCAGTACACGCCGGTGGTACGTACCGCATAGACGAACAGGCCGTCGGCAGCGGGATCTCGCGCTTGCACGGCTGCCCAGCGTTGATCGTCAGTTTCGTAAGCACGGTTCGCAGTCATGAGGCAAAAGTCCTGACAACATTAAGTACGAAGCCAGAATACGCTGGTCTTTCATCGCAAGCACTCCGATTCTTGCGGTCAATATCGACAGGCTGGGCTGGGACGGTATCGAGACCGGACGACCGCTTCAGGCAAGGGCATCAAGGTTTCGATAAAAAAAGGCCAGTTAATACCGGCCTTTTTATTTGCTCTGTCTGACTGACGCCTTGGCAGGCGCGTTGTCCTTACAGGGCGCTGGGGGTGTAACCCGCTTCTTCAATCACTTTCAGGGCTTGCGCGCCATCCAGACCTTGAACGGTAACCTGGTGTTTTTCCAGATCCGTGCTGACGGTAGCTTTAGGGGCGACAGCCTGAATGGCTTCGGTGATGCTGCGCACGCAATGGCCGCAGGTCATGTCGGGTACGGAGAAGGTGGACATAGCTGACTCCTTTGATAGAAACAATGGAGTCAGCTTAAGGCTTGCCACGGGGGCAAGGTCAAGCGCTGTTTTTTTAAAACAGGGCAGGTGACATCAGGCGGATCTGGTCGAACTCGGGATTCCCCAGCCATTGAATCTGGCTGCTGGCCAAACCTGGGCCTGATTCCTTGTTTTCTACAAAAGCGCCATAGGTAATGGTCTGCTTTTGGGTATCCAGCAGTACTACATAGCTGGAGCTGGTGCAGTCATGGGGCTTGCAGCCCTGGAACACTTGATAGTTGCGACCATCCAGAGAAACGGTCTCGCCCGGCGAAGCCGTACCGAAGTCCTTGACCCAACTCGCGTTTTTGGCGACGTCCTGCATCAGGCTTTGATATTGCTGGGCCACTTGCTTGTTGGACTTGGCCAGATCGGCCAGATAAACGGATTCCGAGGACTGTGCATTGCTCAGGAAAGGAACGAGCAGGGCGCTGCCAAGGACAAGGCGGCACAGAGAGTGGGAAATACGCATGGGATCTCCAAGATTGAGGCGAGCCCCCAGTTTAGCAGCGCGTCTGGCGCGGCATTGTTAACAAAATCAAGGAAAACGTGCATAAACGGCTATCTCTACAGTCGTTATAGTGCTTATCCGTCTATGGGATTGGCACAGGGGTGTGTTTCCTGTCGAATTACCAAGGCATTTAAGGGGTGTAGGTAAAAACCACAGCTTGCCAGCAAAATTGTTTCATAACTAAACTATTTATAAATGAATGGTTGGCATAGTTGAATTTGTAGTTCGATCTGCTGTGCATCTTATTTAAAGACAGCCTATAAGCGCGGTGGCGCAAGGAGATAACATGAAACGTATTGCATTGACTGTAGCTTTGGCTGCGGCTTTTGGCGGTTCTCTGGCTCACGCCGATACCATCAAGGTGGGGATGGCAATGGACACATCCGGTCCGTTTGCTGCCGTTGGTGGTGAGGTTCGTGATGGCTTTAATCTGGCCATCAAACAACTGGACGGCAAGCTGGGTGGTTTCCCGGCCGAGTTCATCGCGCAGGATATGGCCGGTAACCCCGACCAGGCCCGCCAATTGGTCAATCGCTTCGTGCAGCGTGACAAGATCGACTTCTTTACGGGTCCAGTGGGCTCCAACGTAGCCCTGGCAGTGGCGCCCGCCCTGTTCTCGGCCAAAGTGCCTTACCTGACCAGCAACCCAGGTCCCAGCCAGTTGGCCGGTGCCGGTTGTAATCCGTACTTCTTTGGCGTGTCCTACCAGAACGACGCCTTTGACGAAGCTGCCGGTAAAGTGGCTGCGGATCGCAACTACGAAAAAATGTTCATCCTGGCCCCGGACTACCCGGCCGGTAAAGATCACCTGAACGGCTTCAAACGTGGCTACGGCAAACCTGTTAGCGAAGAGCTCTACACCAAGCTGGGCCAGATCGACTACTCGGCGGAATTGGCACAGATTCGCGCTGCCAAGCCTCAGGCCGTGTTCTTCTTCCTGCCCGGTGCCATGGGCATCAACTTCATCAAACAGTTTGTGGCCGCTGGCCTGAACAAGGATGTGGTTCTGCTGGGCCCAGCTTTCTCGGGTGACGAGGACATTATCCCCGCCGTGGGCGAGCCTATCCTGGGCATGTTGAACACCGCCCAGTGGTCGCCTGACCTGGATATTCCTGCCAACAAGACCTTTGTGGAAGAGTTCCGCAAAGCCTACGACGGCCGCTACCCTTCGGTGTACGCCGCCCAGGCTTATGACGTGATTCTGGCTATCGACGCCGCCGTCAAACAAGTGGATGGCAAAGTGTCCGACCGCGAAGCTGTGCTCAAGGCATTGAAGGCCGCCGACTACAACTCGGTTCGTGGCCCATTTACCTACGGCAACAACAACTTCCCCATTCAGGCTTACTACCTGCGTGAAGTGGTCAAGGATCAGGACGGACGTCTTGTGAACCGCATGGTCAGCAAGGTGTTCGACTCCTACCAGGACGTCTACGCCAAAGAATGCAAACTTAATTAAGATTCACAGGTGGTAAAAGCATGTCGCTCATTCTGATTAGCGAGCAATTGCTGAATGGTTTGCAGTTTGGTTTGATGTTGTTTCTGATTGCCGCGGGCCTGACTCTGGTCTTCGGCATTATGGATATCATGAACCTGGCCCACGGCTCCCTCTATATGGCGGGAGCCTATGTGGCCGCGGAAACCATGCAGCGTACAGGGTCTTTTACCGCCGCCATTGTGGTGGCGGTGGCAGTGACAGCCCTGGTCGGTATTGCCCTGGAAATTCTCATTCTGCGCAAGCTGGTCACTCGTGATCACCTGGCTCAGGTACTGGGAACCTATGCCGTTATTTTGATCGCCAATGATCTGGTCAAAATGATCTGGGGCCCAACTCCCGTAATGTTGAATATGCCTGCCTTGTTGTCCGGGCCGGTAGAAATTTTGCCTGATTTCCTCTATCCCGCTTTCCGCCTGATGATTATCGCGGTCGGTCTGGTGATGGCGCTGGCCCTGTATGCCTTCGTGACTAAAACACGGGCTGGGGTGCTGGTGCGAGCAGGTGCCTCCAACCGACAAATGGCGACCCTGATGGGGGTGCGTGTGCCTATTCTGTTCCTGGGTGTGTTCACCTTGGGTGCTGCTCTGGCTGCGCTGGCCGGTGCCTTGCTGGGCCCGATTACCGCCGTTCAGATTGGTATGGGCGAGGACATTCTGATTCTGGTTCTGGTCTGTATCGTGATCGGTGGGATTGGCTCGATTCGTGGTGCGTTTGTAGGTGCCTTGCTGGTGGGTATGGTCGACACCGCTGGCCGTGCGTTCCTGCCCATGTTGCTGCGTAACGTCTTCCCGGCAGATGTGGCTTCCAGCGTCGGTCCTACGATTGCTGCCATTTCGATCTATGTCCTGATGGCTGTTGTTCTTGTTTTCCGTCCTTCGGGCCTGTTCCCGGCGCGAGGTTAATGTATGTCTGCTTCGCGTATTTTGTCGGCCCTGGTGCTGGTGGCCTTATTGGCTTTCCCATTGATCGCACCGATGTACGGGCTTGAGTTCTACATTTCGTTTGTACGCCGTATCTTCATCTATGCCCTGGCTGCCAGCGCCTTGAACCTGGTTCTGGGTTATGGCGGGATGGTGGCCTTGGGCCATGCTGCGTTTTTCGGGGCAGGGGCCTATACCGTCGGTATTCTGGCTACTGAAGGCGTGCAAAGCGGCCTGATCGCCTGGCCTGCTGCCATGCTGATTTCCGGCTTGCTGGCCTTCTTGACCGGTGCGGTATCGCTGCGTACTCGTGGCGTGTACTTCATCATGATTACCCTGGCCTTCGCACAGATGATCTTCTACCTGTTCATCTCCTTGCGCCAATACGGTGGCGAGGATGGCCTGAACATGTACAGCCCATCTACCTTGCCCGGGATTGATCTGGGCAATGACCTGAGCTTTTACTACCTGGTTCTGGCCATTCTGATTGCGGTTCTGTTCCTGTTCAATCGCCTGGTTAATGCTCGTTTCGGGCAGGCCTTGATGGGGACCCGTGAAAACGAAAGCCGCATGACGACTTTGGGTTACCCCGTCTACCGCATTCGTTTGACAGCTTACACCTTGAGCGGTGCCATCATGGGTCTGGCCGGTGCTTTGCTGGCCAATCACAACCTGTTTGTCTCGCCTAGCCTGATGAACTGGACCCAGTCGGCTGACCTGATCATTATGGTTCTGGTGGGTGGTATTGGCTTGCTGTATGGCGGTGCCCTGGGCGCGTTTGTCATGCTGGTGCTGGAAGAGATGCTGCGTAACTGGACCGAGTACTGGCACATGCCTTTGGGTATTTTGTTGCTGCTGGTGGTGTTCTTTGCACCCAAGGGGCTGGCTGGACTGGTGCGTATCCGTTCGGCTGCCGATCCCGCTACTGCCGCCAAGGAGCAAGCATGACGAACACGATAGCAGCCGCCTCTACGGCGAGCAGCGGCACGGCCGCGTTGCAGGCCCGTGGTCTGATGAAGCGCTTTGGTGCTTTGCAGGCCACCAACGATGTGTCCCTGGATCTGGTGCCGGGTGAAATTCATGGTTTGATCGGCCCTAACGGGGCAGGTAAATCCACGCTGATTCACTTGTTGTCGGGCACCTTGACCCCGGATTCGGGCCAGCTCTTGCTGGCTGGCCGTGATGTAACGGCCTTGTCGGGTCACCAGCGCGTTGCCGCCGGTCTGGCACGTTCGTTCCAGATCACCAATATCTTCAAGAACTACACGGTGCTGGATAACCTGGTGCTGGCCTTGCAGGCATGTAGTGGTAGCAGTTTCCGCTTCTGGCGTGCTCGTCAGACTGAAACCGAGCTGTACGAGCAGGCCCGTGCCTTGGCCGCTGAATGCGCCATTGATCCCACGCTTTTGCATACTCAGGCCGGTGTCTTGCCTCATGGCGAGCAGCGCAAAGTGGAGTTTGCATTAGCCTTGGCCAGCCGTCCGCAAGTCCTGTTGCTGGATGAGCCTATGGCAGGGATGGGGCCGGATGAAACTCTGCGCCTGACCGAATTGATTGAAACCATGCGTGGCAAAGCCACCATGTTGCTGGTCGAGCACGATATGGAAGCCGTTTTCCGTCTGGCTGACCGGATTTCTGTATTGGTGGCAGGTCATATTATTGCGACCGGTACGGCTGCCGAAATCCGCGATAACGAGGCCGTGCGTCAAGCCTATCTGGGTGATGACGACACGCCAGTTCCAACCAAGGTGGAAAGCCATGCTTGAAACGACGCAATTACAAAGTGGCTATGGTGCCAGCCAGGTGCTGTTTGGGGTAGATCTGTCCATTCGTAGTGGGCAGGTAGTGACGGTGCTGGGCCGTAATGGCATGGGCAAGACCACCTTGCTGAAAACCATTCTGGGCCAGTTGCCGGTGCGCGGTGGCGATGTGAAGTTCGACGGCCAGTCCATTGCGGGCTGGAACCCGGACCGTATCGCCCGAGCCGGGATTGCCATTGTGCCCGAAGGGCGTCAGTGCTTTCCTAACCTGACGGTGGCCGAGCACTTGACGGCCTTTGCCTGCAATCGCAATCCCAAAGCCAACAAGACCTGGACGCCCGAGCGTGTCTATGACTTTTTTCCGCGCTTGCGCGAGCGTGCGTCCAATATGGGCAACCAGCTCTCGGGCGGTGAACAGCAAATGCTGGCCATTGGCCGTGCTTTGGTCACCAATCCCAAGCTGCTGATTCTGGACGAAGCTTCCGAGGGTTTGGCACCCAAGGTTCGTGAAGAGATCTGGAACTGTCTGGCTGTACTGCGCGAAGAAGGACAGACCATCTTGCTGATCGACAAATACGTCGAGCGTTTGATGGCCTTGTCGGATCACCACATTATTCTGGAACGTGGCAAATTGGTCTGGCAGGGGAATTCTGAAGCTTTAGGGGCAGACCGCACCTTGTGGACACGCTATTTAGGCGTCTAAAAAACACAATTTGCAACAAATCTGACATGCCGCCTGTTTGGAAACAGGCGGCATTTTTTATGCCTTTCGTCAAGGCGCTATAGGCGATTGTTGCGGGGTAGTTGCACTTTCACCCGAAAGTTCCCTAAGGATCTCAGGAAAGATTCTTTCCTTGCGATGTATCAATGTGTAATGAAATGGCATTCCTTACGATGTCCATAAGGCCAGCAGGGTTATGGGTCCTACCCGGACCTCTTACTGGCAGGAAGCTCTGTCATCCCATAAGGAAGTTGTTATGAAATTACGCCTGTTCACTCTCTCTGCTCTGGCCGCCGGTTTATTGCTCGGCACCGCCGCGCAAGCCCAGGAAAATGAGCCTGTACAGCCGATCCCCGCTGCGGTTGTCACCGACCCGGCACGCGTTGAACTGGGTAAAAAGCTGTGGTTTGAACCCCGCTTGTCCCGTTCGGGCTTTATCTCCTGTAATTCCTGTCACAACCTGAGCATGGGTGGCACGGACAATATCCGTACCTCCATTGGTGACCGTTGGCAGGAAGGTCCCATCAACTCGCCTACCGTCTTGAACTCCAGCCTGAACGTGGCCCAGTTCTGGGACGGCCGTGCCAGCGACCTGAAAGAGCAGGCCGGTGGCCCGATTGCCAACCCCAAGGAAATGGCGTTCACGCACGAACTGGCCATGGAGTTCCTGAGCTCCATTCCCGAGTACAAGGCCGAGTTCAAGCAAGTCTTTGGCAAGGCCGACTTTGGTATTGATGAAGTCACCACCGCTATTGCCGCCTTTGAAGAAACTCTGGTGACGCCGGATTCGCGCTTTGACCTTTGGTTGAAGGGTGATAAAAAAGCCATTACCGATCAGGAATTGGCGGGCTACCAATTGTTCAAGGGTAGTGGTTGTGTGGCGTGCCACAACGGCCCCAACCTGGGCGGTACGTCCTTCCAGAAAATGGGTCTGATCGAGCCCTACCAAACCAGCAACCCAGCCGAAGGCCGTGTCGCTGTCACAGGCAAGGACGCTGACCGTTTCAACTTCAAGGTTCCTACCTTGCGTAACGTCGAGCTGACCTACCCCTACTTCCACGATGGCGCGGTCAATACCTTGACCGAAGCCGTGGATACAATGGGTCGTCTGCAGTTGGGTCGCAGTTTCTCTGCAGAGGAAAATGCCCAGATCGTCGCGTTCCTGAAAACGCTGACGGGCAAACAGCCTGAAATCATGCTGCCAATCCTGCCACCTTCGCGTGACAACACACCACGTCCGGTGCCATTTGGTTCTTGATAGCAGACTGTTCAGGCGGCTTGTCATGAGCTAGGCCGCCTTGAAGTGACCCAGGTCCTGGATTTTATTTTCCAGGCCTGGGTTTTTGTATTTGGCTTTGGATTCATGGCCTTGCTTTGTTTTCAGGACACGAATCCCCTGCTGCTATTGTTGATGCTCGATCAGGCGAGCTAAAAAAATAGTACCATTTAGATACTATTTCAATGACTGGAACCATCATGAGTCGCATTGTCCTGTTTGAGAACATTCATCCTAGCGCCCGTGAAGTTTTTGAGGCTGCTGGTTTGACCGATATTCAGACCTACAAGGGAGCCTTGTCGGGTCAGGAGCTGCTGGACGCTGTCAAAGGCGCCGAAGTTGTCGGAATTCGTTCCCGTACCCAGTTTGACAGCCGGGTGCTGGAGCACGCAGACCAGCTCAAAGTGCTGGGATGTTTTTGTATCGGTACCAACCAGGTGGATCTGGATCAGGCCCAAAACCACGGTGTGCCAGTCTTTAATGCGCCGTTCTCCAATACCCGCTCCGTTGCCGAACTGGTGTTGGGCGAAGCCATCTTGTTGCTGCGTCGTATCCCCGAGAAGAACCTGCGTGTACACCAGGGCTTCTGGGACAAAAGTGCCGATGGCGCTTTCGAGATCCGTGGCAAGACTTTGGGTGTGATTGGTTACGGCAATATTGGTTCTCAGGTCGGTACTCTGGCCGAAGCGTTGGGTATGCGTGTGCTCTACCACGATGTGGAATCCAAACTGCCACTGAGTAATGCCCGTGTTTACGGCAGCCTGAAGCAGATGCTCGCCGAGTCCGATGTGGTCACCTTGCACGTACCAGGCGGGCAGGGCACACAGAACATCATGAATGCCGAGACGATTGCGGCCATGAAGCCAGGTTCCATCCTGATCAACGCTTCGCGCGGCACAGTGGTAGATATTGAGGCCTTGCACCAAGCTCTGGTTAGCGGTCATTTAGCCGGTGCTGCTTTGGACGTGTTCCCGACCGAACCGAAGAGCGTGGATGAGCCATTGAAGAGCCCGCTGATCGGCATGCCTAATGTGATCCTGACGCCGCACATTGGCGGTAGCACTCAGGAGTCGCAAGAGAATATTGGCCGTGAAGTGGCCGAGAAGATGGTCAGCTACTTGCGTAGCGGCGCGACTAAAGGCGCGGTGAATTTCCCTGAAGTGTCGTATTACGATATTCAGGGTGCGGTTCGTCTGCTGCATGTACATCGCAACGTACCCGGTGCGATGGGTGGGCTGAACAATATCCTGGCGCAGCACGGCATCAATATCACCCGTCAGCAATTGCAGACGCAGGGCGAGCTGGGCTATGCCATGACGGATTTGGATCGTGTTCCGGCCCAGGACTTGCTGGATGCGGTGCGTGCCCATCCTGGTACAGTCCGTAGTGATCTGATCTTCCCGGCTTAAGGCCAGCGTCAGACCGTAAACAAACGGCCCCGGATTCAAAAGAATCCGGG